>NZ_MRTH01000032.1 GCF_001956045.1 Paenibacillus sp. FSL H7-0331 | reverse complement strand
CCTTTCTACAGTTAAATTTATCAATAAATTGTTTGGTTTGACAGCATAACAAAACCAAAATCGCGGATATCTTTGATCAGTTGCAATTGTTGCACCAAAACCCTTTGAAATCTCTAGCGTATTTTTACCTTTCAAATGCAGATAAAAGGTTGGTACCGCTCGAACATGCGCCGATCTTTTTATTTTTTCATCAAGGATTCAATCTCAATATACGTTTGTGTCGTTTCCATCATTTCACCGTCACTTTTAGGTTGTAGTTCTTTATTCGACGATGTGGAAATGAATTCCTTTAGTTCAACCTATATAAAAATTATAATTGGCCCATCTTGACTTAGGTGTTGTGGTAACGTAGCCATAGAAGGGGCTGTTTGGATCAACATTAATCGATCCAAAAGATCCTATTCCAATAGCTTCCACATTTTTATCCGCAAAATAGTTTATTACTTTCTTAAAAGTCTGTTCAGGACGTTCGGTTGGAAAACTAATTTGATCATCGATGGTTCCAGATTCATTCCCGATACCACAAACGAATTTAGTTCCTCCAGCTTCAATGGCTCCAATACGCAGCATCTTAATCTACCTCCTTTTGTGCATGTGATTGTTCCTACGGTATTCATCAGGTGTCACACCAAATCGACTTTTAAACACTCTATAGAAATACTTGTCGTCCTTAAAGCCGACTTTGGCGGCAATTTCGTAAACTTTCATGTTGCTGTTTTGCAACAGTACGATCCCTTTCTTAATCCGCACGTCGGTCAAATATTTACTGAATGTCATGCCCAAATGATTTTTGAATATAAAGCTCAAATAATTGGGACTAAAAAACAAATGGTTAGAAACCCTATCGAGCGACAAGTCCTCCATGTAGTAATTCTCCAAATAATGGACAAGATTTTCAATAAGGGATTCGTGCTTTTTGGAACGGCTCTTTTGGATGATGTCCATAAACTGCAGAAGCGTATCCAGAAACCTACTCTTACAAACCGCATAATCGCTGCTGGCAGACAGCCGAGTTTCGGCCTCTAGCAGGATATCTTTATAGTCCTGATCCGTCACAAAGTCTTTAATCGCAGAGGCTACGCCAGATATCATACGAATTACTACTTTATTCCATTGATCGGGATAAGGCAGTCCGTTTTCTATGATACGCTTAAACCATTCATCGACATCTTTAACGATTTGCTCGCTCTTTATTTTACGGATGGATTCCTTGAATATCTCTTCTTCTTTCAAATAATCATAATGCATGGTGCGAATAAGGCCGCTAATATCCGAATACCAGATCACGTCCTGTGTATGCAAAAAATAGCGAAAAGAAGCCGCTGTCAGCGCTTCTTTGCAAGAAAGTCTCGCTTCCTGGAACAGATTGCTTCGTTCCTCTCCAATTCCGATCGTCAAAGTCATCCCAAATTGCTCGAACATTTGCTCAGTAAACTCTTTCAACAGCCTCGTCAGCGTCCCGATTTCTTCGGCATAAGGCCGAGCCAAGGTTAGCACCGTGATCAACAGACTCTTATCCTCGCCGGAGAAGAACGAGACGGAAGGACCGATGCTGCTGCTCCGGCCTTCCATACCACCTAACATAACGCTTTTCATGCGGTCCACACTGTTCAACGATTCCATCAGCAGACTTTCATCGTTCAGTTTGGCTACAAGCACTACCCCCTTGCTCTCTAGGGAAAACTGCTGACGAATCTCTGCACATTTGGACTCGCCTATTCCTCCAGTTACCCAGTCGGAGAGAAGACGCTCATAATAGACGGATAGTGTCCGGTTCAACTGCTGCTTGATTTGTTCGTTTTCGAGCAGATTCGTTTTTTCCTTTTGAATGCTGCTCTCCACTTTATCCAGTATTTGGGATATGCTTTCCTCTTTCAGGGGCTTCACCAAATAATCAAAAGCCCCCAATTGAATCGCCTTTTGCGCATATTCAAAATAACGGAATCCGCTTAGTATAATCACCTTGATGTCATGTGAAGACGCGTTCATCTTTTCAATCAGCCCTAAGCCGTCCAAAGTAGGCATCTTAATATCCGTGAACACAATATCGATATCATCACTATGGATGACCTCTAATGCTTCAAGACCGTTTTTGGCTTCTAGCACTTTACAGTTAGGTCTGGCTTCCCTGATCATTTTGGCCAATACTCTTCGCTGTATGGCCTCATCATCCACTACCAGTATGTTTTGCATGCAAGCCTCCTTACATTTATGTCCAAATGCTCTTGAGCGGAGATATGTTTAGCGAGATGAGTTTGACGGATCCTTGAAGTGCATAGATCTCCAGACCTTGATCTTTCTCTCCCGGAAATATTAAATCGGTAATAACGGCTTCACCTTCGCCTGCAAACACTTCAATCGATGAAGTATCCACCAAAATGTGCAGCTTGAGGCGTCGGTCCAGCGTTTCCACCTTGACCGCATGTCTGCCTGAGAAATCCGAATGAAAGGAAACCTCACCAGAATAAGAACGATCTACAAAGATTTCTTGCTTCTCCACTTCATAGCCTACCACAGTTTCTGATATATCGGATGCCCGGACTTTGAATCCAAATTCCACAGCAGTCTGTAATTCAAACTCAGCCTCCAATTCAAAGTACGGTAAATCAAGTACGGACAGCAAGTTTTGACCGGGATCAATGATCGTTTCATCCCATTTATATATGCCTGATTTCAATTGATTTAATTCATGAACAGGCTGCTGAACAACAATAATTTGATCCTTGCGGCTTATTAAACCCAATGATCTTGGGATTGTCATTGCGCTGCGCCAGCTTTCAGTTGGCGTCACTTGCGCGTATTTCCAGTTGCTCATCCATCCGATATAGATCCGTCGACCATCCTTAGCCGGAATGTCCGACCAACTGACTCCCGCGTAATTATCTCTCCCCCCATCGAGCCATCGAACCTTTTCGGGAGAGGCATCGTTCTTAAACACCGCACCATCAAAGTCTCCGATGAAGTACTGCGTTCTGGAGCCTTCTCGATATTCCGGAGAATTGCCGATGCTGATCAGCATGACCCATTTCGTTCTGGCAGAGTCGCCGTCTAACGGAAGCTTGAATAAATCGGGACATTCCCAGACACCGAAATGCGCCCCCTCTCCATCTCCAAATTGACTGGCAAAGGACCAATCCTTCAAATTCGCTGAATGATAGATGCTTACTGTTTGACCGGAGGCTAGTATCATGACCCATTGATTCGTCTCTGTGTGCCAGAAAACCTTAGGGTCGCGGAAATCTGGAAACCTGGAATCCGTCAGCACCGGGTTGCCGCTGTATGTGGTCCAGGTTCTGCCGAAATCGCTGCTATAAGCCAAGCTTTGGCGTTCTCTTGGGCGATCGCTATCCGGTTCTTGGTCATGATGCGTGAAAATAGCGACCAAACCGGCTTCTCCGTTAAAAAATCCGGTCGTATCATGCCAATCCACGACTGCACTGCCGGAAAAAATTTGTCCATGCTCATCGGGCTCCAAAGCGATGGGAGCATGCTCCCAGTGTACAAGGTCCTTGCTAATAGCATGGCCCCAATGCATCGGTCCCCATGTTGTTCCATGAGGATGATATTGATAAAACAAGTGATATTCGCCATGAAAGTATACGAGTCCGTTCGGATCGTTCATCCAGTTTTGCTGAGGAGAGAAATGAAACTGCGGTCTGTACAGTTCGTTGGTCATACGCTTACCTCGATTCGCTTAGAATGATGCCCTGTCCAATAACCCGAGCCAGACTACCCTTTGATCCCGGTGCTGGTGATGCCCTGTACATAGTACTTTTGCAGAAGCAGAAAGATCACGACGATTGGCAAGGTGGTGAACGTAAGCGTCGCCATGATTTGCCCGTAGAATATAGGAGGAAGTGTAAAGAACGTTTGAATACCCAGCTGAATGTTCCTCATTGATTCTCCTGTGGTTACCAGTATAGGCCACATGAAATCCCCCCAATGGGAGATAAAGTCCAGAATGAAAACAGTCGTAAATACGGGTCCTGAGAGGGGAATGACAATTTTCAGAAACGTCTCCAGCGGAGATGAGCCATCAATCGCCGCCGATTCCAGAAGTTCGTTCGGAATATCCATAAAAAACTGGCGGAACATGAAGATACTGAAGCAATTCGCAATAAACGGGACGATGAGCGCAAGCCAGGTGTTCACCCAGCTCAAGCCGTTGACGACGAAATAGAGCGGCATCACGATGCTTTCAAACGGCACTATCATCAGCGCAATGATGGCGGTAAGGATAACACCTTTTCCTTTAAAATTGAGCTTGGCCAGCGCATATCCGCAGATAGAGTTAACCCCCAGGCCGCTAATGCCGATAACCGAGACGTAGAACAAGCTGTTAAATAAGTATTTCATCATGGGGATCCGGTTGAAAGCTTTTATATAGTTATCAAATGTTATATTCGTAGGAAGTAAAGACTTGATCGAGCCTAGATCCGCGAAAATTTGATTTTCCGGTTTGAGTGATGAAACGACCATCCATAGCAACGGGATAATAAAGAGCACCGACATGATAATATTAGACGCATAGATGAAAATTTTAATCTTACGATCAGCCATGAGCTCTGCTCCTTCCGAATATCATCTATCTTTAAAAAATTTCTTCATAGAAAAGGAAATCACGACTACAATCAGGAAGAAAATAACGGATACGGCGGATGCATAGCCTGCATTCCTGAATTGGAACCCTTGCTGGTAAATGAGCAGTGCAAGTGTTCTTGTAGAATTCTCCGGCCCGCCATTCGTCATCACGTAAGGTTGAGTGAACAGCTTCACCGCTTGAATCGTTGTAATTGTCAGAACGAATACGATGACATTGTACAAGCTTGGAATCGTAATATATTTGAGTTGTTGGAACTTATTTGCGCCGTCCATAGCCGAGGCTTCATACAAATCTTTCGGAATACTTTGAAGACCCGCCAGAAAAATCATCATTTGATATCCCGCGGCTTGCCATACGGACATGAAGATGATGGAATTCATCGCCTGATCCGCACTTCGCAAGAACGGCTGCTTCGGTATGCCAAACAGATGTAAAGCTGAATTGATCAATCCCTCATTCGGGTTATACAGAGAAATCCACAAAATAGCGATGACCGTCATGGATGTAATAACTGGGCTAAAGTAAGCAATCCGAAATACATTTCTCATCTTAAGCTGATTGTTGACTAACAAGGCCAGCAGCAGCGCTACCGCCGATTGGACGGGAACGACGACGACAGTGAAATACATTGTGTTATACAAGGATTTATAAAAGAGCTTATCCTTAAAAAGGATCATGTAATTGTCCAGACCTGTAAATTTAATCTGATCAGGCCGCAGTAAATTGAATTTGGTGAATCCGAACACCACAGCCAGCAAAAAAGGCAGCAGCAGGAACACAATCAGCAGGAGCACGGCTGGCAGAATAAATGAATATCCCGTGATAGACTCTCTTCGCTTCTGAAGCCCGATCGATGTTACTTTAGACTTTGTGCTTGTATGAACTTGTGTACTAACTTTCTGCATGGATCAATCATCACTCCTCTCCAAGAATCGTCCAATCTAAAGTCCATCTTCTAAATGATCGCAGGCAGCGGCATCAGGCCGATATCAAGCATGTCCTGATTCCGCTCCTGCGTTCTCACAGAAACGATTTAGTTGTTAAAGTTCCGTTTATATTCATCATCGTAAGAAGTGGCTACACTATCCAATGATTTCTTCACATCGGCTCCCATCATAATGTCCGTCAATGCTTCAGCGAACTTTTGCGTCAGCACCGGATAGGCTGGTGTTACAGGTCTTGCATGGGACACCGTCGTCACTTGTTCCTTAATAACTCGCATTGGAAGATCGTTATACTCCGGCATGCTTTCATATGCCGACTTCCTGCTGGCCGGCATGCTGATTGCTTTGGCAAGCTGAGCGGAACTGTCCTTGTTCGTCATCCACTTCACCACTTCTGCCGCTTCCTTCGGATGCTTACTGTCCTTAGATACGCCGATAGCCCAACTGCCCGATGGAGAAGTTACGCTGCCGTCAGCTTTCCTAGGGTAATAGGTGATGCCCCATTCCAAATCCGGATAGTTCTTAAAGCCCGGAATGTTCCACGGTCCGCCCAGCTTTGTCGCAGCTTTGCCTTCTTCGAACTCGGTCGGCTTCGGATCAATGTTAAACAATTTTTCTTTCGCTAGCTTTTGCAGAAAGTTTGCAGCTGCAATTCCCTTGTCGCTGTTAACCCACCCCTTCGCTGATGTGCCTTCTTTATTGACAATGTCCGTTCCCGCCGAAATCCACATTTGCTCGAAAGCGTACGTCATCCACTCGCCTTTGTCATTGATCATGTTCGTGCCGAACACATCGTTCTGTGCTGTCTTCTTCATCACGTCATACCACTGATCCCAAGTCCAGGCATCCTTCATATTCGTTGGAGGTTCAATGCCGTACTGCTTCATAATCTTCTTGTTGTAGAACAAAACAACGGAAGACTCGGCTAGCCCGGCGGCATAAAATTTATCTTTGTAGGTCCCCTGCTGAATGATGGACGGAACGAAGTCGTTCAGATCCTCCTTGGTATAATATTCATCCAGTGGGATGACAATATTGGACGCTGCGTAGTTCGCTACGTTCGGACCGTCCATGGAAACAACGTCTGGAAGTGTATGGGAGGCTACAGCCGCATTGATTTTATCTTCATATGCAAATGAGTTTCCTCTTGTAATCGGCTCCATTTTCAACTTAATTTTCCCTTGGAAAGCCTTATTGAACTCATCAACTCTTCTCACGTAGAAGTCGTCTTCTGGACCGCTTGCTTGCGGCCTCCAGTAGGATATTTCCACTTCCTTCTGGGCAACTTGGCCACTGTCTCCGGCAGAGCCGCCTGAGTTCGTTTGTCCACCTGTGAAACATCCAGTAAGTAGGGTAAAAGTGAGTAAACTTGTGACCGTTAGTAGCCCTTTTCTTCCTTCTTTCATTCAAACCCCTCCATTAACGATATCTTGTATACATTGATTACGCTTTCATCATATCGTGATCCTTCAGCCGATCCTACTCTAAAAAACGTGAAAAGGTGGACTTTTGTACCGAAAACCCTTACATTTTGATTTTCACAATGAAACATCCACCGTCGTAACGGTGGAATGTCCACTTTTCACCCCATCATAAGGTAGATGGCAGCGGTAAGGTAATTGTTATTATTGTGCCTTTATTTCCTTGGGATTCAATTTCTACACCGTACTGGGAACCATAGATAAGCTTTATCCGCTTGTTCACATTGGCAATACCGATCGATTTTCTCATGCTGACTGGGTCGTCTATGGTCGCTAGAACGCGCATAAGAGTGTCCGGCTCCATGCCTTTCCCGTTATCTTCAATGGTAAAAACCCTGGTTTTATCTTCGATCCTCCCGCTTACCCGGATCCACCCGCCTGTTTCCCTATCTTCCAAAGCATGAATCAGCGCATTCTCCATGAAAGGCTGCAAGAAAAATTTGGGCACGGTATAACGGTATAAGGCGGTATCGATATGATATTCGATATTAAATTTATCTTCAAACCGCTGCCTCATAATATAATCGTAATTTTGTAAATATTTCACATCTTCGCTAAACGCCACTTCGCCTGATTTTTTAGCCGTATATTCCAGCATCTCTGAAAGCTCCACGAGCATATTACTTATTACCGTCTGCTTATTTTCGATTGCCAAATAATTAATAATGTTGAGTGTGTTATAAAGAAAATGCGGGTTGAATTGAAAATTCAGCGCCTTCAATTCAGCCTCCATCTCCTTCAAATGCGTCTCGTAATTTTCCTCGATCAATACTTGGATCTTATCGTTCATCTGATTAAATTTATGGATGATTAGGTTAATTTCGCTAGTTCCGTAAGTTTCAATCCTCGTATTAAAATTCCCTTCTCCAATCTGTTTAATCCCCCACATCAGTTTCTTAAGAGGCATTGTAATTTTACTTGAAAAGAAAGAGGCAAGAAAAATAGATAAGACAAGGATCAATACGGTGGAATAGAGCGTGTAACTGAACATATTTGGCATCGTTTTCAATAGATTATCATACGGAATGAATACCGCGGACAACCAGCCTGTCGTAGCAATCACATCAAAACAGACGACCATCTTTTCCCCGTCTACTTGTACAAATTCGGTCCCGCTCTTCTTCGCGATGGCACTGTTGATCCATTCCTGGTTTACAGGTCGGGAACCGGAACGATTAGAAGTTGAAACGACCTCATTGTCCTTCGTCAAAACGTAGTAATAAGAGTCCTTAACAACAAGGCTCTCCTTGAAAGCCCTGCTAACCATGGATTCCTGAAAATTAACGAGGAGAATCGGCCTTTCAGCATCTTTATCCATAGATCTCAACAAGTTATTCGAGACAAGTGATAAGTTAATCAACCTGGTAGCTGTAAATACATACTGGTCCTTAGTGCTGGATACCGCAGAAGAGGCGTAAAATTTTTCTAGTAAATTATACGTCGGAACCCATAAAGTGCGATCTTTGGAATTCATCCCAATCTGGTAAATGTCAGAAGCGGAGAAGTCCTTTTTCGGGATCCAGAAATTAGGATTTCCTCCAAACGTGTAATCTTTCGTCGCCAAATTGACCGAATATACATCCTCCGAGGTAGGAAAATATTTCTGTAGGACACGAGTTATTTTTCTGTCGTTTTCATAATCCAGATATTTCTTTTGCAAATTGGTTGTGTTAAACAATTCGAATAAATTTTCATCCAGATGCATGTTGATAGCGCTCTGCTCTACACTCGCAAACTTCGCATCCAAGGACTGATTGCTGCTTCTCACTAACCCCAAATACGTTCCGCTTGCGTTCTTCAAAATAACTTCTGAACTCTTCACATAATAACCTACGCCCAAAACTGTCATCGAAACGACGATCAGTGCGATGTAAGAAGCAGTTAGTCGTACTCTCAAACTTAGATTCGCATACAACACTCTAGCTGATTTCATTTCACGCACTCCTTGCTTCATTATCCATCTTCTTATCTTGGACTATAATCAAAAAAACTCCGTCCCGCAAGAGAATTCAAGCCATATCTTATGGGTCAAAGTCTGAAACTCGCCGTTACCGGCGCTCTGAACGTTGCGGTGTCTATCTGCGCCCGGGGAACCCGGAATTTAGCCAGCTGCTGAACGACTGGTCGCTGCGAACACTCGCGAATCTCTTCTTCAATCTAATTTAATAAATACAAAGGCATTCACCAAATTGAGTGAATGCCTTTTACTTCAAATCTTTATTTTCTACTTCAAAAAATTTATTGTCCTTCAATAGATCTCTTCTCCTTGTCGGATGACAATCGTTCCTCGTTTCTTCATAAGTCTTTCGAGTTTATTCCAAAGGCTTGTTTTGATCAAAGGCCTTCCACTCTCACTCTCTGGCTACCCTACTTGGAAGTGGCTGTTGCACAGTTCGATTTTTTTCACTTGTCTACTTGACGGGGGTAAGACCCATTTAAAATAAGGGGCTTATTCCTTAATGTCTACTTAAGAGGGATAATATCAGCCGATTGTTTACCTTTGAGCTGATCCTCATTAAAGGAAACCCTTTTATTTGATGAAAAACATACTTGAATAACGTGTATTTGTCTTAGCCATATCCATCCTATCTTCCTCTGCACAAGGCAGACTGATCCGGAACAATGTGGAATACGGCTGATGGATCAGAAGATCAATCGCACCTTGGTGACGAGCAATAATTTTTTTGCATATGGCCAATCCCAATCCCGTCCCATCCTTCACCGGAGAGGCTCCGCGTACAAATTCTTCAAAAAGATGCTCCATGTCCTGCTCCTGAAAGCCGACACCGTTATCTCCCAGCCAGAGCACGACGCGCCCGTCCAGCCCCTCGCAGGAAACATACAGTTCAGTCCCAGCGGGATTATATTTTAGCGCATTGCCTATCAGATTCGCAACCACGCGATTCATGTGCACGAGATCCATCATAACGTATAGCGGTGTCTCGGGAATATCGACCTGCAGACTGAATCCTTTATGCTCAATTTCGGGATAGTACTCCGCGATTTTTTGCTGATACCATTTGGTCAAATTCACCTTCTTCAGATCCAGCTTCAAATGATGGTCGTCCAACTTCGCAAGTTCAAACAAGTCTTGAATTAGCTTGCTTATGTAGGAGGATTTATCATAAATGTATTGGACGTACTTACGTTTCTGGCTTTCGTCCAATTGATGGCTGTCTAGCAACAGTTGGGAATATCCCAAAATGGAGGTGATCGGCGTCTTCAAATCATGGGATAAATGCAGCAGCAGATTTTGTTTGTTCTTCTCGACCGCTTCCTTGTCCGCGGATGCGAGCTGTAGACGTTCGGCCATTTCATTAAACGCGTTGCGAATTTCCGCAAATTCCTTTACCGTAAAAAAATCCAGTCGTTTCTCATAGTGAAACTGTTTCATCTCTTGAATGCCTTCAACGATTTGCAGCAGCGGCTTCTTCATTTGCCGGACCGAAAATCTGGTGAAGAAATAAAGCGCAAAGAACAATAAAACGATAAAGGTAGCCACAAAAATGCCCAAAGCGGTTACCATTTCACCAAGCGGTTCGGGTATTTTCCATAACAGTAGATACGGTTCACCGTTAGGACCAGCAACAGGATAAGCATGATAGGCGATTGAATCATCGACTCTGTATGTGTCCATTTTGGCATAAAGCTGCCCATCGGAGTACGAGGTAATATCGTCCAGCTTCTCCCCCTGGATGGCAATCACCTTACCCGACTCATCCACAAGCTCCAACCATCCACCGTATGTATTGGGCCGCTGCCCGTCGAGCGTTCCCTGAGGTCCGTAGAGTTCATTAGGGTCCAAGTGTTTAAAATCCGGTGTTTTGACGAAAACCCGGTTCATTACAAAATCCATGTTCAAAAGAGATATCGTGGTCACCGCGAGCAAAAGGCTGATAATCGCCAAATAATTAACAAGAAACGAGCGTTTGAGCGACCGCTTGCCTGGCTGGTTTTTATGCTTTTTCAAAACGGTAGCCGAGCCCCCTGATCGTGATAAGATGAACGGGCATTCTTGAGTTATCTTCAATTTTGTCTCTGATCTTGCTGATATAGACCATGACCAAATTTTCATCGCCCATATATTCCTCGCCCCAAACCTGTTCGTAAATATGCGCTTTGGTAAACACTCTGCCAGCATGACTCATCAACAAAGCCAGGATTTTGAACTCAACCGATGTGAGCTCCTTCTGCACACCACGCTTGTAAAGCTTGCAGCTCTTGATATCCAATCTGATGTCCCCAATCTCAATCCTCTCCCGGTCTTGATTCTCCGGCAAAGCATACGAATAGGCACGCCTGAACAAAGCCTGAACTCGACTGACCACTTCAAGCGGGTTGAACGGCTTACTTATATAATCGTCCGCACCGAGCTGAAGTCCGTTGATTTTGTCCATATCGTCTGATTTTGCTGAAATAAAAAGGAAGAGGACATGCGAGTCCTGCCGCATATTTTTGAGCAGCTCAATGCCGTCCATTTCCGGCATCATAATGTCGGCCAGGACGAGATCAATCATCTCCTTTTGAAAAAGCGTAAAGGCTTCCCTTCCATTGTGGGCTTCAAACGTTTCGTACCCGTAATTCTTCAGATAGATCGCGAGCAGCTCGCGGATTTCCTTTTCGTCGTCGATGATCAGAACGGATTTAATTTTCCCCACTCCTATCCAGCACATATTCCCTCTTATCTGCGGCGGGGCCGCAAACAAGAGGGATGCAATGTTTAGTATACTAGTACAAGTTATCTGCGAACTTTGACAATAGCGCAGCCGCTTCTTGCCTGAGCAAAGGCTCTTTCGATCGATAGTCAACAGCTACACTTTTTGTATCGACAACATCAGGACCGTATAATCTTTTCGCCACTACGTAGCTAACTCCTTCCATCGCCCAAGAATCGGTCATTCCGTCAAGCTTGATTTCTTTTGGAGCCGCATGGAGGTAAGCGAATGCCATGTTCCAAACAATCGTCGCCGCCTCCTCCCGGCTAATCGGCTTCAGCGGATTGAACTTGCCGTCTCCGGTACCTTTTATAATTCCGAATTCATAGGCGGCTTGTATTTCTTGCTCGAAGGGGCTGCCAGATATGTCGGTAAATACAGGTTCCTGTCTGGAAGGAGCTAGCCCTGACCATCTGATGAACCATTCGATGAACTCCCCTCTTGAGATCCGTTGATTCGCTTGAAAGGCTCCTTCCCCGCCTCCTTGACCAATCACTTCTAGCTGCCGCAAATGATAGATGTAAGATGCATAAGGATGTTCCGGGGCAATATCCGGATATCTCTGAGGCTCGGGCATATTTTGGGACCAGCTATCTGACTTTTGATCGTAGTAAAAGGCTCGAACCGTGTTATCGGCGTTTAATGTAAAAGCTGCTTTCACGCCGTTCTCGTCTTGGAACAGCAGCGGCTCGATTTCACGAAGCATATGCTTGCCAAGCGGATCGGTCGCAATTAGCGCACCGTCTTCTACACGAACGCGGGTCGTCCACATTCGGTTTCGCAGGTCGCTGTAGACCCCCTCGAACTTGGACAGGGATTGCTTCGTAGGCGTGAGCGGCGCTTTAGGAGAACTTTTCTCCGGGTAATAGTGGTCCATAAATGCCTCAAAAAAAGGAACACGAAAGTCAAAATCTTTGTTCAGGTTAACGTAGATCCCGACCTTCTCATCGGGCAGCAGCCACATGCCGCTATGGTAGCCGTCCACATCTCCGCCTTTCTCCACCACGCTGTGTCCGTTATAATTCTGTTGGTTGGCATATTCAAAGCCGTATGCCATGTTCGGAAGGTCGGAGTGGATGGCAAGCTGAGGCTTGTGCATTTCCTCAGCCGTAGCCTGTTCCAAAATCTTGGCATTTCCAAGCTTGCCGCCATTCAGATGAGCCATCATGAATTTAGCCATGTCGGAGCCGGTTGAGAGCATGCCACCGGCAGGTAGGACCGTCGGAACCGTGGCATAGGTAGCAATAGGATCACCTACCACGTTATAAGGGACGGCCAATTGCTCCATGATTTGCGGAGTTAACTGATAATCGCTGCTTGCCATGCCGAGGGGCTTAAAAATATGGTCACGCACATAGTCGTCAAACGGCTGGCCCGACACTTGCTCAACAGCATGACCCTGTATCGTGAAGCCCAGGTTATCGTAGCGGTAGTACTTTCCAGGCTCGCGAATCACTGTGGGCACATGCTCCTGGACAAAGGACTTCAAGGTAAATTCCCGTTTCAAATCTTGCGTCGTTAACTCGGAGGTGTCCCCGTGATCGAATCCAGTGCTGTTCATCAATAAATCTCTCATCGTTAGCGGAGTATCCGTTTGGTTGGGTATACGAACTCCCCCCAAGTAGGCCGACACGTCCGTGTTCAAATTGATCTTCCCTTGCTCCACCAGCTGCATCACCGCCGTAGCGGTAATGACTTTTGATACCGAAGCAATCCGAAATACGGTCCGGTCCGGATCTACGGGCAGCTTCCGCTCTATATCTGCGTAACCGTACCCTTTCTTTTCCAGTACTTCATCTCCCTTTACAACAACAACCACAGCCCCGGCCAAGTTGTCTTTGATTTCAGGCTGTGCCATAAACGCATCGAGAAACTGTGCCAATTCGTTAGGGCTTTTCGGGCCTGGCTGTGCTGGTGCAGCCGATGCGCCCGAAAGCAAATGACTCCCACCGATTGTACCCCATGTCATAGCAGCCGCCAAAGCTAAGACTGTCTTGACGCGAAACCTTCGCCAAATCTTCATCGATTATTCTCCTCTCAAATCCACTTGTTCCCCTATAGAATAGCCGCACAAACTTAATCCGGTTATTATACAACCTTAATGTAAAGTGAAAATGATTTGAAAGTGAGCGATTTGAACGAACTGTTAATTTAAAGCTATTATACGGCCTGAGAGACCCGAACAAACCATGCTTACATGGAGCGGTTCTCTTCCAAAAATACTTAAATAGATGTTTTCCAGTCTTTCAATACTCTTCTCGGCACTGATTGGAGCATGATTCCAGGCATTTTCTAACGGTTTTGCCGCACTCATCGCATTCGCAGCTCTCGCTAACAAACTATCCTTCCCCCTTGCCCTTAGGATTGTTCTTCGCCTTAGCAGCACACTTTGTCGTCAGCCACAGCCACATGATTCTCCAGCAGGCTTACAGACTGAGCCAACTGCACTTTGAAGTGTTGAACCTATATAAATTGAACTAAAGGAATTCACTTTAACATCGTCGAAATAAAGAAATACAACCTAAAAATGAAACAGAAATGACATAATACAGTTTTTCAACAATTTATTTCAACCCATTTCATTTGAGATGATATGGGTATAAAATCCCCATTTTATAAAATGTTAATGGCTCTATTTGATAATATGTAGCAATGAAGCAATTGAAGGTAATGTATCTATTCCATAATGTAAAGCAATCAATATCCAGATGTTCCTATATCTCCACCACAAAAATCCTAAGATAATACCAATAACAAACACTGGTACAATAGTTCCTATGAGAACCGAATAAATATTCCCCGCCGTTCCCTCTACTCCGCTTGAAAGTAGATAACGAGAGGGAAAATGAAATGAAGCAAATAAGAGCGCAGATAAAAAAATACCTAAGATAGCTCCACATACTTTTTCCAATCGAGTTTGGAGTATATATCTATAAAAAATCTCTTCTGGAATAGCCGCTTGCACAAGCGGTAAAAGAAGTCCAACTGTTAATTTTATCCATATCATGATACCACCATTGGCAACAACTCTATTAATCTCAGCTAAGTAACTACCATTTAGAAGCATTCCAAGAATAAAACAACTAAATACTGCTATACATATTTTCCAAGTTAGTTTGGTTTTAAAAATACTAGAAATTTCGTACCCAAGTCTTCTATAAATACACAAGGGAACAAAAAGCAGAAAAATGATTTTAACAAATACTACATACCATACATCCTCAATAAACTCTGTAGCTCCTAAAATTGGCATAGGAAAATACATTATCGCTACAGAAAATAATGCAACAATGAAAATATACAATAAAGAATATGGTATAAAGATACCCAATTCCTTTTTTGGTTTCTCAATATTCATAGATTAGCCTTACTCCTTTATATCGCTGTTTTAATTAAATGCCAATTTAATATAGTTTTTTACCAGTTCCAACAGTGAGACTCCAAGCATCTAAGCAAGAAACTTCTTTCTCTGTTTTTCAGTCAATCCATTCCTTTCGTATTGTTCAACTTCGGTATAATTCAAGCCTATATCTTTCTATACAAAACAAGCTCAAACGCCGTCCGGCCATGGCTTGTGTCGAGATTCAGCTCACCGCCATGCAGTTCCAGCGTTTGCTTGGCGATGGCCAGCCCGAGTCCCGTCCCGCCGTCTCCTGGCCGGGCATAGTCTCCCCGTACGAAAGGATCGAAGATGACTTCCTTTAACCGATCCGAGATGCCAATGCCGTTATCAATGACACTCAGACGAACAACAGCCTTCTCGTCCACAAGCTGGATAACCACATCCGTGCCGGACGGATTATGCATAAGCGCATTGGCCAGCAGATTGGATATCGCCCTGCGCATCAGATTGCAGTCATAGTCCACGATTACCTCTTCAGAGGGGATACTCAGTTCCAATACAAATCGCTTGTCCTCGAATTGGTCATAATAATCAGCGGCGATCTCCCTGAGCAATTCAGCCAGATCCCCTGACTCAGCCGACAAGGGGTAATCGGTGCGTTCCAGCTTGGAGAGATTGAAGATATCATCGATCAATGCAGCCACCAGCGTGGCCTTATTTCCGATCAGCTGCAGATATCTCTCTTTCTTCTCTTCGCTGTCAACCATCCCTAGCTGCAGTGCGTTGGCATAGCCCTTAATCGTTGTAATCGGCGTCATAAGATCATGCGACAGATCGGCAAGCATCTGCTGCTTGCTGTCTTGCAGCCTC
Source organism: Paenibacillus sp. FSL H7-0331 (assembly GCF_001956045.1). The sequence goes on along the minus strand of NZ_MRTH01000032.1, from coordinate 81,316 downwards.
CGGTTCTCCAGCTCTATCCGTTCCAGCGTTTCGGCCATATCGTTGAAGTGCTGCTGAATCACCGTAAATTCATAACCAGCCTTAATATGGAGGCGTTCGGCATACTGCCCTCTCTCCATTCGCTGAATCGCCCCCGCAATATGCTCCAGCGGACGGGTAATTCGCTTGGCCGTCCACAAGCTGTAGACATACACATTAAGACCGAAAAACAGCAGCAGCAAGACCAGTCCCGGCAGCGAGATCTCGATGGTCTGACTGTCCGTATCCAGAACCAAGAACAGGAAGGCCAGATTGACCACTCCCAGTGTGATGGCGAAGAAGGTATAAGACTTAATCAATCGGTAAATCAGCTTATCTCTCTTCAACGGATTTCCCATCCAACTCCTCCTTCCTGGCAAGTTTGTAGCCCAGTCCGCGAATCGTCCGAATATAACCGAGCTGCTTCGGCGAGTCTTCTATTTTATCGCGCAATCTGGAGATATGCACCATGACGGTATTGGCATCCTCATAGTAATGCTCAGACCAGGCCTGCTCGAATAATTGTTTCTTCGTATATATTCGTCCGGGCGACCTCATCAATATCGTCAGTAGCTTATATTCGATTGCTGTCAACGGAATTTCCTGACCTGCCTTGTACAATACGCAATGTTGATGGTCCAGCACGAGTTCCCCGACTACACTTTGTCCAGCTTGATCGGGCTGCTCATAAAGGGAAGGTTCATTAAACTCATAGGTACGCCTCAGGACGGCCTGAACCCGGGCCACTACCTCCATCAGATTAAACGGCTTGGCAATAAAATCGTCTGCCCCCAGCTTCAGCCCCTTAATCTTATCGTTATCCTGTTTTTTGGCTGACAGCAAAATAACGGGCAGCTTGTGCTCCGTACGCAGCATCTGCAACAATTGAATCCCATCCAGCCGGGGCATCATGATATCAAGCACAACCAGATCTATCTTTTCCTGCCGTATACAGGTCCACGCCTCTAATCCGTCATAAGCTTCTATCACGCATAAGCCTTCCTTCTCCAGAAAAAGCTTCAACAGTTCCACAATATCGCGGTCATCGTCGACGATAAGTACCGTTCTAGGCACATCCATAACCTCCTTCATTCACTCCTAGACTATACTATACAGTTTATCATTCTCCCCCCTTGGTGTTAACGATTTAAGATAAATGTAAGATTGGTGAAATAGACATGAAAGTTAGTTCCCTTAATCTAAGTTAAGCAACAATATGGACACCTATTAAGATTGGGAGGTTATAGACATGAATTTGAAAAAGGCAGTCATGGCCCTGCTTGTCCTTTGGACATGCACACTCAGTTGGATTCCGGCAGCTAAAGCCGCTGCTCCCGAGGTATCCATCACACCCGCCCAATTGGAGCAGACGATAGATTCTGTCGTTCTTAACGGAATGGAAACCGCGCATATTCCCGGTACTGCCGTCGTGGTGACGATCGGAGACGAGATCATTTTCAGCAAAGGCTACGGTTATGCCGATGTAGAACGGCAAATTCCCGTCAACCCGCAGCAGACGATTATGCGAATCGGCTCACTTACCAAGACGCTGACCGCAACAGCCGTCATGCAGCTTAAGGAAAGAGGGAAGCTTGCTTTGGATCAGGACGTCGGCACTTATCTGACAGCATTCAAGGTACCATCTTACCGGAATCAGCCGATAACGCTGCAGCATCTGCTGACCCACACCGCAGGCTTGGATGAAGCCATATACGAGCTTGCTGCCGCATCCGAGAGTCGTGCCATGTCTGCTGATCAATATTTGCGCCGCTATTTCGCCATGCAGCCCCCTATCCGTGAACCGGGCACAGAATTTGCTTACAGCAACGCCGGACTTGGGCTGGCTGGCGTTGTCGTTGAACAGATTGCCGGAAGTACGCTCAGCGATTATATGTCTCATAACCTGTTTGAGCCGCTGGATATGCCAAGTGCTACTTTCTCTGTGCGCGAGAATGATCCGAACATGGCGAAATCCTATGTGTATCATGACGGAAACTATGTGCAGATCCCCTATTCCTACTTGAATTTACCCGGCTCAGGCGTGCTTAGTGTCGTTCCCAATGAATGGGCTCACTTCATGCTAGCGCAGCTAAATGGCGGGTTATATGCCGGGCAGCGCATTACCGCAGATGCGACGATTGAGGAGATGCACGCGCGCCAGTTCTCGGAACACCCCGATGTGGAAGGTGTAGGTTACGGTTTCTTCAGGGATCGTCTGCCGAACGGTATGTTGATCTTATGGCATTTGGGAAATGTTGACGGCTTCTCTGCCAAAATGCAGCTCATTCCCGCGCAGAAGCTTGGTATCTTCGTTATTAGCAATGCGACAGCATCGGGAACGCAGCTCACCGACCTGGTGACCGACGCCATCACCGGTCTGCTGCCCGCAGCCCAGACACAGCCGGCTGCGGAGATAGCAGCTTCCGTCAATTTGGAGCAATATGTGCGTAACTATACGCTCGGCTTGAGTCCTCGGCACGGCTGGGGCAAATGGTTCAAGTGGCTGGGCGGAAGAAATTTTGAGGTGAGAAGCGCAGGGGACATCCTGGAAATCACGGGAGTATTTCCGGATGGGAGTGGTATGGAGCAAACGAGAGGCTATTTGCCTTTGAATTCCGGGTTGTTCAAGAATAGAGAGAACGGAGAATACATCCGGCTCCATCAGCAGGAAGGCAAATGGAAGATGACCTTCACACACGGAGTAACGATCAATGAACAACCCCCGTTTCTCCAGCGGCCCTCTACGCTTATGACTGTTTACGCAGGCTTCGCCCTGCTGTGGTTTGCCTTATTCGTTATTGGGCTAGCGCGTTATGTGCTGCGGCTATTCATGCGCAAGCAGTCGAACAAGCTCGGCTCTATCTTCCTTGTTGCGTCAATCTATATCGTTTATACGGTTGGGCAACTGCTGTACGGCAACTCAGAGATCATTACAAGGGGCTACCCGGCCTGGTACGCCTGGGGCTTCTCCTCGCTGCCCTTCCTGGCTGCCGCGATCGCTATCTACGCTGTCATCCGTTCCTTTCGTTCATGCGATTTGAGTAAGATGGCTAATGAACGGCTACACAGATATAGCCATTCATTGATCGCCTTGATGGCGCTGAGTCATCTATATTTCCTGTTCTATTGGAATATGCTCTCTATCCATTATTCCTGAGCAGCTAAATCCTGAGAAATTATTACTAATTACCATGTATTCTTTACTTGATTGTGATGCAAAGAATCTAAACCGTGATAACATAGAGAAAAATGAAATCATGGAATGGTCGGATCATTATGGAATCGAAAGATCATGTATTCGAAGTTCTACACCACTCGGATCGTGGGAGCCAATATGCTTCCCAAGATTACCAAGACCAGCTCCAATGGCAATGCTAACGGCCTCACCGTCGCAAGCCATTCGATCATCAGCCGATGTATCTCCTGTATGGTGCTGCAAGATTTAAGGCTCTCAATAATTTTGGAATGATGTTACAAAAAACTTTCACCAGCATCTCCAAGATCACTTATCGTTTTAATCAACGTGCTAACTACATTCATCATTAAGCATCTGGCGATGGAGACGGAAACAACGGAACTTGTATTGATTTCTGGAAATGACATCATCAAGTATGCTATTATTTCCCTACTTCCGATGACATGCTTCTATTCCATGGCATCAAGCACTTCCACATAGGAAGTGGAGATTCCCATTATCCCCTCGTGGATCGTACCACTGTCAAGTAGACAGATGAAAATAAGCTATGCTGCCAGCGTGCATCGATATTCAATCGGTGCGCGCTGTTTCAGATTGGATTGAAACCGCTGGTAGTTATAAAAATAAATATAATCTTATCCACGGCTTGATGATCCCCTTCATTGAGGTCAGCCACCTCGTCCAAAAAGACTTTGCCGGTTTTATCGAGAAGGTGGGACTCTTGTCCTTCATATCGGGCGAGCGCTTCGAATTGTTCGAATATGTCCGCCTCTCTTAGCGCCATTTGTCCGGAATCGTGGTGAATGTCTATTGAACCACCTTGCTTGCGGCTGGCAGGGAATGGTTCGTGTTCACAGACGATGGCTTTTACACCATACCGCTGCAGAATAAGGGCAAACGTCAGCCCGCCCACGTTTAGTTATCATAAAAAGCAACTCCTATCTGCTGGAATAAAAATGACAGTCAGAACTTAAAAAAGTTCTATATAAGTTGAACTAAAGATTAGAAAACAATGGTAAGGATTTTGCTTCTGCATGTCGAAGTAATTAGGAAACCACTTAGACAGGCAGGAAATCAGAATGGAAAACACAGGTGCATTTCAAGAAATCGAAACCGCGATGAAAAAAGCAAAAGATCGTCTTGGTAATCGCGGATCATGGACTCGTCTTCAAATAGCAAATGGTCGATTTCGTCATTCATGTATAAAATCGTGATCGTATTAGACAATGCAAGAATTCACCATGCAAAGCTGCTCGCACCATTCCTGAACGAGATGAAAGATCGACTTGAGCTTGTATTCTTGCCTCCATACAGCCCGAAACTCAATATTGTCGAAGGTTTATGGAAATGGCTCAAATCGGACATCATTAACAACGTTTTTTACCACACAGTTGCAGAGATTCGCACCAACGTGCAACAATTCATGGATGAGATAATGAAAACCCCCTTGACCATCATCGACCGTCTTTGTGTCAGGTTTTAATCAGGATATTCAATAGTTCAACTTATATAGAAGATAGTAAAGCGCTTACTTTTTAAAAAAATTTGCAAAAACCCCACCCTTTCCCCTGTTCTCTACGAATCATAATAAAACGGCTTGTAACGAATAATCATCAAATCTTGTTTCCTTCATGTACGATTTTAACTTTACAGCAAAAAGAAGCCTGAAAGCAGAGAAACTCTACTTTTTGGCTTCTTTGAATGAACGGGCTCACCGTTGAATCAAATCTAGCTCAAATGTTGCAGTAATCGGAATAGGATCGAAGCTGCCTGAGCTCGCTGTGCATGCTCTTGCGGAGCAAAGGCCCTTTCAGCTACACCATTGATTATGCCCCATTCATAAGCAATACGGACAGAATCCAAAGCCCAGAGGCTGATCTGTGCCTGATCTTGAAAGGGTAGCTCTTTATCGCTCACAACTGGCAAGATAGCCTCGCTTGAAGTCATAAGTGCATTGACAAGCATAACGGTCATCTGTTCGCGTGTGATTTCTCCCTCAGGATCGAACAATCCGTCTCCAAGCCCGCTCACAATGCCTGCTCTGGCTGCGGTTTCGACCGTTTGGGCATACCATTGATCTTTCCCCACGTCCCGGAACATACCTTCAACAGGCTGATACTCTAAGCCCAAAGCTCTTATCAATAATGCGGCAAATTCAGCACGTGTAACCATTCCATCCGGGATAAAGCTGTCCTCATCCTTTCCATTAACGATATGTTTAGCGGCTAATATACGAATCTCATTGTCGGCCCAATGATCTTTATCTACATCAACGAACCGCTTGTCGTAATGCATGATCCTATATCGACTAAAATGATCCGTAGTGAAGATCATATTGTCTTGTCTAATCTTCCCACCTACATAATTCCATTGCTGCTGATCTTCATCGAACCAGTAACTACCCAGTTTCTCGAGATCGATGGTCGTTCCGACCCTACTGGGGAGTGCAATCTGTACTTGAATACGTTTTTTAAAGTGAGTAACGGATTGGGTGCGTTCTCCTTTGACTTCATCCAATTGAAATTCATATACGCTTCCAATCGGTGTATATCCATCTGCCAGGTTTGTTACATCACCTTGTAACCTGCTTACCGTTAATAATAAACTGGCCTGTTCTTCGTTTCCTACGATTCCCTCTTCTACCTCCCAAGCTCCCGGCGGAATTATAAAGGTAGCTCCTGAGATAACAATCCTAAGTGCTGTGTCGTTTAACAGCAGTAATTTCATATCCGAGGATGGCAGCCAGAGCTTCACCTTCTCCCCCGGACTAACTCTATCATCAGTCTCAATGAAGATCTGTTTTCCTATTTCTTCTGAGAGCGACCTAATCCCTATCCCCTTCAGGATCTGGTTATATTCTTCGAGTGTCTTTAAGAAGCTGCTGATATGCTCGGTGAAATCGTGATTAGGAAAAGCATAGGTGATTTCATTGCCACGATGCTCAACAAGACCAGCCTGAATAGTTGAAAGATACACGACTAACTCCTTCACCTTCTTCATAACTAGATCTTTAAGCTCCATATTCTTACTGTCCCCAAGACCCTCCAGTAATGCTTTACCGTGCTCAACGATCTCTGTACGGGTCATATGTTGATAAGCTGTATGGATTAAATCAATGAATGGAGCGTTGGGCGTTACAGGAGGGATGCTTGGCGTACTCGGTCCACCTGGTTCAGCAGAATTAACAGGACCGCCAGGCTCAATTGGGTTTGAAATGATGGTTACAGGAGGGACGCTTGGCGTACTCGATCCACCTGGTTTAACAGGATTAACAGGACCGCCAGGCTCAATTGGGTTTGAAATGACGGTTACTGGCAGTGTGAAGTTCATGTTGGACGGAATCAGTTGCGGTGAGGAATCGACCGCTTTGACACCAACCAGCTTTAAAGTAACCGTTCCGGTCGAGACAGGCTGAAATTGCAGCGTGGAAACTGTCAGATCCTCGGTTTCACCAGTTGGCAGGCTTTTCCTTGTCATCGCCATCGTGATCCGGCCATGCTGTGTATCCGTCTCCTTCACCAACAACTGAAATCGTTCATTGACCGAAACTCCGTTATTCTCAGATAGCTGAAGGATACTGGGATCATACTCAAGGTGAAATTCAATCCCGAACAAGTCATTTACTGAATGTCCCGTTACTCTGATTTCAAAAGGCTGGCCTTGCTTCAAATTCCCTTCTTTCCCGCCAGAGGAAAGCTCCAAGCGGAAATCGGCTTCCAAGGAGGCAGCTTTAGCTGAGAAAGATGGAATCATACCCAGCAGGAGCATGAGGCATACACATATCGTTGCAGCTGTTTTAGTCATTATTGTTCTCCTTATCCTTATTGCCCGGACAGCCTGCTATGACATTCACAGCAGGCTGCATACGGTCCAATTATTTCTGAAGCAGCTTAAGTGCAATGAAGCTTAAATCAGCAATATCAATAATTTGATCTTGATTCATGTCATAGGCCAGCTTGTATCTAGTATCATCCACAGCCTTGCTCCCGTATGCTTTGGCAACGAGAACAAGATCATTAATGGTAATCTTCCCATCACCGTTAACGTCTGCATTGGCCAGTGCCAGCAGGGCCACGATATCCTCTTCAATCATGAAGCTTACTCCTTGACTATTCGAATAGTCCGAACCATTGCGAAGGGTAAAGCTCATCACATCGTCAAGGTGTACTGGCGTAAAGAACAGCCTGATCAGACGTGCTTCTCCGTTAATTCCCTGTCCACCATCTGCGCTGGTCCGTGTGCCAGCCATTCGGACGAAGGTTCCATGATCTTGATAGCCCACATACGCATGTTCTCCAAAGTCGGAATGTGCCTCTACCTTCGACAGGGATAATTGGTTTCGATCATAGGCTATATCGAACACGAAGCCGTATAGATCCTGAGCATCCCTGACCCCTACATCAATGGCTATTTCATTTCCGCCAGATGGAGTTGGGGCCAGACGGAAGTCGAAGACGGCCGAGTCTCCAGGATTCGGAGATACACTCTGTAAAGATTGCACCTGAACCTCATCGATCCATAGCTCGGAATTTCGATTCATGAAGCCTACCGAGCCAGCCGTTATATCCTGATCCGGATTTGTCTGCATGACGAGTTGGTCATTGATATACAAGTAAAAAACATCCTCCTCCGCCTTAATCGAATATTGATTGTAGGTGTTGAAGTTAAAACCAGGCAGTATAGCTGTCAGGCTGATTGGCTGGTTAATCGTAATAAAGTTGGTCGCCGTCGTGTACTTAACAAAGGAAACCGTCTTCTTTTTGCTGCTGAATTCAAAATAGTAATAGGCCTGCGGGTTGGCAAAACGAACTAGCGTTCTCATCTGTTCCCCCGTCCCGTTACTGGCGGTGCCTTCCGCATATTTGGCTTTGAATGTAAACAGATAATTTTTGTTCGTCTCATCGTAATCTTCCCATGGCCCTGATTTGGCCACCTTCCGCACCGGATTGCCGGTTGTGGCTGTACTGGTGCCTTTCATCACCTTGGAGGAGAGAGTAGCATCCGTGACATGGGACCAACTTCCCACGCTTCCCGCAGAGTCCCATAGAGTCGTAATATTGGTTTCAAAATCATCTTGGAACAAAATGTGAACAGGTCCTGAAACAGCCACACTTTTCTCCAGTTCGTTATTCGACGAATTCGTTTCCTGAGCGTTCAATAATCGGACCTCTGCCTTCACCACGTAGACCTTTCCCTCCGTGGGCTTCCAGGTACCGGAGGTTATAACAGCCGTCTTCCCAGGTTCAAGCGCTCCCTGATGCTGGACGGTTCCGATCATAGAGCCATCAACGCGAAAGGTGATTTCAAATCCCCCCGTGGCAGCTGCCAGACCCGCGTTTCGGATCGTAGCATTAAAAGTAACGTTGTCATTTACCTGTGGTTTATCTGGAGACCAGCCAACTTGACTTACCGATAAATCCGCTGACTCTGCGGGTGTATGAATCGTCCATTGACTAAAATCATAGGTCAATGTTTCACCGCCGTGCCGAAGCATCATGACGTCACTGCCGACCTCCTGCTCGATGAATGGAGAGCGGATTAACGGCCAAGCCGTATAATCGACAGCACTTCCATTAATCTTGCGATCACCGTTATAGGTGATGCTCAGATTTTCACCAGATAGCGCGGTATAAGTGATCGTTGGATTCGTCTGATCAAGGCCAGAGGTATCTACAGTTGTTTGACTCTTAATCGCTTGTGCAAAACGCTGAAGTTCATTGTTAATGCGTTCTTCATTGCTCAAGGCATTATCGTTTTCCACCTGATAAGATATAGGATCTGCTGTTTCTACGATGATTCCATTCTTTAGCTGCTCGCTTCGCAAAACGGGTATGCTCAATGATCCGATGGATTCCTGAGTCCATACGTAGGGCTTCAAAGGCTTCACTGCTAGCAGAACGCTTCCTCCATGCCCGAATAACCAGCCGCTCGGATCTTCTACCAGCTTCTTGAACGAGCTTGAGAAGGGCGCATTCACATAGGGGTAAGGATCGCTGGCCGGAATGTTATAAACAGCTACAATTGCTCCATCCTTTTGAAGAACCTGCTCATAAGGAGTTGCCCCTGATTTAATTCCCCCTCGTTTGGGATGAGTCATAAAGAAGGTGCTATAAGGCTCGTCGGACTCCCATCGTACCAACCAACGGCGCAGTTGATCTGACCATCCTAAGGTGCCGTTACCATCAAATTGGCTTGCTACCCCGTATTGCTTTGTGATAAAGCTGGTTTTTCGATAACCGTGAGGCCCGTTGAGCTTGTTGGTTGGATGTTGGTCATGGCTTTCCAGATGTAAATGAGGGACTGCTCGGTCAGACGAGATACGGGTCAGAATATCAGGTACCCTATAGGAGGACAGCGCCCCTATAACTGAATACATCCCTTCCGGATAATTAAGCTCGTTCTCCCTTAACCTTGGCTGCTCATCACCACCGAAGTACAGCCACGCTATAATATTGCCCGCTGCCCCCAGCTTAGGGCTAATACCTTCATAATCCCTTAATGTAGAGGAGATCCAGTAGCCATTCACCCATTCTCCCCCCGTATTGGCAAGCATCCAATCCAGTGTCATCTTAGCCTGCTGCTTCATAGAAGGGTCCTCTGCATATTCGTAAAGCATAAGGAGACATTCCACATACAGAGCAAGATACGTGGTTGAGTCATATTCCTTCATTCCGTATTTCACAAACCGATTCATCAAATTTCTCAAATCCTGTTCAGCATACTGCTTCGTCCCCACGGCCTTGCTCCAGTCCGGCCAAGTTTGAGCAACCAAATAGCCTGCCGTTCTGAACTTGATCATATGATTCTCGGTGCTACCATTGTTAGAATAATCGATAGCCTGCAGCTTTTGCTTCACCTTTTGACGCAGCGCCTCTGGATACAGATGACCATATTTCAAGTAGGTATCTATATTGGACGTGTAAAAAAACATCGAGCTTCCAGCAGGATTATCATTGATACTGTTAATCCATTGAAGCGCCGTATCAACATCAGTCCCCAGTTCGAACCTAGCCTGCGCATAGAATACCGCTTCCTTGACCCAAAGTGTCCTGTCGGTTTGCTGCGGCTGCTCGTTAGCAAATGTCTGAACGATATATCGGGCTCTTTTGTCAAAATCAGTCATTTCGGTTTCATTCTTCACTTCTTGTATAGCGGCATAATATATGTTCTCATTATTTTGCTTATTGCTCTCTTCCACATGTCCTTCGGAATCCACTGTGGCCGCTACAGCATGCGTACCCTTGACTGCACTCCATACCGCATTGCCTGTTACGGCAGCCATCTCGCCAGATTGAAGGATGCCCATATATACAGCCGAACTGACGGTGGCAGCGTTAACCGATGGATCTACCTTGAAATTGACATTAAATGTTGACTCATTCGTGGATACAAGCCCCTGATTTTTTATGTGAGCAGTAAATGTCACTTGATCCCCTGGCTTAGGAGCAGCTGGGTGCAGTGTCACACGCTCTATGACTAAATCAGGCTTGTTAATCGTTTCCATTCGCAAGTTCTCGAAGACAGCCTTCGTCCGTTGGCTTCTATTCTTGGAGGCAGCGAATACCCCGGCTCTCACTTCACCTGATAATGATTGCTGATGCTGAATCAGAGGCGATCCCCACTGTAAGCCATCATTTGACACGTAAGCAGAGAATACATGATCTGTTTTTTCCAGCTTTATATATTTAGGCGTAGTAACTCCGCTTGTCAAATTGCTGGTTACAACGCTGCTGTTATTGCTTCTGCTATCCAACCGCAAACTGCGGTTAGCTGACAGTCGCAAGCCTACAAAATTCCCATTCGCCTCCAGACTCTCTCGGAACATAATACCTGTACTTGCTGTGCTGTCAGCAGCTGTCAGTGATTGAATTCGAGCTATAACCGCTACATCACCCTTGGTTGATTGATGTACATAGCTAAATTCATCCGATAATCCGGCGATATCAAATCCTGAGCTTTCCAGTGTAAACTCACCGTTACTGTAAGTGGCTGATCCTGCCAGCTCGTGACTTCCAATCTGGTTGTAGGTCCATTGACTTGGCAATCGAAGGTTGGCGGCCTGGAGCCGGACTGGGTATGAGCTGACATTCGATTCGAACCCGTCAGCATGAACCGAAACCGATCGTGTGCCTGTTGGTGCTGACGCAATCCAAGGCGTTGAAACAAGAGTTGTTTTCCACCCCTTAGGAAGAACTACTCCTGCTTGAGTGCCAGTAAGCATGTCGCTGCCGATGGCAAAGCGGACGTTCAGGTCGCCTATATACGCCTCATCACCCAGATTTTCTACTACGGCATGAAACACGATCGAATCCCCTTCAAAAGCATTGACAGGTTGCCATGAAAGACCCGTCACCTTGAGATTCGCAGCTATCTGTGAGGGGTTCTTGTAGGTTGGATCTTGATACACTTCCAATTGGGTCAATTGAATACCATTGGCCGCATTGGAATTGTAGGTGCCGTTAAGACGCACATAACGGACATTAGCCGAATTGAAACCAATCTCATGTTTATGCTTCGGAGTTTTCTCAAACCGGTAGTCCTTGGCAGGTGCCAGAGTAGTGAATTGATTGCCATCCAAGCTTCCTTCTACGTTGAAGGTTAGCGTTCTGGCACTCCAATCCGGACCTTGATAAAGAACAACTTTATTGATATCATAGGGCGCTCCCAGATCCACTACAAGGTGCGCGGGTGAAGCTGCCGATTCCCATTGAGTCGAGATATTTCCGTCAATAGCCATCGCGGCCGTACGCCCAGTGGACGTCTTCTCGGAACTAGCTGTAATCGGCTTCCCTTGGGCTAATTCAGCGGCTGGAAGCATGATAAGCTTCTCCATATGGGAGACAGTTCCTTCGATCTCGGCCTTGATTTTATGATGATTAGGCGCAGCTCTCCATGTCTGATTGCTTGTGATCGTGACTGTCTGGAGAGGCTCAATCGCCCCCTCATATACCGCCTGTATAACCGTCGAACCGTCTACGGTAAAGCGAACAGTCGTACTTCCACTCGTTGCTGCATCTCCTTGATTTTCAACTACAGCCTGAAAAGACAGCTCGTTACCGATTGCGGGCTCTACCGGGCTCCAGCTTATATCCTTCATGACCGGAAGCGGACCTGCTGCGTTAGAAGACACTAGGTCTTCTGCAGCAGCTGTCCAAGGACGGATTGGCATGAAGGAAAGAAAGAGAAAAATGACCACAAAACAAGAAACGTACCTTCTACTGTGCATCCGTTTGCTCCTCCTTACCCTTACCATGATGAGTTGCTCCTTCTCAGGATTCTAAGAGCCACATAAGAGATATCTACAATATCAATACGGCCATCCTTATTCATATCCAATTTCAGCTCATACCCTGCGTCTCCCATTTTTTTACCGAAGGCCTTGCCTAGGAGCACAATAGCATCGGAACGCGGCTCTTGACCTGTGATGGCTGTCGAATCGGCGATAGCAATCTGGTATGAAGCACCATCCTCCACGGTACTATCGATGCCTGTGCTGTCAGAAAGGACTGCACCTGCACCAAGGGTTACCGTAGACAGATCGCTTTGATTCAGCGTCTTGAACGTCAGTCGCAACAAGGGCGCACTACCGCTCACTCCTTGCCTGAACCCCGCTTTACTTGCAACTATATGAAGCTTTCCTCCATGGTCTTGATACAGAATGAAACCTTGGCCGTTCTCCCCTCCTTCTGCAAAGGGCTCCAGCGCTTCAATCTTCTCCAACCGCAGGTGCCCAGTACTATACTCCATCCTAAGATCGATTCCATATAAATCCTCTGCCTGCTCGGCTGCAACCGTCAGACTTACGTGATCGTTAACTTCGACAATCGCTTTATCCGCTGAGAGTACGAACTTTTGCTTTGTCACCGGGCCGGGATCGGAATTTCCTTCCGACTTGATCAGCTTGAACTCATTGAAAATGCCTGGATTCTTCGAATCCGCCACGCCCCGAGTCCATTGGATGAAATTATCGCGTCCTGCCTGCATATCCGCATCATTTACAGCCACATTGAAACGGAAGGTCTCGCCCTCGCCCAGAGTCAAATGATGGATCATCGTCTTCGGTATTTGGATTTCATAATAGGTTTTATGGAGCGCTTCATCCCGGGAGATAGAATACGGAAGCTGGCTGCTCACGTTGCCATTCAGGTTAGGCGGTCTGGAATAATAAATATTCGAAAGATGTGTCCCATCATTATGCAAGGCAAAGCCCCACTCCATATCATCCTGGTTATAGCTGGCAGAGCTGTCCTTAAGCGGATCGATACCGAACTGCACCGAATCATTTTTCCACATATTAGGCGGATTTTCGGAGGCCTTGTGAATATCATCTGTAACCTCGACTGCCATAAACAGATTATGCTCATCCCACAATGTATAGGCGACCGCATCCAGATTGGTTGGGTTGTAGACACCTGTGTTGTTTTTATCTGCCCCTCTCAAGTGAATCGGATATGCCTTCTTCCAATCCTTCAATTGTCCGTCTATCGCAGGCTGATCCGATATGCGGGAGGTGATTAGGAAATCCAGTGGAACCTTATCCTCGAAAATAACCCTGTTATACACCGTATCGGTCACCGTCAAGTCATTGACATAACGATTAAAATCATGTGTCGTCTTATAGTTCCATGCAAACCGCTGACTGACGGTCTGGTCTTTCGCCAGATTCGCAAAGGTGTCACCGGATAACGGCGTCAACGGGGCTCCATCCGGCCCACGAAGCACAACCCTGCCTGTCTTTGGAACTTCAGAAATACCTTTGAGTTCAACCTCGACCTCATCCAGCTCAGCAAAAGGCTTCACCACTGGCTTGATGATCGCTTTGATGGCATCATTGATGCTTAGCTCAACCTTAGCCGTTTCGATGATCGCTCCGTCCGATTCCAGTATTAGCTTTGGTGTATACTGACCTTTGGAAGCATTCGCTGGCACTAATAATGGAATGTCAAAGTTATAGGTATCGTTGGCTGGAATACGGACCGTTTCAGGCGGCAGTTCTCCCCAGCCTGCAGGAAGCTCAAGGCGGATTGTTACCTGCTTGCTCGCATCTGTATCATTGACAGCCGTACCGGCAAGGCGTGCCGTGTATCCCGGTTCTCCCGTTAAACGGGCCTGGTTGACGTTGAGCCATACTCCTGTATAAATAGGAAGATCGGCGGCAATAATCTGCTCCAGAACCTTAGCGAATTCACCTGCTAATAATCCGTATACATCGCTCTCTGCATATCTGGATTTCCCCAATCGGGACTCAGCCACTGCTGCATAGCGCTGGACTCGAAGCAAAGCAGACGTGGATACCGGGAGCAGATGGTGTCCAGCTGTTTTCAATTCGTATTTGCTTACAGCTTGCTGTACATTGGACTTGTAGGGGTGTGTCACCGTTTGGATGCCTTGAGCATGCCGAGCTTGGATCAAGGGCTTCGATGCTGCCTCTGCATAATTGTAGAGGGTTTCCATGGCCACAAATGTTTTCACCCGATCGATATTAGCGTTCTGAATTTCGACGGCCAACTCCGTCATGAGGGCATACACATCTTCGATGCCCTGCTCAAGACCTTGGGCTTTAGCGCTCAGATTCGAATTCTGCAAAGTCGCTGCCAATCTGATTTGGATGCTGTCCAGCTTAGTTAGGAGTGGGGTGACTAGAGCTTCATTCTCGCTATTTTTGAGATTTTTAATCTGTTCCAATGCCTGATCCTGGTAATCCTCCAGCACATGGAGCGATCCGCTATACAGCACATCAGGTGAAGCATTCAGAATATAGACAGGCGATCCCGATACGGTAACCTGTGTGATGCCATTCACCGTTGGCTTGACTGTATCATTGCCATTAATATCTCTTACGGTCACCTCGCTCGAGCCTACCTGCAAGGAAAGCTCGGATACAGGCGATACCTGGTCAGGATTATCCTTATGGTCTACGGAGCGCCAAGCGACGATAATTGGTTTGGAATCCTTTAAGTACACATAGGCCTTCACCTTATTGTCCGGTACATCCAGACGTCCTGCATACTCGGCACCCTCCAGGGTCGTCATCATGTTGTTCACAGCTCCATAGGACAGCTTAGGTCTGCCGTCTACATCAGTCATACCCCAAAATATTTCATAATAATTTTCATCGGTTCCATCATTTTTAAAGTTGTAATACTCCCAAGTCCTTACTTGTGGCTGTGTCATGTAGATTAGAAAAGCACGAACAATATAATCACGCTGCACTTCTTCTGTAACACTCGGATGACCGCCTTTAGCCGTAGGCCAGCCGCCCTCTGTAAGGTAGAAATCCTTCCAGCCGCCGTATTGGTTGACCATGCCTCCTACGTCATGTATGAATGATTCGATGGCGCCATCAGGCATAGCATTATATACATACGGATGCCAGGAGAAAGCATCTGCATAGTTGTAGGCACCTAGCTCCAGCTCTTTCGGCAAAATGCTTCGTACGCTTGATGTGTGGTCACCTGCGATGAAGGTAGCACTGGGATCTGCTTTCTTGACTCCCATGTATGCCCTTTTCCATTGCTGTACAATCTCATACGGCACATAGGGCTTCACATAGTTCTCCGGCTCATTAGGCGTTTCGTACCGATTGAATTGCCCCTTGTAATGCTTCGTGCTTTCATTCGCAAAGCTCTCGATCAGCTTCAACCCTTCATAGGAAGCCGCTTTTCGGGTATCCTCGATAAAACCAAATACAGGTATGCTGTATAAACCAAAGCTTTGGATTTTATTCAAGTAAGCGTCTTTCTTAGTGAAGTCAAAAATGGGCTTGCCGCTGCTGTCATATTGGTTTGCAAATACATCAGCTAAATTCAAGCCACTTCTATGATGCTTTATGCCCGCTTTGCGAGCAGCCTCCATAAGATCATCGCGCCAATTAAGCGCGTAATGCGTGTTAGCGCCGAATTTGGATTCCAGCTGCATATCCGGTTCTGTTTGCTCAGCAAGCTGCTTCACTACTGCCATTCGTATGTTCTTGGAGAACCTCTCTGCATGAACTCCGTCGATGTACAGCTCAAGCTTTACATCATAGGTGCCAATCTGATTCAAGGCTGGAGTGAGTATCAATGTTTCATTCCGTTCCTCATAAGCGACTAACGGGTAATCAACAGAGCCCTGAGAAACCAGCCCTTTATCACCGTCAGCCTTATGGACCGTGTATCGAACCTGAAAGTCATGACTTGCAGAGCCTCCCGATAGATGCACTTTGACCCCTGCCTGCTCCCCAGGACCGTAAATTCCGGTATAATTTCCTGCTGGCTCAACATAGTAGACAAGTGCAGATTCCAATGGCTGTACCTGAATAGAATCAATCATCAGATTAATCCCGTTGACGGTGCCGAATTGAATGTAGCCTTTACCTATGCGCAGCTGATCAAAATCATCGATGCCGATCACCTTGGCTCCATTGATGTACAGCTCATGAGTAATTCCTGAAACCCGGACTTCATAATCAATCCAACGATTATCCAGAGATTCATTATAGGTTCCAAGTGCGTAGTTACCGCCCAAGTCTGTCTTTCTCATGATGAAATAACGCATGTTGTGGCTTCCCCACTCCATGGAATAGTTGTTATTGTCATTTTGCGCTCGATAGCGTAAACGCCATACGTTGTAAGATTCATCGCTGGTGCGAACGTATTTGGCTCTGAACTTAAGGGCAAAGTTGTCCAGATTGGCATATTGGGGATCAGATAAGGTGGCGCTAGGGTAGGCTTGGTTCTTCTGACCATTAAGGCGAAGCACCTTCATGCCCTCTGGCAATTGCACAACCTTGGCGTCACCGCGCACGCTCCACCCAGGCGGCACGCTGCCCGCAGACATATTTTCGAAGTCTGTCACATAAGGCTGGAATTGGCCTGTTTGAACGGTCAACTGACCAGACGCAGGATAACGCGCTGTCCGATTTTCATCATCCTGTACAACGATATAATAGCTCACATGGTCGAAACGGCTCGTTCCCGGAATATTCATCGTGAATGATTGGGATGCTTCCTGCCTCAGTCGTACCTGTGAAATCTCCCCATCTCCATACTGGTAGTAGACAACAGCAGTGACGGGAGAACCTGCATCCGTTACTTGGAAGAGAACAGGAATATCCGCATTAAAAGGTACTGTCGTCTTGGGAGTATGGGTTAAAGAAAGCTGCTGAAAGCCAGTCACTTGTACTGGATGGCTGACGGACAACGCTGCAATCTCCAGTCCCACATTGTTAGAGCGAAAGCCAATACCTCCGGTTGGAAAGCGATTATTGGCATCCGTAGCCGAAATCAACTCATTGCCATTTACGAATAGGCTGAACTGTCCTCCCCTTGCTTTGATCCGGTAGTCATTCCAGATGGAAGTGTCTAAAGTGGTTGTCACATTAGCCGTCAAGTTGCCCTTATATACGTTGCTCTCCCAGTAGTGCAGCTTCAGTGTAACCTGGTTGGAAGCTGCCAAGGTCTGTGCTTCAATAGCGTAGTAATTGCCTGCTTCATCGGCCCTGAAATAAAATTCGGCCAGACCGTCGGCTTTCTTCGTGAATTTGCCCTTGAATTCTACGTCATAGTCCCTCCAGCCTTCAGCATTAGCTTGGGTCAAATAGTTACGCGTATTGGACGCATTAGCCTTCATGACAGGAATCCCTGAGTCATGAGTAACAATCCATTGCTCGGGTACTTGGGTAAAATGGGCTGCCGTAAATGAAGGATTGGTGAAGTGATCCCGATAACCGCTCGATAGATGGCTCCCACCGGAATCTGCAGCCTCAATCATATAGTTCATAGTAGTCCTTTCAGCCGAGTGAGGACCAGGGACACGAACGGTGTAGTTATCTCCAGCTCCCTTATTCATGTTTGCGCTTTCATAAATAGCACCGTCTTCGGCATATCCGTACCTGTAATATACTTGCCCTGTCACCGCGGATGGAGCTGGAATATGCGCAGTAAGTTCAGCTCCTCCGGTTGCCGAAATTTGGGTAATGGGTGTATGTACGAGCTGAAACTCCTTAGCTGGCTCTTCGGTGCCTCCTTGCCCCTTTACGGTAAGCTCATCCATCTGTAGACCAATATTTTGACTGCGGAAGCCGATATTTCCAGCAGGATAATGATGATTGGGGTCTGTCCCCGTAATGATAAGGCTATCATCTATCCAAAGCTTAATCGTACTTCCCTTAACTTCAACCTTGTAAACATGCCATGCGGTCGGGTCGAAGGTATGGGTAACATTGGTCGTTATATTTCCCTGATAAACCATGTTAGACCAACGATGCATCTTAAATACAACGCTCTGAGATTGATTTTGCGCGATTTGCGCCTCCACGGAATAGAAATTTCCATTCTGATCCGCACGAACAAAAAATTCTGCCCGGCCTACTACATTGGAAGTAAACTTAGCCTTGAAACTCATTTCATAATCGGTCCAACTGGCCGCATCCACATTTTGCAAAAAGGTCCTGGTATTCGAGTTCACTGCTTGCAGTGAGCTCAGGTTCCCCTCTGTCTTTACATCCCACTGGGCAGGTACATCCTTCCAATGGTTTTGCGTAAATGATCTGCTCTCAAAGCTGTCGGTAAACAGGATCGAGCTGCCGCTGCTCGTGTGATCTTCAGCTGCTACCGATACCGGAATAGATCCTATGACCAGGATAATAGTCATGAGTATCACGATGAAACGCTTAAACCCCTTTAGATTCATTATTCAACCTCCTTCAAATGAAATCGTTTTTTCTAACCATTCCGGCAGACACGCAGGAGCTACTCTAAGGTTAACGTCATCTTCCATCGCCATCCTGCTAATCATAAGAGCTCCTCCTTCGCGTCTGCCTTCCAGATCAAATGAATGAATTACATACCCACATAGTTATCCACGTCAGGCCTGTATATCAGTTTTTTATTCTCATCGATATATTTGTTGAAAAATTCCTCTACCTTCGTTCCCCCGCGCTTGTTCCACAAATCAACAACATCCTTATAAGCCTGTTCTGCCGTATAAGATTTACCGCCAACAATCGCCTTCACCCACATATCAGCCATACCTGTGTTTGTCGTTACCAGCTGTAGATCCTGTGGAAGAGGCGGCAGGTTGTCAATCTTCGTTTGGACAGGACGATCTTTCGTCAAATAGGCTGCATTTGAGGCTTTATGAATAGTCATGAATTCATTCTGAACCGGATTCTTTGTATCTAGGGTCACCTCATACTGAGCGCACTTGCCTAGAAGAACCGTAGAGCCAAGCGGCGTCCAGTAATCATAATTCCAGTCCACTTCCTTTTTGTTCTTCTCGCGGTCGATAATCTCAGGGCAGCCATTCACGCCCTTCTTCCAGTGAACACCCTCTAGGCCAAACTTAAGTGTGGTCAATACAGATTCTGTACTCATCCAATCTACAAATTTCATCACTGCCTCAGGGTCTTTAGCTCTGGAGTTGACAGAAGCTGTAGGCTGCACCGGAGCATCCTGTGCCGCGCTGAATTTACCATAAGGACCCTCAGGAACCGGAATAGCAACCACCTGCGCATTCGCATTGTTTTTCTTCAATGCTTCATATAACGCCAGATCGTAACCTCCCTTGTTAGCCGCATACATACCTATCTTGCCATTTAACCAATCCTGCTTCGCTTTTTCGCCATTTTTGTCCGTGACCCAATCTTTATCTACAAATCCGCCGTCAAATAATCGCTTCTGGAAATCAACAGCCTCTTTGGTATGCTGGAAGCCATTGATCAGCTTCCCATTCGCATCGAAGCGATAAGGGATTTGATTATAATCCAGATTGACAAAGGTACTATCAAACATGATATGTATAACAGCTCCGGTAATATGGCTGATATTCGTACCCAGCGTATCCTTCTTCCCGTTACCATCCGGATCATTTTCAGTAAACGCTTTTGCTACATTGTAAAATTCCTCTACGGTTGCGGGAGCGGTCAGCTTCAGCTTATCCAGCCAATCTTGACGTACCAACAGCACGTGATTGGAGGAAAGACCCGTGATTCTGCTAAAATCATAGATTTTACCATCTGGCTTCATCCCCATCTTGTTAGCAAGCGGATATTGTTCGACCAGCTTCTTATATGTCGTGCTCTTCTCCAATAAATCGTCAAGCGGGCGAAGCTGCTTCTGCGTAAATAAATCGTTACGAAGGGAACCGCTGTACGACACAACAAGATCAGGACCAGAGCCGCTTGCGAACAGCAGGTTATGCTTCTGAACATCCTCGCCACGCGGTACAGGTACAAATTCCACCTCAACCGGAGCGTTCTCATTGATCCATTGCGTCCATCTATTTTTCGTGAAATCTCCTTCTCCAGCAGGAATTTGACCACGATCATACACGGAAACTCTGATCTTGGACTTCTTTGCAGGTGCGGCTGTTTGACTGGCTGTAGACTTTTCTTCCACGATCTTCGATTCTTCTGTCTTCTCACTGCACCCTGCGAGCACAGCGGTGGATGCAACAACTGTACATAAGGCAGCGGATAATACCTTTCGATTGAAAAGCTCTTTCACTTTGACCCCTCCATAGCATACATATGATATATAAGTTCAACCGTGTGAAGATCCACACAGGAATCTCCTATCCCTTGATAGAACCGATCATAACTCCCTTTACGAAATACTTCTGAAGAAATGGATAGACGATCAACATGGGTAAAATCATGACTACAATTCCTGCTGACCGAATCGTTTCCGGAGTGGTTTGGGATATAGCCGCACCCGCGTCAGCTGAATTGATTTCCTGAAGCAGCTGCTGGTTCTGAATCATCTGTTGGACAAGCGCTGACATGTTATACTTCATCGGATCGTTGATATAGATCAATACATTAAAGAACGAATTCCAATGGCTAACCCCATAGAATAAGGCTAACGTCGCTATAATAGGAAGCGATAAAGGGAGCACCATCCTGAAGATCAGACGCCATTCATTACATCCGTCCATTCTAGCTGCCTCAATGAGCTCCTCCGGGAGCTGTTCAAAGAATGATTTCATCACTAGCATATTCCATGCACTCACCAAGCCAGGAAGCCACAATGCCCAGTATTCATTCAGCATGCCTAACTGCTTGATTAACAAATAGTTGGGAATCAAGCCTGCGTTAAAGAGCATGGTAAATACGATAGCAAGCGTAAAAAATCTTCTTGCATAAAAGCGCCTGCGCGCTAATGGATAAGCGGCTAGAATCGTGAACACCATATTAAAGACCGTACCAACCACTGTAATCAGCACGCTATTGCGGAATGCGGTTATGGTATTCGTCCCCTGCAGCAGCATCCGATACGATTCCCATGTTAATCCTATCGGCCATAAGCCGACACGTCCCGACGTAACCGAATGGCTGTCACTAAAAGAGAGTGATACGATATGTACAATCGGCAGCAAGCAAGTCAATGCCATGAATGACAACATGACATAGTTGATGGCATAAAACCATTTTTCACCTAATGTATCTTTCATTATTTAGCCTCCAAATTACCACAATCCTTGATTATAACGACGGGCTATGGAGTTTGCGCCAAGCACGAATATAAGTCCTACTAGCGATTCAAACAAACCCATGGCTGTCGCCAAACTGAATCTAGCCCCATTTAACCCCACTTTGTAATTCCATGTGCTAATGACCTCAGCTACGCTTTGGATAGCGGGATTCTGCAGCACATAAACCTGGTCAAACCCAACCTCCATCATATTGCCCATGCTTAGAATAAAGAGCAGCACAATAGTGGGACGAATACTTGGGAGTGATATGTACCATATTTGCTTGAGCTTGCCAGCTCCGTCCATACCAGCAGCTTCGTAGAGACTAGTGTCAATGGCAGAAAGCGCCGCTAAATAGATGATCGCCCCCCAGCCTGCCCCCTTCCAAATACCGGACCCGACGAATATGGTAATCCACGATGCTTCATTATAAAGGAATGGATAAGAGCTGCCTGTGAAACGTTCGATCCACTGATTAAGCGTACCGGATTGTTGAGAGAAGATCAGAACGATAAGCCCTCCAACGATTACCCAATTTAAAAAATGGGGCAAGTATACGATGGTTTGAATCACTCGCTTAAATACAGCTTTACGTACCTCGTTCAAGAGAATCGCCAGCAGGATAGGGAACGGAAAACCAACTATAATACTTAGTCCGCTTAACAGAAGGGTATTACGAATAACGTTCAAGGTAGGCTCACTATTGAAGATGAGTTTAAAATTATCCAAGCCTGTCCACGGACTTCCCCAGATTCCATCGGCAAAGTTATAATTCTTAAACGCAATGACCAATCCGAACATAGGCACGTACTTAAATAATAAATAAAAAATAAGGATAGGGGTGAACATCAGCAGCAATGGGATATTTTCTTTGAATCGTTTTTTATCCCATTTCTTATAGACTTTAGTATTAGCGGCTGGTGCCGTCTCTTTTTGCAAGGAAGTTGCCTGAATCAATTTTTTTCACCTCCGTTCGCTTGGACATCTTAACGCTACTCAAACTTAACTGCGGACCCACTCTATTTCAATGTTCTTCTTTCCATTACAGATGTACAAAAATCCTGTACATCAAAAAAAGCGGATTGTTCACGACTTGTTAGCTTTCAACAAGTCGTGAACAATCCGGTTATACGTTAAATCCTTAATTCTCAATATCTTTGCGGTAATCTCCCGGTGTACGTCCCATCAGCTTCTTAAACACTCGGATAAATGTATGGATATGCGGGTAACCCGATTCAATGCCAATGCTCTGGATCGAATCATTGGAATCCCTGATTCTTCGTTTCGCGTAATCAATTCGCATCCGGGTCAAATAATCGATAAATTTTTCACCAAACACTTCCTTAAACGTTCGACTCAAATGCTTGGCACTCATATCGAACCGACTGCTCACATCATCCAATGACATATTGGGATCACGAAAGGCTGTGTCAATGTAAGCCTTAATTTCTGTTAATACATGATACTGATGATGCTCTCCTTGTGAAGAACCCATTGCGTATAGGGCTTCTTCCAGTACCCTTCTGTAATCTCGTTCCAGATCATCAACCGATAATGCCTTTCCTAATACCGTATCCAGTTTGGATAGTACATGAGCCTTCCACCATTCGGCCAGTTCTTTCGGACCCTCGCTGATTTCACGAATCAGTTGATCATTAAGAAACATCATGAGTCCTACGATATCCTCACGGGTACAAAGGCTATTGCGCAATTGTTGAAAAAGCTCCCCAAGCAAGGCGCTCCATTCAGCCTCTCTCAATCGGTAAGCAGCTGCAAGCTTCCTTATATGGCGGAATAAATCATAAGGATTCCATACTTCTCGATCCTCCAAATCCCAGTAACCGATAACCCGATTATAGCCAAGAGAGGGTTTGAAGCTTAAGGCTTTGATAGCTTCTCGGTAAGAAAGAGAAATCCCATTCTCGTCCTCCGCCGGAGAGCCGACTCCAGCTGTTATGGTAAAATCAAGCTGAAGATCAACCCAGGCCTGGGACTCCTCAAGCAGCTGTCTAACCGCGAACACGGGCGACAACAATCGGTCTGGCAGAAACAGGATTACTCCTAGCCTATCCATACCGACCCATTCTACCCATACCGATATGCTCTGCTGCTCGGCTAATTCCTTAATAACACTCGTGATCACAAATTTAAATAATTGCTGATCCCTTGGTGTATATACATAAGAAAATTGCGCGAATCTGTCTATTTCTACCACAGCTATAACAATCCGACTGCTCCCAGCCTGAGTAGATTCTGGAAAAACGCCTAGCTCCTTGAGCTCACGATTCCAGTCTTTTACATCTGATCGGGGTACACCATCAACCAAGTCTTGGAAAAGATATTGCCGCTTGAAAATTAGATCCTCTTCATGCTTTTTCTGATAGGCAGTCGTTCTCTCCAGCAGGTCATCCAGGGCAGATTCAATAAAGTGATAGTCATTGGACGATTTTTTGACCGAGAAGCGACCAATCCGCTCCACAATATGAGCGATGGGGCGATAGTTTCTGCGCGTGATAGCAATTAAGCTCAGGGTTCCAAACACGAAGGTCAATAGTGCGAGTGAAACCCAAATATACGAGAATGTGCTCGTTTTACGTATCAGATTGCCGTTACTTAAGCCGGTTTTGATAGACCAGCCGGTTAATGGCGACGGAACCAGAGCTTCCGTCTCATGGATACGAATAGCATTCTCCATATGTACAGAATTTGATGTAATGACCTTGCCATTGCCGTCTAACAGATGGACATAGCCATTCTCAGACTCATATTTCTTAAGCATCTGCTCCAGCCAATAGACACTAATATTGACAACGATAATCCCCCGGTCACCTGCCAGTATAGGATAAGGTTTCACCAAGGACACCACCTGACGCTCTTCCCCTTGGCTCGAAAACTCCCTGTAGGTGCGTTCATTCGTCCAAGCTACGGGTTGATCGGTATCCAGCCACTGATCAATAAAGGCTTTGTCACCAAAGTCCTCGACATTCTCATAACGGTTGAGACTAAGCACTTTCTTGTCTTTCTTGAGATATACATACATGGAATCAATAAGAGAATTCGATGTAATCGCGTTAAATCGTTGGGATAGCTTGAATAAAGATAAGGAATCCTTCTCCTGCTGATCCGGTATGAAAAACAATTGTGCAATATCTTCCTTCATCATCTCCATTAATACCATCTGCTCGATTCCCCTTAATACATCCTCCATAGCCGTCATCACATATCGGGCAAAGGTATCGTTTACTTGCGCTGCTTGCTTGCGGGATTGCTCTGCGGTTGCAAGGAGAAAGATGGCTACAAGAATGAAGGTAATCATGAAAAATAATGGCAAGTAAGAAAATAACATACGATAAAAACCGTTTTTCATATTCAACCCCCTGGATATCTATATAATCCCTTTATATTAACGGTGAACCCCGGCGACGGCGGCGACGCGGTTCATGACTCTACTATACCTTTCCATGATACCCATTCATTTAGGACATTCGGAGAAAAAACCATGTCAATCGACCGATTTTTTTCATTGATTATTCCTTTTTTTGTAATTTCTGTATTCACTAGGTGTTAACTCTGTCCAGCGCTTGAATATTTTGATGATATCCGATATGACGATATCGGGCTGCTGCTTACCCATAAATTCCAGAGCCTCCAAACCATGTGAAGCCTCGCCAATAATAGTGAATCCGGCTTCTTCCCAATGAATCGCACTGCGAATCGATCTTCGGACAAAGGGCTCGTCCTCAACTAATAGTATGGTCCACATGGGGTTCCTCCTTGTCATAGGGCGTAGACATCAGAAGCGGAATTTGGATTTGAACCTGCATGCCCTGTTCCAGAGGATGAAGCTTGAGTTCTGCCTCTCCCTTATATAGAAGCAGCAATCTTTCCATTAAATTGCCCAGACCGATCCCTTTTCTTTTACGTTCGGAGGAAGTGCCGTTATTCCCCTGACCCTACCCATTATCCTGTACAATCAAATTAAGCTTCCCGCCCTCTCTTACTGCACATATCTTGATTTTTCCCCAGCCTTCATATGCACCAAACCATGATAAATCGCATTCTCTACAAGCGGCTGCAAGCTTAGCTTCGGAACCAGGGCATATGCCAAAACCTCCTCCATCTCATATTCCGTCACAAAGGTATGATCATAACGGAAGGACTGAATATGCACGTAAACCTTGACAAGATCAATCTCATCCTTCAAATGCACCAAATCTACAACAATATTGAGGCTGCATTCCAATAATCTCCCAAGATTTTGGCATAATTCAAAGGTGCCCGTATCGTCATGACTTCTTGCATTCCATTTTACAGTGTTAAGTGTGTTCAGCAAAAAATGCGGATTCATCTGAGACATCAACATCTGGAAGCGAATGGCTTCCTTCTGTCGTTCCTCTACTCTCAAGCGGGAAATCAGGCGACCTATATCATCAATCATCTGATTAAAGGCTTGGGCCAGCAGAAGAATTTCACCTTTATAAGTGCTCTCGGGAATACGAACATCCAGATTGCGTTCAACAAGCTCAGTCATTTTGTTTTGCAATTTACGTAAGGGACGCAAAAGCGTGGAAACGATCGCAAAAGTAATACCGATAAAAATAACTACCGTAATCGACAGAGAAATCATCACCTGATTTTTCATCGAGCGGATATTTCCTGACAAGGCCTCTAGTGGAAACCTATTGACCAAGTACCAATCTGTATTTGGCAAATAAATTCCATTATAAATAAACAAATTCCGAGAATCCCCTACATAAGCCAACGGGTTCATTCTAAACAAAGACAACATCTCTTGAGGCTGAGTATCCGCCCATTGGTCCTGGGTCTTCAGAATCGAATTACCATCCCCGTCCATGATGTAATAGGTTTGTTTAACCTGAAACCCATTTGTAATGGAGGTTAACCAGCCCATGATATCCAAGCTGATGCGTAGATAGGCAAAGGTTTCTCCATCCAAGGTTTGTAATTTAGAGAAATATGAGTATAACCTGGGATGGCGAGTATTATTTTCCAATCCATCAGGCGTATCATGAACCAACCAGACAAAGGAGTCCCCCGATTCAATGAAGCGTTGGAACTGTATGGAAACCAAATTGGATTTATTTAAGATGGTATCTAAAATATAGTTTAAGCTACCGAGACATTGTAGAAATGATGAGCGAGCGGGATTTAAAGATATCCCATACAACGATCATGAGATGGGTCCATGAGTTTGGACCCGAAATAGATAAAGGAACCCGTAGCTATTTGAAACTCTCAAACGATTCGTGGTGCACGGACGAAACCTACATCAAAGTCAAAGGTCAATGGAAGTATTTAAATCGGGCCGTTGATTCTATGGGGAAAACCCGGCATATCCACCTGCCATACAAGAATTAATAAATGAAAAAGCCTTACCAAAAGAAACCTTGATTAGACTGACAAAGGTTCTAAACAACATTGTGGAGCAAGATCATTGATTCATAAAAAAATCACAAAACCGATACTTGGTTTCATATCACTTCTAACTGCAGAACAGACGTTAAAGGGAATCGAGGCCATGCATATGATTAGGAAAGGGCAGGCCGAAAATAATTCGTCTGTCCTCTCTGCTGTTGCCCCCTTCGCCATACGACGAACAGGCGTTTTTTTCCTAATTTTCAGTAGCATAGTATCGCATCGATCCTACTAAAAGCTACTTCATAACGAAGCTATCCAAATGACTAGCGATCACGCGCGATATGTCCTCTCTGGTTAATCTTTCAGGGAAAGCAGTGTGATGTAAAACAAGTCCGTCGACAAGCGCATGCAACCGCTTCGCTTCGAACTCGGCATCAATACTGCTTCTCATCAAATTATGTGTGACGAGCAAATCGATCATCCGACGAAACCCAGCATAAAGCTGGTCATGGGCTTCTTGGCCTAGGGCTTGGATAACGGGGTCGGCAATGGCTTTCCCAGCAAAGGCTAACCATACTTCAGCTTCGACACGCCGTTCTTCATTGAATGGCATAAGTTCTGCAATAACAAGCTCCATATCGTGACGCGGTTCCCCTTTAAAAGTCAGTCGCTGAATACGCATATGGACTCGTTCTGATACAAGCTGCATTGAAAATGTAAGCAGCTCGGCTTGCGTCTCAAAATAATGCCGTAGCGAGCCCAGTGACAACCCCGCCTCGTCCGCGACACGGCGAACCGATAGCCCATCTATCCCTTCCCGCCGTATGACACGCCAAGCTGCTTCCGCTAATGCTTCTTTCCTTTGATTGTGATCCACGATTTTTGGCATAAATTTATTTTAACACACTTGTATTTTAATACAACAGTGCTATAATAACCTTATCTTTTTATAATACATTTGTGCTAAAAAGGAAGTGGATTTTCGCATGATTCTTGCCATTATTATCGGTTGCGAGATTGCGTTCTGGCTCTTCGTGATTGCCGGCTTAGCATGCCGCTATCTGTTAGGACGCAAGAAGATGAGTGTTATTCTATTGTATTGCACCCCCGTAATCGACTGTATACTTCTGATTTCCGCAGTTGTTGATTTAAAAGGGGGCGCACAGGCAAGTTTTTCGCATGGACTTGCAGCGATCTACATTGGTGCTTCAATTGCATTCGGTCATCGTATGATTCGTTGGTTGGACGTCCACTTTGCTCATTGGTTCGCCGGGGGGCCTGCTCCGTTGAAAAAGGTCAAATTTGGCGATAAGCATGCAAGAGAGGAACGAAGCAGTTTTCTGCTTCATTTGTTCGCTTGGGCAATCGGATGCGTCATTTTATATGGGATGATTATCATGGTAAATGAAGGGAGCCGAACGGCCGCTCTGCTTCAAGTGATGCAGATCTGGTCGCTTGTTCTGGCTATAGACTTTCTTATCAGCTTCAGTTACACTCTTTGGCCTCGTAAAAAGAAAGGCACGTCCTAAGTCGTACATAGTCTGCTGTGCCCACGAATTGATGAAGATCAACAGGAGCATACTTTTCGGCGTATGACCAAAGCGATATCTCTATGCACACGTAATAATGAATGAAAATTAATAAACAGAGGTGGGATACAATGATACCAAGTTATACTCTAATAAAAAAGACAATGGAGGGATTCTATGGTATACGAAATATTTGTTGAATGAACCAAGGGCGTGAAGTTTACTGATTTTGAAAAACAAAAGATAATATTTCAAATCGTTAAAAATATTCCAAACATCCAAGTCCTTAATACTGGCGAGTCAGACTCATTCGCATTTCATAAAGTGATACAACCCACCATAAATGGAACGACACTTTCCATATCGTTATCAATCTTGGCGCTGGGGATTACAACGAGTATGGTTCTGCAAGATTTAACGAACTTTTTATTAATTTGTAAGTCTCTTAATTAAATAAAGCCGCTCTTCCTTAGCGTACAGGAAAATCGGCTTTATTTGCTTAACGTACGTTTTTAGCGTTTTGCTGGCGGGCCCCCTTTATGAACGATTTTTGGCGTACTGTTCCTTGAATTCTTTCAGAATTTGCCGGTATGTTTCCGAAGAAGTAACCCCCTGTACGTATTTATCCCATTCCTCGATGGACATCTTGCCCATGACCACCTTATCCCGATTATCGTCCAGATCCTTGATGACTGCGTTCCACTTGCTCATGAAAGTCGGTGACGAAAGATTCCACTGGGGAATTCCCGGTCCTTGCTTCGCAACGGTCTCCTCAGCGAATGTGGAAACGGCCTTCATCTGCTTGTAATTTTCATCGGATAGGCCTGCCAGACGGGCTTCCTCCAGGAAATCTCGGTACACGGCATTCAGCATGCTGCTAAATTGGCCGCGACCGTCGTCCGGAATGTCCGGAATCAGCACCTTCTTGCCGTCCACCACGTTATGATGAACGCCTTCTAGTCCATATTGCACAAAATCCTGAAACTCCTGCGAAGCGAAGTAATCGTAAACCTTGAGCAGTTGCGGCATCTTGGCTTTGTCAAATTTGGTATTTATAACAACCGGATTATTAAAGCCCGGCTGTACAGCTATTGCATAGGCCCGGGGGCCTTGAACCGGCATAATACGCATGACTTCCGCTTCCGCAGGCGCCTCCTTCGCGAACCAGTGATTCATGCTGGTCTGTGCAGCATTCCACCAGACATGGATCATCATGGCCGAGTTGCCTTTACTGAAATTCGAAGCGTTCTGGCCGAGCGAAAATTCTTGTTCGATCACCCTCGCGTCGTACAACTTCTTAACCCAGTTCAGAAAGCCCTTATATTCCGGCATGAACGCTTGGAACATGAAATTACCCTGTTCATCTACACCCCAATCCTGGACACCTGTGTAAGCGACCGCGATCGGCTTCAGGTTGCTGGTATCCAACGTCTTTCCGGTAAATTGAAGACCATACAATTTAGGAGGATCGGACAGTTCGATCAGCGTATCTGCTAATTCATCAACAGTAATCGGCACCTTCAGGCCAGATTT
Organism: Paenibacillus sp. FSL H7-0331; assembly: GCF_001956045.1. Next base: position 51,208 of record NZ_MRTH01000032.1, on the reverse strand, counting down.
GTCGAACAAGTCTTTTCGCATGATAAACCCGGATAGATTGGCCCGGGGAGTCACTCCCCAGGGAAGACTGTAGATTTTGCCTTTGAATTCCGAATGATCCCATATTTCCTTCGGGTATTTGCCCAGATTAGGATACTTGGCGGCAAAATCGTCCGCTCTCACATATTCTGTAAGGTCCATTAACTGTCCGTTCTCGATTGCTTGGGCAACCGTAGAGGAGAAAAGCTGCCCGGGAATCGTCTTGGTTACGATAAGATCAGGAAGATTGTTCGCGGCAATGGCGACATTAAGCCGCTTCTCCCAATCGCTGACAGGAACCCATGTAATATTCAGCTTCGTGTTGCTGCGCATCTCGACTTCCATCTGGATCTGGCCGCCAGTATCCGGCAGCGCCCCCCCATAGGTCGGGGCAAAGATAGACAGATTAAGCGGCTGGCCTGATACCGGCGGCTCGGTCTCCGATGAACAGCCGATCATTGCGATGACGGTCAGTATGACTGCCGCCGACAAAGCCCATTTTTTTCTTTTCACAATCTTCATTTTGGGGATCTCCTTGTTATATCTTTTTTCATGAGACTTTCTTTTAATCTTAGATCGGCAGCTTGCAACCCTTCGTGATCGAAGAAATTCAACCTTTAACCGAACCAATCAGCACACCTTTGGCAAAATGTTTTTGAAGAAACGGATATACGATCAAAATCGGTAGTGTCACGACGATTACAGCCGCCATCTTGACAACCTCAGGCGGTACGGGACTTTTATTCTGAGTGAGGTTGGCTAGCGTTGCCGGGTCTGCGAACAGTTCCAAGCTTGCGGAGTTGATTACCTGCTGGAGAAACAGCTGAAGCGGCCATTTCTCTACATCGTTGAGATACAGTACCGCATTGAAATACGTATTCCAATAGCCGACCGCGAAAAATAAGGTGAACGCGGCCAAAGGAGCCTTGGAAAGTGGAAGAATAATGTGGAAATAGGTTTGAAGAGGGTTGCATCCGTCCATAATCGCTGCTTCCTCAAGCTCGCCCGGAAGCGATTCGAAGAAGCTCTTCATCACCAGCAGCGTCCAGGCATTCGTAACGCCGGGCAGAATAATCGACCACCAGGTGTCCAGAATGTGAAGTTCCTTGATGAGCAGATAACCCGGTATCAAACCTGGTGAGAATAGAAGTGTAAATACTATCAGATTGAGCATCGTTTTGCGGCCGGGCAAGGATCGCTTGGAAAGCATGTAGGCGAATGAGCTACTGACCGTTACGGCCATTGGCGTTCCAATCAGTGTTATGAACAGCGAAGCCTTCAGCGCGCTTACAATGCCGTGTCCGGAAAGGACAAGCTCGTAAGCCGCAAAAGACCAGCGTTCAGGCCAGAGAATGAAGGTATTGCTGCGATAAACCTCCGGGTCGGTGAAGGAAATCGCAAAAATGTACAGGAACGGTACAAGCATCGTCGCCGCCACAAGAAGCAAGAGTGTACCGATGGACGCCTGATAAAGAGCGGATGACCTGGATATTGGCATGAGAGCCTCCTATTTTACCAAATTCCTTCCCGGCCGAACCGGTTAGCCAATTTATTGGCACCCAACACGAGTACCAGCCCGATAACCGATTTAAACAAGCCTACGGCCGTGCTAAAGCTGAACTGTCCCTGTTGTACGCCCACTTTGAACACATAAGTATCGTATACTTCGGACAAGTGCGTATTGATTGGATTTTGCATGAGATACATCTGCTCGAAATTCACATCCAGCATATTCCCGAGTGACAGGATAAACAGGATGACGACCGTAGCCATGATCGCTGGAATCGTAATGTGCCGGATCTGGTCAAGCTTGCCCGCTCCATCGATCTTGGCTGCTTCATACAGCGATGGATTAACTCCTGCTATAGCCGCAAGGTAGATGATGGTCCCCCAGCCGACGTCCTTCCATAATCCCTGAGAAACAATGAGAGGATAGAAGTAGGAAGTATCGAACAGAAAAGCGATTTTCTCACCGTCCAGAGCCAGGATGAGCTTGTTAATCAAGCCTTGCTCGGAGGAGAAAAACAGATAAGTAAGGCTCATGACGATAACCCAGGATATAAAGTGAGGCAAATAAATGACTGTCTGTATTGCCCTCTTGTAAGCAGCCGAGCGCAGTTCGTTCATAAGCAGGGCGAGAAGAATCGGAGCCGGGAACAGGAAGACCAAGCCAAGGAGGCTGATCAGTACCGTATTGCCGGTAATCATCCAGAAATCGTTTTCCATAAAAAGTCGTTTGAAATGTTCCAAGCCAACCCAATTGCTGCCCCAAACACCTTTAAAAGCATTGTAATCCTGGAAAGCGATCAATACGCCGTACATCGGAATATATTTGAACACAAGAAAAAAAATCATACCCGGAAGACCTAGAAGATACAAATACTTATGCTTTCGGACATTCCGCAGCAAGGTGTTCTCTTTACGACCACGAATGGAAGCGGAAAATGCGGCATCCGGATTTGAGTTCATATTGCTATGCCACCTCCTTTCTGCTTTCATCATAAACAATCAGGAGGTGGGAAAATACGAACAACAGGCACTTTTGTATAACGATTCGTACCCAGACAGACAATGCGGGACGCCCGCCTCCTTACTGGAAACGAACGTCCCGCTGTTAATTGCTCCGATACTGTCTTCGGTACTCTTGCGGTGTTATACCGACTTCCTTTTTGAACATTTTGGTGAAATAAGAGCCGTTCTGAAAACCGACTTGATCAATGATGGCTGTAATTTTCTCGCTGGATTGAGCCAAAAGCTTACGGGCTTTCTCCATGCGCCTTTTCAGAATATAATCCGAAAGAGACATGCCCGATTCTTTCTTAAACAGACGCGCCATATAAGCCGGATTTAGATACACCTGGCTTGCGATCGACTCGCGCGATAGTTCCTCATGAAGGTTCTCTTCGATGTAACGCTTCACTTTGACGGTCTGCATCGTTAAGCAGCGGTCGCCCCGTGTAAGCAGATCAGCTGCGTCGGACAGGCGTTTATGCAGAAATTGGCGAAGATGCTCGACTGAACGCGTGGCACGATCAGCTTCTTCACCGCTTCCGTTCATACCGATCTGCTCTAGTGAGTACCCTTTCCGATTGACCGTGTAATATAGCAAATATACAAAACCATTGTAGAGAGCGATCAAGGTCTCCACCGACACATGTGCATCCTTCCTCAACGAACCGAACAACTCGTCAAACCGTCTCATAACCTCGCCCTTCTCGCCCGTGTCTAGGAGGATGAGCCAATCCGGCAGCCAAGGCATTCCAACCGGTCCCGCAGGCGTGGCGACACTGTCGCGTTCCAGTACGATAGCGTTCGTAAGCGATACGTTTTCTTTCTCCAGCGTCTGAAGACTCCGATGTGCCGAAGTCACACGGTCGATCGGACGATGTTCGGCAATGTAGCAGGATACAAGGCAATGCAAATAGTCCCTGCAACTGATCATGAACGCCTCGCAATCGCACTGAAGTTCCCGCAGCTGTTCGTTATCAAGCGGTTTGCCGTAAATCAAAGCCAGTGTTGTCCCGCTTCGCTCATGAACAATCGTGCCCGGCATTCGATTTAGCAGAAGTTCGCCCGCTGCGTTCCGCAACGCAAACTCTAAAATTTCCTCATCCCGTGAGTTGAATTCGCCCAGCCAATCCTCCGTACTGATTAACACGACCGTGACACCATCACGGGCTTCTTCCGGCAAACGATAAAGAGAGAAAGCCATCTCCAGCTGCTCCGGCGTCATCAATTGCCGTTCGGACAATATATCCTGCCAAAACCTTTCCAGGAGCACAGGTACCTGACGCTCCCATTCCATCGCATAAATCTGGTATCGCTCGCTTATTATCACATGCTCCATCTCTTCCTGATGCTCGATTGCCATAGCAGTGACCGTTTCTTTGAGGTGATTGTAGCGGAACGGTTTCAAAACATATTCATAACACCCAAGCTGAACGGCCCGTCGTGCATACTCGAAATCGGCATGTCCCGTCAGAATGACGGTCTTGACGGCAGGACGGTTATCATTCACCCATTCGAGCAATTCAATGCCGTTTTTGTCCGGCATTTCAATATCGGTAACTAGCAAATCGACAGATTCCCGCTCCATCATATCGATGGCAGACAGCGTATCGTACGCTTCCAGCACCCGGGTCACCGGCGTCTCGCTCCAGTCAATGCCGCGAACGATCCCTTTGACAGCCACCCTCTCATCGTCGACTACAAGCAGCGTACACATCCCGAATTCATCTCCTTGTCATTCTGCTAGGAACGGTAGACGTAGAATAACAACCGCCCCTCCGTGTTCTCCGTTCCCGTAAGTAATGGTTCCTTTGCCTCCATACTTCACCTTGGTCCTCTGGGAAACGTTCCATATGCCCAAGTGAGTACTCGAATCGGCCTCTAGGCGTCCTTCCCGAATGCTATGCAACACATCCTTTTTAAAGCCTGGCCCGTTATCGCGGACGGTGAGCTCAATCAGCTTTTTTTCTCCATCCATTTGAATGGCTGAGGTAACCCGGATATCAAGCGCGTGGGAACCGCCTTTGAAACCGTGAATAATGGCATTTTCAACAAATGGCTGCACGGTTAGGGGTAAAATAGGGAAGTTCAGGGTTTCTTCGTCGGCATCGATCGAAAACGTCAGTTTTGCTTCAAATCGCATTTTCTGAATATGTAAATAGTTCCTTATATGGTTCAACTCCGAGCACAAAGAGATCGGATCAAGATTGGCACGCATCGTGAAGCGGCAATAATCCGCGAGCAGCATGGCGAGCTCTTCAATCGGCTCATACTCCCGTAAAGCGGCATAGCTATTAATGATATTTAATGTGTTCATATAAAAATGAGGATTAATCTGCATCTGCAGTTGCTTAAGCTCCGCTTGATTCGTCCTCAGCTGTTCCTCGTATAGATCGATCTTCAAATTTTCGATTTGAGAAACCATTTTATTGAAATTATACGTCAGAAATATGAGTTCTCCGCTACCCTTCTCCTCGACCTTGACATTAAAGTTTCCCTTCAGCATATCTCGAATGCCACGAACCAGAGATAGAATCGGCTTGAATAGGAGCCGTCTCATCATCAAGATATACAGCAAGAGCACAATAATCGCGGCAAAAGGGATGATATATAGCGCCTGCTGCAGCTCATGGAGGGGTTTCAGGAAATTAGCTTCCGCCATGACAATCCCTAACCGAAGGCCTGCTTTTTCGATGGGCTCCACTACAGCAAGCATGCCTTCGTCTCCATGATCGCCCGCTAGCTCGAACGAGCCCCGCTGCAAACCAACCAGCAGCTCCCGAAGCTCCCCTTCCTGAGGGGATGTAAGTGTAGAGGGCGTAACCGGCACTCCGGTATCATCCATAATATAAGCGCTGCCGCTCACTCCCAAATCAAGCAGATGAAGCGGAACCATCATATTGCGTACGGGAAGAGACATGCCTATCAAGATATCGGGATCGAACTGATTGATTTTCACCAGCATGAGCTCCCCGTTCATTCTGTGAAGCTGCCAGTTCCGCTCATGAATGTTGAGCCTCCAGTGCTTCGCAAGAGATTTATACTCTTCTTCCAGCGTAGAATCTCTGGTATCTTTGTCAATCAGCAGGAAATCCCCATTTGTACGATTGTACATAAACATATATCGCACGATACCCATAAAGGCCATATCATTGCGGATCGTCTCCTGAAGCGAGGCTTTGGCAAGTTTGTAATCGACATGCTCGAAAGGGATGATGCTCAGCGTCAGCAAGTCTGAATTGGTTGCGACAATGTTAATCAAGTAATCTTCCGCCTCGGTCAAGTAGCGGCTGATCTGTTCCGTATAAAGTGTCAGTAAATTCTGAGTGGATTGCGCAGTCTGCAATCGTGTCGCCTTCATCCCACTGAAATTGATATAAAACGTGAGAAAAATTAATGGTGCAATTACGATCAGAAATGACAAAATCGACTTTGTTTGCAAAGATTTGTGATACGGCATGCCTTCATCCTTTCCATGCGGCCGGTTCTGACCGCACATCGTGTTGGATCTGATGCGGATCGTTATACAAATGTACCGATTGTTCGTATCTACTGCTCTTCCGAATGCTTATGATTAAAGCATGTAGGAGGTGGTCGAGAAAAGAGGTTTCCTATCCGATAGCAAAACAATAGCATGATAATACTGAAATATCCAGAAATAGATATTTTTATGATGTCGGTATTATAACGGAGGACAGCTTGTTCACTCATTTTGTAAAGCATTTACATGCAAGGTAGATCTCGCATCTGAAATGATAGGGAAAAGGAGCGAACGCAATGGGAGACGATACTCGTAATGTCAATAATAGCGATAAGCCTGTCGAGAAAGCACCAATCACTCGCAGAAAGTTGCTGATGACCATCGGAGCAGCCGGAACCGCCTTACTGGCTGGAGGCCTGTTGGAGAACAAAGCCTTGGGCATGAGTGTAACAGAGGCGGTATATGATACGGAGAAAAAGAAGAAGCACAAGAATTACGAGACTGAACTGGGCATTGTGGAACGAAAGCTGAACCATGTCTGGATCGATTTGGAGGAGGACTTCCCAATTATTCCTCCTGAGACAGACGATACGGAGCGGTTCAAGCGGGTTATTAAACACATTAACGACAGCGGCACGAATAACAGGAAAATTTATTTGGCCAAAGCGGAGTATACGATCGCCTCGACCATACAAATCGGACAACGCGGGATTCAAATTATAGGGATCCGGCAAGGACGGCCAAATGACCCTTCCGGGAAAACCGAAGGCGGCACTCGTATTAATTTTACGGGTACGGGACCATTGTTCGAGCTCGGCACATCTGGCAACGGGTTCTCCGATGCCGTCCAAGGATTCACGCTTTCACACTTGAATTTAACGTCGGTCGGAGGTATCAGAGCCACGCTGAACAACCCCATGGCAGTGGCCAGTAATCGAGGAACTTACGGTTTGGGTACCTATGCCATTAAGGATAACGGCAACGGTAATGTTGAATTAAGTCATGTTCAAATCGAACGGTTTGAATACGGATTTTGGGGAATGTATAGCGATGTTAACAGCTTCGACACGGTTAATTTGTTTTATAACAAAATCGCTGTTTTTCTTGGTATCGGTTCCAGTCAGAATACCTTGAAGGAGCTGTACTCAATCGGCAACGACACGGTCCTGAAGGTTAAGGGGGGATCAGGTCTGCGGGTAATGGACTCCCAATTTGTCAAGGACGGGAGTGCGACGGACGCGCCTATTATCGTTGAAGATCACCATTCGCCGTATGATTCCGCCTTTTTCCATCGCTGCTGGTTTGAGGTAGGATCGTCTCATAGATTGGATGCTTTCGTAAAGATCTCCTGCGGGGACAATGCGGAGCCCTCCAAAAGCATTATATTTAGAGATTCCTGTCTGGCAATAGGGCAGAAAGTAAACGGGGAGCCGCTGTGCAAGTATTTTGTACGCGTAGGGAACGCCAGCCAGATCCTTATCGACGAAGTAACGGCATTCCCTCATAGTCTCAAGAAGCTTGTCGCCTTCGAAGGCAATTACAGCAGGCAGCGTGTCGTCTTCAAAGGAAGCGTTGACTGGGATTATGGCGACGGGACGCTGCACGATCAACTCGGCACGGGCGAAGGAAAACTGATTGCCCAGAAATATACGAAAGACGGCTTTGAATTCAGCGGCAGTCCGTCTATTTTGCAGCCTAGCTTTATACGCGCCTATGCAGGCGCCCAACAGGCTGTGCCTGCAGCCAGTTGGACCAAGGTTAGCTTTACCGTCGAGGCGACGGATATTACAGGCCAGTACGATCCGGTTAGCTCCGTATTTACAGCCAAGACTGCCGGAATTTATCTGGTGTCCACCTATGTGCAATGGAACCAGCAGACCGATGCCAACCGCACAAGAATGTCGGTCAACCTTAATGGAGATGCGGGGGCTTTCGCATATATAGATGACCGGGTAGTAGGCGGGGCAAATCATTCAATGTCGACCGGTTCTGTTCCGGTTAAATTGAACGCGGGGCAAACGGTCGACATTCGGGTGTGGTCGGAGAATGCGGCATCTCTAAGTCCGGGAGGAGCGAGTACATACTTGACGATACTGAAGCTGGCTTGAGGTCGATTTTAAGTCTGACTACATTTAATTAAGGAGGATGCTCGAAAATGCCATTTGGAAATACCAGTAGCCGACATGGACCAAGCTGGTTATGAGGGCAAGTGTACTGAATGCCTTGGTTTTTATCGTTATCCTCCTCTCTCCTTTCACGTTTAAGTCCATCCCGTCAAATCAATTTAGCCAAATTCATCAAGATGCTGGGAGCCCCTGCTGCAAGAATGATGAGAACATATGCTGAAAGAATTGCCAACGCGAGATAAGTGGATAAGAGAGTGGACCCATGCTTCGTAATCCGGTTCCAATGGCGGTAAACTTACCAATTGAGAACACACTTGGATTTATACCTGCGAAAGCTACAACCAATTCGACATCTTCTGGGGTCAAAATGGATTGAGGATTAGACAAGATCGTAGTGGACTTTTTCATGGAGTCGCCACATTTCGGGAGTTTGTAGGAGTACAAACATTTTACCGATTTAGCGGCTCTTTTTCTACCATTTAGTGGTTATTCCAGAGGTCAGGTAGTTAATTCTCTTCGAATTTTTCAGGATCAATGACAAAGCTCTTGACAATAAATCCACACTTAGTACAAATAACATAAATAATTTCTGATCCCATGGTGAAGAATTTTTTAATGGGATATATTCTGCCATCGCCGTTGGGTCTACCTTTGCCATAACTAAATCCACCACATTCAGGGCATTTTATTTCGTTTCTCATCTCGAACCTCCAACTTATAATATAATGATTCGTACGTATTACCATTTTAAATATTCATATTAGTTACTCAACTATCGAAGAGCAAAAATCGACTTGAATCTTTGTAGCTACTGGATTCCCTAGCGATCAAATAGGCCTCTTGCAAAATAGAAAAACACCGCTTCGTTTGGTAAAGTGAGAGTGACGAGCCAACTACCAAAAGAATTAAAGGTTGCTTTTCAAGAACTGAACGTCATGAAGCATCTGCAGCGAGCCTTATCGCGGTTCCATAGCTAGTTTCAGCATCAGTCAGGGGAAGGCGATACAGTATACAGTCCAGTATCCTATATCCACCGTCTGGGCTATTCGCTTAATTTACTTTTCCGTAAAGGTACATAACGCGGTCAAATGAGATTCAACGATGTATTCCAGCCTTTCAACTGATAGCCGTTTCGGTTGCATAAGTCTGTGCACAGCTAATCCGTCGATGAGCGCGTACAGTTTCTCCGTCTCCAGCTCGATGTCCATGCCGGGTCTGGACAACTTATTCTTGATAAGCTCCTCCACAACGAAACGCGAAGCTTTATATAATCCATCCTGAACAGTCGAGCCTATCCTTCGCAATTCCGTATAGATCAGTGTTTTTGAATGAAAGGCAAACCATACCTCCATTTCTAAAGTTCTCTCGTCATCGACGGGCAAAAACTGCAGCAACAGCCGCTTTAAATCCCACAGCAAAGGCCCTTCAAACTCGAAAGCTTCCAGCCTTTTCTCGACTCGTTCGATAAACAAATTCATACAAAAGGAAAACAGCTCCACCTGCGTAGAGAAATAGTGGCGCATGGAACCGGGGGACAATCCTGCCTCTTCAGCAATTCTGCGCACGGTGGCCTGCTCCAGGCCCGATTGCCGGATCACCCTTAATGCAGCTTCTGCGACTATACGTCTTTGAGTATCATGGTTCACGATTTTAGGCATGGTTATATTATATGTTCTTTTCTTTTTTAATACAACGTGCTAAAATGATTTTTATAATACGTTGTACTAAATAAATGCAAGCGAGAGAGGAACTCTACATGAACACAACCGAAAAGCGAAAGAAGAAGGCTAAATGAAGAAAGCTGAAATATGATCTTTGATCGCATTAGCTAGCATGACCATTGCCATCGGCTCTGGTTTCGCTTATGAAGCCATCGCTTCCAATCAAGGGGCGAGGGATTACCCTCCACCTGGCAAACTGGTGGATGCGGGCGGATATGAACTTCATCTCGTAAAATCCGGAGGCGGCTCCCCCACGATTGTTCTCGAATCGGGAAGCGGAGAAACAAGCTTGTCCTGGCGCGATATCCCAACCGATCTCGCCCCATACGCTACCGTTGTCACTTACGACCGGGCCGGATATGCATGGAGCGAGATGGCGAGCAGCGAACGTACCGGAGAAAACATTGTCCGCGAACTTTATACAGCATTGAAAAAGGAAGGCATACAAGGGCCTTACCTTATGGTCGGCCACTCTTTGGGTGGAATGTATGCCCGGCTATTCGCCCAAACCTACCGGGATGAGGTTATGGGTCTAGTGCTTGTGGATGCCAGACCTGAGAATGAAGCTCAAGATACCAAAACGATTCTGGAGGAGGAGAAATTCGCTGGAAATCCGCCTGCATCCACCCTCAAACTACTCAAGCATTCGGGAATCTTGCGTCTGCTCCAGAACGATTTACTGAAGGGCTTGGTAGCGGAGGAAGACAGAGGGCAATTTATCAATATCATTGCTACCCCAAATTGCTACCCCAAGCTACTTTAATGCGAAGGAAGAAGAGGCAAGATTTGCTTATTCCACCGAAGATGCCATTCGCAGACAAAGTTTAGGCTCGTTGCCAGTACGAATTATTGCGCGAGGCGTTACGCAGGATTACGCCCAAGCGGGAATTTCGGTAGCAGGCGGACGGAAGATCGAGGAGATTTGGCAGTCCGGACAGCAAAAAATGCTCGATATTTCAACCGACAGCCATTTAATCGTTGCCGAAAAAAGCGGCCATATGGTCATTCATGACCAGCCGGAGCTGGTGGTTGATACGATACTCGGTTTATTGCCGGGACGTTAGTCCGTTTAAACCGCCCAGTGATAACACGGTTAATTACACTTATAAATAAAATTAGTCTACCCGTATAGTAATTCCTTTACCTGTTTGTTTATTCTTAAACGGTCTATTAAACTCACTGAAAATGAATTCAATGTTTCTGATAAATAATGTAAGTTGGAGATATGATGTAGTTAAATGATGAATGTCCGAAGGTACAACACCTATTCCGCATCTTCGGTAGGTGTTGTATTTTTTGCTTGGCTATGCTCTTGGTGCCTACCTGAGCAAAGTTCGCCTCGCTTACTTCCTGCTGCCGTAAATGCCCAAGTAAATCATTTATGCTTTGTCGCTATTGATGTATTCATGCTGGTTCTTTTCAAAATTTGTTGCTGAACAATTAGAGGTTTGCTAAAAAACTCATCATCCATACTGAGCTCGATCAGCGCCGTCCTCGTAGCTTCAATGGCAAGATTCTCATTTTGAAGTATATAAAAAGCAATTTGATAAAAATATGTTACAAGCTTCTTTAATGTTTCGACCCTCTCGGCCAAGCCAATCACTGGATTCATATCGCTTATCTCACCTAAAAAAAAGTGTAGCTGCTTTCCCTGAATTTATCTTAATTTCACGCTAACTACTAAGTCGAAGAATTTTTTATTTAACCGGTATCTGCACCGTATCACCCGTTTTCTTTAGGATAAGCTGTAAAGATTGAAGATTTTCCGGGAGGGCATCATACGCCAATGAAAAAGCTCCGGTCTGGGGATGCCATGAGCTGCTGAATAAAGATACCGAATCTCCATTGGCGATCAGATTCATTCCATTCAGAACGGTTTGATTCAGTTGTTCATTTTCCGCTTGAAGTGTGCCTTTAATCAAAGTCATCGTCGGAGTTGCGGTAATTGTGCCGATGGTTATCGTTTGGCCATTAACGGTAACATTTACGGATTGTTTGATCTTGGTAGGCATCGCTTCATCCGGCCGGTAAGGGAACGTAATTTCCCCCTCCCGTAGTTGATAGCTTTCCGGCAGCTTATACCAATACGAAAGCGTTAATTTCTTGGCAAGCGGGCTGACAGGATCGAAAGCCACGTATCCTTTGGTCTCGGTAACCCCTCCGGTTGGCCCAGATGTTGCCCCACCTAGTATATTCTGGGAATCCGTTTGAAAACCTCTAATCCCAATAGGATCAAAACCGTCGCGACTCCGAAGCCCATTCGGGTTGCTCAAGGTATAGTACAAGATAAATTGATTTTCATCCGACATAAGGCCGTTGATGGTAAGCATAGTTCCGTCCTCAAGTTGGAACCGCTCGTTAAGAGCCTGCCCCTTCCCCTGATTGTCTAATTCGCTAAGAGTGTCGTATACGGCTTCTTCAAAGCCGAGCAGCATCTTGCCGTAATAGGCTAACGCATGGTATTGATTACCCGCGAACAGCATAACCGCAAGGACGACTGCCGCGCTTGTCCAACTTCTTTTTACATTCCATTTCGCATTTCTTCTGGGGACTGCGGTGTTTAACGCCTTTCTTAATCTTGCTTCCAACTCTTCTGGGGCGGATAGTTCACTTAACCGCACTTTCTCTTCCAACAACCGATCTTCAATGTTGTTCATCTGTATTCCTCCCGTATAACGCTCTCAGTTTCTGAAGCCCTTGATAAATTCTTGATTTGACCGTTCCCGTCGAAACGCGGGTCATCGCAGCAATCGAACCATAATCCAGATCATGATAATATTTGAGTTGAATGGCTTCGCGTTGGTCAGCGTTTAGATGGGTCAGTAACGCTTGCAGATCCATCTGCTCTTCCACTTGGCGGTAATCGGATATTCCGATAGAGCTGATGTGCCCCTTATTCACATCTGGGTCTCCTAGTGGGATTACCTTATTGTTTCTTTTCAACGAGCGTTTGCATTGATTGACCAGGATGGTCTTGCTCCAGGTGTAAAAGGACTCTTCTTTCTTCAATTGGCCGATCCGCTCATAAAGCCTCACGATCATTTCCTCCAAGACATCCATGGCATCCGCTTCATTCCTCATGTAGGAAAAAGCTAGCCGATAATACGCTTCTTTTTCTGCTAATATCAATTGAAGTAAGGCTTCCTTGTCCCCCTTTTTGGCTTTCTTAACTGCATTAACTACATCCATGTCTTCACCTCTATTACTAAGAGTCTCGAGCAGCTCAAAAGGTTCATTCCATCACAAAAAAATAAAAACCGCTATGCTCGCGGTTTACTTTACTTGATTTTGGGGGTCCATGAACGACTCTGCTTATTTTCGATTGCCAAATAATTAATAATGTTGAGTCTGTTATAAAGAAAATGCGGGTTGAATTGAAAATTCAACGCCTTCAATTCAGCCTCCATCTCCTTCAAATACGTCTCGTAATTTTCCTCGAACAATACTTGGATCTTATCGTTCATCTGATTAAATTTATGAATAATTAGGTTAATTTCGCTAGTTCCGTAAGTTTCAATCCTCGTATTAAAAGTCCCTTCTCCAATCTGTTTAATCCCCCACGTCAGTTTCTTAAGAGCATTGTAATTTTGCTTGAAAAGAAAGAGGCAAGAAAAATGGATAAGACAAGGATCAATACGGTGGAATAGAGCGTGTAGCTGAACATATTTGGCATCGTTTTCAATAGATTATCATATGGAATGAATACCGCGGACAACCAGCCTGTCGTAGCAATCACATCAAAGCAGACGACCAGCTTACAGGTCGGGAACCGGAACGATTAGAAGTTGAAACGACCTCATTGTCCTTCGTCAAAACGTAGTAATAAGATTCCTCAACAACAAGGCTCTCCTTGAAAGCCCAGCTAACCATGGATTCCTGGAAATTAACGAGGAGAATCGGCCTTTCAGCATCTTTATCCATAGATCTCAACAAGTTATTGGAGACAAGCGATAAGTTAATCAACCTGGTAGCTGTAAATACATACTGGTCCTTAGTGCTGGATACCTCAGAAGAGGCGGGAAATCCTAATTTCTGGATCCCGAAAAAGGACTTCTCCGCTTTAGAAGGACCATCATAGGAAACCGAATAGGGAATCGCCAAATTGACCAAAAGAAATATCTGGATTATGAAAACGACAGAAAAATAACTCGGGTCCTACAGAAATATTTTCCTACCTCTGAGGATGGATATCACAAGAATGTCGGTCAACCTTAATGGAGATGCGGGGGCTTACGCATATATAGATGACCGGGTAGTAGGCGGGGCAAATCATTCAATGTCGACCGGCTCTGTTCCGGTTAAATTGAACGCGGGGCAAACGGTTGACATCCGGGTGTGGTCGGAGAATGCGGCATCTCTAAGTCCGGGAGGAGCGAGTACATACTTGACGATACTGAAGCTGGCTTGAGGCCGACTTTAAGTCTGACTACATTTTATTAAGGGGATGATCGAGAATGCCATTTGGAAATATCGGTAGCGGACATGGACCAAGCTGGTTATGAGGGCCAGTGTACTGAATGCCTTGGTTTTTATTGTTATCCTCCTCTCTCCTTGCACGTTTATAAGTCCATCCCGTCAAATCAATTTAGCCAAATTCATCAACATGCTGGGAACACCTGATGCAAGAATGATGAGGACATAAACTGAATGAATTACCAACGCGATGTAGGAAACAGGGTTCTTGCTCTCCTGTTTTTTACTGCATAAAGAGAAAGGCAGAATCCTGCAATTGCCTAGGCCGCATAGACAACCATAAGGGCTTCTGCTAACGGTGATTCCAGCGTGGCGCGAATGAATTTTCTTATAATAAAAATAGTCGGTGTTACAAAACACATCAACAGAGCCGCCAGGCTTTGGTATTTAGGTTGTTTCATAATAGTCATTGCCATCACTTCTCTCTAATCGCTTTTAAAATATCACATGGCCAAGCCCCAGAAATCGAAAAAATTCCTTTCAAGGCACGGGATTCCAGGTGTTACCTGCCCCTTCCCTTATGTTTCTGCCGGGCTGTTCTCTTCTTTGCCTTAGGCTCTTTTATACGATTCCCCATTACCGCGATTAAAGCGACTGAAACTAGGAATACAAGGAACATTGTCAGATAGCACAATGGCAAATTGTATGTGGAGCCCCCTACTTCCTGATAATTAATAATGCCAAGTCCTGCTACAATAGGGTAAACATTTGTAAGGTTGTGCCCTGAAGCGAAAATCCCTACAAAACCATAGAAAAAGGCAAAGCCCACGCCAGCCATAAACCCGTTGGTGCTGCGGCTTGTAAAAACAATGATGGGCAACACCGCCAAATATATACATAAATTCATTCCAATCATCTGGAACAAGGATTGTACCATCACCGCTGCACTCAACCCCGGAAAACCACTCATCAAAAAGACAATAAGGGTCAGAACAAAGCTCACGGCTCCAAATAAAATGGCCAGCATCCCTACAGTTATCAATTTACCGACCAGCAGCCGGCGGAATGTAACAGGGATCGTTAAAATGTTTTTTAGTGTATCGTCCGTTTGCTCGCGGTTGATGATATAACCTGCTATTAATGTAATCGTAGCGGGGAATATCAAGGTAAAGCTGTTCCAGATGGCCGCATTTGAAAAATCCTGAAAAGTATACGTTACTCCGTTATTGGCAGTGGCCTCGAATCGCGTTAGTAGCACTACAAGCAGCATTGCTGCAAATCCAACCCATACCATGGAATAACGCTTTAATTTTGTGATTTCAGATTTAATGATTCTCACCATTTTGCTCACCTCAATCTTCTCGCTTTTTATAAATCTGAACTATTGCCGCATAAGAAACAACCGCGATAACCAGAATGGTCATGACAACCTGAAGTAACGGTAAAATATGAGGCTCTATAATTACATAATAAGATTTCGCTGGAGATACGGACACACCTAAATACCAACGGTATATAAGAGGTACGGGTAAAATGTTGGTCAATAACCTCATGATTGGAACTGTCGATTGAAGCCCTATAGTAACCATTGAAAAGTTGAATATTGCATAAAAGACAGTAAGCAAAACGGAAAAAACATAAGACCGATTAAAGAAAACAATTGCAACAACAACCGGCAATATTCCGGCTGTTAATAACACTCCAATGAGCGAACTTATGCCTAATTTGCTAAAAATGCCATGGATATTCCCAACCCATGCACCGCCAAGCATGGAAGCGACTACTGAGGTCAAAGCGAAAACCAAACCAAGTATAAACAGGACGATTAGCTTCGCGTTAACAATTTGTATGGCCGAAACAGGAATCGTCCGCAAGTTTTTAAGAGTGTCATTGTCTCGTTCCATAAAAAATAACATAGAAGCCACAATGCCCAATATACAGGGAAGCAATAGGGGCTGCCCATAGCTTACTATCAGCCCAAAAAGGCCATCGTAGGCATCAATCGATCCAAGGCTACCCTTTAGAACAAGCATGGTAAAAGGGATTGGGAAAAGAAAGGCCGCCAAAATTACGAACATCACAAATTTTTTCCGTTTCAACTTCGCGAACTCACACTTCACAAGTTTAAGCAATGCCTACACCACCCGTGACCTTTTTGAAATAATCTTCCAATGTATCTTCGCAAATATGTGCTTCTGATACTTCAATGCCATTTTCTATAAACATGCGTATGATGGCGGCAATCGGCAGAGTCGTGTCATGCAGACGCAGACTGTAATTATTTTCCACATAGAAATTTGAGGTGTTGAAATTCTTTTCCAAAAGGCGGACAGCCTGTGCGGTATCAGATACCATAAAGTGAATGTACTTGCTGTTCTTCTGCTCCAGCTCCTTCAAGCTTCCCTCTTCCAGCAGCACGCCCTTATCAATGATGCCAATATCATCGGCCAGCAGAGCAATCTCCGAGAGGATATGGCTGGAAATCAAGATCGTTTTTCCTCTTTCGGTGCAAAGATCGCGAATGAAGCTTCTTACTTCCGCAATACCGATAGGATCGAGTCCGTTAATCGGCTCGTCCAGGATCAGCAGCTCCGGGTCATGCATCACGGCCAGAGCAATCGCCAGGCGCTGTTTCATGCCGAGGGAATATTGAACAAACAGCTTTTTGTCCCGATAGGGAAGCCCTACCAGTTCCAGCGTGTTCTTGATTGCATCCCGACTGGGAATCCCGCGCAAGTCTGCAAAGAGCTTCAGATTTTCTGTTCCTGTCAAATTGGGGTAGAAGCCCGGCGATTCGATTAGACTTCCGATACGGGGAAGTATCTTTTTCTCATTCTTACGAATATCCTTGCCAAAAATACGCACCTCGCCGGACGTAGGCTGGGTAAGGTTCAACAGCATTCTCATGGTGGTGGTTTTACCCGCACCGTTGCGGCCCAGCAGTCCGTAGATACGTCCTTTCTTTACATGGAGATTCAGGTTCGCCACACTTTTCTGTTCACCATATTGTTTGGTCAGATTGTTGGTTTCAATGATATACTCACTCATCATTCATAGCCTCCATTGTTGTTATGTACTTGATCATATCACCCTAACCTAGAGCTAACCTAGAGCCGTCCTAGTGTTAACCTAGAATTTTGGACGAGTAAAAGCCCTTGCACCGGCAAGGACTTTGTGGGGAACGAACAGTTATTAATGTTATTGTTCCAGCAGCGGCAGCCGGAGGCAAAATTCGGTTTTCTTATCCGGTTCGCTGTGGGCGGTAATGCTCCCCTTCATCTTTTTAACAAGCCGCTGTACAATGGACAGCCCCAGTCCGCTTCCTTTCTCCGAACGACTTTTATCGCATTTATAGAGCCGGTCAAAAATGTGGGGCAAATCTTGTTTGGAAATCCCCTTTCCATTATCCGCGACCCTTACATCCACAAGTGTACGTTGGGCAACAACACTGATTTCAATACGGCTTGCGCCGCTATGAGATATGACGTTCTGAATCAGGTTGTTCAGGATCCGGGAGTAAGCATCGATGTCAAACTGAATCATAATTTGCGTCTCCGGAATCGTAATGTCATACTCTATAAGGGAATCCTCGAATACAAACAGCCAATCCTGCAAAATACTGCGGGTCAGCTCTGCCAGCTCCACTTTCTGAATGACAAAGGTTTCCTCATCCGAATTCAGCTTGAACCACTCAAACAGCTTGTTGATATAATCTTTCATGTCGTGAGATTTCAGGCACGCCGTTTCAATATATTCTTCCCTTTCTTTACCGGAAACAATCCCCTTGTTCACCGCATCCAAATAGCCGATAAGAGTAGTCAAGGGAGTGCGTACATCATGGGATAGGCTTGTCATCAACTGCTTGTTCATTTTTTCCGCCCGTTTCAATTCAATTAATTGGTCACGAAAGTCATGGACAATCTCATTGATTTGATAACAGATCGCAGCAGTCACATCATCCGGAGCGGCAAGGATCTTACGGTCGTCCTCGCCCTGCGCAATTTCAGTCAGTGTCTCGGACACCTCATTCAATCTGCATTTGATACGGCGGAGTTTGGCATACAACAGCAAGGCCATCGCAGAAGAAACCGCCGTAACAATAAGCGGCAGAAGGAGCACATATAACTCAATGGTTATAGTTCCCATCCTCACACCCCACGATTAAAGCGGTAGCCCATACCCTTTACCGTCTGGATATAGGTTGGATTATTGGCGTCCGGCTCAATTTTCTTCCGTAACCGACTGATATAGCCCATAATGTTGGCATCATCATAAGCGTATGGCTCCTGCCATACCCGTTCATAAATTTGCTGCTTGGTAAGCACCCTGCCCTGATTCTCGGCAAGATAGCGCAGAACTTCAAATTCTTTGGCCGGAAGGTCTACCTTCTGCCCATTCACCGTTAAGATACAAGTATCCAGTTCAATGGTAAGTCCCTGAAAAGACAGCTTCTGCCCCCCCTCGGAGGAAAATGCATTCAGTGTAGTGTATCGGCGGATCAGCGACTGCACACGGGCGATGAACTCATCCACATCAAAGGGCTTGGTCAGGTAGTCGTCAGCGCCGGCGCGCAGCCCGCGCACCTTATCGCTGCTTTCCGTTCTGGAGGTCAGCATTAATACGGGAACCGGGCTGATTTCCCGAATTTTTGCGAGGGTATCAAATCCATCCATTCCCGGCATCATCACATCCAGCACAATCAATTGAACCTCCGTCCTGGACAGCGCCTCCAATCCGTCTTTGCCGGAATGATAAACAACAGCATCTATATTTTCATTGCTGACACATTTTTGCAGCAGTTGGCATAGCTGCTTGTCATCGTCAATAATCAAGATTGTACTCTTCATTGACCCGCCTGCCCTTCCATTTTTAATCACCATAGGTTGAACTTGAGGTGACTTTAATCAGGTATCGTTTTTCAAGTTCATCTTATATAGTAAACTACATAGCGTATCATTGTTGTCAATAAAGAATTTTATTAACCCGGGCATTTTGTATAAATCCACGCAAATAATGGAATAAGGTGGTATCTTTCTATTAATAAAAACTATAAGAGGGTGTCACATAAAATGAAAATCGCCAATAAATTTTTCCTTTTACTAGGATTAATCCTTTGTTTGTATCCAGCCTCAATATATGCTGAGGACGCATCTATGAAGGTGCAAATTCCAAGTTATCAAATCTCAGTTAAAATACCCACATGTTAATTACAAAGATATAACATATTTCCCTTTGACATGGAAATACACTCAGGCATTAAGTCTAAGAACGAATTGGGATGAACAGAATGGATTTTTCGTTAAGAGAAGTGATGATTACGCTAAAGATCTTGTACAGGATATGGGTTCCAAAAATGATTTAAAAGCAAGCTATAATGCGATGATACCTGATCATAGTATAAAAGTGAATAATAAATTAATTGATAATTCCAAAGAAGAGTACCCCCTTCTTGTATTCCGAGATGTAACATATTTTCCTTTGACTTGGCGTTTTGCTGTTACTGAGTTTGGATTGGAAACTAGATGGGATTATAAGCGGGGGCTTGGATTTGGGAAAGTTGATAAAATAAAATTACCTGCCGCAGGAAAAATTGCCACGACAGGTAAATTAAAAGGGACCATTACTTTGCAATCCGATAAATCCGTCGGTACCAGTCCTGATAAAGACGCACAAGTGTTTTTAATTCCTGTTGATTTTAACAAGGACAGTACTACTGAACGTGAAGCTGATTCACATGTCTTCTCCGGTACTGCACCTGAAGGTTCCGGTTTATTCCATACTTGGGCAAACGAAAATGGATACTATGAAGTTGAACTTCCGGCTGGACATTAAGCTCCGCTTCTTGCTCTCCACAGGAGCCGCTACCGCGTACAGTTCTTTCAGCGACAGCTTCAAAGCCACGGTGACACCCATTAGTCTACTGCTTACAGTTCTTCCCCGACCTTGAATGGCGGTACATAATTGTTGGAGGAATGCGTTCTCCGACGGTTATGAATAGCTCGATATATTCAAATACAGTCTTTCTAACTTCAGCACGCGTCTTAAATGTATAGTCATTCAGCCATTCCATTTTGAGGTTGCCCCAAAGCATTCCATCGGTGTATTATCATAGCAATTACCTTTGCGACTCATGCTGCAGACAAATTCATGCTTTTTGAGGAGCTGTCGGAAGCACTTACTAGCATATTATAACCCTGCTCGGAATGGACGATGAGTCCCTTAGAAGCGCCTGTCCGTCCAATCACCTGCTTTAACGCAGCGCAAATAAGTTCCGTTTTCATTCGACTGTCCATGACCCAACCCACAAGTTTAGAGCCATGTAAATCTAACACACCAGCAAGATACAACCAGCCGACGCCCCTGCAGCTATAAGATTTTTCAAGAAAGCATTAGCTTCACCACACAATCTATCGCTGCGCGTGATCACCGTTGATAATAACCCAGCTTACCCAACAGCGGTTCAGCAATTGAGGATGAGAAGTTTATGAAACAAGAAACAATGATACGACAACAGAAATATCTAAACAATATTATTGAACAAGATCATCGATTCATAAAGAAAATCATCAAACCGATGTTGGGATTTAGGTCTCTCGCAACAGCCGAGAAAACAATTGCCGGAATCGAAGCCCTGCACTTGATAAGGAAAGGTCAGGTCGAATGCAATCATTCGTCTGCCCTCTCAGCAATTGAATTAAAGCAATAAATAGTGTGGTTTGACAGCATAGTCAAACCACAATATGCCGCTATCTTTGATCAGTTTTCATAGTTGCACCAAAACCTAAAAATCTCTGTTTTGTTAACCAGTAATTTCCACGACATCCTTTGGTATTGATTTCGAGCTATCGTTTCCCTTTTAGCTAAACAATATAGTTAAGTTCCTAAATTATGCGTTTCATTTTAATCCAATAGATAACCCATCCAGAGATGTATGCTATTAAGGCATATATAACTCCCCACAAGAACCAAGCTTCCAAATTTGCTTTAAAAGTACTCAAGTCAACAGTAGTGAAAAGAAGTGGAAGTAGACAAGCTATTATTGGTGCAATTACTTTATTCTGTTGCATAATAGCAAAAACAATCCCCAAAATTATCGATATTAAAGGGCAAATCACAAATACCAGTTGAAATGGATTTACATCAATAAATCGATAAATCATAAAACATCATCTCCTACTCAGTGTTATAAACTTATAAAACGAAATATACATTACTTCGAATAATTTAAATAGTACTATCTTATTCTAGTACCTGAACCTTGATGATCCGGAGTTCACTTTAGTTCAATAAAGAAGAGGCTGCCGCGTTGGAAAATTAAGATGCTTTTCTCACATTTTAGCTGCTCTGACGTTGATTCAAAGCGCCGGTTATAATCATTTGCTAAAGTAATGTCTGGCTGCAGCAATCCAACCAGCACAATGAGCCACAGCACATGTCGGACACTTTGCTGCTTCTCCTGGAGAATTCTTTGAAGCTGCTTAATATCCTTTTCGGACAAATCAACCTCCTCCAGAAAGTTCGTCACCAGCATATTGGCCGCATCCAGATGACCTTCATAAACTTCCCGCTCGGATTCTGAAATTTTCGAGAATGCTTCACTGCTCTCTGATTAGAATTGTGCACGGCTTTATAGTAAACTGGTATATAAATCATGGCAGAATGGACCAAATCGGAGGACTTCAGATGGAAACAATTCTTATCATAGATGACGAAGCTGGCCTGCTTGAAATGCTCAATATTCTTTTAGTCAAGGAAGGCTTTACACAGATAAAGCTTGCACAAACAGGTCAGACCGCCTTGAACATCGTGAAGGAAACAAAAATTGACCTGATTATTCTCGACGTCATGCTTCCTGATATGAACGGCTTCGAGCTCTGTCTGAAGTTCCGTGCGCTGACTGCCTGTCCGATTTTATTCCTAACGGCCAGAACCTCGGATTATGACTTGCTTCAAGGCTTTGGCATGGGTGGAGACGATTATGTGACAAAGCCTTTCAATGCGCTTGAGTTAGTGGCACGGGTCAACGCACAGCTTCGCCGTAAAAGAGCTTACATACAAGAGAGCACAAGCCTTCATGAAACTGTATCCTTTCAGCATTTCACTGTAAATAGGATGGATTGCCAAGTATACCGGAACGGTTTACCAATCGAGCTAACGGCTAAAGAGTATCATTTAATCCAATTTCTAATTCAGCACCCAAACCGTATTTTCAGTATCGAACACCTTTACGAGCAGGTTTGGGATCAACCGTTTTACGGCGACGAAAAAACGGTCGTGATTTATATCTCCAAGCTCCGACACAAGCTGGAGCCAGACCCTAAAAAACCGATTTATTTAATCAATGTCAGAGGATTAGGGTATAAATTCGTGCCTCATGCGGTCAAGGAACAGAGAATATGAGAAATCTCATCCCTATCCTCCTCCGTTTGTTAGCTCTACTCGCAGCAATTGCCGCTCTTTTGCTTATAGCTTTTTTGGTGCTGACAGTATTCATATTGCTAATTCACAATACAATCCCTTTTTTCAGTCAACTGGATTCCCGCCTCATTCCGATAGTTATTTTTTCATTATTGTGCCTTAGTGCATTACTATTGTTTTTGTATATTGTCATTCAACCGCTCATGTACCTGATCCGCTGGTTGAAACAGATGTCGAGGGGTTCTTTGGAAGCACCCGCTGGAAAAAAAGAGTTTTCAGTTAAATTCACATCTCGTGTGTTATACAAGGAATTATTTGAGCATATGACTGCCTTAACTGAAATCTTGAAAGAAAATGAGTATCAGCGGGAGCTGCTGGACCAGCAGCGGCATGACTGGATTGCAGGAATTTCTCACGACCTCAAAACTCCTCTCTCCTATATTCGGGGATATGCCTCCATGATCGCAACGGACTCCTATTCCTGGTCAGCCGAGGAACTGACGCGCTTTGGTCATTTGATTGAACAGAAGACCGTATATGTCGAAGAGCTGATACAGGATCTCCACTCATCTCTTTCCTTGGATAAGCGCGTGCTAGAGCCTGTATTAGAGAGTACGGATCTGGTTCAACTGGTCAGGGATTGTGTGATCGATATGGCGAATTCTCCAGATGCGCAGGCGTATCATTTTTCCTTTACGCCCTCTGCAGAATGTCTAATGGCACAGTTGGACTCTCCGCTCATCCGCAGAGCGCTACATAATATACTGGTGAACGCTGTAATCCATAATCCGTCGGGGACCAGAATCAATACCTATCTATCATACACTCCGGCGTTCATAACGATTGCTGTGCAGGACGACGGAATCGGAATGGACGAACAAACCGCACAGCTATGGTTTAAACGGTATTACAGAGGAACAACCACAAACAAGAATCCGGCAGGAACAGGCCTTGGTCTAACTCTTGCCAAACAGTTTATTGAAATCCATCGAGGTACGATCACGGTACAAAGTAAACCTCACAACGGGTGCACAATCACGATTCAGCTCCCTTCTACAGCTGATTAAGACTCTCCTCCTTCAAAACTCCCGCCCGGGAGTTTTTTTACTTTATTTTTACTTTTCCCCACTTGAAATTAATTAACGGTCGGTATACTCATATACGGAAGCAAAACTAATGCTGGAGGAAATTCAATATGGACGATGTCATCATAACCCATCAATTAACCCGGAAATATGGGAAACAGTTTTCTGTGAATGGACTCCATTTAAAAGTGCCAAAAGGGAGTATTTACGGTTTTCTAGGGCCAAATGGCGCCGGGAAAACAACAACCATTCGAATGCTAACAGGATTAATTCGTCCCGACATGGGAGAAATCCACATGTTCGGTCAAGCATTTCCCAAGCATCGAATCAGCATCCTGCAACGAATCGGTGCTTTAGTCGAATCCCCTTCTTACTATGGGCATTTATCCGGACGGCAAAATTTGAAGCTCATCTGTACCCTTCTTAATATTCCGCAGAAAAAAATAACGGAGGTGCTGCAAATCGTCCGTCTGCTTCCTTATGCGGATAAGGCAGTAAAGAAATACTCACTTGGCATGAAACAGCGACTTGCCATAGCCTCCGCACTAATCAGAGAGCCTGATCTGCTCATTTTGGACGAGCCGACCAATGGTCTGGACCCCGCTGGAATCGAGGAAATCCGGGGGCTAATGCTCAATCTTGTCAAAGAGAAGGAAATGACAATTCTGTTATCCAGTCACATCTTGAGTGAAGTAGAGGCTGTTGTCAGTCATGTGGGTATCATCAATCAAGGCTCGCTGCTGTTCCAGGGAACCATCGGCGAGCTAAGATCTTTAAGCCAGCAGCATCTTCTAGTGGAGGTAGCGTTCCCCGATGCCGCCTACCACAGTCTGACGGACAAGGGGTATCCAGTTGTGCTTCACGGCACTACCTTACAAATCCCGATCAAGCACGAGAACGAGCAACGGGAGATTTTCCACTTGCTTGAAGACTATCAAATCCGTCAGGTAAAAATAGAATCCCACTCCTTGGAGCAGATTTTTCTGGATATGACCGGAAGGGGAAGCAGTGTATGACGTATTGGCGCATTCTGCAAACCGAAATGATGAAGTGTAAAAAAATGACCCATTTCATCCCGCCCCTTGCTGCTGTTACGTTTATTGCCTTCAGCTGTCTGGAATGGGTGTTGTATTTTCGTCAAGGCCCGACTGGCATTTATGCTGCATTCAATGTCATTTACTTGTTTCTTTCTTTCGTTATGCTGCTGACTATTACCCTGCTCACAAGCGTCATCGTGAGCAGCGAGTATGAAACAAATGGCTGGAACTTCATCCGTTCCATGCCTATTCCCCTATCCCGTTTTTTTACTGTAAAAGCGGGACTCGTTGTACTCTTTATGCTGGAATGTTCTTTCCTGATGATTGCAGGAATTTCCGCCGTTTGGCTGCTGTATACGGACGATCCGCTCCCTTTTGTCTTCCTGGTCCAGCAAATTATGTATTGCCTTGCCGCATCCCTACCCGCATTAGTCATTCAACTGTATGTTTCCGTACGGTATCACAACCCTTCCGTCGGACTGGTGGTTGGTGTGACAGGCGCAATCATCAGCCTGTTTATCGGGCGTTCATCGGTTGGTTACATTCACTACTTGCCTTGGGCGTATCCCGGCCTTGCTACTCCGTTTGCCCCTGACCATATGCAGTGGATCGCATTGGCCTTGGTTACCGGTGGGCTGATTTTCTGTTGGAGTGCATGGAGATTTACCAAAATTGAATTTTAAAGGTGTGATCATCATGTTTAGAATCATTCGGAGCGAATGGCTGAAGTATCAGTGGGGATTATTCTTCCTGTTCGTCATTGTCGATGCAGGGGTCAATGCAGGATTGGGTGCGCTGTCCACAAGGGACTATAAAGAGGTTTTTGAAACGGGATGGGATACCTTTTTTATGCATTCCGTCACCTTTCATACACTGTTTTTTTATCCGTTTTATACAGGATTGTTTGCCTCCATGCTTTGCTACTATGAGTATAAAGACGGCGGGTGGAAGCATCTATTTACACTGCCTATTCCGCGCATACAGATTTACAGTTCAAAGTTGGTTCTCCTGCTCACACTCATGGGCTTCACCCAGCTATTCTTCCTTTCAGCCTATTTGCTGTCTGGATACATGCTGAAGCTCCCAGGTGAAATACCGGTAGCAATGATGTTGAAGCACACCTTGGCCGGCTGGCTGGCCGTTTTCCCGCTCGCTTCCTTTCAGCTCTGGATGGCCCAAAAAATACGAACGTTCGGCTTATCCATCATGTTTAATATTCTTTGTGTTGTGCCAAATCTCGTATTAACCGGGCTTCATTCCAGCATTGGGGCATGGTTTCCGTTTACTTTGCCTTACTATGCCATGTTTCCTCAGCATACATCCTTGTCGCCTCGGCTGGATCTACTTCCCTTCCTGTTCATTGCAGCCTTCACGTTTATTCTTTATCTGTTTATAGGCAGCCGTCAGTTCATCCGGCATGAAATACACTAAAAACGGGGACACGACGGTCGATTTTTGGATATACTCCGGTTTGAAAATCCATACGTAAACATACCCTCCATCTCCACATCGAACGTGGAATTGGAGGGTATGTGTTTTCATGCAGAACCGGACCATTTCTGTATCTTTCTGTACCCTTGTTGGCACGGCCCATGCTCCATGAAAGGTTACTAGAACGACAGTTGAAACCACTTTACAGATTCTGTAAAGTGGTTTGGAAGTTAGTCAACGTTTGCCTTCAGCTCCCAGGATTTAGCTTCTCAGTTCAGGGTCAATTGACTATCGATTTTTTCAAGCTGTGCATCAAGCTCGTCCAATTCCATTTGTATCACTTCCGGACTTGTACCCTTCTCCATAGCTTGGGTTACGTATTGCTGGCGTCTTTCGTCTATTTTCATAAAAGAAGTCCTCCTCTGGTCGAAATCAAGTTTGGTGCATAGTACCGCTGAAGTGCTCTGGCTTCAGTGAGCTTTTGCAGCAAAGCCAGATTGGTATTCGAATTCATATCCAGTGAAGACCAGGCATTACCGGGAATAGCGCTTGTAAGAAACGGCGTTTGCACGGTCATGCCCAGCCATGAGATGCCATCACGCATCGCTTCCAGCTGACGTTCAACGGCTCTCTTCTTCAGCTTCTCTGCCTCGACCTTCCTTCCTTTCTCCATTTTCTCGGGAGAAGATACAACTGTACTTCAAATGGTCCATGTGCCATCCTCATGAATAATCAGGATAGAATCTATGATTTAGATTCCGTACAGCTGATCTTTTTTGTGAAATCCGGCCGTTCCACATAGACATAATGATGGATAGAGCCCTCCGCCTTAGCCCGAAACGCCGGATCGCTTCGTATTTTCTCCGCAACGATTGGCGAAATCATGACATCCTTTAATCCTCCTCTCCTGCCTCTGTTCGCAATTTCCCGCTCAACCTTGGGAATAGACTCAAATATCCAGTGCTCCATATTGTCATTTCCTGCCGAAGTGCTGCGGACATTGACGGTGATCGTGCCGAGTTGTTCCCCTATATAACCGATGGTGTATAATAGAGTGGCATTATGCGCCCACGCATTACGCAGTAGAAAGGGGTCCTCAGTACAATGGGTTATCGCGTTATGATCATTGAAGATGATGACAAAATTGCTGATATTCTATCGGATTACATACGACGCTATGGATATGAAGCTTTACGTGCCTTCGATTTTTCCAAGATTAAAGAACAATTTATCGAGCAACAGCCCGACCTAGTGCTGTTAGATATCAATCTTCCCCGCTTCGATGGCTTTTATTCGTGCAGGCAAATCCGCCTCATCTCCAATGTGCCGGTCCTGTTTATCTCGGCGCGGACAGGTGAGATGGATCAAGTCATGGCCATTGAGAACGGCGGCGATGATTATATAGCCAAGCCCTTTCACCTTGAAGTGGTGCTCGCCAAAATCAAAAGCGCATTGCGCCGAGCCTACGGCGAGTATTCGATTCCCGCAGAGAGCAGAGACCTGCTCGAGCTTCAGGGCCTGACCCTTGATCGGACTCGAAATACGCTGAGCTGGCAAGGCTACCAGGTGGAGCTTACTCATAAGGAATGCTTGTTATACGATACCCTCGCTCGAAAAATAGGAAATATTGTCTCTCGGGAGCAGCTTCTTGAAGCCATATGGGATGATATTCACTTCGTCGATGATAATTCGCTCACCGTGAATGTAACACGGCTGCGCAAAAAGCTGGAGCAGCTTGGTATTGAGAAAGCTGTGCAAACAGTAAGGGGAAGCGGTTATAGGTTGAATCCGTCCTGGAAAGGCGGACTCTCAAAATGAACAAGCCAACCTATCACTTTGGACGTTTCGTCAAAGATCGTCTTGTGTATGTGCTCACCTCCCTCGCCTGCTCGGTCTGTGTCGTTACTATTGCACTGCTTGGCATCACCTCTCATAAAGAAAGCTACCGAGATAGCAGCATCGTTTATTTATTTTTACTAACAGTCTGCTTTATTCTGACGGCGCTCCTTATTGATTATCTGCGTCAAGCTTCTTTCTACCGTATGATCGAAAGACGGCTGGGAGCAAATTCTCTAGATGCTCTTTCTGTCATTGCGCCCGGAGCCACACGTGAACAGCAGCTTTTGGCACAAGCGCTGGAGCTGCAATACAACAAATATAAAGACCTGCTTGAGCAGTATCAGGCGGCAGAGGACGAACGGCGCTTGTTTACCGACCAATGGGTGCATCAAATCAAAACCCCCGTGTCTATTATTGATTTGTTAACTCAGGAAACCAGTCTTCCGCCCGAGGATGAACACCTCTCTAAACGCCTGCAGAGCATAAATGAAGAGAACGAGCGGATTAAGAGCTGTTTGGAGCTTGTGCTGCATGATGCCAGATTAGTACAATTCGAGAATGACGTTCATGTGCAGCGCGTGGCTTTAATTCCTCTGCTGCGAAATGTGATTAACAGCTATAAAACTTCTTTTATCCGCTCTCATATTTACCCCTCCATTACAGGCAAGGAGGTTGTCATTGCCACGGATGAGAAATGGCTGATGTTCGTCATGAACCAGGTTCTCTCCAATGCGATCAAGTATTCCAGACCGTGCGAAGGAGGCAAGCAGCTCCTCATCCATATTTCCTGCAGCATCCAAGGAACGCTGGTCTCCATCTCGGATGAGGGTATCGGAATTCCACGGCAGGATCTGCCACGTGTATTGGAGCCCTTCTTCACTGGAGAGAATGGCAGAAAGACGAGAGAGTCTACTGGCATGGGATTGTATCTCGCTCATAAGGTTTGCCGCAAGCTGGGACATCCTCTGACCATTCAATCTGAAGTCGGTGTCGGCACCAAAGTTACGATTCATTTTGCAGAGCAAAGCATTCACAGCCTGTGAGAATGCTTTGCTTTTTTTCAAGATGACAATTTTGTAAGGTAAATCACATCCAATGAAAGGTAAATCGATCAACCATCCCTTCCTTTATCGGTTACAATGGTGCATAGGATCAATACACACAATGGAGGGATGGCAATGAACAAGGAAACTGTATTGAAGGCGGAAAACATAACGAAAATATACGGCGCGAATAAGAACCTGCTGTACAAAGCACTCGACGGTATTGGACTGCACATCGAAAGGGGGGAATTCGTTGGCATTATGGGACCTTCAGGAAGCGGCAAAACGTCTCTTTTGAACATTCTCGCCACGATTGATAAACCTACCTCCGGAAAACTCGAAATCAATGGATCTCAACCTAATTCCCTCTCAGATCAGCAGCTGGCATTGTTTCGAAGACGAGAGCTTGGATTTATTTTTCAGGATTTCAACCTGCTGGATACGTTGTCTATACGAGAGAATATCCTGCTCCCCCTTGTACTTGAGAATATGTCAATTCAAGAGATGGAAGAGCGACTCAGGGACAGCGCAACACTACTCGGCCTCACTGAGCTTCTGAACAAACGCACCTATGAGATATCCGGCGGACAGAAACAACGGACCGCCATTGCCAGAGCGATGATTCACCGCCCATCGATTCTGCTAGCCGATGAGCTGACTGGCAGCCTTGACTCCAAGTCGGCCAGGGATGTTATGGAATCCTTGGAGCAGCTCAACGAAGAGCGCGGTTCAACCATTCTGATGGTAACCCACGATCCGTTCGCAGCCAGCTATTGCAGGCGAATCATCTTTATCCGGGATGGCAAGCTGTTCTCGGAGATTCGAAAGGGAGCTAATCGGCAAGCCTTCTTCCAGGAAATTTTGGACGCGCTCAGTGTGTTGGGAGGGAATTTCAATGAAGTTTCGCCAACTCGCCATTAGCAATATGCTGGGTAACCGGCATCAGTACAGCGCCTTCTTCTTTAGCAGTGTATTTGCTGTTATGGTGTTCTTTATGTATGCGTCCTTTATCTTTCACCCCGACGTTCGTGGTGGCAAAATCCTTGGCGGCAAGTTGGTTTCCATTGGTATGATCGCCTGTGAAGCCATTATTGTGATCTTTTCTTTTTTCTTTGTGCTGTACTCCTGCTCCGCCTTTCTTACATCAAGGAAAAAGGAATTCGGCCTCTTCACACTGTTTGGATTTACGAAGCTGCAGCTTCGCCGTCTGGTGCTGTATGAGAATATGCTGATTTGCCTACTATCCATTGCGGCCGGCATTGGGCTGGGGATGCTCTTTAACAACCTGTTTTTCATGATGATCTCTGACATGCTCAACATGGAGCTACCACTGCGCTTTTATTTCCCGCGAGCAGCTATGCTCCTTACAGCCGGAGGGTATATCCTCCTTTTCCTTCTCATTACGCTGATATCTATGCGTTATGCCAGCAATCAGCAAATTAGCGAGCTTCTGGTGGCATCCAGAAAACCGAAGCAACCCCCTCGCTTCTCCTTATGGCTGGTGCTGCTCTCGGCTCTATGCCTAGGAAGCGCCTATGTATTGGCATATACGATGAATACCGGCACGATGATCCGATTGATGCTGCCTATTATTGGTTTAGTTATGCTGGGAACGTATTTTGTGTTCACCCAATCGAGCGTAGCACTGCTCAAGAGCCTGCAATCGAGCAAACCGATTCATTACAGGAACACCAACATGATTATCATCTCACAGATGATGTTCAAGCTGAAAGATAATGCACGAGTGCTGTTTCTTGTATCTGTGCTGTGTGCAGTCATCCTCACCGCATCCGGTTTTTTTAATACGTTTCTTTATGGGATAAAGGAGCAGCTCATCGAACGCAACCCGCAGACCATTGGCTTTACGGAGACGGGAATCGATACCCACAGCATCGTCCACCCAGACGATGTCCGCCATATTCTCAAGGAGGATGGCATAGAGCTGGACTACGAGGTCAAGTTGATCGGCCTTCCGATTGAGGCGGTAATTCCCGGTATGCAGCGCACGGTTCAGACTATGGGCGTATCCCAAAGCGATTACAACGAGCTTGCTAGCCGCTTACATATGAGCCTTGTTGAGGCCGCCTATGGCCATTCCTGGTTCGTCTATCCCTACATTGAAATTAAAAAGGATTTTGTCCAGCCTGGCGAGCAGCTTAGCATGACAGTCAACGGACAACCCCTGCAGATGACCATGCATGGACAAAAGACAGGAAAGATTGCCAATGCTCCCTATTTATTGGTCCTGAACGACAAGCAGTACCAAGAGCTTGCCTCGATGGTTCCAGACGAGCTCAAGCTGGTCTCCTACGGCTTTGAGCTGAAGGAGTGGGAAAAAGCTGGCCCGACGATTGAGCGGATCAACAAGCTTGTTTCGAGTGAGCAGCTATACAGCTTTGTATCCCGAACAACCGAATATACGGCATTTAGGCAGGTTGGCTCCCTAGTATTTTTTATTGCCATCTTTGTCAGCATATTGTTCTTTATCGCTTCAGGTAGCCTGCTCTTCTTCAAGCTGTTCACTGAACTGGAGGAGGACAAGGCGCAGCTATACTCGCTTCGCCGCATAGGCTTAACCCATAGTGAAGTTAACCGGATCATCACCGTACAAATTGCCGTTTTATTTTATTTGCCGTGCCTCGTCGGAGGAGTTCATGCCGCTTTTGCCATGAAGGCGCTCAGCAATATGCTGCATGCCAATGTATGGCTGTATTTCGGAATTGTGCTGCTCGTCTACATGGCTTTGCAAACCGTTTATTTCTGGATTGCCAAAAATTCTTATTTCAAAAAAATGCTTTACCAGTAACACCCATTATTCTTTCAAGGAGCAAAATAATGAATTCGACGCTTGGAAAGGAACGTATCGAAATTATCGATGTCATTCGAGGAATCGCCCTGCTCGGAGTGTTAATCGTCAATATGAGATTTTTCAACACCTCTCTTCTTGCTATATCACTGCACGTGGACCATTGGACAGGCTTCTGGGATCGGCTTGTAAACATCTTTGAGGACACATTCATCGTTGGAAAATTCATCTCCATCTTCTCCTTCCTGTTTGGTTTCGGAATGATAATGATCCGAGATAACGCACTGGCAAACGGAAGAAACTTCGTACCGCAGTTTACGAGAAGATTACTTACCCTGATGGTGTTCGGCCTTATTCATGGCTTGCTAATCTGGTTTGGAGATATCTTATTTCATTATGCGCTGCTCGGTCTGCTGTTGATGCTATTTGCCCGATGCAAGTCGAAGACATTGCTTACTTGGTCGATTATCTTGCTTTCCTTGCTGCCAGTTTTTATTTTATTGACCAATTCCCAAGGCTCATTCCCGGTTTCCGCTGAGCTTGAGCAGATTATTGCGATACACAATTCTACCTATGGAGAAGGTCCCTACTCGCTTCTGGCCGTACAAAGGATCAATGATTGGATAGGCAGTGTGCTCAACCAAATTGTATTCTATCCTCAGCTACTGGGCATGTTCCTGTTGGGAGGCTATTTTGCGAAGCGTAAACTTTTTCATAATATTCCTGGTAATAAGCCCTTGATTCTCAAGCTATGCGGCTGGACTTTCATTCTCTTTACTGGACTTACTGCACTCACTTTCCTGCCGCATAAGAAATGGGCGGATCTGGCCATGATTACGAGCTGGCCTATCGGAGCTGTTTTTTACATGACCTTGATTGCGCTGCTGTTTGAATTAAAGCGTTGTAAAAGCTGGCTGCGTCCGTTTGCCTATATCGGAAAAATGGCGTTCACTAACTATATCATGCAGTCCGTGATAGGCACACTTATATTCTACAGCTATGGCCTTGGCCTTTTCGGCAAGGTCGGGCATGCGGCAGGCCTGTTGATTTCCCTGGTAATATTCGCCACCCAGATCGTATGCAGCCAGCTGTGGCTGAAGAAATTTAGAATGGGTCCGCTTGAATGGATTTGGAGAGCACTGACCTATTTGAAGTTCCTTCCTTTCAAAAAGCAAGAAACAAAGACGCTTGGGGTGTGACGATAGCTTCTCATCATGGATCTAGTCTCCTCAACAGGCTTGATAACTAAAGCCAGCTTTTGTATGGAAGCTTAAGTGGACCGTTCTCAATAGATTGGACACATAGAATCGAGAGAATTACGCTGCAGGTTGCAATTTTCGCCTGTGGATGAGGACGGAATACTGGAGATGGAGGTGTGGTTTTCATTTAACGCTAAAGTAAAGATTTATCTGGAATTGAAAAAATAAGTGACGAAATATTACATGCCTAATTCTCGTTGAAATCCTTTAGAAAGCATATCGGCAGTAATATCATGCAACCCATCCCGTTGATTAATTTGAGCGTGCAAGAACAATTTTAGGTAGACATAGGTGTGAACCTTTTGACTTATTTATCTATAATAGTTCACCCTAGAGCAACACGTTCTGTGAACGTCTTCGCACAAATGAGAGAAATCCATTTACCAAATGAAGAAAATAGGGTATTTTAGTCCATATGCTTAATCCTTTTCGATAGATTCCAGACAGGTACTACCTGCCATTTGAAGCGAAAGGAAAACGTATAGTGTCTCATCCACACCGTCGATTTATGGTATGCAATGAATGCGATATACAGCCGAAAGAAGCTTGGTGCCGCAGAAACTGCAATCAGAGAAACTATTTTTATGATCATAATTAAATGATTCCCTTTCATTTCCATTATGATGCATTTGTGGTAAATTAATGGGAGCCAATATAATGTGAATGAGAGGATGAACTTATGAAATGAATAGTCGGTTGGTGCATGAACATGAGACAACTTGGTATGTCTTATCGTTAGTCATTAGTTTGATATGTTACATAGTATTGATCGTTTCGCTGGTAGGGATTATTTACATTGTCATAGGGGTAATCGTCACACTCATCCTACACGGTTTGATGATTGCGGAGATTCGCAGTTCGGGTGTGAAACTGACAGAAAGGCAGTTTCCGGAGGTATACTGGCAAGTTCAAGAACTAAGCAAACAGATGGGAATCGTTCAGGTGCCGGATGTATTCATTATTCAATCTGGTGGTGTGTTAAATGCTTTTGCCACGCGTTTTTTTGGTCGTAATTTTGTCGTGCTGTATTCTGAAATATTCGAATTAATCGAACAGGGAAACGAAGAAGAACTTTCATTTGTTCTAGCTCATGAGCTAGCTCATATTCAGCGAAAGCATATGA
This sequence comes from Paenibacillus sp. FSL H7-0331, assembly GCF_001956045.1. The sequence goes on along the minus strand of NZ_MRTH01000032.1, from coordinate 16,900 downwards.
CAAAGCATCTGTTAATTCTGCCCGCACTATGGATTCCCTTTCTTGGGAATGCATACTACAGATCGTGCGAATTTACGTGCGACCGTATTGCAACGGCTTATATCGGGGATGCACAAACGGCAATCCGTGGGCTTATGATCCTTGCTGTGGGGAAGAAGCTGTTTCCCCTCATAAACATCCCTGATTATCTGGAGCAAAGTAGTAAAGAGCGCGGCTTTTTCATATGGTGGCATCGTTTGCTTTCAACGCACCCTCCACTGCCCAATCGTATAGACGAAATATTGCGGTTCCAGGCGCATCCCAAATTATTCGGGTATGATTCGATTCGATTTGAGGCGGGAGATACGAAACTATCTTCTTAAAGTCTGTGTAAACAGATGTTCAAGCACTTGGGTAGCGATATCGAGAAATTCGGATAAAAATGAAGACCGGCCTATTCGCACGATGCGAACTGCGCCGGTTTTTTGCCATTACTCCATGTAAGACCTACAATTTCATTGTAAAGGATTTTTTGGCTTCTGCAATTTCTGAAGACAAAAGATTATGAACATACAGAGAAAGTTAATACAACGCTAGTGATATAATCTAATAAGTTTATTATGGTTTCATCACCCTGTTGAAACAACCCAACATACTCAATCAAAATTTCAACTGGAAGACCTACGCCTCGCATACATTTGATAAATTCAATCTACCTGCAGTCTTCTTCCGTATAATCCCTGATTCCGCTATTATTGCAGTTTACCCGTGGAATAAGTCCAATTCGTTCATAATAGCAAAGTGTATCCTGTGACAAATCATATTTTCATCTTACTTCTGCTATCAACATGCAGATTTTACCCCCCAATTTGAGATCAAGAACGCCAGGTTGGGGTGTACTTGTCGTTTCTTTTATCAAACTGCAACAATTACCATTACCGGATGGGGAACATACGGCTCTTCCAGCGAGTTAACGCAATCGAAAGAGCAGCTACCGCATCTTCGAGCTACTGCTCAAAAAGCGTGCCCCAAGACGCCGTAACTGCACTATCGGAGTGGGGACAATCGGTTTCGTCGGACTAATCAAGAAGATGAGCAGCTCCAGAATCAAGAACGCTTGGATTGGCCTTCCCAATTGAGCAGATGGACTGATGAATCCCCAATTGGTAAGCACAGCGAATCAAGTCGGCTATCTCATCGCCCCTTACGCTTTCTATCATTCCATAAAGCAAAAAGCGGACATCTCTTGGCAGCGTTCTTCCCTGACGCTTCTCTATATGAGAATGAAACGACCACACGTAAGGACAGAACTAAAACCTTGGTTGAGACGTAAATCTCGCATCACTTGCGATGTTGTGAAACTGCAAACAGATGTCATAGGGGTTACTGGCAAACATACAAAATCAGAGAGGATGAGAATAGGATGAATCCGGTCATTGGTATGGATATCTCAAAAGGTCAAAGTGAAGGTCAACCCTTCTTAAATGAAGAGCAGCCTTATGGTAAAAGCTTCTGCTTTCTTCATACTCAGCAAGGGCTTGAGGAGTTATTCAACATCGTGAATACCCTCCATACGACAAAGGGGGTCTCTCCCCTTGTCATTTTAGAATCAACAGTACATTATCTTGAAGCTGTCATTCAGTTCCTTGGAGAACAAGGCATTCCATTCATTGTTGTAAACCCACTCATCTCTCATTAAGTGAAGAAATTTATTCTACACAAGACTGGAGAAGCCAAACTCTCAGATCGAATTGCATATCTTTGCCCAAGCCGTTCTGATCGTTGGGCAGAAGAAAAGGCGAAGCTCATCATGGTTGCAGCGATTAGCAATTCCTTTCAGAAAATGGCGTAACAGAGCCATCTCATAAGCCTGAATTTATATGTTGGATTACTTCTTCAATATCAAGAGCATCTAGCCCATTTGGAAGAACAGATTGATGCCCTTGCTGCTAAAGTAGAAGAATATCCGATTATCCAATCCATTTCCGGTATTGGCAATAAAATCGCTGCAACGGTTTTATCTGAAATCGGGGAAATTCATCGGTTTAATCAGGTAAAGAAGCTAGTCGCGTTTGCAGGCATTGATCTCAGTGTTTACGGTAACGACTAATCGAATAACAAAACGTAGCTCCAAACGACTACGACACACCTTGTATCTTGCTGTTTTGTGCGGGCTTAGACGTTCTGGAAGCAAGAGGTTAAGAGCATTTTACGATAAGAAACGCAGCGATGGAAAACCCTACCGAGTGGCAGTGGTCGCTTGCATAAATAAGCTTCTCCATTGGATTTATTCCGTTTCAACACGTAAAGAATCCTTTATAGATATTGTCTAGAATCCAGGACTACCATCTAGAAGAAAACCTTCCAGCAAGTATAGGAAGGTTATTATGCATGCTCATTTTTAGTATAAGCCGTTTAAAGAATTTAAGAGAAAGATATTGACAAGATATTAGCTGGTTTTAGCGTAACGAAGTATTGAAGATATTTTATCTCATTTACGCCTTACACTGTAGAATCTCATCGATCGTGGTACACCTTTGATTTCCAAGGATCCATTGTAAATAAGCTGCCTCAGTCGGTATTCAAAATAGCTATCACTGATGTATTGATCACAGTATCCGATTGCTTCGCCTATTACCCTTGCAGCCTTAATAAAGTCATTATTTGACCTGTAGGTATGTAGTTTCTCTACAGCCTCCAGCAAATAGGAATCGAAAAAATGTTCATCGACGCTCAGGATCCGTTCTCCATCCCATATATGCAACACCTCGTGATGTGTTGCAAGCGATAACCATTCACGCTCCAGTAACTGTCTTGTTTCGCATGCTATAGACCCGCTTTCCTCGGCTTCTCCAAAAACAGTCTGAAGCTTCTCAGGGGGGATTTCACCTGCATGTAAATAGTCGATTTGTCGATCAGAAGTATTGAACCTCCTCTCGCAAGCTTCCTCAGCATTAAAAACAAATATACTATTCTGACTGTTCCTTAGCAAATAAACTGCATACCGTAACCCCACCTGTTCGTGAGCATTTTTTCCGCTCCATATGACAATGGAAGCTTCAGCTGGAATATGGGCGATTTGCTCGGTTAGTCTTTGATGATAGGTATCATAATCATAATCAGCCTCATCGTTCCCATTGTTAATGTGGTCTATGAACCACTCACCTCTATGTGCTTGTCCAGTTTCCTCATGAAGCTGCCATAGAGGACCCATAGAAAACTGATCGCGAAAACATATCACCTTGTTCGTATCCGCATATCCCAGTTGCTTAATGGCAAATTTCAAACTTCCGGCAATAGAATCACCGAACACAATATGTACCTTCGTGGTGGCAGCATTCGGTTCCCATTTCGATATTCGATTATCAGGAACTAGAAGTTTCTCGAAGAGTTCCTTCAAGCTTTTATATAGATCTATTTTTGCATCGTTGCTCGCTTCATCTATATCCAGTTGAAGCTTGATGATCGTGAGGAACTGCTTTGCTTCTTGCGAGGAAAGTCCATTGATTGCCTTCCGTATTTCAAATCGTTTGTTCAATAGCTTTAACCTGCCTCTCACTTAAGTATATTTCGCAAATCAAATTCTCATTTTCATCTCACATAAAACCTTAATTCTTGTACCAGACGAACGGTCCTCGTTAAATAAATCTGTCTGTTAGCGTAATCGCAACTTGGTTAGGTTGGTTAGGATGTTAAGAGTCTCCTCAGAGAACTCTCGAAATTAGAGCGATCTCACATTTACATCCATACGTTTGCGAGTGGTGTCAGCTACGCTGGTACTACCCCATTTAATGGACTTGACGCTTTCTAACACCATGATCTGCATTGGATCAATGACTCCAGTCTATCCTGAAAATATCACCACCGAAAGTAGCGAAAATGGCAATAGGAAAGCGACCCTCAAACAGAGTGAGAACGGCTCGGGTTGCTGATAAAGTCTTTAACTAAATGATCAAATAATTAGGAGACAGCGGTGTCAATCGTTATTGAAACGCCTAAAGATTCAAGCTTCCGAATCGATTGTTTGATGATCACGTCACGTTTTCTTTTTTCGTAGTAGGTGGGGCTACGCTCAATATAAGGTTGCCTTCGTTTGAGAATATAGTAGACCATCGATAATATACTATGAGCTACGGCAACGGTTGCACGATTGGCACCACCGCGTGTTGCAATGCGGTGATATTGGCTGGATAAGTACGTTCTCTTCGTTCTTGCAGGAGCTTTTTGTTTCCTTTACGTGTTTTTCCAGAGATTCGTTTCCCTGCAACTTCGTTCTGCCCCGGACAAAACCCTTCCCAAGAGCACATCTGGGCGGCAGAGGGATACTGCTCCATATTCACGTCAATTTCAGCCGCAATGGTCTCTGCCGTTCGTCTTGCGGCTTGTCGTCATAAGTCTCCAACAGGAGCCATGCTGTTCCGTTTTGGTTCCTGGTTCCTCTCTCCCGATTTTTCTCAAGCCGGCATCTTCCTATACAGAACAAGCTCAAACGCCGGCCGGCCGTTGCTTGTGTCAAGGTTCAGCTCACCACCATGCAGCTCCAGCGTTTGCTTTGCAATTGCCAGCCCAAGCCCAGTCCCTCCATCCCCCTGCCGAGCGGTGTCTCCCCGCACAAAAGGATCAAAGATCAATTCCTTTAACCGATCCGAAATGCCGATGCCGTTATCAATCACAGCAAGACGTACAGCAGCAGCAGTGTCCTCAAGGCGGATAACAACCTCCGTGCCGGGCGGGTTATGCAGCAGCGCATTGGCCAGCAGATTGGATATCGCCCTCTGCATCAGATTGGCGTCATTAGGCCGCTATTATTACCTCTACTGACGGGTTGCTTTGTCCTCAAATTGATCATAGTAATCATCGGCGATCTCTCTGAGCAATTCAGTCATATCCCCTGGTTCAGCCGACAGTGGATAATCTGCGCGCTCCAGTTTGGACAGATTGAAGATATCATCAATCATCGAGGTAACAAGTGTGGCCTTGTTATAGATCAGTTGCAAATACCGCTCCTTCTTCCCTTCGCTGTCAACCATCCCCAGTTGCAGCGCCTTGGCGTAGCCCTTTATCGTTGTCATCGGCGTCATCAGATCATGTGACAGGTCGGCAAGCATCTGTTGCTTGCTGTCTTGCAGCCTGTGGTTTTCAAGCTCTGTCCGGCCCAGCGTCTCCGCCATATCATTGAAGTGCTGCTGTATGACTCCAAATTCATAGCCGGCCGTAATATTGAGGCGCTCGGCATACTGCCCTTTCTCCATTCGCTGAATCGCATCCGCAATATGCTCCAGCGGCCGGGTAATTCGCTTGGCTGTCCACAAGCTGTAGACATACACATTGACGCCAAACAGCAGCAGCAGCAAGAACACCCCCGGCATCGAGATCTCGATGGTCTGGCTGTCCGTATCCAGCACCAAGGACATGAAGGCCAGGTTGACCACCCCGAGCGTAATCGCGAAGAAGAGATAGGATTTCATTAATCAGTAAAACAGCTTATCCCTCCTCAAAGGATTTCCCATCAAAACCATCCTTCTTGGCAAATTTGTAGCCAAGCCCGCGAATCGTGCGAATATAGACGGGTTGCTTGGGCGAGTCCTCCATTTTCTCGCGCAATCTGGAGATGTGCACCATAACCGTATTGGCATCCTCATAATAATGTTCAGACCAGGCCTTCTCAAACAATTGCTTCTTCGTATATATGCGTCCGGGCGACTTCATAAATATCGTCAGCAGCTTATATTCGATTGCTGTCAGCGGGATCTTCCGGCCCACCTTGTACAATACACAGGTTTGATGATCAAGCGTCAGCTCCCCGACGACACTTTGCCCAGCTTGATCAAGCTCATCATACGGGACGGGCTCATTAAACTCATAGGTCCGCCGCAGGACAGCCTGAATACGGGCCACCGCCTCCTGCGGATTAAACGGCTTCGCGATAAAATCGTCTGCACCGAGCTTCAAACCCATAATTTTATCGTTGTCCTGCTTTTTGGCGGACAGCAGAATAACGGGTAGCTTGTACTCTGTGCGAAGCATTTGCAGTAATTGAATGCCATCCAGTCGGTGCATCATAATATCAAGCACAACCATATCTATCTTTTCCTGACGAATACAGGTCCACGCCTCCATGCCATTATAAGCTTCTAAAATGCGCAAGCCCTCCTTTTCCAGAAAAAGCTTCTACAACTCCACAATATCGTGGTCATCATTGACGAGCAGCACCGTTCTTTGCACACGCTCGACCTCCTCGTCATTCCTGATATCGTACATACAGTTTATCATACAGTTTATCATTCTCCGCCACTGTTGTTAACGATTTAAGATTGATTTAAGATTGGTGAAATAGATATGAAAGCTATCTCCCTTAATCTGAGTCAAGAAGCTGTTGGCATGCAAACCAAGCCTTATAGGTTATATAAATGAATATGAAATTGTCAGCCAAGACTCTGCTTGTCCTCTGGATATGCACACTCGGATGGACAACTGAAGACATTGAGATGTGCTGCGATGCGCAAGTTTTGCGCTTGCTGAGCAAAGAAGAAGGCGTTCGTTATGGCTTGCTTCTTATCCAACAAGGGGAGTGGAACAGTAGTCTGTTCATCCGTCATAGAGCAGGAGTCCATTGGTTTGCAGGACAATCACAGTTGACGGTGCGGGTGCGGCAAATTGCCAGGCAAGTTGCAGGTAAGCCAAAAAGATCTCGCTTTACCGCCCGTTTCTCCATCGACGCTGCTATTCAGCAGGCGCCTCGGCTTCTGTTATTTGGCTATCCTTGAGAAAGTACACCCGGCTATCGTGCTCGTCCACCGTGAAACCGACCATCTTTTTATTCACCAGGTTGCGAAGCAATGCTTTGATCGTTCGAAAATGCCACACGGATCGTAGGGAAATATTCTCAACGATTACGGCTGCAGTACATCTCAGTTCTTTCCAAATTTCTTTCATGACGATCAATTCGGAAAGCGAGATGCGATTATCTTTGTTGATCATCAAATTTCTCTCCTATTCAGCTTTTCCAATACAATATTGTCTATGATCAATACGACATCAAAGTAGGGAAGGCTTAATGCTCTAAATGCCTGGAATAAAGAGAAGCATACCCAGATGTCGGAGTCATGAAGGTGCGGACCAAGCCGACTCCTCGCACTCGTCATCCATTATCCAATTACGAATATCATAAAAACTTTTTCGTGTGCGATATCTTTCGTTATGATCTCAGCAGGTTAGATCTTTTGATCTACCGTATTCCCTCTGATTATTTCCTTGTTATTGCTAATCACCGAGTAGGTTATTAATTCCTGTACATGAGTTGGATTCCCACCACCTAGCACTTTTGTCTTGCTTGAGGGCTCTTGTTCTTCTTCTGGAGTGTCAAAAACTTGGTCAACATTAACAGCTTCGGTGAAGTCGACTCCCTCGCTTTCAATTTGGTGATGGTGTAAACTTTCCTTTTTATCCTTTTCGATAGCATGTGCGATCTCGTTACTTGCATTCCCTGAAATTTCTATCATTTTTCCATCTAAATCCTCTGCTTTGCTTTTAAGCGCCTTAGAACGAGCAGGGTCGCTAAATTCCCAAGCTTTGGATTCCCTATTCAATGTAATTTGCGCCATCTTCACACTGCTGGTTTGTTTCATTTCGTTGCTCACCGATATCAGTGCTTTCATCGTGTTCGATGCAAGAGGATCTTCTACCTGTCTAGGATTTATTGAACCGTGACTCTGGACTTCATCATCATCGTTATTGCCCTCTTCTTTTTTGCTTTCTTTATCCATACCTATCGCTTTGTGTTGTTCCTCAAGCTGGAGCTTTCGGATTTGATTCTCGATCTCTTCGATTTGAGTATCAAACTCCTCCAGCTCCAGTTTTATGACTTCCGGGTCCATATCTTTTTCCATGGCTTTTGATATGTATTGACTTCTGCGCTCCGCGATTTGTTGTTTTTGTTCCATTAAACGTTCCGTCATAGTTCTCTTCCCACCGTTTTGATTCCAAAGGTTATTGGCTCGCTTGCTTATCGATAACTCATCCTCCTTTATCATTTTGTGTTTCTCGCCGGATTGAGGGGAAATACCTTTCCACGTTCTGCCTTTTAAGCTTCTCGCAATCTGTTCGTTTCCTGAATGAATCGAAATTTTCATGGCAAACACTCCTCATACTATAAATTGTGCAAGGTAACCACCCTTTTTCTACCCCAATAAAAGCAAGGAAAGCACAATTACCAACACAAACGCATCCTACTCTTAACGGCAATACATTTGAGCATCTGGTCGATATACTGCTGTGCAGAAACCAAATCTAAACGCGTTGATGGTAGGTAAGTAACGCGTTTCTTGATAATTTATCGTTAGGCTCTTCATAGGGTAATACATTTACATAATAGACTATAACCATAGTCTATTATTTTAAAAAAAAGCCCTTACTTGTCATTATCGGAAAAATAATTGATTAATGTTATAGTCTATAAAATATTATTTGGTTTTAACTGTCAACCTAACTCTTTGATTGCTCTCTTCAAAATAATAATAAGGGAAATATTAAAAATTTGTGATATGGAAGAGTTAATCCTGAATTACGAAAGCCCATAGTAATGGGATTGTGGAAAGAGAATGGACTAATACGAATGGGATTATATCTGTGATAGGGTTTAGCAAATAGTAGTCGTCGTAATCATCTAGTTCCTCACTGAAATTTTTAGTGAAAATATAAGGAATTCCTTGATATTCTGCTACACCTGCTTTTAGCCCGTCCCACCAGTCATGCATTGTGTGCACTTTCTCGTAAATCACTTTGTTGTCACCCTATTTCTATGAAATCACCATTAGCCTGCGCCCGAGATCTATATTAAACAAACGGTTGCAATAGGTAAGCATTTGAAGTGATCTCCAGCTTTTCCCCTGCTCCACACGGAGCGTGCTAGTTTCCCAGCACACCGCGTTCCCTCTAACTGAATGTACTATATAGAATGAACTTGTGTTTTAAACAACCGGCCAATTCGGGTGATGATTTAGAAAAGACCGAAAAGGATGGGATCAAAGATGAAACAGGAGAACGAACTAGAGATACTAGTAACTGCAATGAAAGAAACCAATAGCACTCGGATTTATGAATTTGTTGTTCTTTATTGAGCTATCGTTTTTATTAAGCTTAACTGGACCCCCAGTCCTGCATTAATCAGACTAGCGTTAGCTTGCCTTCACGGTTGCTAGCTTTCTTCTTTTACCGGTGTGGACCAATCCACGTTGGTATAAAGCCGATCCACTACCGTCCGAGTTAGCTGAAGCCGGTCCGGTATCTCTGTAAGCCCCGGAGCGCGGAATTCAAATAGACCACCTAAATTTGGTCCGCCGAGCCGAATATAACCGTCTTTCCATCCAGAAGACCCTTCCGTTGTCGAAGCGCCGCGCATTGTGATCGTATACTCTTTACCATTGGGTACTTTTAACCTCCATTCGCTTTGCAAATACTCATTCCACAGCGTACCGTCTAGATGCAAGGATCCCTCCACTTCTTCTCCATTCGTATTCGGTGGGGATTCCACAGTGAAATCTCTTAACATAAGATCGTCACCCTCAAAACGGAAAGGAAACGGTTGAACTTTTAGCTTGGACGGCTCAAACTGCACCGAAGCATCGTCGCGCTCCGAGACGAAATAACCATCAAATATGAAGGTGTACGGGCTGTCCAGTGGCAAATCTTGAAACGTATAGCTCCATTGCATCATACCAGGCTTGTCCCCGGGGTTACGGGACTGAGTCATCACAAAACCCGGTGCCACTTTTCTCGAATTAACGCTTTGGATCCCCCCCCCCTTGCATATCCTCCAAATGAAACTTCAAACCTTGTTGCTTCCATAATTCTTGTGGTGAACGTGCCAAGGCTTCCTCACTGAGTTCGGTGTCGTGTTCCAAGCGAACTCCCTGCACCATCCGGGTCAACCGCTTCAATCGAACCGTCATTCCGTCCGGAGTGGTATAGCTTCCCTTCAGCGGAGTAATGGTTGTCTTTTTATTAGCTTTCTTCATATCGATGGAAAAATCGAAATTCCATTGCCCTTGGCGAATGGGGATATTCCCCATTTTGTTGCCCAGCTGAGTAAGACCGCCTTCTATCGTAATTCGGTCGGTTTGAAGAGGTTCGGGGAAGAAGGCGACGAGATAGTAAAAATCGTTCGTTGCCCCCATATCGTACATATTTTCAAGCCCTCTGTCTCTTTGGCTCGAAGGAAGAGGCCGAAGTAATAATCGAGTGGATGATGCAAGGAGGTCACAGAGGAAGTCAGTCGTTCACGTGTTGCTGTTGCATTCGGCATATAAATCCCCCTCTCAAAATGAGTGCAAAAAAGCCGCCATAGCTTTGACGGCAGTGGTATGTTTATATCGATTATAAAATTGTGGAATCCAAGCGGACAAGATATATAATCAGATTCTAGGAAAACAGATTTAATTCAACGCACTTCAACTTTGAATACATCACCATGGGGCAAGTACGCCCTTGCGATGTATATTTTATTGTCCGAAGTCAACACGGAGTCAACGCTTCGCTTCAACATTTTCAGCACAGGATGAATCGAACGTTCGCTCGTATTCGTCCCGTTCATCCTTGAACAAGCTACGCTGCATCAAAATTCTGACAGTTTGAATATCGGCCTCAAAATATTGCGAATCCCAAAAGCAAATACAGTCATTGCGGTCCATGAGCTGCGCTTATTCTGGATGTATTGATCGTTGATTATATAAGTCCGAGTGGAAGTAGGGCTCTTCAGACCGAACTCTTCCCACTTCGCCGGATCATTCGAACCTCCGAGCCTTACAAGCATATTCGCCGACTCGCTATTTATTTTAGTTGGAATTTGCTCGTATGCTTGGGTGATTTGTGCATGAAATTCGTCGATCGGATTGCCGCTGACAAGGCTCTCCAAGTGGATGCCTTCGCGAATGTAAGAAACGTATGCAAGATGGTCAGCCCAGAACTCGTCGATATAAAAAAGCCGTACCCGCTGCTCCGAAGGGCTCATCGGCTTCTCGCCATTCAAAATTCCGAGTCTCTCCGCGTATAAGATTCGCCTTTGATCCTCCACCATATCCGAATAACTGTTCAGTTCCTGGCGGATATGGAAGTTTTGGCCCATAATAACGCGCTGAATATGCGCGATTTTGCTGCGGAGCACCGACTCTTCGAGTGCCTCATCCTGCCTGGGAGCGCGAATCGCTTTATTGATGCCGAACCGAAGCAACAACTCGTCCTCCAAGCTTATGAAAAATACGGAAGCTCCAGGGTCGCCTTGGCGGCCAGAACGCCCGCGCAGTTGGTCGTCGATCCGCACGCTTTCATTCACATGCGTACCAATCACGTACAATCCTCCCAGCATGGCGACAACTTCTGCTTGCGTGGGGTTGCCGCCGCCGAGCCGAATGTCAACGCCGCGTCCCGCCATATTCGTAGACACCGTCACGGCGCCAATTTCTCCAGCTTTTGCGATGATATCGGCTTCTTCTGCGTCGTTTTTCGCATTCAGAACATGGCAAAGTACGCCGGCAACCGCTAGCGCCTCCGCCAGCATGTCAGACTCCTCGACGCTTGACGCACCAATGAGAATTGGACGTCCTTTCGCATGGACGGACGAGATTTCCTGTACAAGCGCCTTAAGCTTGGCTTCTTTATGGGTATAAATCCGGTGCGGATGGTCGATCCGTATGTTTGGCCGGTTCGGTGGAATTTGCACGACCTGCAGCGCATAAATATCTTTGAATTCCATTGCGGAAGCGTGCGCGGTAGCCGTCATTCCGCAAATCTTCGGATACAGGCTAATGAAGTGTTGAAGGGTGATCATCCCGAGAATTTTCCCGCCGGCTTTCGACTGCAGCCCTTCTTTGGCCGCAAGCGCGGCTTGCAGCCCGTCCGGCAAATACCTGTTCTCCGCCACGCGGCCGGTATATTCTTCGATCAGCTCGATTTTACCGTCCTTGACGATGTAATCGACGTCTTTTTTTAATAAAGATTCCACATGGAGCTCGCAATTTAATGACGTTAACAAATGACTATTATGGCTATCATACAAATTGCCGCATCCCAGCAGCGACTCCGCTTTCGCAGAGCCTGCTTCGTTCAAGTAAACGTTCCGCTGGAACTCGTCGAAGTCGTAATGCTCATCTTGCTCGAGCTGCCGAGCCACTTCTGCGAAACGAATGCCGTCGTCGCTGGAAGAGCCCGACTCGCCGGTGATGACTAGCGGCACCCGCGCTTCGTCGAGAAGCAGTGAATCCGCTTCGTCGACGATGACATAGTGGAAAGGACGATGCACGGTATCGGCTTCGTTAAGTGCGATCGTGTCGCGCAAATAATCGAATCCCGCCTCTTTAGCCGTAACATAAGTTATATCCTTGGCGTACGCTTCCCGTTTCTCAAACAGGCTCATACCCGCTTGAACCGAGTTTACTGTTAACCCAAGGAAACGATAGATCGGGCCCATCCACTCCGCATCCCGATTTGCCAAATAATCGTTAAAAGTCAGCACATGAACGCCTTCGCCGGTCAGCGCATTTAGATAAGCAGGCATAACAGCAGAGAGCGTTTTTCCTTCACCGGTATGCTGCTCGATCACAAATCTCTCGTGCAGAGCCATGGCAGCCATGATCTGGACATCGTAAGGCTGTAATCCGAGCTTTCTCTTCGCTGCCTCGCAGACTAATGCATAAGCATCGACAAGCAGATCATCCAAAGGCGTACCCGATTTTGCTTCTTCTTGCAGCCGGAGGGATTCCGCTTGAAGCTGTTGATCGTCCCATGCTTCCAAATTCCGTTTCCTGATGAGCTCCACTTTGTCCTGATAGACTTTCAGCTTATTCTGGGTATCTCGGTCTTTGAATTTTTGCATCAACTTGACGACTAAATTCATCGGAATTTGGTCCCTCCTCTGTGGAAATACGCGATTCTATAGTGGCTAGAGTATAATCAAACTCTATAACAACAGCAAGATTTGGAATAAATTTTATCCTACTCATCCTTTAACCGTCTTTGATACAAAATAACAGATACAATCGTTAATACAACCGTCCATACCAAAATAATGAGGAGGGGTTTTATTAAGTCTCCCGTCGTAAAGCCTATATTGCGTATATTTAGCAATTGCACAAGTTGAACGCTTGGTGTATAATCCAGTACTTTGAAAATCGGAAAATCACCAAATAGTAACGTTGCAACTGGAGGCGCAGTAAATACTATCGCTGCAGGAATGATAGATAATGATGCTTCCAGCAACGTCTTGGAGAATAAACCACATATCGTCCCGGCTGCTGTATATAGAATAATCGAAAGAATGATTGCTGCGACAAACGCCCATATATTAGCTGGCTTATAGCCAAATATAAACGTAGCAATAGCCAGAACAACAGCAGACATGACAAAGACTAAAGTACTTTTACCGATTAGAACATCCATGGTCGTGGCCGGAGTCATCATTAATGACCGTAAAGTGTTACGCTCCTTTTCTTCCGCAATCAAGCATGCTTGTGCGAAACATGTTAGTAATACAAACGAAGTATTTAGAAGAAAACCGATAGCTCCAGGTAAAGACGAACCTGCCCCCCGAAAAAGAAGTGCGAGGATAATTGGAAAAATCAACATAATAGAGAGCGCATAATTACGTGAAAACTCTTTGTAATCCTTCACAAATATCGCCCGGGCACGTTTTAATGAGATACTCATAGTAACTCACTTCCTGTCATTTGAATAAAGATATCACCTAGACTTGGCTCTTTCGTTTCTAATCGATCAATTAACCCTCGTTTCATCCAATCAGCTATTTGATCAGCCGTTCCCTCATCTAACGGGAGCTCGTATGTTTCCCCATTTATTAAGTCAACACAAACTACGTTTTCCCGATGCTGTCGTTTAAGTTCCTTCGGTGAGCCGATGGTTTGGATTTGTCCCTGATACAAAATCGCTACACGATTACATATCAATTCTGCTTCAGCCATATCATGCGTAGTTAAAAAAATCGTTGTCCCTTTCTCATTTAAGTAGCGTAAGCCTTTATAAATATGTGATGAGTTTACTGGATCTAAAGCCGAAGTAGGTTCATCTAAAAATAATAATTCCGGCTCATGGATAATCGCGCATGCCAACATGACACGCTGACGCATCCCTTTCGATAGGAGATTGACTTTCTTTTTCCGCTCTCTGCTTAAGTTTACAAACTGCAGCACCTTATCGATTGAAGATCTGGGAAGATCATATAATTGGTGATACAGCTCTAGATTTTCCTCAATAGTTAATCTCTCATATAGACCACTGTTATCTGTCAAAATGCCAAAGCGCATCTTCTGTGAAGACTGATGCATCATCTCCGCTGGCTGGTTAAATACACTTGCCTGTCCACTTGTCGGATTTAACTGCGCAGTTAAAATTTTTATTAATGTCGTTTTTCCTGAACCACTCGGACCTAGGAAACCAAAAATTTCCCCTTGTGGAATTGAAAAAGACACATCGGCTAACGCATCCTTATTTCCAAATCTCTTTCGAATACGTTCTACTTGGATAACATCCATAAACACCACTTCCTTAGAGTTGATGACTTAAACATATACAAATTGCATGCTTCCAGCCATCAAAAACCGCCGAAATGTAGCTGTTATCGCCTGAATGGTACCACCCAATGCTTGATTGGTTCGACCCCGGAAGTTAAATGTTAAGAAGTGTTTTTAATTCATGCAATTTTGAACGAGATAACGGAACTATGGCGTCTTTACCTGTATTTAATCGCAAGCTGTAGCTATTCTTCGTCCATGTAATAATCTCTCTTACTTTTTGCAGATTAACGATGTAGGATCGATGACACCTGAAAAACCCGAAATTTAACAATTTCTGCTCGAGCTCGGTTAGCGTCAAAGCACAGTCATAATTTTCTCCACCCACATGAACAAGGATCGAACCATCTATACTTTCTATAAAATCGATTTCAGGCGGATTAAATAAAATCACTTTGTCTTTTCTTTTTGTAGATATCTTCTGCAAGGTTATATTGGCCTCATCTTGTTTCTGTACTTCCTGCTTATCCTCTTCTGAGTCCCGGATATCTAATTGATGAAATCCGAACTCGTTCAATCGATAAATGGCATCACAGGAAATAATGGCATCCTCTAAATTCGAAGTTAAAATTAAAATCCGCTTTTCTTTCGAAAGGTCATCCAGAATCCGTTTAAATTGACGACGATCTTGTTCTTCCAAGTAAAAATAGGGTTCCTCCAGTACAAGTGTAGGCTGATGCGCAAAAAAGACACGCAGTAATGTCACATACATCCTTTTCGATGAGCTTAAATCCTTGATTTTTATCTTCCGTTCTTCTTTTAAAGCAAAATAATCCAATAACAAAGCGACATGGTCATTCCTCTCCGTTACTTTGATTAGAAAATTGATTAGCTCTTCCACCGTTAAACGCATATACTCTTTTTGCTGAGCTCGAAATAAATAATATTGGGAATGATTCACTAATTGATTCATTAAAAGCTGTTTTCGCTTCAAGTCCGTTATAATGCCAATCGATTGGTTCGATGTCATATTTAATTCGATCTTCGGTAGAAATAATTCCCCATCATCATACATTGGTTGAAATTTCATGCCGTCCTCCTAGTCAGTGCCGCTATAGGATATATTAAACAATTATAATGTTGGGATACTTTTTTGTCAGTTTCTATTGAAAAATATAACGGCATGTCTTCTCTAAGCCATATCAGTATATATTTTGACCATAGAATAGATATCAAAATGCATAGGTCAGGAAAATACGACGATGAGAGGGGATTTTTCATGCAACAACGCATTCAAAATTTGGATCGGCTCATTCACTCGCGGTAGATCACAAACGTATTTTTGGGGAGGTTCTCCAAGTGGAATCAGGAGATGGACGACTGTCATGGAGCGGAGCTGCCGATAATATGAGCCCTGATTCTTTATCGCAACACCAATAAACTCTACGTAACCGCAGCCTTATTGAACCTAAGAGCGCTGAATAAAATCGCCTGCACACATATATTCAAACCCATGCCCCGATGCCAGCAGCCGCGTCTTAGTTGTTTATTGAGCTATAGTTTCCCGTTAGTACTTGTTACTGCAATTACCTTAATTGCCTTATATTAAATCATTCATAGCTAAATCGAAGGCTACTGCGATTTTAATCTGAAACGTTTTACTAAGTCCCTTCATCCAATTTTCAATTGGATACACATCGACTATCGGAACAAGTGTTTTATCATAACGGTCCAGTTCAATCTTAATAACTGAGTGAGTATCCACAAGAAAGCTAATGATATCCTCACCTTGTTCTGGTGTCCAAGATAAAACGTAGGCTGTCTTCACAGCGGGAAATGTCTCTCTAATTATGTTTAAAAACCTACACATGGATATCTCATTGAACAAATGAGATTTTGATGCTATTAATTCTTCTCGATATGACTGTTCTGTCATAGTTCCTTTGAGTTTCATGTGGTGCCTGCTTTCCTTAAAGATGCGACCCATTCGCGATTACAGCAAACAATTAGCTTTACCCTTATGTATTCAAGGTAGGCACCACACTATCCTGCCCGTTCGTATTATGAGGTCACCAGATCTTTCTGGTAGACCTTATTTTTGTGTGGACGTAAGATAGCGGTAGCCGGGGATCGAACGTTTCTGCCCGTGGGAGATGGATCCCGAGAGCTATACAGTTCATCCCCCCTACTTGCTAAACCATGATTAGGCTGGTTGGGACCATGATCCCGAATCACATGCCATAATGTGGACGACAAGAAGGTTAGGGGTTGCCGGTGAAAAATATAATTGGAGTGATTATGTGAACCCTGTCATTGGTTTGGATGTGTCCAAAGGGGAAAGTCACGCGCAAGCTTTTGCAGACAGAGGAACGCCCTATGGCAAGATTTTTCGTTTTAATCAT
>NZ_MRTH01000031.1 GCF_001956045.1 Paenibacillus sp. FSL H7-0331 | reverse complement strand
CAGCGAATCAATAAGCTTCCATTGAAGACGATTGATCGACTGCTCGTTAGGTTATAATCTTAATTGCGTTTTATATAGAACTTTATTTTCAACGAACACCTAAACCACTCTTTTTTTCAAGTGTCCTTGACAGAGGGTCCAGATCATAGATCATCCCGTTCTTTTTATGTATCTCAGTTGATGTTTTTAAGAATAGCTGCTATGCGATGTAAATATTTCAATAAGCGCCATTAACTGGAAATGATCGTAATAATTCGCATTTTATTCTTTCCGTATCTATAGGTTTTTTAAAGTCAACAATTGTAGCCGTTTAAGTTACATATTATGGCTTGTGATTTGTTCTCCATATTTTATCTCAAGCATTTCCCAAAACCTCGAGGGTTCTTTTTTAAACTTTCTCCCGTACTGATTTTTAAAATATCTAGATCTGAGAAGATAACATACGCGCTTGGCACGGCTCACGCACACGAAGAACACTCTGTGTTCTTCCTCCAACTCAGAAGGGTCTGAGGAATTAATGCTATAATAGGATGGGAACCGCTCTTCCTCCATGCCGAGCATTATTACGACTTCGAATTCTAGACCTTTGGAGCTATGCCTGGTTGTGACGGTCACTTGATTGACAGGCTTGCCAATCTTACTGAATTGGGCAAGCGTGTAATCCACGAATTGCCCCTCAGAAGCGATGGTAATGAGCTTCTCCAGATTCTCCGTCTCTTCTGGGTAAACAGAGGAATCAGTAAGCAAGTCCATTAATTTGAAGCGATCAATCAAAAATGAGATCCAATCACCGAGGTTTTCGGAATGCTTCAAGCTAGCGGTTAATGTCTCAAACAAACCCCTTTGCAGAGCGACCTGATCGTTTGCTGGCATGTCGTGTGACATAAGGATCTTGGACCAGAAGGAGGTTAAGTCGTTCAAAGATTCTTTTGTCTTGTCCAACGTCCACACGGCGCATTTCATCAGCCATTTGACGATGTCACTTAGTTCAAGATCGTTTCTTCTCGCTATATGAAATGGGATTCTCGCTTCACTTAATCGTTGGCCCAAATCAGCCGCTTCCGAGTTTCTTCCGACAATGACGCAAATCTCTTCAAGAGGTACGCCTCTGCTCACGCAATCGGGAATGATTGTGGAGAAAACCACTTCGTATTGCTTAGCCATCTCCTCTTCGCAAACCATAAAGTGGAACTCGGCCTTTTCGTCCAAGCGTAAACCCGCTTTATAATTTCTGATTCGATCGGTCCCTAGAGCAAGACCCGAAGCATCAATAATATCTTGGTTGCTGCGGTAGTTCGTGGTTAGTTCGATGGGCAGGACATTCTTAGTTTCGTAAAGCTCCATCAAATAATCGGGAATCGCGCCGTTGTAACTGTAAATGGACTGATCAGGGTCGCCAACCGCGAAGATTTTTATTTTCGTTTTATAAAACAAGTTTAGGACCATCTCGTGCAAGGGCTTACCTAGGTCCTGGTACTCGTCAATCAATATCCATGGGAATTTTGCTTCAAGGCAGTTACGCACATATTCCTCTTTTTGGATAATCAAAGTCGCATATTTGACCACGTCAACGAAATCGACCATCCCAAGGGAGTGCAAGCGAATCTCATACTCTTTGGCAGTCCTTAGTGCGATGTCGTAGCTCGAGATCTCAACCTTGCTGATTCCCTCGATAGTGAGGGTCCTTTCCTTGTCCATATCTTCAATCTTAAGCTTCATGTCTTCAAACTTCAATTCCTTGACAACATTGTTGAAAAGGATTCTTTTTTCTTTGGCTGAAATCAGTCTGAGCGGCAAGGGAATTCCATAATGATAAAGGTGAGCGAAGGGCGCGATCACTTCCGATATACAAAACGAATGAACGGTCCCTTGGAAAACGTTACTTCGTCTTTGGTAGCCCAACTGCTTTAGTCTGTCTTTGAATTCCTCGGCAGCGGCTTTGTTGAATGTCACACACGCCAGCCCTCTAGGAGGGCTGATTTTCTCCTTAAGAAGGCGCATGATTTTTAGGGTCAGAACAGTCGTTTTTCCGCTGCCTGGTCCAGCAATCACGACAGTGCTTCTCTCGGAAAGTAAAGCTTGCAATTGGTCTGGGTCCCGTTTAAGTTGATCGAGCTTCTTCGTATACAATTCCATCGTTTACCCGTCCACTTTATCATATATTTGGTTAATTGCCTTTTTGATGTAACTGGAGATGTGAAACTTCGTGCAAATATCGGATAACCTTTGGGCGAATCGGCCTTTACCGATTCCGTTGCTACTACTTTCAATTTTCTTCAAGCAGTCATAATAACGTCCTTCATCCAATTCATTTTTGAAGTTCCCCTTTTGTCGAGGTCCACCTGAGGTTAATTCGTTGAATACCTGGCATAATATCTTCTTCTCTTTTTCATTTTTCGCGTTTCTCACCATAATATCCACTTCAAGCGTATAACGCCCGACAAAAAGGCCATGCTCTGCAAGTAACTTGTCTTGATCAGCAAAACCACTTGGAATATGTTTCACGCTGACCTTTTTCAAATCGGTAAGCAAGCCGCACATTATCTCATTTCCGAGGTAACCGAAATGTTCTGTTCCCTCGGTTTCAAGGACATGGTAAATTCTCTTTTCGTCGTCAGTAGACTCCTCTTTGGTATAAAAATCCCCGTCGGTAATAGCTACGTAAGGAATACCGAGCTTGTCTAAAAATTTGATGTAAGGCTTGAAGTTTGTAGAGTTGATGTTGCAGACGATAATCCCTTTTAGGTCGAGCGGCTTACCCAAAAGCTCAGCGAATTTCGGGATCAAGTATTCCTCTGCTATCCCTTCGACAATTACGACCGCTTTCCCAAAATACAGCTCGCCCCGCTTGACGTCTATGTACCTCTTAAGGTCTCTACTTTCGCCAGGTGTTAGATCAAGCCCCGCCGTTGTATTGATCATCGTCCCCTCGCTTGTCCAGCGTAAATGAACGATCGATTCCAGAGGTGCGACAGAGGTAATATGTGGGGAATGCGTTGTCATTAATACCGAAGATTCGCCGAGCATTACTTCTTTGTAGATCACGCGCTGCAATGTAGGATGGAGGTGAGCTTCAGGCTCCTCCAAGGCTAGTATTGTGAAACCTTTATTATTACGGGCGTTCGAATCCATGAACTCGTAAAGTCGCCTTTGGAAACTGTCTTCAAGATGGCGCTTAAGCAGGTAATCTTCTTTGTCGTTTTCCTCGTAACACTCCGTGAGTATCCCGCTTCCCTCCTCGCAGAGCAAATCCTCATATCTCTTTGCCTTCATAAAGCTCGGGACGGTTTTGTCCTCAAGCGAAAGAAGGACCAAAGAAATATAAAGGATATTGTTTAGTCCCAAGCTTGTCTCGCTTGTTGGGCGCTTGTTTGCTCCCATCATTATCTTTAATGTGTTTAATATACGGTTAGGATCGATATCTATTGTCCCCAGGTGAATGTTGGAGTCGGGTTGGATTCCGATGACTTTACCGAACCTGATGTTAATCTTTTCCGTCAAGTCCATTATCTCACCAAGCGTCAGGATTTGGTCGCCTTGAGCCTTGAGACTCGCCGCGATTTTTTCCAGTTCGGATTTGTCAAAGTCATATTGCTTGAGGAGGTGTGTGATGGGCGACCTTCTGGAGTTTTTCAATTCGCTCTCGACGTCTCGAATAGCGTTGATTACCCGCATGTTGAGGAATTTCCTTTGGCTGTGAGTGAACGGAATATCCGTTCTTAAGCCCTGATAAATTGTGTAATTATACTCTTTCGCTCCGTCTTCTTTATCAACAGGATAAAAGCGGTAAGTCAGCCTCAAGGTTTGTGGATTGACCGAGACAGTGGCGTCGGATAGAACGGAAAGGAGTGTTTTGTTATGATCGTAGCCCTGGATCTCGATCATCACCTCAATTTCTTCACTGTTTTCAAAGGGGGATTCCAATCCATCGTAAAAATCGGACTCTGAGAGTTGACGGTCTTCGTCGGAAAGTTTTGGGTCGAGTATAAGCTGTATGGCCCGAAGTAAGGTCGTCTTGCCCACGTTGTTTTCACCGATGATAATTTGTTTGTGGCTTAAAGAAACGTCGATATCTTTGAAATTCCTAAAATTTTTTATCTTTACACGCGAAATGTATGGCGATTTCAACGCTTATCCCCTCCAATGATTATCCTTCAGCTAAAGATTGTACTTCGACTAATTATTATGCAATAAGTTGATTTCTAATCTTAGCCACGGTTATACTTCAAAACACAAAATTCATTGTAATCTTTAGCATATATCATAAGTTTTGAGCAAATATTTTGCCCCTACGTAGATCAAATGGGGCAAAATATTATTGAATTTATGCTAGATAGTTCTTCCGCTCTTAATAAAGTCCTCGATTATTGGTTCACATAAAATAACATTTTCAGGCTTCCCGGTCATTGTGTAGAAACATGACTCAGGAAAGAAACCTTGAGAAGACATCACCTCATCAAAATATTCTCCTAATCCGTCTTCCATTGCCATCTCTCTTAAAACTTTCTTTGTATCAGAATAAATATGTCCATATCTTAATTTATCAACTGATCTAGAGAATTTAAATTCTTGAATCCTACTGAGTTTCCCTGGGATGCTTTTATTGGCCCATTCCATAAGATTCTTATTTGATTCTAGGATTTCGTGTACAGCATTAGATGCCAAAACATGATGCCAGACTTGGTCGAGAGACCGACCCCAGTCTCCCTTTCCTTCCAACGCATCGGTGATATAAGCAAATAGTCTTCCAGTAAGAGTCGCATTTTTTTTGACATCAACAGGGATTAGTGTGCCAATGACTACGTTTGCTCCAGATCTCAATAGCAAATCATTAACAGTAACTGCACCTAATCCACGTGGAGCCACATGACATGCGCTTAGAATAACGATTGGTGGTACATGAATATCGTTTTCAGTTGCCAACCAAATCTCTTTTCCGATATATAGACCCGCAAAATTATTTTTATTTCTATAGTGACCATGCGCAGATATTACCAAAATATCGGCGTCAAGGTTTTGATCTAATATGTCCTTTAGTCCCTTTCTTGTTTGTGCTTCAGAATAAATAACTTGTACAGATTTATTATCATTGAGCATGCCGATAATCTCTTTCCAAGCAACATCCGAATATGGTCTTATATGATCATCACGAGATAAGCATTCAACGATAACTATTTTAAACCCTCTGCTTCGACCAATATAATGCTCAAAAGTTCGTGTTAGTTCCATCTGCATTGTTCGAGTCAATGGTGAGATAGGAATATTAGAAATTGGCCTTGTGCAACACAACGGATCTTCTTGTCCTGGTAAAATAGCAACTCCTATCGGGAAATCAGAATAGGCTGAAATATGTGATGAAGAAAGAATCATCTCTATTCCAACGGAGCCTATTTGTCTCTCGAGGAGGTTACCGATACGTTTCATGCTATCCCATATGAAACGATTGGATTGCTTTCTAGCTCTACAATGATCTTCCAGTTGATGCAGTTCAGTAAATAGATCAGTAGAAAGAACACCACCATCTAACCATAGCCCCCTACTAGCTGCTGCTCTATGAATACCAAGAATCTCGACAGCAGTTTTCTCAGAAGAAACAAGCTCATTTTTCGATGAAGAACCTCGAGGCCTCAGTCGACCAGCCGTTCCAGATAATGTAATCACTAAAGGTAATCTACAATTTTCTATTTCTTTTCCTAATATACTAATAAATTCATCTTTGGTATTAATTTGCATACTTTGTTTTTCTAATTTTGCCAGCGTTTCTATACGTGATCTTGATAAAATAGTTTCTTCCAATAATGAATCTCGAGAAAATTCGGTATTCTTCAACCTTTCAAGTAGTTCCTTACTTGCTCGGAATTGATTTAATTGAAAGATTAAAGGTAATGCCACCCTAGCTTGTTCAGGTAATAGTTCTGGTTCTACATGTAGTGGATTTTCAATTTGTGGTATTTCTTGTATAAATGAAGTGATTTTTGACCAGTGTTCTTTTAGAAGTTCTGTTGTTAAAGAGGAGATAGGTACACAGTTAATCAGGCTTCCATTTTTTGAAGCAAATTCTTTTGCGATTTCAAAACATGAATCTTCATATATTACAAGCGTTGGAGATTGCATATCTTTTTTATTTGCTGAAACCCTCATCAAACCAAAATATGACGGAATTAGGACAATACTGTGTGGAACCCAATAACCATTAGCAATTGTATTGGGGCTCATATCAAGAGTATCAAATCCGTTTCTAGGTAGGTGAAGGCAATAACATATTGCAGGAAGTATTCTTTCTACGGCAGGATCTAGCCCATGCATTTGCTCATTCTTTTTTTGTTCTTTACTCGAATATGAGGGAATAATAGGCAAATAAGGTTCCGTAGGGGGCTTTTCATTGAACATGATATAATAATTTAGGTAAATTCTTCTCATTTGATAACATTCCTTTACATGGACAGTAAATTTTTTTACATATAATTTACCATTTTAAACTGAATCTCGTTGATATTAATTAAACTGTGATATACGGAATACTATACTAGAAGCACATATTAGCGTATTTGATAAAATCAAAAAAATTTAATATGCTAGTACAGCGTTCTATTTTACTTCTAAGAGCTTCTGAATTTGGAAGTTCTAATTTACCAACACCAATTAAAAACGGATTAAAATCGATTCTAGACCGCTTTAATCAACCCAATTATTAATTGTTGGTACGTGGTGATTCATGGAGACTCAAGTTGTATTGTAACGTTTCCTCTAAATTCCATTATATCTTATTTTTATAAAACGTTGCACATAGTTATTTAAGACAATATTATTAAAATCTCGGATCGGATAATTTGTCCTTAAGGTATTAGAAAGGATCAAATGCTCTTATGATACGAAAAGAACTATATAGAATGAACTAAAGATTTTTATACCCGAAGAAGAAGTCAGTCGATCACTTCAAGCGGACGTCGATTGATCCGTTTCATGCAAGCAATGACATGAGAGCGAATATAATAGAACTTGCTGAAAAAGACATTGTTTACAACATTGTATTCATCACGTAGATGACATCCACCCTTTTCTCCGTTAGCACAAACGACTACGGCTCGTTTATCTGCCCAAGTACAGTCCTGAACTGAAACCGTGGAAGGTTTGTGGAAGTAGCTAAAGCATGACGATCAAAAATCTATACAGCGAAGACAGTCCCGTCATAAGCTTTGATTCGGTTTACAGCAATTGCGGTTCATTAATCGTCAAGCGATAAGGTGCGAAGCAAGTGTACATAATAATCTCTTCTTATTTCAATTTGTGTACAGTTTTTAATTATGTACAGTTCATCTATGATACAGTTCACTCAGAAGATTGAAAGGAGAGGATATGATTTATGGTATTTTGTACATGTATTTTATAGAAATACCCCGAGACGAAGAAACCAAATACACCAGTCATGTTTTATGGTGAAGAAGCCTCGAACTATACGAAGAAACGTCTTGATAAAAAAACAGTAGAATTGGAATGGGATGTTGACCGCAAGGATCAATACGACCGACTGCTCGCTTATGTGTGGGTTGGGGACGAGTTGTTCAATCGCACTTTGGTAAGCGAAGGTTACGCACGAATAGCGACCTTTCCACCAAACGTGAAATATGTGGACTTGTTCAAAAAGGCTCAGGAGGAGGCACGACAAAAGCAAAAAGGCTTATGGAAAAATTACGAGGCCGCATTTGAAAAAAGGTGACCAGGAGGGAGCAATCCCACCAGTCACCTTTTGTTATTGAGCGTATAGAATGTAGATTAATGTGTGCCTTTAACGTCCAATTGCAGTTCCTTGGTTTCCTTAACCAAAGTAGAGCTTTTAATACGTTCCTGCAGCTTCTCATAATACAGGTCTTCATTGATTGGCAGATCTACCCAGTTGTCAGTCCATGACGACAAGTGCATTGCATTGGATAACGTCAAGCCTTTAATACCCTCTTCACCAGGAGCCAACAGCTTGGTTCCTTTTAGGATATGGTCAACAAAGTTTTGTGTAATACCCTTATGCTGTGGTCCTGGAGCTCCAATTACAGGAACTTCACATTTCCAGCATTCAGGAGAACCGAAGCCACCTTTAAACTCACGGTTAAAGTCAGGCTCGGATTGACGCAGGCGCCAGAAGGTCAGCTTGTCATCTTCGATCACGATTTTACCGTTGTCGCCGCTAACTTCGTAACGGTTTGTTCCTGGTGCTTCGCCTGTCGTTGTCACGAACAGCCCTGTAGCACCATTTTCATATTCTACGTACGCCGTTACATCATCTTCAACCTCAATGTTACGGTATTTACCAAAGCCGCAAAACGCTCTTACACGCTTCGGCATCATATCAACAGTCCACTGCCACAAGTCCAGCTGATGCGGATCCTGATTGATCAGAACACCGCCGCCTTCTCCAGCCCAGGTTGCACGCCAGCCGCCTGAATCATAATAGCTCTGGGAACGGTACCAATTGGTAATAATCCAGTTCGTACGACGAACTTGACCAAGTTCACCAGAAGTAATTAAATCTCTCAGCTTTTGATAGAGCGGATTGGTACGCTGATTGAACATAATACCAAATGCCTTATCGGATTTAGCCGCAGCCTCATTCATTTCACGAACCTGCTTCGTGTATACGCCAGCCGGTTTTTCGACCAGAACGTGGTACCCATGAGCAAGTGTTTGAATAGCAGATGTCGGATGGTCATAGTGTGGAGTTGCTACTATTACAGCATCGAATGCTTTGGATGCGAAAAATGCCTCCGCGTTATCGAACAATTGAATATTTGCATTGCCATGATGGGCTCTAACCCATTCGAGTCGGGTTGGGTCTGTATCCACAATGGCGGTCAACTCGGCGCCATTTACTTGGCCTTTGGTCAAGTAATCGATATGGCTTTTTCCCATGTTGCCTACACCGATAATACCGATGCGTACTTTATCCATTCGTATTTCCCTGCCTCTCATTTAAATTAAAAAGAATAATTGTAAGCATTTTCTTGCACTCGTTTATTATACCTTGCACACGTTAACATTACAACAAAAAAAACGTTCCCCCTTCACAATCAGGGAGAACATTAGTCTTCACCAAATGTTGAATAATAGCAGAGTTAAGTTAAATCTTCACTTTTTCTTTTTCAGAAATCTGGTTTAAAGCTTCGCCAGCTTCATCAGCGAATTTGTCTCTTACAGCAAGGTCACCAATCGATACGATCCCGACCAACTTTCCGTTGTCCACAACAGGTAACCGGCGAATTTGCTGCTTGGCCATCAGCTTGGCAGCCTCGTCGATGGTTGTTTGAGGAGTTGCACTTGTAATTTGCGTGCTGCTCATCACGTTTTCAACTGCTGCTGAGCCTTCTTTTTTCTCGGCCAAGCCACGAATGACAATATCCCGGTCGGTGATTACACCAATTAATTTAGTTCCTTCAACGACGGGTATGAATCCAGTATCCTCCTGCTTCATCTTTACCGCAACCTCATACACGTTATCCTTTAGCGTGACCGTAGCAAATTGCTTTGTCATGATGTCTTTTATTAGTGATGCACCCATGCGAATTACCTCCAGGAGTATAGTCTGACGCAAGCTGGTTTTTTATCAACAAAAAAACACCCTGCTCCCGCCGCAGACATAGATTTCCCCGAACTGTCCATTCCCATTCGATTAACCTCTAACCATTCTGACAATCCATAACCATTGCAATAAATAAGCGAGCTGCGTCTCTCATCGAGCTTTCATCAATATCAAATTTAGGGTGATGATGCGGATGAATGATTCCTTGTTCCGGATTACCCGCACCCACAAACATAAAGCAGCCCTTACGCTCATGTAAGTAATAAGCAAAATCTTCTCCAGCCATAATGAGTGGTGAAGGTTTCACGGGAACAACCTTTTCTCCGGCCCGCAGAAATCGGTTCGCCTCACCCTCATCGTTGACAACAGGCGGATAGCCCATTTTATAATCAAAGCTATACTCCGCCCCATACATCTCACAGGTTTGTCCAACAATTCTCTCCATCCTGTCTTTTACATCCAGACGAAGCTCAGGATCATAAGTCCTCACGGTTCCATTCAAAGCGGCGGACTCAGCAATCACGTTAAAGCTGCTTCCACTATGAAAAGAGCCTACAGAAACAACACAGGGCTCCGTTGGGCTCACGCTTCGACTCACTATGGTTTGCAAATTACCGACAACCTGGGAAGCGATGACGATACTGTCGATCGTTTGATGCGGAAGCCCTCCGTGCCCACCCTTGCCTTTTACCACGATTTCAAACTCATCTGCCGCGGCCATCATCGGACCCGGTTTGGAATAAGCACTGCCTACAGGAAATGGTGTCCACAGGTGAATTCCGTACACATAGTCAACCCCATCCAGCGCGCCTTCCTTGATCATATTAATTGCGCCGCCGGGACTTTGTTCCTCCGCATGCTGAAATATGAAAACAACATCACCTTGCAGGACCTCTTGATTTTCTGACATGGCCTTAGCCACACCTAATAGTGTGGAAGTATGCGCATCATGTCCACAGGCATGCATAATACCTTTATGTTTTGATGCGTAATCACAGGTCTTCTCATCCTGAATAGGCAGTGCATCCATATCAGCACGCAGGGCCACTGTAGGACCATTGCCATTTCCCTTTAAACGAGCTACGACACCATGCCCACCGACATGTGTGCGTACATCCATTCCCCACTGCTTCAAGTGCCGTGCCACAAAAGCCGCTGTCTCCCGTTCATGATAGGACAACTCCGGATGCTGATGTAAATAACGCCGCCAGCTGATCATCTGGGGAACGAGAAGATCTATTGCTTGCAATAAAGATTCCATCATCTGATACCTCCGGTTTGTTAGGATGTTCCTATTTTAACAAAAAAGCCAACAGCTTTCATCTATGTGTCACAAGAACTTCAAATTTTATTGTCATGAAACCTTCACAAGTAGCAATAGGCTTGCACAAGTTTGGGAAACATACTATCATGAATAAAGGATTATAGAGATCGTTTTTCTGCGAAAAACTTTTAGGAGGACTTTACAATGATTATTGAAAAAAACGGTTTATTAGGACTTAAAAGCGATTTGGCTCATTTAGATGATGTTTCATCCAAATTAGGTTTTGTTCGTTGGCAGTGGGAATATACGCGTGCAACTTATGACTTGAAGCTGGTCGACAAAACAGATCAAAGCGAATATTTTTTGCGAATCAATACTCGCACAGAATCCGGCAAGCTCGAATCCCCTTATGCCATTCTTTACATAGAGCATATTTATATTGGAAGAGCTACATTCCCGCACGGACTGGATTACCAATCACCAGTACCGGATAGCATTATGAAAATTGCAACACAAAAGCTTACACAGCTAAAAACCGAATTGTCCTTGTAATGGGCAGGGCCTCATGACTTCCCAGCGAAGAGGAACACCGGATTTTCTGCTGCTTTTTTTAGCCTTTTCCTTAGTATGCTTCGGATTAGCCATGGTTTTTAGTGCCAGCATGGCCTACTCCCGTACTGATTCCATTACGGGTATTGTGCTCAACGATCCTTCTTACTTGGCGGTTCGCCAGGCAGCCGCGATTGCATTGGGCACGGTAGCCATGTTTTTTTGTATGAATATTAATTATAATGTTTTGAAAAAATGGATTGCACCAGCCTTCATCGTAGTCGTTATTATGCTGGTGCTGGTTCCTATTTTCGGAAACAAAGTAAACGGCGCCAGAAGCTGGTTCGTAATTGCCGGTTTCGGGATACAGCCTGCCGAATTTGCCAAGCTGGCGGTCATTCTCTATTTGGCTGCGTTAATCAGCAAAAAAGAGGATAAATTTCGAAGTTTTAAAAAGGGTCTGCTTCCCGCGTTGACAATTGTCGGCTTTATATCAGCCTTAATCCTTCTCCAGCCCGACCGCGGCTCGACAATGATTCTTGTTCTCTGTGCTACCATCGTGATTATAGCCGGAGGAGCCAATTTAAAGCATATCTTTTTGTTAGGCGCTGCAGGTGCATTTGTGATGTCGATCGGTGTTGCGATTTATGTTATAAAAACCAAATTGAGCGGTCAAAGCTATCTTTTGGATCGGTTTACCTCTTTTATGGACCCCTTTGCAGATCCACTCGACACTGGCTACCAGTTGGTACAATCTTTGTATGCCTTTGGCCACGGTGGCATCTCTGGTGCAGGCTTTGGACAGGGCATTCAAAAGCTGCATTATCTTCCTGAAGCTCATAATGACTTTATATTCTCTATAATCGGGGAAGAGCTTGGTTTTATTGGGAGCTCCCTGTTTATTCTCATTTATTTGGCATTTCTATGGAGAGGCCTGCTCATAGCCATTCGTTGTAATGAACTATTTGGAACCTTGGCAGGGGTTGGAATTATCGGCATGATCGCCATACAAGCACTTATCAATCTGGGTGGGGTTACGGGGAGCATTCCCCTGACAGGTGTTACTTTGCCTTTAATCAGCTATGGAGGCTCATCCATGCTGGTTACGCTCATCAGCCTCGGTATTCTTCTTAGTATATCCCGGGAATATAATAAACCGGAAAAGGAAACAAAAAAGAGAGCCTAGATTCGTGCAAAGGCTCTCTTTTGTGCGGCTTCTATGCCAGTCCAGTGATCGATTTGATTACTTCACTCGAAGTGCTTCTTCCACATGTACTTCTTCTTCGCGGAAAGCAACCCCTTCAACCTTCACATTAACTTCGACAACGGATAATCCTGTCATGTTTTCAACGGCATCACGAACGTTCTGCTGCAGCTCGCTGCATACTTCTTGAATCTTGGAGCCATAATTCACTATAACACGTAAATCGATGGCAGCCTCTACTTGACCTACTTCGACCGAGACACCTCTTTGCACATTTTTACCACTCAGTCTTTTAGCTAACCCTTCAGAAATGCCTCCCGACATCGCAGCGATCCCGGAAGTTTCCAACGCAGCTAAGCCTGCGATTGTTGAAACAACATCATCTGAAATGCGGATAATACCTGTTTGTATTTCTTCGGACATATGGATCACTCCTTAGTGGGTTATATTCATATTGTAATGACTTCCCATAGGGAAAGCAACTTTATTCGGACAAACTTCGGCTTATTTTGCACTGTGCATACACGATACTGCATGTTTACGGAATCCCTTAAAATGGGTATAGTAGAATAGGTTTTATTGTTTACAGGTATACTTTAGGTAAAGGGGGATAAGCATGAAGCGTCATTTTTTTACCATTGGGCTGATTTCCAGTTTTTTGCTAAGCGCAGTGGCCCATTATTCAGGGATATTCCCTTCTGCCGTGCAGCTAGCATTTTCTTGTATCGCTATCATCTTTGTTGCGGGATTTCTCGGTAAAGCTACAGAAAGCGTGGCCCACTATGCAGGGGAACGGGTTGGAGGGTTTTTGAATGCCACTTTTGGTAACGCAGCTGAACTGATTATTGCCTTTTTTCTGGTCAAGGAAGGTAAATTCGAGATTGTGAAAGCTAGCATTACCGGTTCTATTATTGGCAATCTGCTGCTGGTTCTCGGTCTCAGCCTGTTGATCGGAGGATTAAAGTACAAGGAACAGAACTTCAATATCAAGCTGGCAAGCCATAATGGTTCCTTGATGCTGCTGGCCGTGATTGCCTTGTTTGTTCCAGCTGCTTTTGCCAGCTCTCTGACAACCATTAAAATGTCCACCCTCAGCATAACGG
The DNA here is from genome assembly GCF_001956045.1 of Paenibacillus sp. FSL H7-0331. Next base: position 83,725 of record NZ_MRTH01000031.1, on the reverse strand, counting down.
TCGCAGTCGTGTTGATAGCTGCTTACTTGCTCTGGTTGTATTTTTCGATGGTTACCCACAAGAATGAGCTTGCGGATGAAGCTGTAGAGCATGGTGAGCCAGCCTGGTCCAAAGGATTATCAATTTTCTTTCTGGTTCTGGCAACGGCAATGGTTGCTGTACAGAGCGAGTGGCTTGTCGGAACTCTGGAAGTATTCACACATCAGTTTGGATTATCAGAACTATTTGTCGGTGCCTTCGTTATTGCGATTATCGGTAACGCCGCCGAGCATAGTGCTGCTATCATGCTCGCTCGCAAAAACAAAATTGGTGCCGCTGTAGAAATTGCTGTCGGCAGCTCCTTACAAATAGCCCTTTTTGTTGCTCCTGTGCTTGTGCTCATTTCTCTGTTTTTTGGTAAAACCATGGATATCGTATTCACCACATTCGAGCTCGTTGCCATTGGCGTTGCGGCGATTATCGCTAAATCCATTTCCCAGGACGGGTCGACCAACTGGTATGAGGGCGTGCTCTTGCTAGTCGTTTATTGTATACTGGGCATCGCGTTTTTCCTCGTATAAAATTACATATCATCTGCCAGTCTGCTGTATGGCAGCTCATTTCAAAAAAAGAGCAACCTTCTGTATAGGAAGGTTACTCTTTTTTGCTTAATGCCTCGTACAGTTCAGCCAAATTCCTCTCGAGCTTGATCAAAATTTGCTTCCCTGTTATTTCTGAGATCAATTCAGCACGAATGGCAAAGTCAATTTCCCTTGACAAGCCGTACATCTGTGTATCTAACACCTCTTCATACAAAGGGCATTTGCGCGTGGTCAAATTCTCCATCTGTACTTCGATGAGCTTTTCGATTTTATCAGCATCCTCTTGAAGAAGAAGAAATGCTTTCTGTGATAGGCTGAGTAACAAATCGGATGATGACATCGAGCTTCCCCCCTGAACGAACTTCATAGCTTAATATTAGTCGAAAATGTCCCAATACACAAGAGAGTCGTCCATCATCTTCACTGATAATCGTCCAAAATGGAGCATTTAAAAGAAAAAAGCAGCTCCATCCTAGGATGGAAGTGCTTTTGACCATTATTCTTGGATACTGTTAATTTGCAAGTTATGCTTAGCGAACACTTCTGCCATAGCTTTCTTAGCATCTTCCGCGTCAGGACCGTGCACATGCAGATCATAATCACTGCTAGTCAACAAAGTCGTGAACAATCCCAGAATACTTTTAACATCGATGTACTTGTTCTCATACTGTAAAACAATGGATGATCTGAATTTGTTAGCAGTTTGGGAAATTTCAACGATTGCTGCGTTATTGGCACTTGACATTTTGAATCCCTCCATATGTATCAGCGACATCAAAACAACTAAAAATAAATCGCTTTCTTTCTTTGATTTTACCTCGGATAATCGCAAATCGCAACTACTATTTCAAATGCTCAGGATTTAACCCTTCCAGCTCCTGGATCACAAAACGGCCATTCTTACGGATCAGCACATCGTCAAAATATATTTCACCACCGCCATATTCAGGGCGCTGTATCAATACAAGATCCCAGTGAACGGATGAGCGATTTCCATTGTCAGCCTGCTCATAAGCCTGCCCTGGAGTAAAGTGAAGGCTCCCATCAATCTTTTCATCAAACAGAGTGTCCTTCATTGGAGTTAATATATGAGGGTTGAAGCCCAGACTGAATTCTCCGATATAGCGCGCCCCTTCGTCCGTGTCCAGCACCTGATTCAAGCGCTCGGTATTATTACTTGTGGCCTCCACGATCTTGCCATTTTCAAAACGGAAAACAATTTGCTCAAAGGTAACTCCTGATTTTACACTTGGAGTATTGTAGGAGATCGTTCCGTTGACTGAATCGCGAATGGGCGCCGTGTAAACTTCACCATCTGGAATGTTCCGTCTGCCACAGCATTTGACCGAATCGATGCCTTTAATCGAAAACTCAATGTCCGTACCCGGCGATATAATCCGCACACGGTCCGTCCGGTTCATGAGCGCCTGCAGCGGGTCCATCGCCTTCGACATCTGTGCGTAATCCAGATTGCATACATCAAAATAAAAATTTTCGAATTTGGTTGTACTCATTCCGGCGAGCTGCGCCATCGAAGCATTCGGATATCTCAGGACGACCCAACGTGTCTTCTTGACCCGCTGCTCCAAATGTATCGGTTTACGATAATAGAGGTCATACAGCTTCATCTGTTCCTCAGGTACATCCGACATTTCACTTACATTAGAGCCCGCACGAATGGCCACATAACAGCTCATATCCTGCATACGCTTCAAGTCCAACTCTGCCCAATGCTCAATCTGCTCTCGGGTTATCGAACGCAGCATCGCGCTTTGCACAACAGGATCTATCAGTTCAACATAGGGAAGACCTCCTCTAGCGTATACCTCTTCTACCAAGCAACTAACGATCTCCCTTTCCGAACCGATCATTTCTATCAATACTTTCTCCCCTGGCTGAACATCCAGAGAATATGTAACAAGGTTTCGAGCCAACAATTCCAAACGCGGATCACGCATACCTATCATCTCCTTTTAATTATGAACCTAATAATTCTTATGTTCGTTCATCACTGCCAAGCCACTTTTTCTTGCAGATATGACCTACAAGAAGCAGGATCACAAAGATGCCCAGCATAATCAACAGACGTTTTTTATTATGTTGAAAATGCAGCAAATCATGCCCAATAAATGATTCCAGTAAAATCATGGGAAGCTTGCCCACAATTGTACCGAGAACAAAATCCATAGTTTTCACACGCATTACAGCAGCACCCAGATTAATGCCGAACGACGGAATAACCGGAATGATCCGGCTGATTGTGATGTATATAAAACCGTGATGCTCGATCTGTTTATTGAATTTTTGAATATAAACATGATTGGCGATCTTCTTTTCGACCCAAGCACGTCCATAATTTCGAGCCAGCCAAAATTCAGTTATGGCTCCAAGAACAGCCATCACATAGTTCACGACAAAGCCTAACCATAAACCAAATACAAGAACATTCACTCCTGCAACCACGACAAAAGGCATAAAAGGAACAACGGGTTGAACAAAAGCAAGCAGCGCCCCCAGAAAATGTCCCCAGAGTCCCCACGCCTCCAACAGGTCGGATAAATGCTGGACATTCCACTTTCCCAATGCAATCCCTCCTGTTAGCATAGTGTAACATTTTATTGAATTAAAATAAATCGGTGCGCCACTTGACATAGAGGGGTGTCGTCTTATAAAATAGGAAGTCGAGAACGTACTTAGCCTAAATTGTATTTAGGTTAGTCGTTTATGGTGGAAGACATGTGTTCACCCTCACCGATTTTGTTGCTAGCAGGACAGCGGCTGTGACTCCTGACAGATGCCGAGCGATACCTTTCGCTTATGGCTTCAAACAAAATTGGGCACATGCTTCACCCGAAGAAAACCTACAAACAAAAATTAAATCCATTAATGGAACGAAGGAGCTCGTATACATGTCACGCTACACAGGCCCTAAATTTAAATTAAGCCGTCGTCTGGGTATTTCCCTTAGCGGTTCCGGTAAAGAATTGAAACGTCCTTTCCCTCCAGGTCAACATGGCCCAGGACAACGCAAAAAATTGAGCGGTTATGGTATTCAGCTTCAAGAGAAGCAAAAGCTTCGCCACATGTATGGTATGAACGAGAAGCAGTTCCGCAACTTGTTCGACAAAGCAAGCAAACAACAAGGTATCTCAGGTGAAAACTTCATGATCTTGTTGGAAAGCCGTTTGGACAACCTTGTTTACCGTCTAGGCTTTGCTCACTCCCGTGCAGGAGCTCGCCAATTGGTCGCTCATGGTCACATCACTGTTAACGGTAAAAAAGTAGATATCGCTTCTTACACACTAAGCATTGGTGATGTTGTTAGCCTTCGTGAAAGAAGCCGTAACATTGCTTCCGTTAAAGAAGCTTTGGCTAACCGTAACTACTTGCCTGCTTATGTTGAATATAACGAAGCTGCTCAAGAAGGTAAATTTACTCGTTTACCAGATCGTTCCGAGCTTCCACAAGAAATTGACGAAAAGCAAATCGTCGAGTTCTACAGCCGTTAATTCTTTATTTCAATCAGATACAAAAAACTGGATGCCAGGGCATCCAGTTTTTTTGTTCATCTTCAACCTGCTCGACTATCTTCTAAATTAAGGATTAGCTTGAATTTGTATGACTTGTATCAGCCCAGCTTAATTTTAGCAAATTTACGCTTACCCACCTGAATGATATCGTCTTCCTGCAAAGTAAGGTTGATGTTCAAGTCCTCGATTTTTTGCTCATTAATCTTGACTCCGCCCTGCTGTATGCTGCGACGAGCTTCACTGTTTGAAGCAGATAGTCCCAATGTTACCAACAGCTTTATAATACCGATTTGACCATCCTCCAGAGCATCTGCAGCTACTACGAATTCCTCAATATCCTCGGGCAGCGCGCGCTGTTGAAATACGGTAACAAAGTGCTGCTGTGCCTCGTTTGCTGCTTGCTCTCCGTGATACATGCTTACAAACGTATGCGCCAGTTGCATTTTGGCATCACGGGGGTGAACTTTGCCGTCAAGCAGACCTTCTTGCAGCAGCTTCAGATCTTCATTACTCATGCTTGTTGCCAGCTCATAATATTTGGGCATCAGCTCGTCGGGAATAGACATGGCTTTTCCGTATATTTGATTGGGCTCCTCATCGATTCCGATGTAATTACCTAGGCTTTTGCTCATTTTATTAACACCATCAAGCCCCTCCAATAGAGGAGTCATAATGGTTACCTGAGCGGTAACGCCATATTCTTTTTGCAGCGTACGTCCCATCAGCAAGTTAAATTTCTGATCCGTCCCTCCCAGCTCTACGTCACTTTTCAACGCAACTGAATCGTACCCCTGCATCAGCGGGTAGAAAAATTCATGAACATGGATGGCTTGCCCCGTTGCATAACGTTTGGAAAAATCGTCCCGTTCCATCATACGTGCTACGGTAACTTTGGCTGACAGCTGGACAACATCTACAAAGCTCATCGGCCCAAGCCACTCAGAGTTGTAGTAAAGCTGGGTTTTGTCAGCATCCAGAATTTTGTAGATTTGCTTCTGATATGTCTCAGCGTTACGTTTGACGTCCTCTTCGGTCAACTGCTTGCGTGTTTCCGATTTACCTGTCGGGTCACCGATACGCCCTGTAAAATCGCCGATGATCAACTGCACTTGATGTCCCAGCTGCTGGAACTGTCGAAGCTTATGCAGAACCACCGTGTGACCGATGTGAATATCGGGAGCAGATGGATCTAAGCCCAACTTTACTTTCAACGGTTTGCCTGTGACCACAGACCCGATAATTTTTTGTTTAAGCTCATCCTCCGGTACAATTTCGACTACACCGCGACGAATCCACGACAGCTGCCTTTCCACTTCCTGCTGCTGCTCTGCTGTTAGCTCTTCCCATTTTGCCATGATTTGCTGCCTCCTCAATGTTATGCATACATACAAAAAAAGCCCTCTCATCCACAAGGGACGAGAAGGCTATTGCTCGCGGTACCACCCTAATTAAAGCCGGCACTAAAGCCTGCAACAAACGCAGCTTTGCCTAAGCTTTCACTCGACAACGATAACGGGTCTAACCCGACAGAAAGCTACTGACAGTGAGAATGTCTCGACAAAATCTGAGCATCATTCCATGCGTTCCCTTTCCCTGCTCCGGACGGTAATTCGAATAAGATCAAGTATCGGTTCGCACCACCCACCGACTCTCTGCCAAGCTATGTACCTTATTCTACTGATGTACGAGCTCTGTGAGGAGCCAATTCAAAAGTCCATCAATGCATTTTCCATATATGGTTACATGATTTATATCATAACCTCATTGCGTTGTCAAACATAATACCGAAGTAATTGTCGAACACTAGTGTCCATCGTGAGTTCCTTTGTGGTATAATAAACCACGTATGTCGTTCCAAAATCGGGAGGAATTGTTATCGGTATGGAGATGGAAATGGAGAAAAAGAAATCTACAGCTTGGCATGTAATATGGAGTATCGTCAAATATACGCTCATCACCTTCAAGTGGATACTGATCATTTGCGTAATAGCCGGATTTTTGGGAGGCGGCGTGGCCTTCGGTTATGTCTCCGCACTCGTCAAGGAAGAACCTATCCGAAGTAAGGAATCCATGACCGCACAGGTTCAGGAAAACGCACTCTCGGGCTTTGTTTATTTCAATGATGGCTCCATTATCGGGCAGCTCCGTGGAGAAGAAGACAGGCTTATGGCCAAGCTCGAAGACATTCCTCCACAAGTTATTGATGCCGTCTTTGCCATTGAAGACAAAAATTTTTACGAACACAATGGAATAGACTTTAAAGGAACAGCAAGAGCCATTTATCAAAAGCTGATGAAGCAAGATATTCAAACAGGAGGCAGTACGATAACCCAGCAGCTCGCACGGCGTGTGTTTTTGACGCTAGATCGCGAGGATAGCCGGAAAGCCAAGGAAATCTTTTTGGCGATGCGGATGGAAAGACTGATGTCGAAAGATGAAATCCTGCTCGCTTATTTGAACAAAATCCCTTATGGGAATGGTTCGTCCGGTTACAACGCATACGGGATCAAAGCGGCAGCCAAAGGGATATTCAATATCACTGATTTGAAGGAGCTTAACATCGCCCAAGCTGCCTATTTAGCTGGTGTCCCTCAGCTTCCAAGCAATTATTCTGCATTTTCAAGTAAGGGACAATTCGACGGAGCTGCGTTCAAACGTGCTACTACCAGACAACAGCTCGTACTGCGACGTATGCTGGAAGAAAACAAGATCAATCAGCAGCAATACCAGGAGGCACTGGATTTTGACTTGCAGGGTTCATTGGCAGAACCGGTTAAGAAGGCTTACTCCACCTATCCGTATCTGATGATCGAAATGGAAAAGGCTGCAGCCAAAGCTATCCTATCTGTTCAGGATCCGAAGCTAAGCGCACAGCCGAATTCCGATGCATACAATGAAGCTTTGAGAAATACCCAATCCCAATTAGGGCGAGCAGGCTACAAGATTTACACGACGCTCGACAAAGACATTTACGAGTCCATGCGGGATATTGCCGAAAATCCGGACAATTTCACTCCAGAGGACCCTGTTAAGGGTATAGAACAAATCGGAGCTGTTATGATGGATTCGAAGAGCGGGGCTATTCTTGGCATGATGGAAGGCCGTGACTTCTTTACAGAGCAAATGAATCATGCTACTCAAGCTTACCGTCAACCAGGTTCGGCAATGAAACCAATTGCTGCTTTCATTCCCGCTATGGAAAAAGGCGCCATACAGCCTGGTTCGATTATTGACGATGTTCCTATACTCTTGAAAGACCGTGGCAGCTATCATATACCTGAGAATTGGGATAACCAGTTCCATGGTTTAATTACAGCACGCAGAGCCTTCAATCAATCCTACAATATACCGGCCATCAAAATATTTTTGGATGTTGTCGGCATTGAGAATGCGTGGGATTTAGCCAAAAAAATGGGGATTACATCCATTGCCAAAGAAGATTACTCCGCACAAACAGGCGTTATTGGCGGTATGCGCAATGGAGTTTCGGTTAAAGAATTAACGAACGCCTACAACACGATTTCCAATAAGGGTGTTCATAATGAAGCGTTCATGATTCAACAAATTACCGACTCCACAGGAAAGGTTATTTATGAGCATGAAGCCAAACCGACTCCTCTATTCTCTGAGCAGACTGCCTATCTGATGACAGATATGATGCGAACGGTGGTTACGGCTGGTACAGCAACAGATTTGATGAGCAAATTTAAACAATATGGAAAAATCGCTATTGTTGGTAAAACGGGCTCAACACAGGATGATGCTGATGCCTGGTTTATGGGCTACACGCCAGATATTACATTAGGTGTCTGGGCCGGCTACGATTCTCCTGTTCACAAACTAAGCAGTCGCACAGGAGGCACCTCGCGTGCCAAGAACATCTGGGCGTTAGTTATGAATGAAGCTATAAATAAAAAGCCTGAATACTTTCCAACCAAGACATTCAAGCGGCCAGAAAATATTGTTGAAATGACGGTTTCCGGATATTCAGGAAAGCTTCCGAGCGCAGCATCATCCAAATCCGGGAAGCTGGTAACTGATTTATTCAACAGAAAGTATATTCCCACTGTTGAGGATAACGTATTTATAAATCTATCGATTATTCCATTTAATGGAATTAACTACATTGCTCAGGAATCAACCCCTGCCGAATTCGTGACCGAAAAAACGGTAATCAAACGCGAAAAATCTGTCAGTGGGATTCTCAAGCAAATTCAGGAAATTATGCAAAAGGTCTCACCTGATCGTCGTCGTTCCATTGATCATTACCGTCCCATTGATTACGAGGATGATGCACCAACAGAGAATGATCCACGGGTTGATGATGGCAAGCCACCTGTCTCACCCATCACAGTTGTGGCAACTCGTGCAGGTGATACAAGCGTTATTACATTTCAAGCTAGCAGCAGTCCGGATACCGTTGGTTATCGTCTATACCGTTCTCTCAATCGCGGTCCTTTCGAGCGTCTTGGCGGCAAAATTACATATGCAGGCGAAGAAACCAAATTTACAGATCAGGCTGCAGGAAATGGTGTATTCGGATATTATGTAACTGCAGTGGATGTTGGAGGTCAAGAATCGGCTCCAAGCAAAGCCTCCTTTACAGATGGTTCTATTGTGGATCCTTTGTCGCTCATTCCTGACGTGTCTGGAGCTATTCTGCCACCTCCTTTGACAGGCAGTCCTACAGGAGCTACTTCAACAGGCGGAAACACGGCAACAGGCTCAGGTACGGCTACGCCAGGAACAGGGAATGGCAGTAACAATGGTGCAGGTAAACCAGGAACAGGCACCGATGGAGCAGCCAATCCAGGAACAGGTACTAACAACAACGGCACCAATAATGGTGCAGCTCCAGGTACTGCGAATCAGGGAGACTCTTTATTTTCTCCAGGACCGCCACTAGCAGTTCCTGAAACACCTTCAGGCATGTCCATCAAAGCGGTTGAAGCTGGCCTGGTCATAAGCTGGAAAGCTAATGCAGCCAAAGACAAGGTTAAGCAGTACACCATTTTTTACAGCGACAAAGAAACAGGTGCTTACAGCAAACTTGGCACAATAAGCAGCGGTACGGAATTCCGATATTATGCGGCAGTTTATGATGGCTTTTATAAGATAGCAGCTACGAACGATTTAGGTGAATCGAAGCAGTCGGCTGCAGTCAGATTTAAAAAGTAAATGAACAAAAATACCCTTTCGCGATCAATGTTCATGTAGATGAACTTAAGATCATAAAAGGGTATTTTTATTGTAAAACGATTCAATATCAAGCGTATGCTATTAATCTTCTATCGTTGACAAGTCTCCGGTAGGCAGATTCAGTTCCCAAGCTTTAAGAACTCGACGCATTATTTTGCCGCTGCGTGTTTTGGGAAGCTTATCTTTGAATTCAATTTCACGAGGCGCTGCATGTGCCGATAGCCCTTCTTTTACAAACTTGGATATTTCCGCCTTCAGCTCATCAGAGGCTGTATAGCCTTCACGTAATGCGATGAATGCTTTAATAATTTCACCGCGCATCGGGTCTGGTTTACCTATCACTCCTGCTTCAGCTACGGCCGGATGCTCAACCAGCTTGCTTTCTACTTCAAACGGACCTACCCGCTCGCCTGCGGTATTGATGACATCATCCACACGACCTTGAAACCAAAAGTAACCATCTTCGTCATAATAGGCGGAGTCGCCCGAAATATACCAGCCTGGGATACGGAAGTATTCTTCGTATTTGGCAGGGTTGTTCCAGATTTTACGCATCATGGAAGGCCAAGGCGTCTTAATTGCCAAATTGCCCATCCTGTAAGGAGGAAGAACATTACCGGAGTCATCAACAATTGAAGCTTCAATACCTGGAAGCGGCTTACCCATAGAGCCTGGACGTATAGCCATGCAAGGGTAATTGCAAATTAATTGCCCGCCCGTCTCCGTCATCCACCATGTATCGTGAATACGTTGATTGTAAACCTTTAATCCCCAACGAACCACTTCAGGATTTAACGGTTCTCCTACACTCAGTACATGGCGAAGCTTAGATAAATCAAAGCTTGTGGATACCTCATCCCCAGCTCCCATTAGCATTCTAAAGGCAGTTGGAGCGCTGTACCAAACCGTTACACCGTATTTCTCCAGAGTACGATACCAGTCCTGTGGACTGAAGCGACCGCCGCGAATAACATTGGTAGCCCCATTCAACCAGGGACCAAATATTCCATAAGAGGTGCCCGTAACCCAGCCTGGGTCCGCTGTACACCAATATACATCCGATTCCTGCAAATCAAGTACTACGCGGCCGGTGTAGTAGTGCTGCAGCATCGCATTATGTGCATGAAATACACCTTTGGGCTTGCCTGTTGATCCTGAAGTATAATGAATCAATAAACCATCCTCACGGTCCACCCACTCGATATCCAATTGGTCTGTCGCTTGCGCCATTTCCTTGTGGAAATCGACTTGTCCCTCGGATAGCTCAAGATTATCGCCTACAATAATAATATGCTTCAAATCGGGAAGCTCAGCTACAGGGATTCTCGATACAAGCTGAGGTGTTGTGACGATGGCAATGGCACCACTATCCTGCAGACGATCTCTAACTGCGGTTTCCATGAAGGCTTCGAACAACGGGCCTACCACTGCACCTACCTTAATGGAGCCAAGCAATGCAAAATAGAGCTCAGGCGTGCGCGGCATAAAAATAAATACACGCTCTCCCTTGGTGATGCCGAGCTTGCGCAGTACGTTCCCAAACCGATTGGATTGCTCCTTCATCTGTTGATACGTATAGGATTCTTCACGCTTGTCATCACTGTAATGAAGAGCAATTTTATCCTTTCTGGAGGACTCGGTGTGTCTGTCAATGGCCTCATATGCGGCATTTACATTTCCCGTAGTCGACCAGGTAAACTGTTGTTCAATCTGTTCCCAACTGAAATTCGCACGTTCCTGTTCATAATCTTTCATATTCGATGATATCGAAACAGCTTCAATACTCTCAATATTCGTATGATCCATATCAAGTGCCTCCTGAATTTTAACGATTGATCTCGATAAAACGCTTACAAGCCCCTTATCGAAGTAATAGCTTTTATACAATGGCTATTATACCATATCCCGTTTTATCCGACTAACCCTTCTTACACAAAATTTTGGGTTACCTATATACTGCGTCTCTCCCGTGCAGTTGGCTCGGCCTGACGGCTTCCAAGAAACTACCACACATGCTATAATCTGCGATAAGGTAACCTATGAACCTCGCTTTATCTCTGAAAGGAGAAGAACGGCATGCAGCATATAAAAATATACCATTCGCAGCTTGTCCCAAGCAGCAATTCTTCTTCGATTGTTGTAGAAGGCCCTGTTCCGCCTGAACAATTAGCGCAATACCGGATGCATCCCGATCTGGATGCATTTCGACGTCCTCCCGAGCAGTTCATTGCTCTCGTTGAAATCGCCGAGCTTCCAGAAGGCCGCATCATTGTATCAAGGATTGAAGATCTCATCATTGGTTATGTAACCTTTCATTATGCAGACGAAATGGAACGCTGGTCGCAAGGTCATATGGAGGATCTAGTAGAATTAGGAGCTATCGAGGTTGCCGATGATTATCGCGGACTTGGACTCGGAAAACGTATGATCCGACTTGCCTTTGAGGATGGCCAACTGGAAAATGTCATTACTTTTACTACTGAATATTATTGGCACTGGGATCTGGAAAAAAATGGGTTGAATGTGTGGGATTACCGCAAAATGATGGAAAAACTGATGCAGAGTGTAGATATGGTCTGGTTTGCTACGGATGATCCCGAAATATGCTCACATCCCGCAAACTGTCTGATGGTACGTGTAGGTAAACAGGTGCCATTGACTTCCGTTGAGCAGTTTGATCGTGTCCGATTTCAACAACGTTTTATGTACTGATTTGTATCCATACCCGGGGGCGTAAATGATGACGATTCCAGCTTTTTTTATTTATGATGAAAGTGAAACGGGATATCGCTTTAATAAGGATCATCCCTTCAATCAAAAGCGGCTGACGCTGACCGTTGATTTGCTGCGTAGTCTGAATACGCTGCCTGATCAAGCTATATTATCTCCTTCCGCAGCCCTTGATGAGCAACTGTTAGCTGTTCACAGCGCTGACTATGTAAGCGAAGTAAAATTACTAAGTGAAGCAGCGCCGAACCCAGAGGCCGTTAATCAGGCCAGTCGTTACGGACTTGATACGGAGGATACGCCTTTTTTTCAGGGCATGCATGCCATAACCTCGACAGTGGTTGGAGGCTCCCTCCTGGCTGTCGATACCGTAATGAGCGGACGCTCCTCGCATGCCTTGCACTTGGGAGGTGGACTCCATCATGCACTATCAAACAAGGGAGCCGGCTTCTGTGTGTATAATGATGCGTCTGTAGCCATTGAGCATGCCAAGAAGCAGTACGGCGCCCGTGTGCTGTATATCGATACTGACGTTCATCATGGCGATGGCGTACAGTGGAGTTTTTACACCGACCCGGAAGTATGCACCGTATCCATCCATGAGACCGGAAAATATTTGTTTCCCGGAACTGGTGCTGTTAATGAACGTGGTGAAGGCATTGCATTCGGAACCTGTATCAATATTCCCTTGGAGCCTTATACTGAGGACGCCTCATGGCTGGAATGTCTGGAGGAGATTCTTAACAAGGCTATCGACCATTTCAAGCCCGATCTGATCGTGTCCCAACATGGCTGTGATGCTCATGCATATGATCCCTTGTCCCACATCCACTGCAGCATGAATATTTACAAAGCGATGCCGCGGCTGATCCATCGGCTTGCCCATCAGTATTGTGAGGGGCGTTGGGTAGCGCTCGGCGGCGGCGGATACGATATCTGGCGGGTCGTTCCTCGCGCCTGGAGTCTCCTCTGGCTTGAAATGAACGATCATCCGCTGATTGGGCAGGTAGAGCAGGACCCAACGCTAAAACTGCCATCAGCCTGGCTGTCCCAGTGGCAAAACGAGTGTCCTGTCATACTGCCTACTACTTGGCTGGATTGTACAGATGAGTGGGAACCCATGCCACGCCGTCATGAAATCACATTGAAGAATCGCCATATCAAGGAATTAGCTGCGCTTTATTTACCTTGATCAACAGTATGCTGCAGGATAATGACGACTTCTGTTATTCAAAAAATTAAGCCCGCATTCCATAAGTCGAATGGAAGCGGGCCTTTGTATTTTCTTTATTGCTACAGCTTAAAACTGGATCTTTTCTTCGATAAACGCCTTCAGCTCGCTGATCGGCATTCTTGTTTGTTCCATCGAATCGCGGTGACGCACGGTCACTTGACCATCCTGCTCGGAGTCAAAGTCGTATGTGATACAGAAAGGTGTACCAATCTCATCGTGACGACGATATCTTTTACCGATTGAACCTGATTCATCATAATCAACCATGAAATGTTTGGATAGCCCCTCAAACACGCTCTGAGCACCCTCTGAGAGCTTCTTGGACAGCGGGAAGATTGCTGCCTTAATCGGCGCCAAAGCGGGATGGAAGCGCAATACGGTCCGGCTGTCATCGCCTTCCAGCTGCTGCTCTTCATAAGCATCAATCAGAAATGCCAGTGTAACCCGGTCAGCCCCAAGTGAAGGCTCGATACAATAAGGAACATAGCGGTCACTGCTCTCTTGGTCGATATAGTTAAAATCCTCGCCCGAGTGCTGCATGTGCTGCTTCAGATCGTAGTCGGTACGGTCTGCAATGCCCCACAGTTCTCCCCATCCAAAAGGAAACTTGAATTCGATGTCCGAAGTTGCATTACTGTAATGAGACAGCTCATCATCAGAATGATCTCTCATACGGATGTTGTTTTCTTTCAATCCAAGATTGAGCAGCCATTGGAAGCAATAGTTTCTCCAGTACTCAAACCACTGTATATCTTCGCCAGGCTTACAGAAAAATTCAAGCTCCATTTGCTCGAACTCGCGGGTACGGAACGTAAAGTTACCTGGAGTGATCTCGTTACGGAAGCTTTTACCGATTTGTCCAATACCGAACGGGAGCTTCTTTCTCATCGTACGCTGTACGTTTTTGAAATTAACGAAGATGCCTTGTGCCGTTTCCGGACGCATGTAGACGACATTCGAGCTAGCTTCAGTAACGCCTTGAAAAGTTTTGAACATCAGGTTGAACTGACGTATTTCCGTGTAATCAAAAGCACCGCAATCCGGGCATACAATATGGTGCTCAACCATCAAAGCACTCATTTGATCGAACGACAAACCGTCGACAACCATTTCAATCCCTTTTGCATCTAAGGCATTTTCAATAATTTTATCCGCGCGATGGCGAGCTTTACACTGTTTACAGTCGATCATAGGATCATTAAAGTTACCTACGTGACCCGAGGCCACCCATGCTTGTGGGTTCATCAGAATTGCTGCATCCAAGCCTACGTTGAATGGAGATTCCTGAATAAACTTTTTCCACCAGGCTTTTTTGATATTATTTTTCAATTCAACACCAAGCGGACCGTAATCCCAAGTGTTGGCTAATCCGCCATATATCTCTGATCCCGGGAAAATAAAGCCTCTATGTTTAGCTAAAGCTACAACCTGTTCCATGCTAACTGTCATGATTCGTTCTCTCCTTCTATATGGTTACAAATGCTTCAGCATATGATCGACTATTCGATATGAATTCTCGGATGCCTGCAATGTAAATTGAGCAAAATTCACTTCTGCCGATCCATCGGCTTTATCCGACATCGAACGGATCACGACCTGCGGGATACTGTTCATTGCACACACCTGTGCAACAGCGGCACCCTCCATTTCAGTACACGTCCCCTGCAGCTCACTATAGAGCTTGGCAACGGTGTCTCGGCTGGCAATAAACTGATCACCAGACAATACTCTGCCTACTTGAACTTGACCAGGAAAAAGCTCATTGCTTGCATCGAGCGCTGCTTGCTTGAGACGTTCATCCGATACAAACAACGAGACTTCTTCATAAGGAATCGTCCCACGCGGAAATCCTAACGCCGTAACATCCATATCATGCTGCATGAGCTCGGAAGAAATAACGATATCTCCAACATTTAAATCCGGATGAACTGCCCCGGCAACTCCTGTAAATATAATGGAATCGACTCCATATGTATCAATCAATATTTGAGTGGTCACAGCAGCATTAACTTTGCCAACACCCGATTTGCACAGTACGATTCTTTGGTTATGCAAGAGCCCCTCCAGAAATTGAATTCGGGCTTTTTCCGTAGTCTCAACCTGCTCCATATGTTCTAGAAATAATGCGATTTCTTCTTTCATTGCACCTATAATGCCAATTTTACCATAAGACAAAAGGGTATCCTCCTAAGAAAGTATTGCCGCTGAACAATCGAAACTTGCATCATCTTGGTGAAGTTAAGCTTACGCCCCAGTTCCCTCGGTGTTGCTTGTTCTATGAACTCTTAAATGCCCCATAAAAAGAAAGGAGGCTCATATTAGAGATGAGCCACCGAATTTCTATGAATAAGCTCATGGGGTAAAATTACCTGCATGAGTTCCGAAGCATCCTTGGTCTCTTTGTTCATCAGTTTCGTTAGCAGTCTCATTGACACGGCACCAATATCGTACATTGGCATTGCGACCGTCGTTAACTGAGGCCTTACCATGGAAGCCATGCGAATGTTATCTACACTAATGACAGATACATCTTCCGGTACACGTAAACCACTATCCAGCAACGTGTGCATCGCACCAATGGCCATTTCATCTGTCGCAGCAAAAATCGCCGTTGGACGTTCACTTAGCTCCAGAAAATGCTTGGCAACTTCCAAGCCAGATTCATAACGATAATTTCCTATTCTTACGTAATCTTCACGCAGCGGAATTTCGGCAGCCTCAAGCGCCCTCTTGTAGCCTTGGTAACGAGCAAATCCATTAGCAGGATCCTGCAGCGTTCCTGAGATCATAGCAATGTTGCGGTGCCCATTCTGGATCAATAAATTCACTGCGTCAAAGGCCGCCTGCTCATGATCAATGTCAACAGAAGCAAATGCATTATTGTCATCCTTGGTAGCACATAATACAATCGGAACCGACGATGTTTTGAACGCTTGAAGATGCTCGTCCGTTACAGCTCCGCCCATAAACAACAGTCCGTCAACCTGCTTCTCCAATAATGTGTTAATAACACGTATTTCTTTATCTTTCTTCTTATCTGCATTACACAATATGATGTTATAGTGATACATGTTCGCAATATCTTCAATACCTCTAGCAAGCTCTGAAAAAATAGTGTTGGAAATGTCGGGAATCACAACGCCAACCGTTGTTGTTTTCTTGCTGGCAAGTCCTCTGGCTACGGCATTTGGGCGGTAACCGAGACGTTCGATGGCTTCAAATACCTTCTTGCGCGTTTGCGGCTTCACGTTGGGATTGTTATTCACAACCCTCGATACGGTTGCCATGGAAACGCCTGCTTCTCTGGCTACATCATAAATGGTTACAGTCACGGACATTCTCTCCAGTATGTAAAGTGTATTAAAACAGCGTGCTTTACTTATTTGATTTTATCATACGACAAAATACGGTTTTTCGCAATGAAAGGAACGATTTCTTTCATTTATAGTATCAAAAAAACACAAAAAAAGCCAACTGCAAGGCAGTTGACTTCACAATTTACGTTAATTATGGAGAATCATTCAGTGATAATGATTGCTTGGAGATTTGTTCGAGCCGCTTACGGACATCCTCTACCCATGGCTCATCCTGTAACGATTGAGCGAGCAGCAGCAGATCCAGCAGTTCATTGATACGCTCTTCTACAATTTTTTCGACCGGATCTGCAGCATACTGCTTCTCTGTCACTTTAAACATCAGATGAGCAATTTCACTGATGTCATTAAAATGAATATGCTGTTTATTCGTCGTCTGTTCCAACTTTCCAATCACTCCGGTTAACTCGCTCTTCACCTCTGCAAGCACTTCGCTTCGGCGACAGTCTTCACAAGAAAAAACCGGAACATTCTCAATCTCAACCTTGTTTTTATAAATGACAGTACGCAGCTTTATATTCATGGTGCTGCCACATTTGCATTGCTTATGCAACTCATACCACTCCTTCATCGCTCCAGCAGGACCTTACGCTGTTATGACCTTCTAGAATTATTCTACTTCCAGAGGTAAAATCCTTCTCGATTCAGGCTAGTAATATTTAGCACCTTTCCATCTTTCAAACCGAACACGAATGCTCGGTATAGTTACGAAAAGCATTGCCAAAGCAGCACCGATGGCATCATTGCGAATATCCATCACATCCGGAGTACGGCCAGGCACAAAGGATTGATGAATCTCATCTGTAACTCCATACAGCGTACATAACAATACAACTGCCAATTTGATAACCCATGTCAACCTATGAATTCCAAAAGCCCAGGCATAGGTCAGGGACAAAATAAAATAAGCAAGAAAATGTCCCCAATCCAGCCCTTCCATAAATGGAATGAATCGTTGAAATTGGCTAAGCCAGCCCCCCATATCATCTCCAGTTCTGGCAGACAAATAGAAGATTGCTAGCATCCACAGAAGAGCAGGCAGAAACCGAACGGTAATTCTCATGTCAATGCTTCGTTGTATATTCGGCAAGCACCTGAATATAGGCTTTCATAAACGCAGGAAGATCAGGAGGTCTCCGACCAGAAACAATATTACGGTCAATCACGACTTCCTCATCGACCCAGATCGCACCGGCATTCTCAAGATCATCCTTGATTCCAGGAGTCGATGTCATCGTATATCCCTCACATATTTTGGCGGAAGCTAACACCCAACCAGCATGGCATATATGGGCGATCGGCTTCACAGCCTCGTGGAACTCTCGAGTCAAGCGCAGTACATCAGCATAGCGACGAAGCTTGTCAGGTGCCCAACCACCCGGAACATAGAGTCCGATATAATCATTGGATTGAACCTCACTGAAAGCATATTCGGTTGTCAAAGGCACCCCGTATTTGCCGTAAAATACTTTATTAGCGGTTGGTCCGACAAGATGGACCTCAGCTCCCGCTTCACGGAGACGCAGTACAGGGTACCACATTTCCAGATCCTCAAATTCTTCATCTACAAAAGCGAGCACTTTATATCCTTGTAATACCATTGTAATAATCCCTCCATTGTTTCATAGGTATGTTCATACGCCTGGCTGTTGTCCACCGTCTATAACGATTTCAGTGCCCGTGATTGAAGGCACGCGGTCAGATACAAGCAGCAAGGCCATGGATGCTATTTCATCAGGGTCCACCAGGTGCCCGAGCGGTATTGACTTATTCATAAGCGCCTTCTGATCATCATAACCGATACCGTTGGCCTGTGCATGTTGCCGGGTTAATGTCTCTGACCTTTCCGTAGCTGTCGAACCTGGTGAGATTGCATTGATTCTGACATTGGATTTAGCCAATTCCTTGGAAATCCCTCTTGTGAAATTAAGCAGAGCAGCATTAGCGGTACTGCCTGCCAAAAAGGTAGGGCTAGGCGTTCTACCCGCACCGCCGACGATATTCACGATACGACCATCCTTTTGATTGATCATATAGGGAGCAGCCTCCTTGACCAAGCGTATGTAGCCGAGCAGCTTTAAATTCCAGGCTTCTGTGAATACATCTTCGGATAACTCGAAAAATGCTCCTGCTTTCGCCGAGCCTGCATTATTGATTACAATATCAATGCGGCCATAATGATCCAAAGCAGTAGAAACAACCGTTCTGCTTGTAGCAGGATCTCCCATATCACCAGCAACCATCACAATACGTGAAGGACTCTCTGCCGTATAATTTCCCACGATGGAATCGACGGCTTTCTGCAAGCGTCCCGAATCCCGAGCCACCATAATGACAGAAGCCCCTTCCTTATACAGCGCCTTGGAGCATGCAAGTCCAATTCCAGCACTTGCCCCCGTAACAATCGCAATTTTACCGCCAAGTCCGAGATCCATCCGAACCCCTGCCTCTCCTCTTGTCATCGATCTATTTATCGATTACTTCGCTATGACATCCTCATGCAAATGCTTGTTTAACAAATCAATCACGGCAGTACTTGTGCTGCATCGAAGCAATTGTTCCCATATGTTCGAGCTTTGATTGAAGTGGCTTTGCAGCAGGCTATTTTTAACCCGTAATATGGACTGTATCGACATACTCAATTCTTTAACATCCAGACCAAGCCAGATGGGAAGCGCCCGAATGTCTCCTGCCATTTCGCCACATACGCTGACGTGTATATTAGCCGCTTTGGCAGACTCTACCGTGCTCTTAAGCATCCGCAGTACAGCCGGGTGAAAAGGATTATACAAGTGGGCTACGGTCTCATTCATGCGATCCACTGCAAGCACATATTGTACGAGATCATTTGTTCCGATACTGAAGAAGTTCACCTTCTGTGCTAACAAATCGGCTATAATGACGGCTGCAGGGACTTCAATCATAATCCCTACTTCAATATGTTCCTGAAAAGGAATCTGCTCTGAACGCAGCTCTTCCTTGGCTGATTCCAGCACAGCATTCGCTTTATCCAGCTCTTCGATGGATGATATCATCGGATACAAAATTTTTACATTGCCATAATAGCTGGCACGGAGTATGGCACGAAGCTGCGTTTTAAACAAATCGATACGATCCAGTGAAATTCGGATAGCGCGATAACCAAGAGCAGGATTATCCTCCTCGGGAAGTGCAAAATAATCGAGGCTTTTATCACCGCCGATATCAAGTGTCCGGATAACTACACGCTTACCGCCAAGTTTCTCGGCTACCTGCTTATATACCCTGAACTGCTCTTCTTCAAGCGGCAAATTATCCCGATCCATATACAAAAACTCCGTTCGGAACAGCCCTACCCCGGAAGCTCCATTACTCAACACCTGATCCAGCTCTTTAACGGTACTGATATTAGCCGCCAGTTGAACAGCCACGCCGTCCTCGGTTTGAGTTGGAATATGGGCAAGGACCTGCAGCTTATCGCGCATTTTCAGCCAATTGGATTTGCGTACTCGATAAATTTCAATCTGCTCTTCCGAAGGATTGATGTATACCTGCCCCTCATCGCCGTCAATAATAAGAAAATCTCCATTCTGAATTGGCGTTGCCAGCTTGCCTTCCAGACCCAGTACATAAGGAATACCCATTGCACGAGCCATGATGGACACATGAGAGGTTTGTCCACCGAGCATCGTGACAAGACCCAATGCGTTAATCGTATCCAAATGAACCATTTCGGACGGAGAGAGCTCTTTGGCAACAACAATGTAAGGCTGCTCCTTAGGCGGTATCGTTTCTTCCAACGCACCAAGCAGATGCTTTAACAGCCTGTTTCCGACATCCTTGATATCCAGAGCTCTTTCCTTCATATATTGATCATCCAGCAGGTCAAACATATTCACAAACTTCTCAATAGCCTCTTTAACCGCAACCTCAGCCGCTTTATATTGCCGCTGCATGATTCCTTGTACCTCATTCATGAAAATCGGATCTTCCAAAATGGCCAGGTGCGCGTCAAAAATTGACGTTTTATCGTCACCGAGCACCGTAACAAACTCCTGTTTGATACACTCGATTTCATCCTTCGAGTTCCGAATTCCATCATACAACCGTTCAAATTCGAATGCCAGATCCTTCACATCAATCAGCTTTTCAGGGAAGTCCCATTCCCAGGTCGGTATGACAAAAGCTTTCCCCATCGCAATACCTGATGCAGCTCCGATCCCCTCAACCATGAGCGTTTCCTCCCTTTATGCTTGGCTCTTTCATGACTACGGACATTACGGATGCCTGTCCTTTTTTTACTGCCTTATAAGGCGCGAAGCTCCATGACTTGACCTTGTCCACATTCGTGATCAGCATAGGAGTTGCGAGCGATTTGCAGTTTTTTTTCACCTTTTGCAGATTAAATTTCACCAGCAATTGGCCCACCTCCACCCTATCGCCTTCCTTGATAAAAGCTGTAAACCACTTACCCTGCAGCTGTGCGGTGTCGATTCCAATGTGAAGCAGAACCTCAAGACCCTCATCTGTCTCAATGCCTATTGCGTGCAGTGATGGGTATAAAATAATGATTTTACCGGCTACAGGAGCAACCAGCTCTCCTTTTTCCGGCATAAAAGCTACCCCATTCCCGACAAGCTTACCGGAAAAAATCTGATCCGGAACTTCCTCGAGCGGAATCATCTGCCCCTGCATTGGCGCATTGAACAGCACTTGCTGAATATCTTTGCGCATCAGCTTTTTGATTTCCTCACGTATTAACTCGGAGTACGTACCAAACACAACCTGTACATTGCCTCCACCTAATCGGATGACGCCAGCCGCACCTAAATGCTTCAGCGCAGCAATGTCCATCAATCGATCATTGGTTAAGGTGAGTCTCAGCCTTGTAATACAGGCTTCAATGTTCTTGATATTGTCCTTGCCCCCGAGGGATTGCAGGATTAGTGGAGACCGGTAAGGGATATCACCTGCCCACTCTTCAAGCTTGGAGCCCTCTTCCCTACCAGGAGTCGGAATCCGAAAGCGGCGAATCGCCCAGCGAAACAAAAAGTAATAAAGCAAACCATAAGCAATACCAATCGGTATCAGCATCCATCCATTATGCGACAAATGAAAATTGATAATATAATCAATCGCACCTGCCGAATATGAAAAGCCATGATGGATATTTAAAGCGTACGCAATCCACATGGAAAGCCCGGAAAGAAGTGCGTGAATCACAAATAAATAGGGCGCTACGAACAAAAAAGCAAATTCAATCGGCTCTGTGACTCCAGTCAAAAACGATGCCAGAGCTGCCGTCATAAAGGTTGCACGGATTTTGGGCTTGAGGTCCTCGCGAGCCTCCTGAATAATAGCCAACGCAATAGCCGGAAGCGCAAACATCATGATAGGATATAAACCTGCCATGTATGCGCCAGCATTAGGATCACCTGCAAAATATCGCGGCAGATCCCCAAACACCATTTCACCACTTGGCTTCTCAAAGGCACCAAGTTGAAACCAAAAGAAGTTGTTAAACACGTGATGCAAGCCTGATGGCACCAGTAATCGGTGGATCACCCCGTTTACAAACGTGCCAAAGCCCCCCAGCCCGATAATAGCGGTGGATAGCCATTCCATAAACTTTTCCATATATGGACCCACTTCAATGGTTATCAAGCTAAGTATAAAGATAGCAAGACCCATCAATAATGGAACCATTCTGGGTCCACCGAAAAATTGTATCGATTCCGGAAGCTGAATATTTTTACAGCGATGAAACAAAATCGCGGCAATAAGACCGATTAATATACCTCCAGGAACACCAAGATGAAATTCTGCACCTAAGTAATGCCGGGTTGCCTGTATAAACATCAAGTGTCCAATGAGTGCAGACATCCCTGCAATACCAGCACTTTCCGTTAATCCGAGAGCAACCCCAACAGCAAAGATCATAGGAAGGAACGTAAAGATGGTGTTACCGCAGAACAACAAAATTTCCCCGAACTGAGACATATGTATTTCTTGCCACGGAAGAGCTCCAAGCCATAACAAAATAGCAGCAACGGGAAGTATCATGGTCGGAAGCATTAGCGACCGGCCTAACTGCTGCAAACTACCCATTAAGTTCAAGCCAATCATCCCCTCCTTTCTATTTCGATGGTAAAGGTAAAGCCTGATTTTGTCAAACAAATGAACCTCATTCATACACGTTTTGAATGGGTAAGGAAAAGCGGGCCAATGGCCCGCTTTTGTTAAGCTTGAATTAAAATTGGTAGCGGCTAAACGAATTGTTGGACTGGCTGTATTGGCTTTGTGATGGTTGTGTAGAGTCTGATCTCAGATAGGCATCGTGGCCTTGTTGGTTACCACGATAGTTAGCTGTGTAGTAGGACTGTGGACTTTGAAATTGACTATACGATTGATTTTGTTGATTTTGTTGATTTTGATTTTGCTGGTTTTGTTGATTGGATCCGTATTGGCTGCTGCTTCCTGCATTGTATGAATTCATGCCTGAAGCTCCAATACCATACTGACTTTGCGCTGTTTGTGTGGAATCCGATCTCAGATAGGCGTCATGCCCTGGTTGATTTCCCATATAGCTTGCGGTGTGAAAAGAATTCGGGTTTTGTGTTTGATTTGAAAACTGGTTTTGATAGCCATACAATGCATTGTTATTGATGTTTCCATACGATGATGCCTGATTACTATAGCCTGTACCCATACCAAATTGGCTTTGTGCTGTTTGGGTGGAATCCGATCTCAGGTAAGCGTCATGTCCTTGCTGATTGCCACGATAATTGGCCGTATGGAACGCATCCTGACTTTGTGTTTGGTTGTTGGCAAATTGATTGTTGTACGGATTACTATTTTGAAAGTTATTCGAATTACCCATACCAAGCGATTGATTATATTGAGACTGCACATTACCTATCGGCTGGTACTTGGTCTCCATACCACGGTATTGAGAGCCTGAATTGGATGAACCGAACTGATTTTGATAAGCGTTTTGCTGGTTGTTTTGATACATGTACAATTCCTCCTAGAGATCCACAAGTCTTCCGGAGCCATCAGGACTAGGCCCTGCTTTTCCAGAAGCTTTTTATATTGTCTCTTAGGATGACGACCTTTATGAATGGAAGCTGCTGGAATACGTTTAAAAAATGAAAAAAGACAAGAACAGAGATCTTGTCTTATAGTTGCCTTTATGTCGGATATGAATCCGTTAGCTGATCAGACTTTGTCAGAGCTCTCCCGCACTATGCGCAGTAAGGAACGGGCCGCATAGCCCGGTTCCGGATGGTTATATATAGCAGAAACTACTGCAATTCCGTTAGCTCCAGCACGGATCACTTCTATAGCGTTAGTTTCATCAATGCCACCAATCCCTACGACAGGAATTGACCATCTGGCCGCAATATCACGAATTAAATCTCCACCAATAGCATGACCGGCATCCAGCTTTGTAGAAGTTGAATAAATAGGGCCAACACCTAAATAATCGGCTCCATTGGACATTGCCCAATCGGCTTCCTCCATCGTCCCTGCCGATATTCCGATAATTTTATCGGGACCCAGCAAACGACGTGCTTCTGTACCGGGGATATCGTCCTGGCCGACATGAACACCATCTGCATCTAGAAGCATGGCGACATCGATCCGATCATTAACAATGAATGGAACCTTATATTGTCGACATAATGCCTTCAACTCGGCCCCCTGCTCCAAAACCTGCTTTAGCGGCGCTTTTTTCTCCCGTAGTTGAATCATCGTTACTCCGTCAGCCAAAGCCTCCTGAGCAATCTCAAGGGCGGTTCGTTCTCCGAAGCCATCCAGACCCATAACCAGATAAACTCGTAAATCCTGTGACAGGCGATTCTGAAACACCGTTATTTCCCTCCAGGCAGTAATATAGCATCTTCAACCTTAATACAACGATCCATAATGACTTCAAGTCCACCACTTTTGGCAATCTCTGCCGCTTCATCATTAAAGATGCCTAACTGAAGCCAGAATACTTTCGCATTAATTTTCACAGCTTCTTCAGCTACAGGTACAACCTGGTCACTGCGCCGAAAAACGTTGACAATATCGACTGGCTCTGGAATATCGGAAAGAGAAGGATAACATACCTCTCCAAGGATATGCTTCGCATTGGGATTAACCGGGATGATCCGGTAGCCCTTGCTTTGCATAGCTTCAGCTACCATATATGAGGTGCGATCAGGCTTATCCGATAAACCTACAACTGCAATGTTACCGGCATTCTTAAGCAGCTCCTTGATACGATCTCTTGAAGGATTTTCAAACGCCAAAACGACCAGCTCCTTGTAGTTTAGATTTGAAATTACTTGGATACTTATAGTTTATAGCTTAAAGCTTGACGTCCCATCGCTTCCCAGGTTGCGAGAAACTGCGCTTTATCAATTTTTACATTGCTTTTACCAGTAGAAGGATCGTTGACATATACATTTTGCTCATCAAATCCGACAAGCAATACAGCATGCTCCATAAAAGTTGTCTCAATCGGTCCTATCGGTGTATCCCAAACTACCCAATTATCGGGCACTTGAAAATTGATCGTGGTCCAGACAAGCGACGGAATGCCATCACGAAGCTGCTGTTCCAGCATGTCGAAGGATTGATTCGTTAGATCCATTGCGGTCGGGATATATTTTTTTTGCAATTCAAATAATGCTCCATGATAAATACCAAAGCCTTTGGCAGAACCGGTAACCTCTCCTACAAACCCTAAATTCGGATTCCCCCAATAAGCGATTGAACCATCCTTGTTCCGCTTTAATGGCGTGTTATCACGCTTCATCTCAGGTACCAGCTCCAGCTTGTTCTTGGCAATTCCGTAATATTGAAGCATCATCGTCAGGCTTGTGATTTCACAGCCCGACGGAAGCTCCGGATGTTGACGGATCGCTGGAGCCTTCAACATAGCTGAAGAGGCCAACGGAATCGGAGTCAGAGGTGGCGGTGAAGCGGTAGTGATGATGGGCTGTCTGGCCCCTAAAATATCCGCATAGGCAATCGTCGAAGATTCGCTGAACCAGCCTTGTCCGGTAATTTTGGCGTACAGCAGCATCGAAAAAACACCACTGGCAAACAGGAGACCCAGTATGAGAAAAAAGCCGAATGTAACTTGGATTCCTTTCCAAAGTACAGGCATGACCATCAACCCACTTGTTTAGAATATTTATTATTCAACAAACTCAATTTGTGCGCCCAAGGAGATCAGATGCTCGAAATAATGTGGATATGATTTCGCTACATGATGTGCATCGTTGATCGTAAGTCCCTTCTCTGAACGAAGACCTACAATGGTCAAAGCCATAATGACACGATGATCATAATGGGCATTGATCTCAACACCTCCGGTTACTCCCTGAGGACGACCATGTATAATGATTTCACTCTGTCTTTCTTCCACATCTGCCCCCGCTTTGCGCAACTCGTTTACGAAATCTGTGATACGATCACATTCCTTGTAACGCAAATTTTCTACATTATAGAACCGGGATGTTCCTTCAGCAAACACAGCAGCAGCCACCATGGCCAATACACCATCGGTAAAATGATCACCGTCAAATTCGCCGGCCTTCAACTGTTGGTTCCCTCTAACATGTACAATACCGTTCTCATGCGTCAAATTAACACCCATCGCACGAAGAACGTCTACAACCGCCTTCTCACCCTGCTTGCTGTTCTCTTCCAATCTGAGTACCTTAACATCGGAATGGGTAACTGCCGCGGCAGCCAATATTGCGGCAGAGCCGGGGTAATCGCCTTGTACGACATACTTTTGTGGTTGATACTTTTGGCCACCACGGATGGTGTAATGCATCAGATCCTCGGAAGCCTGAATCTGAATACCTGCCTGTGCGATCACTTCCAGTGTTTGTCCCACGATGACTTTGGACTTCAAATCGTGAAGCACCTCGATCTCGCTATCTTCATCAAGCAAAGGTGTCATAAACAACAGCGAGCTAAGAAACTGCGAACTTACATTTCCAGAAACCTGGATTTTGCCTCCGTGCAGCTTACCCTTGCCAATCGTAATCGGCAGCTTTCCTTGATTATCATCGACCTCTACACCCATCTGTTTAAGTGCATCGATTAAATCGTTATGCGGTCTTTTTCCTAAAGAATCCGGGTATGCATTAATAAAGGTCACTTTAGGACAAAATGCAGCGACAGACATTAAGAAACGAAGCACGGCTCCCGCATTGCCAACATTCAGTTCCGACACATCACGAGGATTCCTGCCAAATCCCTGAATGGTCATCTTTTCTTCATCTTCCTCAACGATAGCACCCAAATCACGGATACAACGACGCATAGCATCACTGTCTTCGCTATGTGCAGGGTAATATATCGTGCTTGTCCCCTCTGCCAAAGCACCGATTAACAGGTAGCGAGTAGTGTAGTTTTTAGAGGAAAGTGCATTTATTGTACCTTCTAATAGATTTGTCGGTTTTACAATGGCTTTCATGAATATGTATCTCTCCTGTTCAGCAAATAATTCCTGTTGATTTTGATCAACACTCAGTTAGTTTAAGTTTACCATAGTGATTCGAGGTTGCAAACCGTGAAGTTGACACTCGCTTGCGATTATCGATATCATAGACCTATAGAGATCAAAATCACTTAGGAGGGTTACACAGATGGAAACAATTACGACAGAACAGCTAAAGGCTCGCTTGAACAACAATGATAAATTACACATTATTGATGTACGTGAGCCTGAAGAAACGGCTCTGGGTGTCATACCAGGCGCAGTCCTCATACCGCTCATGCAAATTCCAGAGCGATTGGATGAAATCCCTCTCGATCAAGAGACGATTCTGGTATGTCGCAGCGGTGGCCGCAGCGGAAAGGCTTACGATTACTTACAAGCACAAGGCTATACGAATTTGAAAAACCTGACCGGCGGGATGCTGGCCTGGGACGAATCCTAAGCCTGCTCAATCCTGGGTTGATGCTAAAATCTGCTCCACGATCTCCTCGACAGAAACCCCTGTCGTATCAATAATAAGATCAGCGAAGTCGTATGCATTCCGACGTGATTCCAACAACTTATGAACGCGTTCTTCGACGTCACCCTGCACCAAGGGACGGCTTTGGTCATGCTTGACCCGCTCGATGATCGTTTCTGCAGCGGCCTTTAAGGCAATGACATAGCCGTCCTTTTTCATACTCAAGCGGTTACGTTCTGCCAATACGGCACCGCCTCCTGTAGATATAACCTGAGAGGATTGTTCAAGAACACTATCTAGAGTCTCACTCTCTGTCTGGCGAAAAGCCGACTCCCCAAGTGTCGCAAACATTTCACTGATTGTCATTCCTTGACGCTCTTCAACCTTTTGGTCGGTGTCAACGAACTGCCAGCCAAGTCTCCCCGCAAGCACTTTGCCTACTGTCGACTTCCCTGTTCCCATAAAACCGATCAAAACAACATTTTTTACTCTCATTATTCTGACACCTCACCATGAATAGAAACTTGGACAAAGTCATAAGATGAATGGTACCTACACCCCAAGCTAAGGAGTGTTATGATGAAATCTGATGTATCGAAGCAAAAAATCGAGCAGATTCTCGATCCCGCTCATTTGCTGTGTAAAGATGATATTGTGTGGATATTGGGATTTATCAAAAAAAAGGTGGCTGAGAAGAACCCTCAATTACTTGAGCTCTCTCAGCCACGCTTACTGCAAAACTTTCATTATTTTGCAGAAATATCTTTGATGCTGATTCAGCGGCGCAACGGCTTCGATCAAGAGGCGGATCGTCTTAAGACCTGGATAGCAGAAGCCGTATACGGATTGCAATCCGATCCATTGACGGATCAATCTCTTCCCGTCTCTCCTAGTTCTCCATCCAGTTAAAGTGGAAAGAACCCTCTTTATCCAGACGTTGGAAAGTATGCGCTCCGAAATAATCTCTTTGAGCCTGAAGCAGGTTTGCAGGCAAACGCTCTGTGCGGTAGCTATCGTAGTAAGCCAGGGCAGAAGCGAATGCTGGAGCAGGGATACCGCGAGTTACGGCAGTTGCAATTACATTTCTCCATGCATCCTGGTAGTTACTCACAACATCCTGGAAATAGCCGTCAAGCAGCAGGTTTTTCAATTCAGGATCGCGGTCATAAGCGTCCTTGATATTTTGCAGGAAGCGGGCACGAATGATGCAGCCACCACGGAAGATCATGGCGATACTGCCGTAATCCAGACTCCAGTTATATTCAACAGAAGCTGCTCTCATTTGAGCGAAGCCTTGAGCGTATGAGCAAATTTTGCTTGCATACAGCGCTTTGCGAACAGCTTCGATGAACTCTTTGCGATCGCCTGTATATTTGGAAACGTTAGGTCCGTTTAATACTTTGCTCGCAGCTACGCGCTCTTGCTTCATAGCGGAGAGGAAACGTGAGAATACGGATTCCGTAATGATGGACAATGGTACTCCAAGGTCCAAAGAGCTTTGGCTTGTCCATTTACCGGTTCCTTTTTGACCTGCGGAATCAAGAATCACATCAACCATAGGCTTGCCGGTTTCTGGATCTTTTTTCGTGAAAATGTCTGTAGTGATTTCAATCAGGTAGCTATCAAGCTCGCCTTTATTCCACTCGGAGAAAATTTCGTGCAACTCGTCCGTGCTAACATCTAATACATCCTTCAACAGCTGGTAAGCTTCGCAGATTAGCTGCATGTCGCCGTACTCGATGCCATTGTGAACCATTTTCACGTAGTGACCAGCACCGTCAGGTCCGATGTATGTGCAGCAAGGATCGCCGCCAACCTTGGCCGAGATTGCTGTCAAGATAGGTTCAACCAGCTCATATGCGTCTTTTTGGCCGCCTGGCATGATCGAAGGACCTTTCAAAGCGCCTTCCTCACCACCGGAAACCCCAGTACCGATAAAGCGAAGACCATGTGCTTGCAGGTCTTTGTTTCTGCGCTGCGTATCAGGGAAATAAGCGTTACCGCCGTCAATAATAATATCGCCTTTATCCAAAAGCGGTACAAGCGAATCGATAGTTGCGTCTGTTCCAGCACCTGCTTGTACCATGATCAGTATCCTGCGAGGCGTTTCCAGAGAAGCTACGAATTCTTCGATGCTGTATGTACCAACCAGGTTTTTGCCTGCTGCTTCCTCAATCAGGGCATCCGTTTTTTCACGAGAACGGTTGTACACAGAGACAGTAAATCCTCTGCTTTCAATGTTCAATGCCAGGTTCTTACCCATAACTGCTAATCCGATTACGCCAACTTGCTGTTTAGACATCTGTTTTCTCCCTCTCCTGCATATAGTTTCGTTACGACTCACTTGTAATTATAAACATTTCTCGATGAATTTCAAAAGATTATTAGATTGTCATTGCTGTGAAGCCGCCATCAACTGTCAAAAGTGAGCCTGTTACGAAGCTCGAAGCCTTATCGGAAGCCAAAAATACAGCCGCTCCCTGCAGCTCTTCTGCTTCCCCAAATCGATTCATCGGTGTATGGCCCATAATAGACGCCGTACGCTCAGGAGTCAAGAGCTTGCGGTTTTGTTCTGCCGGAAAGAAACCAGGAATAATCGCATTCACGCGAACGTTCGCAGGTGCAAATTCACGGGCAAGAAATTTGGTTACACTATTAACGGCTGCTTTGGAAGCCGAGTAAGTGAACACGCGTGATAATGGAACCTGGGAAGAAGCCGACGAAATGTTGATGATGCTGCCGCCCTCGCCTTTATCAACCATATGTTTTCCAAATACTTGACTGGCTAATACGACACTTTTCAGGTTAACGTCCATGATAGAATCCCATTCTTCCATTTTCAAGTCAAAAAACGGCGTTGGGCTGTTCTTTCCGGGACAATTCATTAAAATATCTACGCGGCCTGTCCATGCCAACACATCAGCCAGCACTTTTTGCAAGTCTTCGGCAAGTGTAGCGTCTGCGGAAAAAATTTCTGCTTTGCCGCCAACTTCCAAAATACTTTGTTTCACGATTTCGGATTTTTCCTGATTACGGCCGACAATTGCAACATTGGCTCCATGTCCTCCTAGAGCTACTGCCATAGCACCGCCCAAAGTACTGTTACCACCGATAACGATTGCTGTTTTTCCTGTCAGATCAAATAAATTCATGATGAACCTCCTCAAATTTGTCAAAAATTATTAGTTTTCATTACTTCGTATGCGCATGTTGAAAAGCAGCGATCGATTCGAACTCATCCTTCAGCTGATGGTAGACACGACCATAAATACCGGTCAATTGCTTATACAGCTCAACGTGTTCTTGATTGGCTGTGTACTTGTGTTGAACCTGCATCCAGTCGTGAACGACCGAAAAGTCTTTGATCTCGCCCATAGCAAGTAAGCCGAGCTGAGCAGCGCCAAGTCCCGAGCTTTCAATCGTATTCGGCACCACAACAGAGCTCCCTGTTACATCAGACATCATTTGCAGCCAAAAGCTGGACCGAGCAAAGCCGCCGGATGCGCGTATTTCCTTGGTAGGACCTGAAAGCTCCTCTAACGCGGAAAGAACGGATTGTATCCGGTACATAACACCTTCCATAACGGCACGGATCATATGCTTTTTCTGATGATACAAGGACAATCCAAAAAATACACCTCGAGCGTTGGCATTCCAATAAGGAGCCCGTTCTCCGGCAAGCAGCGGCAGGAAAATAAGACCGTCAGAGCCTGCTGCGACTTCCTCTGCAATAGAGGTCAAATAGTCGTATGGATCGAGGCCGCGACGCCGACCTTCCTCAGCTTCTGCTGTAGCCAATTGATCGCGCACCCAGCGGAACATGATCCCGCCGTTATTAATCGCTCCTCCAACGACCCAGAAGTCTTCCTTGAGGGCATAGCAAAACAGCCGCCCCTTCGGATCGGTAATAGGCTCCCGCACAACACCACGAACAGCACCACTCGTACCGATAGTAACCGCGTATATGCCCTCTTCAAAAGCACCTACACCCAGGTTTGCCAAAACTCCATCAGCTGCACCGAGTACAAACGGCGTATCCGCGTGAAGTCCCATAGCTTGAGCGTACTGCTGCTTCATGCCTGCGAGATGATGCGTCGTTGAAACCGGGTCTGGCAGCTGCTCCCTGCGAACACCGCAGGCTTTCATAGCTTGCTCGTCCCAATCCAGCTTACGCAGATTGAAAAGTCCAGTCGTACTCGCTATCGAATAATCGATCACATACTGCCCAAACAGTTTGGCAAATATATATTCCTTGATACCGATAAACTTATGTGCATGCTCAAAAACATCCGGTTGGTTGTCCCGAAGCCACATCAGCTTAAGTAGTGGGGACATCGGATGTATTGGCGTGCCGGTATTCATGTAGATCTGATGACCGTCAAGCTGTTCGTTCAATACCTTCACATAACCAACACTACGATTATCAGCCCAAATAATATTAGGAGTCAGGAGATTCAATTCACGATCGACCGCAATCAAGCTATGCATGGCCGAACTGAACGATACGCACAAAATCTGGCTTGGCAAAATTCTTGCCTTAGCAATGACGGCCTGAACCGAAGTTAAAAGCGCAGCAAAAATTTCATCCGGGTCCTGCTCCGCCATATCCGGGCGCGGAGTGTACATCGGATATTCTACGGAATGTGAAGCCAACACCTGGCCATCCCGGTCAATAACCAGCGTCTTGGCGCTTGTTGTACCGAGATCGGCCGCTATGATGTAAGGCTTTTGTGACGACAAGCTCATTGTACCAAATTCCCTTCACTATCAAATTGGAGATCGTAAGGCTCGCTTAAAATCTCAATATCCGCATGCTTTTTAGCGTCCTCCAGCAGGTTCACCGAAATTTCGATTTCACCCAAGTGCAGCGTATCCTGAATGCGGATAAGACGACATTTGGTGTAATCCAGAATATTACAAGTTTTGACAGCGGCTTTGATTGCATAGAAGTCGTTATCGAGCGTAGTCGAAATTTTGGTTGGTGCACATACCGTTGAAGTCAGCCCATTAACAAAAGTTGCAGCCAAATCCATTTTATCTACTAAACGCTGTGTCGTAAAGTCTGCAGTTCCTACCCCATTGGCATTCCCTTTGGTTTCAGGTGTCAAATCCAGCACAACCATTTTGGATACATCAGGTCCACCGTGTGCATAAGGCGTTGGATACCTGCCTGTTACATTCGGGTCCATACCGTCTCCACTAATGTTTTTGCCAATGTAATCGATCACCAGCACATCGACCTGGTCGAACAAAATCTTCGGAAGTCTTTCCTTCGCTTCCTTAAGCAGTTCTTCTTCACGTGCTTCGATTTGTTCAGCAGGTAATACTTCAATGCGGCAGGTTTGATCATAGGCATTCTCAACAAGAGCAACGCCGAACACAATCGGCAGCTTGTCGATCATAATGGTAGCCATAGCTGGCACATTTTCAGCCATATATTTAAATCCTAGCTGATGGCAGGCTTCCGCCCCCTTTTGTTTACCCAGACCGATCGCGATCATTTTCATAATCCCGCTCTCAATTCTCCCGCGAAAAGCCGTATGGGGCTTCACTCGATTAATCACAACAATCGCGTCCGCTGTCGAAGCAATTTGATCCACATAAACAGGTAATCCGTTAGGAAGCTCGTCAAGCTTGATAACCTCCATGGAAGAACGGATTGGAGCTCCCATCAATTCCTCTGTAACACCCAAATGATGCAGCACATCCTTCTGACCTTCAGCCGTTGCCCCACCATGACTTCCCATACAAGGAACAATGTAAGGATGACCACCTGCTTGTTTTATGGCATCAATCGTAATTTTCGTAAACAGATCAATGTTCGCAACGCCCCGGCTCCCTACGGCTACAGCAACCTGCTGTCCGGGCTTGATCCGGTCGATCGTACCCGGCTTTTGCAGCTCTAGCTTCAGAGATTGTTCCAGATTGTCGAGCTTGGTGCCATCGAATTTTTGACGGATACGCACCATTTGTGGAATCGGAATGTCTTTGAGAACTTCTCTTAAGATACTCATCGTTGTAAACCTCCTGTTATGTTGGTTACGGATTCCCGAATCACGAGCTCCGTATGAAAAAAAATAGTTTCTTTTTCTACCTGCTTCGATTCAATAAAAGACAGCAGCTTGGCTGCGCCTTCCCTGCTGATTTGCTCGATCGGCCGTCGAACCGTCGTCAGCGCTGGTGTCATAAAGCCTGAGAAAATATGATCATCGAAGCCAACCACAGAGATGTCACCCGGAACACTCAGCTGTTTTTCTGTTATGGCTTTGATCGCACCCAATGCCATATCATCATTGCAGCAAAAAACGGCGGTCGGTTGATTCTCGAGCTCCAACAGTCGGTTCATCGCGGTATGACCGCTTTCTAAATCATAGTTCCCGTGCTGCTGATAATCCAAACTTAACGGAACCTGATAGGCTTCCATTGCTTCCTGATAACCCTCGCGGCGGGCTTGTGTCGATTTGAAATTTTGCTTTCCCTCAATAATGGCGATTTGCCGATGTCCCTGGGAAATCAAATATTCCACGATCAAATATGCGCCGCGCTTGTCGTCTGGAACCATATTCATAACCTGAACATGCTCAATCTGGCGGTTCAGCACAATAAGCGGAATCTCGAGCCCAGCCGCATATTCAATAAAAGGTTGGTCGGTTGCGCTCTGACTCATGACGATAATCCCATCATAGCTTTTGCGATTAACCTTGTGAAAGCTGGTATAGTCGTCGATTCCACGTACAATCAGGTTGTATCGATCTTGAATCACATCGTTAACACCTTTAATGGCTTCGTATAGAAAACCCGCCGATGTACCCGTGTGTAGAGTTGAAAAAAACAAGCCAAGATTGTAAGATCGATCAAGTACAAGACTTTTGGCGTTATAATTCGGTGTATAATGCAATTGTGCCGCTAGCAGTCTGATTTTTTCCTTTGTTTCCTGGTTGATTAAAGGGCTGTCGTTCAAAGCACGGGAAACCGTTGTATGAGAGACGCCTGCCAGCTTGGCGATATCCTTGATTGTAACGCTCAATCCTACCACCTCGAAATTTATCATATCATATTGCTGCACACGTTAACAACGAGCAATTTTTGCGCTCCATACACGCTTTTTGCTGTTTCTGTACATGAAAAATGGCCTGTGCAGAGTTCCACAGACCATTTAATCAAACTGTTTACATTTCGAGTTGCAACATTTCATGCCTGAGCTCCAACAACCTTTCTTTGCTAGTATGAATGGCTTCCGAATCCTTGGCTTGAAGCGCATCTTGTAGACTCATCAGCTCGTAATCGAGCTCCATTCGCAGAACCGGGATACGTTCTTCCAGACGCTTCGATCGGAACGCTTGCATCATTTCATCCAATGTAACTCCAGATTCCTTTTGGAATAGCACCTTATGCTCCACCCCCGAGATTTCGACCATCCGGATAATTTCACCAAACATAATATTTTCGATCAAAATTTGTCTGTCCTTGAAGCGTTTGACGATTGCATGACCGCGGGTATCCCCAATCATTTTTTCCATCAGTTCAGCAAGCTTCTCATCCTTAAAGGAATAGTTGCCAACAATTTTATAGCGATCTCCCAGCCTTTGGAATTTCAGCTTTACCAGCTTTCTGCCGGTACGAATCGATACGATAAATTGCTGCTCGCTTTCATTCCAATACAATGAGTAGCCTTCCTGGATAAGCGACTTAATGAAATTACGGATTAGCCGACGGTCAAATCGTAACTCAAGGTTGCAGTATTCAACTTCATGACTCTTACTCACGGCAATCCCCTCCAATATGTGCTTGGCACTCACTGTGAATTTGCTGCTGCACGAATGATGCACGAACAATGACAACACCATGACTACATTCCCATAAAATAGTCAGAAGATTCAGTTACTTATTGTTATTTTATTATGAATTCTATGTTTTGGCAACTTGCTTTATTAATTAATTGTTATTTATTTTTTGGAAAAACAAAATAAACCGTCCGGACAGTGCCCAGACGATTCGCTAAATAATAATTCTTATACTTATTTTTGGGCAGCCTGTCTTATTGCTTCCTCATCCTTGGCTTTTCTCGCTTCATCTTCTTTACGTGTAACTTCACGTTCCAATTTATCATCCAAATCCGTCCAACCATAATTATTAATCGTATAGCCATCCGAGCCATCCACCAATTTTTCTTCCATTTTGGTTAAAATCAGCTTGGTTGAAATATAATGGCTAATCGTAAATTTAGATGAGGTACGGGTTTGGAAATATAAGTATTCATACATGTTCTCTGTATCCATCTTCTCGATCATGACAGGAATGTTCGTGAATGTAATATCGTCAGTACGTGTGCTGCCATTTTCTTTTACATACGTTTGCAATGCCTTAATTCTATTCGTGTTAATTTCACCAGCTATCACATACCGCTCACTACCATTATAAATCGGTGTTGGCATTTGCTTCAGGCGTTTTTTCATTTCAGGCTCACTTATGTATAGGGCTCCGGTCAGTTTTTCTTTGGATTGCTTCAAGCCATTCGTATCAATACCCATCTTCCTCACATCGGAAAGACGGTAATAAATCAAATTATTTCTCACACCTGTACCCTCATCAGCGTAGGCCAGCATCAAGGGATACTCGGCTCCCAGGTAGTTTACTTTGATGGAGTAAGGGGTACGGAATTTGAATTCTTCTATGGACTGATCCTTCTCGACAACCTGCTGCTCGGAATTAATCCGGCTGTTGATATAGATGGTCTTATTCACATCTTTCCAAATAACACTAGCCCCCAACAGATTACCAAGCTCCTTCAAAGATAAGTAGGTTTTATCCGCATACACTAATGTTGGACTTTCTAGTTGGATCTGTTTACCGTCGAGCACTACGTTGAAATCAGGTCGCAAATAGGCGTCGACCCGTTGAAGCACATCCTCAGCATACACGCCGGCCGTGAAGGCAGTTGTCAATAGAGTTCCTGTAATCAGCACGCGTTTCCATCGTTTCATTCGCTATCCAAACCTTTCTTGTTCATGAATTGTTGGTATCGTGTAAGACTGTAAATACTTGAATGAGACTACTTCGGCACGATGACCCTTTTTTCCTTCATAAAGTTTATATTGACAAATATGTTAATTCCGATAGAATAGGTTGGTATATACTTTTAGTGTGATCTTTCAGAAGAAAACTAACTTGTACGGAGTTCATGAAGGAGTGAGCAACACATGATTGAAATCAAGAACATCAGCAAGACGTTCCAGCAGCGTACAGGCGGCACATTCACTGCAATTGACAACGTGTCACTGACCATTCAAAAAGGGGAATTCGTCTCCTTGCTGGGACCATCGGGCTGCGGCAAATCTACACTCTTAAATTTGGTAGCAGGACTTGAGCATGCGCAGCAGGGAACTATAACCGTCAACGGTAAAGACTGCAGCACACCCGGACCCGACCGTGTCGTCGTATTTCAGGAGCACGCCTTGTTTCCTTGGCTAACCGTGCTCGACAATGTAGCATTTGGGCTTAAGCAAAAAGGATTGGGCAAGAAGGAACGCGAGGAGCTGGCGATGGAGCAAATCAAATCCGTTCACTTGAGCAGATTTGCAGATCGTTATCCACATGAGCTATCAGGCGGGATGAAGCAACGAGCGGCTATTGCCCGCGCTTTGGCTATGGACCCTGAAATTCTGTTGATGGATGAGCCGTTTGCTGCATTGGATGAACAAACCAGGCTTATTTTACATAAAGAGCTGGAAGAAATCTGGATGCGGACCAAGAAAACGATTCTCTTCATCACCCACAATATACGTGAAGCCGTTATTTTATCTGACCGTGTTCTCGTCATGTCGACGAGACCTGGAACCATAAAAAAAGAATTCGCCGTTCAGGCAGAGCGTCCGCGGGATGCATCTGACCCCCTTCTTCACCATACGGAAACCAACATCATGGAAGTTCTTGCCGATGAGTTGGAAAAAGTCGTAAAGGAGGAGATGGGCGATGAGTACAGCCTTAAGAAGAACACTCTTTCTGATCGTAGTTCTAATAGCATGGGAAGCGGGATTTAGAATATTCGATTGGGGCTGGAAGTTCCCCTCTGTTGTCCAGACCGCTCAAGCATTTTATGACGGCTTTGTGCACGGACAGCTGCTGGAAGCGACGCTACAGAGCATACGCAGGCTACTGACAGCTTTTGTGCTGGCCATATCGATTGGAGTTACACTTGGCTTTTTATTCGCGAGATACCGCTTTCTGGACGATACTATCGGCTTCCTGGTCGTTGCCTTGCAAACCGTCCCAAGTATCGCCTGGTTGCCTTTTGCTATCATCTGGTTCGGAATGAATGACTTTTCTGTCGTATTTATCACTACACTTGGGGCAACCTGGACTATGGCAATGTCAAGCCGAACCGGTATTATGAATATTCCTCCTTTGTACCTGAAGGCTGCACGAACGATGGGCACAGGCAATGGCTTTCGAATGTTTTATCAGGTTATGGTGCCCGCCGCCTTTCCTCATATGATCACGGGAGTTCGTGTCGCATGGGCATTTGCCTGGCGTGCATTAGTATCAGGGGAGCTGATTGCCAAAGGCGTTGGCCTGGGTCAACTTCTTCAGGATGGAAGAAGCTTATCGGATACCGCATTGATGCTGTGTGTAGTTATCATTATTGCCGTTCTGGGTACCCTCTCCGACCATTTTTGCTTTAAACGGTTGGAGGATACGATTTTGATTCGCTACGGCCTAGCCGAGAATAAAAATAAAAAATAGCGACATTTTATAAAAGGGAGAGTTAAACGATGAAAAAACAAGGATCACTATTATTGGCCCTGCTGCTGGTTACCGTATTGGTTCTGTCAGCATGCGGCAAAAAAGAAGAGCCTACCGCACCTGCCGCTGGAGGAGCTGCTGCTCCACAAGCACCAACAGCATCTACCGTTCGCATCGGAATTTTCAAAAATGTCACACACGCAGCCGGTTATGTTGCTTTGGAACAAGGGCTGTTCCAAAAAGCTTGGGGAGATAAAGTTAAGATCGAGGTTGTCGGCTTTGACAACGGCTCCGATTTCTCCACCGCTTTAGCTACAGATCAGATTGATCTGGGGTACACAGGACCTGGGCCTGCTACCAACCAATTCGTTAAAAGTAAAAACTTCCGTATCGTCAGCGGGTCTACCAATGGTGGAGCTGTACTGGTAGCAGCCAAAGATTCGGGAATTACAAGCCCTAAAGATTTACTTGGTAAAACTGTTGCGATCCCGACAAAAGGCAGCACGAATGAAATTTCTTTGCGCCTGCTGCTTCAACAAAATAATTTGAAAATCACTACAGATAAAACCGGTGTGAATATCATTGCACGTGCACCTGCTGACACAATGGTAGCGATGAGACAAAAAGAAATTGATGCGACTCTTGTTCCAGAGCCTTGGGGTACACAAATGGAGCAGGAAGGCGTAGGCAAAATCATCGTAGATTGGGACAAAATCCCTCCTAATAATGGTAACTATCCTTTAACGTTGCTGGCTGTTAGCGACAAGTTCCTGAAGGATCACCGTGAAATGACGAAGCAAGCGATTAAAGCCAATGCAGAAGCTGTTGACTTTATTAAGAAAAACCCGGATAAATCTTATGAGCTAATTAACAATCGTTTGAAAGCTTTGAGTGGCAAAGGAATGGAAATCAGCCTGATTAAAGCATCCCTGGGTCGTTTTAGCCTCACCACAGATGTTAGCAAGGAAGCCATTGAAGAAATGGCCAAGGTTTCCATTGATGCTGGCTATATTAAAGACGTTAAAAAGGAAGAGCTTGATCTAAGCAAATTTGTGGATTTAACCCTGTTAAATGAAGTAAAGGCAGGCAAATAAGCTTGTATGAAGTAAAAAAGCCCTTTGAGCATCCAAGTGATGCTTCGAAGGGCTTTTGACTATGAGCTCGTACTTGAAGTCAAGACTACTACAAATCCACGCGTACCGTCCAGACGAATCAGGTCACCATCATGAATCAGCCTGGTTACGTCATCTATGCCTACTACAGCTGGAAGACCATATTCGCGCGCTACGACGGCACCATGCGTCATCAATCCGCCTACTTCCATCACCAAACCTACACACGAGTGAAACAGCGGCGTCCACCCTGGATCTGTAAATGGGGCGATCAAGATTTCACCTTTATTCAGCTTTGCATCCTCGGGCCGTAATACCACGCGAGCAATCCCTTCTACGATTCCTGCGGACACCGGAGTTCCGAGCAGTGCATGCTCTGGTGCATCCTGGTGACTTCGACGACCCGTAATGATCTCACCTTCACTTGTCATCAGCCGCGGCGGAATGAGGGACTTGTAATGCTCATGTTCCTTTTTGCGGCCAACTATTATTTGGGAGAGATGCTCGATCGGTCTGCCTTTCGTCAAGTGCAGCAGTTCATCCAAGGTCAAGTAAAAGACATCCTCTTCTTCAATCAGAATTCCTTCCTGCACCAAATTTTGCGCTTCCTTCAGAATAGCCTCTCGAAACAAACCGAAGTGCTGCATCATCAAATATTTGGGATGCTCCCGGATGCTCATTAAATCGCGAAATACTCGCAGTAAGCGACCCATTAATCTCTTTTTAAACCATCCGAAGGGCAACTTCCCAAGACGATCCAATAAGTCGTCAGCAGCCGTTTGAGCCTCTACTGCGCCTTGTGCAAACCGCTCCCTGTGTTCCTTATGCCTCATCGTTCTGATATGGCTTTCAATCGAGGGCAACAGCGAGCTGGCGTCTTCTCTCCATCTTGGGCGTGTAATATCGATTTCACCTGCACAGCGCATGCCATACAGCTGAATAAAATGGTCCCATGCTTGTAAAAAAACGGAACCGCCTTCAACCGTCGAAAGAGCCTCACGAAAGCTTGATGCCCTGCCCTCATGAATCAACGCGGTGACCTCGGGGTACTGCCTGGCAATATCCGCCAAATCTCCGATCATCAGTCCCATCTCACTGGTGACGTTGCCAATCAGCGATTTATTCAAAATGTGAATGACTTCATTATCATGTAACCATCTTACAGCAAGTCCTTGAATCAGTCTTGATGCAATAACACCCGACAACGGATAGGCCATCAGTTCTTGAAACAGGGTACGCAGCAGCTTCCCGGCATGCTCCTGCACTTCAAGCACCCTATTCGCTCCGCTCACGTCTGTCAATTGATCCTTGCCCGATTGGAACGAGGATCTTAACCATGTATTAACGGTATGAACTGCCCGTGAGGTATCAGCAAACAGCAAATTGTTAACGACTCTCCTGAGCAAGGGAACGACAAATCGAGCCATCTGCATAGCAAGTCCTTTAGGCTGCTTGATGTCTTGAATAAATGCATCCCGTTGAACGTATTCGCCCACAGCGCTGCCCATCATTTCGTCAACACCTTTTAGAACCTTGGGTACAAGGCTCCGTGCTGGTTTAAGAGTTAGTATGGGGGTGATATCAATAAACATTCTTCCGCCAGCACGATACGTCAACCTGCTTTCGACTTGAACGGCAGGTTTCCCGAAGGGAAACATCGTCTGCCAGATCGACAGCGCCATCGGCTTCATTGCATCTGTCATCATCTGCTGGTGCCCGAACGAGAGTAGAATATGGGGGGATTCTCCAGCTGCCGTCAACAATTGGGGAAGCGGGTATAACGACGTAATCGGTCGGCTCTGGACAATATAGATCAAACCTCCTGCGTAACACCATTCGATATCCTGATCCGTTCCATAATGATCCTTGATTTTTACACCGAGAGAGGCCAGTTGTTCAATTTGCGAATCTTCAAGTGCCTGCCTGCTTTGCATATCTTCAGGCAAATCCCTTGTAAGCGTACCTCCCTCCGGTAATGAGAAAATGGCGAGCTTCTTTTTGGCTATTTTCTTGGAAATGATCATTCCCGCATGCACCTGATATAAATCCGCTGAGACCAGTCCCGATACAAGAGCCTCTCCTA
Organism: Paenibacillus sp. FSL H7-0331; assembly: GCF_001956045.1. The sequence continues at coordinate 42,193 of NZ_MRTH01000031.1, read as the reverse complement.
GTCCATAGCTGGCATCAATAGAAAGGATTCCCCGATGACCGCTAATCGGATCAGCAGTGAACATAATACCCGATACTTCGGGAACCACCATCTGCTGGACAACTACCGATAACTGTACCGAGCGGTGATCGAATCCATTCTTGGCTCTGTAGGAGATGGCCCGATCCGTGAACAGTGATGCCCAGCATTGACGGATGGCCAGCAGCAGCTGCTCCCTTCCTTTTACATTCAAATACGTATCCTGCTGCCCGGCAAATGAGGCATAAGGAAGATCCTCAGCTGTCGCGCTGGAACGAACCGCATAGGCATTTTCTTTAGCTGATTGCTCCCAGCTGCCTATAATTTCAGCAGCAATGGCTTCCGGAATAGCTAACGTCACCAGATGCTTGCGGATACTTTGGCCAAGCTCGGATATCGCATTCAGTTGGTTGGCCTTAATCCCATCCAGCTGGTCAAAATAGGCTTCCATCAGACTGCTTTGCCCGATAAAATCGCGGTAAGCGCTAGTCGTTACACAAAACCCGGGAGGCACCGGAAAACCTGCTCTCGTCATTACACCAAGATTCGCACCTTTTCCACCTACAATGGGTATGCTGTCTTCATCGATCTGTGCAAAGTCAAGAACGTATCCTTTCATCATGCACACGCTCCTCAATGATCGTTATGGATTCGAAGACCTTCTGTAAACATGACAAGCAAGGTTTCAACTGCATCAATCGTCGTAAAACCATGCTTCGAGGCAAAATCCGGACGCAAAAACGTCTGCACAATTTCTGACATAAGAACAGCAGCAACTCGCGGATCGACATTTCGAATCAATCCTACCTGCTGAGCCTGAACCAGCAGTTTCTCAATAAAAGTAAGCTGTCCGGCGCGAAAAGCTTCAATACGATCCCACAGCTCTGGAATATACTTCTGGATATCCTCCAGAAACATCGGATTCAGCTTCACAATCTCTTGCTTGACTCCATAAAGTGTGTCTCTTAATAAATGAAGCGGATCTCCTGCCTGCCGCGTCGATTCGTCAATCCTGGCACTGATCGCTGCCATCGTGTTCTCCAGCACAGCTGCTGCGATCTGCTCCTTCCCACTGAAATACACGTATAAGGTTTTCTTGCTCATCCCAAGCTGTGCCGACAGTTCACTCAAAGTCATAGATCGATATCCTTTTTTATGAAATAAATCGGTTGCTGTCTGTACGATACGTATGCGCATAGCTTCATCCACAATGATACTCTCCCCCGCCTTGAAACCAAGGAAACCAATATAGTTTTTATGGTTTCCATGTTACAAAAAAAATGCATACCCGTCAATCATTCTTCTTACCGATACTTCTCCTCTAGCATCACGGAAAAGTCGAACGGCAGCTAACCCTAAGGATGAACTGCCGTTCTCTCTCCACAGCTTAATAAGGCTTAGGAATCTCTACCTTATGTGTAACGCCGTCTTCCGTAAAGTAAATATGCACACCATGACCTTGATCATCCATGAAGTAGGATACATACTTGGGCTCATCCTTACGGAGTGGCACCAGCAGTGTGGCAATGCGATGACTACGGGCTGATTGTGTTGTAGCCGTCAAATGCCAATGGCGGTTCAGACCTTCTATCTCTGCAGTATCTACTTCTGTAAACTCGTCATGCTGTGATAATGAGAGATCGCCGGATGAGCTGTACACAAAACGCCCATCCATGTCAGCCTTTTGCCCATGAACCTTAAAGGACTGTCCATCCAACTCCATCTCATACAGCGTATGAAACAGCCAATCCACACGTCCCGGCTGTGACAGATCTATTTGATCTACAACTACGATATAGGCACCCTCATAAAAATACAGCTCTCTGACATATCGCTCCAGGTAAGGAACCTGCTCCTGATAAGCAGCGGTCGCATTACAGCGGGAATACGTATAGCCCTTATGGGTTTCGACAGCTTCCACCGTGCCGGATGCCGACATATTCAGTACTTTGTTCGTGCCTGCATATTGCCCCTGACGATCGATTAGTACATTATTAGTAGACCTTGTCTGCTTGCGCCAATTCATGTGCATCGTGCTACCGAAGGCAACATAATAGCCGCTCTCAATTGCGAGTGGTTCCCCATAGGCATGCAGCAGAAAGCCGTTCTGGTCTCCATGGCTGTGACTGATTGAACCGTAAGGACTACTTTTGGTCAACAGCATGATATGGTCTTTCGGACGATCCATATGGGCATGAAAAGCTACCCAGCCTATATCGCGGAACCATTTTACAGGTTCGATATCTGTAGGCGCTTTGGCTTGTACTGCCGGATAATCGTGCATATACATCATCTCGTCAAAACGGAAATCCCACCAGCCATAATTGTAAAACTTCATCTCGGAGTCCGTATCGATCGCTCTAGTCTGCTCATAGTACCATTGATGGTGTCCATTATTGGTAATGCCGGCAAATTGACGAATATTAAAGCCCGTTTTCAAGCTTACCGGATCGCCAAGTGTGGATTGATCGCCAAAGCTGGCACGAAGTGTATCCGGGCTAAAGCAATACAGCGGAAAATCACCCGTATGCTGAAAAAAAGGACGGCGGTAAAAGTTAATACCGGTATATTTATTCAATAGATTCATAGCTTCTGTTACAAAAGCCATCCCGGTCGTCCAATACATCGGACCTTCCGCCCAGCCTCCATCTGCCCCGCCCCATGGAGAATACAAGCATGCATAATACTCCAGCGTATAATCAAGCCATTCCTCTGCCACTACGGCCTCGCCAAGCAGAGCCATGCAGCTTGGAACGATAACCGACGATAAAGAGCGAACTGCATGACTGTCAAAAGGAACATGGTGGATTTTGGAGCGTTCGATCACGTGGAACGCAACCTGACGGGTGCGTGTCAACAAATTGTTACGTACCTCTTCGCGTTCTTCCTCCGTCAGCTCCTGATAGAGCCAATCATAACCCCATGCAACCGCTCCGGCAATACGAAAGGAAGCTTCATCATTATAGTCCCGACTTGTTGTGCCTTCCGGGTTCCATGAGGTAATGTGAAGCAGCCATGATTTGGCCCGTGCAATCAAATCCGCATCCTCAAGAATCACACCAGCAACACTAAGATGACGCACTGCGTATAATGCTTCCTGACAATCGATATACATTTGACGCCATAGGTTGGCTACACGCTTATTGTTTGGATAAGGCAAGGGCTCCGGGATCAGTTCACGGTCGACCCATGGTTTTACCGAACGCTCCAAGAATACATCCCAGCCGTATTTGGATGGCTGTTCACGAACCGTACGGCGAAATTCCGGCAGCTCTTCGGCTTGCAGCCACAATCTGGGATGCTTCATGGAAATATCCGTATATCGGTGCCCGCGCGATGGCAGTGGTGTTTCCGGCAAACCCTCCTGTACCGTAAAGCTGCGAATGTGGCTCCATTCCGTAGGCTGCCCTTCTCCTCGCTGCAATAGCGCATACCGCCAATAGTAAGTTCCCGCAGTGAAAACATGATCAGGCGTATACAAATTGTAAGGAATCGGTTGAACTGTTATGGTATCCTCTGGTGTGAATTGTGAGGATGTAGAATACTGCAGTATATACTGGTCATGCTCAAGCTGAGCCGGAATCCATGTAAACCGCGGCGGATTCTCGATTAAAACGGTCTGTTCATCTGGTGCATATTGCACAGTCAATAGTCCGCTTTGCGGTTGGTATAATGCTTTACTCATGTTTGTCCCTCCAGGTCACAACCAGCCCTTGCTCACGATCAAGCACGCAAACCGCTTCCTGCGACCGGGTGCTTATCACCAGTTGTCCATGACTAGAATTCATACCGATTACATGCGCATGTTCGATTGTCGAAGCTTCATTATTCGTTTCAACGGTACCCGTGGCATCACTTGCTTCCCAACTGGCGTGAACGGCTGGACCCAGCTTATAAATCTGTATAAAGTTAGCTTGCTTGCCCACCTGCCGCTGCAGCAAGCCACTTAATGCTTGGCTCGGATCTATAGAGGTTCCTGGTGTTTCTACACGCAGCAGTGACATTCCCGGAAAAGCAACAATTGATTGATGCAGCGATTTCGTTGTGTCGCTATCAGGCGTATATTGGAGCGTCAGCATCTTGGGAGCCGGAAGCAAATCGAGTTGTTCCTCAAGCCCCAGACTATCGCCTTCCTCTGTTTCATAATAGTCTGTAAGCTTCACCAGATCGTATCCGTGACCAGCGTAGCCCAATGCACCTAACCCATCGTTGTTCCCACTGTCTCTCACCCAGGCTCCGTCTGCAGCATGAGGCTTAACGAGCGGATGCATCCACCAATCGATCGTACGCTCTTCAGACAGCTGAACCTCAAACCAATCGAGCAGCCACTCTCCACTTAAGAGCAAATGCCTGTTTAATATACAGCCTTCATAGGCTCCATCTGATTGCAGCCAAGTATATACAGCTTGCTCCGACTCCGTGAACAGCTTGCATAAACCTGAATGCTCAGCCTGGGATTGCCCATCGATCGAAACCGTATTATGACTGACCGTCTCGGCAAACCATTGCTTACGCAGGGAAGATCCATAAGGAACCACACCCAGATCCGGTGTAAATGTCCCTCCTTCGTACTGAATGGATACATGCAGCTTATCATAATGCCCATGTGAACCACCGTGTGGACCAAAATCTGCAAGGTAGGATAATGGATTACCCGCTTTCCGTCCAACAACAAATCCCGAATCCTTCAGCAGCAGTGTGTTTCTTCCTGCTAATAGACCTGCATTTGTAAGATTGGCATCGCCTTCTCCATAGACAAGTGCTTCCAATGAAATTCGACGAGCCTCTCCGTCCATTTGCCGATAGGCTTCACCTAACAACGGAGCATAAAGCTCATTGCCGTAATGAGCAAGACCAATTTCCATAATCTCCGCGATTTCTCTGGCAAAAGGAACCCTTGCTAACGGGCCATCATGCAGTGCCGGAAGCATACCTTGATCATCGGCCAGCCCTACTAGCACATCAAACATCCCGCGCATGGACTGACCCTGCTCCGCCTGTATATGATATAAATCCACACCGAACCGTTCTGCCATCTCCGCTGAAATCAAATACGCACGCAATACAAAAATATGATAATAAGTGCTGCCTTCAAATTCGAATTGATCCGGTTTTACGCCAATGGAAAGATGGTGCTTCCAACCGCCTTCTCCATCAATCAAGCCCTGTAAAAGTTCCTGCTGTCCACGAATTGCATAAACGCAGGAAAGTGAAGCATTTAGCCAGGCAGTATAATTATTTTCCGCATTCTGACGATCATGAATCAAGATCTGGCGGTATTGCACCATGCTCTCTTCCAGCATGGAAAGGAACACATCCAATGTCGCTTTTTCCGTTTCGTTAAAACCAACACCTTCATCATGAAGCAGTAAATAGGCGCGCAAAATTGTCGTAGACCAGATCGCCTCCGTTAATGCCTGATGAAAGGCGCGCCCCTTCAACATCCAGGGCTGAGCATCCGGGTGCACCGGATATTGCGGAAATTGTGCGGCATAATTGATAATAATTTGCTTGGCCAGCTCCGCGTAGCCTGGTTCATTGATGCCCGCATATATGGCCGCGGCTTGCAGCGCGTACCTTGCCAAGGACTGATGCTTAAATACGAGCCATGCCCCGCGATACGCCTCACCTTCAATACGGCAGCCATGCGGACATTGGAAGCTATGAGCATCACGCTCGGCCGGATCGAACAGCAGCTCAATATGATGCTCAGGGCATACATATTGATGCCACCAGCCGCCAGGCTCTTTCGGAATATGGAGACTGTCGCTGGAAAGAAGAGCATCGAGCTCTTCCTTCAGCTTCTGCAGGGCTTCATTCGCCCATAAAGTGGATTGCAGCTTCTGTTCTATTCTCATCGCATGAACATCCCGCCGTTGACTTCAATCGTCTCACCCGTCAAATAGGCACCCAACTCCGAGGTCAAATACAAGACAGCACCTGCTACATCCTCTGGAGTTCCCTCACGCTTTAACGGGATGCCGCCAATTGTAGCCTGACGTGCTGCATCGGTCGTAAATGTCGAATGAAACGCGGTTTGCCCAATGAAGCCTGGGGATACGATATTTACAGTAACTCCATCACCTGCGACCTCTTTGGCCAAGCCCTTGGAGTAGGCCGATATAGCCGCTTTACTCGCTGCATATATACTTGCTCCGGGTCCGCCTCCGTTATGTCCTGCAACTGAAGCCATGTTCACGATTCGCCCTGCACCCTTGGCTTTCATGCCCGGAATGACGCGTTTGCACATAAATACAGTGCTTTTCAGATTGACATTCATGATCTTGTCATACATCTCTTCCGTCATATCAACATTCGGTACACGCTGCACCATGTGACCTGCATTGTTAACCAGAATATCAATCGTTCCGCCGAATGCACTTTCCACACCGCTTACCAGGCTTTCGATCTGTGCAGCGTCAGTCACGTCTGCTTGAAATAGCTCAGCCTGTCCGCCCGCTTGGCGAATAATCGCTACCGTTTCTTCACCCTGCTCTTTATTGTTCATATAGCTAACACCAACCTTGGCTCCGTTTGCTGCCAATAAAACAGCGGTTGCGCGTCCAATCCCTGCATTAGATCCAGTAACCAAAGCGATTTTCCCATTTAATTGTGTGTTCATTATGTGTTTCCTCCTAAGATTAGTAACGGTTCATCCCGTATTATATTTTGATAGGTTTAGGTATATCAGGCATGGATAAAATAATTCGGCTTCCTTGTTCCCATTCACTTTCAATCTGCATTCCATACTGCTCACCAAATACCATTTGAATCCGTCGATGCACATTCATTAGCCCGATGCCGCCGCGGCGATAATAACCTGATTCCGTCTGCTGCTCCGCTAACCGGTTCAGCTTTAATTGCTCTTGCAGCTCCCGAAGTCTTTCAGGCGGGATGCCAATCCCATTATCCTCAACAATAACTTGAAACAGCCCCTGCTGCTTTCGGGCATCAATCGATATTCGGTGATGAGCCTCAATCCCATTTGGAAAAGCATGCTGGAAGCAGTTTTCGATAACCGGCTGAAGGGTTAAACGAACCATTTTTTCCAACAGCAGCGAAGGTGGGATGATCACATCAATTTCAAACTCACGATCAATCCGGTGCTGCAGAATGATCAAGTAATTGCGCACATGATTCAATTCGTTAGCTACCGTAATCTCTTCCAGATTCGTCTGGATCGAATACCTCAGCATAAACGCCATAGCTTCGACCATTTCGGTAATCTCATGCGAATCCTGAACAATGGCATAGCAATTAATCGTTTCTAATGTGTTGTATAAAAAATGCGGGTTGATCTGCAGCTGCAGAGTTTGAAATTCGGCTCGATGCCGCTCAATTTCCGTCTCCTGTATCTGCAGAGCATCCTTCTGCTGCTGCAGCTCAGCTGCATACACTTTGTTGATCATTTCGGATAAGCGAGTAACCATCAGATTGTAGCTATGAACGAGGCCTCCAATTTCATCTGTCCGCTCGATCTCGTCAATGTGCTGAAAATTTCCTTTTTCCGTTTCACGCATGCTGTCCTTAAGCTCTCGAATCGGTGCCAGCAGCGATCGCCCAAACCGCCAAGCTAGCCACAATGCCACAATCAGGGTCAGCAAGCCAACTACGATTGTTGTTGTTCGTATTGTCGAAATCGGTTTGCGCAGTTCACTAACCGGTACAGAGGCAAGAAGCCGCCAGTTCGAATAATCGGATTTACGCGCCACAAACATCCGGTTTTTGCCCAAGTATTCCGCTTGGAACACCTTGTTATTGCTATCTGTCAAATGAGCGGCAATATCCTTGAATACCTGCTCATCAGGCTGTGCGAAGGGCGGATGATAAATTGACTTTCCCGTCTCATCCACAATAAAAAAATACCCTTCTTTCCCGATATTGACCCGATCCCATATCTTGGCCAGCTCTTGCAGCTTGAACTCAATCGCCACAATTCCTTTAAAATCCGTGTAAGCAGCCCCACGTACCTGACGTGCCATAGTAACTACCGTTCCTTGGTCGCTCGGGCGAAAGCTCGTGTTCAAAAGAACGATTGAGCCATCTTCAGGTATAGCTTTCATCAGCCAATCATATCTTTCTGGACTAAGTCCAGCTTCACTGAAAAGAAAATTCTGATTATCGTACACAACGGATCTGCCCTGCCGTCCAACGATATAAATGACATTCAGTTGTTTGTAAATCGTTTGAATCGACTGCACGGACCGGGAGGCGAAATTTTTAATTTCGTTCGAATAATAATAATATTCGTAGGAATCATTCGGCCCGATCTCGAAAAAATTTCTTACATCCGTATTGGATGAAAAGGTGTTGCTCAAGAGCTCGTACGTTTGCAAATAAATATCCGTTTGATAAGCAACATTCTCAATCATTTGCTCCATATACTGCTCAACCTGCGTATCCAAAGCTCGGGAAGCCTGAAAATACGACACAAACCCGACAGAAGCCAGCGATATGACAATGACAATCGCAAAATAAAAATAAACTTGTCCGGAAAGCGTGCGCATTTTCATCATTCGATTCCCAGCTTGTTCCTGAATTCAGATGGCAATAAGCCCGTATGCTTCTTAAAGGTTTTGGTGAAATGCGGATGGTCTGCATAGCCCACTTCTCCGGAAATGTCCGTGATCCGGTAATGCGGCTGGGCTAACAGCTTCTTAGCCTTCTCCATCCGCCTGCGCGTACGGTATTGCACAAAGGTTTCCTGAGTCGATTGCTTAAAGAGCTGACTAAAGTAGGACGCATTAAGCCCGATACGACCCGCAACCTCCTCCAGCGATACCTCTTCAGCTAAATGCGTCTCAATATATTGCTTGGCTTCCTCAACAGGGTCCTTCAGCTTGCCTCTACGCTTTACTTTCAATTCTGCAAATAACTGCTCAAGACTTGCTGCAAACCGAGACCATACCTCATCTTCATTCTTGACGCCAGTCAAATCCAGCTTTTCTATGAAGGAAAATACATCTCTGCCAAGCAACCGCTTATACAACAGTGCCGAAAATTCGCCCAGCACATCAATCCATTGATTCAGGCGCAGCCGCTGAACTTGAAGCTCCAATTGAACCTTATTCAGCGTACTGCATAATCCTTTATGATCCAGAGACCATATCGCATCCTCCATAGCACCAACCCATTCCTCAAGCCTTTGCACGGAGACGAAGGTTTGCGATTGCTGCAGCGTATGCAGATGTGTCAGCTTGATCAAAGCGGCTTCGACTGTTTTCTTGCTAATCGGCTTTAATACATATTCCTTCACACCATAGGACAAGCACTTTTGCGCATATTCAAAATCACTGTACCCGGACACAACCACAATGTGAATGCTGGGGTCCAATTCTGACACGTGTCTGCATAGCTCAAGCCCGTCCAGCTTTGGCATCCGAATATCCGTAAACAGGAAATCAGGACGCTCCTCACGAATCTGCTGCAGCGCATCCTCTCCATTTTCCGCTAATCGTAAGCTTGATACAGGCTGACCTGATTGTTGAATCAGCTTTTGCAATCCTTTACGGATCATCGGCTCGTCATCCGCAATCATTATGCTGTACATGAGGTCGCCTCCTTTGCTGAATTAAACATCTATGCTTGTAGTATACACGATGCCAGATGTGAAATCCTTTCACACACAAGCCTTCTAAGCCATGACCTGAATAAAACGCACTCCCCATGTCATCAGACATGAGGAGCTCAATGTAAAACAATTATCGACGCGGCATGCTGATCGTCACACTTGGATCTTGTTTATTAAATTTCTCAGTTGCTTCTTTGATGACGTCATTTCCGCCTTTGGACTTATACTCTTCAATAACCTTAGGCCAGTCGGAAATCGGCTCTTTACCATAAACCATTTTGACCATGTGCTGCAAAATGAGCGGTGCGGCATAGTCGGATTCCGGTGAAATGTCTGGATTTTTGATCAATGCGTCAAGGCGCGGTTCGAATTGAACACCATCACGGCCTTCTTTGGCAAGCATGTTATCGTACGTACTCATCAGTTTCTTACCATCTTCTGTCAAGCTGAGTGTACCTTTGTTGTAGGTAGTGTCTTGAACCATCCAAAGGAATGCCTGACGGTAACGCTCTTCGTCTACAGCCTGAGGCTCAGTAGGAGCTTTGTATTCAATTTTGCCATCAACTGTCTTGAACGTCTCACCCTCTACTCCGAAGGTGAAGAATTTCTCTGCTTCGTCAGATAGCATCCAATCGAAGAACTTGATGATTGCTTCCGGATTTTTTACATTTTTGTTAATAAACCAAGCCCGGGTAACGGAGTTATACAGGTACGCTCCACCTTTGCCGTCAGGTCCTGTAGGTGCCGCAATCAGCTCCACCTTGGCAGTTGGCACGTTCGCTTTGAGCTGTTGTTCCCATTGCAGTACTTCATTCGCATTCATCGACCAAATGCCGGATTTACCTGCAAGAATCGAGTTTTTGTACACTGTAGGGTTGATTGTTGCGAATTCTTTGTTGATCAAGCCCTCATCGAACATCGTTTTATACGTTTGCAGCGCTTTCGTCATATTCTCCACATTGAAAAATTTAGGTACAATCTGATCTCCCTGCTTCATAAACATCGACATGTAAGGGTATGCATCAAAAGCACCGAAGAATGAATCCGCATATTTGAAATTTTCGCGGCCTTGATAAGGGTTCTCTACGCCCATTTCTTTAAATTTGCGCATGACTGTCAAATATTCATCTACCGTCTTTGGAATTGGCAGCCCCGCTTTATCCAGCAGATCCTTACGTATCGCTACAGCTCGCCGGGAAGGATTCGATAGAAATTCAGGAATTGCATAAATTTTACCTTTGTAGGTTTCTTTTTGCCATGCATCCTTAGGAATTTTCTTCAACAGATTTTGTCCGTATTTTTGCAGCAAATCGTCAAGTGGCATGAACACACCAGCTTGCACGGAGCCCGCCATTTCTTTACCGGATACCCCACCGGAGCCGCCCACAACGTCAGGAATATCATTGGTGGCAAACATTTGAACCATTTTTTGCTCATATTCCTTATGAGGCACCAAAACGATATTCAGATCGGTATTGGTCAAATCTTCCAGTCTTTTTACCCATTTGTCTTCGTTAATGTTCGGTGATTTTTCTACGTGGTTAAATGCAAGTGTTCGCATCGAGATAGAGAACTTGGCTTTTTCTGCAGGCTTGCTGCCTCCAGCGGCATTATTTGCTTCAGGTGCTTTGGAAGAACATGCCGTCAAAGTCGTGACTGCCATTACGGAGGCCAAACTAACCTTCATCCATTTTTTCATGTATTACCCCTCTTTTCTGAGAACTTATAATATTTAATGATGATGTTGTGTAGCGCTTTCATGATAGCTTCATTGTAGATTTACCTAACCATTGTCACAATGGACTTTCATTAGGTTCAGTAGGCTTTTTTTTAGAATATATGAAATGAATGGGGTGATACGATTATTAGGATTTCACCGAACCGATCATCATACCCTTAACAAAATGCTTTTGCAGGAACGGATAAATCAGCACAATTGGAATGGTAGCAATAATAATCGTCGCCATCTTGATGCCTTCCGGATTCATATGTGCAAGTGAGCTGAACTGGGTAGCCGAAGGATCGATATTGATATCATCCGACATAATCAGCTGACGCAATTTCACCTGAAGCGGCCATAAGTTCGGATTGTTCAAATAGTATAGGGCATTCATGTACGTATTCCAATGACCTACCGCGTAAAATATCCCCAGTGATGCCATAACCGGCTTGGACAACGGCAGTACGATACTCCAGATCATCCGTGTTTCGCTGCAGCCATCAATACGGCCGGAGTCAATAATTTCCGGAGGAATTTGCATAAAGAAGGCCCGCATAACGAAGAAGTTAAAGGCGCTTATGGCTCCTGGTAAAATCAAGGCCCACAAAGAATTAGTCAGATTCAAACCCTTCATTAATATAAAGTTAGGGATCAATGGAGCGCTGAATACCATCGTAATCAAGACGAAAAATACAATATATTTACGACCCATATACTCTTGTCTGGATACCGGATAAGCGAGCGAGGCTGTCGCCAACAGGTTGATAATCGTACCCACAACTGTAATGTACACGGTAATCCCGAACGATCTCCATAATGAAGCATCACTGAATACATATTGATAATTAATCATAGTAAATTCGACGGGCCAAAACACGACTTTACCGTTTATTATAGCCTCTGATGAACTGAGCGATTCTGCCAGAACGTTCAAAAAAGGTAGAAACATCAGCAACCCGAGAATAGTCAAAAAGACAATGTTGAATCCATTAAATACTTGCTGACCTGTACTTACTTTTCTCATACCGCTTCCTCCTCTCCCTGGTTTAGTACAAGCTTTCGCCCGTTGTTTTTTTACTGAATACATTTCCGATCACGATTAAGACGAGACCAACAATCGATTTGAACAAACCAATAGCTGTGGTGTAGCTGTACTGCTGTGACTGCAAGCCTGATTTATAAATATACGTATCGAGAATTTCACCATTATGACTATTAAGCGGATTGAGGAATACATACACACGCTCGAATCCAAAATCAAGAAATTTACCGATATGCAGCAGGAATAAAATCATAATCGTCGGCAGCAGCGAAGGAAGTGTAATCGAAATCGTTTGACGCCAGCGGCTCGCTCCATCCACCTCAGCAGCTTCATACAAATCAGGATTAATACCTGCCAGTGCCGCCAAATAGATAATCGTGCCATAGCCCGAATCCCGCCAAATCCCTGAACCGATCAATACGGAGCGGATATAAGAATCTTCACCTAGAAAATAGATAGGCTGGAATCCCAGATAGCTGATCAATTGATTAAGAATCCCTGTAGATGGTGAGAGAATCCCGATTGCGATTCCACTGACGATTACCCATGACAAGAAGTGTGGCATATAAACGAGTGTTTGCAAAAATCTTTTGTATACGACAACACGTAATTCATTTAAGAGCAATGCCAGAATAATAGGAGCGGGAAAACCAAGTACCAAATCATAAAGACCAATCAACAGTGTGTTGTTTAAAATAATCAGGAAATCATAATGGGCAAACATTCTTTTAAAATGCTCCAGACCTACCCACTCACTTCCCATGATCCCTCCGAACAAATTGTACTCTTGAAACGCGATGATCGAGCCGAACAACGGAATGTACTTGAAAATAAAGAAATAAATAATGCCTGGCAGTGAAATCAGATAAAGCGCTTTATATTTCCACATAAAGCTGAATAGGCTTCTTTGGGTTGTTGCGCGATAGCTGACCTGCTCTGCTGATTGAACCTTGCTAGCCATATGGCCGCCCCCTTTTGTCATGAATCTGTACATGCTTGATTGATATACCCTTATCCTACTTGCATTGCAGACATTGAACAATGGAATCCCTTTTATCCCACTTGTGTTTTTTTTAGGTTTGTCACAAAGACTTGCGCTGCTTATATGGTTCGGCCTATGATCCTATGATATAGTAAGGCTATCTATCAAACCGAAGCTGACTTACGGAAACTTATGTATTCAGTTTTCTCCAAAAATTAAAGGAGGTTCCCCTATGACATTTACCGGATTTACGCAAAATGATTTTGATGTATTCTCTATACCTGGCCTCGAAGGTCGGATGGAAGGGATTCAAACCCGGATTCAGCCTAAATTTAAAGCACTCGGAGAGCCTCTTCGTGACGAACTATCCCTACTTACTGGAAATCCTATGTATTTGCATATAGCGAAGCATGCCCGCCGCAAGGTTAACGCACCTGTTGATACGTGGATGGCAATCGGTCATGATAAACGCGGCTACAAGCAGCACCCGCATTTTCAGGTTGGACTGTTTGACGACCGGGTATTTATTTGGCTTGCACTAATCTACGAGCTCCCTAACAAAAAGGCGATAGCCGAAAGCTATCTGAGCCATTTTAAAAAAATACGTCGCATCATTCCCAAGGAATACGTGTTATCCGCTGATCATATGAAGAAAGACAACATTTCGTTCAAGAGTCTCAAGGAGCAGGAATTGCAAACCGCGTTCGAGAGATTTCGCGATATTAAGAAGGAAGAGCTGCTCATCGGACACAACATCGCTTATGACAATCCTATCCTTGCCGATGGTCAAGCACTGGCCGAATTCATCAAACAAACCTTCGAGACCTTAATGCCCCTATACCAGATGGCCCGTCAAGCATCATCCTGAAATTAATCTTAAATTAAGCTTAGCTTCAAGTTAGCTTAAGACTGCTTGTGTAAGTTTGAGATAGATAGAACCAAACCCATTTGATTTTCCACTGGAAAGGTGGCTTCGTACATGATGAACCGTTTTCAACCCAAACAAGTCATTGTCACGAGCTTAACATTAGCTCTGCTGCTTGGTGGAACTGCTCTCTATACAACGAAACAGCGAGCTTATGCCGAAACACCTGACCAAGCTGTTAAACCATACACTTCCTCTGAGCATAAAAATGAACATAAAAAAGCCAATTCTGGAAAAGCAACAAAGGAACATACCGCGCAGCGTGATTTTGCAAAAGGCAAAATGCCGATTCTTGACGAGGCTTCTGCCATTCTGGGTGTAGATAAAGCAGCGCTTAGCGCTTCACTGAAGGACAAAAACCTTGTCGAGATTGCCAAGGATAAAGGTATTTCTGAAGCGGATTTAATTGCTAAGCTGCAGACAGAACGTGCCCAAAAGATCGACGAAGCGGTTCTAGCAGGCAAAATTAAAGCCGAGAATGCGGATAAGCTCAAAGCGAATATGGCTGATCATTTGAAATTTATGGTCAATCATAACGGCGAATTCAATAAGCACAGTGCTGGCAAGGCTGATAAAAAACAACATAACAGTGCGCTGCCTGCTCCTGATAAATTAGCTGCTATATTGGGTATAACTGCCGATGAGCTTAAATCGGAAACGAAAGCCGGCAAATCCTTAACCGAAATCGCGGAATCCAAAGGAATATCCAAGGAACAGCTGATCCATCAGATAACTGAACAGATTACACCCTGGGTTGAGAAAAAGGTTGACCATAAGCGGGGCCAACCTTCCCTCAATAAGCAACCAGCCAGTTAATAGCTAGTAACTCTGATAACTGCATACCTAAGCTTTATCAAGCATTACAAACAGGCCCCGATACCCGCGTTAATATAGTGGGAGTTGAGGCTTGTTTTGTTATATCCTGTCCTGAATTTGTCCTAAATAATTGTTGTTTTTCACACTTACGTCACACGATTCGTTTATAATGAACAATAAGGTCTGATTATGGAGGTGTCTCGTTTTGAAATTATTCAACCCCAACCGTTTTCGTATCCCCCTGCTTATACTCGGCACCTCTCTCATTGCCGGTGTTCTGTGGGTACAGGATGAACTCCGTTCAACCAGCACCCTGCAAGCGGCCTCACTCCCTCCGGCAGCCAGTGTCCCAGCTAATAATGGCCTGCTCGTTTATGAGCAGAATTGTATAGCCTGTCATGCCGTTGAAGGCAAAGGACTTGACCGTTACCCACCGCTTGTCAGTGATCGGGTAAAGAAGAAATACGGCACATACGATCAGGCTTACGAATTCATTAGCCACAGCATGCCGCAAAACTCGCCGGGATCGCTCAGCGAGGAGGATTACAAGAATGTAACCCGATACGTCCTCTCTCTTAATGGAATCCCAACCGAATTCAATGATATTAGCAGCCACTGGGCCAACAAAGAAATCAAAGAGCTGCTGGACAAGCAGTTCATCGATGGCTATGTAAATAAGGAAAACGGAACTCTTTCTTTTAAACCGGAGCAAAATATTACCCGAGCCGAATTTGTGCGTTATTTGGTAAAAGCGAAGCAAATGTTTTTATCAAACAGTACGACAACCGAATTCACAGACATCAACACCGACAAGGAAAACAGACCCTATATTATTACAGCAGTTGAATATGGATTAATTGACGGCTATGCAGACCATACCTTTCGTCCTGACAACCAAATTTCACGTGCTGAAATCGCAGCCATCCTGTCACGGAGTGAAATGCTTAAAGGCGAACCGGGCAAGGGCTTCAAAGATGTAGCCGACAGCTATTGGGCCAAGGACAATATTCTTGCGGTTCAGCAGGCAAATCTGTTTGATGGTTATGAGGATGGTACCTTCCGCCCTCTTAAAGAAATGAAGCGCGGCGAGGCCGTTGCCGTCATATACAGGCTGCTCAATCCCTCCTGAGTCTTAATCGCTATGTATGGCAAAGAACCGCCGGGGCTTATATTTGTTCTCAAGCCCGGCGGTTCTTGTTAATTACGGTTATATGTAATTGTTCAGACGTTATTATAGCTGACGCAGTTCACCTGCTGCTTGGCTGCGATCGAGCACCATAAAACGATAAAGCAGATAAAGTGCCGCCAACGAAAGAACCGCACCCATATAAAAGGGAAGCTGATGGCTGTATTGGTAAATCCCTGCCCCAAGCAGTGGTCCTGTAATACGTCCAAGGCTATCCATCGATGAGCTAAGTCCAGAGGCTACACCTTGTCCGGCTTTTGTTTTTTGAGTGATCAAGGAAGTCACACAAGGACGTATCAGGGCATTGCCTGCAGCAAAAACCGATAAGTAAATCGATGCTGTGACCAAACTTGATGAAAACAAAATCAGTACGAAGCCTATGGCCGATAGCACCAAACCAATTCCAATGACCTTGGCTTCATCACCACGCTTAATGAACCTGCGTACGACTCCCCCCTGAATCAAGGCGCCTACGACACCACTCACCGCAAACATAATACCCAGCTGTAAGGAGGTCGCACCAATCTGATCCTTTTCAAACAGCAGCAGTGTAGCTTCCAAGCCTGCTAATGTAAAGGAGACAAAAAACGACAGCACATACAAATATTTAACCGTGCCCATGAAAGCAGTCCACCGGGAAACCTTGGCCCCCTGTGGCTTGTGACGCTTCTCTTTAGTTAAAGATTCTGGCAGCATCACCAGGGCGAACAAGAATGTAACGAAGGCAAGTCCGGATGCTGTATAGAAGGGAATTTGATAGCCCCACTGGCTAAGAATGCCTCCAACTGCAGGACCGAATATAAACCCGAGACCGATTGACATCCCGACAAGTCCCATACCCTTTGTCCTGTTGTCCTCTGTTGTAATATCCGCAACATAGGCCACAGCGCAAGTCGTAGCTGCCCCGGAGAATAACCCACCCAATATTCTGGAAACATACATCAGGGTCAAATTATCACCAGCAATACCAAATATAAAAAAGCTGACGCTAAAACCGATGGTTCCAAGAATTATTAATGGCCGTCGACCTATTCTGTCAGACAAGCTTCCCCAAATAGGCGCCATCAAAAACGAAGCCAATGAGTAAATGGACAACAGCATTCCCAAGTGAAAGCTGCTTGCTCCCGACCCCTCTATCGCATCAGGTAACACAGGGATAATGATGCCGAAGCCGATAAATATCGTCATCAGCAGTACCATGATAATGGCCAGCTGTTTGTTCATGATCGTGTTATATGCCTCCTACAAACTCTCGACAAATAATGACATCGAAAGCATTTGCTTATTAGATTGTAGACCTATCGTATCACAACTTATTTATACAGGGAAACCTTCGCCCCTGAAGATTAACAAATTGGACAAAACATTCAAAGAAATTACGAATTTTTCTTGCAAAAGTTAACAAACTATTAACACAAATGGCTTGCATCCTTGGCTGATTATAGTTTAGTATCTAAAAGAGTTTGTATTAATGCTAACACCGTGAAAGGTAGGGATGACTGTGGACCACAAGCGTACTCCTCTATTCTCTGCGTTGAAAGAACACGCAGAACGCAATCCAATTCAATTTCATATTCCAGGCCATAAAAAAGGAGTTGGAATGGATCCGGAATATCGCGCATTTATCGGTGATAACGCCCTATCTATCGACCTTATAAATATAGCTCCTCTGGATGACCTGCACCAACCGACAGGTGTGATCGAAGAAGCTCAGCATTTGGCCGCGGATGCTTTTGGTGCGGATCACACATTCTTCTCTGTTCAAGGAACCAGCGGCGCGATCATGACGATGATTTTGACCGTTTGCTCACAGGGTGATAAAATTATCGTTCCCCGAAATGTGCATAAATCTGTCATGTCGGCCATTATTTTTGCAGGAGCCAAGCCAGTCTTTGTTTCACCGGTCCGTGATAAGAACCTCGGGATTGATCATGGCATTACGACACGCTCTGTCAAACGCGCTCTGGAAAGACATCCGGATGCCAAAGCTGTTCTGGTTATCAATCCTACTTATTATGGGGTTTGTGCCGATCTTAAGGAAATCGTTGACCTCGTGCATAGCTATAATATACCTGTGCTGGTTGATGAAGCTCATGGCGTGCTGATCCATTTTAGCAGCAAGCTGCCCATATCTGCTATGGAAGCTGGCGCTGATATGGCGGCAACCAGCGTTCATAAGCTTGGCGGCTCCATGACACAAAGCTCCGTATTAAATATTAAGGAAGGGCGCATCAATCCGAGCCGCGTCAAAACCATCCTTAGTATGCTGACAACAACGTCCACTTCCTACATCCTGCTTGCTTCTCTGGATACCGCGCGCCGCCATTTGGCATTAAACGGAGAGGAATTGGCTGACAAAGCGATTGCACTGGCCCAATTTGCTCGTCATGGCATCAATGAAATTCCCGGTCTAAGCTGCTTTGGTGAAGATATTCTTGGTACTGAAGCTACCTTCAATTATGATCCAACCAAGATCAATATTCATGTCCGCCACTTGGGCATCACCGGATACGATGCAGAAAACTGGCTGCGTGATCATTACAATATTGAGGTTGAGCTCAGCGATATGTACAACATCCTGTGCCTGATTACTCCAGGGGACACTCACGAGAACATCGATACGCTACTCAATGCCCTACGTGAGCTTTCCAGCCAAAATTATAACATCCGTCCAGCCACGGATTTAATTATTAAGGTTCCGAGCATTCCACAGCTGACACTGACTCCTCGCGATGCCTTTTATGGCGATACCGAAGTGGTCCCTTTCAAGGAATCGGCTGACCGAATCATTGCCGAATTTATTTATGTGTATCCTCCAGGAATTCCGATTCTACTGCCCGGTGAGGTCATTTCACAGGATTTGATCGATTATATTGTCGAGCATGTTGAAGTCGGGCTCCCTGTTAAAGGACCTGAGGATCGCAGTATTCAGAATGTAAAAGTTATCGTCGAAACGAACGCTATCTTCTAATTTTTTTCACTAGTAGAAGTCCATTGAAGCTCGCTATTTCCTTGCAGTAAGAACAAGTCGAAACCGACTTGTTCTTTGTGCTTTTCCCCGTAGTCAGTATCAAGTATCCTCTTATTTGCTAACAACTTCCCGATCTAGCCAAGCTATTACATCAGCCACTGCATGTTCTTCATGATGGCAGCAGGATCGATCAGAAGCGCTCAGCAGTATTTCATGAGCATTAGCTACAGCAACCCCGACACCAGCCCTTCGGATCATTTCAAGGTCATTCAAATTATCGCCCATTGCAATACATTTGGACATCTCAATGCCCATTAGCTGTACCAAGTGCTCCAAAGCATGTCCTTTCGTTGCACCCGACGGCAGCAGTTCCAAATATTTTTCATCAGAACGTACCCAAATGACATCTTCATCATCGGTTTCTGCGGTGAAACGTTCAATCTCGTCCAATCGCTCAGGTGTCCAGGCCAACAGTACCTTAAACCATGGATCCTTCAATGACTCGAAGCTTTCAAGTACGGGTCTCGTGAATTTTTCCATACGACGATGGTAATCGGTTGTCTCATTTTCACGAATGAAATAAGGCTCGCTGCCGCAATATATTTCCACACCCACCTCGGGAAACCGTTCCATGACCCGACTCAGAACCGCCCCAGCTGAAGGTACCAACGTACGCTGCCAAATATCGACCCCTTTAGCAAAATCATGGATTACAGCACCGTTATATAAGACCGCTGGCGCATTAAGCGGCAGTTGATCGGCAAACCGTTGTACCGATGACGTTATGCGTCCAGTCGCCAAAGTGAACAAGCCGCCATGCTCCACAAACATTTCTATGGCTTGTTGATTTTCAGGACTGATGATTTTACCTCTGTTTAATAATGTGCCGTCCATATCCGTGACTAGCAAATAACCATCAAATCGTTGCTTATTCATTGTGTACGCTCCTCTGTCTATCCATATTGTCAAAACGCTTTCTAAAATGCTATGATGTTCATGGTATCCGATCAGATGTAACCCTTCTCAGTCCAATTATAGGCAGGTGTATCGATCATGGCTCAAAGCGCGTATATTAAATTCGTAGAAGGCTCTACCATTCCTTCCCTTTCCTTAGAACAATTAAAAGAACAACTTATGCATTACAAGGAACAACTTAACCTCACAGGCCAGCAATTAGGCTGGGAATATGGCGATGCCGGTTTCCCTTACACCATAGAAACAAAGCCAGAGGCTGCAGATCAGTGGTTTTACCTGAAAGGTAAAGATCCTTTATATCATTACATAGTGATGGGGACTGGTTCCACTCAGGATGGTGACACTAGCAGGCATTTTGTACAGATCGTATTACCTGATGGATCAACCCACGGCGACAAGGCCAAGGGCAACGAATTCTGCAAGTATTTGGGCAGACTGTGGAAAGCCGAGCTTCACTTGTTCAATGGACGTATTATGTATTTCAATCCTCGTAAATAACAGTGGTGCTGCAGACCCTTCCCTTTTAAAGCGGAAAGGTCTATTTGCTTTTTCAGCCACAATACCCCCTGGCCGCACGAAAAACCCCTCTTGTCGTCGCAAGAAGGGCTCTCGTTATCAACTATTCAGCTGCTTGTTCCTCAATGATCTGATTGTAGATTTTAACTACACGTTCCCATTCTTCTTCATCCTCAATGCTTTCTAGGTAAGCATCTTCTTCCTCTTCTTCAATTCTGAAAATAACACCGTCCGCTTCCGGATCATTACGGTCCAGTAACACAGCATAAGGCTGATTTTCTGCCTCAAATGTGTACACCATCACCATTTCGTGCTCTACGCCATCTTTATCCGTAACTACAAAAATATCTTCTTCGTCATGATCGTGATTGCAATTCTCATCATGTATATGTTCGCTCATGGGTAAACCTCATTTCATTAGAAATTAGTTATCCCACGTATAGTAACATGTTCATGCATACAGGTCAATTGCCATCATAGCATCCTACACAATCATTTATTCAGATACAATCACTTTCTGGGAAATCACGGTATAGTCGCTACTTTCATCCAGTTTAATGGAGAATTTAATGACATATTCACCCGCTTCGTTAAAAGGAACACTAAACGACCATGGATACCAAAAGTTTTCCTTCGACCCGTTAACGACCTTTTCATGAGCCGGTGCCGCTTGATCCCCGCTTGGAGAATCTATCGATATCTTGAAGGAATAAAATGGTGTTTTCAAGCTGTCAACCTGCGCGAATACTGCAAAATCAATTTTTTTGCCTTTGGGTACTTTACCAAAAGGAGATTTGATCGAATAATCTTCATTTACCTTTTCAGCAACAAACATATGAACATTCGGCTTGTAGATCGATACGGTATTTTTGGCATTATCCCACCGTACGAGCGACTGAAGAGATTCCGAAAGCTCACGCACCGGAAACACCGCATTACCTTTAATCAAAAAGGCAGGCGCCTCACCGTCTTTAAATTGTTTTTCCACATTATTAACGACCATCTTCACTTTACTAAATCCCTCGTAATCGCCCCAGATCGAATTTGCAAAAACACCTGCATTTCCAAGCAAGGAGAGCGATAGTACCAGCGTTAGCATTCGTGGCACTTTCATTGTGTAACCTCCATCGTGACTTGTACTTGTTTTATATAAAGTTATACTCGGAAAGCTATCAAGAGTTGCGCTGCTTTGTTAAAAAAATCAAAAAAAGATTTTGGAATACGATCTATATATGGTACAAAACTCGACGCAAGCAACGAATTAAATACAAAATATGCCATGATTTTGGAAATTAAATCGAAACTCCTAACCTGCTATAAGTTTGCTTTCAGTGTAACCATACTATGAAAACACTATGCAATACCAAATCATGTTCATCCTAATTTATAAAAAATAAGAAAATTAAGGGTAAAATATTGTTAAAGTGTGTAAAAATTCTCTTGAAATCTAACTCCAAACCGTGATAGATTAAGAAAGATATGTAAGCGTTATGCACCCATGAGTGGAGGATCGTTCGTGAGCCTGCAAATCCAGATGATTGGCACGGGAAGTGCCTTTTCAAAAAAGTTTTATAACAATAATGCGTTAGTGACGTGCAACGGCTTCACCTTACTAGTGGATTGCGGCTATACAGCACCGAGAGCCTTACATGAGCTTGGTATCGAGATTAATCATATTAATGGTTTACTAATCACCCATATCCATGCTGACCACGTAGGTGGTATGGAAGAGTTTGCTTTTCGTTTAAAATATACATACAAGTACAGAATGAAGCTATTCGTTCCAGCTGATTTGGTCGATTCTTTGTGGAATCAGTCATTACGCGGCGGTTTGGAGAACAAGTCCGAAGGTTTTTTTGGACTCGAGGACTATTTTGAGCTTATCATTATGGAGGAAGCTGTTTCTACTGTTATTCATCCGGGCTTTACCCTGGAGCTGATCCGATCCGAACATATTCGCGACAAGCCCAGCTATTCCTTATTGATTAATGAAAAGGTCTTTTACAGCTCTGATACGAAATTCAATTATCCGCTTCTGGTTGGACTCCACGAGGAACAGCGCTGTCAGTACATTTTGCATGATTGTCAGTTGTCCAGTCCAGGTATTGTGCATGCCAGCCTCAATGAGCTGCTGACTTTACCAGATACGATTCAAGGCTCGGTTATGCTTATGCATTATGATGATTATATTGAAGAATTTATAGGGAAAACAGGAAAAATGACAATTATGAAGCAGCATTCAACCTACTCTTTCCCCTAAAAACCTGGCCTCTGAGGTCAGGTTTTTCCCTTAAAATATGGTATTAGCTCAGTAGACAGCATTCACCACAATTCGACCTGACTTTTTGTTATATGTGCATGAAAGCGTTTGTATCAAAGAATCCTTTCAGTTTATGGCTTGTCGGGTTCTTATCCATTCAATCATATCCACATTAAGAAGGAGTAAAAAGGCATGGGCTATAATTGGATACTATTCGGCTATACCGTCGTGATCTGTGGTTCTTCCATTTATTTCGAAAGATCCTTACATCCGGCTCTACTTGTCCTGATAGCAATTTTATACATCATCGCTCATTTCACAGAGAAACGGCTTGTGATTTCAGTTTTTCTTCAAATCGTGCTGCTGATTGCTTTTCACTCCGTCAGTCAAATGGCCTGGTGCTTGCCTCTTTACTTTGCGCAAATTGGCAAACATTTTCATAAAATTCGAACACCTGGCTCAGCGGTACTTGTCAGCCTTTTGTACACCTTAACCTTTGCTCTGGTATCTTACTCTTATATGAAGCTTACCCTTTATAATGTCTCTGCATTTTTATTCAGTTCGATTAGCTGCCTTACCTTTGCTTTTCTGTTTTATCAATACATATATGTTCTTCGAAACCAGACCCAGCAACTGGATAGTGAAAAGAAGCATCTGACTACCCACGATGCGCTCACTGGCCTATATAACTATGAGGAATGTCATCGTCAGTTAGGCAAGCTGGTTCAGCAAGGGGCACCTATTGCGCTAGTATTGATCGACTGCAAGGATTTGAAATCACTGAATACGGCCAATGGCTTTCATGGTGTAAACCGAATTTTGAAGCAGGCTGCTCAATTACTGCGCATTATGTTTCCGGAAGCATTGCTTATTTCCCGCTATGGTGGCGACGAATTTGCTATCGTGTTGGAATCGAATCATATAGGGCAGCTGACCCATAATATCGAGCAACAGCTTACCGTTGACTTTCCTAAGCTAACTGGCATCGAAATGAACTTTGGAATGGCTTTTTATCCTAACGATGGCGAGTATAAGGATGATTTGATCTTTATTGCGGAACGCAATCTGTATATGATGAAGAGGGAATCCTGGCTGAAACGTGAGGAGCATATGCTTCGCTCAGAGAAGCTCAGAGTGGTCGGGGAATTGGCCTCCGGCATGGCTCATGAGATTCGTAATCCACTGACAACCATTAAAGGCTTTCTTCAGCTTTCCAGAGCGGATAATTTCAATGTTCGTCCATGGTACGATCTCATTATGGATGAAATTACACGCATGAGCATGCTGACTGCGGAATTTCTCCAGTTCTCCAAACCACATGCGACCCAATTTAAAGTACATGCCATAGATGATTGTATACAAAGAGTCCTCTCCCTATTGGATTCGGAAGCAGCACGACTGGGGCATGAAATTCAGTTCGAGCATGCCGGGCAACCCTTGTACCTCATGATGGATCAGGACAAGATGCTGCAGCTTCTGTTGAATTTGATCAAAAATGCCTTTGAAGCGATGGAAGAGCAGGGTCTTGTACGTGTTCATCTGTCCAATCATAATCAGTCAGCAGTCATTGAAATATCAGATACAGGCAGCGGTATACCTCAGTCCGAGCTGGAAAAAATCTTTTTACCTTTCTATACGACCAAAGATTCGGGTACGGGTCTCGGGTTATCTATTTGCCATAAGATTGTACAGGATCATCAAGGCACAATGGAGGTTGAAAGTGAAAGCGGTAAAGGCACCAAGCTGACCATTACCATCCCTCTTGCTTCTCATGATGCATACAGTACGGAAACTTCACCTTCCCATTAAAAAAAGATCCTACAAGGCTAAGTTAGCCCTCTAAGATCTTTTTTTATTATATGCTAAGTCGACTCCATAAGCAGGCTGCTGCCTGATTCATCCCAGCGTGCGGTCACATCGAACAAGGCTTTCAGATCATCGATCGCTACCACGAACTCAGCACCCATACGCCTGACTCGCTGGTTCAGCTTGATTGTGATTCCATTGACAGCCGCTTGCTGTTCATCCAACCTCAATTGAACATCCCTCTGCTTGTAATGCGCTTTAATTCGTCTGCCTCCATCGTTATCCGTAGTTCGCTGCTCTTTTAGACCTTGAACGGTCTCATCACTGAATAAGCGCAGTGGCACATACAGATTACCTTCTTTATCCTCATAACGCTTGACTGGCGCCAAGGGCATCCCATTCATAACCATATTCATAAGGGGCCATTTGTCCATTCCATCTCTTTTCAACATCGCAGTTAGTCCTCTGCTGGAAAAAGAAGGAGGTATCGCAAGTAGTTTTTTTGAAACGGGCTCATAGGTAAACCAATTCATATAAAATGGTGTGTAGACGAGCTGATTGCTTTGTGGATCCAGCGCCCAAATCTGAATAAATCCGTTAAAGGAAGCCGTGGAATCGGTATCCCTTAGTGCATTCATATCCAGATTAACCTCTACAAGCTCTTTGCCAATCGTATTGATAGTCGTTGTCCAGTTGATCGGCTGTCCGTCTTTAAAGCTAACTACGTGAATACCATATTGGATGAGCTGGTAGTTTTGAGTGGCGGCAGAGGTAAACACCAAACGGTTGGTAGCGTCCTCCTTGTCTTCCACTGCTTGCCATTGCTTGATCTCGGGGAGTCGGATCGGCTCCTTCCTGGACAAACCAGCCAATTGCTCCCAGTATTGTCTCAGAGCAGGCAGTGACTGCGCAGAAGGAATATACTCATTTTCGTGACGCAGCATATTCACAATATTCGCCGACTTCGAGGACAACGGATTCCCCCCCACGCCGAACAGCAATACATAATCCTCAGCCATAATCTCGCCAGGATCCCACTTATGTACATAAGGAAGGGTACTGCCTGACCATCGAATAGGAAAACCACCAAGCTGCCTAACCTTAGCCCAGACTGAAGACTCTGTAAGCTGTCCTGGAGAAGCACTTTCCTTTTTTTGCAGCCAATAATAGGTAAAATGATGACCATATTCATGGGTCAAGGTACGTACCACCGGAGTAGCCTCGACTTCAAACAACCTAATCACTTGGGTATCCGCATTGTAGCTGCCAACTCTTGAGCCGCTCTTCCCCTCACTTGGACCCGGGTCCAAAATGACTTGCTTCAGAGCCGACAATTCTTCACCATGCTCGCATTTGAGTAAACTCTCATACAGCTCCTTTAATTTCTGCTCATTCCATACGGTGCTGTAGCTTACAAATTGGATTCCTTCAGGACTCTTATAAGCTGCAGATTCCAGCCTTTGTGCAACAGCCTGATCCGTAAAGATGACAAAGATCGCAAGTAAAATACCACAAACGGTTAGGCTTAGTCTCATCGGTTGTCCCCACCTCATGATTGATAACACTATTACCAATTATTGATTCTCTCGTAACTATTAGCTGTTTAATTAACGATATGCTCGGATAGCTGTTACTTACCGCTAGATTGCACGGCGAGCTTCCAAGCCTGTTCACCTAATCTCTTCAATACAAGCGCCTGCTCCCATCGATCCGAGATCTCTGTACGTCCACTCGATGCGTAGGTTGGATTCGTAATCGCATAATCCGGAGGACCAAGCTCCGGGACGAATGGCAACAGGTCGCCAGGCTGTGCATCCTTTAACCAATATCCGATCCCTCGCTGCCACCAGTCCATATAATGCCTCACCATCGGATGTTCTCCATTCGGTCCTATATCGACCTGGACCTGCTCTCCATTGGACACGCGCGCGTGAATACTGGAGGTACGTTCCAACAGACTCTCAAACAGCTCTGACACCCTGTTTAAGACGTTCTCGTCGTTACCGGTAACTTCACCTGCCACTATGTAATGGGACAAATCAATGGTCAAACGCAAATCAGGAATCGCCTTTACGTACTCCACTGTTCG
Organism: Paenibacillus sp. FSL H7-0331; assembly: GCF_001956045.1. Next base: position 15,316 of record NZ_MRTH01000031.1, on the reverse strand, counting down.
ATGTAAATCCTGAGTTAAACGACCGCGATGTGTTTCAACAAAATAAGGCATATGCGCAGAGCAACCTTCTCGCACCAATCCTTCCAGCAATTCGATCGCAGGCTGACCGATTACGAAGGAATCCATCACCTGGGAATTCACATACTGCACTCCGAATTGCTTGGCGGCCTTCAATAATTGTGTAATATCTTCAGGTCTGCCAGGAAACGAATGAATGCCGAAGCTGAAACGATAATCATCAAGCAATCGGCGCCATAAATCCGCATCCGGACCTTCAGGCAGACGCCCCATAATACCAGTAAAGCCGGCTTCTGCAATCTTTTCGAATTTCTCTTCTATTGTCCATTCTCGTTCACCATTACCTAATCCGATCATAGCCCACCAGGACTGTTGAATATCCAAGCGCGGCGGGTTCATACTCTGATCACTGGCGAATCGTGTAGCTTTACTCATATTTACACCTCTTTCGTGTATTTTAATCTCCAACCTGCTCATTCATCACAATTTTCAGCATCGATATGGGAAAACTCGCCTCTTCAGCATTGCCCACAAGCGTCCCCCAGCCCATGATCCCATTGACATACTGCAGCCGGAAACGATCATCCGGTTCACCTTCAATTTCATACAACCCGGGAGAATAATCAGCAGGCTCCAGTGTATAAGCTTTGGCTGTGTAATATTTACGCTCTAACAGTTCCTTCTGGCTGGGAAACTCAGCGCGGGACATGGCATCTACAATTTCATGAAGCTCCTCTTCAAGTTCTAATGCATTCATTTGACTAAATAGTTTCTTCATCAGCATACTCCCCCACTCCCGTATAAGATCCAGCATTCCATGAGGCGATGCCTATGCAATTCAAGCCATTCCTGAACCTTGGCAAAACCGATCAAGTAAGTCTGAGGTTCATCACGGGGATCAATCCCGGCCCAATGCCTTCCAAGGAAATGGATACACAAGACGACGCTTCTGAGCAAAATAAGCTGCGGCAATGCAGCAATCTCATCCGCATTCAAGCTTCCAGATTGTCCATACCCTTGAATAAAGGCTTCAATAAGCTCCCAGCAATCTCCCTGATATCGAATGATCTCATTGAGAAAAACAGCCGCATCCATTACCCGCAAGTCCATCGTTACAAACTCAAAATCCAATATGCCCGTTACCCCATCGTCATCGGCAAGTACATTGCCAGCCACAAGATCCGAGTGCACCAATTGAACTGGCAAACGACTCCACTCCGGAATCGCCTGTTCAATCCGCTGTATTTCTTTGCTCAGCTGCCCAGCTTCCACCGATGCTTCACCCGATTCCATATCCCCCAGCCAAGCATTCAGCCTTTCCCGATTGACCAAAGGATGGATTTCATACAGCTCATAATACCGTTCATATGCAGCTTCAAGAGGTATAACCAATTGCGCCATTTCACCAACCAGCTCTCCCATTGCGCAGCCAATCGACTGAACATGCACGACCTCGGATAAATCAGCCCTTGAACCCTCAATATACTCGAACAGCACCGCAAGCTGATTAGCTTGTGTTCGCACGTAGGTATCCCCAGATAAAGCCAAGATTGGCGAGGGTATCCGATAAGAAAGCTTGCTCTGTTGAAGCGCTTGCAGTACAGCGTGCTCATAACGAACCTTATCCAGATCCGCGTGGTTCTCATAAATACGCAGCACATATTTTCGATTCCTATACAGGATAAAGCGGGTTGTATTGTTCACTCCGCTCTCCCCTGTTTCGACCGTCCAAACCCCATTGTTAAAATATTGCTGAACGATCGCATCCATGTTGCTAACTTGTGAATTTATCATAAAGGCTCCTAATATTGACCAAAAATTTAAAATTATTCAGCCTATTTTAATGAAAATGAGGTATAATTAGGACAGATTGTAAGGGAAGGGAGAACCGTTTATGAAAACTGAAATTTTGTTTCATGACCACAAGATTCCCGTTCGTTTTATATCCAGTGATCAGAAGGCGATACCCTCATTAATCCAAGCACTTGAACACCGCTGCACACAACCAGAAGAACCCTCACTAGCATTGTTAAATCGTATTGATTTGATTGAAGTCGTAGGAAACAATGCTATCTTATACACCTCTATCGAAGAGGAAAGTATTCTACTGCCGCTCAGCTAATGAGCGGTTTTTCTTTTGTTATTTCCTTGGCACTCCAGATAATCCAGCTGCCACATACTGCTTCTCCACACCGGTTAACCATACCCACGATTTGAACAGCTGACCCTCTGGCTTCACCTGCTCATACAACCCCTTAAGTCCCACAACAGCCGCTTCTATACCGGTTTGACCGAACGAACGAAATAAAAACTGTGTACGCTCCTCGTCGCTTTGTAAAGCATACAGGCTATCGAGAAGTCCTGCATTGGATTCATCCAAACGAATCATATCGGACCATACGACCAGTCTGCCATCTGGCTTCAATAGAGATACAAGCAGCCGGTTATAATCGGCCACAAGGCTATTGCGTAAATACATCAAGGCCTCCATGATCTGCCCGACCTCTTGGCTGCTATATTGATCGGCATATCCGGATAGCTGCGTCAAAGCATGTATATAAAATAATTGGGTATGAACGGATGAGGAAACAACCAATGAAAAGCTTTTTTTCAAATGCGGAAGGGCCTCGTATCTTCTTGCTTCAAAAGAACAATTCTTCACATAAGCAGCAATTTCTGCGGCAGGAGCATGATTAATCAGCATATCCTCCCAAGTCTCGTAGAAATGAATTTGATCCAGACATGTATAATCCACATTAGTTAGCGATTTTATTTTACCAGAGTAAGTACCCACGCTTAGCTCCAGCACTTCTTCTATTGAGTTAGCCTCTGTGTCCAGCACCGTCACCTGTGCAAATCGATTCGCCAATTCCGGCAAATCGAGATCACCATGATTACCAGCACCCAGAACAGCAGCTCTATCTTTATTGGAAATAGAATTCACGGCATGCTCCAGCAATTCGCGGACATGATGCCGATGTGTACCCCATTCACGTCCACCCCAATCAACGGCGCTATCTCCATTATTCGTCAATACACCTTGGATTGGCTGAAATGGCCGATGAAAATCCTTCATAAATTATCCCCTCAATCTGCTCGTTGTCGTATGGAAATATTATAGCATAATTGCAACTTGCAGTTGTAGGTTATCTTGTTCACCATAGGAATCAAGGCAGGTAAATAAGGACATAAATCACTGCATAGGGACAATTTTTAAAAAAGGAGTTGACAATTCTTTATATCGTTGGTATATTACTACTTGTCGCTAAAACATGACTTGTTAGCTCAGCTGGGAGAGCACTATCTTGACAGGGTAGGGGTCAGTGGTTCGAGCCCACTACAGGTCATACACGAAAACCCTTGATTATCAAGGGTTTTTCTTCTTTTATGGGGTTACATAGTTAATTCGAAAATATGACTTGCCGCAAATCTGCCGCAAAAAATTCTGATAAAGCTAATCAAATAAAACTACACAATAGGAATAGACGCTAAACGGCTCCTACCGCATAGCGTCTTTTTGCTTAACTGTTTTATATATTTACCTGCCACAGTCTGAATTTGCAAGATGCAAAATTTCAGCAGCATACCCCGTATGCGGGAACAAACCTCGTTATCAAGCCTTCTGTTATAGTGCCAAAATAGTGTGAAAACAACGTTTATCCTATTCGATTATCATCTTTTATAGCGATTTGCTAGCGTTGTTGTTAATGTTTCACATCAAGGCTCTGTTATAATTTTGAAAAGCCTTAAGACACGGGTTACATAAAATTATGATCATCTCTCAGAGTTTTAAAATATTTTAAACGATAAGAATCAACCTGCTCTTATCCTCTTCATCACCGGACAAGAGCAATTGTCTGTCAACTATGCTCATATTCCTATTCCATGTAGTGCACACCGGTGTATGCGGCAGATTGATAACTCGGCAGCCGTCTCGACAGGATTTATTTGAAATCCCCACTTTGTTTGATGTCGTTTTATTCCTGACACATTGAAGATTGGAGGTTCTACGAGCCCTGCAAAGAACATGTCCAAAATATCGAATCTCACGGACCGGACCTCAGTATTGGATGTTTTAAAACTCCCCATACCTTTTTAGGCTATCATATAGTGCCATCTTCACTTTTTCGAAACTACTCAACCTTAACTCATCATCGTTTTCTGAAGATATTAAAATAAGTTTACTAATGGTCTTATGAAAAAGTTCCTCGTCAAACACTTTTGCGATTTGAATTTTTTCACTAATCTCCGAGTGCATTTCGTAAAATCGATCATTAATCACTCTTGTTTCCGATTTTTCCTTAGCCCACTTCCTTGCTTTGAAATAAAGTTCATTAGATATACTCGAATTGGGCGCATTTTCTGCTTTGTTAATTAACTGGGTAAAGAATTCCATATCGCTTTCATCAAGATTAAAATCAGTAACTTTTAATTGAAGATCCTGTGTCTCAGTTTGTAGTTGTTCAGTATTTGATATGTCATATTTTTCTGCAGAATATTTTACGAATTCATTTTGCGTCATCATATTGAACATCATGCCCGTCTCTTTATAAAACTCTTTACGTAGTTCAACTCTAGGATTTTTTACACCCTTGTCTTCTTCCCACCAATCCTTTTTCACATCGTTTGTAATGAAAAGCATATTAATCTTGTTAGCCTTTGAATAGTTAATCATATCAAACCATATAACCAAATCCCCATAACATCTAGGCTCTGGCTTACTTTTTAAGTCCTCGTATCCCGGTGGTATTTCATGTTCATATCTTTTTTTTCCAAGGGAATACAAATCTTCCAAATATGAATCGGTATAAGATTCTGTTATCTTCTCTTTGAATAATAGATCAACCTGCTCCAAAATGTGATCTGTACTTACCTTTCGAATAGATTCTGACAATTGTTGATCTTTAACTGAATCAAAGGAATCTTCTACTTTAACAATAGTTTCTTTGAAAATAGAAACAAGGTTCTGATTAAGAGAATCGTGGTGTCTGATAAAGGAAAAGGGTAAGGGATTAGAGTTTTCTATTTTATTAATCAAGCTTTTTAATTCTGCAAGTATACTCGTTTTAACATTGTTATGTCCTTTTAGATATTCATCTATTCTATTTAATCTGTTTCTGTAAAACTCTTGACCTATTTGATATGGCATAATAAGTTTATCCTGTGCTTTTGTTAATAGCTCAAAAAATTTATGACGATTATCATTATTAAGTCCATAAATATTTAACAAAACGTTAGTATCTAAAACAATTTTGCAATTATTCCATATAAGGTCCTTCTGGTGTTTAGTATATGGATAATATTCAGCAAAGACACTCTTCATTCATCTTCCCCCATTTTTATCGTTGCAATTGGATATCATTTCAACATTACTTAATGATTCCCGATTTCTGTAGATCGACAATATTGAAATAAGTATATGTGTCGTATTTCTTAATTTTCACGTTATTAACCGTTGCGTCCCCGCTTGTCTTGGTGCTCCAGTCAGTGGCAGCGTGATCCGAGCCAGCTCCTTACCATCGACGCTTTTGATGGTCGCTGTGGAACTGTCTACAGTCACGGTATATTTGAATATTTTCTTTAACAGAACATCTGACATCCATCCATTGCTGAATATTGGGGGAGCTTCACTGTTTGTAGGGCTGCTTGCTCCTACGATCTCCTCTGACATCATCTTCTGAATACGATACCTCGAATGTATCATATCGTCCTCATCAGTAAACTGTCCCATGAACATACCATTCATATCATAAGCGTGGAATACCTTGTTCCCCTGGTCTTCGATAAACTCCGATTTAACCGTAATGTTCGTATTTTCCGCTAACTTCCTGATTGCTTCCTCTTCTGCCAGTATAGCTTCCACATCGCGCAGCTTGCCAGTGGTCTTGTCATATATCTTTGTTGTAACATCGCCAGTATTTGTTGCCGCAGCTGCCTGTCCACCCGACACGATCTCCATGCGCTTCGCTCTAAGATGTAATTGGCCTGTGTCATACCTCCAAGCTTTGCAAGAGGCACGTAGGATCTGTCCCCGTAGTTCGGGATTGGTAGTGTTGGTCTTTAAAATTTTTCCGAAGTACTACCTCCACTAACATGTGCTACATTACTACTGTATCACCCCCAAAATGTGACATTTGTTCCACTATACCAAATTTCAATTGATAGATGGAAGATATTAGCCAAAATAAAACAGCTTAAAACCTACCTGATTTAGTCTATTGCTCACTATCTTAAGTCTTCCCAAAGTTGTTTAAGATTCAGTTCCTCGACTGCTCATATAGCCACTGAACCAGAGATGCCCTGGTCTCACGAGCAGGGTAATACCATTTGCCACCCACCTTACGTTTGATGAAGCGGGGATCGTAGAAGAACGTGTCTTGTATAGTACCCCAACTCATACACGTTCGCAGCTTCAGCTCTACCGAGTCCCAAAAAACTAATTCCGCATCAACTTCTTTAAGGTCTTCTTCTATTTTCTGAAGACAAAGCTTACGCACCTCGGTTTGATCGACTTGCACGTTTACGGATGCGATTACCATAGGTGGGTTTATCTCCCTTCACGCTCCGTTGAATCACTCGTCAATTACTTCGCTATGTCTGATTAACTCGTGCTTTTTACCTGTTATCATTTCCGCCCAAGCTAATTTACAACGATCAGGTAAGTTAGTCTTAAATGGGTCGATTTTCGTTAAAACGCCATCAATAACCATAAATTCAGCAACGATTTTCAACTCAGGACGTTTCTTTCTCATTCCGCACCTCTCTCTAAAAAAACGCATATCCCACCGTTTGTCTATCCTTATTTTGATATTTTCATATGGATATTCAGTTTCCAAGCTGCTGCTATTTCTCGCAAGGGTGTTCATTTGTTTTCCAACGCCTCAATGTACTCTAGAAGATCCTCACGCTTGATCCGCCGTAATTTTCCATCTTTATAACTCTTTAGTTTACCTGTACTGATCCTGCGATCAATCGTCGCCTTGCTTATTCCGAGATAGGTAGCTACATCACGAACAGTTAATGTTGAAGGAAGCTCGTCAATGGTTGTCTCCGTTTTATCCTGCATAACAACCTGTAATAGGATACCCACGGCGTACTCCTTTTTAGCTTCCATCCGATTAACGATAGTTTCGATATTTTCCATGCGATTGATGATAGTCTCTAATACAACGTCATAGGTTTTGGATTTTTCTAAAGAATGTCGTAAGAACGAATAAATATTGTTCTGCTCATCGGGCCAATTGCTCACTATGAATCAATCCCTTCACCTTACCAGAGCTAATTTAGAGCAATGAACAACCTTGATGCACTTTGCTACTACCTCCCATTGGAAGCTCTCACAACTTTATGGAAATAGATTGTCGATCTTGTTTTTAACCTAAACTTCCAGTTCTCTGATCGTTCACCCATTTGATGAAATCTTGCTTCAGAACTCGCTTTTGTTTCCCCATTTTAAAACTCGGGATGCCCCCAGCAATGGGCTTTAAGTTTAGATTTTCGTACACTCGTATTACGTTAATACGCAAATACTTTGCAATATCGTCTGCTGTTAACATTTGTGGTAATTCATTCAAAATAAGCCACCTCCTTTCGCATTGGCATTAAATTAAACCATTTGGTCAAGCTTCATCAGATTCTGAAAATGTTCATTATTTGTCATTTATATAGTTCTTCATTCATGCTTGTCGATTCCTTTAGCGAAAAATATGGAGTTTTAGCGAATAATGCAGTTCTCCGAGGACATCCAAAAGTCCGGATCGTCGATGTCGTCAACCCTGCCCAGATTCGGAGATACGCCTGACCAGCGATCCATAATCATCAAACCTTTGAAGCTGCTTGGCATGATCATGTCAAAGTCGAGTGGCTGGTCCAATATATCCTGATGACCCTCGATCATGATCAACCCAACCGCGCCACCGTACAGCCTGCCCCATTTGAGGCCTTGCAGGATCTTCGACTTGACCTTACGGACACGCCACAACTTATCGAGCCTACGTATGTCCTCGGGTGGCAGCTGCGTCGTTATGGTGATCCAGTTGCGCGTCATGTCTTCCGGTATGGTATCGATCACGCGCCGGATAATCCAATGTGATCGATACAAGCTGTTCATTAGCTGGTAATTCTGCGTCAATCGAGTCATCGGGTATTCGGTGCCCTCTAACAGGTTCGGCGTACCAGCTCCCAACCTTGCCAGAACGTTCGAGAACGCGTCCATTGTTAATCCGCGAGGCAATTTAGGTTGTGGCATCTGATTGTCCTTAGGTGGCTGCCTGGCGTCCGTTGTGCTGCGTCTTCGTTTCGACAAGTTATCCCTCCTTTCTTATATCCGATTTACCTAATTTCTGTTAAAATGGATTAGTTTGGTCCATCACAGAAAGGAGTCGAAAAAACATGGTGACTTTCATATCTTGTTCACCCGCTTCTACTGAAAAATAAAAAACACCTTAAAAGGTGTTTTCGACCAATAATCAACCAGTTGTATATAGATGCTATTTATACGATTTATAACACCCATTCATTTTTGAACTGACTTATTTTTAATTGGATTTAAGGGATTGAAGCTTTCGAAATATTCTCGTATCTCAACACGTAGTTCATGTATCTTTTTTTCGACATCAGATACTCCAAAACCAACTGCGTATAGTTTTTTATTTATCCTATTTGAGACAATAGCTTTTGAATACTCCAACGATTCATTAGTACTGTATTTCCCATCACCTAGCTCTTTTTTATATTTTTCTATTTCTTCCCAGTAGATATCAAACGATATGCTTTGCCTCTCTTCCAAATAATTAGAAATACTATCTGCAATTACTGTCGGTAGGAAAGGATCAGATTTTGTTTCAGAGATTAATGCATCTAGTCTTTTATTAAGAGCAGTTTCGGGAATCCCTCCAATTTCAAATTCATAACCCCCATTTTTACTTTCTAAATATTGTTCGACCACTCTATTTATTGCTTCCTGTTTCCAATTAACTTTTAGCCAATGAAAATCGGAGGTCTCATCAAATTCATCGTGCAATTTTTTTGAAATAGATTGTATTTGTTCAATTGCCTTCTTATGGTATTCAGTATTTACGGTATTAAGTAGTCCCCTCTTAGCGCTTCTGTAAGTTAATATTGCAACAACACCTATCACAGAAAAAAACGCGATATTAAAAATAAATAGGATAATATTAAATACATCCTTTGTAACACTTAAGGTACTCGGCTCAATAACAGGTTGCAAAACTAACATTCTCCTTTTATTTGTATTTTTAAGTTCTCCTTTTAATGCAATTATGAACTTTCGAATGGTTTCTGAAGATACTACCTCCTCTCACCTTACTCACCATTTAATTTCGACGGGATATGTCATTTTTCCTGTTTTTATCCAATTATTTAAGCTGCAATCCTGCGCGGCTTGATGATCGTCTTCACGAAATATCTACTACAATCCATCGCATGGTCAAACTGCTTCATTGGCTGCTCAACGCCTCGTGCTGCTGCCTTCTCATCCCAAACGTAGGATGCGCGCTCTTTCAGGTAATTTGGACAGTTACGACGGTGCACCCGTAGCTTGCGCTTCGCGATCATCGTAGACACATTACGAATGCCATCCTCCACATCGTTATCTGCATCCTTGATCCGGACACCGCGGTTACGCAGGGTCACTTTAAAACTGGCAGCTGACGGGTCAATGATCGTGTACAACGGTGGCCCGTCTGCCTCAATGAAGGCCATGAAGTCCTCCGCATACTGGCTGTCCTCTTTCTGAACGCCTTTTTCCTTGCCCGAGTAATAATACTCATTCAGGATCCAGATCACGTCCCCGTCATCCCAGATGTCCAAGAACACCATCGGGTTACTGGTTCCGTAATCAACCGCGACATAGCGACGTGCCAGCATCTTAAAGCCTGGAATCAGATCCTCGTCGTCAAGCGTGTTCAGGTCCTCGTCCCACATATCGTAAATGATGCCTTCAGCCAGCACCCATAAGCCTAATATATAGCGCTTATAGAATATGCCACTGAACATGCGGCGGTAACGCTCTCGTACTGCTTCGGATAATGACCAGTTATCATCCATCGTGAAATGCAGATGCAGCGCCAGCTTCTGAATCGCCTTATCGATCCATTCAACCTTAAACCAGTGATAGGGTCCAGCCGGGTTGCAATTGAACCAGAACTTGGAACCTTCCACGGAGCAACGAGCAACCGCCTGATCAACGAAGCTGCGCGGCATCAGAGCCACCTCATCGAAGAACATGCCAGCCAGTGTAATCCCGGCAATCAGATCCTGTGATCGCTCATCCTTACCGCCAAACAAGAAGAAGTTATTTGTGACAAGTCCTCTGCTGATCGTCAGCACGTTCTGTGTGCGATCATCATGGACACGGTAGCCTTGGCTCTGTAGCATCCGTTTGAGTGGCCCCACGACGTTCCTGCGCAGCGATCCGATGGTTTTACCTGCCATGCCTAACTGCTCATTCTTGAACGTCTCTGTGGCCCATACAACGAAGCTGAACGACATTGAGATTGTTTTGCCAGCACGTACCGACCCATCAGCGATTACCGCGTCTTTATCGTGATGTGGGCTCTCAAGCATCCACCAGGTCATCACCTTGATCTGCTTTGGTGACATCGGAGACCAGCGGAACGTTGCCGGTTTCAGTTTCATCGGCCCACACCTCCTTTGCAGAGGCGCGCATGTCTTCGATAAAACCGTCATCCTGTATCTCTGATCCGCCATCGCCTGTAGCCTTATGCTTGACGATATCGATATGTTCACGCTGCAGCTCCAGCTTCTTCTCCTCGATCATGCGCTTATGCTTATCGGGCAGCACGTCAAAGAATTTCGTCAGGGCTTCCAGCGCCTCCATCTTGCTGTGAAGCTTAATGCCAACGCCGTCCTTGCCTTGCTTGACCTCAGCGATCAGGGATACGTCCAGCTCGGTAGCAGGCTTGAGGTCCACGTAGTTGATGAGCTTGGTTACGACGTTACCCTCTTCATCCTTCATCGGCCCCAGCATCGTCATCACTGGCACTTCACGCTGCCCAAAGTCCAGATAGTCGCTGACGTCAGCAAACGCTTGAGCCCATAGGAGTAGCTGTTGCTTCGTTTGAATTACCACTCTCGCCGCTTGCATTAAGGGCTGTGACCACGTAATAGTAGGTTATGCCGTTTGTGACTGTAGTATCTGTATAGGGCGAACCGTAGACGTTGCTGGCAACTGTGGTGTAAGGGCCGCCAGTAGTCGTGGAGCGTTTGATATTGTAGCCTGTAGCTCCAGTGACCGCAGTCCAGCTAAGTGTGACTTGAGTGTTGCCAGCATTGGCTGTTAAGTTAGATGGACTTATAAGATCGTCGAATACTATTAGTTCTTGTACTGCATTCATGCTTGTTATACTTCCACTTTGTCCACCCAAAGCATATAACTTACCTCCGATAGCTACGAGATTAGGAAGAACTCTCGAAACATTCAGGTTAGCTTTGATAGTCCAGAAATTTGCAATTGGGTCATAAGCTTTGGTTTGGGTTGGATTAATATTTGCACCAACACGGTAAATTTCATTACCTACTGCTTCTATATCATGAAAATAATATTTAGCATCAGCAGCCTTACTTGTCCAAGTATTGGTTAAGGGGTCGTAGCTATCTATCGAGCTTGTTCCGTTCCCATTCGCGGCAAAACCTCCACCGACATAAATTTTTCCATTCATTTTGGTAATAGCCGGATAATCGATACCTGTCGGGATCGGGGAACTAGCAAGAGCAGTCCAAATATTAGTTGATGGATCATATACTTCAAATTTGTTGTCCAAACATATAAAGCCATATATTGTAAATATAAGTCGATATTTGCATAATTCTTATAGGTGAAGGGATAGGAGCCTTCGCTATAAGGAGATTGACTTCAATACTGAATACAGTGAATAACAAGGATCTACTTGAATACTACAACCTGACGATTGAACATAGAGTCGATAAGGAATTTATTAAATTACTGGAAATGGAATTAGCTCGAAGGGGAATTACCTTTCAGCGGCAGCAAGGGGAAAGTCAGTAGTAAAAGCAAATAAAATATGAGCGAATGGCTTCTAGCCCTTCACCGATTGACCCCGTTGGCGATGCTGGCGATGCTGGCGTCCAGCAGCCTTTTCGTGTTTTGTAACCGCCAGCGGGATAAGCTGCATAATATCGGAATGGGTGAGCGTATATTTCCTTCCTTCAAATGGTTGAAATGAAGTGGCAGGCGGAAATGAGTTTCACGGATAATTTCTGTGGGTTAAAATCGGACATGTATTTCTCAATGTTATTTAGGTTACAATCCATACATTCAGTACGGACGGTGCATATCATGACGCAGAAAGCAAAAAGGAGGGATAATCGATGAGTGATGTTGTTGGACGCAGAGTTACTTCCACTGGAGAAATTTTGGTTCTTTTCATTTTGTTGGTGATCGTGTTGTCGTTTGGTTTCTGTATCTAATAGCAAGGAGATTATAAAGAAAGAACAAGAGCCTAATATCTTGTTCTTTCTTTTAATTTATTTAGTTCCAACAACGAGAATAAATCCGATATAAAACGCCAACTCCGAGGCCACAAGTAGCTTGTCTACGATCTTCAGCATCTAGTCCCATAGACATACTATGAACGAGGAATAGACGGCGCAATGAATGCAACCGTCTATTCGGAGTAATCAATGGGCACAGGATGGGACCCGTTGGCAGGGTGTCCCACATCATATCTTATGAAAATCTATCAAATAGGGAACTACTAATTCCTCAACCAAACACCCATTTTGGCATCTGTCCAATCACGCATCCGCTGACATTCATAACATACTCTATGCAAAGCGAAAGGAGGGGTAACAATGGGTCTTGGATATGGTGGAGTTGGTGGAGTTGGTGGAAGCTGTGGAGGCTATGGTTTAGGAACTAGTACAGGCGCCATTCTTGTACTATTCATTTTGTTGGTTATCATAAGTACAGCTTTTATCATTTAAAATGTTTGTTAACCACCTCTCGCTCAATTGGGAGGTGGTTACAGCTACCCTTTCGTTGCCTATACATTAAACATCAACGCCGTTCTGCCGCGCCAGTATGACAGTACTCAGAAATAAAGCGTCTGCTGCGGTAATCTCTCGTTTGGAAGCTTTCTCAGCCCAATTATAATCCCCGAATAATCCTTTGTGGTACAAGCCATCCAATGCAGTTGAAAGTTGGTCCCATTGCCAATCGTGTTCAAACTCCAATTTTCTCGTCATATCGTTCTCTGCCTCCTCAATTTGTTTTACCTCTATTATTTCCTGCCAAAATGCAAGGTCCATTTCATTCATGTCCACGTTTCCAGTAATGCCGGCTACCTTAGGGTAATAACGAGTAAGGCCCTGTTGTTACCTGTAGGTGGCGTTACTGTACCTTGTGGCATATAAAGTACTGCAAGGAAAAAAGTTGATTTTACAAAAGATAGACACCCTTGATACTTTCTTAGTGTTTATTACAATTTGGAGGTTACATATGATTCGTCGCATTTTAGCTGTAATCGTTGCTGTATTCCTTGGAGGATTGGTTACTTATTATTATGGAACAGTGGCGAATCCAGATTATGATCCAACTCTTGCAGAAGGTTTAAACAATCCTCTTCTTCATGGCGAATTAAGGAATTGGGTTATAAAGGTGTCTCAACCAACTATACATACACCATTTTTTTGGGGTGGAATTCTCATTATGCCATTACTCTTCGTTACATTTCTACGCCTTTTTAAAGATAAACCTATTGAACTATATTTGGATCAAAGGCAATAAGCTAAACTTCTAATCTTTGTATACGTCATTGTTTTAACTCTGTTCCTTGCTTGGGAAGCCCTGGATATTATTGCTTTTGACTTTAATCCAAAATATGATTCTTCATATCATAGTCAAACAAAAGAAACTTTACGTACGTCAATGTCTCCAGGAGAAATAAAGAAGGTGTCTCCTAGTGTTTATAAATCCGTATGGGGTGGATCTGACATGAAATATGTAGTTAACGGTTTCTTCTGGATTAGTCTTTTAGCCACTCCATTTTTGTTTGTAGGTATAAAAAAATGGATGTCTTGGGGTATTAGAATAGAAAAGAAAGAATAATGTATGGAAAATTTTCTTGACCTACACAAACAAATAGGCCCTCTTTCCTCCCGGATCGAGGGCCTTGCTATTTAAACCTCGATCCCTCGATCCACCCTACCATACAGCACTGTATTTAAAAACGCCAGCTCCGCAAGCTGTGAGCGTCTTGTCTACGATCTTTTGCATCCCCATAGGCATGTTGTTATTAACGAGAAATAGACGGAGCACGGATTGCTGCCGTCTACTTTCAGGAAAGGAGGCCAACGTGAGCAGAAGGAGGATTCAGTCACACCACAGCATATGAAAACCTTCCAAGTTGGGAACTTGTCGCTACTACTTTTTCAAGCACCCATTTTGTCATCTGTCCAATCACACAGTGCCTGGTGTTCATAATATGCTGAAGGAAAGACGGAAGGAGGTTTATATATGGGTGCACTCGGAGTTGGTGGAGTTGGTGGAATTGGTGGAAGTTGTGCAGGTTATGGAGTAGGAACTAGTACAGCCGCCATTCTTGTACTATTCATTTTGTTGGTTATTATAAGCAGTGCTTTTGTTATTTAAATATTTGTTAACCACCTCTCGCTCAATTTGGGAGGTGGTTACAGCTACCCTTTCGTTGCCTATACACTTGGATTGTCAACAGAAAACTGGACAATATTTATGAAGGGATTTTTCTAAATTCAATGGGAGTAGGATACCCCAAGGTACCATGAATTCGGTGGTGGTTGAACCATGGACGTAATCGCTGAGCTCAAGAGTTAGCGCTCCGAGTTCAAGAAATGAGCATGGTTAGCAAATTCCGTCTTGAAGATCTTAAATGTGGCTTCGGCAACAACATTGTCGTATGGACAACCTTTTTTGCTTAGTGAGCGTTCAATTCCAAAGGTTTGTAAGGCCTGAGAAATCAGTGTATTATCGAATTCTTTACCCCGATCCGCGTGAAACATTTGGATACGATCCAACCGGACAGAGATGCTCGCAATCGCCTTGTAAACCAGCGTTGCTGTCTTTCTCGGAACGCTACTAAACCCAATGATTTCACGGTTAAATAGGTCAACAAACAAGCAGACATACTGCCATTTCCCTGCCACCCGTACATACGTTAAATCACTAACAACAACCGCATAGAGCTCCTCTTGCTTGAACTGACGTTGTAGTTGATTGCTAACTTTAGCATTGTTGGCATCGGATTTGAACGGCTTGAAT
>NZ_MRTH01000030.1 GCF_001956045.1 Paenibacillus sp. FSL H7-0331 | reverse complement strand
GTTCATTAGCATTAATGCAAACACAATTTTTGTTGCCAGGAAGTCTATCTGGAGGACTGAACCTTGGTTGACAATTGATTAAGCTCCCATGAAAATTAAATCTCTGTTACTGTAAAAAGACAATAGTAAAGAAGACGCCGCGCACTCATTTTTTAAAAAGGGTGCTGCGCCCGAAATGAGAAGATAGGCATTTTGAATAATTAGGAGACTTCAGTTATGGTCACAGAATAACCTAAGTTTTCTAGTCGCCGAACTGCGTACTTTACAATAGATTGTTGCTTCTGTTTGTCAAAATAATCTTCGCCCAGATCCACATACATTTCTTCACGTGTTAATAGATAGTAGGCTATTCTCAACATAGCATGGGCCACATTTATGGCAGCTCGTTTTTTGCCTTTTCGTGCAGCTGTACGTCTATACATGGCACCTAGGTAGTTTTTTGACGCTGCAACAGAATGGGCGGCTTCTACTAAGGCAGATTTCAGATATTTGTTTCCGTTTTTGGCTTTGGCTGACTTCCGTTTTCCAGCACTTTCGTTATGTCCAGGTACGAGTCCAGCCCATGAGCATAAATGCGCAGCACTAGGGAACTGTTTCTTAATATCCGTCCCAATTTCCGCTAAGATTTGTTCCGCCATTCGAGTGGCTATCCCAGGGATTGAATCTAAACGGTCGACTTCGTCATGAAAGGGAACGACACTCGTAGCGACTTCCTGATCGAGTAGGATGATCTGTTCACTTAAAAAATCAATGTGCGTTAAAATGGTTGTTTCCTTGGGTGTTTTGTGACTATTTTGCGTTGTGGCCTTAATATATCTAGCTTTTTGCACAGGTGGTATACTTTCTTTTTATTGATTTTAAGCTTATATTCTCGCCTAAGGATGACGGTTAATTTGCAGTACCCGTAGTTGTAGCCATCGCCTGATATAAGCTCCATCAGCCACTCCTGAATCTGTTCATCTGCTATTCTTTTACCGTTTTGTTGATAGGAATATCCGGGTATGGGGCGTCCCTCACTCACTGCTTTATTCGCTACTCTACCGTTCTTATAGTAGTAATAACTGGACCTTGGAATCTTCACCAATCTTAGTACAAGCGTTATGGCGTATCCCTGGTTGATGTAGCATTCGGCTACTTCAACTTTGTCAGCAAATGAGGGTTTTTCTTTTTTATTAAGTCACGTAGTATAGCGATCTCTAGCGCTTGTTCACCAAGTAGTTTCTTGAGTTGGTCTTTTTCTTTTACGAGCACCTTGGATTCTAGGGCTGTACCCGCATCCAGTGAAGTATTTCCAAATTTACCTGCTTCAACTTCTTTTGTCCAACGATGAAGCATATTAGCAGCGATCTCATGTCATACCTGTTGTTGAGTTTACGAACGAAAGCGTGGAATCTAATCCCTCTCACGAGTCATATAAAACTGATTTGGTAAAAGAGCTACAATCTATATGTGGGTCTATGGTTCGCCTGCTTAAGGTTGTTGGTTTGGATTCAACTCCCTCGACGTTTGGGTTATAGGCTTAGGCATTACGAACTACTCCGACTAAGAGTCGAGCTACTTTCCACATAACTTCATGATAGAACAAAAAACGGATATTTATTTCTGAGAAAAGAATAAGAAAATTATATAAAGTAACAAGTATAATTATTCCAATATTTGGTGATAACGAAAGCGTAATATAATGTTATCAATGGGGGAGTTAATTAATATGTTTACAGATCTCAAACAAAGTTTCGAAAAATTAATTAATCATTCGCCAGCTAATTTTATGTTTGTTGATGGTTCTACGGGTATTGGAAAAACAACTTTTGCAAGGGAACTAATAAGAGAATCTAAATATTTGAACACTGACGAAACTTCAATAATATTAACTCAAGCTCCTTATATTGATAATGAAAGGGAGTTTATTCTATCATTATTGAGAGAGGAAATGGTATTTTACAGAAATATGCCTAAAGCTGATCTGAAAACATTCCTATTAAAAAGTTATCAAATTGTAGGTGTCTAGTTATTGATGATTCACAAAACCTTTTAATTTCTTATAGGTTATTATTGAATCATTTCTTGTTTATGTCATGGCTTGTGAATGAGACTAATATCAAAGTTTTGTACTTAGGTACAGTTCCATTTGAAGGCAAACTTGAAGAATACGATACAATTCGCAGAAGAAGCGTTGTATACAATTTAAAGGCGTCTTAGGAGCATTATTGTTCAAAAAGCACGAGCCAAACTGGCAACGTGTTTTTTTGTGCAAGTAACGATCATCTTGCGACAGTTCATCTTACAATAAACATGTGAAACGACATATCATTGTACAGAAAGCGCCAAAAGCATATTACAAAAACATAAAAAATAGTGCATTAAAAACGACAAATCAAGTTACAGTTATCAGGTAGTTCCAAAAGGGATCGATGGATCTCAGCTTTCATTAAAGACGAGCATTGTGGTAGATGAGCTCACGGCTCCTTTTCATGTAGGAACAAAAACGGGGACAATTACTTATACCTACCAAATTGAGGGGATGGAAAACATCCAAGAGAATCCCGTTAACTTGGTCTCGTCGCAAGAGATGGAAAAGGCAGGGTGGTTCCGCCTGATGTTACGTTCTTTATGGGAAGGATTTCATAATATTTTTTGAGAACAAAATCGACTTGTGTCATTGATTTCGAAGGAAGGAGTGCCTGAAGGCACTCTTTTTGCGTTCAAGCACATATGTGCAAGCACTTAAAGTTATTTGACGTAAAGAGATGGTGTTGGATAAAATAGAGTTCCCTTCATTAATTTTGCATTTCCATGTAATAGATTATAGTATTTCAAATTTCAAGTGGAAGGATCAGATCCATACCTTGTTCAATAATCGCTTTTTTTCCAAAAAAAGTTTTTCCCATCGGCTAGTGTTGAATTTATCGGTTATTATTATGCTGACCTTTTGTTTGAGTGGGTATGTGTCTTATAAGATTCATCTTAAGCTGTTTACCTCAGAGCTCAGTAAGCAGTTTTATAAAGCAAACGAGCAGGCGGCGGCACGGCTTGATTTGCAGATTCGGGATATTTATCGCCTGTCTAACTACATCGTGTTCCATCCTTACGTACAGGAAGTTTTGCAGCGATCAGCTTTATCGAAGGTCCGGGAGACGTACACACAATTATCAGATCAGGATGAATTAAATCGGTTGTTGAATCAGGTGAAGAACGATGAGCCTAAGCTGTATTCGATGTATTTGTTCGATTTGCAGGATAACGGATTTTATTTCAGTGGCCCCTCCGCTGTGCTTTTGCCACTTGATAAAGAGGTATACAATTCGGTCAAACTCAAGCTGCAGAGCACGTCCGGGGATTTGGTCTGGTTCCCCATGCAATTACCAAGCTTGGTTGAAACTTCTGGTTACCGAAATATGATATTGGCGGCGCGTTATATGAAATCCAAAGATTTGGAGATTTACGGGGTTATGGTCATGTTGTTCGATCAGTCGCTATTTTCCGAAGATTTGCAAGGCTTAATTAACACCGAGAACGCCAATGTGTTTCTTTACGATAAGCAGGACCGCCTTGTTTATACCGATATTGCCAAGCCGCTGGATCTACTCCCATTATCCGCCTTGGATGCGGAAACGGTGGTTGAGGATCAAGGAGAATCCTATCTCTATGCCAAAAGCCGATCCAATCAAGTTGACTTCAAACTGGTCAGCCGCGTCTCCTTAAGTGATATTCGAGCTAAGAGCGAAATTATTTTTCAGATTGCCATTTACTTGGGTTTACTTAGTATGCTGCTGTCTGCGATTTTGGTTACGGTTGCAGGCCAAAGGCTGTTGAAGCCGCTTAAGCAGTTGATTCTGGGGATGAGGCGCGTTAAAGAGGGTGACTTTACGACGCAAATCGAGATTAAGACTGAGGATGAGCTTGCTTACATGGGCCAAGTATTTAACGGGATGGCAACGAATATTAACGCATTGATCAAAGAGGTTTACGAGCGTGAGCTTAGTGAACGGGAAGCTGAGCTAACAGCGCTTCAAGCGCAATTAAACCCGCATTTTCTGTACAACACACTGGATACGATCTATTGGAAATTGTATTTGCGGGATGACCGGGAAACAGCAGGGCTTGTAGTGTCACTGTCTGAGATGCTGCGTTATGCGCTGGAACCAGCAAGGACACAAACTACGCTAGGTGAAGAAATCCATCAGGTGCGTAACTACCTGGCCATACAGTCAGCGCGTTTCAGTGAGGATCTGGAGACAATCATCCAAATTGATAAAGAGGTGGAAACATGCCAGATCGCTCGCCTGCTGCTGCAACCCTTGGTAGAAAATGTTTTTATCCATGCTTTTGCAGACAAGCTGAATGGACGTGTGTTACTAATTAAAGCTTATAGGCGAACGGCAAATGCTTCAAGTTCGGACAGGGAAAATTTGGGAACTGATATTATGCAGCAAGCTGTGGTGCACAATCCCGATATGCTCGTTATTGAAATCATTGATAACGGATGCGGGATAGATGAGGGGCAGCTTGCCGTGATACGGGAAGCAATCGAGGTAGATTCCAAACCGGACACACAGGACCATCAGCGAGAGGATCGCCTTCAGAAGCGAAATCGTGTAGGGGTGCGCAGTGTACTGCGGCGGATCGACTTGATCTATGGTAGCCCGTATCGTGCGGAAATTCGTTCGATTATTGGTCAGGGTACTACGGTAACCTTGCTGCTGCCTTGCGATAGGCTTCAACCAACAGAGACGGCTAGAGGAGGAGAACGAGATGAAGGGAACGTTGCTGATCGTTGACGATGAGCCACTGATTCGTAAAGGTTTGCGCAAGCTGGTCGAGAGTAACGCATTACATTGGGAGATTGTCGGTGAAGCGAGTAATGGGCAGGAAGCGATCGTTAAGCTTGGCGACCATGCGCCCGATCTGGTGCTGACCGACATTCGAATGCCTGGATTGGACGGTATTCAACTGGCTGAATATATTCACCGTAATAGACCGAATACAGCAGTCATTATATTGACCGGGCACAGAGATTTTGAATATGCACAAGCTGCACTTCGGTTTGGGGTGAAAGATTTCCTGCTGAAGCCTTGTCCAGAAAAGGAAGTATGCCGTATCCTGACTGAGGTGTATGAGCAGCTTTACGCACGGTTGCGAGCAAGGGATATGCAAAACGAGGAAAGGCGCCGCATGGAGGAGAATGTACTTCGTTCACAAATGCTGCAGCTTCCTGTCCCGCCAATGGACGCGGAGCGACTAACAGAGGCATATAACGGGATGGATGCTTGGTGTGTGTGCGTCATTTCATATTTTCCCAAATCAAAAGCGTATCGACCCGAGGACTTGAAGCTTCTGCAGTTTTCGATTATGAATATTATGCAGGAATTGTTCGAGCAATCCGGGCTGCAGGGACGTATCGTATCCGTGCAAGTAAACCAGTTCGTGCTGCTATTGAACCCGTCCCAGTCAGCTCATTCCTTCTTCTCCCAGCTGGTTACGATCATAGAAGAGCTGCTGGCGATTCCTTTATTTACTCATTACTCAGGTCGCTTGGAAGGTATGGGAGCCCTGCATCAAATGTACCAGGAGGGCTTAGAGGCTTACGATAAAGCGCATCCTTCGTCTTCGCTGCAGCGTTTCACCTATAAACAGGAGGAAAGGATGAGCACTGCTGCTATAGAGGGCAACCTGGATTTAAACTACAGCAGCATCAAAACCATATTGAATGAAGTGATGTCGTTCATTCTGCTGGGCAAATCAAGCGAGCTGCAGCAGTATGCAGCTTCTCTTGTCCGTGCTTTGCAAGACAAGCCCATTGCCGAAATGAAGTTGGAGGCGCTGACGATTGCCAGCGCCTTTCAGGAAACCGAGCGAAGAGAGCTCGGTGTATCCTTGGCACAGGAAGACTTTGCGGCAAGAGTCAGCGAGTTGCACCCGCTACAGCAACCTGCTGCCATCATGGCTTGGACAGAGAAGCAAGTTGAACGCTTCTTTGCCGAGTGGAGCCGCTGGTTGATGCTTAATAACGATAACCTGATTGGGCGGGCAATCCGTTTCATTGAGCAGCATTATATGGATGAATGCACACTTGCCCAAGCTGCTGAGCATGTACATTTGAGTTTGACGTATTTCAGCAATTTGTTTAAGAAGGATACGGGTGAGAGCTTCACGAATTACGTGACGAAGGTAAGAGTCGACAAAGCCAAGATGCTGCTGCGTAATACGGGTATGAAAATTGCTGAAATCGCCGAAGCGGTCGGTTACGCAGACCCGAATTATTTTGCTGCTGTGTTTAAGCAAACGACGAAGCAATCACCCAGCGAGTTCCGTAAAGGTTTGTAGAAGTAACACTCCCTTGCACAGCATGTTTGACTAAATAACCTCTGTTCAGCTCATAGAACAGGGGTTATTTGCTTTTTACAGGATGATTATAGAGATGATTTGAAAAGATCGAAGATATTCAAAGAAACATCGTAAGTTATTCAAGGTAATACCGGCAGCCTTTTCTTATAATTAGAGCAAGCTTACGTTTTCAGTTAGCCAAAAGAAGGAAGGAACGAGCGTACATGAACCAACAACTAGATCATACAAGTAGGATTCGATCGGATCCAGCCAGGAAGTCGAGCGAAGCTATCAATCGGAGCCGCAGATGGAAGTCCAACCTTCCTTTGCTGCTGATGTTTATACCGGGAATGCTCTATTATGTCATTTTCAAGTATGTGCCGATGGGTGGTTTGATCATTGCTTTTAAGGATTACAATTTTTTTGACGGTGTATTCGGGAGCCCTTGGGTCGGTTGGAAAAATTTCGAAACCTTGTTTAGCCAAACAACAACGGTGCGAATTATTCGCAATACGTTAGTTTTGAGCAGCTTAAGCATATTTATCGGGTTCCCGTTTCCCATCCTGCTGGCAATTTTGCTGAATGAAGTAAGGAAAACCTGGTTTAAACGTGCTGTGCAAACGATTGTCTATTTACCGCATTTTTTTTCTTGGGTCATCATCGGGGGTTTTGTAGTCACCTTGTTTTCCGTAGAATCGGGGACAATTAACCATTGGATTGAAGCACGGTTCGGCAAGCCCTTTCCTTTCCTATATGATGCTACTTCATGGATTACTGTCTATGTGGGATCGGGAATATGGAAAGAGATGGGCTTCAGCGCGATTATTTACTTGGCAGCCTTGACGACGATTGACCCGGCATTGTATGAATCGGCCAGCATCGATGGAGCGAGCAAGTGGAGGCAAATCTGGCATATTACAATACCAGGTATCAGCACGACGATTGTGCTTATGTTCATTCTAGCTATGGGAAGAATTATGGAGGTCGGCTTTGATCATATTTATGTCCTCCAAAATGCTGTGGTGTCCGAAGTAGCTGATGTCATCAGCACCTATATGTACCGGGTAGGACTGCAGGGAGCGCAGTTTAGTGCGACAGCAGCAATGGGATTTTTCGAGTCGTTGATTGGATTGATTCTTGTTCTTGCGGCCAATGCGATTGCACGTAAATTCGGCAGCGGTCTTTGGTAGGGAGGGGGTACAGAGTTGAAAAGCACACGGAGTGAAAAACTGTTTTATAGTTTCAATTATATAGTACTTACGATAGTCGGACTAAGCTGTTTGTTTCCTTTACTGCATATTATCGCACTGTCATTTAGTGATATTCAGGAGATTGCGTCCGGCAGGGTGTCGATTTATCCGATAGGCTGGAATACAGATTCATTCTCTGCGCTGAT
Organism: Paenibacillus sp. FSL H7-0331; assembly: GCF_001956045.1. The sequence continues at coordinate 89,942 of NZ_MRTH01000030.1, read as the reverse complement.
GAAAGGGACAAGAGTGGTGGAGGCCTTTCAGAATAGTGTAATATTGACACTGGTCGGAGTAACGCTCAGTATGATCGCGACAATTGTTACAGCTTATCCGCTCTCACGGCGTATATTTATAGCTCGTCGGTTTTTCACACTTGCTGCTGTATTTACGATGTTGTTTACTGGGGGTTTGATTCCTACCTACCTCGTAGTGAAATCTCTTGGATTGATAAATTCTTACTGGGCGATTTGGCTGCCAGGGTTATTAAGTACGTACAATATGCTGGTCATGCGGACTTTCTTTGAGAATATTCCCGAGGAGGTAGAAGAGGCTGCAAGGATCGATGGCTGTAGTGAAATGCGCTTGCTTTTACAAATATTTTTGCCGCTTTCCATGCCTGTTATAGCTACGTTAGTATTATTTTATGGAGTTGGATACTGGAACAGCTTCATGAATGTGTTGATTTATATTAACCAGACCGATAAATACAATTTAACGGTACTTGTCCAGCAAATGATTCAGAGCCAATCGCTGCTTCAGGAACTAGTCAGTGAAGGTGAACCCGTCCAAGTTGTGCCGGAATCATTGAAGGCGGCAGGTATTCTAGTTATGGTCATTCCAATGCTGGTCGTCTATCCGTTCCTTCAAAAGTACTTTGTTAAAGGGGTTATGCTGGGTTCCGTGAAAGGCTGATACATAGATCATGAGATAACATTTTGAAAGGGGTTAACAAATATGAAAAAGAAAGAAATGTGGGTTGCTTCGATGGCAGTGGTGTTGGCGAGCGGTACGCTTCTTGCGGCGTGTTCATCGAAGGAGGGGAACGGAACCGGGCAACAAGCGGCTGAGGTGAAGAAGGATATTACAGTTTCTGTTTATGACCGGGGTAACGTGGCGCAAGATGAAGGGACGATAGAAAATAATCGTTGGACCAAATGGATTAATGAGAAAGGACCGGCTAACGTAAAATTCGTAGCCATACCTCGGACAAACTCACAGGAAAAAATCAATGTCTTGTTTGCATCGGGAAGTGCGCCCGATTTGTTGTTCGAATACGCTCCTAATATTAAGAATCCGTTGTATGACCAGAAGCAGCTGATGCCGCTGGATTCGTTGATTGAAAATTCAAGTGTTGATTATAAAAAGCTGTTGCAGGAGAATCCCGTTTTGAAAAAAGCGGGCACCAAGGCAGACGGGAAATTGTACGAATTCGGCCGTCTTAATTGGGTGGAGCCTATTCGTGGATTAATCATCCGGACGGATTGGCTTAAAAAGTTGAATTTGGAGATGCCGAAAACTACGGAGGACTTATATAAAGTTGCAAAAGCGTTTGCAGAACAAGATCCGGATGGGAACGGGAAAAAGGACTCCTATGGAATTGCGCTCAGCTCTAGCTCAGAGGCGACGATCAATCAAATATTCCAAGCTTCTCAGAAGTGGGATGTGAAGGATGGGCAATTGGGAATCAATTGGGAGCAAAGTAAAGATTTAAACGCGTTCAAGAAGAAATTGTATGATGAGGGGATTATCGATAAGGATTTTATTAACGATAAAAACGGCGCTAAAGCAAAGCAGGATTTCATTAACGGGAAAGTAGGAATTTATCCGTTCTTAGGCGTTAACTCAACAGATATGATCCTCAGTATGATCGATCCGTTAAAGAAGAATGTAGCTACAGCGACTGTTGCTTATATGCCTTATCCGAAAAGTCCTTTTGGCCAGTTTATTCCGACTCTTCAAAATCCGATTCAAATGACTGCGGTGGTCAATGCAACAGCAAAGAACCCGGATGCCGTTATGAAGTATGTCGATTTCATTAGCCGTAATGCCACACTGGATACGCTTACCAATGGAAATGAAGGGGAGCATCATAAGGTCGTGGATGGATGCTTAGAGGTCATTGATAAAGACAAAATGAAGAAGCAGGTAAGCGATATAACCGGCGATATGAGAATGCTGGAAAACAGTGGATTACGCTTTGATAAATGCTCTATTCCGATTGTGAAGTATAAGAGCGATCCAAGAAAACAGGAATACCAGGACTTTTATCAATCGCTCCGCGATACCTACTTAACCTTTGATAAACCGTATGCTGAATTGACCCATTCTGAACATATGCCTCAGCCCCCTAAGGAGCTTGCGCTTATTCAAACTAACGCGGACAAAGCGATTTCTGATATCTGGACGAAAGCGCTGGTTAGCGGAGAGAAATATACGATCGATCAAGCACTGAAGGATGCTAAGGATGCCTGGGAGAAAGCGGGAGGCAAACAGGTCGAGGATTGGTATAAAAACTGGTACATCAATGAGAAGGATAAAGCGGTTCTTGCCAAGGATATCATTGAAGTGGCCAAGAAGCAGGATGAACAATACAAGAAGCTATTGAAGGAACTGAAATAAGAATATTGGAAAAGCTTGTCTGGCTGGCACCATATTGAATGTGAAATTATAGGAGGATGCTTAATGGAATGCAGGCCCATTCGTGAGTGGTTATATGCCGGTCCGTTTGATAAAGATGTATCTCACCTGTATGAAGATAATTATATAGTACCTGTGGAGCCCTACCTTCCTATGATCGAGGAAGCTTGCCAAATCATGAATGGATTGGCGCCCGCTGAGGGGGAATCTGTGGTTTTCTTGGAGCAAGAGTCCATGTGGAGCTTCGCCAGAACAGGCCCCTCCGAGAAGAAAACGACTTGGGCGCGGTATGGTACACATGCCCGCCTGCTAGTTACATACGCATATAGCCGACTTATCGTACCGCGATCAGGTATTTACCGCTGTAGACTATGGCTTTATGGAAGCGCAGCGATGATGCTGAACGGTGAAATCATATTCACACATCAAAGCGTTGGAAGGGTGGACGAAGAGTTTATCTTAGATATCCATTTGCAGGAAGGGGATAACGAATGCTTATTGATGCTGGCCAATGTCCACCTCCATTGCACAAATTCGTTCAGCCTCACGATTGAATCCGAGGGGATACAAGCCTATGTACCACTTCTATTGGGGAATGAGGGGCGTACTGAGCTTGAAGAGGATTTAGGGGGCTTTTACTTGGCGAGCCCCGTTATCCAAGGCGAAGATTCAATAACCGTTCAATGGGACCGGCCTGTAGCAAGTAAAGGAACATTCATTTTTACGGTGCATCGTGGAAACAGTGGAGTGTCCAAGGGCGTCATTATCGAGATTGCCACAACGCTGGATGAACACCAACGATCCCTGCGACTGGCCTCATATGATGAGCTTCCCGCTGGTGGGCAATATTTGATCACGGTTGACTACCGTTCTGAGCAATCCATGCAATCCGGGCTAGTGACAGGGATTACCCTTCAAGTCATCTATGTTGATTATTTTGCTGAGTTGTTGCCCTCAGGGAATTATAAAGAGCGTCAGCGTTATTTGCTGGAGCAGACAGGTCAGCTGCAGCTTACCGAGATACTGGAACCTGCCTTGTATGGTATTTATCGGGAGCTGTCCAGGCTTGAATCAGGAATGGATAATGAAGTGGATGTGCAGGCCATACGCAAGACCCTATCGTATATCAACGAAAGGTATGATTGTGCTGACTTTGCCATGCACGGACTTCTTCGCATGTACTATAAGCACCGCACTAATCCCATCTTGCCGGATGAGTTGAAAGAGGAGATGAAAGCCTGTATTCTTGGTTTTAAATATTGGGTGGATGAGCCGGGCAAATCGCTGATGTTCACACGGTCGGAGAATCACGAAATCTTATTTTTCAGTGCCGAATATTTGGCTGGACTGCTGTTTCCAGCAGATAACTTCACAAACAGCAATCAAAATGGCTTGTTTCATGCATTAAAGGGGCGGATAAATGCCGAACGATGGATTAAGGAGAAGGGCATGTACGGATTTACTGAATGGCATTCCAATACTTATTACGAGGAAGATTTGCTGGCCATGCTCAACCTGTTCGATTTCTCCGAAGAAAACAGCCCTATACGGATTTTAGCCAAACAGCTCATAGATTTAATTCTTGCGTTCATTTCTTCCCACAGCTACCAAGGAATTATGGGTACTACGCACGGAAGATGCTACGAACAAAGCATTATATATCCTGAGTTGGAGAGTATGAGGACTATGAATTGGCTGTTATTCGGGCTTCCAAAGATAATGGTCCGAAAGCTTTCGATTGGAGCGGTCACTCTGGCTAGCAGCTGCTATGAGCCTCTTCCCGTATGGGAGCATATTGCCTCAAGCACGGAGCCCTTGCTTACTCGAACTCGGATGGGGCTGTTTCCATCCAGCGGCATGGGAGGGGTCAATACATCGACCTTCCGTACAGAGCACTATATGGTATCCGGCTTAGTGGAGTCCAAGAAAGGCGAGTTCAGTGCTCAGGCACAAGCTGGACAAATTTTACTGGACGGAGGTGTCCCCGTATTCGTCTCATGCTTCGATAACAAATCCAAGACAACGAGGCCTTCTTATTGGGGCGGGCAATACCGGATGCCGAAAACTATTGCCTATCGCAATGTCCTAGCTTACATTTACCGCATTGATTCCGTGGCAGGGTTTACACATTGTTACTTTCCCACTAAACAATTTGACCAAGTGCAGGAGCACCATGGCTGGCTGTTCGGACAAAAGGGCGATGCGTATGTAGCTGTCTATTCGTTGAAGCCTTACCACGAAGTTACTGAGGGAGAATACGGCGGCAGGGAGCTTCTTTGCCTGGACAAGCAGAACATTTGGCTGTTGGAGGCGGGGAGCGTGAAGGAATGGGGAAGCTTTGATTCGTTTACGAAATCAATAAGCGAAGCCCCAATTGAGTTGTTGGGCGAAGATATCCTATATACCTCCCCATCAATTGGCAAGGTAGAGCTCGGTTGGGAACGTATATGCACGGTGAAGGGAAGACCCGTACTCGAAGACGATTACCCGCTGATTGATAATCCTTATGCATTTGGCGAATACGGAAGCGGGATCACTAAATTGAATCTATCGGGCATAAAGAAAACGTTAAACTTTCAGTTCTAAATGAAACAAATCGGTGCCGATCTGAAGGGGATTTCGCTGATAACGTACATTAGTTCTCATTACTTGGTATTTCTCGATATGCCCGATCGCCTACTTATATAAGGCTATCGGGCATTTTGAATGATGTTGAAAAGACTGAAAAGGAAGGAATCAGATATCTTATAGAAAATACCTATAGCTATATATAATATAGATATTATTAGGAATAAGATTTCTGTGGTACCATTCCAATAAATGGTATTGGAGTGATACATATGAGAGTTGCTTGTTCGGCGGGAGGATTAATCGTTAAGGACAACAAAGTGTTGCTTGTGAAGATTACATATGGTGTAAATAAGAATTATTGGATGATACCAGGGGGATTTGTTGAAGAAGGGGAAACATTAGAAGAAGCAGCAATAAGGGAAGTAAAGGAAGAAACTGGGATTGAAGCTCGACCTAAAAGACTTATTGGTGTTAGAACGGGAACTAAAGAGATTCAAAATGGATTAGAGCTAGGTATATATTTCATCTTTGAGATGGAATTGATATCCGGTGTCTTATTTGCTGATGGATCAGAGATTTCAGAAGTTCAGTATAGATCAGTTGATGAAGTACTTAATGATTTGCATGTTGTAAATTTAACTCAGGAAATATTACGTACATACGTAAGCGCATTGCCGAACTCTGGATTAAGCAAATTTGAGAACTCTATCCAAACGAATCATAAATACATCAATTATAATGTTTACACTTTAGCCTAGCGATACGCTAAAAGTTATTGAATAGACTGACAATCAAGGGCGCTGGGCACCGCCAACATTTTGATGTTAATGGGAGCCTTTTGAAGTATACTTCTCCATCATTTTATTTAAATAATCTCGAAAGTCTTCAACATAGGTTTTGGGCTCTACGATTTCCAAATTTGTACCGAAGCTCGCTAAAAATTGAAATCCATTACTGTTTTGCGGAATATGGATTGTTGCTAATAAATAATCAGAGCTATAGTTTTCAATGCTCTTTCGACCGTACCTTTCAATGAATTGATCTTTTATGCCAGGCGAAATCAACACCTTGACTGCGACTAGTTCCGGTTGATAACTTGCTTCCTGTTCTTGTTCCAATAAATCATCTCTTGGGCTAAACGTTTGTTCATTCATATTAAGTTGATCGATCCGAAATAATTTGAACGTTCTATTTCTCATGCGATGTAAACAGAATCCCTTCAGATACCAACTCGTTTCGCTAAAATGAAGCTGATAGGGCTCGACAGTTCTTTTTGTCGCAGTGCCATTTTTATCTATATAATCAAATGAAACTAAGTTTTTCTTTAATATGGCTTCCTGACATGTCTTCAAGGTTTGACGAATCTCAGACCGACCCTCCCAATCGTAAAAAGACAGTTGAATTGAACCTTTCGGAGCCAGTGGGCTAACCATGGCTTCTATTTTTTTGATCGTCATTTCAACTCCTTCGCTAATTAGAATTTGTTCCAATCCGCCGAGCGCAGTCAATATATTCTCTAAGTCGGAGTTGCTTAAAAGACGTTTATCAACCTTGTATTCATCCATAATGCCGTAACCGCCATGAACTCCATTGACCGAATAGATCGGGATGTTTGATAAACTCAAGGTTTCCATATCGCGAAGAATCGTTCTTTTGGAAACGTTAAATAATTGCGCGAATTCTTTGGTGGTCACGACGACATTTTTTTTCAGCAAGATCATGATGATAGAGATAAGTCTCTCAACCTTTTCCATCCGTTTCCCTCTTTTTTTAATTTAGTATGAAACAGTGACATACAGCTGTCACCTATTATATATTATACTACATTTATAAAAAGAAGGAGGTTATGTTTTATGTCAGCTATTGCATATTTAAACTTTGATGGAATTGCAGAACAAGTGATTGAATTTTATTCGGTGGCTTTGAACGCAATTGAAGTAAAAAAAGCGAAATTCGGGGATATCCCGCAAGATCCAAACTATCCAATGCCGGAAAATGAGTTAAATATGATCATGGAGTCTTCCATAGAATTCGCAGGCGGGAAAATCATGATGTCAGACATTTTGCCTTCAATGAAGGCAGTAACAGGTGAGCTGGTGAAAGGGAATAATATTCTGATTAGTCTAGTCATCGATGATAAGCAAAAACTTGAAGAATACTTTAGTCATTTGTCCCTTGGCGGCCATGTCATCATGCCGTTATCCAATACGCCTTGGTCTTCGTGCTTTGGAATGCTAGTTGATAAGTTTGGGATCAGCTGGAAATTTAATAGCGACGCAGATCAGTTTCTTGATAACGTAATAGCCAACAAACAGTAACTCATTCTGAAAAATGGTCTTGCAACTGAAGGCCATTTTTTTATGCACCGATGGAGGCACGATTGATGAAAAATAGCTATTCTTCGCTTATCTTTTTTTTGGCTTTAGGTATATTTGGCATCATAACAACTGAAATGGGCATGATCGGAGTTCTTCCCCAAGTCACTCAAAAGTTTCACATAGCGCCCTCGGAGGCCGGGTACCTTGTGAGTGCATTTGCTTTAATCGTTGCCATTTCTGGCCCATTCCTAACATTACTTGCTTCCGGCATGAATCGAAAAGCGATCTTACTATCCTCTATCCTGATGTTTGCCATCTCTAATTTGGTGTATGCTTATACTACCAGGTTCGAAGTTATGCTGGCTTTCCGGATTGTTCCTGCGTTTTTTCATCCTGTCTTTTTTTCGATTGCGCTTGCGACCGCTGCCAGCCTTGTTCCTCCCGAAAAGATCAGCAAAGCGGTCACCCAGGTTATGGCCGGAGTAACCGTTGGATTCGCTTTTGGCGTGCCGATTACATCCTATCTCTCCACAAAAATTTCGCTGGAAGCTGCTTTCCTGTTTGGAGCTATTGTGAGCGTCATTGCCTTTATAGGCGTACTGGTCAGGCTTCCTTCAATGCCTGTTAAGGAAAGAATGTCTTTCGGCAAGCAGCTCGGCATATTGCGCAAACCTCAATTGTGGTTAACGATCTTGATAGTGGTGATGATCTTTACAGCGATGAGTTCGGTTTATAGCTACTTTGCCGAATATCTCGGAGAAGTCACCCATATGAACGGTACCTGGATCAGCTGGATGTTGATGGTCTTTGGCGTCACCATGATTGCAGGGAACTTCTTGTTTGGGTTCTTACTGAACAAAAGCATGACAAAAACGGTTATCCTGTTTCCTCTCGTATATGCGGTCATTTACTTATTTACTTATTATTGGGGTTCTCATTTTTGGCCGATGACGGTCATCGTGTTTGTGTGGGGAGCTGTACATTCAGGGGGGCTTATTCTAAGTCAAGCCATGTTGATGACTGATGCGAAAGAAGCTCCCGAATTCGGTAACAGCTTATTTGTTTCCTTTTCTAATGTTGGCATTACGGTAGGAACATGGATCGGCGGCTTGTTTATTTCCCAGTTGGGTGCGCATCCGCCGCGCGTGATCACCGTCGATAAAAACCCAGCTTACCCTACCGCAGTCCAGCAATTAAAGGACGAGAAGGTGATGAAACAAGAAACATTACTACGACAACAGATATATCTGAACAATATAATTGAACAAGATCATCGAACAAGATCAGGAATCGAAGTCATGCATATGATAAAGAAAGGGCAGGTCGAATGCAATCATTCGTCTGTCCTTTTTGCAATAGACTTAATCAATAAAATGTTTGGTTTGATTGCATAGTCAAACAACAATATGGCGACTATCTTTAATCTGTTTTAATAGTTGCACCAAAACCACATTTTTGATGTTATCGTAACTCAAGAAGATAATCTCCTGCACAAGCCTCACTCTGCACCCTTAATTCTTGCGGCAAGACTCCTTTACTCTCCCCCTGAGAATTGCATTTACATACTACATAAGGTTGCCATGGATCGCATTATCAAAAGGAGGTTTAGTCTTGGTGTTACAACAAACAAGTGAGATTGACTTGTTTGGAATATTGGAGACCAATCTTCAGACATAAGTGCAGCTAGTGCTGCAGGAATGAGGGGAATTGCGGCACTTTGGGGAGACGGAAAAATTGACCGGTTTGAGCAGGTTTCTCCAAATATGTTGGCATATACTCCGTAGAAAGGCCGTAGAAAGGCCCTTTGCCGGCATGGACTTGGGAGGACCGCGTTCGTCGGGAAAGTCGGTAGAAATAGGCTGCAGCGCGTTTCGGGTCACAGAACGATTGAGGTGCCTATAGGGGCTCTTGCTGGTAGAAAGGAAATGCCCCCTCCGCTATGTTGGCGGAAGGGGCTAGTTCCTTGTCAATTGTAGTATTTTTATACCTTGTGCTTAACATCAAAACAGCGATCAAGGGGACGGGTCTTTACAAGACATTGAGGTATCTTTTTTTGTTCTTTCCGCTAGTTTAGTAATCGACTCGATGTCTTGATCGGTTAATAGATCTAGAAAATGCTTGCGTATTGCCTTTGAGACTATGGGATGGGCACCATCCAAGGCTGACTTTCCGGCGGAAGTAATGATGACTTGCACACCGCGATCTGTGTCTAGTGGTTTCCTCAGAACAAGACCGCGTTTTTCCATCCGCGTTAGATGATGTGATAGTCGGCTCTTATCCCAGTCCATCGATTCAGCTAATTCCTGTTGGCGAAGCTTGCCATTCCCGAATTGGACTAACCGGTCTAATACTCCAAAATCACCCTCGGATAGTCCTGTGTATTCAGACATTTCTTTTACAACGCTACCAAAGATTCGTTTAAAAGAGCCTTTCCACATATTCCATATTTGCATTTCGACTTCGTTTAGTTCGTTCATATCCATAAGAACATAATAACATGGTTGACGTATCAACTGCAAGGTGCTACAATGCATTTAGGTTGACACGTCAACCAAAAGATTGACATATCAATTTTGGGTTGTATTACAAAGATCTCACAGTCGATTCTAGAAAGGGAGTTATTACTATGCAGGAAAACCCCGTCGCCTTGGTCACCGGGGCCAATAAAGGAATCGGTCTTCAAATCGCGAAGGATCTTGCAGCCCACGGCTTTACCGTGCTCATCGGATCGCGCAATCTCGAGAAAGGGGAGACGGCTGCGAAGAGCGTCGAAGCGGATGCCCGTGCCATCCAGCTCGATGTCACGAATCAGGATTCCATCTCCGCCGCTGCAGCGCGTATTCGCAACGAACTCATCCGTCTCGACGTGCTCGTCAACAACGCGGGAATATCGCACGCCGGTCAGCCGGGCAGGCTGCTCGAGGAGGTTGGGAAATCGTGTCGACCAAGCGTCGCTTATCTCGACGAAGTACGTGCGGTGTTCGAAACGCTCTCAATGCGATTATGCTCGCCTTTGCCATTGAACTCATGTCAACAGGCTAAGGTCAATGCGGTATCTCCGGGCTTTACTGCAACAGATCTCAACAACTTCGGGGGAACGGGCACTGTCCAACAAGCTGCTCGTCATCCCGTACGCCTTGCGCACATTGGCGAGGACGGTCCGACGGGAACGTTCTCAAGTGAGAGACTCGAGCTCCCATGGTGAAGTAGTCTCTAGCACTGGATCAACATTGAGATATGTATAGACAACCTGAAGGTGTGGTTACCTTCCAAATATACTTAAGGAGTGTGTTATCAAATGGAATATGTAAAACTTGGACGCAGCGGCTTGGATGTTTCACGGTTAAGCCTCGGAACCATGAGCTTTGGGGTACCTGAACGCGGCAATGCCCCATGGTCATTGAATGAAGAGCAAAGCAGACCGATCATTAAAAAAGCATTAGAATTGGGCATTAATTTCTTCAGTACCGCCAATATGTATTCCGACGGAACAAGCGAAGAAATTCTCGGACGTGCATTAAAGGACTTCGCTCGTCGTGACGAAGTCGTCATTGCCACAAAGGTCTTTGTTCCGATGCGCAAAGGTCCGAATGCTATGGGGCTTTCCCGTAAAACCATCATGACCGAAATGGATAACAGTCTAAGACGACTCGGAACGGACTACGTTGATCTGTACCAGATCCATCGATGGGATCCTAATACGCCGATTGAAGAGACAATGGATACTCTCCACGATTTAGTTAAGGCGGGCAAGGTAAGATACATCGGAGCATCCTCCATGTTGGCATGGCAGTTTGCGAAAGCTCAGCATGTCGCGGAGCGCAATGGTTGGACACGGTTCGTTTCCATGGAAAATAGACTTAACTTGCTTTATCGGGAAGAAGAAAGAGAAATGCTCCCCCTTTGCAAAGATGAGAGAATTGGCGTCACCCCATACCTGCCTTTGGCTGCAGGTCGGTTAACTCGGGATTGGAATGAGCAGACCTCGCGATCCGAGAATGACCAGGTAGCAAAGGGATTATTTGTTAAAACGGAAGAGGCTGATCGTAAAGTTGCGGAAAGAGTTGCGGAAGTTGCCGCTGACCGGGGAATTCCACGTGCACAAATTGCACTTGCATGGTTGCTGCAAAAGGAAGAGGTCACAGCTCCAATTATCGGCTCAACCAAGATTAGTCATCTCGAAGACGCGGTTTCGGCGTTGTCGGTTAAATTGACACCCGAAGAAATTACGAGTTTAGAAGAACTTTATATACCGCATCCATTAGTATAATTGGACACATACACACAACGACTCTTGGGGCGAACACTTCTACGGTGTTCGCCCTCTTATATGGTTGTTCATGAGAGTGGGACATTTACTTTGGAAACGGAATTAGATTTATTTAAGTGGAAGCAGTATGAATCAGAGGTTATCTTGCTAACAGTACGATGGTATTTGAAATATAGCCTAAGTTATTTTGATTTAGTAGAAATCATGGAAGAACGGGGCTTACATATCGCTCATACAACGATCATGCGATGGGTTCATGAGTTTGGACCGGAACTAGACAAGCGAATTCGTCCCTATTTGAAGCCGACTAATGATTCCCTTCGGACGGATGAGACCTACATTAAAGTCAAGGACAATGGAAATATCTTTACAGAGCCGTAGATTCAATTGGGAATACGATTGATTTCATGTTATCTGAAAATCGAGATGCTCCCGCGGCTAAACGATTTTTTAAGAAAGCGTTGACTTCATCTCACAATCAATCGCCACGCGTAATTACTGTCGATAAAAACCCAGCGTACCCTGTCGCAGTCCAGCAATTGAAGGACGAGAAAGTTATGAATCAAGAAACATTACTCCGACAACAGAAATATCTCAACAATATTATTGAACAAGATCATCGATTCGTAAAGAAAATTATAAAACCACTGTTGGGATTCAAGTCTTTCAAAAATGCCGAGAAAACAATAGCGGGAATCGAAGTCATGCACATGATAAGGAAAAGACAGGTTGAATGCAAGCATTGGTCTGTCCTCTCTGCAGTTGAATGAATCCAAAAATTATTTGGTATGATAGCGTAGTCAACCAACAGTAAGGCGGGTATCTTTGATTAGTTTCAATAGTTGCACCAAAACCGTTTCATAGCTGATACTGAATATATTTATTTCCTCTGGATAAAACCTTGCAACTCTAACTATACTATGAAAAACAATTGTTGGAGGTGTGGCCTTGTTTGAAAAACAAAAAAACTTCTTCAAATTATTAAAAATTGCAAAATCACGACAACATTCGACCGCCCAACAATCAAATGTTGAAGATGATCTAAAATATACAATCGATGTAAAACTGGACCATAACCTTTCAGTGCTAAAAGGCTTCTTGAGCAAAGGCGAAGATGTCATATTCAGGGAATTCCGACTTGGCGACAAAAACAAAACAAAAGCATTTATCTGCTGGATAGACGGTTTGGCGGATCAAGAGTATATTAACACAAGTATTATCAAACCTTTGATGAGGAATATACAAATCGTGGAAAAACAGGAAGGGGAGATTCAAACTGCGAATTTGTTGAAGGTAGTGCAAGAGCAAATTATTAGTGCTTCCAGTTTAAAGGAAATCACTTCGATGGATGAGGTTCTCGGTGCTGTATTATCAGGGCAAACCGTTTTATTTATTGACGGATTTTCTACCGTATTGAACATAGCTTCGGTGGGCTTTATTTCCAGAGCTGTAACCGAGCCCGAAACGGAAACGGTCGTTCGCGGTCCCAAGGAAGGGTTTACGGAATCCATTCTCACCAATACATCGTTAATTCGCAGAAAGATCAAGAATCCGAAGCTGGTCTTTAAATCCTATATTCTGGGAAAACAAACCCATACGACGGTTTGTATTAGTTATATTGATGGAATCGCCAATCCAAAAGTTGTGGAAGAAGTAATCAGCAGGCTAAAACGTATTGAAACGGATGCCATTTTAGAATCAGGATACATTGAACAGTATATCGAAGACCATCCTCTCTCGCTATTCTCAACGATTGGAAACAGTGAAAAAGTGGATGCAGTGGCTGGAAAAATGTTGGAAGGAAGAGTGGCTATCCTTTGTGATGGGACTCCATTTGTGTTGACCGTTCCGCGTTTATTTATCGAAAACTTCCAAATCAGCGAAGATTATTATACACGACCCTTTGCCGCTACATTTTTAAGATGGATCAGGATGCTTTCGTTTCCTTTTTCATTAATTACCCCGGCTGCTTATGTGGCGGTAGAAACCTATCATCAAGAAATGCTTCCCACCATTCTCCTGACTTCGATGGCTGCGTCTCGCGAAGGAATCCCTTTTCCGGCTGTTATTGAATCCCTGATGATGGTGATCGTCTTTGAAATCTTAAGGGAATCGGGGGTCAGGCTTCCTCGGGCTGTAGGTCAAGCGGTAAGCATCGTAGGGGCATTAGTGATCGGACAAGCTGCGGTTCAAGCGGGGCTTGTTAGTGCTCCGATGGTAATTGTTGTAGCTCTTACAGGAATTACAAGTTTTATTGTTTCAGCTTTATATGACTTCATTATTATTGCAAGATTGGCCCTTATCATATTAAGTAGCATTTTGGGATTTTATGGGGTCGGTGTTGGTTTAATGTTTATGATTGCGCATCTGTGCTCTTTAAGCTCTTTCGGAACGCCCTTTCTTGCTCCCTTTGCACCATTAATATGGAGTGACCTGAAAGATACCTTTATCAGACTGCCTTTATGGTTAATGAGAACTCGGCCTGCATCCATTGGATCAGGAAATAGAACAAGATACATTGCCCCGGACATGCCTAAACCGGAAAATGAAGGTGAGCAGAAATGAAATGGAAAGTACCTTTTATCGCCATAATGGTTTCACTCCTTGTTTCCGGATGTTGGGATCGCAGAGAATTGGATGACATAGGCATAGTTGTTGCAGTAGGGCTTGATAAAGATTCAAGAACCAATGAATATATGGTTACATTACAAATTGTGCGTACAAGCGTTCTTCAAACTATGGGTGGAGTGAAAAATGAAGATCCTATTGAAATCTTCTCCGTAAAAGATAAAACATTACTTTCAGCTATAAGACTTGCATCAAAACAGTTTGACCGAAAACCGTTCTTCGCCCACAATAATGTGATTGTGATTAGCGAAGAACTAGCCAAAGAAGACATTATCCCGCTAATTGATGTTTTCCGAAGAGGGAGCGAATCACGGGATTTGACGTGGATTTATATAGCTAAGGGGACAACAGCCAAAGAAATATTAGGGGTAAAGACAGGAGTTGAAACGCTTCAAGGGACGTATTTGAATAAGATCATAAGAAATGTACGTCGGATATCCGCCGACGCAAGTGCCGTCAATCAATTGGAGTTGACGAAAAAATTGTTGGTTTCGGGCATCCAGCCAGTTCTAGGTGCAATGGAAATTATCGAAGAGGAAAAACCGCAAGTCGAAATGCAGAAAAAAACGAAAACTTCAAAAGGTGTAAAAATTACAAGTACGGCCGTTTTTAAGAAAAATAAATTAATAGGGTATTTAAACATTAAAGAAACAAGAGGATTGAACTGGGTAACTCAAAATGCGCAAGGAATAATCCAGGTACCTTCCACTCTTCAAAAAGACAAACTGGTTTCGATTGAAATTAAACGTACACACGGTCAGATCATACCCCAAATCATCAACGGCAAAATCCATTTTTTGATTAAAATCAAGCAGAAATCCTCTATGGAAGAGTCTGCAAGCCAAGGTATTGAGTTGAAAAATGATATAGAACGAAAACTCCTTGGTTTCGCAAAGGTCATAGAAAATGAACAAGAAGTGGTTATTGAAGAGGAAATTAAAAAAGCGGTCCGACAAGCACAAAGAATGAAATCGGATATATTTGGGTTCGGTCAGGCTTTGCATAATAAATATCCAAAGGAGTGGAAAAAGGTTGAAAAAGATTGGAATGATAAGATTTTTCCGGAAGTTGAGTTTGAAGTTCATGTGCAAGCCACTATCCGCAGAATAGGACTCATTGACATGCCGATTGTGCCGAAAGAGTAAGGGAATTGAATAACACATATGCATCCGAATCCCTTACTTTTTGCCTGGGAAATAGGTTATAGCGATTAAACAAAGACGATATAGTACAACTAAAGGCAGTATCATAATAAAGAGCTTGCTTCCAAAAAGTATGCAGCATACATAGAGTCCGTAGGAATTTAACGATTCCTTGATAAATACCGGATCAAATAAGATAAACGGATTATAGATATCCATTTTCGACTGTTCCTCACGTTTGATAGTTTTTTTGGTGCCATTTTTTCAACCATAAGATGAGCAAGATCATGGTGGGTAAAGTCCATCCGAAAATAGGGCTCATATTCCTTACAAAGGCAGTAAATCCTACAAAGCGGTGATATTCCATGCTTGGAAAGTAGAATAAACTATAAATAAAATTAAATATTCCGATTCCCCAAATCACCGGGTGTTCATTTTGTATTTTAAAGATCGTACATATCGTACGAACCCCTGCATAAATAAAGATCATCATTTTAAATAAGGTACCCCAAAAAATGATGATGGTTCCAAATAAGTCCAAATGGGTAATGATATTGCCCACATTGATAAGTCGAATTAAACTGACGAGGGGTACTTTCATATTGGCGGCATATTCAGCTCCAAGAACACTGATAATCGAAAAGACGGATAAGGTAATTACCAATCCCGATACTCCTACAGCCCAAAAGGATGCTTTTCGAATGGATTCTTTGGGGTGAACATACTTCCAGTACATCAGCAAGACACAGGATTCTCCGAACGGAAATCCTATAATTGGATGTGCTGCTTTTAGCACGGGAACCGGCCCCTCTCCCATGATGGGAAGCAATTGATTAAAATGCATTTCACCCGATATAAAGATCAGAAGATATGAGGTGAAGAGCATAATTAACATAAAGGGAAGTATAAATTCACACGTCCGACCGAATACATTAAGTCCAAGTATTAAAATATAGGAGGAAACCAAAACAAATGGTACGAATATTACAGACTTCGGTGTATTGGTAAGAAAGGTCAACGTCATAAGATCTCCGAATTCGCTCAAATTAAAGCAGGCAATATGATTCCAATACAACATATACATGATCACTAGAGGTATTCCGAGCCATTTGCCTAATACCTCATTCAGGATTTCGACCCAATTTTTATCAGGGTAATTTTTTTGAATTTCCAACCATATCCACAACATGGCGAGTGCACCAAGCGTACTAATCATCACGGCGATCCAGGCGTCTTGCTTTGCACTGATTCCAAATGCAAATAAGGTAGTCGTGCCGATTTCAAACAGCATGATTATAGAAATAAGTTGTTTAGGGTTAAGTCGCATTCTCAGCATCCTTTTCTAAATAAGGTATGATAATCTAGTTTGTCCATGTTTTTATCAAAGATACTGACTGAAATTATATTCGTCGACCTGTACTCGTGTGCACAAAAGTCCTGTACTTCATCACGATCAATTCGTTTGTATATTTATTAAGCTATCCATGTTTTCCATTTGCGTTGTATAATTGGGTTGTCTAATGCAATTGATTGGAGGATTTAATTTCGATATATTGACTGTCGTTTTTTGTTCTTTTATTTTTGACAGTAAGCGCTTTCGAATATATATTATTTCTTCGATGACGTTATAGGAAGGGTGATTGTTTATGGGTTTTCGCACGATTCAAGGAAAAATTTTCGTCTCCATGTTCTTCTTTCTGATCATTCCCTTTTGTCTAACCTTTTTCTATTTGGATAAACCATTAGAGAAAACGATTGAAAGCAAAATAGGGACCTCGATCCAGGATGCTCTGAACTTGGTCAGTTTAAATATAGATAATACATTGGAACAGATGTTGAATTCTATTACGGCCATTTCGTTGGATCAAAATATACTTTCTATGTTAAAAAAACCGAGCCAATATACCGATTATGAGAAATTTCGTATTTCGAACAATATGATGAAAACTTTGCATAATTCTTACTTGATTAATACAGAAAATTATCTTACTTTCATGGATTTTTCAGGAGGATTGTATACATCGTGGTATGCAATGCCCGGCAAATATGAACAATTGAAAAGTACTTCGTGGTATCCGGACATCCTAAATTCTAAAGATAGGTTCCTATGGATATACCAACCTGACAACTACACATTCACGGATAAACGTCCGCTTATTTCGGTGGCAAAATTAATTAGGGACACCAGTTCTAATGATAATATTGGAATAGTTATGATAAGTATTGTCGAAAGTGACATACGAAAAATTTTGATGCAGCTTGAAGGTGAAGTTTTCTTGATCGACAAGAATGGGATTGTTCTCTCCCACGCGGAACCCTCTTTTTTTCGGAAAGACTTGTCGGGGGAACCCTATATCCAAAAAGTGATCAAAACGGAAAAGGGTCAAATGATCGATGAAATTAACAATAAAAAGATGATCGTTAGCTATAGGACTATTCATAAAACAGATTGGAAGATTGTTCAACTTATCCCCTATGATACGGTATTTAAGGAAATTTTCAATATAAGAAAAGCGAATATTTTTATTGTCGGAGTTATTTTTTTAGTGTTCCTCCTGATTTCGATTTCGATTTCATTTCGAATTTCGAAGCCTTTAAAATTGCTAAAGAAGAAAATGGCCGACATTGATAACCAAGACTCAAGCGATATGATTGATGTCAAGGGAACAGATGAAATCGCCAGTTTGATTCATACCTATAATAAGATGATAATACGGATTAAAGATTTGTTGGATCGATTGAAAATGGAATATAAGCAAAAGGAAGATATGAGGTTTAGGGCGCTGCAATCACAGATTAATCCTCACTTCATTCTTAACACACTTAATAATATAAAATGGATGGCGTATATTAGAAAGGACCACGAAGTAGCGGAGATGTTATCCTGTATGGCAGTCATTTTGGAAGGAAGTATTGGTAGAGATGAGGATATCATTACACT
Organism: Paenibacillus sp. FSL H7-0331; assembly: GCF_001956045.1. The sequence continues at coordinate 71,668 of NZ_MRTH01000030.1, read as the reverse complement.
TAAACAGGAAATAGCATACATTCATAATTATGTTATTCTTCAGAAGATCAAGTACAATGAATTGCTTTCCATCATCTACGATATTCCTGAGGATCTGCTTCAGTGTGAAGTAATTAAATTTATTCTGCAGCCTATCGTCGAAAATTCTATCTATCATGGTATAGATCAAATGAAGGGTAAAGGTGTCATTCATATTGCAGCTACCCGGCTGGATCATCAATTGGTTATTCAAATCAAAGATAATGGGCTGGGTATTGATCCGGTTAAGTTAGAAGAAATTAGGTATTCTTTTACATCTAAGCAGGATGTAAGGAAAATAAATAGAGTTGGTATCAGGAATGTTCATGATAGAATTCAATTGCAATACGGTAAAAAATATGGAATTACTATTCATAGTGAGAGGTTTGCGGGTACAATCGTTGAAATTGTGCTTCCAGCAGACGTCCGGAAAGAGGAGAAAGCCTATGTTGAAGATATTGATCGTTGATGATGAAATTTTAGTCAGGATTGGAATCAAGTCGTCGATTGACTGGGACGAACAAGGCTTTCAATATGTCGGGGATGCTGCGGATGGGGAGAAAGCCTTCGAATTGATCAAACGAACCGTGCCGGATATCGTTTTGACTGACATTTTGATGCCCAATATGAATGGTTTGGAGCTTATCGAGAAAATAAAGCAATGCTATCCATTGATTAAAATCATAGTTTTGAGCAGCCACAATGACTATGAATATGTAAGAAATGCAATGAAGCTTGGTGTAGAGGACTATATACTCAAAACCTCTATGAAGCCTTCGGAATTGTTAACTATACTTAAAGAAACAGCGAAGAAGATTGCATTGAGTCGTGAAGGATTGATAAATAAATATGCAGAGCCTGTACAGGATGATTCACGAAAAGCAGCCTTGATAAGACTGTTGTTGGAAGAGCCCCTCAATGATCATCGTTTGAAGCAAGTTGCGGATAGCTTACAATGGAAGAATCGGAACCACCATTATCTTCTATTGCTGAAAATTCATCATTATGATGTTGATAAAATGGATCAAGCAAGTGAATATACTTTCATGAATTTGGCTATCGGGTATATGAATAAATGGATGGATGGACACATTCTTCGATATAAAGAAAATGAGTATATGGTGATTATGTCCTCCGGAGACGAAGATGTCAATAAGACAGAAAATGAATTATTCATATTGGGAGAAGATACGATCGTGGCTGTAAAACGTTTTTTGAACCTTTCGATCAGCATTGGCTTCAGTAATTCCTTTGGCCATTTAAGCGGGATGAAAACCGCCTATGAACAAGCAGAGGGTTCTTTAAGACGAGGATCGTACAGGAATGAAGTGCAGAAGTTAATTGATTATATGCAGATTCATTATAATGAAAATATCTCTCTTAAGAGGGCTGCGGAATATGTGAACATGAGTGAAGGATACTTAAGCTATGTATTTAAGAAGGAGACCAAAAAAAATTTCATAGAATTTATTACCCAAATTAGGATCGACAAGGCTGTTGAATATTTGCGAAATACCGACCTTCCAAGCTATATCATTGCAGAAAAGGTGGGATATGTGAATATCAATTACTTTGGCCGGATTTTTAAAAAAGTAATGGGAATGAACCCTAGTCAATATAGACAACAATTTAAGTGAATTTATGAAAAAAGTGAACATCCCTCTTCTAAAAGTGAACATGGCACGCAATAATCTGAATAAATGACAGAAAGCTATATAAATCGTTCATTTAGTATGTTGCTAGATCTGGGTATAATCACTTTGTAAGCGCTTTACAATAAAAAATAGAAGGGTGTGCACTATGCATAAATCAATGTTAAAAGGTGTAGTTATGCTACTAATTCTGTCCATGTTCGCAATGGGATGTGTAGCGAAAGAAGATTCCAAGAAAACGGATGACGCTTCAATGAATGGAGAAGGCGGCAAGCCGATTACGATTACATTTTGGGCAGGGACCGCTTTCAAAAATGTTGATGGCTACAATAGTCCAAACTTTGGAGATTGGGAAAAAGCAAAAGCTGAAGAATTCAAGAAAATTCATCCTAATGTAACTGTAAATGTCGAAGTCGTTCCGTTTAAAGATATTGAACAAAAAGTAAACGTTGCGGTAGCAGGAAATAATCCACCCGATATTTTACTTGATAACACCCCTCTTCGCATGATAAGACATGCCAAAAACGGCATATTAGAACCTTTGGATGAAATCATAAAAGAGGATAAAGCCGACTGGAAACAATCTTACTTGGATTTGGGTACTTACAATAACAAGTTATATGCCCTAACCCTATTCAGCTGTCCCGGAATGATGTTTGTCAACAAAGCAATCTTTGATAAAAAAAATCTGACGCATTTATTGCCTAAAGACAGAAAGTGGACATGGACGCAATGGAAAGATGCCATGAAGATGGTTGCAGATGACAACACTTATGGGACCGCATTTTTTGCAAAAAGTGAGCAGCAAGACCAATTAATGCAATCTCTTATTATGAGCAGCGGAGCCAAATGGGCAAATGAAGACTTTTCCAAGTATTTATTGAACGGCCCAGAGGGAGTGGAAGCCCTAACGTTCATGTTAAAGCTGGTGGAAGAAGGATTGGTTGCCCCAGGTACTGCAAATATGGAAGCTATCGATACCATCCAATTATTCGAACAAGGAAAATTAGCAACCATGTATCAGCAGATCAATGTATATATGGACATAGCTGCAGACATTAAGAAGGGATCAGCCAATTCCTCCAATGTTGAACCTTATGGAATTATTCCTGTATACAAAGAGGGTGTTACCCCAAAATTAGTGATTAACTCTGAAAATGGACTCGCTCTATTTAAACAGAAGGACCCGGAAAAAAGAAAAGCTGCCCTGGAATTTATTAAATTTTTGGCGAAGCCCGAAAATGTCAGTGCTATAAGTAAAGCTGCAGTATCTGATCCAGCTCGCATCTCATCCAAATACGCAGCGCCGAATAAGGACTATGCTGAACTGATTACCGAGATGAATAAACTGGAAACATTAGATTTGGGTAGAGGTGTAACTTGGTATTCTAAGCTCAGACAAAGTTTCTATCCAGAAATGCAAGCTGCTTTCCTGAAAGCCAAAACACCACAGCAAGCTTTAAATGATTTTGTAAATAGTGCAAATAATTTGGCTTCTAAAAAATAACGATAACTATTTCACTGAGGTGTATATGACTGATGAGATTTCGCGATGGAGCTTGGGGTTATTTTTTCATATTGCCTAACTTATTTTTTCTTGCTTTGTTTTTAATCTATCCTTTGCTTCGTACTTTCTATCTTAGCTTGTTCGAAGCAGATATTTATTTAAAAACCTTTGTAGGATTTAATAATTATATTTCTTTGTTTCATGAAGAGCGGTTTGTAAAATCGTTTGTAAACACGTTCTACTTTGTAATCATCATAGTTCCGATTACGGTCGGCATTTCCTTGATTTTTGCTGCAATGATGCAGGGATTTCATAAACATGCCAAAAGTTTCTTTCGTCTTGTTTTTTATTTGCCGGTTGTGAGTACGCCTGTTGTGCTCTCCTTGGTTTGGGCTTGGATTTATAACCCTAGTTTTGGCATATTTAATTATTTTTTACGGGAATTTGGATTCCAGCCTATCGATGTGTTTTCCAATCAACTTACAGCTATTCTTGCCTTAGCAGCAGTGGTTATTACTTGGATGATCGGTCAACCTATTATTTTGTATTTATCGTCAATGGACGGAATATCAAAAGACCTGTTTGAATCTGCTGAAATGGATGGAGCTAATTCGATTCAAACCTTTATTAAGATCACATTGCCTTTGATTGCTAACACGACTATATTAATCGTGATTACTTCAACGATCAGTGTATTCCAAATATTCACAGTCGTCTATTTGTTGACCAAGGGTGGCCCGTTCCACGGTACAGAATCTCTTGTATATACCATATATCAAACCGCTTTTATAGATTTGGAATTTGGCAAAGCTTCAGCTCAAAGTGTTGTATTATTCTTTATTATTATGCTGATTGCAGTTTTACAGTTTAGAATCTTAAGATCTAAAGGCGAGTAAGAAAAGGAGACTCTTTGCTGATGAAAATTAATGTCATCTCCAGGTATTTATTATTAATTATTGCGGCAATCATTTTTATTTTCCCATTGTATTGGTTGATTACCGGCTCTTTTAAATCACAAGTAGAGATATGGGCAGTGCCCCCGGATTGGTTTCCAAACAAATTCAGCCTTGATAATTATATCCTTCTATTTAAAACAAAGCCGATAGTGACATGGGTATTCAATAGTGTAATTACTTGCCTGGTCACCGTTATATTTGTTTTGATATTTTCTGCGATGGCTGGATATGCGTATGCCAAAAAAAAGTTTCCCGGAAACAAAATATTGTTTGCCTGTGTGATCGTTACGATGATGATGCCGCATCAGGTGACTTTGGTTCCGCTTTACATTTTGTGTCGTGATCTAGGGCTTATCGATAACTATTTAGGGTTGATATTACCTGCCATTGCATATCCATTTGGAGTCTTTTTGATTCGCCAGTTTGCCAAATCGATTCCGGATGAAATTATTGAGGCCGCTACTCTTGATGGAGCCGGCGAATTGAGAACATTTGCGACAATCATCTTACCGCTGCTTTTACCGGCACTTGGAGCCCTGGCCATATTTACATTTATGTATACTTGGAACGACTATTTATGGCAACTTATTATTTTGCAATCCAAAGCCATGTTAACTCTACCACTAGGCATATCTACTGCTGCATATGATGAAAATAGAATTGATTTTGGAATTGCCCTGACCGGGGCATCCATAGCTGCAGTTCCTATGATACTATTCTTTGTTTTGCTTCAAAGAAGCTTCGTTCAGGGGATTACATTGGGTTCTGTCAAGGGATAAATGAAGGCACAAGGTTCGTGACATTGTTAATAGAAGGAGAATATGAAATGCATAAATTAAAAGAAGTGCTAGCTGGCGGTCAAACCGCTTACGGTATTTTTTCCGCTCTGAAGGATCCTGCTGTTATCGAAATTTTGGGTTATGTCGGTTATGACTATGTTGTGATTGATCTTGAACATACCGCATTGGATTTGCAAATGATGGAGCATATGATTCGTGCGGCACAAATTGCCAATATTTCATCCATAGTCCGAACACCGCAGGATGATTACGGAACTATACTCAGAGCAGTAGAGTCAGGAGCTGACGCTGTTATGATTCCTCATCTCGTATCCAAACAGCAGGGAGAAAAAATCGTCGGAATGGCCAAATACCAACCCATAGGACATCGAGGCATTGATGGTTCGACCCGAGTGGCCAGATATGGTGGAGTGCTCATTACAGAACATATGAAACAGGAAAATGAACGGGTATTGGTCATCGGAATGATTGAAGATGTGGAAGCCGTGGAAAACATCGACGAAATTATTACGGTTCAAGGATTGGATCTGTTATTTATAGGTCCTTCCGATTTGGCCGGTTCATTCGGTCTTCCCGGACAAGTAACGCATCCGAAGGTGCGGCAAGCTATTCAAGTTGTGATGGACAAGTCGAACAAAGCGGGGATCAAGGTGGGAATTCCGGCATTTAGACCTAGTGAATTAAAAGAAGTCATCGGCATGGGCGCAAGCTTTGTAACGACGCCTGCGGTGGATGCTTCGCATTTAACCCAATCTCTAAAAGCCCATCTTGAGTCCGTTAAAAATATGTAGGAAGGAAGTGAAAGGTATGGATTTTCGAAACTATGTTACGATGAAGCTTGAAAAGAATGGTATTGATTCCCGTTATTTCAATTTACAATCCCTTTATTTAGAAGCCGAAACCATAAAGATGAAAATTGAATCAGTTAGTTCCAGTGATCATTTGATTGATCCTGACCCTATTTTTTCTCATGTTCAGAAAAGGGGTGGAACGAACCAATGAGCATATCGAATCATTTTTTAGAATGGAGTATAGCTGAGCTAAGCCAAAGTATCAAGGATAGAGCCATTTCTCCTGTGGAAGTAACAGCAGCCAGTCTGGGCTTCATCGCCCAAAAAGATAAAGAGCTTAATTCATTCATTACGGTCTTGGAGGAACAATCGTTAAACGCCGCCAAAAAGGCAGAACAGGAAATTATCAATGGAAATTATAAAGGTCATCTCCATGGCATTCCTATTGGATTAAAGGATTTAATCTATACTAAGGGCATAAAAACAACATTTGGCTCTGAAATTTATCAAGACTTTGTCCCTGATTATGATGCGGAAATTGTGACCCAGCTAGAGAATGCAGGAGCCATTATGATTGGTAAGCTAAATATGCATGGGTTTGCATACGGTACAACAGGGGACCGCTCCTTTTTCGGACCTGTAAAAAATCCGTATGATCCATCCAAAATCACAGGGGGATCAAGCTCAGGTTCGGCCGCTGCCGTAGCAGCCTTTCTATGCTATGGCGCAATTGGTTCAGATACGGGAGGGTCCATCAGAATGCCTGCCTCTTGTTGCGGCATCGTAGGAATGAAACCGACGTTTGGATTGGTAAGCAAATATGGTGCCATACCATTATGTCAGACTCTGGACCATTTGGGCCCCATGACCCGAACCGTCGCTGATAATGCTATAATGTTAAACGTCCTGGCAGGTTATGATAAAAAAGATATATATTCTGTTTATTCTGTGAAGGAAGATTATACTCAAGCGATAGATCAGGGGATTAAAGGTAAAAAGATCGGGATTCCATCTTCTTTTTATTTTGATATTATTCATCCGGAAGTGCAGCGCATATTCGACTTAACGGTGGAAAAACTTAAACAACTTGGAGCCGAAATTGAATATATTGATCTTCCTGGAATGAATGATCTTTTAGCAGCTCAGCAGATACTTTTAGCTTCTGAGGCTTACACGTCGTTAGAAAAACTTTTAAGGGAAGTTCCCGATCGGATTGAAGAAGAAGTAAGAGGACGGGCCATAGTAGGGATGTTCATTCAAGCAAGCGAGTATATAAATATGTTGAAAATTAAACATAAGGCTATCAGCATGCACTACGAGGCACTATCCAAGGTAAATGTGATTATGACCCCTACTTTATGTACGCTGCCAACTGATATTGGACAGAGAGAAATAGATATTAATGGGACGAAGGAACATACTCGTATTCTTGCACGCTTAACAGGCCCAAGCAATACAACCGGTTTTCCCGCAATTTCTGTTTCTGGCGGCATGTCGAAAAGTGGTTTGCCAGTCGGAATACAATTTATAGGCAAACCTTTTGATGAAGGACAATTATACCAATTTGCCTTTGCTCTGGAACAATCCAATCTCTAGGAAACTGTTGATAAGACTTATAAGGAATCGCATATAATGAGGAAAGGACAGGCCGAATGTAATCATTCGTCTGTCCTTTCCTCATTTACATTCTTTTATTTCCTGTTCACTTCAACTTTTGCCATTTTTTCATAGTATCTTATCAAGCTACCATGATCATCTTCACCCATTCCATCTGTCTTCAGAGATTGCATCATTTCCATGACCGCAGTTGTAAGTGGCAGAGGCACTCCTATTTCATGGGACGTTTCCAGTACGTTGCTTAAATCCTTAATATGAAGGTTGATGCGGAATCCAGGATCGAATTTACGATCCATCACCAGTAACGCCTTCGCATCAAGAACGGTACTACCGGCCAAGCCACCACGGATAGCTTGATATACCAATTCCGGTTCAACACCGGCTTTGCTTGCCAGAACTAGGGCTTCAGACATGGCGGCAATATTAATTGCAACAATAATCTGGTTAGCAAGTTTGGTGACATTGCCTGCTCCAATCTTACCCGTGTGCACAACAGAGGCAGCCATCGCCTTCATAATTAGATAACATTTATCAAATATTTCTTTTTTGCCGCCCACCATTACTGATAGGGTCCCCTCAATCGCCTTAGGCTCACCGCCACTTACAGGAGCATCAAGCATTTCTATCCCTTTTTCCGCCAACTTCTCAGCAATTTCTTGACTTACGAGCGGTGCAATAGAACTCATGTCAATGAGTATAGTGCCTTGTTTGGCACCCTCGATCACGCCATCTTTGCCCAAAACTACTTCTTTCACCTGAGGATAATTGGGTAACATGGTAATTATAATATCCACTTGCTCTGCTAGCGACTTAGGACTCGATGCAACCTCAGCCCCGGCAGCAACAAGCTCTTCGGCGCTTTTATTTCTCTCAAGAACGACAAGCTTGTATCCAGCCTGTAATAAATGCTTGCTCATGGGCTTGCCCATGATTCCCAAACCAATAAATCCAATTTTCATCAATTAACAGCCTCCTGATTATCAACCCATCCTTGGGGAATTTGAAAGTTTAATAAAGTACACCCATATCTTTCAGTATGTCCTTGAGTTTATCCAAATGGGTCTCCGAACAAGTGGTATTCGGTTTGATCGAATTTCCTACCTCAAGTCCAATTAGATTCGCGGCATCCTTAGTCGCAACGGGAAAGCTTCCTAGATTAAATGCCATACGAAGCGGAGCGAGTTTAAATTGGGCTTCCAAAGCACCTTGCAGATCGCCTGCCTTAAATTTCTCATAAATCTCCACGACCAAGGCTGGGACAATATTAGCAGTCGAGGCAACGCAACCGACAGCTCCATAAGCTAAGGAGCCAAGAATCATGACATCCCTGCCGGCCATGACTTTAAATCCCTTGTCTCTTGTTCTTCGGATATATTCCGCGGTCAAGGTTAAATCTCCGCTGCTATCTTTAACTCCAACGATATTGGGAATGTCGGTCAGCCGTTCTAATAAGTTTGCTGAGATATTGTTGCCGACACGATCAGGGTTGTTGTAAAGAAGAACCGGCAAAGAGGTCGATTCGGAAATCTTAAGGAAATGCTGGTACAGCTCGTCTTCATTGAGACTAAGGAACATGGGCGGCAGGATAGTGATAGCCTGTGCTTTTAGATTTTCCGCAAGTCTGGCCAATTTGACGCATTCTTTGGTGGTAATGGCTCCAATTCCCATATAGACGGGAACTCGTCCTTTGACCTGATCGATTATAATAGTGACGGCCCGCTGCTGTTCTTCATGATCTAACCCAAAAAACTCCCCATTGCTTCCAAGCGCGAGAACGCCGTGTACCCCTCCTTCAATAACATGCTCAACAACTCGTCGCAAGCCCTGTTCTTCCACGCACTCATTGGCATCGACAGGTGTAATAACCGGGGGAACCACTCCGTGAATAAAACTTGTATCCATATTTTTATCTCCTTTTATGCCCTCTTTTTCCAGCGGATGGCGAACTATTCTTCCGACCGGTAATCCGCCTCCTTCGCAGCTTTATTCGGAAGTACACGCTTTCATCCCTGTGATTCCATTGTACCCAAACGCATGGTGATGGTCTTTATAAATAACCGTCATGTTTTTACAATATTCCGTAGGGTCTTTCTAGGTTATAATGAGGTCAGGTCCTAAGAGAGTGGTTGAAAGGAAAGAAGTTCGCTAAAGAGGTGGGAAGCCAGTGCAACTGACACCGCAGATTTGTCAAAAAAGCAGCATGTATCTTAATCAGCATGTGACAAAGCTACATGCTGATTCCGCTTCATTTTATGTCCACTATTGGGGAGGGAAACCCCAGCATCACGGCAATGTTATGCATTCGCACCCTTTTTTCGAGATTTGTTATGTGGCAGAAGGGGAAGGCCACTATACGAATAAAGGGGTGACTTATTCGCTGCAACGAGGTACCTTGTATTGCTCTAAGCCTGGCGGTATGCATCAACTGCAAAGTGAGACAGGGATGCTGGTGTTGTTTGTTGCTTTTGAAATAATAGAAGCGGATCCGCGCGGTGAAGTCTTTCAACTGTTAGACAAGCTGACGAATTATCATCATTTGTTTATTCCAGATGCCGAACAAACACCACCAGTACTACTCTGGAAATCTCTGGTGCTTCAAGCTGCGGAAAGGTTGATTCCATTTCCGCAATTGATATTCGGTTTATCCCATGCCCTCCTACTCTCGTTGATTTCCTTCTTTTCCCAACATAGCGGAATTATTACAACGTCACCAGAACCGGAAACAGGTTTTATTTCCAGTCCGGTAAAAAACGCAAAAGCTTATATAGTAGCTCATCTTTCCGATAAGCTGACCTTAAAAGAAGTAGGGCAGGCGATTCATTTATCGGAACGACAGCTTTCCAGGCTTCTGTCGGCAGAGCTGGGGCAAAGCTTTCCTTCCTTGGTTCGTTCGGAGCGAATCAAACGGGCGGCCTATCTGCTGGCTTTTACAGATATGACGTTGCTGGATGTGGCGCAGGCGTCCGGATACGAAACGGTGCATTATTTCAGTAAGGTATTCGTTGAAGTTCTAGGAATCACACCTGGCAAATTTCGCAAAAGGGTAGTTGGAAATAAATTGGAAGCAGCGACTATACATCAATATTTATGGCTGACAAACGGAAGGAATTAAGCTGGGCATTTTGCGCTTTAGTTTGTATAACAATTTGTGGAGGATGATTACTGCGGTTTCTACACTTTGTTAGAGCCTGGGAAATACTGACCTTAGTGAGACCGAATGGTTCTGGTGCAAAAAAATTAAGACCCACAATATGTAGTATTCAAATGAAATTTTAAAGCGAAATTTCATACTATATTTGGTATGTAAAAATATTTTTGCAACAGAGCCATATGAAGGGAGTCAATTAACTACGTGAAGAAAGGATTCATTACATCAAGTTATAGACGCTATCTCAATTGCCGATTCTTTAAACCTCTCACCCATGGGCCTCCTGATTGTTGCTGATTAGTCTAGCCATTTTTTATCGGTCCGTGGGTCACTTTCGTATTGTCTTTTTCCAATCCATGAATACTGGCAGACTGTTTGTGTATCCTCTCTCTTGAAAGCCCCCTCATTTTAGTCGAAAAAGGCAATCCACCATATAAATAAAACTCAACGTGTAAATGAAAGTTCTTACCTTTGCTCTCACGCAGATGGAAATTGACCCCCTGTATTAAAACGTGCCTCGAAGTCTTCCCTTGAATCTTTTATGCCCTGTGTTGAAAATAGCCATAAAAGTATAACCTAAAGCTCAAGACATCATATCTAGTGCAATTGCAGTTGGGTTTTTACCCTTATCTGATAAAAAGCGACCGAGGTATAGGTATATTTTTGAATCAAGGGCTTCTTGGTCATAATTTTCAAGTTGTATTTTTATTTTATCTGATACATAACATATCATTAGGTGGGGTTAAATTAACAATGGAGAGAGGTTCCTTTGAATCCATATACTATAGCTTTCCGGAAAAGTAGATGTGTTAATAAGTGTAATTATGCCGCTGTATAATTCAGCTGATTATATAAAGAAAGCTATTGATAGTGTTCTTAAACAATCACTAAAAAACATTGAAGTATTACTTGTTAATGACGGTTCGATGGATTCTAGAGGACGGATCGCCGACGAATACGCAAATGCGGAACCCAGAGTGCAATAAGAGAGATGAAGAAAAAGCTCCTTATTGTAAAAGCGTCTAGATAATACTTATAACGGCTTTAACATGAATACGGTGTATTTTGGTCATAATAAAGCTGATCAGAACTATCCGTGATTTTGTTGTTAGATTATGCTCTCATCGAGGCATGCATATGATTAGGAACGTCAGGCTGAAAATAATTCGTCTGTCCTCTTTGGTGTTGAACCCCCGACCTCAATTGCTCCGCTCCTGCGAGATTCGGTCGGCTCTGTTGCAAAAATATTTTTACATACCAAATATAGTATGAAATTTCGCTTTAAAATTTCATTTGAATACTACATATTGTGGGTCTTAATTTTTAGCACCAGAACCGTTAATATCCGAAATAATTCATAGTATTTCCGAATAAGATCCATGTCTCTATATGATCTTACCCACTATAATCAGAAATATAGTTGATGAAGGGAGATAATCCAATGTTGAATCAGCCCTACATTCTACAAATGAAAAACATCAGTAAAACGTTTTCAGGGGTGAGGGCATTGAACGACGTTTCCTTGAATGTAAAAAAAGGAGAAGTTCATGCGCTTATGGGGGAAAATGGAGCGGGGAAGTCTACGCTGATGAAAATATTGACAGGTATTTATCAACCGGACGATGGAGAAATCGTGTTAAAAGGTCAGAATGTCCGGTTTGCACAGCCGCTCGACGCTATTAATTCCGGCATCAGCATCGTGCATCAGGAACTGAACTCTATCCTTGACATGACCATTGCCGAAAATATATTCATTGGTCGTGAACCCAGCAAGAGGTTAGGCATCGCCAATAAGAAAGAAATGCGAAGCAAGACCATCGAATTGTTCAAAATGGTAGATATGGTGATCAATCCGGATAGAAAACTATATGAGCTTAGTGTTGCGGAAATGCAAATGGTCGAAATCGTAAAAGCGATCTCGTACAATGCGGATATTATTGTCATGGACGAGCCTACTTCGGCAATTACAGATCGGGAAGTCGCGAAATTATTCGAGATTATTCGAAAACTAATTTTGCAAGGTAAGGCGATTATTTATATCTCACACAAAATGGACGAGATTTATACAATCTGTGATACGATCACCGTCCTGCGCGACGGTAGTTATATCGATACGAAGTCGGCCCAACAACTAGACCAGCAGCAATTGATTTCTCTTATGGTCGGGCGTAATTTGGAGGATATGTTTGTCAAGCAACCTTCTCCAATTGGGGAACGGTTTCTTGAAGTAAAAAACTTATCACTGAATGGGAAATTCACAAATATTAATCTACAGGTAAGAAAAGGAGAAATATTAGGAATTGCCGGGCTAATGGGAGCTGGACGAACCGAGCTTGTTGAAGCAATTTTTGGTGTCAGAAAAATCGATAGCGGCGAAATCTACATCCAAAATCAGAAGGTCGTGATTGATTCGCCGCAAAAGGCGATTAAGCATAAATTATCGCTTGTAACGGAGGATAGGAAGCTATTTGGGCTCAATTTGAATTTCACGGTCAAGGAAAATATAACGTTGGTTAACCTAAAACGATATGTCCGTTTAGGGCAAATCATTAAATTTAAGGAAGAGCGTGAAGTTACGGATCGGCAAATGAAATTTTTAAATGTGAATGCCTCCAGTAGAAATACCATGGTTGAAACATTAAGTGGAGGGAATCAGCAAAAAGTGGTGCTAGCGAAGTGGCTGTTGTGTGACCCAGACCTTCTGATTCTGGATGAACCCACAAGAGGCATTGATATCGGAGCAAAATCTGAAATTTATAAAATTATTAACAAGTTGGCCAATGACGGTAAGGCGATTATTATGGTTTCTTCCGAAATGCCAGAGCTCATGGGAATGAGCGACCGTATCATTGTACTCCATGAAGGAACGATCACTGGGCAATTCAATCGAGACGAGTTTAACCAAGAGAGCATTATGATGTGTGCGACGGGAATAAAAAAATAAATAATTTCCGGGGAAAGGGGGAAACAAAAGATGAGTAGATATTTAGCTAAGTATGGGATTTTCATTGCGTTTGGAATTTTGCTGATTGTGTTGTCGCTTAGTTCTGAATCTTTTTTGACGGTAACTAATCTCTTGAATATTCTTCGTCAGTCTTCGATCAGCGGCATTATCGCGATCGGTATGACCTTTGTCATTATACGAGGAGGGATTGATTTATCCGTTGGTTCAATTCTCGCCTTTTCCGCGATTGTCGCTTCAAGCTTTGCACATCCGGACACTTATCCGACGTTTGTGCCTATCGCTCTTGGCTTGCTTGTCGGTTTAGGATTGGGACTTATAAATGGCATTATCATTTCCCGTTGGAAAGTAGCATCTTTTATCGTCACCTTGGGAATGATGACAGCTGCAAGAGGGTTAACATTAGTCTACACAGACGGTCGACCTATTATTAACTTGAGCTCGGAATACAACTTTATCGGCGGCGGCTATATTGCCGGTATCCCACTGCCGGTTCTGGTCTTTGTAGGTGTGATCGCATTAGGATTCTTTGTGCTCCATATTACAAAATTCGGTCGACATGTGTTTGCTTCGGGAGGAAACGAAAAGGCGGCTCAATTGTCTGGTGTCAAAGTAGGCAGAGTTGAGATTGCAGTTTATGCAATTTCAGGTTTGGCGGCAGGACTTGCCGGAATCCTCCTATCATCAAGAGTGATGACTGGATCTCCTGTTCTCGGCACTGGGTATGAATTAGATGCAATCGCCGCTGTCGTTATAGGTGGTACAAGCCTAACGGGCGGTAGGGGGAGAATTATAGGAACGGTTGTTGGGGTATTGATTATCGGAATTATGAACAACGGACTGGATCTTCTGAATGTATCCTCTTACTATCAGCAAATTGTAAAAGGCGCGATCATTGTGTTAGCTGTTCTTTTGGATAAAAAGAATCAATAACTATATAATCGCTTCAAATGGCGTTATATATATAAAAAAACTAAGGGGGAATTCCTAATGAAGAAAATAAAAGCATTAGTTGTTGTAACACTGTTGACGTTCGTTCTTACGGCGTGTGGAGGTAATAACAATGATCCAAACGCTGCTAACAATGGGATAGGAAATGCTAAAAAAACTTTGAAAGTAGGTGTCTCATACTCCAATTTGCAAAATGAATTTTTCATTGCCACACAAAACGCTATTCGCGACAAGGCGAAAGAATTGGGTGTTAAACTGATCGAGACTGACGGGCAAGGTAAAGCAGAAAATCAAATTACGCAAGTCGAGAACTTTATTACACAAAAAGTGGACGCCATTATCGTCAGTCCCTCTGATAAAAATGGAGTGGCTCCTGCCGTTGATCTCGCGGTTAATGCCCATATTCCGATTGTTATTCTCACGAACGATGTATCCAATTCTGATAAAGCTACAGCCTTTGTAGGGGCGGACAATGTAGTAGGGGGCAAGATGGAAGCAGAATTTGTAATAAAAAAATTAGGTGGAAAAGGAAATATTGTAATAATTAATGGTCCCAATGGCAATGCCGCAGCGGTCTACCGAACTGATGGCATAAAACAGGTACTGCCTAACTATCCGGATGTCAAAGTCCTGGCAGAGCAAACGGCAAACTGGGATCGTGCGCAAGCGTTGTCATTGATGGAAAACTGGTTGCAATCCTATCCAAACATCGATGCAGTTATCGCTGAGAATGATGAAATGGCACTAGGTGCGTATAATGCTATAAAGGCAGCAAATAAGCAAGATAAAATCTTTGTGGTCGGAATCGATGCCATCCCGGATGCTTTGAAATCCATAAAAGAAGGACACTTGACGGCTACTATTTTTCAGGATGCACTTAAACAGGGAAATAGAGCTATCGAAATCGCAGTGAAAGCAGCAAATGGTGAGAGCGTTGAGCATACGAACTATATTCCGCTCCAATTCATTACGAAAGAAAACATTGCTGATTTTAAATAGTTTTTTGCAAAATGATAACCCCTCTTAAGTGTAATAACAGCCTGTTTTGGGTGGGGGTACCCGCTGCGGTCGCTCTTGAAACTCGAAAATTGGAATGATAATATGCGGTATTTTCCCGGTTTCAAAGGTTCCCTTCGCTGGACACTCCCACCCCTTCAGCTGATTTCGGAACTGTCGGGGTTCTCGACAATCTGTCAACTAGGACAAAATCCTGGTTGACTTTTTGACATATGTCAACCTTGGTAAATTCCAATCATTCGCTTATAATGAAGCAACTTGATGGTTAGTGGAGGGCGGTTACGACAATGTTATATAAGTTAATGGATAGGATTTTTAACAAGAGAAGTATGCAATATCAATTAATTTTAACCTATGTCTTACTTAATCTGATCCCCCTTATTATTGTCGGATCGTTATCTTACCGGGAAGCGGCTAATTTGATTACTAGTGAAGTAATGGGAAGCAATGATTTGCTCCTGCAAAGTGTTAATCGGAATGTAGATTCCTATTTAAAGGAAATATATTATCAATCCGAAATATTCTCGGCATTTATTTTGAGAAGCCCCCACACTGATTTATCAAATCCAGAAATTCGCGTGAATATGGATACCTATGTCTCGAATCTTCTCGATAAAAGTGATGAGTATATTAGTGTACGCGTTTTTTCTGACGATGGGCGGATGATAAGCCTTTCAACTACAAACGATTATAAACATATGTATGATTCTCAAGAAGAACTCGAATGGCAAAAAAAAATGAAAAACAACGATGGAAATGATTTGATTTTTGACATTCATCCTCTTGAATATAATGGTATTTATAGTTTTACAGCTTCACGGGCTATTTTTGATAAGAAGAGTGGGAAAAGAGTTGGCTATATTAGCTATGATAAATCGCTTTCCTCTTTTTTCTCTTATTTTAGAGTGATCGAGTTTCGCAGCGGTGGCATCATGCAGATTATCTGGAACAATGATACTTATCTTTATCATTCCAATCATGCACTTATAGGAAAAAAGATCGAGGGCAATACCCGCTCCCATCTGGAAACGATTCGTGCGGATTCCTATGTATCCAAATTTAACGGCAAAGAAATGATTGTTTCTTACAATACGCTCATGGAGAGAGGGCTGACTGTTGTTGGCTCCATTCCATTATCCGAATTAACGACAGAATTACAAGGATTGCGTGAAATTACATGGGTAGTATGCGGCCTTTCGCTTCTTCTTGTATTCATACTTTCTTATTATTTTTCGATTTATATGACTAGACCGATCCAGAGATTGAATAATCTTATGTCTAAAGTGGAGCGTGGCGATTTTGGCATCGGTAATGAAAAAATAGGCAACACAACCATGGAAATCCACCAATTAAACCATCGATTTCATTCCATGGTTAACACGATCAATCAGTTAATTAAAACCCAATATGAGACGGAGCTTCGCAAAAAAGATGCCGAGCTTAAGGCGCTTCTTATGCAAATAAATCCACACTTTCTCTACAACACACTAGAAGTCATCAATGGGATTGCTGATAATGAAGGCATAGAGCAAATTTCCGAGATTACCCTATCCTTAAGTAAAATGCTTCGATACAATATCGATATGTCAAAGGATCAAGTAACACTGGCGGAAGAGATGGAGAACTGTCGTAATTACGTGTTAATTCTAAAGAGTAGGTTCGGAAATCAATTAGGCGTGCAATGGGAAATAGATGAACAAACAAACGAATGCATGATGGTGAAAATGGTTATGCAACCTTTGATTGAAAACTCCATCAGGCATGGGGTTGAAAAAAAGTTAGGCAAAGGGCTGATTCACATATCCACAAAAAAACTTGGAGAAAGAGTCGAAATTCGAATTTCTGATAACGGAGTAGGGTTTAGCGTGAAAAAATTAAATGATTTTGAGCAGTACAAACAGATGGCAACCCATTCTTATTTTGATGTTGTTTCTTCAAGTAATCTGGGGCTAAAAAATGTTTACACACGGTTGCGTATTGTGTTTGGCGAGCAACTTATTTTCGATATCGACAGTGAGCATAATAAAGGTACAACGATCATCATTAATTTCCCTTATATTAAAGTAGCAAAGTGAGGAATATAAGCATGGCATCTAGCAGACAAAAATTTAACGTTTTTTTGGTGGAAGACGAAATTGGAGTGAGGCGCAGTTTAATCGGTAAAATAAATTGGGATGGACTGAATTTACAATTGATGGGTCAAGCGCAAAATGCCGAAGAAGCGTATGAAGCCTTCCAAGTTTCTTCGCCTGATATCGTTTTATTAGACATGCGGATGCCAGGAATGGGGGGAATGGTTTTTTTGGAAATTTTAAATAAACAGTTTCCCTCGATCAAGATCATCGTGCTTAGCGGCTATTCGAACTTCGAGTATGCCAAACAAGCTATTGTTTGCGGCGCATCGAATTATTTATTGAAGCCGATCATCAAGGAAGATTTGGCAGAAGCACTAAAGAAAGTTGTTCATGAACTGGAGCAAACCATAAAGGAAAAAGAGTCGAAGATCGAGCAGCAAATCTTACTGAATCAAAGTAAACCATTATTAAAGCGCGCGATGCTTAACAAGCTGCTGCAGGGTGTCCATATGAATACAAACAACATCCTTGATAAAATCGAAATGTTGGGCATCAACCTCAATACTGAGCATTATGTTCTAACGATTTTGAATGTGATCGATTTTGAACATTTGAAATTGTTTTATGGGAAAAATATGGAGCTCATTTATTTTGCTATAGAAAATGTGATGGAGGAATCGATTTCAGATTCGATTCACTTTGTTGGTTTCAAAAGTGAATTTAGGGAGAATGAATATATTTGTCTTCATGGTTTTAATCATAAGCTTCATATTCGTGAAACCTTACAAAATCTATATCGGAATGCAGTCACTAATATTGAGACATTCAATAAAATTAAAGTAAATATATCTATAAGTAGGATCTTTCAGGATATAACGGAAACCCACAAATACTACATGGAAACATCCTATTTATGGAACGATAACAAGGAATTTAATATTAGATTTTATGATGATATTCACTCTGGAGAATCCGAGATGCTCCACATTTGGAATCCCGATAAAAGTCATGTATTGATAGAACGAATAAAGCAAGATGATAAGAAAGGGATTGTTACGGTCATTCAAGAACTTTTTACCGATGCCGAAAAACAATTTGGGGAAGCTACAGCCAAATACAAAGATTTAGTCGCACAAATCTTTCGTGTGATTGAAGAGAACATCACACAGATAAAATTTTCATTAAGGGAGCCCCTAGACTATGACCTTCCTTTATTTCAGGAGTGGGTATCTTCTTTTGACTCGAAAGAAGATTTGAAATATGGCCTTATTCAACTTTTGGATGAAATATCCGTGATGTTCAATACATCCAATCATAAAACTAAACATATTATCCAACAGGCTCGGGAATACATCGATTGCTGTTTTTATGAAAATTTAACGTTGGAAATGATGGCACAAAAATACCATATGAACCGAACATATTTTAGCGATTTGTTCAAGCAGGAAATCGGTTGTTCATTTAAAAAGTATTTGATTCAAACTCGAATTGAAGTGGCTAAGGAATTGCTTGCAAAGAAAGATATGAAGGCAGTTAATGTCGCATTAATTGTCGGTTTTAACGATCCCAACTATTTCTCAAATGTGTTCAAAAAATATACAGGCCGTTCGATTACAGAATTCAAAAATAGTCTTTGATCCAGAAGGAGGGCTTGTGTTAAATATCATACAAGGTTATATTAAAATGTAGAAATTCAACGAATGAGTTGGAGGGAAACTATAGATATGGCTTTTGAACCCTTAAACAAAAAAAGAGCGGCTCACCTTATTTGTGAGAAAATTATTGAAGCAATCGAGAACAATGAGTATAAACCGGGAGATCAATTGCCTTCCGAGAGAGCGTTGTCCCAATCGTTTCAAGTAGCAAGAAATGTAGTGAGAGAAGCAATCGGTATTTTGGAAACAATCGGTTTTGTTGAAGTGATTCAAGGAAAAGGGATGTATTTAAAATCAGTCCATCTCGAGCCGCTTATAGATCAATTTAAAAATCTGATTCATGACAAGAATCATCAATTATACGAAATGTTGGAGCTAAGACGAGGACTTGAGCGGGAAATTGTGATTCTTGCAGTTGAACGAGCGTTGGAAGAAGATTTACAAAACATAGAGTCAGCCTACCAGGCTATGGAATTGAAAATGTTACAAAATGAGGTAGCATTTGAGGAAGACTATTACTTTCATAAAACGATTGCTGTTGCAGCTCACAATGATTTGATTTTAAAAGTATTTAATTTTTTATTCGACCAATATCAAATGGGATTTGAAGCTGCGCGAAAAAAATCGATTCATGATCCTGCCGAAAATAAGTGGGTACTAAACTCACACAAGAAATTATATATGGCGATCAAACAAAGGAATATGACAGAAGCAGTGGAAACATTCGAGAAGCATCTAGAACATGTTTATCAAAAGCTGAATAAGAATGGTTGACAGAAAAAAAATAATAGATTAAATTAATCTTACTGGTCTAACCACTAGACCACATATTCTATGTAAGCTTAGAAAATACTGTTAATATCATTTCAAGGGGGGACGTTGATGAAGACGACATCGTACGGTGATCCGGGTTTTTCTCAATTTGTTCGTAAAGCATTCTCAAGAAATCTCGGTTATAGCTCAGAAGATCTCAGAAAACCAATTATTGGTATTTGTAATACGGAAAGTGAAGTGAATCGTTGTCATGCGCATTTTGGTCCTCTTGTTGAGGCAGTAAAACGCGGCGTTCTTATGGCGGGCGGAATCCCTATGGAGTTCCCTACGATTTCTTTAGGCGAGCTTTATTTAAGTCCAACGTCAATGTTATTTAGAAACTTGGCTGCTATGGACACTGAAGAGATGATCGCTGCTCAGCCGCTTGATGGTGTAGTATTGCTTTGCGGTTGTGATAAAACGACACCAGCACAATTGATGGGAGCGGCAAGTGCGAATATTCCATCCATTATGGTTACCGGTGGTCCGATGTTGAATGGGGAGTATGAAGGACGCACTTTAGGTGCTTGTACGGATTGTCGTTTCTTTTGGCAAGAACATCGCGCGGGCGAAGTAGATGAACATGAATTAGACCAAATTAATCAACGGCTTGCTCCTAGCGATGGACACTGCATGGTCATGGGAAGCGCCAGCACGATGGCTTCATGTGCAGAGGCATTAGGAATGATGTTGCCTGGCGGGGCTGCGATACCGGCAACACATAATTTGCGGAAACAATTGGCGGAGGAATCGGGCAAAAAAATTGTGGAATTGGTGAAGCATAACGTGACGCCATCGCAGATTATGACATACGAAGCGTTTGAGAATGCGATTCGCGTTCTGATGGCCATCGGCGGCTCTACGAATGCGGTAATTCATTTAATCGCTATCGCAGGGCGCCTGGGAATCGATATTCCGCTTCATTTGTACGATAAATTAAGCAAAGAAACACCGTTTCTGGCCAATCTTCGCCCAAGCGGAAAATATCAAATGGAAGACTTTTTTAAGGCAGGCGGAGTTGCTGTAGTGATGAAAGAGTTGGAAAGCTTGTTGCATACCGAGTGTTTGACCGTCACAGGTAAAATGTTGAAAGATAATTTGGCTGTCGTTAAAAAGCAAAGAATTCCCGCTTATGAGGATATTATTCGTACGATTGAGAAACCATTGCATGCGGAAGGCGGAATTGCTGTTCTTTACGGCAATCTTACGCCGAACGGCGCCGTAATCAAACCGAAGGCAGCTACGGAACGTATGTTGACTCATGAAGGACGGGCTGTCGTATTTAATTCCATTGAAGATTTGGAACAAAGAATCGATCAAGAAGATCTGGATATCAACGCCGATGACGTTCTCGTATTGCGAAATGCTGGTCCGATTGGCGGACCTGGAATGCCTGAAGCGGGCATGCTGCCCATACCAAAGAAGCTGCTTGCTCAAGGTGTACGTGACATGGTGCGGATTTCCGATTGTAGAATGAGCGGAACAGCAGGTGGGACAGTTGTCCTGCATATTACGCCTGAAGCTGCGGTAGGTGGACCTCTCTCGCTGGTTCAATCAGGAGATCGGATTCGCTTGGATGTTCCCAATCGCTCACTGGAGTTATTAGTTTCCGATGAAGTGCTTGATAAACGGCGAGAGTCGCTTCAAATCACGATTGAACGTTCGTACCCTCGGGGCTACGGATGGCTATTCCAGCAACATGTGATGCAAGCGGATAAAGGCTGTGACTTCGACTTCTTGCAAGCCAACTTTCAATCGGAGAAAAAATAGCCGTAATTGAATAACTAAAACGGTAGAGTTGGGGCAAATACAGCTAGTCTCTATTGGAGGCTAGCTGTATTTCCGAAATAATTCACTGGATTTCCGAATAAGACCCATGTCTCTATATTTTTTGGCGGGCTATAATCAGAGATAATTAATGAAATTTGCAACCTTATTATGGAGGGGGGTCACAGGGTGTCTAAGGAAATTAGCGGTAATTTTCTGGATTGGGATTTAATCACATTATCTGATGCGATAAGGAACAAACAAATTTCGCCTGTAGAAGTTACTCGTAAAATGCTGGAGCGTATAGCAGCAGAGAACGACCAATTAAACGCCTATATTACCGTGACGGATAACGAAGCGTTGGCTCAAGCCGCTAAAGCGGAAAAAGAAATCAATGCTGGAAATATGAAGGGATACTTGCATGGGATTCCGATTGCATTAAAGGACTTAATTTACACCAAGGATATAACTACTACAATGGGTTCGGAAATTTATAGTGAATACATTCCTGATTACGATGCCGCTGTAGTGGAAAAATTAAAAGAAGCTGGCGCTGTTATTATAGGAAAACTAAATACTCATCAATTTGCTTATGGAGCCACAGGGGACCGTTCTTTTTTTGGACCTGTTAGAAATCCATATGATACTTCGAAAGTTTCCGGCGGATCGAGCAGTGGTTCTGGAGCGGCAGTTGCGGCGTCATTATGTTACGCATCCCTAGGTACTGATACTGGCGGATCCATTCGGATCCCTTCTTCCTTCGGAGGCATTGTCGGAATGAGACCGACATTCGGGCAAGTAAGCACATATGGGGTGTTTCCACTCTGCAAGACATTGGATACGATAGGGCCGATGACAAAGACGGTAAAGGATAATGCTGTTTTATTGTCCTTGTTGGCTGGATTTGATGAAAGAGATCTGCACTCAATCCAAAAAGATCCGGAAGACTTTACACGATACCTGGACAAAGGTGTTGAAGGAACAGTTATCGGTGTCCCTCCCTCCAACTTTTTTGACCATGTAAACGAAGAAATTACGAGGGATGTTCACCAAGCGATTGAAACTTTTAGATCTCTGGGCGCAGAAATAAGAACTGTAGAAATCCCAGACCTAGAACAAACATTAGCAGCGTTTCGGGTGACATTAAAGAGTGAGGCTTATTCAGGTCATGTCGAAAGATTGCAAGAGTATCCAGCGTCACAATGGGATGAAGAAGTGAGAGAGCGTCTCTTAACTGGTTCAACCATTACGGCCCATGAGTATATTCAAGCTCAGCAGGTCAAACAATGGGCTATTCGTGAATACAACAAGATGTTTTCAGAAGTAGATGTTCTTGTCATACCTGCCTTACCTATTTTGCCATTCGATATTAATCAACGCGATATCAAAATAAACGATTCAATGGAACCGGTTAGCTTGCAGCTTAATCGGTTTACAGGATCGATAAGTCTGATTGGCTTTCCAAGTTTGACCGTACCTTGTGGAATGTCTAATGCAGGACTTCCGATCGGACTTCAATTAGTAGGAAAACCATTCGATGAAGCCAATCTTTATCGTTTTGGATCAGCTCTCGTAGGAGGAATGAACAATGTGTGATTACGTACATCCACGTCAATTAAAACCAAGCAAGAGTCCTTGGGGACCGAATGATCAAATCGGGAGATTAAATTTAATTAATGCAGAGTCACGTAATAAAGTGTTTTCATTCATTGATACATCTAGAGAATTCGATTTATCCGTTAATTATTTTGTGGGTATGCCCTCATGGACTGCTGCTGGGGACCCCCCGTTTCAAATTTGGATGACCCATACTCCAAGCGGGAATATCGTCGAAAACCCGATGAATATCGATCGCGAAACGAACGAATTAACTAGTTACTCCGGGGATGCTTTTTCTATGTATACCCATTGTGGCACCCATATTGATACGTTTAACCACTTTGGATACCATGGTGAAATATGGAATGGTTTTA
Organism: Paenibacillus sp. FSL H7-0331; assembly: GCF_001956045.1. Next base: position 47,966 of record NZ_MRTH01000030.1, on the reverse strand, counting down.
ATGAAAAAGAGCATTTGGGAAGCCGTCATTGGACGAAATGCGGTCCGGAAAATTTCCCGCCCATTATTGCTCGAGCTGTAATGATTGACGTCGCGGCTGCAAAGGGCGTAGAAATGTTGCCTGATTCGTATGGAATTGGCAAAGTTGATTTGGAGGAAGCTCTTGCTCGTCAAGGTGTTGAAATTCAAGAGGGCGATATCGTCATGATCAGAACTGGAAGAATGACGGTATGGCCGGATCAAAATAAGTTTGTTAATAACTCTCCTGGAATTAACGTTGAAGGTGCGGAGTTTTTGGCTAGTAAAGGTGTGATGATTATAGGAGCCGACAATATTGCGCTCGAAAATTTACCATCTCCGGAATCGGGCAACTGGCAGCCGGTTCATACGTATCTTTTTTCTGAGGTAGGTATTCCGATTCTCGAACTTTTGTGGCTGGAAGAGCTTTCAAAAGAAAAAGTTTATGAAGTAGGGTTTTTCGGCACCTGTATGCCGCTTGTTGGAGCAACGGGAGCTCCGATCCGGCCTGCAGTTTATCCTTATAAACAAAATTAGGAGGAAATACGTATGAGACTTAGATTCCCTCTGGATGCTCGATGGCCGTCTGAGCCATGTTAAATAAAATACCGTACTTGTTGCTGACTCGTCGTAGATCGTTAAGAATTTCCTTTTCGATCTTTCGTTCGGCGCGAACTCCGATACGGTGAATAATTTGCATAAGCAGATCGACCAGATTGTCCGATATATCCATGCAGCGTATATCGAATCGGATCGGGATGTCGGCGCAGTTCGCGCAGATCCTCAGTAGAAACGCGCTGCCGGTACTTTTTTAAAACCTTATGGGGAATGTCTCGAAATAGTCATTCGGAACCTTCAAATTGTGAATTGTCCGCAATTTGTTAACCTCCTTCAGCACGCTATCCCCCCAGCACGACCAGGATCTGCCTTTAACTCATTAAATGATATTTGCATGCCGCCCTCACTGGCGGCTTCATCTTTGTCAATCTCTAAATACGAAATGCTATCAATCAAGGAGTCCAACGGGCTAAGACGTGGAAGGCAGCTTTTGATATGTCGCTTGGAAGAAGGATTCTTCATATGTGTAAATGGCAGAACGGATCAAACGTTCAATGCGTTCCGGAGTTGGAGGCACAATTTTTAATTCATGGAATCGACGGTAGACACGTTCTTTTAAATGCTCAAATTCATGATCGTGATGCAGAACATGTTGGCACAGCCATTCTGTTGTTTCTTGAGCATCCTCTATCGTATCCTCGCGTAACCCGAAGAACTCCCGGATCTGTGTTAGATGGTACGTGATCGAACGACCGGTCCAATCATACTGAGCATATAATTCCGGCTCAGAGAAGATTTGCTTTGCAATGTACGCGATAACCGCTTTGGAACTTCGTACTTATGAGTTGGAAAACGGGCTTCGTTTTGAAAAAACTTGAGTAGCACAGGGAATCCATTCCTAGTTTCCCCGGTCTTGTTCTCGATCAACCTCATCTCGTTCGGTAGGGTCGTAAAATGTTCGATTAATTCGTCCAGTTCCCAATTTCGCTTTATAGTAGCCCCTCCAAAGTAAAGTTCCTATTACAGTGAGTATCGGAACATTACGATTGGAGTCAGTATATCGAAGCTGTATATTTTAGACAATATGAGTCTCATAAATCCTGATGTTCCTTATACAAAAACGAATTCGGAATTATTTTAAAAGGGATACTGCCAACAAAAGCAATTCTAAGTGTGGTCTTTATAGCCTTGAATTTTACGCATATCCGACTTGTGACCTGTTCTTGCTTCTGGATCCACTACGCTGATAAGACGATCTGTTGCATGTTCATTTCGATCAGCTATTACTTTCTCCAACATAGCTAGTACTGGATTTTCCGCAACATCTGTGTTTAACAATGGCTTAGCAATCTCAACAAGTTCTCTGGGTAGCTCCAACACAAAAGGGAGCTTCACATCACGGGTTTTACCGCGGAGTTCGGTCCAAAGGGTGTCTAATTTTTGTTGGTATTGTTCTGCTTTAGCAGCATCCACCATAAAGAGTTCACGAAGCACTCGTTCATAAGCTTGTCTTACGAGGGAAAGCCATGTAGGAATAGCAACATCGGCAATGACATGGGTAGAATCGATAATTGCACGTTGTAGTTGTTTAGCGATTAGGCCTTGTTCGATGCATTGATCCACCAAACGTTGAAATATTTCTTTATACTTCTCCAAACCAACACAATTCACACGGAAATAACTGATCGTAGAATCATCCGGCAGATCATCATCAATGTTTAGCCCTAAAAACCAACGATAGGCTAAATTGACACGAATATGTTCAATGACTTGAACATCAGAAAGATCGTAAAGATACTCCAATAGACAGATTTTAAACATAAATTCCGGCTCCTCAGCTGGACGACCGCGATCTAACGATTAGCGTTCTGCTAGCATTTCACGAATAAAAGACAAGACTACGGTTTCAGTGGGAATTGATTCCTACCGTTCTTTTACTTGCCATCATGAATGCGCGTGAGGGAATTCCTTTACCTGCATTTTATGAAGGCTCGATCATGGAATTTTTCTTTGAACTTCTTCGGGAAGCCGGAGCGCGATTGCCAATTCAACCTAATCAATTAATGGATACACTCATTCGCGACCCGTATAAAATTTTACTGCGTTCACCGCGCAACAAGCAGATATTCGGATCTAAAAAAATTATCCTGCTTCCATATGGAATACAACAAAGGGTACTGTAATCCCGATGACTTAAAAGCGTATAGAACGACGACATTCAAAGCATTTACGTATCTGTCGCTACAATGTTCAAATAAATGATAGATAAAAGGCATCTTTTTGGCAAGATTATGTTCAATCAATGAACCATCGCTTTCAATCACATCCCCATCTGCCAAAAAGCAGATTGCTAGATTGCCTACTCATTCAAGCATAACGCGTTTACTAAAAAGTATTATTGGCAGTTTTGTATACGGAGAAGCGGTTTTATCGATGGGATTGGCACTTTTGTCGATGGATTGGCACTTTTTTAGATATACCTTTTTGTAAGCGCTATCCTATAATATAGCCACGGGATTCCTTTCATGCGAATCTTGCACAATCCGAAATAATAAGGAGGGTTTTCATTCATGTTAAAAAAAAACAAAAAGCTTGTCTCCGCAATTGGAGCCACGATAGTGATGAGCATGCTATTAATGGCCTGTTCATCAACTATGGTTCCAAAAACTGCCACCGGTATCAGTGAATCCGAAACTTCGGGAGCAGCAGCAACATATCCGATAAAAACGGATAAAACATTGACTTACTGGGCAGAAATCACGCAAAATCTTATCGGCGTCGTTTCCAGTCTCGACGATGTGCCCTTATTTCAGGAATGGCAAAAGCGAACTGGTGTACCATTAAAGTTCAGTTCGCCTACGGCTAACCGGGGTACAGAGTCTTTAAATGTGATGCTGGCCTCCGGAGACTTGCCGGATATGATTGAATACAACTGGTTGACTTTCCCAGGAGGTCCTGAGAAAGCGATTAAGGACGGCTACATTCTTAGGTTGAATGATATTATCGATAAAAATGCACCAAATTTAAAGGCTTATTTGAAAGATCACCCGGACATCGACAAGATGGTCAAAACCGATAACGGCAGCTACTATGCATTCCCATTCATCCGCGGCGACGAATACTTAGCGACCTTCCAAGGACCGATCATCCGAAAAGATTGGCTGGATGAGCTGGGGTTGTCGGTACCGACGACGATTGACGAATGGACCGCCACGCTGCGTGCGTTTAAAGAAAAGAAAGGCGCCACTGCCCCATTATCCGTATTCAGTAAACCGCGTGTGTTGAACGACTTCGTAAACGGAGCGTTTGCAGGTGCCTACGGCGTTAAGCGTGATTTCTATATGGAGAACGGGCAGATCAAATACGGACCCATGGAGAAGGGGTTTAGAGATTTCCTCGCTTTGTTCCGCAGTTGGTACGCAGAGGGATTGCTTGATAAAAATATTGCTACGGCGGACGGCAAAATGCTGGATGCCAACATCGCGAGCGGAGCGACCGGAGCGACCGTGTATAGTGCCGGCGGAGGTATCGGCAAATGGCAGCCAATCCTTGAGGCAAAAGATAAGAATGCGTTACTTGTCGGAGCCCCTTATCCGGTTCTGAAGAAGGGAGAGACTCCGAAATTCGGACAAAAGGACTATCTTGCCCTTATGAGAGGCAGTGTAGGGGTCTCGGCAAACTCCAAAAATGCGGAGCTTGCGGCGAAGCTGCTTGACTACGGCTACAGCGAAGAAGGAAGAATGCTCTTCAATTTCGGCATTGAAGGCGTCAGCTATACGATGCAAAACGGCTATCCGAAATATACGGATTTGATCATGAAAAACCCGAAGATGGCTCCAGCCCAGGTCATGTCGCAGTACAACCGTGCAACCTACTATGGACCGTTTATTCATGACAAAAGATATTTGGAACAGTATTATGAATTACCTACGCAGCTTGAAGCAAAAGCCAAATGGGAGAATACGGACGAGAGGAAATACCAACTGCCGGCGGTTACGCCAACGCCGGAGGAAAGCGCCGAGTTCGCAAAAATTATGGCGGACATCGATACCCTCGTGGACGAAATGACATTAAAAATTATTTTGGGTGCAGAGCCGCTGGACAGCTTCGAAAAATACATCGATAAAATGAAATCACTGAAAATCGGTCGAGTGCTGGAAATCCAAAAAATGGCCTTGGAACGCTACAACAAACGCTAAACCGTGCAAGAGGAGGACATCCCATCCTCCTCTTGCCAACAAAATCAAATGACGCCAACAAAGAAAGGACAGAGAGCTAACTTTATGGAAAATCTCGCCAAAGACTTTGCGCGCAATAAATATTTATACTTGATGATGGTTCCCGTGATTGTTTATTATGCTATTTTTCATTACGCACCCATGTATGGAGCCATCATTGCCTTTAAGGACTACACACCTATGAAAGGAATCACGGGCAGTGAATGGGTCGGGCTTTCCCATTTTAAGGACTTTTTCAGCAGCTATTACTTTTGGCGTATTTTGAAAAATACAGTCGTAATCAGCTTGTATACGTTGTGCTTTGAATTTCCTGCACCTATCATTTTGGCGATCCTCATTAATGAAGTCCGGCACCATATATTTAAGCGCTTCGTACAATCGGTGACGTACATGCCTTATTTCATATCGCTCATCGTCATCTGTGGGATGATCAACGATTTTACCAACAGCGACGGGATTATAAATAAGCTGTTCATGTATTTCGGCTATGACGGCCAGGCGATGCTGCAAAAGCCGGAGATGTTCCGTTCAATCTATGTAATTTCTGAAATTTGGCAAAAAATCGGTTGGGAGTCCATCATCTATATTGCCGCACTTACAGGGATCGATCAAGAGCAGTACGAAGCAGCCCATATGGATGGAGCCAGCCGTTGGAAGCAGATTCTCCACATCACCCTGCCCGGTATTATGCCCACCATCGCTATTATGTTTATTTTGCGGATGGGAAACATGCTGAATGTCGGTTTTGAAAAAATCCTTCTTCTCTATAACCCGGTCACTTACGATACCGCCGATGTTATTTCCTCCTTCGTTTATCGAAAGGGTCTTCTGGAGTTCGGCTGGAGCTATAGTACAGCTGTAGGTCTTTTCAATTCGGTCATTAACTTGATTCTGTTATTTTCCGCAAATTATATCAGCCGCAAAGTCAACAAAAGTAGCTTATGGTGAAGGGGATATCGAAAATGAAGAAATACACAAGTGTTTCCGACAAGTTGTTTGACGCGGGGACCCACACGTTTCTGCTTCTCTTAGTGATGGTCACGCTGTATCCGCTGCTGTATGTGGCGTTCGCTTCCTTCAGCGATCCGAACCAGCTGATCAGCCATAAAGGGCTTTTGTTTAAATCGCTCGGCTTCAGTATCCAAGCATACAAGAACGTGTTAGCCAATCCGGCTATTTTGACGGGCTATCGCAACACTCTTTTTATCCTAGCGTTTGGTGTGACTATGAATGTCTTGATGACCTCGTTGGGCGCTTACGTGCTGTCTCGGAGCAACGTGATGTGGAACAAAGCGTTTATTTTGATCATAGTGTTCACGATGTTTTTCCAAGGCGGCCTCATTCCTTTTTATCTGGTTGTCAAAAACGTCGGTCTGATTGATTCGTTGTGGGCTACCATCTTTCCGTTTGCCATCAGTACGTTTAATTTAATCATTATGCGGACCGCCTTTATGGGGGTGCCGGAGAGCCTCGAAGAATCAGCCAAAATAGATGGAGCTAATCACTTCACTATTTTGTTCAAGATCATCCTCCCTCTTTCTATGCCGGTGATCGCGGTTATGATTCTGTACTATGCTGTCGATAAATGGAACGGGTGGTTTTATTCTTCGTTATTTCTCAAGGATCACAACCTATTTCCCCTGCAGCTCATACTACGCGAAATTCTGATAGCGAATTCGACGGATAGCATGGCCGCAGGAGCCGCTGCAGCCGACCAGTACCAAATTGGGGAAACGATCAAGTACGCAACCATTATGGTCGCTGCGGTACCGATTCTGTGCGTCTATCCGTTGGTTCAAAAATATTTCGTAAAGGGCGTTATGGTCGGTGCATTAAAGGGATAAAATCAGTGACAACAGGGATCTGTAATTCCGAATTATAATTATACTTCTCCTTAAAGAAAATATAAAATAGATATCAGATAGGAGGCGATTTTACTGATCAAGCGCATCATATCGATCAACCGTCGCAGCATTGTATTGACATGGTTTTTTTCTTACATGGCCATTCTTCTTCTGCCTGTCATGATCAGTATCTTCGTGTATATCAACTCCAAAACGACGCTGGAGAGTGAAATTCATAAAGCGAACAACTCTTTATTGAAGCAGGTCCGCGAGATCATGGATAACTACTTTCAATCAATGGAGCGCTTAAATTTTGAGATGACCTGGAATTTACAGGTGCAGGAACTTCTGTACTCGAACAAATACACTTCTTTTCCTAACGACTATACGTATGATCTTTATCGGGTGAGCGAGAACTTTAATCTATATAATAGTACGTACTTATTTGTTGATCTTTTCTACATGTACATGGCGGATACGAATACGGTGGTTCTGCCAGGTTTCATACGAAGCGCATCCTATACCTATCAGACACAGCATTCCAATCCATTCTTTTCTTACGAGCAATGGAGGTCTATCGTGAGACATAAGGATTTTAAAGGCTTTCTGCCTATGATGAGAATTGATGTAAATGGCAAGATTATCAAAACTGCTGCCTACATCAGCACCTTCCGCTCGGATAAAGATGCGCCGTTGGCAACTAATGTCATCATGATCGATCAATCCCGGATTTTAGGAGCGATTCAGAACGTAGAGCTATTCAATAAAGGCCGCGTCCTAATTGTAAACCGGGACAACGAGGTACTGATTTCCAATTCCGCGGAGGGCCTTCCCTCCGACTTCCCTTATGAGCAATTGGCGAGCGGCTCCAACTTCTTTTACTACAAGAAGGGCGGAGAAAGGTATGAGGTTCAATCGATCCAGTCGGACCGTTCCGGTCTTAAGTATGTCTCTATGATTCCCAGCAGCTTGTATTGGCAAAAAGCGGAACATGTGCGGCGCCTTACTTATGTAAGCATTCTGATCAGCTTGTTGGGTGGCGGTTTACTGACCTACATCTTTTTACAAAAAAATTACACTCCCGTTCGGCGCTTGGTTCAAGCCTTTTCCGGAAAAGCGAATATGAGTTACGGCGGGGAACATAACGAATTTCATTTTATTGAACAAGCGATCGGCAGTACGCTGAATGAAATGAAACAAATGATGGATCAAATGAAAAGTCAGCATCAGATTCTGCGCTCGAACTTTATCGTCCGCCTCCTGAAAGGACGGGTTGATGGCCGGCTTCCAGTCGACGAATCCATGACCACCTTTAATATCACGCTGCTGTCGGACAATTTTGCCGTCATGTTGCTTTATGTGGAAGCAAGCGCTCCTTTCCACGACCGTATTGAAGGAATCGATGAAAGCGAGAAGCTGAAGCTGCTGCAGTTTATTGTCGGCAATGTGGTGGAAGAGCTTGCCGATCAGCACCATCACGGCTATGTGACGGAGGTGGATCAGGCACTGGTCTGTCTGACTAATTTCAGCCATAAGGACGCGGAAGAGCTTAAGGAGGATCTGTTGCGGATAGCAAGGGAAGCTCAAACGTTCTTAAACACACACTACCATATTCATCTGACGCTCTCCTTGAGTTCGATTCATAGCGGAATCAACGGAATCTCCAAAGCGTATGTGGAAGCGCTCGATGCCATGGAATATAAGCTGGTCATGGGCAGCAAAGAAATTTTGTCATATGCGGAACTTCATAAGGCCGACCTGGAGGATGCTGAAAATGCTTATTATTTCCCGCTTCAGGTGGAACAGCAACTGATTAATTATGTAAAAGCAGGCGATTTTGTCAGGTCCCGTGAGACACTTGACGAGATTATTCGCCGAAACCTGAATCGCACGCCCATCTCGGTCGCCGTCGCCCGTTGTCTGATGTTGGATTTGGTCAGCACGATGCTGAAAACTATAAGTGAAATCGGAGCTGGGCAGGAGAACTTTTTATTCCAAAATCCGAAGCAAATCGAGCGGCTTACATCCTGCGAAACGATTCAGGATATGCAGCAGCAGCTGACAGAGTTGCTCATGAACGTATGTGAGTATACATCTGCCAAAAGCCAACAAAGCATTCAGCAGTCGCGACAGCAATCGTTGAAAAAGCTAATGGATCGTGTTACCGCTTTTATTAATGAGAATTTTCATGACCCTAGATTGAATATTTCGATGATCGGTAATCACTTCGATATGAAACCCGCTTATTTATCCAAACTTTTTAAGGATCATACGGGAGAAGGGCTGCTCAATTTCATCAACAAAGCGCGGGTGGAGCGGGCCAAGCATTTGATTGCCGACCGTACCAAAAGCTTGGCGGATGTATCCCGTTGTGCAGGTTTCAATGAACTGAATACATTCATCCGAATATTTAGGAAATACGAAGGCATCACACCTGGAAGGTACAAGGAAATGATGGAGGAGAAATCTGAATGAAATTAAAAAAGACAGTACCTTTCCCTAATGGACAGGATATTTCACCTATGGAGCAATTATCTTAGAACCGGTTCTGTGGAGGGGTTCACTATGCAGAAAAATATAGTTGATCCATATGAAATCGAATATCGATTCCGGACCTTGAGCTAGGTTGCTCGCAAATTAGCAAATTATCCTCGGGACATCTCTTTTTACGCCGGAGCGCAAAGATGATGTTTTTAAAATGTTGGTCACGTATGTAGAGCATGGCGGCAACACGTTGAACGGCGAAAGTTTACAGTCTAGGCAATAGTCGAGCAAGTTTTGGCCATGTGGATGAACGAAAGACGAGCCCGAAGACATATGATCGTCATTAATAAGGGGCAGGACTTGCCCACTTAATGGAACATTCCAAGATTATGATATTTCTTACTTTATGATTACCAATATTGGATTTAAAATCCAACTGCAAGAGAATTTTTCTTGCTATGAGTTATTTAGAAAATACTATGCTCAGACTAAGAATGCAAAGTGTGTCATTTTTACTGGACAACTACAAGATTAAAAATTTACGAGATTGCATCAAAACTCGGTTATCAAACCACTCATCATTTTATTAGGAAGCCGGTAAGCTATCGGAGGTGTAGTCACTAATCCTTTAAAAAGGGCGTGAGCTGTATTTTGCTTCAATCAACGGATTCCATACTAAGGCAGCCGTCTTTCGCGAAATTTTGGTCCTCGGGAATTTTATCCTCATCATCCTTCCAGATGCTCTCGGTTGCGATCGGATGGCAGATGTACGACTTAACTCATGACGCTTTCAGTCTAGGTCTCGTAGGCCTAGCGCAGTTTACCCCAATGGTGCTGCTTACTTTAGTTGTCGGTCATGTCGCGGACCGCTTTGACCGCCGAAGAATTGTGTTCTTGTGTCAAATCCTTGAAGGCGTAGTCGCTGCACTTCTGCTATTAGGAAATATTGCGGGCTGGCTTGGCCGTGAACAAATTTTGCTGGCCGCAGCTATTCTCGGCGCTTGCCGTGCCTTCGAAGGCCCATCGTATTCTGCGCTGTTACCACAGTTGGTGCCTAAGGCAATCCTTCAGCAAGCCATATCATGGAGCACCTCTGCCGGGCAAACAGCCCAAATCATAGGTCCTTCTCTTGGTGGTTTGCTCTTCTCACTAGGAGTCGGCTTCGTATATAGTACAGCAACCATAGCGCTGCTAGTCGCTGCAATACTCACTTTTTTGATCCGTATGGAGCAAAGCATTCGAAGGTTGGAACCCGTATCCTTGCGCTCCCTCTTCTCAGGCATGGTATTCGTCTATCGCAATAAAGTGATTTTGGGGACCATATCGCTTGATCTCTTCGCTGTCCTCCTTGGCGGTGCGACAGCGCTTTTACCGATATTTGCTCAGGATATTCTGCATACAGGTCCGTGGGGATTGGGACTGATGCGGACGGCCCCGGCGGTTGGTGCACTATTAATGTCGATTATTTTCGCCTATTTTCCGCTTAAAAAAGCCTTTGGACCTACGCTGTTCGGGGCACTCGCTGTTTTTGGAATCACTACTATGATATTTGCCCTTTCAACAAACCTGTTTGTCTCGTTGTTTGCCTTGTTTCTCGTCGGAGCTTCAGACGTGGTCAGCGTCGTGATTAGGACTACACTTGTACAGTTGCAAACTCCAGATGATATGCGGGGCCGAGTAAACGCTGTGAACTCGCTTTTTATCGGGACTTCCAATCAACTAGGGGAGTTCGAGTCGGGCATGCTGGCCGGGTTTGTTGGAGCTGTTCCCGCCGCCTTCATCGGAGGCCTTGGAACCGTAGCAGTTGCTGGCCTGTGGATGTATCTATTCCCATCGCTCAGACGGTTGCGGTCTCTATCGGAAAGTAAATAAATCAGGATACCCATAAAACAGGGTATCCTGATAGTCTGTTGATAAAGGTCAACAGGCTTTTTTAAGTAAAATAGCTTTAACAAATCACCGCGTTAATATAGCTAATAAATCTGGGTGGTGATCTTATGTTACGCTCCGAAAAAGATGTTCAAAAGCATATGAATTGGCTGGTATCGAAGAACTTGTCCCAAAAGACCACCTGCTAAGAATCATCCAAAAATATAATGACTTTTCTTTCATACTTGAAAAAGTGAAGCCTTTTTACAGCGAGGATAACGGCCGACCCTCCACTGACCCCATTCGTCTCTTTAAAATGATGCTGATTGGCTATCTATTTGGCATTCGTTCTGAACGTCAGCTTGAGAAAGAAGTTCGTGTAAATATAGCTCACTGATTAACCAGATGGCTCTCTCACACCGACTTATTCACGATCCCGCCTCCATGTTCAGTTCTCTCCTTCTCTTCATCATGACCAATCTTCGCTCCCAGTGAAGGAAACGTAAGTCCAAACCCAAGAAAGGGAAAGAACGTTCCAACAAGCGAGAGAAGGTGGACTACCGTCTCGAATCCGATCGGCATCGTTCTACCATGATGTGGTACATCCGCATCTATGCCACGATGATAGGCCAGCACATGGACGCTTGGTATGTGCATCTAACAAATGATTGGAAAACGGTGAGGACAAAGATAGAGCAATTCATAGTTGCCTAAAAAAATGAGGTGTTTCTATATTTGGTTCGGTCTGCACATTTTTGAATATGGTTTTCAATACCATGTTTTCCAGCTCGTATTCCCCTCATTTCTTCCACTAACCCCATTCAACTTGGAGAGGCTATTGTGAATAATTGGCATACTTCATTATGAAATTATAATAAACTTCAACACATGGAATCCTAGGGTGAATTTTTGAAGTAGCCAGATAAATGTTTCTATATGCCTTTGGATGATTAATGGGAATTTTCTTTATTGAGAAATTTTCTAAGACATCCAAATCAGGAACGATGGCAATACAATTGTTATGATTACTGGAAACCAGCCCAGCCATCGTGATTTCCTCCGCCATCGTACAAAAGTAAGTAGGATTTTGGGAACAGCTCGAAAAGAGTCGATCAATAAAACTTTGAATTTCGCCTGCTGTTTCAGTGTAGCTTATCATCGGATAGGGTAGTAATTGTTCCAAAGATAATGAAGCATGATTTGCGAGTGGATGATTTTCAGACGTGATGCAAACTAACTTTTGTTTTAAAATCGGAGTGAATTCTATATTGGGTTCATTAGTCATGTAGGTACATAAGCCAAGATCTACCGAACCGTCTTTAATTTTCATGATACTCGTCACGGTATTGCATTGATGGAAATTAATTGTAATATTTTTGTGTTCAGTTTGAAAGTTTTTAATGAGTGTGGGTACAAAATGATAGCCGAGAACAAATAAGAAGCTAAAGTCAATGATGCCGGAATCCTTTTTACTGAATTGATTCAGTAAGCTATAACCCAGTTCAATTTCTTGGAATCCTTTCGAAACATTGGAATTTAATAGTCTTCCATATTTCGTTAATCGAACGTTACGTCCGTCTTTTTCAAACAACGGAACCCCAAGATCTTTTTGCAGCAATGCCATGGCACGGCTTAAACTTGGCTGCGTAATACAAAGAAACTGAGCTGCTTGCGTATAATTCTGAAATTCCGCCATTACCTTAAAATAATAGAGACTATTTAGGTTCATGATCGTCTGCCTCCTTCTCGTTATTGTATCAATAAACATAGCTTCAAGCTATAGATTCTTGCATAAATAAGTATTGGTGGTTATGGGATGATTCGGAGTATGATAAAAACAGAAGGAGGGGTGTGAATATGAGCTACGAAGAAAGTTTGGAAAAATCAGGGTATAAGCTTCCGACTCTAGTCAATAAGCGTATATTTGAAGCGGGAGTTAAAACTGGCAATTTGATTTTTGTATCTGGAAATGCTGCTAAGGTAGATGGCATCTTGAAGTATAAGGGAATTGTAGGCGATACCATTACTATGGATCAAGCGCAAGATGCCGCCAAAATCGCTTTCGTCAATTGTTTAGCAACCGTACGAAACATGATGGGAAGTCTTGATTGCATTAAGAAAATTGTAAATATAAAAGGTTATGTAGCCAGCACATCAGATTTTATTGAACAGCCGGAAGTGATGAATGAAGTCTCTGCCTTAGCAAATGAAGTGTTTGGCGAAGCGGGAAAACACAGCAGGATTGCAGTCGGGGCTGCTTCTTTGCCAGGCGGAACACCAGTAGAAGTTGAGATTGTAGTAGAAGTATTATCAATAGAGAGGGGAAAGGATTTATGAAAGAAATGCCAAAAGATATGCCACTAGGGATTAAACAATTATTTACGAGTATTACACATTTAAAGGAAGGAGAAAAGGTACTAATCATCACGGATGATAATAAAAGGGAAATTGGTGAATTCGTTTACAAATATGCAAAAGAGCTTTTTGATACTACGATGATCGTTATGTCACCAAGAGAAGGCCACGGCGCAGAACCGCCAGAAACGGTGAAAGCCGCATTAAATCAATGCGATGTAGCCTTTGGTGCGACTACGATGTCCATGTTCCATTCAAAAGCACGTTTGGAAACAAGTAAAAATGGAAGATTACGCTGGGTTGGACTTCAAGACTATGCTCTCCATATGTTTGAGAAAGGCGGTTTAACAGCAGATTTTGACGAAGTGAAACAAGTCATCGATCGAGTTTCTAAATATTATCAAGGGAAAAGGTTTACACTTACCACTCCCGGAGGAACGAATATGGTTTGCAGTATAGAAGGTCGTGAACCTGTTTTCGATTATGGAACTTCCACAGTGCCTGGTTCCGCTTCATTTCCACCAAATTCTGAAGTAGCGCTTGGACCAGTTGAAGGGACTGCGAACGGTGTAATAGTATTTGACGGAAGCATTCCTCATCCTTTATTGAACTTAATTGAGGAACCGATTACATGTACTGTGAAGAATGGTTATATTACGGAAATTACAGGGGGACGTGAGGCAGACATTTTACGGAAAATGCTGGCTGACTTCAACGATCCAACGGTGTATAATATTGCAGAACTTGGTCTTGGGTTAAATAAGGAGAACTTTCTATGCGGCCATATGGCACCGGATGAAGGGTCCTTTGGAAATATCCACATTGGTATAGGAAAAAATTTAACTTTTGGCGGTCATGTAGATTCACCATTGCATATGGATTTGGTTATGAAAACGGTAACAGTAGTAATTGACGACTGCACTATCATGAAAGACGGGGACTTGCTTGTATAAATCTCTATTCCTTAAGTCGTCACCGGTGGAAAGGGAGCATAAAACGATTACGCTCCCTACCTCTATATTGAACTACTCTCCTTTGCAATCAAGCTGTTAAACCTGTACGGAATTTGATTAGAGGTAAGCGTAAAATACTACCCACCTGTTATCCCAATTTTGCCTATGAGATAATCTTCCTCAGAATGAAGCGAGGAGGATTTTTTTATGTCACAGTCAGAAGTTAGACAAGAATGGGAAATTCGCATAGCCGTATATCGGGCTAGCGAGCAGAGCGCAGCGGAATGGTGTGCCGCTCACGGAACGGGCTAATCCACGAGTATGAGGCTAACACTACTTTTGAAATTAATCGATACATCTTACTTTTACCGATGCAGGCAAGCACATTTCGATTATGGTGCAAGAATGTTTAAATACTTGGTCTGTCTAATCAAGGTTTCTTTTGTTAACGCATTTTCATTGATTAATTCTTGTATGGCTGGTGGATATGCCGGGTTTTTATCCAAAGTGATCACACGTGGGTTTTGATGATGTGGAGAGGACAAAGCCTTTGTAAAGAAGCGCTTAGCAGCTGGCATATCACGGTTTTCAGATATCATGAAATCAATCGTTTTTCCCATCGAATCAACTGCCCGATATAAATACTTCCATTGTCCTTTGACTTTGATATAGGTTTCGTCAGTGCGCCATGAATCGTTTGAGGGTTTCAAATAGGTACGGATTCGTTTGTCTATTTCGGGTCCAAACTCATAGAATCTCATGGTTACATCATATTTGCGGCTCTTGAAGGTAGTTGTGGTCTGGATAAATCAATCATGATTTCAGAGAAATTGTTAGATGAATGGTCTTACGACCAACTTGATGGTAAGAAGCAACAGTGGGCAGGCGGTTGGTCGTGAGTAAATAGTACTGTGACAATTATGATTAAGGCTGCATGTGAAAGTGGGTTGAGAAGGTGAGTGGGGAGTAGGGGATATTGCGTTTATCTATCTCCATATAATGATAATAGTAGAGATTTTTTCATCTCTAACTTGAATTCAAGGAGACTGACGAAATTAAAATCGAACATCATGCTATCCTGTCCATCGTGACTACCGAGACCACTCTTAGAAGAGAGAAGCTTCAACGGCTCTACCAAACTATCGGTTGGGAGGATTATATCATGGCAGTCCATGGGCTGAAGAAGCATTATCTAGTCGATGCTAATATAATCGAAAGTGGTGATAAGCCAGAGCAAGATAGGATTGGACTCTTCGATGTTAAGCCAACTGCTTTGAGCTGGATAGCTTTAAGGCAAGTAGAGAATCAGTCAGGGTTTTCTTATTTATCTTAATACCGTTAATTTTCTAACTTTAAATTGGAATCTATCTTTCAAATAATATTCTCCATTAATTAATACACAGTCATACGTTTGCCTCTGAATGATACCACTAATGTCTATGATCTCATTCTCGTGATAAATGGCAACAGGTAAGGCAAGGAACTTAGCGTTGTCAAAGTCGAAAGGGGATTTGAATTGTTGATGAATATGAAACATACTGCTCAACTACTTTCCAGGTTATTCTGGAATTCAAAATTGATTTTGCACAGGTTAAGATTTCGTAAATGATACTAAATATCCATTGATGCCTTCCTTCTATTATCATATAATAATCATATGGAGGGGAACGTATGAGCGTATTTCAGATAAATAAAGAGAATCACTTACAACTGGTATATAAGATAATGTAGTTATTGCTAGAGATGGAGATAAACTAATCGTTGTACATAGTAAGCGTAGTATAAAGCCCCAACTCCCATTTGAAATTACTCAGCAGGTGTATGAACACTGGAGGAAAAGAGACAGTAGAATGGATTTTACAGATACACCATATAATCAATTGTTTGCATCTAATGTAATAGCACAAACAGAATTAGAATGTGTGGTCGATTTTAATAAGATTGAGTTTATTGAAAATGAATGAAGAAACATTACTCCGACAACAGAAATATCTAAACAAGAGCATCGATTTATAAAGAAAGTCATTAAACCCATGCTTGGATTCAAATCATTCAGTACTGCAGAGAAAACAATTGCCGGAATCGAAGTCATGCATATGATAAAGAAAGGACAGATCGATTGCTATCATTCGTCTGTCCTTTCTACAGTTAAATTTATCAATAAATTGTTTGGTTTGACAGCATAACAAAACCAAAATCGCGAATATCTTTGATCAGTTGCAATTGTTGCACCAAAACCCGAAATAGTTCAGCGAAGTCTTTTTTTACTCAAACAAGAGGGTTTTGGTCACGCTATGTTGTTCGCATACCTTGAGAATACAACTGCAATTCAGTATTGGAAAAAGAATGGGTGGGTAGCTTTGCCTAACGTCCTATATCATTACAAGCACTTATAAAGAGGGCTTATTATATTGCAGCAAACTATACCCGAAAGTTAACCCTAAATGAGCTGGCCGACAGTATACATATCAGCCCCTCCCATCTAGGGCATATTTTCAAGGAAACAACAGGAGAAACTCCCTTTGAGTTTATTATCAAATATCGGATCGCCCGCGCAAAAGAATTTCTGGAAATCGGCTGCTCCATAACGATACTGCAAGATTAGTTGGTTTTGGCGACATGTTTTATTTCAGTAAGTACTTTAAGAAAATAGAGGAGATCTCCCCGACTAAATATACGGGGTTGTAGTGGAGTCATCGTCCTTCACACAGGTGCCCGGCAGCAAAAGCCCTTCCCACGACAAACGCGAAAAGGGCTTTTGCTGTTCGGGTTCGCTATAATTGTCAAGTTTAACCTTTGAGCGCTCCGACCATTACTCCCTTCACAAAATACTTCTGCAAGAATGGATATGCTGCCAAGATAGGAAGTGTAGCAACCATAATTGTTGCATATTTTATCGTTTCTCCAATTGCTGCTCTGTCCTGAGCTACTGTTCCGGACATCATTTCATCCGTACTGTTGGAAATCAGGATTTCTCTCAGCGCCAGCTGCAACGGCCATAATTCTCTATTTCTTAAGTAAATCATGGCGCCAAACCACGCATTCCAGTGGCCTACCCCATAATACAGCACCATAACGGCAATGGTTGGCAAAGCCAGTGGCAAAATGATTTTAAATAGTATGATGAAATCATGTGCACCATCTATATGGGCAGATTCTACCAAACTGTCCGGAATTCCCTGGAACGCTGTTCTCATGATAATCAGATTCCAGGTTCCGATTGCTCCGGGAATGATCAAAGCCCATAATGAATCCATTAAACCGAGATTCTTGACTAACAAGAAATTGGGAATCAGCCCGCCACCGAAAAACATGGTGAACACAATCATGATGGTAATCGGCTTTCTCCAGAAGAAATCTTTCCTGGAGAGAACAAAAGCTCCCATGGATGTCATAATAATATTGTAGGCCGTACCCACTACTACAATAAAGAGCGTATTCATATACCCGGAATAAATGATTGGGTTTTTTAACACAGCTTTATAAGCCGCTAGGCTCAAATTTAATGGCTTTAGGAGTAAGCCGCTATGGGCTGTAAGCTCATCTGCACTGCTCAAAGATGCAAAAATAACATAAACAAACGGATAGGCCGTTATCACAGCCAGTGCTGCTAATATAATAATATTCACCGAATCGAAAATGTAATCCCCAACTGTCTTTTTGACAACCATACCTTCCACTCCTTACCAAAGACTGGTTTCATTAACCTTCCGGCTAACATAGTTTGCTGTTACGATTAAAATCAGATTCACTATAGAGTTAAATAGTCCCACTGCTGCACTGAAGCTGTAATTTGCCTCCACCAATCCACGCCGGTACACAAAGGATGAAATGATATCCGCTGTTTCATAAGTGCTAGGATTATAAAGCAATATGACTTTTTCATATCCTTCACTCATCATATGGCCAATATTCATAATTAATAGGATCACAATTGTGGGAGCAATTCCCGGTAGAGTGATATGAACAAACTGTTTCCACCTTCCGGCTCCGTCGATGGTTACCGCCTCATATAGCTCTGTGTCAATAGCGGTCAGGGCAGCGAGATAGATAATCGACCCCCAACCTACGCCCTGCCAGATACCTGTACCTACATAAAGTGTCCTAAACCATCCTGCTTCCACAAGGAAGATGGTTCGGGAGCCTCCAAAATAAGCAATAATATCATTAATCAGGCCATTTTTTGCGAAAAAATCGATAATCATGCCACAGATAACCACCGTTGAAACAAAGTGTGGTAAATAGGTAACGGTTTGAATCGTCTTTTTAAAATATTTACTTTTGATTTCATTAAGCAATAACGCCAGAATAATGGGTGCCGGAAAAGCAAAGATAAGCTGATAGAAATTGATTAATAAGGTATTTCGGATGACTCTCCATGCGGAGATACTGTTAAAGAAATCATGAAAATGTTTTAGTCCTACCCAAGTACTGTCCCAGATTCCTTTTACGGGGCTAAATTGTTTAAACGCGATGATGACCCCATACATTGGAACGTAGTGAAACAAGATATACCAGGCTACTACGGGCAGGGCCATCAATATCAACCATTTATTTTTTTTATAATCTTTTTTTATTGCCTGAATGAGGCTTGGCTTTTTGTATATCAAATGTTGCGGCTGCATCTTTACTCCTGGCACTATTGGAACCTCCCTGTATTGTGAAATGGGGGAATTTCTTCCCCCATTTCAATCATGCTATTTATCAAAGATGTCGCTGATATTAAACGATTGCGGATTTAATGCCTGCGGGAATTTTTTAGTGAACCGATCATAGGCACCCTGTCTAACTTTGTTGATATCCTCAATACCCAGCTTTTTGATTTGCTCCACATATTTATCCCAAGTAGCATCCACATCCTCTTTTCCCATAAGCCACTTCAGGAACATTTCATCCTTATACGTGTTAATTTCATTTTGTTGGGTAGTGGTTTGAGAAACTTCATCCGGTGTCAATGTTCCTCTATAGCTCTTATTAGCTTTAGTAACCTGCTTTGCATATTTTGTCCAGGTTTTTAGTGACTCTTGTTGCTGGGGTAACGCCATGTACTGCTCAAAATACCTTCGATCCTGTACAAAGGGTCCGTCTTTAAAGGCGCGGGCGTAAAACTGTCCCATGGTTGCGATAGGCTGTCCGTTGGGATTATTCGTAACCAGCTCCGTATATTTGGGATATCCGTTTTCCATCTTATAGCTCACGCCCTCTATACCGAAGTTATAGAGCATGGAGCCTTCCTTCGTATAGCCATAATTCAGGAATGCGAGCGCTTCCTTCAGATTCTTCTTAGCTGCGCTGGTAACGTTCCAGGCGCCACCGCCAGTGGTAGGTCCATCCTTCGCCATAAAGGGATTGGAGTCGCCCTTGTTAAGGACGAGATACGGCATGGCGACCAAGTCAAATTTGGAGCCCTTGTTCTTCATCAGCGGCAAGTATTTGCCAAGACCTGAACCGGTGTTTCCCACGGTTGCGCCGGCTTGATTTCCGGTAATTTTGGCATCGATGGTTTTGGAATTATTCGTAGCCAATTCGGGGTCTAAGATACCCTCCTTATACCATTTCACCATGGTCTTGGCATATTCTTTAAACCTTGGGTCAATAGCTCCGTATACGACCTTACCATTCTCAATGAAGTGATCCTGGTTAATCCCCCATGCTCCGGTAAAGTAGATTCCTTTAATATTTCCGACATTTCCGGTAAAAGGTACCGTTGCACCCTTCTTTTCTTTGAAGGCTTTCAATACCGTATACAATTCGTCAATAGTTTCCGGCACTTGTAGTCCCAGATCGTCCAACCAGTCCTTACGCAAATAGCCTCCAAAGTAAGTGTATACACTCTCGTGACCTTTGAGGAAAGGGAAGTAAAACTGCTTTCCATCCTCTGTTTCTACATCCATTAATAAATCAGGATAGGCTTCATAGATTTTGGCAAGATCCGGTGCATACTTGGGGATTTCTTTCTTTATGTCAACCAGTATTCCATCTTCAAAGGCTTTTACACTTCCTCCCGGATAGTCTCCAAAGGTGCCCACAATAAAATCGGGTATGTCGCCGGACGCAAGCATAAGATTAAACTGCTCCTTCGCCGAGCCTTCTGTAGGATGAATATACTCAAGCGTAACATTCAGTCTCTTCTGCAGCTCTTTATTCAGTTCTGACTCGGCATAATTCTTCATAACAGCAAGAGCAGTGCTCGGCAGGGGCTCCCAGACGCGGAATTTTACCGGTTTCTCAAAAGGTAATTTTATTGCGGTATCCGTCGGAGTCGAATTAGTTGGTTCAGCCCCTTTTTCCTCTCCACATCCTGTCATCACCGCAGATGACAAAAGTGCTATCAAGAAGGAACCGGTAGTAATCTTGGTAAAACCCTTTTTACTTAACATTTTTTTCTCCCCTTAAGTTTCATGTTATTGCTAGGGCAAGTGTAGTATTTCTATCAACCGTAAATCAATCTCCATCCAACAGAATGCGTATTCAAAATCCCCAAAGTCAATATTAAATATGGGAAAATCATCATCAAAAAACAAAAATCGTTGCAAAATCGATGACGGAACTCGATGATATCCTCCGGTAGGAGTTTTTCTCTTTCTATCTGATCAAACCCTTAGTTGTTGCACCAAGCTATAAAGCGCGCGAGTATGGCGGATACTTTGGCCCGGGAGAAGCGGTTGGAACGGAGGCATTGCTGCCGCCAATCTGGTTGTCTTCGTCGATGTCGTCATGTACATAAACATTTACGGTCACTGTGCAAGTATCAGAGAAGCCGCCGTCTTCAGTGGCCACCTTAATCACAGCTGTGCCGGCGGTATGGACCGTCACCAGACCGTCCTCATCCACAGTAGCTACAGCAGGGTTGGACGAGCTCCATGTCACAGCCTTGTTATCCGCGTTAGCGGGCTCCACTTTTGCAGTAAGCTGGACTGTTAAACTCCCAGAGTTGGTATACAGTAGGGCACTGGTCTGATTCAGGCTTACGCTGGTGACAGCTTTCGGTTACTTGTAGGCCACAATAGTCAACTCCACATGGGGACTGGCTTTATGGGTATCGGTCTCACGGTATCGAATCCAATAAGTCCCGGGCGATAGATTCGGGATGGTATCACCTGTTACACTCGACCAGGCGCTCCCATTGTCGGCGGACCATTCCATGGATGCGTTGACGCCGGTAATGCGTCCATCATTGGCGTTAACCCCTGTTTCATTGATAGGTCCAAGTTTTTCGGGCGCAACCTTCGCTCCTCCCGCAACCATAACTTTGAAATCATCGAAGTCGATGGAGGCATTGGCGAATTTGTCGACGCCCAACACCTGGCCAATCAGCTTGGTGCCGCCTGTATGGCGGAAGTTATAGTCAGTGGCCACCTCAACATCATCAATATAGACGGTATAGGTCTTGGCCCCCCAGTTGACCACCATCTTGATTTTATACCATGTATTCAGTGAAGCGGGTTGGACTGGAACCTTATTAGTAGGCCCCTTCTGCACTAAAATGGTACCCTTATCAAACGCCGTGACCACGGAATAATTGCTCGTACCGCTGTCATTTCTCACCATGGCGCCATTGAAGTACCCGGTTCCGGCGTTTAATCTGGCGCGGTATTCGATAACGATGCGCTGATCCGCTTCAGCCTTCGCCTCGCCTGCAAACGGCAGGAACAGGTTTGCCTTGGGTTCCGTAGTAGCGGGTGTGGCCAGCCGCAGAAATTTATTCCCGTTCTCTTCCTGCACAGTGGCGGTAGAGCCTTTGGTCAGGGCTTCGATCGTAATCCCGAACGGGTACTTGCCCGTCTTATCGTCGGAGAAATCCCGGTAAGCGTTATAGAACACGCCATTCTGTGTACCGTTGAACGAACCTAACAGATCTGCTTCCGCTTGAGCAAGGGCGCTCTGTGCCTGGTTAAGCTGCTCTTCTGTCAGGTTGGCGTCTGCGGATAGTTCCTCCGCATGGTTCAACTGAGCCAGGAGGGCGTTATACGCCGCTTGACTATAGCTTCCCAAACCTTTGTCCAGAGGGTATGAGGAATTGTCTATCCTGCTCTTAACTTGATTCACGATTTCATCAAGCCCCGATCCCAGGACAACCTCCACGGAAACGGCAGTAGGAATCTTCTCCCCATTCAGTGTCAGTATGGCAGGCACCAGCACAGTGCCCAGTGAGCTGAAGTTCATTCCATCCAATTTCCAATTAACCGTGGCAGTGCCCTTCACTCCCTTGTAGATGACCTCCACAGCGGCGGGCAGTCTGGGTGTCACTCCGGAGGGAGTCTTGATTGGAGTAAGAATCTGCGGTAGCAGAGACGGATCAGGAGTTATCATCAAGTTAAAGCGCGCTTCCTTGCCGCCGTATGTGGCTTGAATCACCGTATACCCCGGTTCAGTGTCATATACATGACCGGTGACCGAAACTTTAGCTACGTCGGGGTTACTGCTGGAGTACGTGGTGCCAACGCCAGCCGTCACATCCCGAGCTTCATAGGTGTTGTAGCTTGCTGCTACCCGCAGCTGCCCTGTCTGCCCGCTGGTCAGGACGTTGTTCAATCCGCTAATGGCAATGGACTGCATAGATCTGGGTTCAGCGGCAACAGTAACCGCGGTCGTGGCCGTTTTCCCATCATATGTTGCGGTGATCGTGGCGCTGCCCGCCCCGACCCCCTTGACCATATCCCCATCAATAGCAACGACCGCTGTATTGGAAGAAGAGAAGGATACTCCGCTCTCCACAGGGGAATAGGTAGTGCCTGTTACCGTATACACAGGCAAACTGCGACTTTCATCCAACCCCAGCGTATACCCTGGAGATTCGAATAAAATTGTCGGCGCGGTATCAAGCCCGAATACATCCATACTGTCAATTTCGGCAAGGTTGGTGTCTGCCGAGAAGCGGACGGTATTGTCGCCTTGCTTGAGGAGGACTTTCGCTGTGGAGATTCCCCAACGATTCCAGCCGGAATGGATGATGTTCAATTTGATGCCGGAGCTCCCGTTGACCGACAATATCTGGGTTGCCGCTGTACCGCTCAATGAGCCGTTGGCATTGCGCACAGACAGCATATAAAACCCCGTCCCCGGCACGTCGACTGTAAACTGGGCATAATCATTGGTGTTCGAGATGTTGACGATCTTCATTCCGCCGGAAGCGGTGATCTCCGGCCGGACAGCGGGGCCGCTTCTGCCACTGGGGTCTTTCACCAAGAGGGCGGCTTCCGCCTCATAGCGCTTTCGCACCGGCTCACCTGAAGGGATGGCAATCGGTTTATTCGGCTCGACGGGCTCTCCCAGGCTCGGTGTTCCATCCTCGTTCCAAGTGAACTTCTGTGTGCGGATACTGCGGTTCCAGCCTGCGCCATCCCAGCGGGCGCCGTGGTAGACAATCCAGTCCTCAGTGCCGTCGGGAGAAGTGGTGAGGCTGTGATGACCCGGGCCGACAACGCCGTTGGCGCTGGAGAAGATTGGCTTGTCCCGTTTCGTCCAAGAGTTGAGATCCATCAAGTCAGTGCCAATCTTGGCCGTGATCAGTCCGAGGCAATAGTAGTCTGTCCAGCTACCGTTTGCGGAGTAGACCAGGTTGATGGTATCGCCCTTTATCGTGATTTGGGGACCCTCATTGATCTTGCCCGGGGTATTCTCCCAAGCATACTCAGGCGTTGAAAGCTGCAGCCGTTCCGAGCTGATGGTTTTGGGATCGCTCATTTTGGCAATGTATAAGTTCTGGCCTTGCCCCGACTGATCACTTGCCCAGCCAGACCAGATGAAATATTGTTGATCATGTACCGTCAGCACCGTGCCGTCGATCGCCCAGCGGTCGGTGGAATCGGTAATCTTCCCTATAAATTTCCATTCTCCGCTCATCGGATCAGCATTGGTGTTCTCCAGCACGTACATGCGGTGATTCTTTCCTTCTCCGTTGTCGGGTGAGAAGTAAATATACCATTTGTACTGGCCATCTGCATCTTGGAGATAGTGAATTTCCGGTGCCCACACATTGGAACTGTACATGGTACCCGGAACCGCTCTCCAGACAACTACCTTATCGCCTGCATCAATACCGGTGAGCGTCTTCGATCTCCAGAGTGTGACATTCCCGCCGGTTGTATGGGTGTAGTAGTAATAGCCGTCCGTGTGCTTGTAAGCATAAGGATCGGCACCGTTCTGAAGGATAGTATTGTAGAAATTGGACACTTCTGATCCCCCCGTTGTCGAAGCTGATATCGAATCTGTCGTATCTGGCGTCGGCTCTGCAGCCGCAGCTGCTCCAGACCATTGCGGCAGCATCAGCAGCACTGCGAGATAAAGCAGCAGATGCCTGAATCTTTTCCTGATCATGCGCAATCCTCCCTGGAATCATATAGTCTCTCGGCTTTCACCGAGGTAGATGGGACAACGGGTGCCTTCAAAGTTACCGTATGGGTGCTGTCTAGAATACTAACCGCTACAACACTGGAGGCAGTCAGTCCCCCGATCGTTTCAGAGATTTGATATGCCGTAGGGGATACAGTCTCCGGAGTGAGTTCGATGATGCCCAAATCCACACCATGTCCGTTCACATCAACGGTCGTTGTGTACGGCTTATAGACGGCTTTTTGGACGGTTAAGTCGTATGAACCGTTCGCCAGGCTTGCAGCGAATTTTCCTTGTCCATTCGTATAATAAGTGCTTCCTCCAATGGTTACCCGGGCCTCGTCAATCGGAATGGTTGAGTCTTTAGCGTATACGGCTCCTGTCACTGTGTGGGTGGGAGAACCCGAAAAAGGCGCTATCAGGGTTAATGTAAACTTATCAAATGCAAGGCTATAGCTTGAGCTCAAATCATCTTTACCCGTGATCCTGAAATCCAGCGTTTGGTCGCCTGCTTGAGAGAAAGTCACGTCTCCATAATCTACATCCGTGTAGAGGAATGGTCCGTATTCATCGACTGTATTGCCCGTTGCCGCTCCATTCACATAAAGCTGAGATATACCTTTGTCATCGTCCTTTTTGAGCAATGCCTTTAAGTTATATGTTCCTGCCGACGGTACATGGATTGTGTACTTTACCCAGTCGCCTACAGCATTGGCTTCATATACCGCTGCAGATCCTCCTGATGCCGGAGTTTCTGAAACTGTACGGTAGTTGGCTCCCGAATTCGTTTGGGAAAGGGATTCCGCCTGGTACTCATAGGTAGTACCGGGAGTTACTTTCACGATATATGCCGTATCGGTTCCCATCGTTGGTAAAGCGATAGTTAGGGCATTATCGGTAACTGCATAATTGCCTTCCAGTTCAATTTTTGTTCCCTGCTGTTCTTTACCATTTTTTGTTTTTGTATTCTCTACAGATTCAACTCTGATATGAACCTTTCCGGCATTCCGCAGGTAAGCCGGGATATCCTTCAGGTTTAACGGTGTATCGTAACGAATCGTATTATCGGGATTTCCCAGAAGGATAATGGATCGTTTCGCTTCGCTGTCGCTGGTCGCGAAGGCCTCCACCTGTTCTTTGTTCTGGATGGTTTTTACCTTTCTGCCCGTAGCATGGCCATACCAGTAATACAGATACCAGCGGCTTGTAGGCTCGGACAGTGTGGCGGAATCCGCCAATTCGTCCAAACCTGCTCTGAAGTCAGGATTATCACCTTGCCATTGAGTATTTCCCTTCAGGGCATAAAGCAGACCGTTCTGCTCTGATCTCTCCAGCCTGGCGATGTAGTTGACTGACAATCCGGGATCATAACCCTGGTTGATGTCACTAAGCTCCCATGGCCCTTGATATTCGGTAATTGCCAATGGCATTGGAGTGATCCCGTTTTCAAGCATCCAATTCTTTATCTCCAGTGTATGTCCTTCAATGTCTAACGGAGCACCGGACAATTCGTGCCAGCTCAATATATCCGGCAAGGCATTATTCTCTTTGCAATATAGTAGGAATTCCTTCAGACCCTGGAAATTATATCCAAGATATTCCGGCGCCTGAACTTTGTTATGTGGGTCCCAATTCTTGATGACGTTATAAGCCCTTTTGTGTGTCTCATTGTAGTACTCCATACGGTCTTTCCATTGAATATTAGGCTCATTCCATGTGATCCATGAATGTATATCATAATTCTTTTCTTTAGCTTCATCCAGAAGCTTCCGTACATAGTCTTCCCATTCCTCATAGGTCGTGAAAGGTCTGTCATTTACGGGTCTTCCGGGCCACTTTGTTTTACCGTCATCAAATTGAAAACCATGATACGCATTGATCATGATTTTTGCTCCAGTAGCCTTGACACGGTTATAGGTAGCAGGGTCAAACAGGCTCGGCAGCCGCTCATGGTAGGTAGCACCCCTGACCGTCCTCACGGCTAACGGATCAATTAACTTCTGGGCCGGATCAATCTTCCCAATCCCATGCAGGAAACCGCTTGCCAATTGAGAGGCTTCTCCCCAGTCTTCGGAATAATCAATGGTTACAGCCGTTGCCCTCATAGCATCTGTACCTTGATAAAGTCTCAAATTATCAAGATTAGGGCCTTCATTGACGGTGGTCGTCAGTTTTATGGTATTATTGCCGGCCTGAAGAGTAGCCGTTCTATGAACCCTTTTCCACGTTTTCCAATTAGCGGTTGCAGGGAAGGGAAGAGGGTCTATGTCCGGGATACCATTAACTTCCACTATAAGAGGTCTCTCGCTCTTAGTATTTTTGTCGTTGGAGTATCTGATTTCTAATAAGTAGGTTCCTGCGACAGGTACATTCACTGTCCATGTTATAGAACCGCCGGGCTTGGCATGGAAATCTACAAATCCGCTGCCTTGAAAATCTCCATTGTTCTTGTTGCTATCGACCTTCGCATTAACCAATTCAGCGTCTTCAGCTTCGTATACCGGAATTGAAGGGGGGGCTACAACAGCGTTATCAAACTTTGCAGATTGATTGAATGTAGCAAATCCGACTTTGCCCGTTGTAAAGGATTCATCGGACACGGAAAGCTTTCGTTCACCGTTTACGAATCCTTCTATCGTACTGCCGTTAACATGGATTTTCAGATTATACTCTGTATCATATATCAGTGGATTGGATATGGATTGCAGCACGATCCATGTACCGGCTTCTTTCTTTCTCAGAGCGAATGTTTGGTCAGAAGAAGTATATGCGAGCTCATAATAGTTATCATGATCGATAAACCTTGCCATGAGATGTACCGAATTGGTTGTATAGCTGTCCAATGCCTCTACATTTACATCGGCACTAAATGAATAGTTTGTCCAAGAGGGTTCTCCTACTACGCTTTGAGCAGAGCCTGACAGACTGCTTTGCCTGTAAGCCCCGTTTCCTGCATTCAAATAGGTCCCCCAGGTTCCGCCCTCAACAGCCCAATTTGCTGTTGAAGCGTTTTCAAAATTGTCAGATAAGAGATACACAGGTACCATAGACTGGGTGGCAGCGAATGAAGCTGCAGGCATCAAACTGAACAGCAAGGATAAAACCAATAAAAGGGACACAAACAACGTTTTCTTACTTTTATCCATGTGTCACTACTCCATTTCATGATTTATTTTAAATCCTAATAAAATTCCAGCAAATCCTCCTTTTCCATATTTTCTGAAGCTTCCGGGAAACGTGGTATGGCTCCGCCATTGTCACAAACATCAACAATTGCTAGAGCCAGTGTAGTATTTCTATCCGCAATAAATCAATCTCAAACCAATAGAATGCGTATTCAAAATACCCAAAACCAATATCAAATATGAGCAAATCATCATCAAAAACAAAAAACGGTGCAACGCCTGACGATGACTGCTTCCCGCGGCACTGCAGGAGT
The DNA here is from genome assembly GCF_001956045.1 of Paenibacillus sp. FSL H7-0331. The sequence continues at coordinate 19,874 of NZ_MRTH01000030.1, read as the reverse complement.
GCCGCCGGTCCGGCAGCACAGGACGGGCATGCTCCAAGTTGTAGGACATAGATGGTCTTATAAAGCCTTCAGGGAAATTGTGGAATTTCATTTGTAGTGTATTGTAGTATAATATTTAGGAACGTAGGCTCTCCAAGACCGTCCCTTCTAGCGGAGCGTGGAGACGAACCTTCGAATGCGGCTGAAGATCCGGGTACCCTCCTCCGTGCGAAATTTTGTTACCCGAACTCACTAATCATAATAATGAGGGGGATCTCATGAACGTAAAGAGAGTTTTGAACACTAGAAATAGTATCATTTTCACCCAAATTTTATCTTATATATTGATTCTGTTAATTCCTATCATTTTCACTGGAATCGTTTATTTTGTTACTGTAAAGACTATTGAGCAAGAAACAAACAGGGCAAATCTTGCTATGCTGAAACTAGTTCAGCTGAATATGGACAACATCTTAAAGGATGCCGAGCGCTTAAGTTTTGATATTGCCTTTAACCCGGATATTCAATTGCTGGCCACTTCGCAGGAAACGAACTGGAATAACAAACAGTATGAAGTTTCTCAGATAGTAAAAGATTTCAAAAGGATGAATATAACGAATGGCTACATAGATAATTTTTATGTGTACTTTAAAAACTTGGATGCTGTGATTTCTTCAACAACAGCTTCAAGGAGTAATTATATGTACTCTAATCTTGTCAATAATGACCTAAGGTATGAACAATGGATAGATACTCTTCAAAATGCGTACAGCGGCAGATATATCTCAATAGGCAATAAGACAAACCCAAATGAGGATTCCGGAGCGCTCGCTTACATGCGTTCAATCCCAATATCAAATTGGGAGAAGTCTCTTGCCACAATCGTCATCCTGTTAAATAAAGAACGATTTACTGAAATGATTCAAAATATACAATCGGCGCAGTATGGAAGTATCTTTATTTTAGACCAGGATAACAACATTCTTGCGTCGACTGCTTCTTTTCATTTATCGGATATCTTACAGGTGGATGAGCTTAAGCGTAGCGATAATATGCTGGTGAAAGGACAAGGAAAGGATTCATTAATCATATCCTATACGAAATCCGATGTATCCAAGCTAAAGTATGTTTCCATTGTTCGGCGAGAGATTGTGATGGAAAAAAGTGAGTTTACAGAAAAATTAATGATTGCAAGCATTATACTATGTTTAATTTTTGGAGGAGCAGTATCGGTTTTACTTACATGGCGTAATTATAATCCGGTTCGTAATCTCATCCGTATCGTCCAAAATGGGAAAATAAAGAACCCTTATGACAGATCCAGTAATGAATATCAGTTTATTTATGAGGCCATCCAGGATGCTCTTCAAGAAAAGGAAAAAATAAACCTGAAACTTATACAGCAAAGCAGTGTTGTGAGAGCGGATTTTCTGCAAAAGCTTTTAAAAGGGAAGTTTGGCAATATATCTGTGCATCACAATGCATTTTACGCTCTTGACATGCAGTTTATATCCGGTGATTTTATAGTAGTGCTCCTATCCATAGAAGATAAGGGCAAGCTTATTTCCTTAGGGATTGGAGATGATTTTGAAGCGAAGTCAAAGCTCCCCAGCTTTGTGATCACCAATGTTTTTGAGGAGCTCTTGGGACAAAGGTATAAGAATTTTGTTACAGAGATTGATGAGAAAATAGTATTCCTAGTGAACCTGCAGGATCCTGAAGCGGTAGATCATGTGCAGGAATTGGTAAACATTACAGAAGAGCTGCAAAGTTTTTTTGGAAAATATTACAATATGATCCTTACAGTTTCCATCAGCGATGCCCACACGGGTATCCATGGCATGCAGGAAGCATATCAGGAAGCCGTAGAAGCCCTGGAATACAAATTGATTGCCGGTAACGGAAAGATCATCAGCTTCCAAAGTCTGAAATATAATGTCAGAGATTATTTCTACCCTCTTGAAAAAGAGCAAAAACTAGTGAATTGCATCAAATCCGGAGAGTTTGAAAAAGGAAAACAATTACTTGATGACATTATTCGCTCCAACTTTATTGACGGCACTCCCACTGCTGAAATGACAAGGTATTTTATGTTTGACCTAGCAAGTACAGTCGTAAAAACAGTAAAAGAAATATCTGCTGCTGAGCCGGTGGAAAAATTGTTTGAATGTGAAACCGTAGCTGAACTGCAGGCGGAAATTACTAATACATTATCATCAGTATGTAAACACATACAGTCAAAAACCGGTAATCGTTCTTACGAATTGAGCAGGAGTATCATCGAGTTTGTTAACAGCCGTTATGGAGAAGTTACCTTAAATATAGCAATGATTGCAGAAAATCTGGGAATTACTCCAAGCTATATGTCCAAGCTCTTCAAAGAACAAACCGGAGAAACCTTGCCGGATTATATCAATAAGGTAAGGCTGGAAAAAGCGAAAGTATTATTAAGGGAAGAAAAACTCAATATCTCCGACGCCGCTGTCAAAGTAGGGTATTTAAACAGCAATGCGTTGATACGCAGTTTTAAAAAGTATGAGGGAGTTACTCCGGGAAAATATAAAGAGTGATGATCCTTCTATTCCAGCAGACTCGGAAGGGTCTGTTTTTATGAGGATATGAATTATTGGATATGGGTTCTATAAACAATGTGCATGTCAAAAGATAATAACGGAACTCAGCGATGCTTAAAGAGCCACCGGTAAAGGATTTTTTTGCTTCCTCAATACTTCTTCACAAAATAAGATCTTTGATAAAGATGTATTGGCCGTTAAGCAATCAGGCAGTAAAATTACAAATATAGGACATACATCGTTCGGGACGAATATTATTTGAAATAAGCGTAATTTTAAAAGCTTGGTCAACTATCGGAGAACAGGTCGGTACAGAGAAGATGAACAGGGTCTTGAAGACATATGAAGCAGATCCTTTCCGTGTTGTATATGCGTACTATAAAGAAACCAAGGATGCAGCTGCCGCAGCAATTATTGGCTTAAAGCTAGATCCAGAACAAAAAGATGCATTAATCCTACATATCGCTGTAGATCATAGCGCTTTGTTGCAGTTAATCATTTACCATCTTCTTTTTCTTTATTGATTCCTGCTCGCGGAAAGCCGAAGGAGACAGGCCGTACTTTTTCTTAAATAACGTGGAAAAGTAGGTTGCATTATATATACCGACCGATTCGCTGATATTTGCGGCGGTCTCATTGGTCGACGTGAGCAGTTCCTTGGCCTTTTCCAGTCGGATATGATTCAGATATTCACTGAACGATTGCCGGATTGCTACTTTGAACAGCTTTCCCAGATAACTTGGAGACAAACTGGCAATATTGGACACTAGCTCAAGGGATAAATTCGGTTCGGCATAATGCTCCTGGATATAGTTTTGAACCTTTTCAATGACAACGTTGTGCTTTTGAGCGTTTATCCAACGGTTTTTCTCCTCGATCAGGGTGCATATGTTGGTGCAATATCGGATGAAAATGTTCTTGACTTCCGTTAAGTTCTCGGCAGCCTCGATATCGGTAACCACATCCAAATATTCATTGAAATTAGAGTCTGAAAGATGCTGCAGATAATCAAAATGCTTGAGCAGGGAGAGCATTAATTGAATGCTGTATGTAATCACTTGGTTCACTGAACCGGATGAGATTTGCTCGATAAACTGTTCGGTGGCATCCCGAACGGAATCCGGTTTGCCGGATTGAACGGCTTCAATCAGCCTCTTCTCACAATCGATAGGGTAATTTACGGTGGTCATAATATGCGATCGGGTTGTCTGGGCATCCAGAATCGATTCTTTTCCATAAATCAATCGATACTTCACATACTGCTGTGCCGAGGTATAGGAGAACGAGATATTTTTTCTACCATAGCTCATGTCTCCTACCCCGATAGAGACCGCCAGTTTGAAGTATCGATTTAGGAAACCCTGTACGTTGCGCAAGGCAGGTTTCAACTCATCAGGCCGCTCGTTCTTCGTATACTGGCAGATGGCTACCGCTTCATTTTCCCCTGTAATCAAATAATCACATGCCCCGAGAGGCTCCAGCATCTCCTTTGCAATATTGCCTAGGGCGAAGCGCAACAGCGGCTTCTGTCCGCCTTCCGTTCCCCCTTTCGCTGGCTCCAGATCATGGATTTTGAACACGATCACGCAGAAATAAGGCCCTGAAAGCTCCTCATCGATGTCCCGAATGAGTTCTCCAGGTACGGAGGTATCGAGCGAATTGTTTCTGATCAGTGAATGCAGATAATGCTCCCGAATCGTTCGGGATGAGCGGTTGATAACGAATTGCATCGACTTTTCCCTTTCCTCTAGCGTTGTGAACATTTCAGCCATGACCTGATATTCATCGATGAACGGCGACTTTAGAGTAGCTGAATTCTGTATGATCTTCTCAAACAAAGTCGAAAGCGGCCTATAAATGTTTTTACTCAGATAAATTGAAACAAGCAGGCCGATCAGCACGATCCCTCCCGTCACAAGCATTGTAACATTGCGAAGATGGTCAATATTGGAGATCAGACTGGAGTATGGGGTAACGCTTACAAAATACCAGTCCATTTCCTCGGACTTCACATAAGTAATCAGATGCTTCTCATTTTGAATATTTGCCGTAAAGCTGCTCTCCGTCTCATCCTGACTCAAAATCTGCTGCACATACGGTGTGCCGGACAAATCTTCCAGAAACAGATTCGAATCCGTATGAGACAGCACCTTGCCCTCTTTGTTGATGACGAACACGTTATTGGCTGAATCCGCTTTGCCGATTTTGCGGATCGTCGTCAGGATGGACTGTTCCTCAATATTGATGTAGATGAGCGGATTATTCGTGGTTCGCAGTGAATAGTTCGGGTACAGCAGAAAGGTCAGGAACTGCAGCGGCGTATCGTTATTTCGGTTAGGAACGGTCAGACTCCGCGGGTAAAACTCCATATATTGCTCAGCGCTGATGGCGTAGAGCGAGGAATCAAACGGCAGCCCGGCCGTATCGACTGCAGTTTTCGTGGATGGTCGATAGATCCCGATACTGTATATGTACGGATACGCGCTTTGAATCTGGGACAATTGTTGAAAGACATGGTAATTCCTTGTCTTATCCTCCTCCGTATCATTCAGGAATGAAGTAATCTCCGGCTGGGTAAGCAGGGAATTACCGATCGTCATGGCTTGGTTATAGATGACATCGGATGCGTAGCTGATTTGGGATAGCATGGCTTTGGAATTGCGATCTATTTCTTTGACTGCGCTCATGGAGAAAAAATAAAAGAGATAGGTGGACAGCAGACTCACCGTGAGAAGAATGAGCAGAAAATATGAAATGGTGAGTTTCTGGAATGCCTTATATCGAACAAGCCGATCCATGGTGATTCGCATAAAGATTCCTCCGTTGCAGCTAGTATAATTTCTTCAATATAAAATAAAGCAGGTTAAAAAGATACTCCATTCTTAAAAAATGAAAATCAGTTCGGATATTTGAAAGCCCTTTATTCGAATCGTGAAAGCGAAATCCGGTATTTAAAATTGGCAACACCTACCCGCTGATATAGAGTTATAGCAAGCGACAACGTAGCCAAGAAATGTTCACTAAGCCTATGCTTCCGAAGTGAGTTTTGTACGAAACCGATTCAGGAAGCAACGCTCATAAAACTTTTTAGGAGGATAAGAAATTGGAAAAGAGACAGCGACTGGCATTCGGCATGTTTTCTGATATCCATAAGAACGGAACGTCTTACCTGCTGGTTCTTCCGGCGATGGTGTATACTTTTATCTTCGGGTATATGACCTATCCATATATGATCATTGCTTTTCAACGATTCAATTATACGAAGGGGATATTCAATAGCGAATGGGTGGGGTTGGAAAACTTCGAGTTTTTTTTTCGCTCCTACAAGGCTTTAACCGTCACCTTTAATACCATTTTCCTGAATTTACTCTTTATTGTCTTTGGTACGCTGATGGCTCTTGTGATTTCACTCGTGTTGAACGAATTACGCAAGAAGCTCTTTGTTAAAATCAGCCAATCGGTAATGCTGTTCCCGCATTTCATTTCCTGGATCGTGGTCAGTTATGTGCTGTATGCTTTCTTCTCCATGGATATGGGACTTGTAAACCAAATGCTGAATAAGCTCGGAATCGCCTCTGTCAACTGGTACACGGAGCCGGAGGTGTGGCCCGCCATCCTCACTGTGATGCATGTATGGAAGGGAGCGGGGATGAGCGCCGTGATTTATCTGGCTACCATTACCGGCATCGATGAAACCTTGTATGAAGCGGCCGAAATCGATGGGGCCAACCGATGGCAGATGTGCATGCGCATCACCCTTCCTCTAATGATGCCTACGGTCGTCATTCTGACGTTGCTCTCGATCGGCAAAATTATGTATGGGGATTTCGGCATGATCTATGCCTTGGTCGGCGACAACGGCACCTTGTATTCGACCACGGACATCATCGATACGTACGTATTCCGCTCTTTGCGTCAGATCGGCGACCCTTCCGAAGCGATGGCCGTCGGGTTGTTTCAGTCCGTGGTCGGGTTCATTCTCGTCTTCGGTACGAATGCGATTACCCGCAAATTTTTCAAAGAAGGCGCTTTGTATTAAATTCCCGAGCCGGCAAAAGCCTGCCGAAGTAAGGTTTTAGGAGGAATAGTAATGAAGAAGTTTTCCCTCAGCAAGACGGTCATGTATACCCTGATCTCGATGTATTCGGCGATTTGCCTTCTTCCGATGCTGCTGGTGCTGATGATCTCGGTCACGGATGAGGATGCCGTATTGAAGAACGGCTACAGTCTTTTCCCCGAGAAATTTTCCTTGTATGCCTATAAACTGATTTTTACGGGCGGCTCCCAGGTGATGCAGAGCTACACCATCTCCATCTTCGTCACGATTGTCGGCACGCTTCTTGCGGTTTTGGTGACATCCATGGCTGGTTATACGCTGGCGAACAAAAATGTGAAATACCGTAATCTGCTGGCGCTCTATTTTTTCATCACCATGATTTTTTCCGCCGGGATTGTGCCTTGGTATTTGATGAACCGCTTGCTCGGTTTGACCAACAATATTCTGGCATTAATTATTCCGTCACTTCTGTTCAGCCCGTTCAACCTTTTTCTGGTACGTAACTTCATGAACGGCGTACCCGATTCGCTGAGAGAGTCGGCGACCATTGATGGGGCAAACGACATTACGATTGCGTTCCGGATCTATCTTCCGCTGTGCATGCCCGTTCTGGCGACGATTGCGCTTTTCTACGGACTGGATTACTGGAACAACTGGTGGAATGCGATCATGCTGATCGACAGCAAGGATTTATACCCGCTGCAGTTTATGCTTCTGCAGCTGCAATCGGAAATCAGCATGCTGAACGAGATGACGATGTTGGCCGGAACAAGCGATATGACACTTCCTTCGGAATCGGTCAAGATGGCGACGGCGATCGTGACGATCGGACCGATCGTCTTGCTCTATCCGTATTTGCAGAAGTACTTCGTGAAAGGCATGGTTATCGGTTCGGTCAAAGGCTGATATATTCCCTTCGGGGTTAACATAAATAAAGCACTATATAAGGAGGTCAATATTTTTTATGAAAAAGCGTAACGCATTTCTATTAGCTGCGGTGCTTGTCCTTTCGACCTTGATGGGATGCAGCAAGGATTCTAATTCAGCCAACACTGGGGATAAGGGAGACAAGCCTGCTGAGGCGGTCAAAATCAAATATTTGGTTCCCGGCACGGAGCCGAAAGACTACAAGGAAGTGTTCCAAAAGGTCAATGGGAAGCTGGCTGCGGACGGTATCGGCGTTGAGGTCGAGAAAATCTATATTCCGTGGGATGCGTGGGATCAGAAGCTGAACTTGATGCTGTCTACTGGCGAAGATTTCGACCTGTTCCACGTCATGCAGGACCGCACGCCTTTCTCCAGCTACTATAATCGCGGTGCATTGGCGAATATCTCGGATGCGATCGAAAAGTATGGAAAAAATCTGAAAAAGTCTATTCCGCATGATATCTTCGACGGGGCTAAAATCGATGGCAAGTATTATGCTGTTCCATCTTATTGGGTTGAAATGGCGAGTGAAGGCCAATTCAATATTCGTCGCGACATTCTCCGTGCGAACAATCTCAAAGAGCCGACTACCCCAGCTGAATTGATCAGCGCTTGGGAGATTGTCATGAAGAACTGGAAGGGAAGCAACAAGCCCTATCTGGGCACTCGGTCGGACTTTGATCCGATCTACCTGCATACGTCCATCCTACACCGGACTTATGACACCTTCCCGTTTACGGTGAAGGATAAGTTCTTCTATGTGAATCAAAGCGGCGAGGTCAAGTCTTGGATTGAGACCGAGGAGTTCAAGAAGGATGCGTCCTTCATGCGCGAGCTGTACACAAAAGGAATTACCAATCCTGATATCTTGGTCATGAAGCAGGAGCAGGTAGATGCGCAACTCGACAGCGGTGAATGGTTCGTCCGTCTGGGAACCGGCGGAAGTCTGAACGGGCTCAAGAAGTACAATCCAAAAGCCACTGTAGACGATATCGGTGTTGTATGGTTTAATCCGGAGAAAGAATATCTGCGTCCGCTCACCTTCAAGAACGGGAATGCCGTGCCGGTGAACAGCAAGCATCCGGAAGCGGCCGTCAAATTCATGGATTGGATGCTGGCAAGTCAAGAGAATTATGATCTGGTTCAATATGGCATCGAGGGTAAGCATTACACCAAGGACGGCGAGAAGGGCTTTAAGCCGATCAAAGATCCGGAAAACAATAACAATTCGAGATATAGAGGATCGGATTCACAGAACGGCAACGTAAACTTCATGCGTTTTGACTTGGAGAATAGCATTCCCGACAACAACAAAGTCTTGTTTGAGCCAAATCCGAAAGCGATCAACAGTATCGCGGCGAATTTTGTTTTTGACCCGACGAAAGTAAGGACCGAGTACACCAACATTTTGTCGGAAGCTTCGGCGAGCATCACCCCGATTTATATGGGCGTTCAAGAATACGGCAAGGCCTTCCCGGCAGCATTGGAAAAAATGAGGAAAGCCGGTCTGGATAAGGTAGCTGCGGAATACCAGAAACAATTCAAGGAATATCAGGCTTCTCAAAAATAAACGAGTCGAAACAAAAGGAAGGTGTGGAGAAATTTGACCCTGCAGACGCAAAGAATTGAATTTGAAGCGACAAAAAAGATCTATGAGAGTGCGACCTTGGTATTTCATGGCGTGGACGGTTTTGATGTCTACAATATTTCGATTCCGTTCATACGGGACGGGAAGCGCTATTTGTTCGGGCGGGTAGAACGTCGCGAGGAATGGGCCCGCTCTTGGGTCCGCCTGTTCGGGGAGACGGGACAGGATGCATGGACCGTGGTGGAAGATAGCATGATCTATACTCTGGAGGACCCTTACATCAGTGAGATCGGTGATGAGCTTGTATTGGGCGGGACTCATGTGCAATATCAGAGTGGAAGATACAGCACATTTTTCGGCTATTTCTTCCGGGGCATCGACCTCCACAATTTGTACTACTTCACTACCGGACCTAACAAAATGAAGGATATTCGCCTTGTTCCGTTGCCGGACGGCAAGATCGGCGTCTTCTCGCGTCCGCGCGGCGCGAAGACGAGGAGCAAATACGGGAGCGAATCCATGATCGGCTTCACTATCGTTGACAGACTGGAAGAGTTGACTGCGGACGTCATCGAGAACGCACCCTACATTTACGGCATCTTCGGGGAAGGCGAATGGGGAGGCGTGAATCAGGCTTATCTGCTCGACAGCGGCAAAATCGGCGTCATCGGCCACATTTGCTACCGGGGTAAGGATGAGAACGGAGGGGAAGTGAAGGTGTACCTGAACATGGCCTTCGTCTTCGATCCAGCCACCCGAGAGTCCTCGGACCTTCAGCTGATCGGAAGTCGTTCCTGCTACCCGCCGGGACCTGCCAAGGCACCGGATTTGGTCGACTGTGTCTTTACCTCGGGCATTGTGATGCGTCCGGACGGCAAGGCCGATCTGTACAGCGGCATTGGCGATTGCCAGGCGGGGCGTATTACGATCGACTATCCGTTCGCAGGACATGGGTGTCTTGTCTAGAAAGATAGCCTCTTAGAAGACCATTTTGAAGGCAATCATGAAAGATTATCTCGATTTAAACAACGGTTAAACCTCAGTTCTATTAACACAAGCTCGTTTTATCGATAATGAAAGAGAGTTCATAATTTGAAGGTATTTTAGGTTAATTGTTTCGATTCGCTTATCATGAACATCCTTCCGATCATATTGATGTAAATAAAACCGGCTGCAAACAGCATGCAGCCGGTTTTGATTTTTTCGTAATAAACAGGTGATTATTGTTCCAACACCTTTTCAAGCTTGCCGCACCAGTTCGTCCATATTGCGCCCTTGTGCACTGCTGCATTTAAAGACTGAATTGCCTTCATTGCATCGGATATGCTCTTTGCAGGGTTTTTCATACGTGCTTGCATGACAACATCTCCTTATTATTTCATCACCTCCTTAAAGCTTGCGGCTCTTCGGACGTAGCGCCCACGAGGCGAGAGCTAGGATTGCAAGACCAAGAGTGCTCCAAATATGGTACGCATAAGCCCCGTAGTCCCCCACGAATGCATGTGATGCAGCTGCACCCGTCATTCCAAAGAATATGCCTGCATACGCCCATTCCTTAAGCCTCAATTCCTCCGCTCCCCTCAACGAATGCAAGCAGCACCGTTATAACCCAATAAGTGACAATTACTCCCCTGGGTTGGGTTTCTTCTTTTGAGGTTGTTACCGCATCGACAATCTTGCTCATTTGTTTCCTCCTCCAAACCTAGTTGACACTATTTACTGTCTTGTCAATAGTGTTATTCATTTTCACATGATACAGTTGATTTTCTTTGGATATAAGGTGGACCTATTGACTAGACACTATTTACTGTCCTATAATCAAAGCACTAATCTTTTTAATTTCATTTCATGCGAGGGAGTGGTGATAATGAGCGCAGTTGCACAGACACGGGATGTCTATTATGCCCTGGCCGATCCGACCCGGCGCGAAATTATTCGACTGCTGGCGGATGCGGATGAATTGCCTCTCCATCGGTTGACTCCACATTTTGCGATGGGCCGCAACGCAGTCTCCGGGCATTTGACGATTTTGAAGGAAGTCGGCCTTGTGACCGAGCGTAAAGTCGGCCGTGAGACGCGAAACCGTCTCAATCCCGCACCGCTGAAGGAACTCCAGGACTGGTTGTCGTACTACGAGAAATTTTGGAAACAAAATATGGTTCGTCTGGATCAGCTTCTTAAGGAGGAACAGGACTAAAGCAAGATTTATCGCTCCCTGGGCCAGCCGCGGAGAAAACACGACGCATCTTAATCAAACCGGCTTCAACAAAGACCATGCGCTCGGATGGCGCATAATAAAATGATAATACGAGGAGGATGGATATGTCCCATATCGTTGATTTTAAAACTGTGTCTACGGTTGGTTTAGAGTCTTCACCTGTAGTAGATGCGCTTGCTGGTTTACGTGCTAATGAAGCCCGTTACTTCATGAACAAATATAAGCATGAATTTACGGTAGTACCAGCTAGCGAGAGCCAGGAGACCATCGATTATGTGAACCGAATTTTGAAAGAAGTACGTGATATTGAGTTTGCGGCCAAACCTTTAGAAACGTCGCGTTTTCAAGTGGAAAATATCAAATGGGCCTTCGTCTTTTATGAGGATGGTCTAGAGGTCAACGTCATGTATACGGTTGATGACCCTAAGAAGCGGGCCGTTGGTTTTAAGCTATCTGAGGGGATGGAGGTACCAAAGGAGTTAGCAGAGAAGTTTAAGTTTGCTAGACAGAAGTCTAAACTAGCTGGAACAATTCGAGGTTCGTTTTTTGTGATTAAAGGAGAATATTAAAAGCAAAAGCGCAAGCAGAGCGGTGGATCCGATCCATCGCTATTTCGTTTGCAACACTACGCTGCACCTCACTGCGCTAACGGAGACGTTAGTTCAATGAATTGAAACGGGAACTGCTTCTGCGGATCCCGTTTTAATTGTGATTTTGGAAGCATTTCTTTGCCGCAGGTGCTTTGAAGCATATCCTTGCCGTTGCGGCAAAGATATGCTTCAAGCCTCATTCAGCGTTTTTCCATGGCGGCCTCGTGAGAAAGAGAACGCTAAAAACTAATTTTTCACCACACTTTTAGACGATATCGAATAATCTAATAAACGTATTCGTCTAACAAATTCAATCGCTTAAAACTCAACCATCATTTTTGAGCATATTCAGCCATGTGCGCCGATTTCCCTTCCGTGGAACAATGGCAAAAAAACGGCTCTGTTCGCATCGTTTGCGAAGGGGCCGGTTTTCGTTTTTCTCCAGATTGCTCGAAATTGCTACCCGATTTACTAAAAAAGTTATGCGATGAGGTTAGCACCTTGGATTGGAGGGTAGCCTTGCAACAACTTGTCGATTTGATTCAAGAAGTTGCAACAATGGCAAGCAAAAAAATCTCGAAATGGATAAAATGTCAACTCCAACAATGGATCGCCGGTTTGCGCAGTTATCTCAAGGCTTACCTGCCTATTTCAAGCTGCGAAGTTTGAGTTACTAAACCTTTATCATTTAAATTGATGTAAGTCAAAGGGCCCTCGTTGTCTTCATCGAAGGCCCTTTGTTTAACCATTTTATTCGAATTTTAGCTTGTACAGATCCTTGGAGCTAATAATTTTATCTTTGTTTTCGGAATACCACTTCGCATAAAATTCGTCGATTTGCTTGCCGCCGGTTTTCTCCCACAATGATTGAGCTTCTTTCAGTGCTTGCTCCGGCGTATATTTGTCTCCGCTGACAATTGATTTTTTCCACATTTCTTCCATAGTTTCCGTATTTTTCAAGTTAACCTGCATTTCATTTGGTAGCACTGGAAGGATGGCACCGTCGAACTCTCTGGCAAATGCACGCTCCGGATTGAGGTAAGCTTTCTCCGATTGCTTTATGATATTGAAATATTCCTTTTCCTGAGGAACGTCCAGGTTCATTTTCACTTCGTAAATCTCGCATTTACCCATTAAGGCAAAGGAGCTTAACATGGCCAAGTCATTGGTCTGAGGCATTTCCCTCTTGATTTTTTCCTTGTCTGTCGGTTCAGGACAGCCGGATAAATCCATCTTGAAATGTTCGCCTTCAATTCCGTTTTTAAATGCTTGCATAGTAGGTTGAGTGACTAGAAAGTCTACATATTTCATAACCGAAATTGGATCTTTGGCGCTTACATTAATCGCCGCTGTCATTTGTACTGGGAACTTGTAGCCCGGGTTGAATTGGCCATAGGGACCCTTCGGCAGCTCTATGGGAGCGATTTGCGCATCAGGGAAATTCTTTTTCAGAGCTTGATACGTCTGGAATTGCATCGGTTGGTCGACTCCGCTGCTTGTAGCAAAGATTCCGAGCTTGCCGGTGATCCAATCCTGTTTTGCCTTTTCACCGTTCTTGTCCGTTAAATAATCTTTATCGACGATGCCCGCTTCAAACAATTTCTTTTTGAAAGTGGTTGCTTCCTTTGCTTGCTCCCATGCTCTAACCATGTTGCCGTCTTGTACAAAGTATCCTGTATTTTGGAACATGGAATTAATTATGCCATCCGCTGTGAAACTTAAATTGATACCATAAGTGTCCTGCATTCCGTTACCGTCAGGGTCTTGTTCTCTGAATGCTTTGGCTACCTTAAACAAATCGTCCGTTGTGGCAGGGACTTGAAGATTCAGCTTTTTCAGCCAATCCATCCGGATGAACAGGAGATCACTGGTCTTCAGTCCCTGCAGCCGGCCGAACAGATAGTTTTTACCGTCCGCTTTTTGGCCGAGCTGCTTTAAGACTGGGTACTGAGTGATCAATTTCTTGTACTCTGTACTATGTTTCTCAATAAGATCATCAAGCGGCATAAGCGACTTCTGGGTATACAGCTGGTTCAGATACGCAGTGTCGTATTCGAACATAATATCAGGAGCGCCGCCGGAAGCAAACAATGTATTGTATTTTTGCTTCGATTCCCAACGGGGGATGCTGATAAATTTCACATCGACCGGTCCCTTTTCATTGATCCAACGGGTCCAACGGTTGTTGTCAATCGTTCCTTCTTCCGGCGGCAGGTTGCCGCGATCATAAATTGAGGAAGTGATAGCCCCCCGTTTTTCTTTCTTTAGATTTGCCTCCCCTTGCTTAGGTTCGTTTGCACATGCTGTTATTAGAGTGCCGAGAGCCAATACGCAAGAGAGTAATGCAACATATGATTTCGTAGATCGGTTCGTTTTCATGTTGATTTGCTCCTTTTCTTTTTTTATTAGCGATAAATATCCATCAGCCTTTAATGGCTCCAAGCATGACACCTTTGACAAAGTACTTTTGCAGGAAAGGATACACAATGAGCATCGGTACCATCATGACAATGATCCCCGAAGCTTTTATCGACTCCGGTGCCATCTGCTGAATATCATCTGGCTGCAAATTGTTGATTTCCTGCATCAACGATTGGCTTTGAATCATTTGCTGCACCATCACGGCCAAATTTACCTTATTCGAATCCTGGATGTAGATCAGCAGGCTGAAAAACGAATTCCAGTAGCCGACACCGTAAAATAGAGTAAGCGTTGCGAGAACTGGCAAAGACAGAGGAAGAATGATTTGAATCAGCAGTCTCGCTTCACCGCAGCCATCCATTTTCGCGGCTTCCATTAACTCCTCCGGGATGTTTTCGAAGAAGCTTTTCATGATCAGCATGTTGAATGTACTAATCAGTCCGGGAAGCCATAACGAACCATAGGTATTAACCAGCCCTAACGACTTGACTAAAAGGAAGGTGGGAATCAGCCCTCCGCTGAAAAGCATCGTAAACACGATGGCTAATGTAAAAAATCTCCTGGCGTTAAAATCTTTCCGAGAAAGTGGATAAGCAGCCATAATGGTAAATGCCATACTTAGCACAATGCCTATCACAGTGATTTCAATGCTGTTTTGGAACGCTCTAACAATTTGTGTGCCTTTAAACAATGCGCTGTAAGATTCCAACGACCAACCGACGGGCCATAAGGTGACGTAGCCTGACATGATGGCGTGCGAGTCGCTTAAGGACAATGAAATGATATGAATCAACGGGATCAGGCAGCTGAGTCCTGCCAAGGAGAGAATGACATAATTGATACCGTAAAAAATCTTTTCTCCTGCGGTTGCTTTCAATGGGAACACCTCCTTCTACCATAATCCCTGGTTAAATTTGCGTGCTACCGCGTTGGTGAGCACAACGAGAATTAAGCCAACGACTGATTCAAACAGTCCCATTGCGGATGTGAGGCTGAATTGCGCGCCCTGCACACCGACCCGGTAAATATAGGTGCTGATGACTTCCGAAATGTTGAAAACACTCGGGTTTTTGAGCATATAAATTTGGTCGAACCCTACTTCCATCACTCGTCCCATCGATAGGATCAAGATGAGTACGATAGTGGAGCTTAAGCCCGGCAGTGTGATATGCCATATTTGGCGGAATTTATTCGCACCGTCCATACCGGCCGCTTCATAAAGTGACGGATCGATATTCGTAAGGGCAGCCAGAAATATAATGGTGCTGAATCCGGCTTCTTTCCAAATGCCTGATCCTAAAAATATGGCGACCCATGCTGTCTCATCATATAGGAAAGGGAACGTTTCACCGCCGATCCGCTTCAGCAAATGATTAACCACGCCGGATTGTTCGGCGAATAACGTAACGACAAGACCGCCGACGATAACCCAGGAGAAGAAATGCGGCAAATAAATTAACGTTTGGATTGATTTTTTAAACCATAGTTTACGTGCCTCGTTGAGTAATATCGCCATCAGAATTGGAAACGGAAAGCCGACAATGATACTAAGCAAACTCAGGACAAGGGTGTTGCGGATAATGCCGACCGTCTGAGGGTTGTTGAACAAGGTTTCGAAATTTCTAAGACCAATCCACGGACTATCCAGAATACCTTCAAAGAACGTGTATTCCTTAAAGGCTATTACCGTACCAAGCATCGGTACATATTTGAAAACGATATAAAATGCGATGACCGGCAAAAACAACGTCCATAAAAAACGATTCGGCTTCCGTCTTTGTTTCACGCTTACAACTGCTTGAACCGATGTGCGAACTGCATTCATGAGGAAACTCCTTTCTGCTTATGTTTTCGAGACCCAAATATAACCCTTCTGTACAGATCACGACAATAGTAATGTTTCGGGCAATTGACGATTTTCAGATTTCTGTTCGATTTGTGGGATTTACATTTTTCCGAAGTAGCCGAATTTCTGTTTTTTGCAGTTATTAGCAAGCAAAAACAGCACCCGCTGCTTGATTACATATCGTAATCAAACGCAAGTGCTGCACATGCTGGGGCAACGGGCTCAATGAACTTTACGATAATCGCCGGGGGTCATACTGATCCGTTTTTTGAAAACTCGGATGAATGTCATGGAGGTCGTATACCCGATTTGATTTGCAATGTCTTGAATCGGCAAACTTGTTTCCATTAAAAGCGCTTTGGCGCGTTCGATACGAACCTGTGCTACATAATCAACAAACTTCTCTCCGAATTCTTCCTTGAACAATTGACTCAAATATTTTCCGTTGACTCCGAAAGCTTCTTCCAAGTGAGCAAGCGACAAATCCGGATTAGCGTAATGTGTTTTAATATAGGTTCTGACCTCTTGAATGAGGTGGTGGTTCGTTCGTTTTTCCCGCAGTAAAATCACTTTTTGTTCGACCGCGATTAAAACACTGGTTACTTTCTTTTCCAATTCATCAATCGTATCAAAGCTTTCCGCTAATTCATTCAGTTTGGGCATTCCTTCCGATTTCCAAATCTCTTGAATCTCCGGTTGTAAATCCAACATTTCCCGGTGCAGGTGATAGACCATGTAATTCATCATACTGAGAATTTCAGCCCGCGAATACAATCGATCTTGGATTTCAGCAAAGAAGGAGCCCATTTCTCCGTTCCAACGCTCGTCGTTCAAACGGAACATTTGAGCCAATGAACGTAGATGGTGCAAGCTTTTATAAACATCGCCTTGATTATGCGATTCGATGTCCTTGCAATGGATGACCCGATTCATCCCCAGTACGGATTTGTATTTTAATGCTTCCAAGGAGGAGTCATAAGTCTCCACGACACCTTTCGTGTCACTCACGCATTGTCCGATGCCAATCGTCACAGTAAATCCCAGATTGGCTTGTACCCAATGGAGCAGTTGTTGGCAAATGTCACTCACCATGGTTTCGGGATTACTCTCCTTTGCCATGAGTTGCAATAAAACACACATTTGATTGTTGGTAAGCCACTCGGACCAGGCTGCGCAGGGCAGCGGTTCGGTCATTTCATTGACCACGCTGCTGAGCACAAACTTCAGCAAATATTGATCCCGGTGTGAATACTGGTTTGAAAAATCAGAATACTTATCGATTTCGATTATTACGATACAGAGCTGATCGAATTCATTAGACAGTCCGATGCCTTCCATTTCCCGGTTCCACTCCTCCTTGCTCAGAGAGCGGCTGCCTTCGACCAATTCCGCCAGTACATGCCGGCGTTTCAATATGAGATTTTCTTCATACTCTTTTTGATACTGATTCGTTTGCTCTATGAGTGTATCTATTGCATTCTCGATAAATTTCAGCTCATCTTTGCCGTTTTCGTTAAATAAAGATTGATTTTTTTTCTTTGAATAGCTGTGAATTCGCCCTACAATCGATTCAATCGGTTTGTAGTTATGCCGCGTGATGTACACGATCCACAGGACGCCGATGAGGATCGACAACACAACGACGAAGATATAGACATAGGAGATGGTCGAGCCTATCTCGATGAGCTTCCCGTTTTTCAATCCCGAATGCAGTTCCCATTGCGTGTAGTCGGACTTAATCTGTACGAGCTCCCTTTGATTGTTGTCTGTAGGCGGATCGAATAAAAACTGGCCGTCTCTGTCAACGAATGTGGCATAGCTTACATTTGCGCTTGACATCTCTTGAACAATTTGGCGTAACGTACTCGTCTTCACATTCACCACAATAATTCCTTGATTTCCAAGCGGTGGAGGCACTTTTTTGACTAGAGATACTACGGTTGTCGCATGCTCCGAATCAAGAAACTCCTTGTATAATCTTACGCCCGTCCAATTAGGTATTAAAGCTGTATTCTCGGTACTTGTCAGCTGTAGAATAAAAGCCTGATCCACAAACCGGTTCAAAGGTAAAAAAGAGCTTTCCGTTAAAATTTTCAGATCATCAGACCGGAATAAATAAATGGAATCAATGAGCGGATTAGCAACTTTCAAATTTTTGACTTTGGTCGACATTTCATACATGGAAAAATAATCTTTATTGTCCGCAGCTCCATTAAAAAAGAACATAAACCTGTCATTGTTCAAAATTTCATTGACGATTAGCTGCTCGACCCCTTGAAGCTGATAATCAATAGATTGGAAAACATGTTTGGCGAAAACTTCGTTTGCATCGACCGTAGCCTTTTCGGAAAGGTTCGTAATGGATAAAAACATCGATACAATCAGAACGATAGAAATGACGAAAAATACAGGTAGATAAGAAAACATTTGCCTGTAAAACCAATGCTTGCTCATACATTCCTCCGAGAACGAATAGTTGATGATATCTAGTGCAAGTTTTGCTTTGGGGGTATAGACGATCTGAATCCGGTGGGTCTGATCGGAAAGAAAGGCTGCACGTGTAGCCTTGGATTTCAGAATACCTGAATGACCTTTCTTCCCAAGGGTTGTAGCGTCGATCTCAAGCCCTTCCAATTCACCGATTGCATGAGGGGCATGATCGTCGTTCCTTCCTTTGTTAAGGCATTTACTTCTACCCTATTAAAAAGAAACATCGTTGTCCAGTATTATTTTGCACCGCTCCATCAATCTGTCCTTTTATTTCCGACAGTGACTTAAGATTGCCTTCATTTTGAATGACTGTATGAAAGTGAATATCCATCTGCAAATGAGGATAGTAAACGGATCTCCAATGCTCCAGATCTTCTCTAGTAGTTGGTTCCTATAATATTGACCGAGCCCCAGAATATCCGCTTCTTTTGCCTGAATTTTAGTAAAGAAGTGGGTAAACCGTTCGGTAAGAAGTGTTTCCAGCTCTTTTTTGATTAACTGGTTGGAGGTACCGTCCTTTACTTCCAATAGAGACACCTTCAGGTTGATATGGCTGGCCATATACGGCTTCTTATCCACGAGCTTACTTTCAAGCTTCATGCTGTTACTGAGTATCAAGACACTGGTGTGATCCATCACTTCAATTTTACCCGATAAACCTGCCAAACCCGTGTCAGCGCAATTTGTGGATTCCAGCTACTAATGCTTTGGGAGAAACATCCCGGGATCTCATGAAGCCGGATATGGTATCGGTGACCCCCTGCTTGGAAATGCCCATGACAACCGGCAGTACGCGATGGTTAATATCCTTGTTATCCCAACAGCCGCTTAGTGTAAACAGTAGACAGAAACGGCGGCCTTTTTTGTTACATATTTTGGTTAATCAACAGGCGTGATGTTAAAGAACAGTATGAGAGTATCGGCAGAAATGAATTAATGAAAAAAAACGGGATTTTGAAAGATTAGCAGTTCTAAAATACGCTGAACAATGTGTATATGTATCAAAGGTTTAATGGGGTAATAAGACAGGGGGGAAACGATATATCCGACATTGAAACTTACTTTTTGTCAAGAACATTGTCCGAATGAAGTCCGCGTAAACGGCTGAAAGAATGTCAGGAAAACACAAGGGACAAATCATGCTTTCGAAACGGGGAGATGCTACGCTACGCAAATATATGTATC
>NZ_MRTH01000002.1 GCF_001956045.1 Paenibacillus sp. FSL H7-0331 | reverse complement strand
TGGAACATACAGATTCACAAGCCAAGACATTTTCATTCATGGTGGTGGCCGTCAGGCCATGTTAGTTTGGGACAGCCTCCTTACTTGCCATGTCACTCTTCCCTATAGAGGAGCAATCATCCTCAGCAACACGTCAACTCTCGGACGCTGGTAGCCCCCAATCTTCTGTACATTGAGCACCATCAGACCAGAGAGGACCGATAGGTAAGACGAAATCATTTCGTCCAAATCGCCATCCACAAGCTCTCCGACCTCCTGTCCTTCCCGGAATAATGCCTGTAGTTGCTTAACGTATTTATCCATGGAGTAACGCTTCATCAACTCCACCACCTTCTCAGGCACTCCATCTGATGTTCTCGCCTGATGGATCAGCAGAAAGTAATCCGTACCACCTTCATCTAACATGTCTAGCGTTAACGCTCTGATTTTATCGATCGGTGTGCCCGGCAACTCATAAACACTATGTATAGCCTCATCCGAGGCAATCATTGCTCTTTCAACAAGTGTTGTGAAAAGCTCTTCTTTCGACGCAAAGTAATGATAAAGCAGCCCATGACTAATCCCGGCCTCAGCGGCAATCATGCTCATTTTCGTCCCAATAATCCCCCGCCTTGCAAAAACTTTAAGCGCAGCGCTCATAATTTGCTCTCTGCGTTCATCTCGAATCTGATTCTGTTGTTCTTCATTTAACGGAGACACTATATTTTTCACTCCTAACTTGGAATCAATTTAGTCAATGCTTCTTCTAACGGCAGCTCGTATTCTTTCAGTAGGTCTGCAAGTAGTTGCTGTCCTTCCTCCGATGCCTCAAGCACCGACTTGACCATCTGTGGATTAAACAACTCATGCAGCGGTAATGTTAACGAGTTAACGCCCCAGTACAAACCGAATAGTTTGAAGTTATGATTCGCGCTCCCCTCTTTCAGGATCAAATTCATATACCTGCTCCCAAAAGCAATTCCCTTGAGCGGTTCTGTGCCAGCCTCATATTCGACGCCATCCCACTGCAAATCCGCCGCACAATTTAACCACCAGGCAGGAGTAATGGCCTCTTCTTGGATCCTGCGGAGCACTTTTTGCTCAAAATGTGGCTCAGGGTTGTTCTGTCGCTCCTGCAACAAGGTGTTCAGCAAATCCACTTCTATGGCAGCAACCGTCATCCCTTGACCAAAAATCGGGTCATAGATACAGAATGCGTCGCCCAACACTAGCAATCCGTCCGGCCATCTTTCCATGTGCTCATAGTGGTGACGGTATAGTTCTGGTACGCGAAAACCCTTAGGTGTGCCGATCGGTTCGAGCTCATACAGGATTTCTGCAATCATGGGGGTAGGAAGCCGAGCGACCTCCTGCTCGAAATCTTCCGCATCCGTTGGTGGATAGTGCCCGCCTGGACGATACAGCAGCATCTCAGCCACTTGATTCTCTATAAAGGAAAATACACCCGTAAACGTTCCCTTGAGCGGTTGGCCCATGATGTTGATCACATCCCATTTCTCGGTCAGGTGCTTCAAATGTGCAGGTACGTTATACCGTCGTGTACTGTATCCGATAGCTGCTTTCATCCGATCAGGGCGAGGTACTTCATATCCAAACTCCTTCAACCATTGCGTCAGTTTGGAGGCGCGGCCACTGGCATCCACAACAAGATCGGCCAAGAACTCGCTTTTCATGCCTGTTCCCCGCCCACGGACTTGGACGCCTGTAACGGCCTTATGATTCGGAGTTGTATGGAGCCCAATAACATCATGCTCCGCTAGTAGCCGTATATTCGGAATCTGCTTGACACGTCCACGAATCACCCACTCCAGTACAGCACGGCTGAACTTGATATCGTTCCGTAGGTAAGGTCCGGCTACCGTTCCATATTGATTCATCATATGAACGGTTTTATTTAGTGAACTTGGTGAACCAAGAGCCACCAGTTCTTCCTCATAGCCAGGAAAAAGCTGCTCCGTAATCATTTTACCACGTTGTGTGAACCTATGGGGATGAAAGCCATGCGGAGCGCCATTCCGATCTTCGGGATGATCCGGAAATTCGTCCTTGTCGATAAGGATTACCTCTTCGTAATATGACGAGAGGACCCTTGCCGTCATTAAACCTGTGATGCTGCCACCGATCACGATGGCCTTGCCTACTTTTTGTATATTTTTCATAGGATTCGCTCCTTTATTCCATTGATTGACTAATTCAGTCAATAATAGAATAGGCGATTATTTTCCGTATGTCAATCTCGGAAGAGCCGTAAAATGAATCTTTCTGTGGGTAGGAATTATTGTGCAAGCGAACTTTTGTAAAGATTTGCTAAAATAACAGACATATTATGCTAATCCCTGCTAAAATAACAATATATTTTATAAAATCAGGAGGAATTATGAGAAAATCGACTACTTTAGCACTTTCAGGATTACTTGTTTTCAGTTTTTCGACAGTCGTCTATGCCTCAGCGAACATTAAAGAGGTCTCTGCTTATTTGAACAATGGGGTCAAATGCAAGATGCGCAAGATATTACAGTACCCATTGCACAAGTTGAGAAACTTAAGCTCGTGTTTACAATGGAAAAAGGGAAAGGCAGCGAAGCTACCATAGACTTCGGTAATGCACTTGTTTCTAAATAAAAACAGGGAGCAGATACCACTGAACTGTAACCCGAAAGACCGGCACTTTTTCTAAAGTGTCTAACTTTCGGGTTACAGTTCAGAGTTCACTTATCGAAAGGGTCCTTCTTCCTATCTTGCGCCAAAGATAATAATCAATTCGTTCTGTGCCGCTGCAGCTTTTTAAATTTTAGACAAGTTTGGCGTATCGGTCTTCGGCATTGGGCAGTTTGAGTTGAACGCGGTCTTTGACCTTGGCATTGACTAAATATTTTGGATACTCTCCGTGTACTAATACATCGACGACTCCCATGGCAGCCTTGGAACGCAATTCGGCAGCCGATTGCTCGGAGTACCAGGCGACATGCGGTGTTATAATAACTTGCTCCATCCGAAGCAGTGGATTATCTGAGTCTATCGGTTCTGATTCAACCACATCCAGAGCAGCTCCTGCAATGATTCCTTTCTCCAATGCCGCAATCAACGCTTGTTCGTTGACGATCGGCCCCCGTGATGTATTAATCAGGATAGCTTCCTTTTTCATAAGTGAGAATTGCTCTTCACCGATCATTCCACGTGTAGCCGCAGTCAAAGGGGCATGAACCGAAATATAGTCCGCCTCCTTACACAGCGTTCTAAGAGAAACAAGCTCAACCCCTTTTTCCACAGCGGCTTCCTGGGTGAAGTAAGGATCTGCTACGATGACGCGCAGCCCAAGCGGCTTCACCTTCTCAGCTAGCGACTGCGGAATTTTGCCGAAGCCGATCAAACCGATTGTTTGGCCACGCAGACGGTATATAGGCTGTGTCACCTTGAAATCCCAAATGCCATTTTTGACAGAATGATTCGCCAGTGTCACTTTACGGGTCCATGATAACAACAAGGCTAGTGCATGATCTGAAACCTCGTCCACACAGTAATCAGGAACGTTGGCCACGCAAATGCCCTTTTCCCTTGCCGCCTCCAAGTCAATCGTATCGACACCTACACCGTAGCGCGTGATCACTTTGCAATTCTCGAGCTGTTCGAGTACTTTACGGCTAATCGGGGCATACTGATTGATCATCGCGTCCGCATCACGGCAAACCTCGATTACCTCTTCCTCCGTCTGGCATTGTGCAACTACCAGCTTGATATTGCCATAAGCTTGAAATACCGCTTCCTCGAAGCGTAGATCCGGGTATTCCCAGTCAGTTACTACTACTTTCCATTGCCGCATGATCCCGAAGCCTCCTAATCATTATAATGATCGGCTATTATTGTACCGTAGTTGCCGTCAGTGATTTCTTATATTGAACCGGAGTGACACCCACAAGCTCCTTAAATACTCGGCTGAAATGCGCTAAGTGCTTGAAGCCAACCCGAAAGCATACATCCGTGACCGATACGCTTGGGTCGAGTACAAATTCGATCCGGGCTTGATTAATACGTCTTCGGTATACAAACTCGAACATCGTCACGCCGGTTACTTCCTTAAACATTCTGGACAAGTAAAATTTACTAACGTGCAAATGCTTCTGAACCTGATCCAGGGTTACATCTTCATTATAATGCGTTTCCAGGAACGTGATCACCTGCTGCACAGTCTTTTCCTTCGCCGTAGACTGGACGTTAACATGCTCAAGCGGATGCAGGCACAGCTCGTAAATTAGCGTCAGCAGATCGACAAACGCGAGTCTGGCTCGGAAAGAACCGACTACATCGTGCCTGGTATTCTGGTCGTGCATGTGCTCAAGAATTCGTTCAACTTCCGTCCTTGCCTTCTCACTCAAACGAAGCAAATGATTTCCCATTTCTTGAAATGGCTGTAGAATCGGTAATTCCGTCTGCGTGCCAAGCAGTGGCTGTAGCCGTTTCGGTTCAAAGTGAATCGTAGATCGGACATACTCGACATTAGGGTCGATCTTCGGACAATGCAGCGTCATCCCGTTCATAAGGATCAAATCGCCGGGTGCAAGCACATAAATGCGATCTCCGATCAGGAAATTGCATTTCCCACTATGAAAGTAGTAGACCTCATAATTCGGATGTGAATGGAAGGCAGATTGATTATACGGCTGGTTTTGTCGATACGAAAAATCGAATATAGAATTCACATGAAGTGTAGATGCACACATAGGACCTACTCCGTCTCACACTAAAGGTGGTTATTTCCCTTATCATACTATGAAGCGGTTCGACTAGCGATAACCTATAACAGAGATCTCACATACTGCACAAACTGGTGCAACATCTGTTCAGTAGGTTTTTCTTTGCTGAAATCCTCGAAACCGATCCAGCCGTCATAACCTATCGCTTTCAAATCATCAATGACATGCTTCCAAGGTACGACTCCCTGCTTCAAGGGCGCCCAGTCAACAGACCAAACCGCACTGCCATCGTCGTTAGTACCTGTTTGTGTCCAAGAAGCGTTTTTCATGTGCACATGGGCTACATAAGGTCCGAGCAATTCCAGCCCCATCCGATAATTTTCATAGCCTTCGTAGACCATATTACACGGATCGAACAATACGCCGATCGCGTTCGGATCTCTACCCTCAATTAATCGATAAGTTGCGCTAGCGCTGGCTGCTATGGTTACATGATGTGTCTCGACCAGACCCTTTACGCCGTACCGCTTGCATAATATCTCAGCCTCGCGGATATAAGTTCGCTCTAACTCAAATAACTCATTGAAATGCTTTGTTCTGTCATAGCGCGGAACCCCCAAGCGGATGAAGCGGGCACCCAGATATTTGGCCACTTTAAGCACACGCTCGGTTTCTTCCAAATCACCGGCCGTTATATAAGGTGTAACGCTCAATATCTGTAAACCTTGAGCTTCTGTCGCTTCCTTATAGAACTTCCACTCAGCCTCACTACCATGCTCAGGAATGGAGCATAAGTGGTTCCCCCAGAACGATAGGGGAGCCGATTTTAGCTCATCCGGTACGCTCTTATAACGCCATTCAACACCCTCAAAGCCTGCTGCTTTCGCGGTTGACAACAATTGCTCTGGAGTTAAATCCGGTGTAGCTACGGTAAATACAGATAATTTCATTAGTTATTCCCTCCAGTATAAGAATTATGATTCGATACAATAACCGCATCTCTCATGGCGATTAGGCAAAGCTCGGCGGCTTTGAAGGCGTGCTCCTGCGTCATCACATCCTCCGTCCGGTTCATGCAATCCAAGATAAGTTCTCCGAAAAGCGGAAAACCAATGCCGCTTAGCTGCAAATGTTGCTCCTTCTCGCCGTCGACTACATACAAATGATCGCTAGCGCTGTCCCGACCTCCCTAATGAGTTCCACTTACATTTAGAGTACGGCTTTCCAACGGATTTTTGGTCGATCGGGAGTTGCGAATGTTCTCCTGCAATTTCTCAATGAATAGGTCCTCATCAATCGGCAGATCGACCCAGTTATCCGTCCATGTAGAAAGCAACATCGCGTTCGATAGCATTAGCCCCTTGATGCCCTTTTCCCTGAAGCAATCAACGGAGTTCCTTTGTTAATCGCATCCACCCAATTTTGCGTGATGCCCTTATGTTGAGGGTTTTTACCTACTACAGGTACTTCGAATTTCCAGCACTCCGGCTGTCCAAACCCGCCCTTAAAAGTACTGTTGAACTCTGATTCGAGGACACGCAGACGACTGAAAGTCATCTTTCCGTCTTCGATAACGATTTTACCGCGATCGCCCGTAACCTCGAAGCGGTTAGTCCCCGGAGACTCACAAACGGATGTCACGAACACCCCAGTTGCACCGTTCTCATACTCTGCATATGCCGTCACTTCATTCTCGACTTCGATGTTCCGATGCTTGCCAAACGAGCAGAAAGCCCGGATACGCTTCGGCATCAAGCCTGTAGTCCACTGCCACAAATCAAGCTGATGCGCAGCTTGATTAATCAGTACGCCGCCGCCTTCATTGGCCCATGTCGCCCGCCATCCGCTTGAATCATAGTAGCTTTGGGAGCGATACCAGTCCGTAATAATCCAATTCATTCGACGTACTTCACCGAGCTCTCCGGATGAGATCAGCTCTTTCAGCTTGCAGTACAATGGGTTTGTCCGTTGGTTGAACATGATACTGAACACTTTCCCGGCTTTGGCTGCGGCCTCATTCATCGCACGAACCTGCTTCGTGTAGACGCCCGCCGGCTTCTCAATCAAGACGTGCAGATTCTTGTTCAGTGCCTTTATCGCTTGTTCCGGGTGAAAATAATGAGGTGTCGCGATCAGCACACCATCCACCAATCCAGAGTCAAACATCGCTTCATAGCTATTATAGCAAGCTACAGAGCTCCCGAACTCCTCTGCAAACATTTGCAAACGCTCTTCACTTTGCTCGCAAACGGCAGTGAGTTCAGCACCTTCTACTTCATTTGCAATTAAATATCGAGCATGTGCTGTTCCCATGCTTCCTATACCTACCAAGCCGATTCGCACCTTACTCATACGTCAAACTCCCTTTCATGCTGCTCATTTTCGATATCCCGTAGCTATCGTAACATGGTTAATAGCTTGAGCTCTTCACTATGATTGCTAAAAAAGGGGGAATCATTTAACTCTCATTGTTATATGTATCTTTTTCAACTCGACGAGGAATCAATTTCATCTACAGTATAAAAAAAGACAACCTCCAAGCCTCGTAAAGAGGTTGGAAAATTGTCTAAAAAGGCACCGTTAATCAGATTTCCAATTGTCTGTCCATTTTATTGCTTTCCAAAACGATAGGCTCCGTCGTCATGCCGAATTTGACGTACGGGTCGATCAGCACCGTAAGCTTGCCGCTCTCAAACTTACAGGTCAACGTATCTGAGTACGGGGTTTCCACATATCTCCAGTTCATCACGAACGTATCATTGCTTTGCCACTTTCCGCTGGCTACCATCCGGGACGGTTGACGGGATGGATTCGTGTCCATTTCCTCCCAATGGCCGAGTCCACAACGAACCTGCGTTTGACCCTGTTCGTTCCACAGCGTGATAACGCATTCATCCGCGTTAAAATCAAATGTCGCGGCTTGAATGTTGCGTTCGTTCTCAGGAAACCCGTAGCGGCTGCCCGATACCTGCTCCGCCAAAGGCGACCGGATATCGGAGCTTAGTGGAGAATACGCACTAGCACTGGCTTTATCAGCCAAGGCAGCCTGTGCTTGCTCATCTGCAGGCAGTGGAACGTCCACCATCGACGGCAGCAGATGCTCCCAGACGAGATTGAGGACATTCTGCATGTTTTTCGTACCCGAGGTCATGGCGACTACCGCATTTTGCTCGGGCAGCACTACGCAAAACTGGCCGAATGCCCCATCGCCCCTGTATGCGTCATGTCGACACCGCCAAAATTGATAGCCGTAGCCTTGCTGCCAATCGATATTTTGGCTGGTACCCGCGTTGGACACCTGGAAGCATGTCGCTTCGTCGACCCAGGCTTCGGGCAATATCTGCTGGCCGTTCCACAACCCTTTTTGCAAATACAACTGGCCGAACCGGATAATATCCTCGGTTTTCAGGGTCAATCCCCAGCCGCCTGCGCTCATGCCGCGTGGGCAGGTTTCCCAAGTCGTGCCGGATATGCCGAGGGGTTCGAACAGACGCGGCTGCAAATACTCGTGCACCGTTTGGCCTGTAAGCTTCTGCACAATGGCAGATAGCATGTAGCTGGCGCCGCTGTTGTAGAGGAAATGAGTGCCCGGCTCTCGCCCGACTGGCAGCTCCAGAAACGCCTGCACCCAATCCCCGTCCTTCTGTTCGCGCAGTGAACCGGTCGTATCCTTCTCATGTCCAGTCGACATGGAAAGCAGGTGCCTTACACGCATTTTGCTCAGGTTGGCATCGTCAATCCGGTTTTTCTCCGAAAAAAAAGAAACAACATAATCATCGACCGAAAGCAGCCCTTCAGATACGGACAGCCCTACAGCCGTCGAGGTGAAGCTTTTGCTTAAGGAATACATCATATGCTGCAGGTCGGGACCGTAAGGCGACCACCAGGCTTCTGCCGCAACCTTGCCGTGGCGCATCAGCATAAAGCTGTGTAGGCCGTGATCGCCGCTTTCCGCTGCCCCCAAAAAGGCGGTCACCGCAGATGATGAAATACCGACTGTTTCAGGATGGCATCGCGGTAAAAGATTTGATTGAGACATGAAAAAACACTCCTTTGGGTTGGGATTACTATTGTAATTCGCAACTCGGGAGGGAATTCCTTCCTTTTCTTCAAACTCCTTTTGCGTGTTAGTCGGCTGTGACGATGTCTATTCGAGTTATTAAAGCTGTTTTGCATAACAATGCCTTTGAAATCCCCCGTACATGAGTCGCGTGAATTGAAAACTAAGTTGTGCAGCCTCCAAATTACGGAGGCTTGCTTCGTTGTCGGGATGGACCGTTGAATACAGGTACTGACCGCCCAATATTTTAGCACGCTTTTCACGCAAATCGTTGAAATATCGCTGTAACCCACGGCCACGGACAGATTCGAGTACGATAGTTGAGTCGAGCGCCCAGACTCGAGAAAGTTCTTCATCCGGTACTCCGAATTCTCGTCCTAAATTTCTCTCGCCCGTTCCGGGATATGCAAGTACCGAATAAGCAACTAACTTTCCTTTGTCATATGCCCCATAAATTTCCCCGTGCTGTTCTAGAAGATCATGAAAATAATCTTCGTCATCAGTGACGAACAAGGATTTGTGGGGAAGCCTCGATACAACATCTAACATCAACTCGTGAATTTTCACAACCTCATCGTGACCGAGTTTACGTATATCCAAACCTTCGTACCAACAACTTTGCGGGTAGTCCATATGATATCTTCTCCTATATTTATTCGTCGTTGAGATGTAGATCAGGACAGCTTCTTCCCCATGCAGATACTGCTAGGGCAATCCACATATTCTCCGAAACGTTCGATTTCAACAAACCCCAATTTCTTATATAGCTCAATTGATTCGGGCTGCATGGGCCCGGTTTCGAGTAGTAGGGAAGTAAATCCAGCATGCGCTGCTTCCTGTTCTAAAAATGATAGGATACGTGATGCAATACCTTTATTCCTGTATGAAGGGTCAACAAATATTCGTTTAAGCTCACAGGTCCGTACGTCCAACGGGCGATAAGCTCCGCAACCGACAGCAATATCCTCCAAATATGCAATGACAAATACAACATCGCTTACCTTGGGCCCGTCCAAATTAACAACAAATACTTCTTCGGAAGGGTATAAGGAGTATAAATATTCATCAAGCTTAGCAATCAAAGCAAGTAAATCTTCATTGTTCGGTTCTGAAAATTGTAAAGTTAGTTCTCCCACTCTCTTCACTCCTTAAAAAAATAATAGTTACCCTGATATGCGGCTCAGATAACATGCACAAATAAGTTAGTTCATCGGCTCCAAGTTATCTTGATAAATAAAAAGGCATGCACTCCAACATAATCGTTATTGATGGTTCTATCCTGTATTAATCTGAAGGAATCGTTACCAGCTTCATCCCCTTGGACTTAATTCCCTTGATGATGTCAGGCAAAGCAGCAATCGTTGAGGGATGATCGTGCATCACAATAATTCCCCCGGATTGTACCTGGGCCAACACATGCTTGACGACTTCAGCAGAATTAGTTGTCGACCAATCCTGCGGATCCTCATTCCAGAGTATCATTTTCATTTTATACTCTTCTGTAACGAGCTTTGTATCGTTATTATACGCCCCATACGGCGGGCGAAAAAGTCTAATAGGCTTGGCAACCAATTTCTGAAGCTTTTTTAAACCAAGTTCGTATTCACTTTTTTGTTCATTGTACGTCATGTTCGTCATTTTGGGGTGAGAATTAGAATGATAGCCTATTTCATTACCGTCATATACGGCCTCGGTCACTGATTGGGGGTAAGATGCCGCGCTTTGTCCTAGAAAGAAAAAGGTTACCTTGGCATCATTTTCACGGAGAACTTTTAAAAGCTCCTTAGTATACCGTGTAGGTCCATCATCAATTGTGATCGCTACCCTGCCCTTATCAACCGTATAAATCGGTTTCAGAGTTGAGATATTTTGTGGTTTTGATAAATCGGGAACATTCGCTTCTTCCTTCGGCTTCCCGATCTCCGGACTTAACTGGTTGTCAACAATCTTATCAGGGGGAAGATGGGGTATATCCACCTCTGGCGGAGGTTTAACCTCCAATGTTGGTACTGCTGTTGTAACCGATTGATCGTTTACTTGCACATTAATGTTGGCTTGTACTCCTGTTGAGTCCAAAAACGGTGATTGACATCCTGACAGGAGGAGCGGGATCGTGAGACAAACTGCTCCTAATCTAGGGAAAAATGTTGCGCAATACAATTTCATTCTATATCCCACCTGAGTATCTGATTTACATTACTTTATATGATGATGCTTTGCTGCTTTATAACAAAAAAGAAGAGTACCAAATTTAAAAGAGAAGGCTCTAAGTCGGTATGGTGGCTATGAAATCAAAGATTGAGCTTAGAATCTCATCTTTATTCGTACTGCCTGCTAATAAGACTCCCAAATTAGCACTAAGTTGCTCTCAATAAAGAAATACTTAAGTGTCCTAATCTTATCTATTATTTTCCTACATATGCCTTTGCCAACTCTCAGTACCGTTAGCCGTAAACAAGGCCAGCGTATCATCAGTCACTTCGACATTCTCCCAAGGAGCATCTTGAAAAGGTCAAAGACATCGTTTTTATTTTTCGTCACCAGCGTTGCGCGGGCTATATCCTCCACTATCCTGCACGTTAGCAGGGAAAAGGCAGCCGGTTTTAATCGGCTGCCTTTTCGTTAGGATTATTGAGCCCTTGCTCTTTCATTCACATGCTGAATCCGAACCAGCGACTTCCACCCTTAAAATAACGTCCTCATGTGTAAATTCTTTAATGTTCAGCTTATCCAAATATACGAATCCTTTCTTTGGGAATGCCTTGTACTACCTCCCTGCTTACTTTGCATGATCGGTCTTCTGAATATACCAATAGGCTACCGGCATCTGAAAGGAACCTTTCGGATTGGTGACCCAGCTGAATGCCGTCAGCCGATACATCCCGAGTTGATCCGGCAGCATTACCTTTGCAGTAAAGCGATCGCCTTCAAACGGCGCCGATACCGGGTCTCCCTCCTGCACGTATCCGTCTCCCTCCTGACGTTCCATTCTAAAGGTCAAGCCGGTACCATTGATCCTGTCCACCGTTCCCGAGAAGGTCATGTCCGAGCTGGAGGTTTCCTGATACGACTTTTCCGGCGTCACATTCAAAAGACGAGTGGAGTCTCCGGAGCTGAAAGACGTGTTCTGGTCCAGGATTGCCGCCAGCTCCCGCAGCGGAAGCTCCACAACATACGGCGTGTCGAATAAAATGCGCTTGCCCTGGGTCAATCGAAGCTGCATACGGTTCGTTCCGAGCTCCAGTTTGATTGACGTATCCTGTCTATACTTAGGTCCGCCCTCGACAGCATCAGCCATACCGCCTGCTACAACCGGTGCGTGAGCCATCTGCCCGTCAGTCTCTTTTTCAAGATCAATGAAGGGAAGGTCTGAGGTTCCTTGCAAAAACTCGTCCACGCGGACAATATAATTGTAATTATCGACAAGCTGCTTGAGCCCATGGTCCTCTACTATGAACTTCCGGTACGTGATGTTCTCCATATGCGTCTCCGGGCTCCACACCGACTCATACCCGAACAAGTCCTTAAGCTCCGGCTCCCGAAGCAGCCATTTGCCGTCCCGCTTGACCGGTTCCTTCCAAACCTCCACCTTCCCTACCGTCGTCCCGAACCAAATCAAGTCCGCATGATTGTCGCCTTCCCTTAGGATAAATCCGTTGGCCCCGTTTTCAACCAGCAGACTGCCGTCTTCCATTTCTTTCGTCTTATAGCCCAGCATGCCAGCAATCCATGATACATCCAGCATAGGCAAATCATCGATTGTCTGGCCGACTGCCTCCCCGTTCCACGTGATCTGCGGGTCTCCGATCATAATATCGTCCACCTTAACAATGCCTCTTTCCCGCACTACTAACGGATTAGCGGTGAACCATCCGGCATCGTCAGCGCTGGGAGTGAATGTGATTTCTCGCTCCTTCTCTGACCACAAGATACTCCCGAAAGCGGACAGATCGTTCAGCTTGATTACCGTTTTTCCGCCGATATTAATGGAAGGAATCTGATGATCACCGTAATAAGCTGTTATATCCGTATTCAGGATATCGGCCAACTTTGTGCCTAACAGCCGGGTTGTTTTCTGGATGGGTAGAGGATGGACCTCCTTCTTCCCACTGTAACGAATAACAATCTTCCTTTCCTGAGGCACCCAAGCCACATCAAAACCGTATTCCCGAAGATCCTCTGCCGCTACCGCCGTGTAGCCGTTCACATTTAGCGATGGAATCACGGCGCCGTTGACATACGCATGAATATCTGTTGATAGGACCTGTCCAGTCACATCTCCGATCTCTATTGCCCGGACGAACGGCGTGCTGCCTAAGGCTAGGAACACACAAATCCCTAATACGGCGGTTGACAAACTGATTTTATTCATCCGTTTCGTTCTCCTTTCGGATTCGCATTATGCCCGTTGTGCCTACTTACGGTAATACCAATTTTCGAGTTG
The DNA here is from genome assembly GCF_001956045.1 of Paenibacillus sp. FSL H7-0331. The sequence continues at coordinate 456,337 of NZ_MRTH01000002.1, read as the reverse complement.
TTTAATCGATCGCGAGCTCAATTGAACCGGATAGTTTGGCGTAATAACAAACGAATTCATCGTTTATTCGAACCTGGGATACAAGGTAGAAGGAACTATTGCGGGATCAATGTTTACATGATTCGTTCGGAATAGTATATATGAAAACTGCAGTAATAGGGCCGTCGAATATCATGCGGTAGCGTTCATAGAGTTAATTTTGTTGAAGAATCCTGCTCGTTAGGCGTAACAAGGCTGCCGTTTTGTGTGGGCAACCTCGTTTAGTATAATATCCAATTAGTTCCATCTGTTTTTTTGCTTCTATAAAACGCAATACGTTACTTGGTCACCGGACTGCAACCAACTGTGTTAGAGTGCAGACAGCGAAGATGACTATGCCGATGCCAAATACGATGCCGAGAGCTTTAAGCCTCGCCACGGATTCCACATGAAAATAACTGACTACACTTTCCCTGAAATAGTAAGCAAGGACAAGTCCATTGAGCACGATTTTGACAATCGCTTTTAGATAAAAGGAAGCTCCCCCTCCCTTTACTGTACCATAAGCTTCAGCAAGACCTGGATAAGAAATCAGCTGGTTCAATCCACCAAGGATAGTGTAGGCAAAATAAAACAAAGCGAGCCACCATCCCCACTTTTTGCCTTTCCAAGTGCCGATTCCCGCCGCAATACTGATCACGCTGAGAAAATATAACGTAGCAACAAGAAGTGCTTTAAAGAAAGGGGAGAACGCCTCGACCCCCGCTATCAGTCCCGGGATAAATAAGTTCACTATAAAACTCACCGCACCGCCCAACGTGAACAACACAGCAAATATACTAACGCCGGCGGGTCTGTCATAGGATCCTTCCGTAATCTCTTCCGAGTTGTACCGTGTTAATTGAGGATTAAAATTAGACATTGACACACCTTCCCTATTACCTCTTTTTAATATCTTAGCAAAATAACACCAGAAAATTGTAGCATACCAACTCAGTTGGTACAATATGGAATTATAATCGACGGTAATCTTGTCCGGAGGTGAAGGCTTAGATATCATAGTTTTCTTATCCAAATAAAAAACCCTCCAATGCTCAAAAGGAAGGTTCTTTAGCATGCTCTTTTTTCAGTATTATGCCTTGACAAAACCGGTTGCATTCCCTTTTTTTGAAGCGGATCGTAATGTCATGGTCGAACAGATATCTTTTGACTATTATGCTTATTGTTCGAGAAAAGCTAGCACAGCGGATAGCTCTGCTTGTCCGGATACGACACTATCGATCATTCCGCCGAATGTGTCCAGCATCATAATGAACAAATCGGTGATCTCCAATATTTGTTCTTTAGGCACCAAATGGCTGCTCGGTGTGCACCACACATACCGGTAATAGAGTTCTTGGTTCCCGCGAATACTGTAGTGGCCAATTGCCAAATGGCTGTTGATCGCCAGCAGCAGCTTCTCTAGCTTTTCAAGGCTCTTATTCTCCCAGCTTACTGGAATTTGGGTGTACATTTGCAGGAGTCGGATATGTTCGATACCCTCATGAGCCAAGGAAGGTACGAAGTTGAAGATTAAATAGCGATCTCGTTGCTGGCTGTCCTTGGTTAAAGGAACTAGCAGGGTTCCAATGGGTATTGTCTCAGAAGGTTCGATGATATCGGACCCAAGTCCAGCTTCCTTGAAATATTGCTGTAAAAAGCCAAGCTCAGCCAAATCTCTTGCCTGTTTATTCGCATTCACTTTATGTCCCCCTGCTTCTAAGCATATAATTAATATATTCACAACTTATGTACGACTTACTCACGGCTCTTCATGCTTTTGATCAGCAACGCGCGCTGTTTGTCTATATTTCCATTAAGCCTGTACAATTCAAGAGGATTCACACCGCATCCTGAAATGAAATTCTCTACGCGTTTATATTGCTTTTTGATGTCAGCGTCGCTTGGCTTATACTCAGGAAGATTAGTAATCATCTCCAGAATGAGATTAGTTTGTTCGACTCTTTTTTGATGCTTGAGTGTGGAGGACTTTCCTTCATTAAACACCATTTTGGTAAGCTTCCATGCCCCAGGCTTGGCAGCACGGTCCCTACCAATCTGCTTGGCTTTGCGCCCTAAGCTCATGGTAATGCCAGCGCCAGCAGCCACTGCTTTAAGGGGCACTCCAACCTGGGATCCGACCCCACTCAAAGTAGCAATATCCCCAGCAATATTGGTCATTTCCAGCCCTATTTGCAAACCTGCTCTTGCCAATCGCTTCTGGTTGATATATTTAATTTCTTTGGCAACCTCGTATTCCTGAATATCTTGTAACTCTATCTTCTCAGGTTCGGTGGCGGCCGTTCCCTTTGCTATTAATTCCTGCTTACGGGTCTGCAGCTTGCCAGAATCTGTTCCAGGATTAAAGGACTTCCAAAGATTCCTGCCAAATAGCGTATATTGCTGAGCTCCAACATATTCTTTACTGCTATATTTGTCCTTAAATTCTCGCTTGGCTTTGGTCATTCGATAAGTTGCAATTGATGATTTAATCATCTTGTATACCTTGATTGTGATCATAATGCCACTGATCGCAATTCCCAAGCCCGGAATCGCCTGTGCAAGTCCTGCTGCCCCAACTTTTATGATATCGAGGATCGCTTTGACAGTCTTGACTGCTGACTGGGCAGCTTGAAGTCCATTGCTAAGTACATCCAGACTGGCGGTAACCACCTCATCCGCGCTAATGCCCTCACTGCTAAATGTTTTGCTGAAGATATCATAAATATTTCTGACTAGACTAAACGAGCTCTTGATGGCAGATATTGCTTCACCAACAGAACCCGACCAGTCGCTAACCGCTTCAGCGCCCTTGACAGTGCTTCCAGAAAGCTTGCCAATATTATCTGCAAAGCCTGAGGTGCTCTCTACGCCCTTTTGCAAGGATTTGCCTGAATCTATTACAGCTTCCGTAATATCAAAGCCTTTCTCAGTCTTCGACATGTCGGTATCCCTGGCCGTGTCAATGATTTTCTTCATCGCTACGATTCCGTTAATCCCGGCGAGCAGCGTCTCTCCAGGCGCAGTCGCCATGCCGACCTTGGCACTTTCCAGCTCTAAGCTCTCCTTTGCAGCTTCCTGCCCTTCTACACCATCTAAAGCATCGGCACGCATATCATAAGATTCTTTTACACCGCCTTGACCTGTCCCTAACAGTTCTGTAGTTTGTCCGGCATTTTCCAGACCATCATCGATGGCATTGCGATCGTCCTCGGGTGAAGGAACATTCTGAGGTGGATTCAGTGCCTGCTGTGCCCTTGTCTCCGCCAGCTTGTCCCTCGCACCTGAAAGTCCGCGAATAGGACCAACCTTGTTAATGCGTACAAAACCGTGCTTACCCTCGAATTTCGCCAATTTCCATAAACCTGTTTCATCGGTTACTTCATAAACTTCAAATTCGCCGCGAAAGGAAATTTTAGAACCTATCGGCTTATCTTCGGATACATTAAATTTCTCGTTGTAAGTTGAAGGATCGGTTTGCTTTTCGTAATCACGCATATGTGCACCCATTAATGACTTCATAGCAACTGCCTTTGAATTAGGCAAGATCGCTGGGAGCTTTGGGTCTGTGATAGGTGTAATCGTCGAGCTGGATGTATTGCGTTGGATCATCTGATTTGCCAGCATTCTGCCGACAGCCCGATTTCCTATAGAGCGCTGCAATTGATTAATGCTTGTAGCAGAAGTTATACCAAAAACACCTAACGAGGCTTGAGATGATGGGATACCTTGGTTCCCCTGCTGTGTATTGGAGCCTACTGGGGTTCTGCGTCTAGTAAGGGGTCTTGATCCATCTTGCATTCATATAACTCCTTTACACTATTATAGCTATAATTCTATAGGAAGTAAGTGGTAATCGTCTAGAGCCGCATGAAACCAATTTCCTCACGTTCCGCTGTCATGCCTGTTTTGTCCTTGCTTGGCATTCCGTAACGCGTCCATACACCTGGCACCTCTACAAATAATTCGGGATTTACAAGTTCCCCGCCGCGGATGTCCGAATTCGCTAGCAGCAGCCCCCTATGGAATGCCCATGTACCATATATTCATGACGGACATTTTATAAACGTTTCCATGCGACCTATGAAACTAGCTGTATTCAAAGAAAAAAAAACACCGCCTTTTTCGGGCGATGTTTTCAAACTATGTTTTAACGTTTTTCTGATGGATTTATATTGTCAGTCTTTTTACATAATACGTGTGTCAACCAAAATTTCCGTATTCCATTTCTATCCAACTTGATGGATTGCGTCCATCACAAGCAGATTTAATCGTTCTCGAACCTTAACGGACGCTCCGATAATGATAAGTGCAGGGTTCTTGATCTTCATTGCCACTGCTTGTTTATGAATAAGCCCAAGTGTCCCCGTAACCGTTCTCTGCTGTTCCGTCGATCCGTTCTCGACTATTGCTGTGGGCGTATCCGCGTCTTTACCGTGCATCAACAATTCTGTGCGAATCTGTTCCAATTGGGTGATACCCATATAGATAACCAACGTATCCACGCTATGCGCGAGTAAATCCCAACGAATTCGCGTTTCCGGGCTTGAGCAGCGACTGCCGGTTACGAAGGCTACAGAAGCACTCATTCCCCGATGGGTTAAGGGAATATCGGCTGCCGATGCCGCCCCCAATGCCGATGTGATACCCGGTACCACTTCATAAGGTATGCCACGCTCGGCCAGGGCCAGCGCTTCCTCCCCACCACGTCCGAAGATGAAGGGGTCTCCACCCTTCAGGCGAACGACATTTTTTCCCTGCATAGCATATTCAACAAGCTTGCGATGAATTTGCTCTTGAGACATCGTATGTGCCCCTGGTGATTTGCCACAGTAAACAAGTTGACCCTCCGGCTTGGCTTCAGCAAGCAACTGTTCGTTAACAAGGCGATCATAGAGGATAACATCCGCTTCCTTAATAAGACGCAAAGCTTTCACAGTAATTAACTCAGGATCCCCAGGGCCGGCACCAACAATATGCACAGTACCCGTCTTCATACGATTTTCTCGGCAACGGCTGTATCCCGCCGGGATTGATTCATCTCTATTGTATTACCCAATGACGTCTTGTAGCCCTTCTGCGACAAGTACAAGAGAAGTCCCGTAAGCAAAGCTCCACCTATAAAATTTCCAACGAGTACGGGAAATTGATTCCATATCCACCAATCTCCCATGCTGACCTTCGCCCCGAGCATCATACCAGCCGGGATGACGAACATATTAACAACTGCATGCTCGAAGCCCTGCCCGAAGAAAATGAGAATAGGCAGCCACATTGCTACAATCTTACCTACTGTGGAGCTTGATGTCTGCGCCATAACCGCTCCAAGCGTTACCATCCAATTACATAGAATGGCCTTGATGAACACAAGCATCATACCGTTCATTCCCATATCCTTGTAGGCGATTGTTTTCGCTTCAGCTGTTTTGACCAGCAATTGAGCAAGAGGACTCGCCAAGTCGGTTCCCATCTTTGACACCGTAAGACCGTATAAGGCAGCATAGATCGCACATCCGACCAAGTGACCTGCAATGACCCACGTATAATTTTTCAACATCTTACCAACCGTTGTCTGCTTCTTGATTACGGATAAGGGAATAAAAGCAAAACTCCCTGTGACAAGCTCCAAGCCCAACAATACGATGATGACGAATCCGACTGGAAATATGAGTGCGCCCACTATACCGAGATTGGTCTGCAGGGTTGCAGTGAATGCCAACGTCGTGGCACACGCCAAGATCGCCCCTGCCAATACACCGCGGATGAACATGTTCATGACGCTCATCTCGGCTTTAGTCTTCCCTACCTCCACCATTTGGTTAATGACTTGCCCAGGTTTGATATAATCCATATCCGACATCCTCCCTCGTCTAAATAGTTACATATATGGAGCCATTGGTACGATCAACCTCAACTTCGTAAGTGTTCACGCAGCCATCATCAGGTTCGTGTACATTCCCTGTTTGCAAATCAATCTTCCAGTCGTGCAGAGGACAGTGGACCTTTCCTCCGCATACCATCCCTTCAGATAAAGCCCCCCCTTTATGCGGACACTTGTTTTCGACTGCGAATATTTCACCATCTGATAGACGGAACAATGCAATTTCCAGATTGTGTACCACTATCGTGCGAGAGCCTTTTGGATCAATGTCAGACAACTGGCCAATTAGATATTTAGACATACGATCTCCTCCACCTTTCCTTGTCTGCTTAGTGTTAGTCTATTATGGGTTGTACTTGCTTTAGTGGTTCAAAGTTTTTGCGTAGGGAATCTTCGTTTACGATCTGTTTCCAAGGATCGGTAGTCATACTGAGTGCCTTCTTAATCCGTTCGCTGAGCACCGCTCGATCCTCTGGCTTCTCAAGCGCACGTTTGACCGATTCCAGTCCGACTCGCTCGATCCAATTGGAGGTACGCTCGTTCCACTGCGCATTCTCCCGATAATATTGCAAGAAGGCACCAGCCCATTCACTAACTTCATCCTCCGTCTTGACCACGCACAATAGCTCCGTCGCTCGGACATGGACCCCCCCGTTACCGCCGACATGCAGCTCCCAGCCACCATCGATGGCAACAACTCCAAAATCCTTGATAGTGGCCTCCGCACAGTTCCTCGGGCATCCGGAAACCGCAAGCTTAACCTTCGCTGGTGTATTCAGCCGTTCAAGCTCCTTCTCCAGCCTGATCCCCATGGCGATGGAATCCTGCGTACCGAACCTGCAGAACGTGGACCCGACGCACGTCTTAACGGTGCGAAGTGTCTTACCGTATGCATGCCCTGAGGGCATATCCAGCTCTTCCCACATTCTCGGAAGATCCTCTTTCTTCACACCCAGCAGATCCAGCCTCTGTCCACCTGTGAACTTTACCATTGGAACGTCGTATTTCTCTGCGACCTCGGCGATTTTCTTCAACTCTGACGGAGATGTGACTCCACCGTATATTCTTGGAACAACCGAATAAGTACCGTCCTTTTGAATATTTGCATGGTATCTTTCATTCGTAAACCGCGACTCTTTCTCATCTGCATACGCTTCGGGCCACAGCATGCCCAGGTAATAGTTAAGTGACGGGCGGCACTTCGCGCAACCTTCGGGATTCCGCCAATCGAGCACATGCATGACTTCCTTGATCGTCATCATTTCCATCCGTTTAATCTCAGCAACAATCTCATCTCTTGTCAGTGAGGTACAGCCGCAAATCCCTTCCTTCACCTGTTCTCCAGCCTCATCACCGGCGTACATCCTCAGTAAGCCTTCAACTAATGGCTTGCAACCCCCGCAGGAGGCAGATGCCTTCGTGCACGATTTAATTTCACCGACGCTCCTGCAGCCTTTGGCAATGACCGCATCTGCTATTGTGCCTTTGGATACACCGTTACACCCACAGATGATCTCGTCCTCTGTCATATCTTTAAGCCTGCTATCCGATGATGCGGCCACACCTCCGCCGATGGAACCACCAAGCAACAGCTCTTTTTCGCGTCCAGCTACAATTTCTCCATTCTTGATCATGGAGAAGAGCTTTGCTCCGTCATGGGTATCTCCGAACAGTACAGCCCCAATCAGCTTGTCGTTCTGGAGTACGATTTTCTTGTATACACCGTCTACCTCATCCTGGTAACGTAAAGACCGCGAGCCTACTGGTTCCTCGTATCTTCCTGCGGAGAATACATCCACACCTGAAACCTTCAGTTTCGTGGAGGTCACAGAGCCCGCATAACCTACAGTCTCGACTCCTCCCAATTTCTTGGCAAGCACTGCACCCTGCTCATAGAGCGGTGCCACGAGACCATACGCGATTCCACGGTGTTCCGCGCATTCTCCGATAGCATAGATACCCGGAATACTCGTTTCCAGCCAATCATTAACGACGATTCCACGGTTGATTTCAATGCCGGAAGCTTTAGCGAGCTCCACATTCGGACGGATACCTACCGCCATTACGACAAGGTCAGCATCAATCTTGCTACCATCCGTAAACCTGAGCGCCGTAACCCTTTTCCTTCCAACAATCGAATCGGAGTTTTTCGCCAGTAGAAATTTCATTCCCTGCTGCTCCAGCTCCGCTTGCAGCATCTTCGCTGCTGTTTCATCCAGCTGCCTTTCCATGAGATAAGGGTTTATGTGCACAACAGATACATCCATTCCAAGATGCAGCAAGCCTCGTGCTGCTTCAAGACCCAACAATCCTCCGCCGATAACGACTGCTTTTTTATATTTACGAGAGGAATCCATCATGATCTCACAGTCCTTGATGTCTCGAAAGGCAATAACTCCCTCTTTGTCAACCCCCGGCAGCGGAAGCATGAAAGGATTCGAACCCATTGCCAGGATCAACACGTCATAGGAGACCGTTATGCCTTGATCGGAGACGACACGTTTATGAATCGAATCAATTTGTGTCACTCGATGACCGGCAAATAATTGTATGTTATTATCCTTGTACCAATCCCAATCATTAATAACGATTTCCTGAAGGTCAGCACCACCTGCAAGAACCGAGGACAGCATAATCCGGTTATAATTAGGATGCGGCTCTGCTCCAAAAATCGTGATTTCATAAGCTTCCGGAGCTAGCTTAAGCAGATGCTCTATCGCCCGAACGCCCGCCATTCCGTTCCCGACCAGCACCAACTTCTTCTTGTTAGTTACTTCCATACAATCATCTTCTCCTCTCGAAATTCCATAAAAAAATAAACACAAAAGCCCGCTTCGTTCCACGATAAATAATCCGTGAAAGACGATAGCAGGCTCCATTGCCGCTTAAAGGGATACCCCATTGTACCCCCGAATATTTAATTGGTTAATTCGAATATACTACGGCCTTATCTTGATGTCAATATACATAACATATTTTTTGAAAACTAAGCAATAGACAATATAATTGGATCTGTGTTATATATTTATGTAAGGATATATAACAAACAGAGTTTTGGCTATCGAAATCAATGAAATGGGGAATCATTCATGCGTTCAGTGTTGGTTATTCATAACCAAAAATTGGCCCAAGAAGGGAAGTTCTTCCCCGTATCAGATTCGCTTTCCCCCGAAAGCATTCTACGCTCCAATGGTTATATCGTTACCTGTACCTGCGACCAAGAACAGGCTAAGCAGCTCATTATCGATGCGGATGCGGCCATATTGCAGTTGTCAATGGATGAAGTTAAACCTTGGAGCACCTTTCTTATGCAGCTTAAGGGTCTGCCTTTAATCTGGTGGTGTGATGAACGTTCTGCCTCCCAGTCCTTGGAAGCTTGCGAGGATGACGTGATGCTGGATGGAATGCTTACCCCTTTCATGAAAGGCTATGAGCTCCATTGGGCACTTCACTTCAGTTCCAAGCAATTCGTTGAACGCCAACAATGGTACAACGAGCGGGAGCAGCTGCTCAGCCGTATCGAGGAACGTAAATGGATCGATATGGCTAAGAGTATTTTGTGTGAGATTAAATCTATCACTGAATCCGAGGCCTATGACATTCTTCGTAAACAAGCGATGAATGAACGCAAGAGATTGGTCGACGTCGCTACGTCCATCGTGAAAGTCTATCAATTGCTCCAAGTGGGCAAAGAAAGCAGGGCGAAGCCTAAATGATCACATATTTGAAGGAAGTCGGGCGTGGCAAACGCGGAGCCCGCGATTTGACATATGAGGAATCTCTAGAAGCTGCAGAACAAATCATCAACCTTCGGGCAACTCCAGCCCAGATAGGCGCCTTCTTCATGGCGGAGCGCATTAAGATGGAAAGCGTGGAGGAACTGGAAGCCTTTGTGAAAGTATGCCGTGAAGCCGCTTACCGCGAACCGATCCAGGAAGGCATTGATTGCGCCGGACCCTATGATGGACGTAATAAATCATTTTTCGCTACATTTGCCGTTTCGTTTCTACTCGCTGCAGCCGGGTTACCGGTGACGCTTCACGGTACCGCCTCACTCCCTCCCAAGTGGGGAGTGACACTGCATGACATTCTTCTTGAGGCAGGAATAACCATAAGTGAACGAACACGCACGGAAATAGTTACAACCGCTAAAGAAACTGGAGTATTGTATGTCCCTGCAGAGGAATGGTGCCCTCCACTAAAAGAATTGCGCCCGATCAGGGAACAGCTCGGAATGAGGACTGTATTGAATACGGCTGAGAAATTGATCGATTACAGCTGTTCCCCTTACCTGGTATTCGGCGTTTACCACAACACTGTATTCGATCGGTTATCTCGGCTCACGACTCAATTGAAATACCGCAAATCTCTTATCGTCCAAGGTACCGAGGGCTCGGAGGACCTGTTCATCGATCGACCGACTCGCACCTATATGGTGGAGAACGGGCACGCTTCCCTTCATGTCGTCAATCCGGAGAACCTGGGGTTGGATACTCCCCTTCCCGAAACGACTTGGAACGCTGCCGAACAGCTTCGGGTGACTGAATCTGTTCTTCACGGTGACGCACATATCGGATTCACCCATCAGGTACTATTGAACGCTGCATACAGGCTCCATCTGGCTGACAGGGTAGAATCTGTCGAAGAAGGCCTTTATACCTGCAAAGCCCACCTGGAATCAGGCGAAGCTTGGAATGTTTACTCCAAGTGGAAGGCCATGCTCTCCTAGATATCGGAGTCTTATTCTCGCTTGTCACACGCTTCTTTAGAAGAGAGATAATAAAGAGACTGTTGTTTTAAATGACAGTCTCTTAGACGATTCCAGCGATCTTATTGTAACGACTCCAAAATAAGTAGAAGTCTAATTAGTTTCTATTTTTGCAGATCATTAAAAATGATTAGGAAATTGCTTTACAATTCCATTTGTAAATGCATCTGCCATTTCAAGTGCCTGTTTCTCGATCTGATCGTAGGTCGCGATATCAGATTTATATTTTTTGGATAACCTGAAAACTGCTTGATCTTTGGTCATACGTAAGTGTTCATGCAGCATATTCCTCAAGTCTGCTTTTGGCCAATTGGGGTTGATACTGTTAAGAAAAGCAGCTATTTCATCCGCATTGGCATACCAGTTTTTCTCCGCTTCCGCGGCTGCCCGGCTATTGCCAGCCTTGGCTGCTTTAACAAGTTGTGCGGCCAATACAAGATGCTCTCTAAATAAAGCGCTGAATCGTTTAGCTATCTCTTCACCATAATAATGTTTAAACACATTGGCCATATCAGGAGGATTGCGAAGGAGACGTTCAGTAACCAGTGCCTCATCTGGCAAACTCTCTGCAATACTTATAATAAGCATCCTCGTCCAGGCAACGTGTTGCTCCCAAAGTGTTCGAAAAGCCTGGTTTAATTCTACTTCTGCACTACTGATACATGCAGATTTTTGAGGTGAAACAGATTCATATCTCAAGAATGGCACAACAGGCTGTGCATAAGGATTGTAATTACTTTGACCATAGTTTGAGCGAATTGGATATACCGCATAATCATTTAGAGGACGAAAATAGGATTGAAAATGCGGATCTGGTGTCCATGGTGTTGCATAGTACATGTGATGGTTCCTCCCTAAAAATAGTCATTCACCTAATAAAGCATATGAGATAGTGGCATGATTTGTCTGGGCTTTTGATAATATAAATGCTCGTATACCTCAAGCCGTGCTTTTGCCATATGCTTCTTTCAGACTCTGCCTCGCTGCAGACACTCTCTTGCTCTTGGCTAACGGTAGACGCCTGCCAGACCCCATTCCCGGACTTTCACCGTAGAGAGACGCCCACCATGCTGGGCTTGCATACTAATAAGGATGAGCATTTTGCTCATCCTTATTAGTACTGAAATCTCCCTCGCCCCTAAAAGGAGCCATTAATCCGGTATCACTTGAGTAAAATGAATGGTATAGGAATTGCTAGTTGTTCCATCCGCAGAAGTTGCCGTGACTACAGCAGTACCCGGTATACTAGATGGTAAAGCATACGTGACAGTGGAGGGTGATGTAGTGCTTGTATCCATGGCTGCAGCCGTAACCGTCGGTACAGGCATGCCTACCGGCAAAACAACATTATAGCTGTAGATACCAGGCTCAAACCCTTCCACCGTTTGCCCGTTTACCTGCAGATCCCCCAGTCTCGAGGGTACACGTACTCTGTACTCAGCTTGGTTTACTCCATTTACAGCACTGTTTGCCGTTATGGTGGAGCTACCCGCATATACACCAGTTATGGATACTGAAGGTACATTCTTATAGGTTGTTGTAGTCTCCATAGGTATGGTTACAGCTGCACTGCTTGATTTCCAGTCTGCATTGAGATTTGCTGTATTCGGGAAAACCTTTGTAGATACCAGCTGTAGATTCTCTCCTATTTGAAGAGCCGTTACGGAATTTTCTGCTTTCACAGTTATAGGTACTGAATACCCATCAGACAACCTTACAAATAAAGAGGAGTACTCTGCAGCCCTATTAAAGGATGCCTTCGTTCTGTCTACATAGACGGAAAAAGTTACACTATCATGACTCCCAAAAGTTCCAGAAGAAGGTGAAACTGTATACCAATCCTCTTCTGCGTTTTGTCTAATCGTATAATTTCCTGTTCCCGTTAAAGCACCTGTAGAGATTGTGAATGTTGCCGTGTCATTTGCTTCAGGTATGCTGACCAGATATTTGTCTGCATGGAACGGGATAGGCCGCTTCGGAAACAGGCTGCTCTCCCCTTGTTCAAAGGCACCGATATCCGGAGTGCTGCCGGTGAAAGTATCGGCAAAGTTTTTCACTACCGTTCCCTTATCCATTACATTGACTTCCTTCGCAGCATCAATACCGGAAGCTGCCAGTGTAAATACACCTGCATCGGGATTAGTCATCTTCCCTATTTTGAACAGCCCATGTGCTTCGGCACCAGGGCTTGCAACAATCTGTCCAGCACCATCTGCAGCAGTGCTGCGACCGAGAGCATCATAATCGAAATTCGTACCGGGATTTACTGACGGGCTGTTATCTTCAATATTATAGAAATAGGAGGAACCATTGATCAGATTTCTCATTACAACAATCAGGTTATTTCTGGTGCCACCATACCAGTTCTTGGGTGTGCTGCTGCCTACAATAGCTTTGGGAACCGCATAGATGGTATTATTGAAAAACCACGTTTGTCCCTTATACACCGTGCTGTTGTTGCCGCCTAATTTGACTACTGCGCCGGTTCCCGTACGCCTATAGTCATTCATATTGTAGAGTACATTCTTGAAAGCATAGCTAGGTCCTACCATGTTCGGCGCGAAACTCATGCCAGCGTAGCTCATTTCGAATCGGTTGTCAAAAACCCTGATATTGGACTGCCCTCCGTCTAATTCAATACTATCATCATTGGAGTACCCGAAGAAATTGCCGTAAACGTCCGCATCTTTATAAAAACCACCGCTTTCCTGGTTATTAAAATACCCGCTGATAACATCATTGAACCGGTGGTATTCATCCGTCCCGCTAAAGTCGTTATAGCGTACTACCATCCCGCCTGCACTTCGGAGATACATCGCCTCAGGTCCCTGCGGATGGGAATTACTGAAGGGTTGCCCGTCTGAATTGATGCCCGTCCATGGATTTGCGTATCCTCTCGGTTCATGCACGTAACTTCTTTCTACGACTATGTTCTTTGAATCTTCGATTCTGAAGCCTGCATCGCCCTCCAGCATGTTCCCTTCGGCATCAATAGGAGTTCCATATCCAACATCACTCTTATTAATAAAAGCAATCTGTTCAGGGGTAGTTACGGTATCAACAGCAATCCGTCCCCAACCGGAAATATCAGCATTACTAATTCTAACGTCGTGAACGGTATTGTTCATAAATATCCCGTTCTTCTTTCCACCTTTAACTATAAAGCCATCCAGTATCGTATAAACCGAATTTGTAACCGTTACAGCATGATTGGTTAGATCCCCGGCATCGATAGTCAGTCCCGTGTCATTGACAATCTTAATCCAGCCAGTATCGGTTCCTGTTATTCCGTTTATGGTCAAACCGCCACTGGTATATAAGCTGGACAAGGAAATGGTCTGTGCAATGGTAGGATTGGAAGTCCATGTCCGGAAGCTTCCTGTCTCTGATTTCACCAATGTACTTCCATAGAATACATCCGATTTCACTTCATAGGCTGTGTCTTCTTCAAGCCTTACTATACTTCCGGAAAACATTTCCTTACCCGGAATATAAATCGGCTCTAACGCTTCTTTCCATACAGAATCCCCTGCCTTCCTATAGTACAGATGGCGGATTAAATCATCCCTCCCACCAGCTATGTAGACACTGGCAGAATGAAAAGACGGGGTTAATGTTAGGCCATAAACAGGAGCAGGCATCCCAGCCAGTACAGTAACGGTGCTGGAAGCCGTGTACACTGCGTTCGTAACACTAGACGGGGTGGCAGTCGTAGAAGTCGCTGTGATGGTCGCGGTACCTGTATTAACTGCCGTTACCAAGCCATTGTTTATATCAACTGTAGCTACATTGGCATTGCTGCTAGTCCACTTGACTGCCTGTGGCGCCCCAGCAGGAGCAACTGTTGCCGTGAGGGTTTCTGTTGCTGCCTTCTCTAAGATTGTAGCTGTCTTGTTAAGACTAACACCGGTAACAGCTACAGGAGCCGTGCCTGCAGTTTGAACTAAACTGATATCATCAATGTAAGCAATCATGCTGCCGCTAACTGAGCTTATAGAAAACACATAAACCCGCATATAGTTTGCATTGGCAGGAACCGTAAAGCTTTTCTGAAACAAGGTGTATCCGGATGTAGTCGTGCCTGTTACACCGCCAACATTTACATCCGCACCGACCTGTACAGCACCGGTATTACTAAAGTTATCCGGGTTGGTCTTGTCGTAGAATCTGGCAGTCATTCCCGTAGAGGATGCAGCATTCGTATTATGGGTTACGTTCATATAATAGGATATTTGATAGGTCTGTCCGGGAATAACCGAAATATATTGCTGAGCAGGCGTTTTTTGACTGCCTGAGCCCGCCGAAACCTTTAAAGCATTATTCCCCGTGCGAGCATAGCTTGAACCTGCTGGAGTACCATTCGTAGCCTTTGATCCGGTAGAGTCTAGTCTCCACCCATCAAAAATTAAAGTACCCATACCCGTAACACTCTCGAATCCGGTGTTCAGCAGTACTCCATTTCCATAGGCTGCAGCCGGAGTTGTCATCCCTAGAGGTACATAAACCAACATCATGCAAAAAATTAAAAACTTACACAAACGTTTTTTTAACGATTGATTCATCAAATAATTCCTCCTTCATTTTGCATAACAACTGGCACCTGTGCTCGAATCAGCTAGGGAGTGCCACGCGTGCACAGCAGGCCTACCTAGTTATACTAACCTTTATACTTCAATAACCATCATTTGGATATATCCACGATCATTGTAGCTTCGTAAATTGATATCCGTCTATATTCATTTATTCAGAAACAGTGGTTTCCACGGCAGGAGTAAAGGTTGTGCTTTTCTACCCTATTCTATTGTTAACATGAATCTATTCGTTATGGAAAATTACAGACTGCTGCAACAAAACAGCGCTACCTTCACCAAGGCAGCGCTGTAAGCCTACTCATTCTGTTGGGGTGAGACCGTTCCAGCATTTCTCTCACGGAACTGACCCGGTGTAATTCCTTCAATCTTACGGAAGTAACGTATAAAATTGGTCGGGCTCGTGTACTTCAGCTTCTCAGCGATTTCAGTGACCGTCATATTGGTATCGGTTAACCAGCCTTTAGCCATTTCCAGGCGATGCTTCAAGAGATATTCGCTGAAGTTAACACCCGTTTCCTGCCGAAATATTTTACTGACGTAATGCGGGTGATAATGAATTTTGGAAGCGCACATCTCCAACGTCAGATCGATATCGAAGTCTTCATGGATCATTTGAATAACAGCCTTAGATATTTTCTGAAATTGTGAGCTGCGTCTATCCTCCAAACTGGCAATCACCGGAATAATCAGCTTATGCAGGAACCACTCTTCCATTTCTTCCACAGTCCGAAGTCCCGACATTTGCTCGATTAGCGGGGCCTCCCCATTGACAAGCTGTCCCAGCGGGATTCCCTCAGCTTGGAGCAAGCCGCTGATTTCCGTCAAAATCCGGAATAAGGAAAGCTGATATTCCTGAAAGTGGAACGGAGGCTGGACCAGCTCCTGCATGAATTCCCGCAGCTTCTCCTCGGCTTGGATACGATATCCACTTTTGATCGAGGTCAGCAGCTCTTGTTCCAGCTTCAAAGGATAATGCATCGTTTCAACGGGACCCGATACCACATCTTCGCTGTAAATAATCGCCTCATTGCCCAATCTAACCCGATAATTCAGCGCTTCCTCCGTCTCATGATAAGCTCTTGGAATATCTGTCCATTGCTCCACAGGTAGACTAAAGGCAATGCTTACGGTAACGTCCAAGTAAGTCGCCGCCGCTTTCTGTACAGCTTCTGCCCACAGCCGGAGCTCGCCACTCCACAACTTATAATCTTCTATACTTGTACCCAATACGTTCAGTTGGCAGTTGCTGGTTACGATGGGTGTGAGCCTGTAGGGGAGCGGAATGAGCTCACTCACCATATTGCTGATGGCAAAGAGCAGTAAATCCTGATCGTTGCGGCTATAGCGTGTCCCTTCCAGTGTATCTATCTCGACAGCCATGACCGTTATCTGCTTCCACTCCACTGCATAGCCGAACATAGAGAGCTTCTCGTTGATTTCACGTTTATGTACATCTCCCAATATGAGTTTCTGTACGAAAAATGCTTCCAGTTGAGCCGTATAGCCTTCAATTTGGCTTGACATTATCTTCTCTCGGTCCAAGAGACGATACACGCCTTGTCCGATCTGCTGGATATGATCCTCCTTGCTGTTATCCGGACCTCGAAGCTTTTCACCCTGTCCGAGCAAGATATTATGCAATGAGCGTATAGGACGGTACATATTGTTGGAGCCGAACCAGGCAGCGAACAAAATAAGCAGCAAGATGGCGGAACATGTCCACCAGGTAAAACGACCAATGGACTTTGATTCTTGTGTTATTTCATCAATAGATGCTGCGGCCAAATAGTACCATCCTGTATAGCTCGAGCGTAGAAAAGTAATCCCATACGTCTCATCATTGTGCTTGATGAGGAGTTGGCCCTCTGTCTCAGTATGGTTCGTCAGCTGTTTCTTTATTGCCTGATCGACAAGCAGCTTTTGTACGGTACCCTGATCCTGTCCAATGAGCAGGTTCATGCTGCCATCAAGAATTGCCGTGCTTCCCAGCGGGTTCGTGCGCAGCAGCAGCATGTTCAGATGGGAAAAGGGGATGTCCACAACAATGAGTATAGATGGATTAGGAACATACAACTGACTTTTCTTTAGAAACCGGATGCCATGCTCATTTCTAGTCCAGGTGGAATTCAGAGATGAATTTAGAAATTCCGCATATGGCTTCAGCTCTTCAGCTTTATTCTGAAACGTCACAATCCCCGTATTGTTTACTCTCCATTGATATTGCATGTTATACATCGTTACATCAAATACGCCAAGCTCATAGACCTGCAGCTGGCGCATGCTTGTTTCAAGCCTGTTGAATGGCTCATATTTATTATAATCGAGCGGTATATTGTACAAATCCGTACCTGATGAAGTGCTGAGATACGCCGCAAGCGATGTCTCGACGGTCTTCATATTTTGTTCAATAGCTAACTGACTGTGCTTCAAGATTTGTAAATTACCGACTTCTACATACTGTTGGATCGTAGTTGAAGCTCTGAAGTAGGATAAAAATCCAAGAATGGCCAGTGGTACAACGCCAAGGAGGAATCCGTACACAAGAAGTTTATTCAGATAGGTCATTTTACGGAAATTCATAGATAGTCCCCCTTGGATACTGCACCTTAAAAATTATTTAGCTGCTTTCTTGTATTCAGCAGTGAATTCAGCAATGATCTTATCGCCACCCGCTTTACGCCAATTTTCAATTGCCTTATTATAGCCTGCTTCATCAATCTGTCCCATAATGAACTTCACTTGAGCATCATTTTTGATTTTGTCGAGCTCCGGTCCTTTCTCGGACTTCGTAGCAGAGATCAGCGAGCTGGCAACATCATATACAGCAATTTTCTCGTTCGCTGCTACCAGATTACCAACCAATTCATCAAGCGGCTCCTGCTTCAGCGGCAAGCCTACATTCGCATGAGCAACGGCGAGCTGGCTGAAAGCGTTAATGCCCGCTTTAGATACGTCAGACAAAGTCTCGTTCTGTACTACTTTCTGGCCTTCCATCTTGTAGTCCGTATCTTTTATACCACGGTAGGCAAGGGTCATACCTTCAGGAGTCGACAGTTTGTCGAAGAAGTCAAGAATCTTGAGCAGCTCTGCTTCGGTCTTGATCGTGCTCTTGGAGAAGAAATATCCGCCCAAGGCACCGCCAGTGGAGGAAGCTCTCAAGCCTTTGGGTCCAGGCAGCCCTTGAAGATAACCAATCTCCAGCTTCGGATCGAGCTTAGCGCCATCCTTCTGAATGAGCTTCACCGTACTGTCAACCGCAATAATAATTCCCGCTTTCCCTTTGACCATCATTTCCGTCTGCTGCGGGCCGTTCAGAAGGGCAAAATCCTGATTCATGGCTTTGTCAGCATAGAGCTTACGGTAAAACTTGAGCCCTTCCAAATATTCAGGGGTTAAGAAATTCGGAACCACCTGATCGTTCATGATTCCGTTGGACATAGGTCCGCCATAATAAATGGAAATATCGCGAGTTAAAGCATCCAGCGCACTGTATTCTGTATAACCTACGGTATCGTTCTTACCATTTTTATCCGGGTCCTGATCCGTAAACGCTTTCGCCATATTGTAAAGATCGTCCAGTGTCTTTGGCTCCTGCAAACCTAGGTTCTTCATCCAGTCCTTACGGTACGCGATGATGTGCCTAGCAGAATCACGGAACCTGGGGAGCAGGTATATCTTACCATCATAGCTGACACCGTTCAATACATTAGGATTTAACTTGCTGAGATTTGGAAATTGCTTGAGGTATGGACCAATTTCCCAGAAGGCTCCGGCTCTAACGGCATTAATAACATTCGGCGCCCGTCCTGTGTTGGTCAACATGACCTGAGGCAGCTCGCCTGAGGCCAGTGTCGCATTAAACTTGTCATTGTAGGCTGTTGCTGGCACCCAAGTAAAGTCAAGCTTTGTATTCGTCAGCTTCTCTATCTCCAGCTTGATCGGATTATCATCCTTTGGCGGATCTCCTGTAACCTGAGCCATAATCTTGATCGTGGTAGGCGTACTCACTGCTGCCGCCTTCCCGCCCTCTGCCGGTTTAGAACCTACATTGTCGGCACCTGTCCCGCAACCTGCCAGCAGAGTACCTGTTAATGCTGCCGCAATAGCTGTTGCTGTAATGTGCTTGAAAGTAAAAGTATTCATTTATTGTTTGACCTCCTGATTTGTATGATTTCAATTATACTGCATGATGATTAGCCTTTCACTGAACCAAGCATCACCCCTTTAGCAAAGTGCTTTTGCAGAAATGGATATACACATAGAATCGGTAGAGTAGCTACCGTAATAACAGCCATCTTCACCGTTTCCGGAGGGACCGCTTGATCTGCTGCTGCCTCAGGATTATCGAGCCAGCCCTGCGAGAGCATAACGATGGAACGAAGCAGAACTTGAATGGGCCATTTTTCCGAATCATTGATATATAGCACCGCTGCCATAAAGGTGTTCCAATGACCTACGGCATAAAATAAGCTGAAGGTGGCGATTGCCGGCAAGGAAAGCGGCAGTACCAGCCGGAACAAGATAACCAGATCATTGGCTCCGTCAATTTTGGCGGATTCCTCCAGCCCATCGGGCAACTGCTGAAAGAAATTTTTAAGAATAATCAAATTAAATACACTGATGGCACCTGGAAGCAATAATGCCCAGAACGAGTTCAGCAGACCAAGGGCCTTGATGAGCAAGAAAGCCGGGATCATACCTCCCCCAAACAGTAGTGTGAACAGGATCATGATCATAAGCGCTTTACGGCCGATTAAATCCCGGCGTGACAGCGGGTAAGCCATAATGGAGGTGAAAATAATATTGATCAATGTACCGACCACCGTGATGAATACTGTTACCAGCAGGCTTTGCACGATCCGGTCATTACCAAATATGATGCGATAGGCGCTGAGCGAAAATTCTGTAGGAAACAATACGAAGTCTTTACTTAATACATCATGCTCGGAAGCAAACGACGTAGCCACAATATGAATAAACGGCACTGTAGTTGTCAAAGCAAACAACGACAGCAAAACATAGTTACAGTAGTCGAACAATCGGCTGCCAAAGGAATGAGATTTCATGACCGGCTGCTCCTTTCTTCTAGATAATTCCTTCTTCTCCAAATTTCTTGGATAGCTCGTTCGCAATCAGAACAAGCACTAGGCCAATAAAGGATTTGAACAGGCCAACCGCTGTGGAATAGCTAAATGATCCTTGCACGATCCCTATCGTATACACATAGGTGTCGAAAATTTCGGCTACATCCCGGTTCAGCGGATTGAGCAGCAGAAACACATGATCGAAGCCCAACTCCAAAATATCGCCAATCTTTAATATGAGCAGAATAACGATCGTACTGCGTATGCACGGCAGCGTTATATGCCACAGCTGACGCATCCGGCCTGCTCCGTCAATCCGGGAAGCCTCATACAGCTGCGGGTCTACACCGGCGAGTGCCGCCAAGTAAATAATGGTTCCCCATCCGGTATCCCTCCAGATGGCCTGAATGATATAGGTCGGCCGGAACAAATCGGGATTCATCATGAAGGTGAACTTTTGCAATCCCACCGACGCTATCATCTTCTGAAACACACCATCCTGCATCTCGAAGATAACAAAAAACATCCCGATAATAATGACCCAAGACATGAAGTGAGGAATATAGATCAAGGTCTGGATCACCTTTTTGAACTTCTCTGTGCGAAGCTCATTCAGTAGAAGCGCCACTACTATGGGCATCGGGAAGACGAACACTATATTCATTAGCGAAAGCAGCAAGGTATTCCTCAGCAGAACGAAGAAAGTAGGATCACTGAACAAACGAATAAAATGCTTCATGCCTACCCAGTTACTACCGGTCATGCCTTGAAATGGAGAGTAATCCTGAAAGGCGATTACGATCCCCCACATGGGTCCGTACTTAAATAATAGGAAATAGATAATGCCAGGCAGCAGCATCAGATACAACCAGCGGTCCATCTTGATCTTCCGCAGCTTGCCCTTTGTACTTATCACCCTTGCTGTTTTGATTGGTTTTACATTTGTATCGGCCGAATGATTGTAGACAGCCAAGATGATTCACTCCTTAACCTGAAATATATAGTTAGTTCTCTGATTCGGTCCAAGGAAATGTTCATGACTTGTCACTCTTAATGGTCTTATCCCAATCCACACGAGCTTTATATACATTGGTCCGACCATTTCGTTCAGATGAGAAGATCACATACTTATCATCCCTTGTGAAAATCGGATGCGGGTGCGACATTTGACTCTTCCAGGACGTACCGTGAGCGCAGAGCAAGCCGACCTCAACGGACTCACCTTCATATTTAAGCATTGCTAAATAATTGCCGTGATCCTTCATATCCTTGCGAATAGGCGCCCGGTCGCCGATCCCTAAGTTTTCCGCATAATTCATTTGAACGTGGGATGGACGGGTATAAGGATAATAATATCTGCGCTCATCCGAGCCGTCCGTGTTCACGAAGATATCGCCATGTTTGTAGAATTCCTCGCCTACCTGGTCTCTGTACGAATATTGGGCGCCGACTCTGCCGCTTGCAGTGAAAAATTCGTGGCCGATCCGCTCCAAATTCACCTTTTGATCGATGAGGGGATATACTTTGTCGTGGTCTACTCGCGCGGTCCACATTCTGTGAACATGGAGCCACGGCCCTTCGTGGCAAAATAAAACGACATTCGGATCGGTTGGACTGATATTGACATGCGAGATCCATTGCTGATCTCCCCATAACACAAGCGACGACTTCTTAGTCAAATCGTACCGGATGACAATACTTGTCGGCCTGCGAAAATACTTTTCCCTCATCTCCGAATAAATTTTGCTGGTTTGCGTACAAACCTCAATTGCTTCCACATAAGAAAAAGCGAGATATTGACCGGCGTTATCGATGGATAAATCGCTGGGTTTGAAGCCTGGGGGAATTTCCATCAGAGCCTCGGCTTCCAACGTATCGAGACGGACACTCTTGAGGACGCGGCCCGCAAAGTAATACACGATATGATGCTGTGCATCCAGCACCGAGCTGAACGGATAAATATCCGTTTCATCCGTGAGTTGTACCATTTGTCCATCCGCGAATCGCAATGTATACAATTGCATGGCTCCGCTTCGGTTAGAGGCCAACAGGATATACTGATTCTCCGCGTCAATTAAAGTTTTGGTAAAATAGGGATGGTACGTATCCCCAGTACTGTCAGTAAGTTGAACCATCTCGACACCCGTCAAGTCGTCCGTTCCCTCGATCATCGTTGAATAAGATACATGCCCTTTCACAATACACCACCTGCTCCATCTACTATGTTTAAGCTTCTTGACTTGCTGTGTTCATTCTAGTTCTCCAAACGGATATCAGTCTATATTCATTTGTTCAGGATATTACAGAACCGTGCTGTGGCAAGGTTTTTCGGTGGAATAACCATTGGCAGAACCCTGTCCTTCTCCTATACGTGCCGCAGTCCCCCATGAGTGGAATCAAAGAAGTTGTGCGTCCCCTACCGGTTCCAACGCAGATGCAGGTGAATGTCGCCTTTCAGCTCCGTATCATAATGGTTTGAGATACCACCAATAGTCCTGACATTAAACAAAACTCCCGTTACTTTAACAAAAAAAGAGGAGCTGTCTTATGGCAAGCCCCTCCACTATCTATCTTCGTTCGTAATTACTCAGTATCTTCAACCACGAACACAAAGTTCAAATTCTCCTTCGGGGCAAATATTGTTTCATTCACTTTCTTGTATTTTCTCTATAATTTCACTAACACAACATTCTATATCCTTATTTGAGCAATCAAGAGTTGTATCACTATACTTAACGTATAGAGGAACTCTTTCCTCGTAAACGTCTTTAAGACTATTTCCTTTCTTTATTACAATACCTCTGGTAGTTATGTTGATTAGTCTTCTTTTAATTTCTTCATATGGGACATGTAAATAAACAATCTGTCCACCCTGTTTAAGGACATTCATAGCTTTTTCTGAATATATAACACTTCCACCAGTAGATATAATGCAATTTTTCAGCTTCAATCCAGACACAATTTGTTCTTCGACTTCCATAAATTTTTCGATACCATCATTATCAATTATATCTTGTAACAACCTACCTTCTTGTTGTTGTATGACAATATCTGTATCCACGTAATCCATTCCTAAAGCTTTTGCAAGCAACACACCTAAAGTGCTTTTACCAGCTCCAGACATACCTATAAGAACTATATTCATATTCATCCTCACTTTTGCTAGTTGGTATTGGTTTCGTTGGATAACGTTATTTAACTGCATATAGCGATAACCACTGAGGAAGAGCGGCCAAGGGGTTCATTTTCCAGTTGCATAGATTATCCAGCGCTTGTTTTGAGAGTGAGTCTCTTTCAGCTGTTGATTCATCAACCCAATATGAACCATCTTCTGCATACATTTCTTCGATATGCTTTATACCAAATCCTGTTGAAGTAATAGCGTTTGTTATATCCTGTAATCGCCAAGTATATCTGGGTACCTCTTCTATTATGAATGGTCCTACCGAATCATATGGCTTAACAACCGTTAATTTTGCGGTATCATTCCCGAAGGGACGCGTATAAGGATGTACCTCATACATGATATAAACACCATCGTTATTAAGAATTCTTTGGATATTTTTATACATTGAGTTTAAATCGTTAATCCATACATGGACTCCATTAGATGTATATACAAAATCAAATTGACCGCTTTCAATTTTGCTGAGCTTCATTGTATCATCGCAGATAAATTCAATATCCCAACCGTATTTTTGTGCTATGGATGAGCTATGTTCCAACTGTCTTTCCGATATGTCGCATGATGTTACTTTTGCACCCAGCAAATGAAAAGCAAAAACAGCATGGTTGTCACCACTAGAAGGGACACATATTCTCTTTCCTTGCAAATTTGGCAATGCCTTTTTGATCATTGAATATGTAGTATGATGGAATGCTGACTCAGGATTGTTAATTATTTTCAAAATCGCTTCATCTGTTCTATATCTTTGATACCATGTTTCAGACCATTTATTCCAAATTGTTTTTACCTTACTGTTATCCACTAAATTACCCCCCATACCTCGTGATGAATTTTATTATAACAAGGTCAGAAGTATTTAAATGTATAATAATCGACTAGAAATTATACATTACATAAAAAATCACATCAGGATTCATTGATGTGACTTTTTAATAATCTTATTTTTTTGAGTAAATGATTTTTTTAATACTATAACTGGAAAGACAAAATAGATCTGAAAGTTGATCAATAGAAACACCTTTTGAAAACTTTCCACGGATCTCTTCATTCCGAGCGTTTAAATATTGTCTGCCCCCTGAATTTTCGCCCCATTTCTTATGCAATCCTTCAGGGTTTGGGATATAAAGTATGACACCATGTATATACTTCTGTATCTCGTTTAATAGCTCTTGCGGTAAGATGGTTTCAGCGTTTACATATTTCAAAATAGCTCTGCTCCTTAAAAAAAATTTGATATTTTTAAGGGTACAAAGTCTTTACTACAAACAATTAACAACTTAGACAAATATTAGGCGGATAGCTATTTCTTGCTCCATACAAACAACCGCCGTTGTTCATAGTTCAGACTTTGCACGGAGCCAAATTTTATCGTTTAAATTCTGCACGAAGCTGATCTTCAGCACGGTAACCCTCCTTTCAGATAGCATTTTATTTAATTTCTACAGCAAAAATGTAGGAAGTATCCCCTGTAGTCCACAGTGATTTGATCCATATGTTATATGTACCAGCTTCATTAGGTAAATGAATTCTCTGGTTTTCAAATATCATGTCCTCAAATCGGTCACTCATCATGTCGCTTTCTGCTTCTTGGGCGATAACTCTTGTTATTCCTATTGAATTGGGCTCCATGCCTTTTGGATATTGAATCAAAATGGATGAACCAGGAGCGACAACGACTGGATGATAATCAACCATTTTCAATAAATATGAATAAGGTCTGATGGATTCAACGCAGCCCTTCCAACAACTACTGCCTTGAAGAATAGGAATTTCCTGATTCCATAATGTACCGTTTTGATATTTTCTTTCGTAGTAGACAAAAGGGACTGGGGCTGCCAAGCCTTTTTCGATTTTAACGCTTTTTTGTTCAATGCGGATCTCTTTCTTACGATCATCATAATCAATGGTTGAAGGCATGTTCTCAGCTATAAACCGGATTGGAACATAGATGTGCCCCTGGTAGTTCATAACTGAGTACTCACTACCCACGTCTTTTCTAATACCGTTAAATAAAATATTCACATTTACTAGAATGCTCTGGATTGAGTCTGATGCGTAAACTACAGAACCAAGGGATAAACATAACCCAAAGATTATACCTAACATGAATTTTTTGATATTATAACACGCCTCCCCCATATATGATTATATAACCATATATTACCATACATATATAATAAAAGCTTTAATCTTACGGTCAAACATCCGAAATCTAAAATAACATCTACTCCAAGTACTAACACCCGAGCGGCAACTACCCATAGCATTGATTCCACCAAATCATGTCTTTTATTGTGGTCCGTTCAGCCGCAGCGCAGATAGTATAGCCATCTGGATTAATGGCAAACCTTCTCAAGCGCTTTTAGCACGGCTAGCAGCCTCTGCTTCGTTTCAAAATCGGTAATAACGCCTTCTTTATTTAATTTCAAAGTGATGTGCGGTATCATCATCGTACCCCCTTCAATAATCTCAGCGTTGATCATATTGAGAGTAAGCAGGAGCGAAGCATGTGCCTTATCGCCACCCATAGGTGTTGGTGAAGCACTGATAACTGCTGTAGGTTTATTCATAAACTCGCCTGAAGATACGAGCCAGTCCAGAGCATTTTTTAACACACCTGGAACACCGTTACCATACTCAGGTGTACATATAAGCACACCATCCGCTTCCTTCAGCTGTAACCTCAGCTCTTGTACTGAAGAGGGTCCATCGTCGAGATCGAGATCCGGGTTAAAATGCGGAAGATCGCCCAACCCACCATAAATGGTAAATTGAATGTCCCCTGAGGATAATGCAATAATGGCCTTCATTAAAGCTGTATTGGAAGACTTTTCGCGTAGACTTCCCGATATTGCCAATATACGTAAAGTATTGCCCATCAAACTGCCTCCCTTTATTCCTTTATTCGTCATGGTACTTAAAGTCCGATTCCATGTTAAAATTCAATTCTCACACTAATCCGTATTGGAGCAGCATTTTTTATATTTCTATGTATTCTTGGACTCTTGACTCAAGAATTTCAATTAAATCCTGATCCATAAAGTTAAAGTCGTCAAGGATATCTAAACAAATGACCCTTTTTTGTGAGATCTCTATACTGAATTTATCCTTTAACCTTCTTAAATGTTTCTTCTCCATAACAAAAATAAGGTCCGCCCACCCAATGTGTCCTTCAGTGACCCGTATCCTCGCTTTCTCTTCCGTACCTGCTGATTTCACCTCATGTCCATTACGTCCGTTAAATATCTGTTCTGCCGTTAAACTTCGCCATTTATTTTTACTGCATATAAATAGGATTTGAATGTTGTCACACTTCCCTTTGCTTATCTTTTTTATAAATTCTTCAGGTTTAATTATACAGAACAAATAAGGTACAGTCTCCCCATTTTTCGTGAGTGACTGTACCTTTCTTGCATCTATGGAACTTTTTCAATGGCCGGCTTCAAAGCCAGATAGCCTTTCTCCTACAGTCACTTTTGGATATCATTCAGATGGCGCTCCAGGTTATCGTAAGTTTCAGTTATTCCCTGGATCATACCCATATCAAGGACGGTTTTGACGGCTTCGGCCGATGCGTATTCAGCGCGACTAATGATTGTAGTTTTGCCTTCCTGTTCGATAAAGGTCATCGTGATTAGCGTCTCCGGCATATCCGCTACCGTGTTGCCTTCCGCATCCGAGAAGGAATCGACGTAGACGATCCTCTCCGGCGCGATGATTTCTTTGTAAACGGCTTTGCCCCAAGATTCTTGACCATAATATTCCTGACTCTCATCTGTGCATTTCATACAGAAGTGCCAGACGCCTCCGGGTCTGAAATCAATGTTGCATACCGGAAGTGACCAGCCTTTCGGGCCCCACCAGTGCTTTAAATGCTCAGCCTCTGAAAATGCCTGAAACACAAGCTTGCGCGGCGCGTCAAAGGTACGCTCCAGTACCAGCTCCCGGCCTTCGATCTTCGTTGTCATTTTGTTGGTTGCATGTTCATTTGACAAGTTATTTTCCTCCTTTAATTTGATACATTAAATATACTTGAAACGGAATATTCCTGTCAAGGAATATTTGTTTTTTTCAGAGATTCATAGGTATGATTTTACATATAAAAGGAATAACGGCTTCTTCCCCTCCAGAAAAAAAAGATACTGTCCCCCCACTTTTCGTGAGTGACTGTACCTTTCTCGACTTCACTTTACTATGCGCAATTCATGTTTCGTAGTGCATATAATTGGTCAAAGCCTTGTTTTTTCAATAGACGCGCAGCTTTTTTACTTTTGTAAGGACTTTCAGACACGATAAGGATAGACTCATTGGGTGAAAGCTCTTGTTTCCACACAAAAGGCAAACGGCCTATGGATATATTGATCGAGCTCGGTATATGGCAATTGCGGTAATCGGCTGCATCCCGAACATCTAGAATTTTCATTGTCATGGCTTCCGATGGACTGGATAATACCTTGGAATCGACGAAAGCCAATCCTTTCACGGGACGAACCATTCGAATAATCCATAAAGCGCTAATGATTAGAAGCAGTACAACAACAGTCATCGAAGATCCTCCCTGATCACTAATTACATATATGAATGGCAACAATTAACGACTTTTGACCAGCAGCTCAACTGCTTCTTGAACGAGCTTGCTCGTATCTCTTCCTGCGGCCTGTTCTTCCAGCAAGCATTGCTGCAAATTAACAGCGACAATTTGTGCTAAAGCCTTGTCCGATGCATTTCTTACCGCAGATAACTGGCTCACGACTTCCTTGCAGGTTTTACCTTCTTCCATTAATCGCAGAACCCCGCGCACCTGGCCTTCAATTCTTCTCAACCGTTTTTTCATATCCTCGGTATAATTGTATTCCATACTCATCACACATCCTTTCATTAAACTCATACCTGTATAGGTATATTATAAATAAAAAAATGCAATTAGCCAATATCATATAAACAGATTCACTTTTGCGTGGCTGGCATCTCCCAGATAAGCAGCCACTCCTGCATATTCCAATCCATCCAGTAATTCTTCCTGCTGTAAACCAAGGAGATCCATGGTCATCGTACAAGCAACCAGCTTTACACCTTGCTCTTGTGCCAACTCAATCAGCTGCGGCAGTGACAGGGCATTATGTTTTTTCATTACGTGTTTAATCATCTGCGGACCCATGCCTGCAAAATTCATTTTTGACAAACCTAATTTATTGGCTCCCCTCGGCATCATCCAACCAAATGCTTTTTCAAGAATACCCTTTTGCGTATTTACAATTTCATCTTTACGTAGCGTGTTTAAACCCCAAAAGGTAAAGAAAATCGTCACATCATGATCATAAGCTGCAGCACCGTTCGCTATAATAAAGGCAGCTATCGCCTTATCCAATTCGCCGCTGAATAAGACAATTGTGGTTCTTTCTTTATTATTGTCCATGTTCTATATCCCCTTTTTCACATAGGTTGAGCTAAGGAAGGTGTAATGAAGGTTCGTGTTTATTTGTCGTGAATCGCACAGCGGTTTGGTCCCATCTCCATGTCACGCTGCTCTTCCTCACTCGGCTCCATTTTCCCCATGTTCGTTTGACGTATTTCTTGATATGCATGAGGCTGCGGCGGTAAATGCTTCGTTACCTGATACCTGAATTCGGCCTCATCTTCTATATTTAATCCCGGATTGTTGAGATACAGCTCAGCCAAGCTGGCAGAAGCACTTCCGTTTGCACCAAGCTCGGAAATCTTGCCAAAGTGCGCGGGCAGGACGATCAAATCATCAGGTAGTTCTTTGTAACGGTTGTATAATGTATCGTGAAGATCTCCGACCCAATCCTCCGCTTTACCAGCTAAGTCTGGACGACCTATGGAATCGATAAATAAAATATCGCCTGTAAGTAAGTATCTTCCATCCACAATGAAGGAGGTGCTACCAATGGTATGGCCCGGAGAGTATATGGGCTGGATATCGATTTGGGTGTTTCCAACAGGAATAACCAGACCTTCTTCAAGCCTTTCATAATTATACTTCACTTCAGTTGCGTCTTTGGGCGGTAACCAATAGGCTGCTCCCACTTGTTCCGCTAATAAACGACCACCAGAAATATGGTCGGCATGGAGATGGGTATCCAGGGTGTGTCTAATCTGAACATGCTGTTCTTGGGCAAAGCTTTCATAAACTTCGGTCATTCTGGCCGTATCCACAACGGCTGCTTCACCATGAGAAATAATCATGTAGGAGAGACACCCTTTGCCAATGCGAATAAACTGGTAGATCGAACCGCCATCAGTAAGATCCCCAACTTTCACAGGCTCCAAATGCTCACTCCAGGACTTCATGCCACCTTCAAGATAAAAGATTTCGGATCGCCCGGCTTCGATGATTTGTTGAGCGACAAATATGGATGACCCTTCCTTGGCACAAACGACCAGAACCTTCTTCCCAACCGGGATTTGTTCAAGTGCAGCATCCACACCATCCAACAAATCAAAATACGGAATATTAATGACCTCAATGCCCTTACCTTCAATTTTCCAATTGTTAAAATCAATTTTGTTTCGAACATCAAGAATAAATAAATCTTGCTTATTTATGATGAATCGAGTTAATTCTTTGGCAGTCATTGGCTGTATTTGTGATGTAGTTAACATATAGATAAGTCCCCTTTCAACTGACAACCTTTCTGTGGGCGTACTTTTGAAAATGGGTTCATTGATTACTTTCTGTCGGTCCACTCCAATCGGACATTCCGTTTAACACATTGGCTACAGCTGTAAATCCTTTATCAGCCAGCAGTTGACATGCCCGATCACTTCGATTTCCGGTACGGCAAATCATATAAAAAGTCTGATTCGGATCTAACTCATGCCATCGTTGTTCCAAATCACCGAATGGTATGGAAACGGCTCCTGGAATCCGGTTAAAAGCGTATTCTGCTGGTTCACGCACATCTATAACTGTTAGTTTTTCATTGGCCTCTATCCGTCTCAACAGCTCTCCATTGGTTACAGTATGCATATACTTCAGTTCCTCTTTAACCTCATCTGGGTTCGCCTTTCGAATAAAATGCTTCAAAACGTTACCTTCGTGAACAGTCCCCAGATACTGATGTCCCGTATTTGAAGCCCATGCTTGAAAATCAGCTAATGAACCTTTATCCGTTGCTAGAACCTCTATAACTTGACCCGAATGAATAGCACTCATTGCTTTTTTGGTTTTGACGATAGGCATCGGACAAGCAAGCCCTCTACAATCCAGTGTCTGATCTACATGAATTACTGACATCCTTATTACCTCCATATTTTATATTATATACATATACCCCTATAAGTATATGAAACATACTAATCAATTATCTCATTCATGTCAAGAGAGGACGTACTTAACAATCGAACCTTTCCGATCACTCGCTCCGTTTCATTGAGGAATGACAAAAAGAAAAGCCGTCGGTACCCGATTCTTTATCGAGTTGAAACCGCGACTTTATCATTTATCCGTTGTACTGTTATCTTCCTGTCGATTTAATATCGCACGGGCTACATGAAACATCAAACCCACAAACAATCCGGTTCCGACCACGATATAAATCATTGTAAATATTTTTCCAAATGCCGTTTATCAATCGCATAAACGTGATCAAGAATGAAACCATGAACACCATTCCTTATCTCTAGTTCAATACAGGTTTCTATCATGTTCCCACTTACTGTCGATTAATATTCACTGTAGGATAAGTCCCTCTTTACAAGAGACAAATGTTCGATACAATTAGTATATGGGATAAATACCCAAATTTGTTTCAGGAGTGATTGAATGTCTAAAAAGGTCCTTTTCATCACTGGAGATGCCGTGGAATCATTAGAAATTTATTACCCTTACTATCGCGTTCTGGAAGAAGGTTACGAAGCTGTCATTGCCTCGCCAACGAAAAAAGTGCTGCGGACCGTCGTTCATGATTTTGAGGGCTGGGACACTTATACAGAGAAGCCGGGATATCAATTGGAATCGCACATAGCCTTTGATCAAGTAGATCCGACTGAATATGACGGTCTTATTATCCCAGGCGGCCGCGCTCCTGAATACATCCGACTGAATGAAAATATTCCACGGATCGTCAGTCACTTTTTTGAAGCTAATAAACCGGTTGGTGCTATATGCCACGCCGTTCTAGTACTTAATGCCCTGAAAAGCAATCAATATTTTGAAGGCAAGACCATGACTGCCTATACAGCTTGCCGTCCGGATGTGGAAAACCTGGGTGCGATCTACTCCTCTGAGACTTTGCAGGTAGATGGCAATATTGTTTCAGGACATGCCTGGCCGGATCTGCCCGGATTTATGAGAGAATTTCTTAGATTATTGAAATAATAAGTTTTTTAGATAGCGTGAAATCCGCACATCAAACCAGACCTCCGGCCCCAAAGGCTGAAAGTCTGGTTTGATATGTACATTTTATTTAATTGAAGAGATTTCCGAAATATCTTGATAAATGATCTTTCCTTGTTCCATCGCGATCCTTACCATCTCATCAGCACCTTGTGAGGGTCCGCCAATTCGAAGCACCGCATCACAGCATTGTAACAGCCGGATGGATGAAGGATGAAAGATCCGGTTAAATATATCGTCACCTATTGCAAGTGAGCCCGCTTTCTCGATCAAAGGCAGCGCATACCACTCGCCTAATACGGGCAAATGGCCTTTCTCATATACGTCAAGGGCCATATTGTTCATCAAGCTAACGTTGTGCTCAATCAGACGGGGGTCATCTCCAGTTCCTGAGCGATAAGGACCGGCAATTAGAATATGCTGTGCTTTTGGGGGTCCCAATAATCTGTTAATCTGAGCGTGCTGCAGCAGCATAATCGTTTTTGCATCCTTGATTTCACCATTTTTCACCATGTTAATAGCTTCCGCAAACGGGTATTCTAACACTTCGATGTTTTCTTGTTCCTCCTCCAAGCCGCCTCCATCGCCAACTCGCATATGATCTGCATATTCGGCAGTATAAAAGTACAGCATCTCGGTAACAGAACCTGGTGACATGTAAGCTTCACCGATTTTTTGTATGCTCGTTACCCGATATCCTGTTTCCTCCTCCGTTTCCCGAATAATGCAATTCACCGCATTTTCTTTATCCAACAAGCCCGCACACGATTCAATTAAAAGTCCGGTTTCATTCCCATTCACATAAGTTGGCATCCGAAATTGTCGGGTGAGAATTACGGTTTGCTTCTCACGATTGTATAGCAGGATCGTAGCTCCATTTCCTCGGTCGTAGGCTTCTCTGGCTTGGGTTTTCCAGCTACCTTCTTTGTTGGGCCGCATGAAAGTTATTTTCTTGAGTACATACCAGTTGTCGGATAAAATTTCCTCTTTAATGATTCGGATCTGTTGATTCACGACTTAACCTCCCTGAAATCTGATAGATCATTTGGATGCCTGATCTTTTTCGATTATATAGGGTTACGTTACGTCACCTTCAAGCTTTTTTATTGACCTGGAAAAAACCCGTATCTTTGGATATATGAATGCTGCCGTCACGATCAAGTATAGCCTGCAAAAAGGACTTGAATTTCTCCAATTTGACTCCGGTCAAAATGCTTCTGGCATTCATCGGTGTCGAGGTGATGTAATTGAGAAGTGGCTGAATTTGGTCAACAATCATTTCATCCTCATACCGGATCAGCTTGATTTCTGAGAACAAACCTTCAAGCATATCGGTTCCATTATCAAACTCAAACCTTTCCATAACCGGATCTAACACCTGTATATGGGGATCGAATGCGTTGGCAATGTGCTCGATTTCCCGCAAGTGGCTCTTACTCATAGTTGAAGCGTACAATACGGCATCGGACTTCATGACCCTGTATATTTCAGATAGTGCTTTAGGAATATCCGACACATGATATAGCATATGGTTAGCGATCACGATGTCAAATTGTTCATTATGAAATGGAATACTCTGGGCATCTGCTATCAGGTATTTAAATCGATTATCAGACTCGTCTATGTGCTTACGAGCTTCATCCAGCATACCAGCAGACAGGTCGGTGAGCGTAATATTCCAGGACTCAGGAATTCGATTTATATTTCTAGCCCATAAGGTGCCATTCCCACAACCAAGCTCTAATATTTTCAAATCAGGTTGATTCCTTAAATGTTCGAAGAACCAATGATGCCAACCGATAGTATTGACACTGAATTTGTCGTACAGCTCGATCCTTGCTTGCAGTCGGTATGCAGTCAGGTATTGCTCTGCCCAGTCCTTTTCTGTATGTACAATTTGAATGAGATCCGCCAAGCCTCCCCAGTCCACATCAGCCTTTTGTTCGTCTAATAAGTCCATCGCCTCACTGATTGCTCTTACTACATATTTCATATGCGCTGTTTTTTGCAGCATGATTTCTTTTTGCAAAGCCAGTGAACTGCGTAAATCTTGTTCAAGCAATGAAGAATCATTAAGTAATTTGGTGATTTCCTGGAGGGACAACCCAATATATTTTAAGGTCTGTATTTTTTGTAATCTGATCATATCCTGTTTGCTATACATACGTTTAGAAGGATCAACGTTCTGCGAAGGGCTTAACAAACCAATCTGGTCATAATATCTTAAAGTCCTTACAGTCAGACCCGTTCGCTTGGCCATTTGCCCGGTAGTTAAGTAATTGCTCTTATCAGCCATCTATTCTTTTCCCCTTTTAATTCCAAATCTTGTTGGGTTCGGGGCCCATGGCATGAGTATAGCATATCGTTCTGAGGCTCGCTTCCCATAATGAAACCTTATTAAACAGACAAACAACCCCCAATCATGCAGAGGCTGTAGTCGTAAACAACTGATTATGAATGAATTGATCACATTTCTACGTAGGCTGCAAAGCTATATATGGGAGTCAACGCTTTCGTCTCATCGATATAAATAAACGCGTCATAACGCTTCGAAATGATTGTAGGAACATAATTTCCCCTTTCCCGCTCCGGGTGATACACGAC
The DNA here is from genome assembly GCF_001956045.1 of Paenibacillus sp. FSL H7-0331. The sequence continues at coordinate 421,844 of NZ_MRTH01000002.1, read as the reverse complement.
GCCAATGGCTCGGTGTCCGATCAATGTCTCATCCAAAACGTTTTCTGATTTATCGAACAATAGCAACTTATCCTCCGCTCCTTCTCGGTGCAACAATTCCTCCCAGCTATTCACAATAGCAGGTGGCACATTCATCTCCTCTGGCTGCGCCCCCCAAGCCATGCCTGCTATAACAGTACCCTGATAGGTACCAAAGCCGATAGCGTATACGTCACTACCATGCTTCTCCCTCAGCAGCTGGCCCACGTTGACCATTCCGTCATCAGCCATGTCTGTCGCACGCGCATCCCCAATATGGGTATTATGTTCCCACACAAGAGTACGGGCAGCTTCTCCGTGAAACTCCATCAGCTTCTCCAGCGCTTCGACCATGTGTCGGTCCCTGACATTCCAGGACTCGGCATCATGGCGAATCATGGTTCGGTAATAGGCCTCTGCCCCCTTAACAGCCAATGCGTTCAGCTCAGCACTGAGCGCGTTCTCCTGATCCTGCGGATGGACATCCTTCCATTTATCCTGCAGCTGACGCAGCAAAGCGATCACCTCATCCTCGCAGCCTTCCCCAAATAGAGATGCTGATGCGCCATATGATTGCTCGTCCCGACCAAACGGCTCAAAGCACTCAAAAGCCCGCTTAGCGAGCTCCAGATCTGCACTGTCCTTCGTATCGAGATACTTAACAATTTCACTCATGGATTCCCACAGACTGTACACATCAATCCCGTAAAAGCCGACTTTTGCATGGTCCGGTTGGTCCTCGTTATATTGACGCAGCCATTCGGCAAGCTCAAGGATTTCCCGGTTAGCCCACATCCAGGCAGGCCAACGATTGAAGTCCTTTAATGCTTCCCTCGCCTCCACTCCGGCATCCGAATACCCCTTAACGTAACGGTTCAACGTATAGCATGAAGGCCAATCGCCTTCAACCGCAATAAATCGAAATCCTTTTTCTGTAATTAAACGTTTGGATAGCTCAGCACGAACAGTATAAAACTCCGAGGTTCCATGTGACGCTTCACCAAGGAGCACATATTTGGCATCACCCACTCGATCGATGAGCACTTTCAGGCTTTCTTCTTTAACAAAAGGCTGTGCATGCTTGCGAATCGATTGCATCATCAATTGATCCTTCACCCATCGTCACTCCTTACGTGCTTGATCGATTCCGTTCTTCCAAAGTTTGCACGTATTCATGACAAAACATTCACTGCTTAAATGAAACACAAATACACCCTGCTCCCTTCAATAGAAAGGAAACAGGGCTTCTGATGCTTGGTATAATAACCTACAGACCCAGCATACGACGCTCCTCCTCAGTGAATATCCTGGAGCGAGTCAGAAAACGGCGGCCTTCCGGCCCCTCAAGCGAGAACATCCCGCCTCTGCCTGGCACCACATCGATAATGAGCTGAGTATACTGCCAATACTCGTATTGGACTTTACTCATATAAAAGGGCGCATCGCCGATGTCACCCAGCCACACATCACTGTCGCCAATGATGAAATCTCCCTGTGCGTAGCACATTGGAGAGCTGCCATCGCAGCAGCCTCCGGATTGATGGAACATGACTGGCCCATGTTTGGCCTTGATCGTCTCGAGCAGCTCTAATGCCGCATCGGTAGCAATGACCTTGCTCACTCCCGTCGTCATGTTGTGGCTCTCTTAGAAGAAACCAAGTGCGTCGGGACTGTAGCTGACAAGCAAATTTTTCGTTTGCTGGTAGTGCGAAAGCATCATTTTGTGATTCTCGCGGCCAATGCCTGAGCTCTTGTAACCGCCGAAGGCTGCATGGGCAGGATAAGCATGGTAGCAGTTAGTCCATACACGGCCAGCTTGAATGCCGCGGCCCATCCGGTAAGCTGTATTCATGTCCCGAGTCCACACGCCGGAACCGAGTCCATAGAGCGTGTCATTGGCGATAGCAAGCGCCTCCTCCTGATCCTTGAACGTCGTGACGGAGAGCACCGGTCCAAAGATCTCCTCCTGAAAAATTCTCATCTTGTTATGTCCTTTGAGAATCGTCGGCTGAATATAGTAGCCTTCAGAAATATCTCCTTCAACTGTTGCCCGATTGCCTCCGATCAGACATTCCGCACCTTCCTCTGCACCGATATGGATATAGCTCATAATTTTCTCAACCTGCTCGGTGGAGGCTTGAGCCCCAAGCATCGTGTCTGTATCCAATGGATTGCCTTGCTTAATGGCAGCAACACGCTTCAAGGCTCTTTCCATAAATTGCTCATATATCGATTCCTGTATTAAAGCGCGTGACGGGCTGGTGCACACTTCCCCTTGGTTCAGAGCAAACATAGCGAAGCCTTCGAGCGCTTTATTAAAGAAGGCGTCATCCTGTGCGAGTACATCCTTGAAAAAAATGTTCGGCGACTTGCCCCCCAGCTCCAAGGTGACCGGAATCAGGTTCTGTGAAGCATACTGCATGATCAAGCGGCCTGTCGTTGTCTCACCGGTAAAAGCAATTTTTGAAATTCGACTGCTCGAGGCAAGTGGTTTACCTGCTTCAAGTCCGAAGCCGTTCACAATGTTGAGCACACCAGGTGGCAGCAGGTCTTGAATAAGCTCAGTCAACACCAGAATAGATGCCGGCGTTTGCTCAGCGGGCTTCATGACGACTACATTGCCGGCTGCAAGAGCCGGAGCAAGCTTCCAGGTCGCCATCAGCAGCGGGAAATTCCAAGGAATAATTTGACCAACGACCCCTAATGGTTCAATAAAATGGTAGGCTACCGTATGGTCATCCAGTTGGCTGAGCGTACCCTCCTGAGCGCGGATGCTGCCTGCAAAATAACGAAAATGATCGATAGCAAGCGGAAGATCAGCTGCGAGCGTTTCTCTAACCGGCTTGCCGTTATCCCAGGTTTCGGCAACCGCCAGCATTTCCAGATTCGCTTCAAGCCGGTCGGCAATCTTGTTCAAGATGACGGCACGCTCCGCAACGGATGTGCGGCCCCATGCATCCTTCGCCGCATGCGCCGCGTCCAAAGCCAATTCGATATCCTCGGATGTCGAGCGGGGAACCTCGCAAAATACACGGTTATTGACAGGTGACGGATTGTCAAAGTATTGGCCTTTAACAGGTGCAACCCACTGACCTCCAATAAAATTCTCATACCGTTTTTTAAATGTAACCTTGGAACCGTTGTGACCTGGTTGTGCATAAATCATATCGCTCAGCCTCCCTATAATAAATTACAATTTATATACATGCAATAATCGTGCCAATGCGTTTGACACCACCCGATCAGCCCTTTTGTAAGCGTTTTATAGAATCTGTTCCCTTCTGGTACAAAGGGGTTGTTCCATTTTGGAACATTCTTTCTTACAGCTAACATGAATGAAAGCAACTATGGTATGATCGATGAAGGATACCAATTTCGTTGGGGGTGTTCATTGTGTTTTCAGTGGAAAATAACTTTTTATCAGAATCAGCGGCATCTTCATGGAAGCGTTGTCATGAGTTGGGTTTAAAGCCAAGCGACCCTGTAGACGATGCCATCTTAACCGAAAGTCGTATTCATACTCTATTAAGAAATAACGAGCAAACCATCCATTACGCGGAGCAGGTATTCGATCAGATGCACGCCAGCATCAAGCAATCCGGTCAGATCGCGCTGCTAATCGATGCAGAAGGAACGATCATTCATACGGTGGGAGATGTTGATTTCTCGCGTCGGGCGTTAGCTGTTCAATTACAAGTGGGAGCCAACTGGGCTGAAGAAAGAAAAGGAACGAATGCGATCGGGGTAGCCCTTACAGAGAGAAAACCTGTTCGAGTGCATGCTGAAGAGCATTATTTTAACTCCAATCACTTCTTGACCTGCGCTTCGGCCCCGATCTTCAATTCCATCGGTGAGCTGATCGGTGTCATCAATATTAGTGGCAAGCAGGAGCATTACCACGCTTATACGTTTCCCCTTGCCTGTCTGGCCGCCGCTTCCTTGCAGAACAAAATGCTGCTGGAGGAATCGAAGAAAGAGCATCTCATTACCTTAAAAGAACTTGAGCATACAGCTCAACATCATCCTTTGCCGCTGCTCACACTCAGTCGGGATAATCGAATCCTGCGAGCAAATTATGCGGCCATCCGAATTGTTGGTCATGATGCGATTGGCAAGGAATTTACGAAAATGGAAGGCTTCTCCGTTGAAACGATTCATAATGAACATCAAAAGCTGTGGCAATCCGTCTCTATTCGCAAGCAAGCGGAAGATGAACAGCATTTGTATACGTTTAAAGAAATTATCGGTACGTGCCCAACTATCCTGCAGAAGAAGGAGCTGGCCTATAAGGCGGCTGCAACCGACTATCCGATCTTATTGCTGGGTGAAAGCGGTGTGGGCAAGGAATTGTTCGCACAATCGATTCATACAGCCAGCTTGCGTTATGCGGGGCCATTCATTGCCCTGAATTGCAGTGCGATACCTGACAGTCTCATTGAGAGCGAATTGTTCGGATACGCCCGCGGTGCCTTCACAGGCGCAAACAAGGACGGCAATACAGGGAAATTCGAGGCTGCCCATAAGGGTACTATTTTCCTGGATGAGATTGGTGACATGCCACTTCGGGCACAGGCTGCCTTATTAAGAGTGCTGCAGGAAGGTGTCATTACCCCGGTAGGCAGCGCGAAAAGTAAAGCAATTGATGTGAGAATCGTTTCAGCAACGAACAAGGATTTAGCCGCTGAAGTAAAGGCAGGCCGATTCCGTGCCGATCTGTATTACCGTTTGAAAGGAATACACATTGCGCTGCCAGCATTGCGGGAACGAAGTGATGTGATACTGTTAGCGGTTCATTTACTCCAAAAACATGCTACCCCATGTCCTGTGCTAACAGAAGCAGCGCAGCATAAATTGCTTGCCTACAGCTGGCCGGGCAATATCAGAGAGCTTAACGGCATTCTCATGCAAGCCATTTTTCTGGCTGAAGGACGGGCTATCGATGCTGAGCATCTGATGCTTGAACAAACCGATGGGTTCGTTCAAGCAGAATCGGGTGATGACCACTTACACACTTTGAAAGATGCAGAGATCACAGCGATCAAGAAGGCGCTCAAAGCCACGGAATGGAATCTTAGCAAGGCCGCCAGTCATTTGAAAATTGGACGAACGACTTTATATCGTAAAATTGAAGAGTACAACATTTCCTTATTTTAATAACCTCAACTTTCATCGAGATGTAGGTTGCACCCTTACGTGCGCCTGCATCTTTTTTCATGAGATTAACTGCTCATTGGCTGCAATTCTAATTTTACAGGTTGTACATATACCTAAAAATAAGAATGGATGGATTACGTGGAGGGTTTACATGAATGAGATGATGCTTGGGGGGTTTCTTTCTGCAGTTTCCACCGGAATAGGCGCGCTGCCTGTCCTTCTATTCAAACGGCTGTCCCATCGCCATATGGACATTTTGCTGGCTTTGACAGCGGGCATTATGGTTGCAGCTTCCGTCTATGGTTTAATGCCAACTGCATTAAAGCTTTCCAATCTGTTCGTATTATGCTGTGGCGTTCTGTTAGGCGTTGCTTCCCTTAGTGTACTGGAGGAATACCTGCCACATGCAGATATCGAACATGCCAAATCCGGTGTGCAGTTGGACTCCAAGTCCCTCCTTCTTGTTGTCGCTATGTCACTGCATAATCTGCCTGAGGGGTTATCCATAGGAGTCAGCTATGCCAGTCAGGTTGAGGGCTTAGGTAATGTGGTGGCTCTCTCCATCGGCCTGCAGAATGCCCCGGAAGGTCTGCTGATTGCGTTATTTCTGACGAATCAAGGAATACGCCGAAGCACCGCGATTGGATTAGCTGTACTCACGGGTTCAATTGAATGGCTAGCCTGTCTCCTCGGCGCTCATCTGACGTCTTCCTTTTCAAAGCTGATTCCTTATGGACTTTCCTTTGCCGCCGGTGCAATGCTATTCATCGTATATAAAGAATTAATCCCAGAGACACACGGACATGGGCATGAAAAAGCAGCCACATTCTCGTTTATTGTGGGTCTGTTAATGATGGTATGCATTCTCGTTTGGTTCGGTTAAACCACATCGGTTGTGAATGCGAATCGTCCGGTCACTTCGAACAGACTTCCCTTAAGTAACGTGCTTCGAGCTGCTCACAAGGCATTGGCCGATCAATTACATAACCTTGTACAAGGTCGCATTTCATAGTCTGCAAGCATTCTATTTGCTCCATGGTCTCAACTCCTTCAGCGATGACCCGCAGCTTCATACCATGTGACATATCGATAATAGCTTTTGTAATAACCAGGCTTTTCGAATCGCTGGTCAGCTCCTGAACAAAGCTCTTATCAATCTTCAGAATATCTATCGGGAACAGCTTCATATACCCGAGCGCCGAATAACCTTTTCCAAAATCATCTATCGCAATCTGGAAACCAAACGACTTGATCTCACGCAAAATATGCAGCACCGATTCCATATCATGCATGCTGCTGCTTTCCGTTATTTCGATTACGATTTGCTGCGGGTCGCAGCACGTCTCGATCACAATATCGCGAATGCTTGTTGCCAAGTCTGGCGCAAGAAACTGCCTGGCTGATAAATTAACAGCAATCGATGGTACAGTCAACGATGCGGTTAGCCAACGATTGAGCTGGGCGCAGACCTCCTTCAATACCCATTTATCGATCTCCATAATGACACCTGTCTCCTCCGCTATTGGAATAAATTCTGCGGGTGGGACAGAACCCAGCGTGGGATGATTCCACCGTAACAATGCTTCCATACCTTCGAGGACACCGGTTAGTGCATTAACCTGCGGCTGATAATGGAGGGTCAACTGATTCCTAGCGATTGCCCACCTTAGCTCATTCTCCAGATCCAGCTTACGCAGAAAGGTGCTGAGGATGCTTTCATTAAAGAACTGGTATCCACCCTTTTGGAGTTTAGCTTGGTACATAGCTAAATCGGCATGCTTAAGCAGGGTGTCGAAATCGCCCCCATGTGTCGGGTACATGCAGATGCCTATACTAGCGTTAATATAAAGCTCATTATCGTCAACCCAGAAAGGTTTATTGATACTGGAAATAAGATGCATGGCGATTTGTCTCGCTTCTTCTTGCTCCTGCAAATCCTGCAAAACGATAATAAACTCATCACCTCCCAACCGGGACACGATATCGTTCATTCTTACGACTGAGCTCAGACGATCAGCGACCTGCTGGAGCAGCTTATCCCCAATATTGTGTCCCAAAGAGTCATTGACCATCTTGAACCGATCGAGATCGATAAAAAATATCGCCAGCTTCTGGTTTGTTTGCACTGTCTTTGTAATAGCTGCATTAACTAATTCGCTGAGCAGGGTTCGGTTAGGCAGCCCTGTTAACTTATCAAAATGGGCCAAATATTTCAGGTGCTCCTCGGACTGCTTACGTTCCGTAATATCCGTGAACATTCCGATATAATTCGTGATCGCTCCCGTTTCATTACGCAGGGTCGTTATGGACAGCCATTCGGGGTATATTTCTCCGTTCTTTCTTTTGTTCCAAATTTCACCTTCCCAAAGTCCGGTCGTGTGAATGGTTTCCCACATTTTGATGTAAAAAAATTGATTCTGCAATCCAGAGTGAAGCAGTCGCGGTGTATGGCCGGCAGCTTCCTCTTCTGTGTATCCAGTCATTGTGGTAAAGGCTTGATTGACGGATAAAATTTTGAGTTGTTTGTCCGTAATCATAATCCCCTCGCTGGAATTGCTGAACACTTGCGCATGCAGACGAAGCTTGGAAATCGTATGCTTGCGATGGGTAATATCCGAAAACATCCCGACGTAATGGAGCAAAATCCCGTTCTCGTCTTTTACAGAATGAATGGAGAGCCACTCGGGATAAATCTCCCCGTTTTTTCTGCGGTTCCAAATCTCCCCCTGCCACTTTCCGTCCCTATGTATGGAAGCCCACATGTTGACATAAAATGCCGAATCCTGACGACCGGATTTCAATAAACTCGGTCTTTGCCCGATGACTTCTGACTCACTATAACCGGTAATGGATACGAAAGCAGGATTCACGATTACGATCCTTGAATGGCGATCCGTGATGATAATCGCTTCCTGCGAATCTTGAAATATACGGGCATAAGGCATTACAAGATTGTTAGCTACTAGTTTATCCCAAAGGGCATCTGTATGTCGTTCATCTATATTCATTAAGTAGACCCCTCTCTGCAGCAGCGCCCATGCGTTACAACGATATACCAGCCATGTGAAGACGAGCTTTTAATGGTTCAGACACGTTTGTATACGTAATACTGGCATTATAATCTGCGGCGATTTTCTGTACGGCCAGCATGAGACCAAGCCCGGAGCTGTCCATTTCCGTAACGTTCCCAAGCTGGAAAGTGATACTGTGAAATCGTTGTTGCAGGAGTGGAAACAATTTTTGCCTGATGGAGGTTGCTTCATTAACGCTGATAAATCCGGTTAGAATGAGGATTATTTGATGGTCACTTTCCTGTATTTCAAAGCACATAAGCAAGCCTCCCAATAAATTCAAACGTAATGGTTAGGACTGAGGTTGTATGTCGAGTGTAATTTGGAGTAGGTCTACCTAACCATACCGCTTATGGGATTATTTATCTGTGATATGGATCACTTGAATCTGTGAAAGAAATTTCAGAGAGCACTGGCAAATCAAATAAAATCCCCATACATCATAAGATGTTACAGGGATTTGGGGTACATCATATATTCGATTATGAGCCAACATGATGGTGTTACTTGATATCAACGACAAAGGGTACAGTAATAACCTTATTGTTATGTTGAAACTGTGCCCATAGCTTATAAATGCCGCTATTCGGAAAAGAGGTTGCGAACTGGGCTTGGGGGCCAGTTGACTTTTCGTCAATCGGGTGAACATGAATATATTGCTCCGCATCAGCCGATAAGATAACAACGTGGCCTACAGCCCCCAAATAAGGCTGCAGATTATTAACACCCTTCTTCGTCAGGGCATCCCGAATATTGAACGTAAGGGTTACTTCTTCCTTGGGTTTGGTGCTGCTTAATGCGAGTTCTATTTCTTTACCGTCCGTCTCTTTGACAAGCTTGGCGTCGGCTGCGATAGCTGCATGATCCCCACTCTTACCTTCTACCTGAATCCGTTCGCTTAGCGTTGTACTGGATCCATTGGTTGGTATAAAGTCAGCGAATAATTTGTAGTCGCCGCCTGCTGGAAAAGAAGTGCTGATCGTAAACTTGCCGCTTCCTTTGTACTCAGGATGAATGTGATTAAAGAACGACAAATCATGATTGACGACAATAAGATGAAGTAATTTCTCATGATTCAGATTAAACTCGTTTACAGGCTTCCCGTCTTTCCCATTAATTTGTATGGTCAGCTCGGTTTGCTCATTTGCTTTCACAGTGGTTGGAGCAAACGTAAACAACGCTTTAACGTTGTCAGATACCATGGATTGGCTCATGTTATGCCCGCCTTGACTGCTTGCGTGCTGCTGTGCATCCCCTTGTTTATTGTCAGCCTCATGACCCGACAAGTGTGTATTATTGTTGGCGTTACCGCAGGCAGACAACAAACCGAGGGCAAGTACACTTAAAAAAAGGATCATTTTTTTGTTCATTCGCTTAACGCTCCATTCTTTCCAAAAAAGACTAGTGACGCACTTTTACACGCTGCAGCCTAAGTGCATTGAGAACAACTGAAACCGAACTTAAAGCCATCGCCGCGCCTGCCACCCATGGTGCCAATAAACCAAGCGCTGCAATTGGTATTCCGAGTGTGTTGTAGCCAAGCGCCCAAAATAAATTTTGTTTGATGTTGCTCATCGTTTTGCGACTCATATAGATTGCATCAGGAATGCTCGATAAATCGCCGCGCATGAGCGTCACATCCGCCGCCTCCATAGCTACATCGGTACCTGTGCCGATAGCCATACCGATGTTCGCTGTTGCGAGCGCCGGCGCATCATTAATTCCATCTCCAACCATGGCGACGATCCTGCCCTGCTCTTGCAGCTTTTTCACTTCTTGCGCTTTTCCTTCCGGAAGCACTTCTGCGAGCACATGATCGATCCCGACTTGAGCAGCGATTGCCTTCGCAGTCCGCTCGTTGTCCCCTGTAATCATGATGACCTCAATACCCATTTCCTTCAGGCGGCTGACCGCGGCTTTCGAGGTTTCTTTGATCGTATCCGCTACTGCAACCATACCTGCATATTGGCGATCAATGGCGACAAGCATCGTTGTTTTACCGGCTTCTTCCAAGCTAGCCATCGTATCGTAAGCATGCTTGGCATCCACCACGTATTGTTCCATCAAGCGGCGAGTGCCAATTAACAGCTCTCTGCCTTCTGCCACAGCTTTGATCCCAAAGCCAGGAATCGCTTCAAAGGATTCCGTCCCCTGCAGCTCAATATTGCGTTCCCGGATACCTGCCACAATCGCCTCAGCAAGCGGATGCTCGGAATTGACCTCCGCTGCGCCTACGAGTCTGAGAAATTCCAATTCGTCACCATCAGTAATAACATCCGTAAGCTCAGGCTTCCCTTTGGTGACGGTACCCGTTTTATCAAGAATAATCGCATTAATCTTATGGGTTTGCTCCAGATGCTCGCCCCCTTTGAACAAGATCCCAAGCTCTGCCGCGCGCCCGGACCCTGCCATAATCGAGGTTGGAGTAGCCAAACCTAGTGCACAAGGACATGCGATGACGAGAATTGCAATCGCTTTTTCCAAGGCACCGGCAAAATCGCCAGGCGTCACGAAGAAGTACCAGACCAGGAAGGCGACAATCGCAATACCAACGACAACCGGGACAAATATCCCGGAAATCACATCGGCAACCCTTTGAATCGGCGCTTTGGAGCCTTGTGCTTCTTCTACGACTTTAATAATCTGTGCGAGTGCTGTGTCTTTGCCGACTTTCGTAGCTTTAATCCGCATCATGCCGTTTTTGTTGATGGTGGCTCCAATCACAGCGTCACCGATTTTCTTTTCAACAGGAAGGCTTTCACCCGTCAGCATGGATTCATCCACCGATGAGAGACCTTCCAGCACCACGCCATCAACGGGCACTTTATCACCGGGACGGACATGCACTATATCACCTGCAATGACTTCATCCACCGGTATCGTAATTTCTTGACCGTCCCTCACGACCAACGCGGTCTTCGCTTGCAGTCCCATCAAAGACTTGATCGCTTCCGAGGTCCGGCCTTTGGCGAGGGATTCGAACAATTTACCCATAATGACCAGCGTAATCAATATAGAGCTCGTTTCATAATACAAGGAGGGGCCGTGATGTACATTTCCGCCTCCGATGAACCAGTTGATCGTAAGATATAGGCTATAGAAATAAGCAGCCGAAGTACCGAGTGAGACCAAGACGTCCATATTGGCACTGCCATTGCGCAATGCTTTATACGCACCCACATAAAACTGTTTGCCGACATAAAATTGAACAGGTGTGGCCAAGATAAGCTGAAACCAGGGATTCATAAGAATTTCGGGCATGTAGATCCAGGATGTGAACGAAAAATGGGCCACCATGCTCCATAAAAGGGGTAATGAGAGCAGCGCCGAAATGAGCAGCTTCCGTTGTTGATGTCGGACTTCTTTCTTGCGGTGATCGCCCATATTTACATTTTCCTGCTCCGTAATCGCTTTGTAACCCAGCTGCTTGACCTTATTTTGCATCTCGGTGATGCTGATTTCACCTGGTGAGTACTGTACACGTGCAGTTTCCATAGCAAAATTGACAGATGCATCCGTCACGCCTGGCAGCTTACCAAGTCCTTTTTCAATTCGGTTCGCGCAAGCCGCACAGGTCATGCCTTCCAGCTTAAAATGAGCAACCTCTTTGAGTGTGTCATAGCCTAGCTTCTTGATCGTTTCTTCCATGTTACTGACACCAATTCGTGCCGGATCATATGTTACACTTGCTTTTTCCAGCGCGAAGTTGACATTGGCAGAGGTTACACCTTCGAGTTTATTTAAACCCTTCTCAATGCGATTCGCACATGCTGCACAGGTCATGCCCGTGATGGGTAAAGTCGCTTGTTTATCGGTCTCAGTCACACCAGATACCATAATCGTTCACTCCCTTGCCTCTAACGATGGATTACAGGACGTCGTAGCCTTGCTCCTCGATAGCTTCTTTTATACGTTCAATAGTGAGTTGGTTATCATAAGTCACATCAACCGTGTTGTTCTTCAGATCAACTTTTCCCGAGGCACCAATTTCCTTCAAAGCCCCTTCAACGGAATTTACACAGTGTTGGCAGCTCATTCCTTTTACTTGCAATGTAGTGTTGTTCATAATTCCTCATCCCTTCATCTTATCCATTTTGTATGATTATAAATTTTTACCTGATCTGCCCTTGAACCTTAGTAATCTTTGTCAACGATCGTCTTAACCACAGTATACCCCCTCACCCTATATTTAGTCAACAACATTTTACCATACCCCTGTATCCTATATTATTATCAATAGAAAAAGCAGCATGCTCTGCTGCTTGATTGTATATGCATGTTTATTTCATCAACTTATTCACCGTAGTCATGAGCTCGTTTATAACTTCCGTATCGCCTTCCTTGATGCGTTCGACGACACAGCTTTTCATATGATGCTCCAATAATAGCTTGCCTACTCCATTCAAGGCTGACTGAACGGAGGCGATTTGATTCAGAACATCGTCACAATACGTATCCTTTTCTATCAAGCCTTTAATTCCGCGGATCTGGCCCTCAATTCGATTCAACCGGTTGGTCAGGCTGCTTTTCACTTTATCGGAATGATGGCTTTTCCGTCCTGTTTCTTCATGCGAGCAGCATTCCTGCTCCTGATCCATGGATGTATCCAGCAGATCGATTTCCACGCTCATTTGACTCGCCTCCCTTATCCTTTCGTTAAATTATACTATACTCCCACACCCTATACAATCCTCAATGCATCTGAAACCATTTTTCTTAAACCTGCTCACTTCCAAGGAATCCGGCAGCTTGAATCGGGCCTTTTGTAATCACTTCAGACATGATCTCAGTCATCTGTTCAGCCGAATAATGAAAATCATGCTCCACCCACCATACAATCGTACCAATATACAGAGACGACAGGCAATTTTCCAGAAAATCATTGGGGATTCTATTAGAATCCGGTGTCTGTGCTGAAATCCGGTTTAACACTTGGTGAAAAATATGATGAATGATCTGTTTCATTTTATCATGAAAGCGCGGTACTTCATGCTTACCGAGCATGGCCTTGGAAAATACAGAATGCTCCAGCACATGCTCAAACACGGTACGGATTATAGCCTGTGACTTGGACAACTGATCGGTTTCATTGGCAATAACGGCGGTAAGCTTGATCGTAAGCTCATCCAGCACTTCGTCCGTGACGATTTCGAGAAGATCCTTTTTATCTGTATAGTGAAGGTAAAAGGTATTACGGTTCGTCATAGAACGCTCGGCGATATCCTGAATGGTTATGGCTTCATAGCCTTTTTCCACTATGAGCTCAAGGAATGCGCGGCGGATCAGCTCTCTGGTTTTGACAACACGAAGATCAGTTCTCTTAGGCATTAGCGGCCCCCTTACTGCAACAATTTTGTGAAGTTATAGGCATTAATGAACAAAGTGATGTATAAACATCAAATCGATCATAACTCCATATTGTATCCCTACGGGATGTATCTATAATTTAATTATAATCACGTTGTTGATTAATTAACAAACCGTTTGTGTAATAATTCCTGCGTATTGATCAAATAGTAATCTGGTGATAGCTGCCGGAAAAGAAGCCTAGGAGGTCGTAAACATGAATAAAGTAGCCAATCCACTTATTCCCCAACCCAAAACGTACGGTCCACTTGGCAATCTGCCTTTAGTTGACAAGGAAAAACCCGTACAATCCATGATTAAGCTGGCTGAGGAGTTCGGGCCTATTTTCAAAATGGATATGCCGGGTCGGCCGATTATCATGATTTCGAGTGAAACCCTTGTCGCTGATGCTTGTGACGAATCACGTTTTGATAAAAATGTACACACCGCGCTGATGAACGTCAGGGCCTTTACTGGCGATGGATTATTTACTGCGCGTACAGATGAGACCAACTGGCAAAAGGCGCACCATATGCTGCTGCCAAGCTTTTCGCAGCGGGCGATGCAGGGATACCATCATATGATGGTTGATATTGCGATGCAGATGGTCCAGAAGTGGGCACGCCTGAATCCAGACGAAAGTGTAGAAGTCCCCGAGGATATGACGCGGCTGACACTGGATACGATTGGTCTATGCGGCTTCAACTATCGGTTTAACAGCTTTTATCGGGAAGAACCGCACCCGTTTATAACGAGCATGGTCCGCGCGCTGCACGAAGCCATGAACCAGCTCCAGCGGCTCGGGTTGCAGGATAAGCTGATGGTGCTGACGAAACGGCAGTTCAAGCATGACATACAGTCGATGTATACGCTGGTAGACAAGCTGATCGCTGAACGTAGAGAACAAGGAAGCCAAGGTGTGGATGATCTGCTGGCACATATGCTCGAAGGAGTCGACCCGGAAACTGGCGAAGGCTTGGATGACGAAAACATCCGCTTCCAGATTATAACTTTCCTCATTGCCGGACATGAGACGACAAGTGGACTGTTATCGTTCGCTATCTATTATTTGCTTAAAAATCCGGATAAGCTTCAAAAAGCTTACGAAGAAGTAGACCGTGTGTTAACAGGACCCGTGCCTACGTACGGGCAGGTTCGTGAACTGAAATACGTCCGCATGGTGCTGAGCGAAGCGCTGCGACTATGGCCGACGGCACCTGCCTTCTCGCTTTATGCCAAAGAAGATACACTGCTGGCCGACACCTACCCGTTGGCGAAGGGCGAGGCCGTGACTGTGCTCATTCCGCAGCTTCATCGCGATAAGCAAGCCTGGGGTGAAGACGTGGAGGCATTCCGGCCCGAGCGCTTCGAGGACCCGAGTAAAATACCGCATGATGCCTACAAGCCATTCGGCAACGGTCAACGTGCCTGCATCGGACAACAGTTTGCGCTGCAGGAGGCGACACTTGTGCTCGGGATGGTGCTGCAGCATTTCGAGCTGATTGATCACACCAATTACCAGCTGGATGTGAAGGAAACACTGACCCTGAAACCCGATGGACTAACGATCCGCGTTCGTCCGAGAGCGAATGTGGCTACAGGTACCGTGGTGCTCACTTCTCCTACTACTGCACCGAATACAGCGACACAGTCCAGGGAAACTCAGCAAAGTGAGGCTGCTGCAGGTGTTCCTACTCATAACACACCCCTGCTCATCCTGTACGGCTCGAATTTGGGCACAGCCGAAGGCATAGCCAGAGAACTCGCGGATGCAGCCAAGCTGCAGGGCTTTCGCTGCGATGTTGCCACACTGAACGACAGGGTCGGCAAGCTTCCCAAGGAAGGCGCTGTATTTATCGTAACGGCCTCCTATAACGGAAAGCCGCCAAGCAGTGCCCGCGAATTTGTCCACTGGCTTGAAGGTGTTGAGGCTGGCGAGCTGAGCGGTGTGAACTATGCTGTGTTCGGCTGTGGCGACCGCAACTGGGCAAGCACCTACCAGCATATCCCGCGTCTGATCGACGAGCAGCTTGCTGCCAAAGGCGCTACCCGTCTTGCTGAACGCGGCGAAGGTGACGCTAACGGAGATTTCGAGAAGCAGCTCGACGATTGGCGGGCCCAGCTGTGGCCTGATGTGATGGATAAGCTCGGGCTGAAGCTGAACATCAAGGCTGACAGTGAGCGCAGCACACTGACCGTCCAGTTCGTCAGCGGCTTCGTCGGGACACCGCTAGCCGAATCCTATGAAGCGGTGCATACCAAGGTATTGGATAACCGCGAGCTTCAGGGTGCAGGCAGCGGACGCAGCACACGCCATCTGGAGATTGCGCTGCCAGATGGCGTCACTTATCAGGAGGGCGACCATCTGGGGGTGCTGCCGTGCAACCGTCCAGAGCTGGTTGAGCGGGCACTTCGCCGATATCAGTTGAACAGCAATGACCATCTGATCCTCAAAGCGACCGGACGCAGCGCTGCGCATCTGCCTCTTGACCGTCCCGTCAGTCTGCACGACCTGCTGTCACATAATGTGGAGCTGCAGGAAGCAGCGACACGTGCCCAGCTGCGCGAGCTGGCAGCATACACCGTCTGTCCGCCGCATAAGAAGGAGCTTGAAGCTCTACTTACTGAAGAGGCGTACCGGGAGCTGGTACTGAACAAACGGATCACGATGCTTGATCTGTTAGATAAGTATGAAGCCTGTGAGCTGCCCTTTGAACGATTTATCGAGCTGTTACCGCCGCTGAAGCCTCGTTACTACTCAATCTCAAGCTCGCCACGTATTCAACCGAAGCAAGCCAGCATTACGGTTGGCGTCGTGCGCGCACCTGCCTGGAGCGGCCAGGGCGAATACCGTGGAGTCGCCTCGAATTATTTGGCAGGGCTTCAAGTTGACGATGATGTGGTCATGTTCGTGCGAACTCCGGAATCCGGCTTCCAGCTGCCTGAGGATACAGAAACGCCAATCATTATGGTGGGCCCTGGAACAGGTGTCGCTCCGTTCCGCGGCTTCCTTCAGGCACGAAGCGCTTTACAGCATGAAGGAAAAAAACTGGGCGCAGCGCATTTGTTTTTTGGCTGTCGGGGCGATGAAGACTATCTGTATCGTGAAGAGCTTGAGCAATTTCAAAAGGAAGGCATCGTCACGCTGCATTGTGCATTTTCACGGAAAGTGGATACGCAGAAAACGTACGTCCAGCATTTGATGAGTCAAAGCTCCAAGCTGCTGATCGACATCTTTGACAACGGAGGCATACTTTACGTTTGCGGTGACGGCAGCAAGATGGCGCCGGATGTGGAAGCCACTCTGATACAGGCTTACGGCGAAGTTCATAACCTCGATGAACAGCAGTCCAAGCAGTGGTTAGACCGAATGCAGAACGAAGGACGTTATGCCAAGGATGTGTGGTCGGGTATATAATTGATGAAATCAATGTAACCATAGGATGTTAGTGTTGTTAATTATTAATACAATTAATTAAATGGTCGCAAAATGGGGCTGAATCCACAAAAATCGTTTTGTGAATTTCAGCCCTTTTCCTTGCTCTTTTTTCTATATATTTATTTATCGCTTCCCAGTCGATTTATTCCTCTGCTGTTCCGAATCTTTTGGCAGATCTGGCACGAGCACGCTCAATCTCGACCTCACGATTACGAGATTCGGCATTGGTTACTAAAGTATCCAACAGATCCCGGGCAACTACAGCCACCTCTGAAATGGCGCGATTGAACGCTTCTTCATTCGCCTTCGAAGGCTCGGTGAAGCCGGATATCTTTCTCACGAACTGGAGCGCCGCTGCATGAATCTCCTCTTCAGTAGCTGGCGGGTCGAAGTTAAATAATGTTTTGATATTTCGGCACATGGCAATCTCCTTTTGCTAACCGTTATTACGTTAATTTTACTACACCCTCTCCCCTTCATGCCAGCCAATCATTCTCACAATCCATTTAATCCGAACAGAATGACTAATACATATCCCAGTACCGAGAGCAATACCGATCCTATAAGACCCGCGGCAAACGACTTCATACCCAAACGGCGAAACGTGCTGATATCGACATTAAGCCCAAGTCCAGCCATGGCCATAGCAATGAGTACATAAGCCACCACAATGAATTGATTCGTAACAGCTGTTGGCATAATACCAAGTGTATTCACACCGCTCATCACCAGAAAGCCTACAATGAACCAGGGGATCAGAATCGACTTCCAGTTCGTTTTGTTTACATCTGCATTTTTTTTGCTTTCCTTACGATTGGCCCAAATACCAATTACAATTGCTACTGGAACCAGAAGAGCTACACGTGTCAATTTGACGATAACAGCCAAATCCACAGCCTGTTGACCACCCGGTGCTGCTGCAGCGATCACATGCGCAACCTCGTGCAGGGTTGCACCTGTAAATATCCCATAACCGCTTGCAGTCAGACCCAGCAGCGGATAAAGGAATGTGTACACGAGAGTAAAAATAGTTCCCAATATGGCGACTGTGGCTGCCCCAATCGCCGTTTCATCATCATTGGCCTTGATTTGCGGCGCTATGGCAACAACGGCGGCTGCTCCACATATAGCAGTACCACATGCCGTTAAGATACCTAAACGCTGTTCTACTTTAAACAATCTGGCAATGCCGTATACGACAAAAATCGCAAACACGATATTGATGACAGCAATAGCGAGAACCTTGGGACCTGCATGCACGATATCGATCAGATTCAATTTCATCCCCAATAAAATAATACCGAATCGCAGCAGCTTTTTACTTGAAAATGAAATGCCTACTATGGCTTGCTGAGGCACACGAACCGCTGCTCTCCATCCGATTCCCAGCAAGATGGCTATGACAAGCTGGCCCATAATACTGAGAAACGGCAGCACGGCCAAATATTTGGCTGAAACAGCAAGCAACAGCGTCAAACCAACACCGGGGATAACACCCCACATTTTATTGTTTTTATTTGGCAAGGCATAGGTTTGTACCATTATCCTCACTCCCATTCTTATATTGAAAGCCATACAGTTGTCTGTAGATCCACTATAAGGCTATTTCAATCATAAGTTAAATACCATTGTATTATTGTAATCATGAGAAAAACTAATGATTGGGTTGTTGTATTTCCTGAGCACAGGTACAATGTTGTTGTGAGGTGGAATGGAAATGATCGTTGAAACTCTTCGAGTTTTTGTTACTGTAACGGAACAAAGAAACTTCTCAAGAGCTGCAGAACTGCTCAATTTGTCGCAGCCCGGTGTGTCTCTACACATTCGCAATCTGGAAAATGAATATGGAGCCAAGCTGATGCATCGTTCACCAAAGCTTGTCAAATTAACCGAGGCTGGAGATATTTTGTATAAACGAGCGAAGCAAATTCTTGCTCTTGAGGAAGAAGCGAAGCAGGAAATTCAGCTACTGAATGAAAAAGTGACAGGCTCCCTGCAAATTGGCGCCAGCTTCACAATCGGGGAATACATTTTGCCGCGAGTGCTTGCGGAGTTTGCCGTACAATTTCCAGAGGTCGAAATGTCGGTTACGATTGCCAATACAGAGGAGATCACCCAGGCGTTGAGGGCTAACACGCTTGATCTTGGTATCGTTGAAGGTAATGTGGTGTCCAGTGGGATGCTCATTACCCCCTATATGAAAGACGAAATGATTCTGATCGCGTCTGCTGAGCATCCATTGGCGTCCAAAAAAAACGTAAAACCGGAGCTGCTGCAGGATCTCACCTGGGTGCTTAGAGAAAACGGATCCGGAACGCGATCCTTCAGCGAACAGTTTATTCAAGCTGCGGGATTGGCAATGAAACGATCCTATGTATTTAACAGCAGCCAAGGGGTCAAAGAAGCGGTCTCTGCGGGTCTGGGTATAGCCATACTCTCACGCTGGATTGTAAAGAAGGAACTGGAGTCGGGCGAATTGTGTCAAATTCCGGTTGCCCCCAAGCTAGTGGAACGGAATTTTTGGATCATTCGAAACCATGATCATTCATCATCCATGGCTGTGAATATGTTCTTGCAGAAGCTGCTTCTCAGTAAGAGCTAATCCATTCTCTCCGAGTCGATGCTTAGGCAAGTCTATTCCCGGAATAATAACAAACATTTTTTCTTTCGAACTAAAAATATGTTTGATTTCTTTATTGTTTATGATACTATTTTCGCAGGAGCTGCAATAGGTTTAGGGTACAAGCGTCATATTACAAAATGATCTGGAGTGAGTAGAGAATGGATATTCGATTAGTAAAAAACGATGAACTGCAGCAAGCCGTCCAATTGGCAGACGATGTATTTCGTAAACCAGGACAAAGCTCGATGGGCACAAGCTTTCCATTTCTGTTTGCACCGGGATTAAGTCATTCCTATGGAGCTTTTGTTGACGGCCGACTCGTTTCCTTCATGGGACTTGTCCCGTTTGTGATTCATGTTGGCGATGCGAGGCTTAACGTATTTTCGATGGGGGCTGTGTGCACGCATCCTGACTATCGCGGGCAAGGCATTGCGGGCCAAATGCTGGATCGCTGCAAGCAGCATGCTGAAGAAGCCGGCGCCTCTCTACTGTTCATTTCAGGCGACCGTTCGCTCTATACACGCGTACACTGCTACCCATTTGGTCTTACAGAGCATTTCACACTGGATGCGGAAGGAGCCGTTCGGCTTAAAGCCGCAGCGTCAGCTTTACAAGCTGGAGACATCCCACTTCAGCTGCGACCGTTCCAGGCTGCAGATGTATTCGCTCTGCATGCGGCAGCTGCCACACGTGAAGTCGCGTATGAGCAGAGCGTTACCGATCTCGGCAGGATGATCGATGCGGAAGCCTACGCCAGCTGTATGAAATTGGAGCATCAAACCTTAGTTGCCGCTCATGGAACCGGCAGCGTCGATTCATTTGCTGTGATTGCTGCCCCAGGTCGTTCTGCGGATAGCAAACCTCCAACTGTCATTGAATTTGCCGGTCCAGCCGCTCACGTTGGTTCCCTGTTGGCTGAAGCGGTTGAGCGGTTGAATCTCGAGCAGCTAAAAATTCCGGTAAGCTGGCACGAACAACAATTGTTAGGACTGCTGCTGGAAGCTGCTGTACCTTACGAAACGAAAGCGAACAACGGAACTGTATATGTCGTGAATCCGCAGCGGGTTCTTGAGCAAGCTTTCCCGGTTGCAGACAAGGATCACAAGCAGGTGTTTGCGATTACCTCTCTGGAGGAAGGCAGCTACACAGTGAAGGCCGGAGATACAAGCATCGAAGTCAATCCAGCTGAGCTGGTTTCGCTGCTGTTCGATCCATTATCGCCTCACAAGCCACTTTTGCCAGACTGGTCTACCATACCGCTTCCTCATACTAGCGGGCTTAATTACATTTAAACGTTGGCAAAAGGGGTTTTTCACAACTTCCTGCTATTATATCTTTACCGTTTTACATAATCTTATATGCATAGCTAAGAGTAGGCCGATACGTACACGGCCTACTCTTTTCATTGTACCGATAGGTTCGGACCAGCATTTCGTAACGGGTATCCATGACAACGCATCAAATGTAATCGCTCTCAAACTAATTGCCCAAAGGAATCAGATGTAGTTTGCGCAAGCTTCCGGTATTGAGTAGGTGTTATTCCTGTGTACGCTTTGAATATCGAGCAAAAATATTTGTATTCCCGATACCCGACATTCTCGGCGATCTCAAAAACCCGTTCCTCCGTACTGACCAAGCTTGCTTTGGCATGATCTATTCGGACTTCGTTCAAGTATTCGGCAAAGCCTTTGCCAAAGTTTTGTTTGAAGATGATACTAAAATAATTGGGTGTGATTTTGAGCCATGCCGCTACCTCTGAAGCCTTCAAATCCGTGGTGTGACGCGATTCGATAAATTTTTTGACCCGTTCGGTAATCCAGTGATGCTTTCCTTCAAGAGATGAATGAATAATTGAGGACAGCGTCCGAAGCTCGCGACGGAGTAAGGTTTCCATAGCACGAGTGGAGTTATGCACCTGCAGATCGATTTCATAAGTATTAAAAAAATCGGTATGCTGAGATAAATCGATCCCATTGCTGTGCAGCTTACGCTGGAGAATAATACTCAATTCCTTAATGGCCTGTAAAATTTCCTTCAGTAGATAACCTTTATCGCGAAACTCCTGCATCATCCCTCTGATAATGTCATCCAATTCCTCGAAGCTTCCGTAAAATAGCACTTGCACCAGCTGCTTCTCCAGCTCGAATGGGGCAAAGGGAAGAAGACATTTCCTCAATATCTGTTCCTGTTCGTAGAACTGTACCGTGTTAACATCCGAAAGAACACTTAGCTGCAAAACAGATACAGCTTGCATATAGCTGGGATATACCTGATCCAATGAGGAGTATACAGGCGAGATGCCGTAATGCAGACGTGGGAATTCCGACATCAAACCTTGTGCATCACTCAAAGCTGCCGCTAAATCCCTGCTATCGACCTCACGTGACCCAATACATAATGATAGCAGCAGGTTGGGATGATGAAAGAAAGATATGACTTCCTGATCGATGCCCTTTAAAGCAGTAGTAATGGCTTTCTCCCACTCGCTCCGTACGGAATGCCGAAGCTCCTCCGAAGAATGATCAACCCATCCTGCGTAATCCTCAAGCTGACTTGCAATAAACCTGAAGGAGTGAACATCCGTAGATGTAAATGTCGGAATTTCCGTTTCCTTTTGTACGATTCCTTCCCCTTGAATGAGCTGAGTCAGCCACTTTAATCGACGTTCATGCTCGTGCTTATGCCCCTGCTCCGCTTCCTTGACGATCTCCAGATCAATTCTTTTGACCATCGTCAAAAGCTCATCAATGTTTACCGGTTTTAGCAAATAATCCTCGATTCCAAGCCGAAGAGCTCTTCGAGCATACTCAAAATCATCATAGCCACTGATAATGATAATACGGATATGTGGCATCCATTCTTTCAATTTCTTAGCCAATTCAAGTCCGTCCATCCCATCCATATGAATGTCCGTCAGCACCAAATCAACCGACTCCCGGGATACGAATTGAAGGGCCTCCCAACCATCATAAGCTTCTCCGACCACTTCAACACCAATGGTTTCCCATGGTAATGTATGTCTCAGTCCTTGGCAAATAATAGGCTCGTCATCTACAATTAGCATTCTGATCGTCATGCTTCCGCCTCCTGTTCATTCATCCATAGAGATACTCTTAGTCTTACACATGCACCGCCTTCCATCTGATTAACAGGCAGTTCGACTCCGTAGCCGCTTCCATATGGAGACTGAATTGCAGCTTATTGCCCATTCGCTTCTGCTGCAGATTGAGGTAAGCCCTTACAAAATCCAGTTCGCTGCCCAAGGTCGTATACCGTTTCTCACTATTCAAGCACATACGAAATAATCATTATAAGGTCTCAATCAACTGGCTAGTTTCAGTCGCTCCGAAAATGTTCCTGATAAATCATATAGTTCGATATATCCTCGATGGCTTTGATTTTTTCGGTCAGATTCAGCTCGATCATGTTCAAATCACAATTTAAACGCTTACAATTTGATCGATATATCGTACACATTTCCTGTTATCATTTAAAATTCACCTTAAAAACATTATATAGGGATGTTGACTCGCGGGGTATACCAGTCGATTAATATAACATCCAAATTTTTAATACGTTTATGAATAGCTACAAATTCCAATCTATGTCCACATAAAGAAATAACCGGGTGCAAGAACATCCGGTTATTACCAAGGGAATGCCCGTCCACAATCCTGTTGTAGGCTGCCCCTTTATTATTGAATTGTCAACCTTCAAGTTCGTTCCTTATATGCGCGAAGTCATCCGTTGATCAAGCTGTTCAAGAACAAAAGGCCAAGCCTGTTCGTGTCCGTCCCTGGAAGCCTCATCTTGAAAACCCGCATGCGTAAGCCGCAATAACGTACCCGCCCCTTGGAGTGTAAACTCTACGGTGACAATCGTTTCTGCCCCTAGCGTTCCCCCTGCTCCGGTAACCCACGTCAATTCCACTAGACGATCATGCTCAAGTCTCAGGAACCGACCGTAATGCGGATGGCGTCGCGCCTCTTTTTCCGTCTCAACTTTGTGGCTAGTTTCAAAAAAGAAAACGGTATTGACCTCACCCTTCATAATTACCGATCCTGGAGCCGCAAACCATTGATCAAACTGCTCTGTCCATGCACGATACAATACATCAGCCGATGCAATCATAAGACGTTCCGTAGTCAAACGAAATGGCCTGGACGAAAGATCAGGGAAAGTAACGGAATTATTCATTAACTCATTCCTCTCGTTATGGTTACAACAATTAACTTCATTGCCCCATTCTCTTGCCTATTAGAAATTCTCCAACAAAACCTGATTTCCCCCCTATTATTTTGAATTTCCTCTTAGTTCAGCCACACATAGTATGGATTCATTTCACAAAATCATGTATGAGCATGGGCTGGTTTCGCAGTCATAATTTCACTTTCATACCATTTATCCCACTCTCTCTGATCGTCAGGTTGAACATAAGGGAATATTCGCGGCGAGCAATGTTGAAACCCTATTCCGCCAAGCACAAATTTTAATTCCGGGTATTGTTCTCGACATTCCTCGATCCAATTCTCCAATGTTTCAATTAGTTCAGGATCGGTAACTGAAACGACTACCACCGATATCTGCTTCATTTCAATCAATTGATACAAATCGTTTAATGGTGTATTAGGGCCTAAATAAATGACATCCATTCCTCTTTTTCGCAAAAATAAGCTGAATAGCATCAGTCCCATGTGGTGATGCTCTCCCTCAGGACACAAAGCTATCACTTTCGGGAGGTCAGGATAAATCGGAAGAATTCTAAAAAACTGGGTAAATCTTTGCATAATTAATTGGGAAGAAAAATGCTCCTGAGCAGTAGTTACGTCCCCTCTCTCCCATTCTTCACCCATTCGATATAGTACAGGAACCAATATGTGATGGAACACTTCGTCATAGTGATATAAAGCAAATGCCAAATCTATCGTTTCGTGTGACTGGAACGTATTGAGATCAACCAAATGTTCGTACAGCTTATCCATGAGATCTTCGTAAGGTTTACGGACTTGCGTCACTGCAAATTTTTCAATGGGTTCTTCAATAGGTTGTTCCTCAATGTACCTTTGCTTCAGCAACCACACCGCTTCGCTGACCTTCACTTTGTTTTCTTCCATTTGAATTTTTATCCATTTAAGTGTGTTAATATCGGTATCACTATATAAACGATGTCCTCCAGCGCCACGAATAGGCGCTACAATCTGGTATCTAGTTTCCCAAGCTCGAATGGTCACTGCAGGAATACCTAGCATTTCAGATGCTTTTTTGATGCTATACATTTCTTAGCCACCTCAATTTAATTATACATAAATTATACAAAATGAATAGTGCGAGAGCCTTTACGGTATACATTCATAAATTTTCTACATATGTCTTGCACATTATGTATAGATTATGTATAGTTCATAACATAAATCTATATACTCTATACATATTCTATACAAAAATACTACAACCAAAAGGGAGCAGCTCATGATTAATGCAAGATATGATAGATATACAAGCAAC
This sequence comes from Paenibacillus sp. FSL H7-0331, assembly GCF_001956045.1. The sequence goes on along the minus strand of NZ_MRTH01000002.1, from coordinate 396,688 downwards.
CAAGTGCTTGATGAGAATGCTGTCCTTTCAGCCATTGAACAGTCATTGGCCATGATCGAGTTTGATATTAACGGTAAAGTGTTATGGGCAAATGATAACTTTGCGAAGGCTATGGACTATCAAACAGCCGAAATGCCAGGGTTGATGCACCGGCAGTTTTGCACACCTGAATTCGTCAACAGTCCAGAATATCAATTACTGTGGAGTGATCTGAAAAGCGGACGCCCTTTTCAGGAAAAAATATTGCGGGTTACAAAGAAACAGCGATTATTATGGTTCGAAGCGACGTATAGCCCTGTATTTGATGCAGAAGGTCAAGTTCAAGCCGTAATTAAAGTGGCAACGGACATCACTGCGCGTGAAAATACGACTTCCCAAGTTACCCATGATTTACAACAGATGGCTCATGACCTTTTAAAGCGTGCAGAGGAGGGTATTTCTAGCAGCCATCAAATTACAACTGCCATTGAGCTGATCGTTAAGGAAACCCATGAGAATATGCAAGTGCTCCAGCTATTGGAAAACAAGGCCGACTCCGTTCGCGGGATCATAAGCACTATTCGTGATATAGCTTCGCAAACTAATCTGTTAGCCTTGAACGCGGCTATCGAAGCCGCACACGCTGGAGAACATGGGCGCGGCTTTAATGTGGTGGCAAGCGAGGTGCGCAAATTAGCTAAACAAGCAGAGGAAGCAACAAAGGAAGTGAATACCAATTTGGAAGGTATTGCCACTCAGGTTGCAGAAATTGCGAAAGGTACGAAACGTTCTCAAACCTTAATTACAGACAGTCAGCGCCTTACACAGCAGGCTGTTGATGAATTTACGGGTATCGGCCGAGCTGCACGACAACTGGATAAACAGGCCCACACCTTAAGTGATCAGCTGTAATCATTTCCATTCCAATCGAGACGCCACAGCTGCGAGATAGAATGAATAGCTGATACAACATAGTCGGCTTCTAATCCATGCTCAAGGACGATACTAAGCCGCGGCGGGTACAAGGACTCCGATTCCGCATCGAGCTTGATCTCAATATGTCCTGACGGACTTACTTGTGCGAGCATAATATGCGGCCATAGGACAGTAACAGAATGATTGTTATTCAAATCTACGGCCTGTACTCCTTGAAGTGTAATTGGCGAGATGCGGTTATAGTAAGCTATTGCTCTTGGTGTGGGTGAAGGAAAGGTACGATCGTTGTTACCCTTTGCAGCTTTCTTGGGTCGACGACGCAGCTCCCAGACAATGATACATAAGGACGGCAGTAAAAAAGCAAATACAGCTAGCCATGAGCTTGAGGTCCAGAGGTAAGCGCCTAAACCAAGTGCTGCTGACAGTAAGGCCAGCAACCACGTATACAGGTTTTCGAGCCGCTTGGATATAGGCTTCTTAACCTCAGTTGCGGCTACTTTAGAAGTATCCACTTTAATATCCGGTTCCGTTGACTGTTCGAGACTATCGGCTCTTACTCTATAAAGTTGATGCTCACCACCCAATAGATATGAATTCGTGACGTGATCAAGGTAATCAAACGATGATTCATCAGGCTGCCACCACCCCCCAAGGAATTCCTCGATATTAGCCAGGTAAGCGATCGGATCGCCAGAAAAACTAAAATACTGGGAAAGCTCCAGATGAACGACTGGCGATGGATGCACTTGAACATGACTGGATAACGTTTGTAGCCACTCCGACATATAGAGACTAAGCGCAGGGTACCGAGCAAGAGTAACTGGCAGACTCTCGCGCATTTGCATGGATACTTCTACCCATGGGATATGCAAATCCAGTGCCTCCGAGAATGCCGACCATTCAGGTAAATCCTCCAACTCCTCGTCTTCCAAGTGAGGTTGTACCAAACTCCAGCTGGCTAAGAGCTGCTCACGATAACGCCCATATTGCTCTTGACTGACGAGACAAAACCACAAGGGAGCCAAAAAATTATTCGTTTCAAAAGCAACGTGTTCATACTCCACGACTACGGTGTCACTATTGGTCACACTTAAAAATGTCCGGTTCCCCATATTCAAATCCCCCTCAGAAAAACAAAACATATGCCGCTGCCTTCTATCTATCATTCATTAAAGCTCTTATTGCTTTTTAAACCATGTCTTAACGGTTTTTATGCAGAATCTCCGAAATTAAGCTATAATGAGATATTAATTTTCCATTTTAACACAATCGAATCAAAAATAGCTTTAAGGAGGCTCGCCTATGACTCTCTTCTACTATATCGCCACAGATAAGGAGCTTCCGACGGGCTCATTTGGTAAAAAGAAAACCATAATGAAGCTTAAAGACGCTCTGAAACTATACCCGCCCAATGAAAATTCGCCGACCTCTATATTTGATCTCTCTCACCTCTATGAACAAAATACGGAGGTATACGAGACGGAGGAGGATGCCGCGGGTCTTTATGTCAGTGGTCCGCTTACTCATCAGGATACCTCAAAGCATTTTCGGAATCCGTTCGTTTATCAAGTGGATCACGATGGAGGCTCGTTTCAAATAAGCGACCGAATTAAGGAAATCTCACCTCAAGCTTTTCTCTTGGGTAAAAAATGTTTGACAGAGCTTTTCACCTATCTGGATCACCATCTAGTATCTGGTGAACACGCAGAACTCTATGCATGTTGGGCACATGGAATGGAGAGATTCGAGGAGCCGCGTAATCGCAAGCTGGATCTTGTGCTGAACTTGAACACATTTGAGCTGGGAGAAGAATTCGAATGGCAGGATAGACAATATATCGTGGTGAACAAATAACGTAACTGCGAGGCATCCATCCACATGAATAGGGTTCAGAATGAGGTGTACCACCTGATACGACAGTCCGATCATAACCAGTTGGTCATTGGCAGTCGTCACAGCTGGTACACTCATGTCATCGTGAGGGCATTCCTCTCTGGTTTTGGAGACATACGATCCTCTATTCCAGCTAAACTAGATTTAATTCGACCTTGATATTCCCTCTGGTTGCTTTGGAGTAAGGACATACTTGATGTGCAGCTTCGATTAATTCCTTCGCTACAGCCGCTTCGACACCTCGAATAGCTATGTCCAATTTCACTTCAAGCCCGAATCCACCATCGGATTCCTTACCAATAGTGACGTGGGCCGTAACCTCCGTCGCTTCCACCTTGATTCGTTTGGTTCTGCAAACCAAATTCAAAGCACTTTCAAAACATGCCGCATATCCCGCTGCGAATAGCTGTTCAGGATTGGTTGCTGCTCCACCACCGCCGCCTAATTCTTTGGGCATTCTCACATCAAGATTCAGAATGTTATCACTGGATACAACCTTGCCATCTCTACCACCTGCTGCTTTTACGGTAGCTGTATATAATTTTTCCAAGCTGGCAGCTCCCTACTGTATGTTTTTAATTGTATATGGTTAACCATTGATTATCGTTTCCATATCGATGTCATTTCATTCTATACCATCGTGGCTATGGACTTATCGAATACTATGTTCGAAAGTCCGATTGAGGAAGTTATTCATCAGCAAGGGAAGCGAAATCAGGATGGGAGGATCGTCCAGGCGGGGAACGTGAAGGGTAACCTCCTGATAGGGAACGGCAGCGTAGGGTTGGACCACAATTGGCTCTCTGGATCGAGTACGCAAAGTAGTTTGAGGAAGCAAAATTTCCGTCGCTTTCATCCCCCAGGAGATCGATGTTGCCATCAAATAATAGGTACCGGGTTGTACACCCGTAAAACAGAAATCTCCCACTGAAAATAGCAGCGTTCCGTGTATAGGTAGTCCCTCAGGAATGGGTTTGGCAAATAAACCTATCAAGATAACGCCTTCAAAAGGCATCGTCGATTGAACTGTCCCTTTGATGGTTCCATATGGATTAATTGTTGAGTGCACAGTACGCAAGTCTTTAAGATGATGTAAGGAACGGAATTGGTTGCCCGCTTCCAGCGTCGAGTTCCGAAAATCTGTAGGCGTCATGCCTACTCTCTCGGTAAACCGGGTCGTAAAGGTTCCCAGACTTTGTTGTCCAATCTCTAAGCCAATATCTCGAACACTCAAATTCGTGCGCAGCAATAAATCTTTAGCTTTTTGCAAACGAAGTGAGGATACATAATATAAAGGAGATAAACCAATTCGTTCTTTAAAAATTCGTGTAAAATGATACGGACTATAGGCAAGATGAGATGCCAATTGAGACAGAGAGAGCGGTTCGTCAATATGCTGATGTATGTAGGCTATAACCTCATCTATTTCTGAATACCGTTCCGTCATCCATCCGCACCTTCCCTCCGTCTATATCTCTTGATCGACATCGTGTTGACCAAACAGAACATTTGTTCTCATTTTATTCTACCACATATTCATTTATATGGAAATATATAATTTCAAAAAAAGGAGCCCACCATTACAGCGGGCTCCAGTTGTTTATGATTCAAGACGTGATTGTCCCACAATGTCATAGATAAATTTTTCCAATGTGGTCACATCCGTAATGTTGTTGTTGCAGGTGTCACTATTCACACACAGATAGTTGCCGATTGCCCTATAATAATCAGGCGAAGCGTTGGCTGGCTTCCACTTCGAGATGGCCGAAAATAATGCAACCTCTTCATGCCGATTGCACAAAAAACAATTGCTTTTCTTATTCATTGGGGTATATTTGCCTTCGACCCCGACGAGCTTACCGTTCAGATGGTAAACCATAAACAATTTATTCGTCGCGATGTCGGTCCACCCAAGATAGGTGACATAGCGGTTATCGATAGTGGCTAAGTCAGGTACCTTCAGTTTTTTGTTTTTGGGAAACAGCTTCTTCATCTGCGTTTCCGTCACTTGCTCAAATGGCTCCAGATAAGGCTCCATAGAATGTAAATAGTGCTGGAATTCTTCTGCTGTTTTTAAAGTCGAAATCTTCTCCAAGATTTGCTTCTGAAGCTCCACTGCATCCGGGAACGCTTCTATAATTTTCGTAGTTGCGCTATATCTTACCGCTTCTACCACTTTCGGATCGGAAACGGTATTGCAGGCACGCTGCAGCAGATCTGTTTGCTTTTTGATCATGTTATATTGATGGTTTCTAATAAATGGTTTCATCATTGCTTTTCAGCTCCTTATTTTATATGAAATAAAAATAAGCTGCAAAGCCCACTATTAGAAACGATATAAGCCTTCTCGGGCGACAATGTTAACAATAACTGTCCGTCACCCATGCAAAGTATCGCCCCAATATTAGGCTTTGCATGAGCTGCTACTTAAGCTGGCAAAATTATTCGCCATCTCTACCACCCTTCCTTGTACGAACTCATTATAAAATAAACCGCACCTTTGCTGCAACCCCCGACTACAGTTGTTGTTTCCCATATTGAGTTATTCCTCCCTTACAGCTTATAATAAGTGAGAACAAAGTTTATAAGAAAAGGTGTCAATGATGAGCATATTAAACGTAGAAAAACTAAGTCATGGTTTTGGAGATCGCGCCATTTTCAAGGATGTATCCTTCCGTCTGCTTAAAGGCGAACACATTGGACTTATTGGTGCTAACGGTGAAGGCAAGTCCACCTTCATGAACATTATTACAGGAAAGCTTCAGCCGGATGAGGGCAAGGTCGAATGGTCCAAGCGGATGCGAGTGGGTTACCTTGATCAGCATGCAGTGCTCAGCAAGGGACTTACGATGCGTGATGTTCTTAAGGGAGCTTTTCAATTCCTGTTCGATATGGAACAAGAAATGAACGAAATGTACGCCCGGATGGGCGATGTATCTCCAGAAGAGCTTGAACAGCTGCTTGAGGATGTAGGTACGATTCAGGATACATTAACTAATCAAGATTTTTACATGATTGATGCCAAGATCGAAGAAACCGCACGCGGACTGGGGCTTACCGATATTGGACTGGATAAGGACGTCAATGACCTGAGCGGCGGACAGCGTACGAAAGTTTTACTTGCCAAGCTGCTGCTTGAAAAGCCCGATATCCTGCTCCTGGACGAGCCGACAAACTATCTGGATGAGCAGCATATTATTTGGTTACAGCGTTACCTGCAGGAGTATGAGAATGCATTCATTTTAATTTCACATGACATCCCGTTCCTGAACAGCGTCATTAACCTGATCTATCATATGGAAAATCAAGAGTTAAACCGCTATGTTGGCGATTACGATTATTTCCAGCAGGTCCACGAAATGAAAAAACAGCAGCTTGAATCCGCACATAAGCGTCAGCAGCAGGAAATTGCCGAATTAAAGGACTTCGTCGCTCGTAACAAAGCTAGTGTCGCAACGCGAAACATGGCGATGTCCAGACAAAAGAAGCTCGATAAGATGGAAATCATCGAAATCGCCAAGGAAAAACCAAAGCCGCAATTTAACTTCAAGGACGCAAGAACGTCTGGTAAGTTGATTTTCGAAGCAACGGATCTCATCATCGGTTATGACAGTCCCTTATCCAGACCACTCAACCTTCGTATGGAGCGCGGTCAAAAAATTGCACTAGTAGGTGCGAACGGTATCGGTAAAACGACACTACTGCGGAGTATCCTGGGTGAGATTCAAGCTCTGTCCGGAACGGTAAGGCTGGGTGAAAATCTGAATATCGGCTACTTCGAGCAGGAAATGAAGGATGCCAACTATAATACTTGTATCGAAGAGGTGTGGAAGGAATTCCCTTCCTATTCCCAATTCGAAGTGCGTGCAGCGCTGGCCAAGTGCGGGCTCACGACCAAACATATCGAGAGCAAAATTGTCGTCCTCAGTGGGGGCGAAAAGGCAAAGGTTCGCCTTTGCAAGCTGATCAATCGCGAAACCAATCTGCTCGTGCTCGATGAGCCGACGAACCACCTCGATGTTGATGCCAAGGATGAGCTGAAGCGTGCTCTGAAGGCCTACAAAGGCAGCATCCTGCTGATTTCTCACGAACCTGAATTTTATCGTGATGTCGTCACGGAAACATGGAATTGTGAATCGTGGACAACCAAGGTGTTCTAAACTGCTCCGTCATAAGGGATCGTGCGTTCAAATCGTAGTGTGTGATATATACGGTTTGAACGCACGATCCCTTTTTATATGAATAACAATTGTCTATTAATCCTATATATGGTAGACTCTTATGAGTCTATAGAACTATATCAGGAGGATTTTACGATGAAAGCAACCAAAATACTCATTTCGACCTTAATCCTTAGCCTGTCCTTATCTTCATTCGCTGCAGCACATCCAGGCAGAACCGATAGCAATGGAGGTCACACCTGTAAAACCAACTGTGAAAAGTGGGGATTGAAATATGGCGAATACCACTATCACAATGGGGGCAGCTCTAACAGCTCCAGCTCTTCGAACAATGGTTCATCGTCAAGCGCTTCCAAACCTGCCCCTACTCCTGCTCCAGCTGCCGCTCCGCCCAAAGAGGTTATTCCTAAAGGAACTGTAAAGGTGAATCTTCCTTCCTATACGATATTTGTAAACGGGCAGCAGGTCACCAACTCGACATCCAAATTTCCGGTATTCGAGTATAAAGATATTACATACTTTCCGATGACCTGGAACTACACACAAGCTCTTGGCTTGGAAACCAAATGGGATGCGACAGTTGGCTTTGCGATTAGAAAAACCTCCAATAAAGCAGCTAAGCTTAATGCCGATTCGGGTGTTCCCGATTCCAAGCTGTATGCGAAATTGCCGGATTTTAATATTTTTGTTAACGATGTCTGGATCGATAATGCATCCGAAGAGTACCCCTTGCTTGTACTAAATGATGTTACCTACTTCCCGATGACGTGGGAATACGCTGTTGAGCAGCTTGGTTTAACCATCAGCCTGGATAACAAAAAGTTTAATATTTCCAAATAAAACTGCCTACGGGCAGTTTTTCTGTTGTCATGGATATTTACAAGATAGAGTCCTACATGCAGCTCAATCTTTTCGGAGGTAGGCTGCGTGTAGGTAGAATTTCATGAAGCACGCACTTTAGTAGCCACCGCTGCATAGCCATATTTATGAAAAAACCAAATGGCCGCTGTAAGCCAGGTGCCGCTGGCCATGTATCCACCCAGTACATCGCTGGGATAATGCACACCTAAATAAATGCGGCTTATACCGATCATTAGAATCATCAGCAAGCTGAATAGGATCAACATACTGCGATTAAATGCATCCGAAACATGTCTCCATAAAAGAAAAGCAACGACACCATACAGTGTAAACGCCGCCATCGAATGTCCACTTGGGAAGCTGTATCCGGCTGCATCAATAATACGATGAATCGTCGGCCGCGCCCGATGAAAAATGATTTTCAAAACCTCATTTAATAAGGTTGAGCCAATAATGACACCGATGAAAAAGTATAGTTCCCTTCGATGCCCCAGCACAAAATATAAAATTACAGCAACAAGAGGAACCAAAATGGCTATGACCAATCCTGAACCAATGGTGGTGAAACCCTTCATTATAAGCGTTAAACCTGATGATTCCAGTGATTGAACCCATTGGATAATGGTTTGATCAAAAGCATCCAATCGACGATCATGGATCAATAAAGCAATCAGGCCAAAGCATACTGCAAAACAAATACTTAAAATAAAAGCACGCGCAAGCTGCTGCTTAATATTCATATGTACCCCCTCCTGATGATCTTAAGTTAGTGGCTTTGGAGCGTCATAATAATCGATCCCGTTTCCCAACCATTTGTGAGCATACGACGATCGCAAGAACAGTTGATGAACACATATGGAAGTAAGAACTCCAATGAACGCACCTGCAATCACATCAAGCGAATAATGAACATACTCTTTAACCAAAGTTACCCGGCAAGCATACGATATCGCAAGCATTTAAAGGTTGTGAACATATAGGAGATTATTTTCCAAAAGGAAGGTTAACCGTGAAAAATTATCAAGTCATATGGAACGGCCCTGTTCTGAAAGGAACTGGAATTGGTACTGCCAGTCGGGAGTATGCCCTTGCTTTGCATCGACAAGGAGTAGATGTGAAATTGGCGACGAACCGTAGCAAACCTCTCCTATACACGAAAGGCAAGAATGGAGTTCTTAAGGCTTTGGCCAAAAAGCCGTCAGCGCGTAAAAAATCGAAGATTCTAATCTATCATGGGCTACCGCATACGCTGAACTTGAAACAAGCTCGTAAACAGTATCGATATATCGTGCTGAATACCGTTTGGGAGACAACCCGAATCCCTCGTAATTGGCATCCGAACATTAATCGATTTGATGCGGTCTTTGTACCTTCTGTCCAGAACAAGACTGCGATGAGATCAAGCGGTGTGAAGGTTCCCGTATTTATCGTGCCCCATGGCGTGAATACCCAAACTTTTAAGCCTGGCAACAGAAAGCTGCCCCTGTCTGTAAAGAAAGGGACCTTCGTATTTGTGTCTGTATTTACATTCCAACATCGTAAAAATCCTGAAACCTTACTAAGAGCTTACTGGGAAGAATTCTCTCCCAAGGACCGGGTTGCTCTAGTGATCAAAACCAATGGGGTTGGCTCACAGGCCTCGGGTCTATCCATTCAAAGACGTATTCAGGCCTTCAAGAAAAAATGCAAATGCGGCCGAACAGCACCCGTACATCTCATTACCAGCCATACAAGTCCACAAAAGCTGAAAGCTCTATATGCCTCAGGTCATGCATTTGTGCTTCCTACACGCGGGGAAGGTGTCGGTCTGCCGTTCCTTGAAGCATTATCCAGCGGAGTACCCGTGATTGCTACCCGCTGGGGTGGACAAATGGACTTTCTGAACAACAGAAATTCGTTGCTGATTGACTATAAGCTGCAGCCACCTGCAAGGAGTATGAAGAAATCGATATCTCCAAGCTTTGGCTATTTGTTCGCTCAGCGTGGACAGCTATGGGCAGAACCCAGCCTGAGGCATTTAAAGAAACAAATGAGATATGCTTATCAGCATCCCGCGATTTGCCGCAGAAAAGGGCAGCAGGGTCGAAATGATATGCGAAAACATTCCTGGAATCGAGCGGGAATCGCCATGAAACATGCCTTGACGAAGGTGATCCGCAAAAAATCGAGGTAGCCTCTTTAAACTAATGAAGAGGCTCCTCCTGATTGACTTTTAGGTTGATTTATTAGCAGCATTGGGAAAGTACAGCCACGCATCCCCTGTCCAGCTTGTATGTATATGATACCAATCGCCTTTTTTTTCAAATGCTCGCACGATTTGGGGTGACAGTGCGCCCAAACTTCTTGCTGCTAAGGTTGTCGGCAATTCGGACAAGGCCGTAGTCACAGAGAGTTGAATCATTTGGTCGACCGCTCTAAGCTTATTATCATCCGTACCTGCAACTTTTCCATAATGGTTATCTAGTGGAGAATTCGTTGTGTTCGCAGGAATCCACAAATCTCCATACCAAGTCTTAATCTTGTACATATAATTCCCTACATCAAGCACCTCCACAGATTGCGGATTAATCGAATACCCGGTACTCGTATCGGTATAGGCATCATTGTACAGCAAGGTTCGATTCGTCACCGTCACGGTTGCTTGTTTGTTGGGTTGATGGATATTGAACCAATCGCTATAACGAACAATTGGCCGAACAGCGTGAACCCATTTTTCTCCAAGCCAGGTTTGCGCCAGATACCACGTCCATCCGGCATTCTCTTCATCAATCTTTTCCTTCAATACGGTTAGCGTTTGCGGTTCCAGATAAGAAACAGGTTCTCGGTTAAATGGCTGCCAATCATCATAAATGGGAGTCGTTTGTCTCAACTCAATAGTGAAAGTTTTCGGGGTATAGGCCATATAATGCCATTCTCCTGCAGCCATCCCCCCCGTAATTCTGTCCACAATTGCGTCCGCAATCGCTTGATAACCAGCATCATTGGGATGCAGGATATCGAACATGAGCAGGTGCTGCGGCAAGGCTTTTCTGCCAAAAATTAAACTTGGGATGTCTAGAACATCGACACGATCACTATATCCTTTAAAGCTATTATAAATCTCCCATAATTGATCGGAGTACAGCTGAGCGTTTTCAATCGGTGATACCAGTATAGCATCGGCAGGATTTTTAGATAACAACGTATTCGGTGTCCGAAGCAAAATGTTTCCTTTGGTTTCGGCTAATATGCGATCAATTGCGATCTTGAGATCAGCTTTAATTTGCATGGGATTGGTCGCACCGGTTGTCGAACTCCGGCGTATGTCATTAATCCCATAAGAAATGATATATAAATCGGCGTTATCTATGATCACCTTACTTAGCGAATTATCGTTGGTCGCTTTATCATTCACGAAGTTATGCAGTGTATTTCCGTTAGATCCGCGATTAAGAATCGTTGTCCCCTGAAGCGCGCCACCTGTGACCGCATATTGCTCCGAAATACGCTTATACATGGCTGGGGCTGTTTCCGTTGTGCTGTCGCCAACAAAATCAATGACTTTGCCAGATTTGGAACTACCATAAAATTGTTTAATGGTGGTGTTCGTATCATTGGATGCAAACGATGGTAATGGCATCGTAAAGATGGCAGAGAATATGATGCAAACTTTGGTTAGTATGAGGCATTTCTTGTTCAAACCAATCATTTCCTTTCTTACTCAAAAAATCATTGCCCTATACATATTAACCAAAAAGTACGTGCAAGAAAAGCAATGCAAGAGCTTTATGTAAAAAAACCGCGCTTTACGCGGATTTTGTAACCATTTTGTTAAATATGGGTGTCAACGAGCTGCTTCTAGTGAAGCGCAGGCTCTTTTTTACCTTTTCTCGTCCTTACCTCTTCTTCTTCAGGTTGTTCTTTTTTCACATCATTGGAAGTCCGTAGAGGAATTTCTTTCAGGAACAGAACCAGGATAAAAGCCAAGACCAATAGGGCTGTACCAAACAGAAATACAACGGTCAACGAATCACTGAGCACGGATCGCAGCATAGCTATCATCTGTGTAAACAGAGGCTGAACATCTGCAGGCAATGTATTATGAAGTTCTTTGAGTTTCGGTTGATCCAGCAGCATTTGTGGATTCAAGAAACCGGATAGCTGTGAAGCTACGGCAGGGTCCAGCCTGGTTAAATCGACCCCTTGTCCCGAAGTCATCGCGGCTTTTAATTTATTCTTTAATGTGGTATTCATAACCGTACCCATCACCGCAATACCAATAGTTCCACCCAAATTTCGGAACAATGTTGCGGTCGCTGTCGCCACACCGAGATCTGAAGGCGAGACGGCATTTTGTACAGTTAAGGTAAACACCGGCATCGCTATACCTAACCCTATGCCAAATATAAGCATACTGAAAACCGCCATCGTAATACTGTTCATGAAAGCCATCATGACCATACCTGCAACCAGGAAAGGCATACCTATGATCGCATACCGTTTATATTTACCGGATTTGGATATCCATCGCCCAGATAAGGTGCTAAGCACGATCATACTTATGGACATGGGCATATTAACAAAACCGGAATTTGTCGGCGAAACCCCTTTGACTCCTTGTACGAAAAAGGGTAAGTAAATCATTGCACCCATCATGCCTGCATTCATAAGGAATCCAATGCTATTGGAAATCGTCACGATGGAGTTTTTGAACAGTCCGAGCGGCATAACCGGACTCCTTGCTTTTCGTTCAATCAGGAGCAAGATGACTAAACAAACTACAGCCGCTGAAAGAAGACCGAGGATTTGTGGTGAACTCCAGGCATATTTAGACCCTGCCCACGAAAATCCGAGCAGCAATGCGACTATGGCCAAAGATAAAAATATGGAGCCCATGTAATCGATCGATTCTGTTTCAACTCGGGCCGTTTTGGGAAACATGAACCAAATCATGACAAAAGCCACCAAACCGAGGGGAAGGAAAATCCAGAATACCCACTTCCAAGCCATATGATCGATCATAAAACCGCCGAGCGTAGGACCCAGCACACTCGAAAACCCAAATATGGCCATCATGACGCCTGTCCATTTGGCTCGTTCTCGTGGAGCAAACAGATCACCTACAGCTGTTACTGTAGCTGACATCAATATACCGCCGCCAACACCCTGAATCCCCCGATAAGTAATCAAATGAAAAATCGTCGATGCTGTACCGGAAAGGAATGCGCCGATAATGAAAAATACGATACCCGTTAACAAAAACGGTTTACGTCCGTAAATATCGGACAGCTTGCCGACAAGAACAGTAGCGATTGTAGAGGTGAGCATGTAGATCGTAATAACCCAGGTATAATACTCTATCCCCCCCAGAATCGCAATAATCCGCGGCATCGCAGTACCAACAATGGTTTGATTAATAGCTGCAAAAAACATCGCTGCCATTAAGGCAATCATAATTGTCACTTTCTTACTTGACGTTAATTCCTCCATCAGCTTCACCTCACAACTTTTTCAAGTATCATTCCCCCTCGGAAGTTAAATTAAACGATAAAAAATGAAGATAAAAAAGGAGCCTCTCGGCCCCTTGTCAAAATGTATTATAAATATTATCGCAGGTTTCAGAGGTCGGCTGACCACAGTCTTTCTCCGTCTACAGATCTTTTCGCTAACCTCACATCTCTTTCTCTTGCTTTTTGATAAAAATAACCATGTTGTGTAGCTTCAAATGCATGCGGCTGATATATCATTTGCGGAATCATTTCCAACCATCAGCATGACTTGTTCTCCTTCTCCCTCTGCTTCAGCCCTAATCAGCTTTGCCAATAAGTTAATGTCCTGATCTCGGGCTTTTACAACTGCTATAGCATCACCCACTATTTATGTATCATGAAGGTGGTAAGTTTAGACCTGTGGGACAATTTCTATATTTTTTATATTTTCAAGAATAGAACTGCCCTGGCTACTTACTGCTTGTTCGTCATCCATGATCCTGTATACACAGCGTTTTCCCCCTGATAATAAATGCTCCACACGTTCGACACGTAGATGAGGTCCAAGCAGAGTTTGGAATAGATTCAACTCATTCTTGCATAATCCTGTACAGGCAGCAGCGGCTTCACAAATCGGACAATGCTTCTCAATTAAAAAAAGACTCCCCTCGCCTTGATCCATAACCTCAGCCATATAGCCTTCCTTTGTTCGAATATCAGCCAGTTTCTCCAGCTTCTCCCTTAACCCTGATTCGTTAACAAGTTGTTGATGATATTGCTCTTGCATATTCTTATTGCGGACAGCCAGCAGCTTGTCCAACCCATCTTCTCCGAAGGCCTCTCTCATTGAATCGATCAGACTGACTGACAACTCCGAATACCCGCTTGGAAAGAACCGATTAGCCTCGGGTGTAAGTCGCCACAGCTTTGCCGGCCGGCCCATGGGGCGGGCTTCTTCTTCGTTTGTAACGAGACCTTCTTCTTGCAGGGCATTTAAATGCTGACGAATAGCCATCCCGGACAACGAAAATTCCGAGGCAAGTGCCATGACGTCCATCGATCCCTGCTGCTTTAGAAGATCAATGATCCCTTTTCGAGTTCGAGTTGAAGTATCCTTATTCGTTTCGTTCCGCCTCATTGGGGCACCACCTTCTTATGAACTGGCTCTGTACCATTTCCTACATTTTAAATAAAAATGTTGACAAAGTCAAAGTCAAACTGTAGCTTATACTTTATAAAGAAATATGTTTACTAAGTATCCGGATACGGTGTATACATAGAAAAATTGATTTGGAGGTCACATCTCATGTCTAATCATCAAAGCATTTTCAGCCCACGTTACTTTGCTCTATCGATTGGAATTATTTTGTCAGTGATGGCGGTAGGATTCGAAGGTTTGGCTGTCACTACGATTGCCCCATCCATCGCAGGTGATTTGAACGGCATTCATCTGTTTGGTTGGATATTCAGTACTTATCTGCTGGCCCAGATTATTGGTACCTTGGTTGTCGGCCGTCTTATAGATAGAAAAGGTCCGGCAGCCCCTTTTACATACGCACTTATATTGTTTATCGTGGGGTTGGTTGTTGCCGCGACTGCAAGTGATATGGTTGTTATGATATTGGCACGCGCGATGCAGGGTCTCGGTGCTGGTGCTATGATGACCTGCGTGTATACAGCCATATCATTAAGCTACCCCGATGAATTGCGTGCCAAAATACTCGGAGCATTTGGCACAGCCTATGTTCTTCCTTCCATGCTGGGTCCCTACGTCGCCGGTGTTATTGCAGAGCAGTGGTCTTGGCGGTTTGTGTTCTGGGGAATATTGCCGATCTTGATTGTATCGGCACTGCTTAGCTTGCCAGCTTTCAGAAAATTAAAGGCACAGGCTTCTCAAGAGGGGAACGGTGCTGCCGCGACATGGATGGCCTTATTTTTAACGGTTGGTACAGGGATCTTCTTGTTTGGTCTTGGCAAGCTGCCATATATGATGGGGATTGTCTCAAGCATCGTTGGCTTAGCGATAATGGTGTATCCACTGCGAAAGCTGCTGCCACAGGGGACTCTCGTATTCCGAAGAGGTATGCCAGCTATTCTGGCAACACGTGGGCTGTTCTTCGCAGCATATGTCAGCACACAGAACTTCCTGGTATTAGCTCTTATCGATGTGAAAGGCATTAGCCCAGCTCAGGCCGGATTAATTGTGGCAAGCGCCGCACTAAGCTGGTGCATCTTTGCTTATCTGCAAGGACGTTGGGATTCAGCAGATCAGGGTCGTGGGCGTAATCGAAGGATTATGCTCGGTGTGCTGCTGCTTACAGCAGGTATTGCAGTCGTGTTCTGGATTCCCACCGTAACGGTTGCTTTCGCGGTAATCGGGCAAATCATCGCGGGAATTGGAATGGGATTATCACATCCGACTAGTGGGGCGGTAGCATTTGCTCATACTGGAGAGGAAGGTGCTGGCGAAACTTCCGCGAATCTGCAATTTGCCGATTCTTTTACACCGGGAGTGGTCATTGGTATCGGTGGTGCCATCCTTGTAGTCAGTCAGGCTGCAGGCATGACGATGCAATCCGGTTTAGTTGTAACGATGGGTTTTAATATCGTGTTAATCGTCATGAGCTTGTTCGCGAGTACTCGGATTAAGTCTGAAAGGCGAACAATTTCGAAAAACGGTTAGCTATAAAAATAGTCATGCCAAATAAAGCCCCAATTCCACTTTCATTAGTGGTTTTGGAGCTGCTTATTATTTATGAACAACCAATTTGATTATACTGCTGTGTATAATAGCCTCCGATTCAGGTGCAAGAGGTGCAGGTAATCCGAAATAATAAATGTAATCAACGGCTTCATATCCGCCCTCGGATAATTGAGCAGCTGTGGGTACGTACCCGATCATTCCATTAGTGTAGCCTACGGGAAGCACCGTATCCCCGAAGGAGGCTTTGATGAAGAGGCCGTACGCTCCGACAAACTCCGCGTTGCTTGTCAGCAATACAAGCCCTTCAGCCAATTGTAAATATGCAAGCTCCAGCTCTACATAACGTTGCTGATAACGCTGATCCATTAACAGCAATTGACTCCACTTTTCCACGATTTCTGCATCTGGCATTAACTGTTTGATGGGATTAGCATCATCTGTAGAACGATCCGCATCCTCATGTCCCCCATCAACAGACGGATTAGATAAAGCTTGTTGATGAACCGCCTCCGACTCTGCTGCAGACACCCCTGCCCAATTCAGCAGATCATCCAGAGCAGGTGGATCTTGTAAGGGGAGCTGCACCTTGATCGACCTCGAAGCCAATATCCCTGCTTCCAGTCTCTTCATCGGCTGCTGCACAATAGCGAGCACCTCGTCGGCCAACGCTCTCCCTATCCTGCATACTTCCTCGTCACCACCCCGATAAAATTCACCGTCCCGGACAAGCGCAGGGCGGACATCAGCGCAGCAGCCTTGCAAATACGCCGATACGGCTCCGTTGCCAAGCTTTTCTTCAATCAACTCCATCGCAACCCCTGGAAATTCGGATGAAATCACATTTTCTCCAGTTGTCGTTGGATGACATGCATAATGTACCAGAAGCCCCTTGGTCCTTCCCCCCGAAGCGGACAATCGAATAACGTTCACATCCGGATCTACAGGTCCCTCAAGGTTAGGAGCCATGCGGATCGTTCCATCTACCATTTTACGGCGATGAACTGATAAGTCGCACCGTCCTATCCCCCGTTCCACCGAGACAGTCTCCAATTCCAGCACAGCTTGTTCCACACCACCCAGAATACAATCCTCCAGATAGCTGATATATTCGATATCCGGCTTGCCAAGCGAAGGGGTATACATCGCACTGGTTTGTGGTCCCGAATGATTATGTGTGGCGTGGAACATGATTTGTGATTCCAGTAATCCAAATCGTTCCTGAAGCTTGCCCCTGAGTCCTTCCATTCGCTCTGATCCCCACCACAGCAGATCGGCCGATACGATCAGCGCCTTGCCGATCTTTCCCTGCTGGAAGTACAATATTCTGGCGTTCAAAGGCCTGATGACGGATTCATAATTACCTTGTCTATGTGCAAATCCAGCTAGAGCCAGCGGTTTCTGCGGGGTAATATCCACTTTGGCGCAGCCAAGCATCAGTTCTTCGTTATGCGTCTCTTGACCCGCTATATCACAGCTTCCCACTTTTCGGTTAGACAATGAAATAACCTCCCCATACAGCATGCAATTATTGCTCAGCAAGCAGTTCAATCGTTAGCAATACATTCCGCAAAATATGATAAGGGTCCTTGACTGGCAGAGCTACCATCTTCTGAACCGGCTGACCGCTCCGATCTCGAATTTGGATCCACTCGCCAATCCCGGCATCTGGATGGGGGAAGGTTCGGAATACATAATCGTGCATCTGTTCATATTTGGTGTAAAAATGCGGCTCTCCAGTTTGCTTATAAGCGAGCAGCAGTGCATACAACGCCTCCGAATGCGGCCACCAAATTTTCATATCCCAGGTATCACCTACTAATTGCTCGTATCTGCCGCCGGTCCTGCGTCCACACACTTCACCGCCTTCTCGGTCTACGTAACGCAGCAGTCCTCCATACTCCGAATCCCAACCTAATACAAAAGCCTGTTCAATAACGGCAGCTGCTTGATCCACCCGCTGTTGATTGCCAATTTTTAACGCTTCATTCATAACAAACCACATCGATTCCAAGGAATGCCCTGGTGTCACGTGCCGGGTGAGCAGTGTATCTGTATCCCCCTCATCCATTGGGAGCATCTCTCTAATGATTCCGCTGCCTGAATAGAAACGATCCATGATCGTGTTCATATAAGATTCAGCATCAGCCCGAACTGCTTGTGCATCTGGGTGTGAGAACGAATCAAGTGCATCGGCAAGCTCCTGGACGACGTTCAACATGATCATCGGGACAGAGTGTGCTTCATACCCAACAGGCACCGGATAGGGTTCGCTTCTCACATCCCCTTGTGCAAGCCGCTCTATAATACGGTGATACAATTGTAATGCATCCTGCAGCACCCCGGCATCTCTGGAGCCGTGAGCGAATTTGGCAAACCCAAGCACAACAAAACAATCTGCATAAAAGCTGATGTCGTATCCCAAACCGGGAATAGCTTCCTTCTTCCCGCCATCTTCCGTCAATACATAGGCACAGTTGCCATTATCAAGAAATACGTGACTCCTTAGAAAATCAACGGTTTTACGAGCATTACGCATGCAAAATTCAGCGTCACCAGTGAGCAGCTTGTTGTCAATCATTGATGCCGTTTGAGCAAGGATCCAAATAAAGCGACCCTGAGACCATGTGTACTTATCGGTGCTTACCAATTGTGTTCCTTCATTATTAAAGCATGTGTAGACACCGCCTCGCTCAAGGTCTATCGCCTTCAACCAAAAGGGCAATAGAACCTGTTCGGCATGATCTTGATAAAACGATAATAAATGTTTCATGATTCACCCCCTGAATAGGTTTGGCCTTTATTTCCCGCCGGTCATACTTATGCTTTGAATGATGTGTCGACGCAGGAAAATGAATACGATTAAAATCGGAATCACCGAAATGAGTGAGCCCGCTGACATCACTGTCATGTCAATCGAGAAGGACGATTGGAACATAGCCAAACCCAATTCCATTGTAAAGAGCGACTTGTCGCCAACGACGAGCAGCGGCCATACGAACGCATTCCAAGCTTCGATAAAAGCGAAAATTCCTAAAGCACTCATCGGTGCGACCAGCAAAGGCATCACAATTTGAAAAAAAGTGCGCCATTCATTCGCTCCGTCCACCTTCGCAGATTCCAGAATTTCATCGGGAATTTGCTGGATGACATTTTGTCGCATAAAGAAGATACCGAAGCTCATTACCAGATACGGCAATACCAACCCGCTAAATTTATTAAGCATATCCAATTTCTGGATTTGCATATACAGAGGAATCATGTAAATTTCAAAAGGAATGATTGCAGTGGCCAAAAATATCGAAAAGATAAAGGTCAAACCAAAATACTTGAACTTCGCAAATATAAATCCGGCTATAACGGATGTGAACACAATTGCAACTGCGGAAAAGACGGCCATTCGCAAGCTGTTATAGAAGTACAGATGGAAGGGAGCCATTTCGAATACCGCGGCAAAATTATCGAAATTAAACTGATGCGGTATGAAAGACGGTGGCCATATGGTCAATTCAGGAGGTGTTTTGAACGCTGTAGATATCATCCAAAGGAAAGGAATAACCATAATAAGCGCTCCCAGAGTGAGAAATAGCATCATCAAGGCAGTCATGATCTGATTTCTGCGTTTCATCGTTTTGCCCCCTTCCGTGAAGTTGTATTATCCTTGGCGAGCCATAGCTGCGCCAATGTCAGGACAAGCACAATCAGGAACAGCACAACTGCTTCCGCTGAAGCATAACCCATTTTATAGTAGCGGAATGCATTTTCGATCATGTCATAGACCAGTACACGAACGACATAACCAGGTGAACCCTGGATGTCAGAAGCCAGGATGTAAATTTGGCTGAACACGTTATAACCGTGGATTAAAGTAATAATCGATACAAATACCGTAATCGGCTTCAGGAGTGGGAGTGTGATATAACGGAACCCCTTTACCCCTGTCGCCCCGTCAAGGGCAGCCGCTTCGTAATATTCCTTGGAAATTCCGGTCATCCCGACAAGGAAAATGATCATGTTATACCCTATCGTTTTCCACACGGTCATCATAATGACAGAGACAACAGCCAGAACGGGATCAAACAGCCACGCCTGCGGGGGCACACCGAAGAAGGAAAGAAAGTAATTGAACAAGCCGTGTTGGGAATCCAGCATCCATTTCCAGGTAACCGCCACTGGAACCATCGGCGTGATCACAGGCAGGAAATAAAGCGCTTCATACCATGCTTTGAAGCGAACCCCTTTATGGAGCATACTCGCAATAATCAGTGAGCCCGGAACCGCGAATATGAGAATGCCGAAAGCAATGATCGTCGTATTTTTAAGAGCCATCAGAAACGGTTCACTTTGGAATAAAGTCACAAAATTATCCAGTCCAACGAATGGCTTATTCGTGGAAATAAGGTCCCATTCAAATAAACTGATGTACATGGTTTTCACAATCGGGATAAATCGTAGATAGGCATATAAGGCGATGATCGGCGCCAGCCCAATGATACAAAACCAGTGGCTGGAATTGAGTCGAAATTTCTTTTTCACGTGTAGTTGCATTCCTGCCATCCCCTTTCCCTTTCCTTGAAACCTCAAGCAGGCTTACAATAATGAAGCGCTCTCCTCGTCCAGATAAATACGGCAGGATGCAGCCTTACGCAGCGCTGTTGCGGGGTAGCGTATATCAACCGGTCCATACAATGTTTCCTGAACAGCCTTGCTTTTGCGTTCACCAGGAACTGTGCAGAAGATCGAGGATGCAGATAGTATAGTTGGTATGGTCAGCGTAATTGCTTCAACCGGGACATTGTCCAGAGCGTCAAAGCAGCCATCGTTGACCTGCTGCACTCTGCTGGTTTCGTCCAGCATCACGGATTTGACTCTTAACGGATCATTGAAATCAGCAACATGTGGATCGTTAAATGCGATATGCCCGTTTTCTCCGATTCCGATGCAGGCGATATCTATTGAATGGGAGGCCAGCAATTCTGAATATCTTGTGCATTCGTCTTTTGGATCATTTAAACCATTAATGACATTAAATTGTTTGGGCTTGCGGGAGTTGAACAACTTTTCCTTTAGAAACAAAGAGAAGCTTTGCGGTGCATCGGCAGGTAAACCCACATATTCATCCAGATGAAAGCAGACTATCCGCTCCCACGGGATGCTTTCGTCCTCGTGAAGTGCGTCAAGGAACTCATTTTGCGATGGCGCAGAGGCGAACACGACAGCAATACTCGATTTCTGTTCCAGCAGCTCTTTCATTTTTGCTGCAACATCCGAGGCTACAGCTTTACCCATATCTAAACGTGATGTATAACGCAGTACAGTTAGTTGATTCATGGTCGTTGCTTCCATTCCTACACTTCCTATTCTATTTATTATGCAGCTGTCTGACCGACGCTCTTTCAATGAGCTTTTGCTCGAATGTAATATGCTGAAACCCGGAAGTGCGCCTCTGCAGGATGCGATCGAACAATGTCCATGCCAAGGCTTTACCTGCCTCATAGGTAGGTATCGATACGGTCGTCAGAGGGAATGTATTCACTTCGATATCATCGAAGCCGATGATCGAGAGATCCTCCGGCACTTGCAAGCCAGCCTCCATGACCGCTTTGATCACTCCAATGGCAATCACATCATCAAAGCATATGACTGCCGTAGGTCGATCCGGCATAGCCGCAATCTGCTTGCCGACCGCCATGCCATCCGCTATACCGTTAGCGTTTTGAAACACATACCTTTCATCCGCTTCGATACCATGGCTTTTTAAGGTATCGATAAACGCGGAATAACGTAATTTGGCGGCTTTTGAAGTTTTGGGGCCACGCACAAAACAAATTCGGGTATGTCCCATGGAAAGCAGGTGCTCCGTTACCTGACGCCCTCCATCATAATCATCAAAATCATACGTATCGCAGGACAACCCCTGGATTTTGCCAAGTAGTACAAAAGGTACGTTCTGTTCTTTGAGTTCAAAAAAATGATCGAAGGTAACTTCCTCCAGCAGCGGTGCAATAATCAAACCGTCCACTCTTTTGCGGACCATCGCTTGAATATGTTTGATTTCCGCTTGATGCTCCTCACCACTGCTGCACAAAAACACCGTGTAACCATGCTCGCCTGCAATCTCTTGAACACCCTTGGTTATATGATTATAGAAGGGGTTCGTTATATCTTTAATAATCAATCCAATGGACCCTGTCGATTTGGATGATAACCCTCTGGCAATTTCATTAGGAACGTAGCCAAGTTCTTCTGCTGCGGCCAGTACCCTTCGGCGTGTTTTTTCGGAGAACCCGCTCTTGTTGTTCAAGGCTCCGGAGATCGTGCTTTTGGCTAACCCTGTAGCCTTCGCAATATCGGCGATCGTTACGTTCATAGTTGTGCCTCCAAAGACGAAAGCACTTTGCGTAAACCCTGAAGTGTTAGCATCGTTCCGTCCGCGGGCGTACCGCCGTCAGGAATGTAATGAGTTTCAATGGTGTACAGACCCTTATAACCGTCTTTTTCCAACGCGATAATTTGTTCTGCAAACGGAACCCATCCGTTTCCTATCGGTACACAGCGAGGCGTACCATCCTGCTCCACTAGAGCGTCCTTCAAATGAACGTGCCCTGACACATCTTTAATATACTCATAACCTTCAGGATAAGCGGACTTTCCTCCATACGCCTCATTGCCCGGGTCCCAAAGCACTTGAAGTGCTCGGGAGTTCACACCACGCACAAGGCGGCCTACCTCCTCGGCATATCCGCCGTTGCATGAAGGCTCATTCTCCAGAAGCAAGGTCACGTTCTCCTGCTCGGCTATCGCTGCCGCTCTCTTCAGATGAAGGATAATGTCTGCTTCATAACGCAAGGGGTCCTGTTCGCGCCAAAATGAAAAAATGCGAATTCTTGTTGTACCCAGTTGTTTGGCAATTCGGATTGCTTGCAGCAGCTTTCGGTGATGCTCCTCAATGTCTTCTTCCTGCTGACCAAACGTGTCACCCGTTGAAACCTGGCGTTCCGGGTCCAGCGAGCATTTGAATACAGGGGAGGCTATCGCGGAAACAAACAGCTCCCGTCGTTCTACTTCATGTCGTATATTTACCAATGCCTCGTCCGGTACATTCATAATATTACGCCCGTCCACTGACCTGATTTCCACATGCTTCAGTTGATTATCTACAATCCAATCGAGCGCTTCCTCCAAATGAGGAGACACCTCATCAGTTAATACACCCACACGATTCCATATCATACGGTTTTGAACCTCCATTTCTTCACAGGAACTAAACCGATTGTACGACCTTTCGGATTGCCTTTGCAATATCTTCCATGTCTTGTTCATTTCCTAACAAAACATTTTGCGCCAGCCACATCGCTTCTTTCTCACACGCTCGTTCAGCAATCGGGCAAGAATCATGACGAGCTGTTCCTGTCAATTTGTATACGGCCTCGGAAATCGCCCGGTTCTGGTTCAATGCGACATAACCTTCATGAACGGGAATGCCTTCCGCATTGAGTTTTTGGCAAAATTCACGTTTACTGAGCTTCTCGGCCAGTTCCTGATGCATTTTAAAAATATACAGGTGATAGGCGTGCCGCGTTATTTGCGGATCTGCATCCAGCGTACGAATACCATCAATATCCCGCAGCATTTCGTTCAACAGGCGCGCATTCTTTTCGCGAGTGACCATTTGCTGTTCCATTCTGCTGAGCTGACCGATAAGAATAGCCGCTTGAAATTCTGTCATGCGCAGATTCCAGCCTACGACCTCGTGCTGATACCATTCACCTTTACGAATACGTCCTGCGTTGATCAAAGACCAGGCCTTATCTGCCAATTCCTCATTGTTGGTTAGAATCATTCCGCCTTCACCGGAGTTAATATTCTTGGAGGACTGGAAGCTGAATGTGCCCAAATCGCCAATCGTCCCTACACCTGCACCATTATAGCGGGCGCCCACCGCTTGCGCCGCATCCTCAAGGATTCGCAAACCGTGTTTATCCGCGATGGCTTTAAGCTTCGTCATGTTAGCCACAGCCCCACCGATGTGAACCGGTATGATCGCTTTAGTCCTTGGAGTGATCAAGGCTTCCACTTTGTCAGGATCGATAAGCAAGGTGTTCTCTTCCACATCCGCGAATACCGGAATCGCACCAAACATCAGCGGTGCTGCAGCTGTAGCGTAAAATGTGTATGGAGGCACGATAACCTCATCCCCCGGCTCGACACCAGCGGCTTGAAGCGCTACCGTAATAGCTACGGTACCATTCACAACCGTTACTGCATGCTTGGCATCATGAAGCTCGGCAAACAGCTTTTCGGCTTCGGGCAGCTTGTTGCGATTGGCTCCTCCCCATTGACCCGAATGCAGTACCTCAAGCAGCAGCCGTTCCTCCAGATTGTCAAAAATCGGCCACTCCGGGAAAGCTTTCGTTCTGACAGGTGTTCCTCCGTCTATTGCTAAATGGGTCATTTTCGTTCGCTCCTTAAGAAATTCTCATGAGTACAAGAAGACTTCATTAACAAAGGCTATAACTTGATTTCTTTACCGAGCCTCGCCGACTCGTAAATCGCAAGTATCAAATCAACCGGTTTCCTTGCTTCTTCTCCATTTACATGCGGCTCACGGTTATCCCGGATGGCCTGTATCATATCGTCAACGTAAAAGTAATGACCGGCTGTGGAAATTTGCGACGGATTACTGCTCGACGACAGACCCAATGTATCTTCATACTGCGGAGCCGGTTCTTCCTGCCCCTTGAAAATCCACTGCTTGATCCCCTCGTCTCCGAACTCGATGGTGCCTTGGTCTCCGTGCAGCTCAAATCTTGTTTCCTGGCCCGGATATACCGAGGTTGTGCCCTGGATGATGCCGAACGCACCACTTTTATATTTCAATGCCACGACAGCTGTATCTTCTACCTCAATTTCCCTTGACAGCGCTGCGGAATACGCGAAAACCGACTCAACATCACCCATCAGGTACTGGATGAGGTCCACACCGTGAACACCTTGGTTCATCAAAGCGCCGCCTCCATCAAGCTTCCAGGTTCCACGCCAACCGCCGCTCTTGTAATATTCGGGACTCCGGTAATATTTCAAATACGCATTGCCAAGCACCGGTCTGCCTATCTTGCCTTCTCGTATCGCCTTATGAGCATGCAGCATAGCCGGCATTAAGCGTCTTTGAAATACACAACCCAGCTTCACATCATGTTCACGACAAGCGTTAATCATGGCAGTCATACCATCAGCATGAATATCCAGCGGTTTTTCGCAAAGAACGTGTTTGCCTGCTTGCGCTGCAGCAATAGTCACCTCACTGTGTGCACCGCTTGGCGTACATACACAGACAACATCAATGTCCGCAAGCTTCAGCAGCTCCTCATAATCGGTGAACAATTGAGGGGTCGAGCCCGCCTCTTCTGCCAATGCTTGAGCTCTATCCAAGCTATTATCAG
The DNA here is from genome assembly GCF_001956045.1 of Paenibacillus sp. FSL H7-0331. The sequence continues at coordinate 371,226 of NZ_MRTH01000002.1, read as the reverse complement.
CAATGGCCACTAATTGTGCATCGGGATGTCGACGGATCGATTCGGCATGATGCCTTGCTATACTTCCTGCACCCACAATGGCGAATCTGATTGTATCGGGCATATTATCACCTCATGTTGCAACCTACCCGGCCTACATAACCGGGTAAGCATGCTGTTTTTAATTGCTTATTCAGCCAGATGACCTGCTTTTTTCAAAATGTCGTTCGTTTCTTTGGCCGCTTCATTCAGGAAAGCCTTCATCTTATCAGGGTTATCCACGAATGACGGATCGGTGAAACCTTTCGTTGCGATACGGTCTGCAAACTTGGTCAAAATTTCATCAAACTCGGCAATGGCCGGGTACATCTGTAATTCCTGTTTTGTAAAAAACGCTTTGTATTGCGGGTATTCCTTGTACAAATCATTCAGATCCAAATCGTCACGCGGTGGCAGCCAGCCACTCATTGCAACCATTTGCTTATGATTCTCAGGCTTGGTAACGAAGCGAATAAAATCCCATGCAGCATCTGCTTTGGCCTTATCTGTACTGGAAACATAATAATTGATCAAGCTGATAACATTCGCTTTCAACGGAGCCGCATCATAGTTCAAATCAGGTGCTTTTTTCTTGGTATCTGCGATCACATTGGATTCACGAATATAAAATGCTGCCGCTTTTGTCTGGAAGGCTTCCGTATCGTGCTTTACCTTCGGGTCGTCTGTTTTAAACTTATGCACCATATCTACGTACAGCTTCAAGGTCTGATATCCAGCTTCCGTGTTATAATCAGCTTTGAATTTGCCAGGCGATACTTCTTTAACGATACTGCCTCCGCGCTGTGCTAATATATTCCAGAACTTCTCCCCGGTACCGCTGCCCCCACCACTAAGACGAAGACTCATGCCCGCACGTTCGAGGTTCCCGGAAGCGTCACGTTTTGCCAGCTTTTGTGCATAATCCAGCAAGTTATCTACGGTTGGTGGTTCTGTAAGGCCCGCTTCCTTCAACATATCTTTATTATAATAAATGGCACCGGAGCCCATGAAGGAGGGTACGCCGTATGACTTGCCACCGACTACTGTCGTATCCACGATTAATTTTTGATGAATTCCTGAGTTATTTTGTTTCACCAGATCATCCGGGGTGGTTTGCAGCATTTTGCCTTCAATGTAGCGAAGCGCCAGGTTTGGATTTAATGGAAGAATATCTGCAGCACTTTTGGATGGCAGAGCCGCTGCTACTTTCTTTTCGTAATCGCGAAGCGGGAATGAAGAGATTTCGATCGAAACGTTGGGTTTTGTTTTTTTGTAGTCATCAGCCATTTTTTTGAAAAATGGGTCCAGTTCAGGCCACCCTGTCCAGATCGACAAGCTTACTGCCTTTCCGTCGGCGGCGCTTGTGCCAGGCTGAGCAGCTCCTCCAGTTGAAGTATTACTTGAGCTAGAACATGCGGACAGCATAGCTGTTAAAACCAACATGCCTGCGAGACCACCAGAAACTAATTTTTTAGATGCCATTTACGACCACTCCTCTAAGTTATTGGTGTAACCAACTTCCGGCACTTCCAGATACGATGAAACTAAGGTACCGAACACGGTGTACGCTGCTCATCTCAGCTCTGGATCACATCTCCTTTTTCTGAATACATGATATATTGAGACGGTCAAATAATTTGAACCGGTTCAAATTTTATTTAAAAAATAATATTTCTTAAGTTGAAACTTTTATGTTAGTTATAATAACATTAAATCTCGAAAAAATGCAATAATTAATTTTATTTTAGCAAATATATAACATACAAATAACATAATGAGTGACTTATATCGAGATGTTGTTGTGTTTGTTGTGTATGCATGGTTAATCATAATGATTTTCCAAAAAGTAAAGCCAAACCGTAAGCGTTTACAAAATGAATTAAATAAAAAAGGTACCCTCTATACAAAAAAAACTAATTGAAACAGTCACTCATATTTGAACCGTTTCAATTAGAAATTATAGCTCTTATGTTGTTGTTCGTCAATAAGATGTTTTTTACAAATTCATCATGTCTTCGCAGCTGAAAATATCGTTTCTCCTCGTTTGATAACTGTCTGCAAGTTGAGCTTGTCCTCGGCTTCATTCCAAGTAAACGTTAGGATATCCGCAAGTCCATTTGTTTGTACATCACCAATGAGCGGTTCACCTATTAGACGTGCCGGGATCAACGTAGCTAACTTGAAAGCTGTCTGTAGGTCAGATTGCGTAAATCGCCTAAAATTTTGCACGCATTCCGCAAGTGAGACCGCCGCTCCTGCTAGAACAAGTGGATTAGCCACAGTTTGCAATCGTCCCGAAGGAAGTAATTCGACTTCTCCCCCTACATGCGTCTTATAAATTCCCGGCTGCATATAAGCTAGATGGACAGCATCACTGACGAGCACGATATGATTATTTTTGGCTCGCGCCATGACTTTGACCACAGATGGGTGCAAATGATGTCCATCGGAAATGATACTCGGTATCAAACGCTCTTCAGCTAATTGAGACCAAATATAGTTTGGATGCCTAGGCAGGTGCGAATGAGCTGCGTTCCCTAGATGAGTCGACATTCTTGCACCTGCATCTACAGCTGCCGTAATTTCATCATGGCTTGCCGCAAAATGTCCGATACATACTAAAATTCCTGCTTGGACAAGCTTGTTAATCATGGGAACAGCCCCACTTCGTTCCGGTGCCAAAGTTACCATACGAATCCGACCGCCGGCAGCTTCCTGCCAAGTGCAGAATTCCTCCCAATCAGGATCCTTGACATGTTCAAGGGGATGAGCGCCTCGCGGTCCATCTTGCTCAGATAAATATGGCCCTTCCAGATGGATGCCCAATATACAGCTGTCAATGAAAGGGTCACGCTCACAAGCCAATCGAATGGCTGTCATGCTGCTATGAATTTGTTCAAATCCGGCCGTAATCACCGTGGGACAAAAAGATGTCGTACCGGATTTCAACACCTCTCTTGTCATGAGACCAATCGCTTTCACACGCTGCTCCAAATCGGCTTCAGCCATATTTAAATCATAGCCGGCAAAACCATTAATTTGTAAATCAATCAGACCCGGGGCAATCCACAGCTCCTCTTTGGTTCCGTCAATCTCTTGTTTCTCAGCAGGAATAATACGATGAATGCGTTCGCCAATTGTTTGAACATAAACGTATTCGCCGGTCGTAACCAGCCTTCCATAAATTTCGCGGCCATTCGTTTCGATTGTAAACACTCCTTCATCCAGCCAATTTTAACTTCATCTACACAACATTGAGGTGCTGTGCCTATTCAAAAAAGATTATCGCCTTTAATCTTAAAGGTGTCAATTATCCATAATTCTAAATGTTGTCCATTTTGCTACAGTGATCTTCTGGAATCATGATCCCGGATGATATGTCCCGGACTGACCTCAATCTCAACAAAACCAGCCATTTCGCGTGGTTGGAATTCGACGCGCTTATTGCTGCCAATAACGACCATATTCCTGATGTCAGTCCCCTTCTCTGCGGGTAGTGAAAATACTTTTGAATACACATACGTTTCTCTGAGCGTGGTATGTATGGCATTGATCAGCTTATCATTTCTCGATTTCCCCATTAAATTCATGATGAGTGCTCCCTGGCTGGTAAGCTTTTGCTTAGTTAATTCGAAAAAATCTGTCGTTGTGAAATGAAACGGCGTTCCCTTTTTGGTAAACGCATCCAGAATAATATAATCCAACGTATGGTTGTCTTCATTCTCAAGAAGCTGACGCCCATCTCCCACTGCAACATTATTGGGGAGGTATCCAAAAAACGATCTGCTTAACTCCACGACCTTCTCGTCAATTTCCGCTACTGAAAATCTCTTATCTGAAAAGTGACCCGCGATCGTCCCGATTCCATGTCCGATGACGAACACATTATTGAACAACGGTTGATTAAAATTCATCATATGTATAATAGCCCTCGGGTATTCGAGCACGATACGTTGTGGATCATTCAAATCGATTGCACCTTGTACAGCATGATCTGAAAACTGTAAAAAACGAAATTTGCCTATCTCTCCATATAACTGAGTAGCCTCGTATACGGAAATTTCATGATTCATACTATGTTCCTTGGCTAATAAATGCAAAATATCAATCTCCTTTAATGCATGGGTAGCAGCATCTCAAATAAGAGCATATGTACAGAAAATATTAAACCATATTAACACAGAATGCTTCCAAAAAAAATGCAGTGCAGATATTGATCTGCACCACATTTTGGTTTTATAACTTTTAAAATTGACCTTCAGTGAAAATTTGAAAAGTAATACCGAACTTATCCACTACACTTCCATATGCAGGGCTAAAATGGGTTTCTTGCAGCTCCATTATCACTTGGCCATCTTGCTTTAAGGCTTCATAAATCTTGCTTGATGCATTCTTGTCTTTGTTTACGATACAGATCGTAACTTGATTTCCTTGATGATGAGGTTGTCCAGGGAATGTATCCGACAACATAAGGTCGGTTTCGCCAACCTTTAACATGGCGTGTCCAACACGTTCTTTGAGCTCTGCCGGTATAGGAAAATCAGGATTATCCGGCATTTCCCCAAAAGATTGCATAAAAAGCAGCTTGGCATCCAATGCTTGCTCATAAAATTGAATAGCTTCCTTCGTATTACCATTCAATACTAGATAAGGGACTAATCGCGTTGTCATAAATAAACAGCTCCTTGGTCGTGAAATTTTTATGATGTTCAACTGAACGGTTACTGTTAACTGTTTTAGTCATCGATCGCTTGATAAGCCGATGTCCAATAATCAAGAAAAACACTGGGAGGAGCAGGGGAATCCATCAGACGCTGGGTCATCACAATCCCGATCATATTTTCCTTAGGGTCGGTATAAGCCGACGTGCCTGTGCCTCCATTCCAACCGAATCTTCCAGGCGTATCGGACAGATCACTCCTCTTGAGACTGACAGCCACACCGAACCCCCAGCCGCTGTGGTCCCCGAAAAAGATACGGTTGTTTGCCTTCATCTCCGCTGTCAGATGATCAATAGTCATGAGCTCAATGGATGGTCTGGACAGGATGCGCTCTCGACCGTACTGGCCTTTGTTCAGCATCATCTGGCAAAAAGCCAAATAATCGTCCACGGTCGATACGAGTCCGCCACCTCCGGAGGGAAAGGCAGGCTTGCTGCTCCAGCGGCTGTTAGCGGGTTCATCATGAACCATGGGCGCTCCGGAATCCGGATGTGTCATATAGCTCGTTGGCAGTCTGTCCAGCTTGTCGGCAGGTACGCTAAATCCGGTGTCCTTCATTCCAAGTGGTTCAAAGATGCGTTCGTGTAAAAATTGCTCCAGCGGCTGGTCTGCCGCACGTGCAATCAGCACACCGAGTATCTCCGAGCCCGTGTGGTACATCCAGTTCTGACCCGGTTGATAGACCAATGGCAGACTGCCGAGACGTTTCATCCATTCATCTGGCGAATGAGCTGGCGGGTTCGGGCCAGGAGCGAGTCCTGCCTCGTCCATCGCCTTCTGAATCGGATACATGCCGGGCGGTGCCATAACGACCCCGATTCCCAACTGAAAGGTTAACAGATCGCGCAGGGTAATGGCACGCTTTGCGGGTACGGTGTCATCGAGCGGGCTGTCGAGCCGCTTAAGAACCTGACGATCAGCCAGTTCAGGCAGCAGTTGATCTACGGGCTCGTCCAGCCGAAGCCTGCATTCCTCCACCAGAATCAAGGCCGCTGCTGCGGTGATCGGCTTGGTCATGGAGGCGATGCGGAAGAGAGTATCCCGCTGCATGGATACATCGCTGCCGAATGCCTGCTTACCGATTGCATCGACATATACGTCCTCTCGACGGCTGACCAATGTAACCATCCCGGATATCTCGCCGCGCTCGACATAGCCAGCCATAATGTCATGCATACGGCCGAGCCGCTCCTTCGACAAATTTCGAGCACTCATCATGGACTCACTCCTTAACATCATCTCTTCGCTAATCGCTTAGGTTTTATTCATGATGGATAAGCAAGTTCAATCCTAGTATAACAGGCATCTTATTTCTGGATTTCTTATCGATTGCGAAATTTTATCGAGTGCAATAACTGGTATTTTTACTCCGCACCAGTCAGAGCAGCACAAAGAACCGGAAGTAAATAAGTTCCTTCCGGGTTAAAGCTCTTTGAACTCCAATCTTTCTTCCCTAAAAGGTAGGCAGATTATCCAAATTGTTGGATTGTACACCATCTGGCTCACTTCGCAAAATATCACGGCCATAGCGGTGAAATACGTCCACATGAGCAAGTGCGCCTGACTTCGCCTCATTCACAGCAGTCACATAATCCAGCTCACGCCCTGCTGACGTTTGGATCGCGATAATATCGCCATCAGCATTTTTACGCACAGCTACGATGGACTCTTTACCGTCAGTTGATTGGTTAGTTAATTGTTCCTGCGTCGCCTGCAATTCACCTTGCTGCCGGTACTCCTGATAAATTTGTTCATAATTGGGCTTGTTAGATTCTTCATTCATCCTGATCACCTCAATGGTTAGGATACGCCAAAGGCGGCCCTTTTATTATAAATAAACCCTTATCCAATTAAATCTGGAAAAGGGTTTACGGATGTTCATCGTATTTGATTGTTGTCACCAGCCTTTATGTTTAATAGGATAGTCGATTTTCAGCCGTATTTACCCTATCACCCTACAATTTGCAATGCCTTTTCCAAAGCACCTGTAGCGCCAAAGCCATCATGATAATCGATCTTCTTCCCTTTCTTTTCTGCAAGCTCCCGTACAGCCCACATGGAAGTGTGTTTGATCGCACCTTTCAAAATAATAATAACATCTGCTTTATTAATAATACGCAGAAAGTAGCTTTCCACTGAACCGCCGCCCGTTTTACCATTGTGATGCTCCACTATGACCCCGCGCTTCTCACCCATTTTTTTGAACGTATCCGTTTGGCTTCCTCCAATGATGGCAACTATTTTCATATCCGTTTCCCCATTTCATGTAGTCATTCATTTGCTCGTTGTCTAGCTATTATACTTATTTTAACTCAATATCATTAAATGTCAATCGGTATAGTAGGAATTAATGAAATGTTTAAGTGCAACTGCCCGTTAACAATTTTTTATAAAATAATTCATATAACCTGCTTCGAATAAATTCAACGTGGGTAATTATACTCAACTGGGGAAGATGCTCCAGAAAGTTATAGTTACATAACAAAAAATAGATGGAGTGATGATGATGAAGTCTTTGAAAACGAAATTATCCATGTTAGTAGTTGCTGCCGCTTTAATGCTTCCGACAGTAGTTGGTGCCGCAGAGGCGACAACCGATCCGTTGCTGAACACGCCAAATGTGAGCAACACCCCAACAGCGGCGACCTCTCAGTCGATTGGTGAAACGAACATTAGAGGCATTTATGTACCTGGGATTTTCATTTTTAACGCAGATACGCGAATTGCTTATGTTCTAAATGGTGTAGGACTTGTTGTGGTCGACAAATCGACTGCTCTGCCAACTGGCTCTTATTACATAAACTAACAGGCATCGACTTGGCAGTTGATACACTGTGTAAGCAACACCTTTTATCCATACAACAATATACTCTGAAAAGATGACTCCTAAATCACTTTAGGGGTCATCTTTTCCTATAAAACCTTTTGACGGTATCGATGAAACTTCAACGCTCGAAATATGCTATAATCCTAATATTAACCAGCAGATGGAGGTTGGATCATGAAAAAGATAATTCTCGGATTAACGATCGGCATGATGATAGGTTCCGTTACCACTGCCGTTGCTGCCACTCAAGGCGAAGTCACTGCTGTATTTGCCAATTTCATATTTAAAATCAATGGACAGGAAAAGAAGATGGACACGACCCCATTGGTTTATGATGGCACTTCTTATTTGCCAGTGCGTGCCATAGCGGACTTGTTAGGTTATAACGTCAAATATACGACCGAGAGCAGGACGATTGCTCTGGACCAGCCGGCAGTCAAAAGCGAGCCCGTTGATACGGCCAAATGGGTGGCTTTGCGAGAATTAACGTTAGTTCCTGGTATTAAGGTAACCATCTCACCCGGTACCCCTCAAATTAATCTCGAGTATGGTAAACAAAACTTCATTTTTAACCTGCCAAATAGCACGGAAGATGAGAAAATTGCCATTAGCAATCCAGGCAATATCCAAATGCTTGTCAAAGATGGAACCACTTATTTGAATCGCAGTGACTTGGAAAGATTGGGATTACCACATTAAATGTTGAATTGAATGCGCCCACAATATTGGGCGTTTTTTGTCATTTTGCACACATGTTAACCCAATCCCCAACTGCATAATAAGAAAAGCTTCTGATCGGAGCCTATTCGACGAAGATACATTCGTGTTATAAATGTAGCTTTTCTTGCGAGATAAGAATCGTTCAGCTTCGCTGAAAACTTATACATTCTTATCTCTTAAAGAAACCTTGAAGGCATAAGCCCATCAAGGTTCCAAATCCATATTATGATTTCAATTTCACCAGTTGTAGGGCACATTTCATCGATTCCTTACGGAGCAGAATACTTTTAGTATGAGAATCCTCAACGAAAAATGAGTCGCATTTCATCAGGTTGTACAATGCAGCTTTTGCAGCTTCACAAGCCATGGTCTCGCACTGCAGCATATACAAACAGATGCTGTAACAAACGTCCTCGTGCATCTTCAATACCAATAAGCGTTCCTTGATTTCCACCACCAAAATCATTCCCGACGTATTTTTTTCATCTGCTTATGACTTATCCACTATTATAAAGGGTGAAGGATGATCTCGTTAGTACTATCTTTTTCTAGTACCCCCATAAAGCGCTTGATGGTATTGCACTAACTCGCTACTAAAATCTAGGAGTGAGTTAATTTTTTCTTAGCTGCTGCTTGCTTCCGAGCCATTTTTTGATTAAATAATATCCGATACCTGCAGATACCAGCGCCGCCGCATAGTAAATCGCTATATTTTCCAGATATCGCCCATGCTCCGTGCCGTCCGAACCATAATAATGATTACCCACAGTACCTTCCAGCACAGCACCGCCAAATAGAAATGAGCACACCACTACCCCTGCAACCAGGTAGGGACGAAGCTTGTTATTCAACAATACCTTCCCATTGTTCTCGTTTCTGGCTGTGACGGCCATACGGAGCATGCCCCAGACACTTCCGAGCGTAACCAGCAGCGGTACCAAGAAGGACATCATGCCATAATAGGTTAGACGAAGCGACTCTATATATTCCATTGAGCCCCCCCTTTGTAAATCGCTGTTCATATTAATCAACTGACTGATATTGAGCAGCTTTATAGGAAATGAAATATTTTCAAAAAAGCGATTTGCAGCCTGACTAAAAACCCAGGAGTCCGTTAATTTCATCACACCGAAAGCAAAAAAATGTAAGGAAATCGCCTCTTTGATCAGACCGAACAATAGATAAGGAAGCAATAGAAAAATGACGCTAAACGCAACCTGTGAGAAGAAGCTGCCGCCAATGAAACCGAGCCACAACGAAAAGCTGAACACCCCACAAAGTATCAATAATTGGTGAAGATAATAGACCCAGAATATACCATCTGTCAAATAATTATTCAGGATTGTCGTATGTATAACAATCAGCTGAAGTAGCAAGCCGAAGGTAGAAGCACCGATGATATGAACAATACCGAGCATCCATTTGGATAAAAATATATGCTCCCGCTTCACAGGCATCGCATACATGTATTCCAGACTTTGATTCGAACGACTGAAACCAACGAGGAAGGCCGGTAAACCTATGCATATCAACAGCTGCAGCATCGAAACTGTATCCAGCTCGGCATTGAAATAATATTGGAATTTATAATTATTTTTCAGTGAACCTTCAAGGTTCGCTACGACATTGTTGGCGTGACTGTACATTTGGAAGCCACTAAATGCAGCTACCAGCCATAAAGCCCAGAGTATGTATTTCGACTGCTTATAGTGCTGAAACCATAATCCTTTATGAAACATATCCATTCCCCCCCAGCCTGCTAATAAAAAGATCCTCGATTGTCACAGGAAGCTCTTCCAGCAGCAGTGGCTGATTATCCTGTAATAAACGTATCGTGTGGACTGCATTGCTTTTAATCAGCAGGGTCGTCACGCGTCCAACCTGTGATAGCACTTCCACATATTCCTTATCGAATAAAGAGTGGGTCGATACATCCGCGAATGCAACCTGCACTTTTTTGAAGGACTGCTTCACGTCTTCTATGCTGATCATGGAGTCGATCCTGGTGTCTTTCATCATCATGACAACATCGGCTATTTTTTCAAGCTCCTGCAAATGGTGCGAGGAAATGATCAGGGCAAGCTGGCGTTCCGATACTTCCTCAACAAGCAGCTGCATCACCTGTTTTTTTACGATAACATCCAACCCGTTCGTCGGTTCATCCAGAATAATCAGCTTGGACTGAGTAGAAAGGGCCAATATGATAACCAACAATGCTTTCATTCCTTTGGAAAATGAACGTAGTGTCCGGTTTGTTGGCAGTTGGAAGCGGTCCAGCCATGTATAAAAAGCTTCCTGGTCAAATTGCTCGTACATGCTCTGATGCAACCGAACAAGCTCCTTGACACTGTAGCTATTCATCACATTCATCGAATCAGGCACATAATACATCGATTGTTTAATAAGAGGATAGGTGCTCAAATTTACACCTTCTAATAACACCTCACCCTGGTCAGGGTCCAAAATACCTGCCATGATCCGCAGTAGCGTCGTTTTACCGACTCCGTTCCGACCAATCAGTCCTGTAATAGATCCACTTTTGAGTTCAAAGTTAATATCTTCAAGGATCGTCTTTCCATCTATGGCTTTACTTAGATTCTGGACGGTTAACAAGTCCCTCGCCTCCCAATTCATTCATATAGCTGTCTATCCACTGCACCAGCGTATCCCGGCTCACTCCGATGTAAGAAGACTCCACTACAAGCAGCTGTAACGATTGCCGAATTTCGTTGATCCTCTGTTCGTTCCCCTGTACGGGTAATGCTTCTGTGACAAAAGTGCCTTTTCCACGTCGAGTCTCAATAATTTGCTGCCGTTCAAGCTCCTGATATGCTTTACTTACCGTGTTCGGGTTGACGATGAGCATAGAGGCAAGCTCTCTGACAGATAGCAGCTTGTCATGGGGTCTGAGTACTTTTTTGAGGATTAGCTCTTTAATTTGTTGGACAATTTGCTCCCATATAGGGGTCGTACTTCGCTCATCTATATGTATGTGCAAGGCTCTCTTCCTTTCTCTGCTGCAGCACACTCCAAAGAACTATGTGTACTACTACATGTAATACACTTAATACAATAAACACTTGCCTTGCTTTTGTCAACACCCTGTTGATAGACACGTATGCGAAAAAAGAGGCATAAGACCTTATTCAGGGTCTCTGCCTCTTCCTACTTCCAACTCATTATTTGGGTGTATAAGAAAAACCGGGATAGCGGACAACAGGCCATTTTTCCTTGCGCAGCTTATCCAATAGCTCGGAGCCTACATTCAGATTATCACGGACCAGGTCTCTCGGGGTTAGCGCCATCCATTGATTAAGTGATACATCGACAAAACGGTCGCTCTTGAACATTTCCAGAAACCATAACGTTTGGCTGCCTGTATTCTGAATATAATGACCAAAAGCAAACGGTACATAACCAACATCTCCTGCCCGGTAATCAAAGGTGCGCGCTACGCCATTGCCTGCAAATACCGTCATCCGCCCCTGTCCTGTCAAATAATATTGCCATTCGTCATTGTTCGGATGCCAATGAAGCTCCCGCATTGCCCCCGGTTCGAGCTCAACAAGTGCGGCTGCAATTGTTTGAGAAATCGGAAAATTCGAGGAATCGACGATTCTTACGCTCCCGCCAGGTGTTTTAATCGGCGTTTGGGACAGCAGCTCATACTTGAAGCTCTGTGGAATGGTACCATAAGGAGATTGAACGGCCTGGCTTGTAAGCGGACCTGGAACCTGATCCTGATAAATATAAACCTGATTGGTAGGAATGTCGGCAAAGGCACTTTCCGGTACACCAAAATTAGCTGAAAGCACCTCCTTCGGAGTATGTGCGAACCAATCGGAAATCGACAATGTATTCAAGTCGGAAAAGCTGCCATCGTCAAAAACAAGCAAAAATTCGCAGCCTTCTTCCAAGCCTTGAATGGAATGAGGAAGGCCAGCTGGAAAATACCAAAGGTCGCCAGGACCGACATCAGCAATAAAATTCCGTCCTTCCTGATCAATCGAAGTAATTCGCGCCCGTCCTATTAGCATATACGACCATTCTGCCTGCTGATGCCAATGCAATTCACGTACACCACCTGGTGTAAGCCGCATATTGACACCTGCGAGAGTTTTGGCTATCGGTAAATCCCTGACTGTAATTTCACGCGACCACCCCCCCTGATTTAATTGCATATGGGTGTCGGAGAATGAGAATTTCATGTTCGGCAGCAGCCCGGAATCCGTGACTGGTGGAACGAGCATATCCGGATTTTCCATGTCCCGCATCACATCACGTGGGCCAGGATCGGTAGCGCCCGCTCCGTCGCTTCTTATTGGCTGTGGTATGCTTGCGCTCGCCGCTTGTTTCACAGATAAATTATCCATGCATCAGACTCCTCTACACAAAAATGCTGAACCATTTAGCTCTGATAACAGAACAGTTTATGATTCAGCCTAATTGTTTATGTCAGAAAAAGTATCCTGAAGGAGTGAATAGTCATCCCATTTCAGGGAGTCGGATGATAAATACGCTGCCTTGATCAACTGAGCTCTTGACCGTTAACTCGCCTCCATGATTATGCACAACTCGAGCTGCAATCGATAGTCCGAGGCCTGTTCCTCCAGATTCGCGTGACCTTGCCTTATCAACCCTATAAAACCGTTCGAATATATGAGGAATATCTTCCGCCGGGATTCCGCAGCCTCTGTCGGCAATCGTAATTTCGATTCCCCCTTTGGCGTAAGACTCTGAACGCACAATCACAGATCCTTCAACATCTGAAAATTTCACGGCATTGTCGAGAAGGATATATAACAGCTGACTGATCTGATCGGCATCCCCTTTGTAAGACAGGCCTTCTTTCAAGCTGTCCACGTGAGCCTCGATAAAGATTTGTTTGGCTTGTGCGGCAAGCCGCATACGATCCATTGTGCTCACAATGGTTTGACGAAGGTCGAATAGCTCCAACTGGCTTAGCTGCATAGCGGAATCACTTCGAGCCAGCAGCAGCAGATTTTCTGTGAGCCGAATCATCCGATGGATTTCATCCTTCATATGTCCCATAACCAATTGATGAATGGACGGCAGCTGCTGCTTTTGTTCCTCCAATATTTCCATAGATGCTTGCAGCACGCTAAGCGGCGTTCGCAGCTCATGGGAGGCGTCAGCAGTAAAGGCTTTTTGCCGCTCATAAGAACGAGTGATTGGAATCATCGCCCGTCCAGCCAAAATATAACCGAGGATCGAGGCCACAACCAGCAGCAGAATCGATACCCCGCCCAGCAGCCATCGCATTTCTGTAAGGAGGTGCTTTTGATTGCTGATATCCTCGGCAATGTACAACCTAATTCCGCGTAGATTGTTCATATCCATACTCATGACTGCATAGCTTCGGTTGTCAATCTCTATATGCTGCAGGACATAAGGCTTATTGTTGATAGCCTGAATCTGGATTTCTCTTAAGTAGCCTTCCGTAACTAATGGATTTCGTACTAAGGATTGCGACAGGATTTGACCATTCATATCTGTAACAACGGCAGCTTGGTTGCTTTGTAAAAACTCCCATTCCATTTTATGTGGTGGACGATTATCCTTCATATCTCTATTGTCATTCGTACCGCCGATTGGATTCGTCATCCTTCTTTGCCATTCCATTTGCGCTTTTGCTGAAGCTGCTTCAAGTCGTGTATGTTCATCTCTTGCAAGCACACCTGACAGCATCAAGTAAAAGGTTACAGCCATTATAATCAGAATTAGCCCGATAATCACACTATAAATGATAAAGAGATTTCTTCGTGTTTTTTTAATCATGTGAAACAGCCCCTGAATCCGAAAAACGATAGCCCCGTCCATGAACGCTTTGAATCACTTTGTTCGTGTAGGGATCGTCGATCTTCTTACGGAGCAGCTTTACAGTAGCATCTACCGCATTTAATGTCACATCAGCTTCGGTTCCCCACACATAATTCAAAATTCGCTCCCTGGATAATACCTGATCGGGGTTTCGCATCAGGAAGGATAGCAGCTGAAATTCCCTTTTCGTTAAATAGATCATGGACCCATCACGACTTGCCTCTTGCGTTTGCAAGTTTAGCTTCAAACTATGAGATGTGCAGCTTTCTTCGTATCCGCTTGTCTGTTTTCTACGATCCAACGCAGTCATACGGGCAAACAGCTCTTCAAAAGCAAACGGTTTGACCAAATAATCGTCTGCTCCATCCACCAAGCCCTTTACCCTGTCCTCGACAGCATCGCGTGCAGTCAGCATCAGTATGGCCGTGCTATCCTTCTGCTTCCTCCGCTCCTTACATAGCTCAAGTCCTGTTTTCCCCGGAATCATCCAATCCAAGATATAGAGATCGTACGCCTCTGCTGCAAATAAACATTCAGCTTCCTCCGAGTTCTTTGCCCAATCTACTTGGTGGCCTTCATGCTTAAGCTTGTATTCAATTAAAAAGCCGAGCTTGACGTCATCCTCCACCAGTAATATTCTCATGGCCCCGCCCTTCTTTCACGCTCCTATAGTTAACTATAAGCATAGCAAAATTCCATGAAAAAATAATGAAGAAATAGAACGACTTGTCCGATTTGCTAGCAGCCAAACTTTCATGATTTTTTCATTCACTTATCCTATGATCAATATATAAGAGCGTACTTAGGTACTTAAGAAAGGAAAATCAACTATGGCTATTATCGGAAAGAAGCTCATAGCATTATGTTCTACAGCAATTGGTATTGTGTATGCAGCTGGTTATGTCGTTACGGAACCGCAGAGCCTTCAGGCCATGCATCCAACAGAGTCCGTCATGACCTCAGCTACAAGCTCAAGCTCAAGTGAGCAGGTTCGACCTATAGATCGGCCGCAGCGACATTCAAGCTCGAACTCAAACTCAAGCCCCAAACCTTCCACCCCGACAGCAGTACAGCCTTCAGGTACGAACGCCAAATACAAGGATGGAAGCTACACCGGATCAGGAACTAACCGTTTTGGTACCGTAGAGGTGGCGGTAACGATTCAAAAGGGCAGCATCGCCAATGTGGAAATTACTCGCAGCGCTACGCGTTACCCCGTCACCTACATTGAGAGCTTACCGCAGCAAGTCATCGATAAGCAAAGTGCCAATATTGATACTGTCAGCAGAGCTACCAATAGCTCCAAAGATTTTATCGAAGCTGTTCAACAAGCATTAAATAAAGCACAGCAGCTGTCATGAAGATGAAAAGCGTAGTGCGTACTGCGATATGTATGGATACCCTGATTACGGTAAAAGTAGTTTCTGTCCATTCAGAGCAATTCATGCATCAAAGCATCGATCAGGTGTTTGATCTGTTTACCTTTGTGGAAGCAACCTGCAGCCGTTTTGATGAGAACAGCGAGATTAGAAAAATTAGCCACCATATAGGCTCAGCCGTTACGGTTAGTCCATTATTGTTTGAAGCGATACGCTTCTCCATAGAGCTGGCAGAGATGACGAATGGCGTTTTCGACCCAACAATAGGAAGACTTATGGAGGAAAAAGGGTTCGCCCGTCATTATTTGAATGGTAGTATCCCTCTGCCTATAACGGATGCAACACCCGCCGCGAGCTATAAGGATATTGAGATCGATGAAATTCGTCGGACTGTGAAGCTGTCAAAGCCCCTCGTCCTCGATCTGGGAGCCATTGCCAAAGGTATGGCTATCGATTTAGGCAAACGAATATTGGAAGGCTTCGAGGGATTTTATATCGATGCGGGTGGAGACATTTATGCTGGGGGCACGAATGAGAATCGTCAGCCTTGGCGAATAGGGATACGTCATCCCCTTGAAAAGGATCTTACGATTTGTACCCTAAGCATCAGCGATATGGCAGTGTGCACCTCGGGGAGCTATGAACGAATCAGCAAACACAGTGGGAACCACCATCTTATTAATCCTCTTAATCAAGCCTCCCGTGAAGATTTGTATAGCTGCACGGTTGTCGCCCCCTTCGCAATGCTTGCTGATGGCGCTTCTACGGCTGCTTTTGTGCTGGGATATGAACTAGGAAGGCAATGGCTAGACGAAGCAGAGCTTCAAGGACTGTGGATTACTTCTTCTTTACAGTTATATATGACAAACGACATGAAGAGGTATTGGTATGAGTGAAATCCATGAAAACAATAAACCGATGAATCGAAAACATCCTTTTTTGAAAACTCCCAAGGGCTATGTACTGATTATTCTGCTCGCTTTAACCGGGATCGCTTCCTTCGGCTCGTTGTCTTTCCAAGGCATTGTGAATATCGTGATCGCTGTTAGCACAGCCGGGGTACTGGATTACGGTTTGATGGACATGCTGAAACGAAAAAGACGTGTACCAGATGGTGCCATACTCACTGGCCTTATTATCGCGTTGGTATTAAGCCCCGCTTCCAGTTGGTTGATCACAGCTGCAGCAGTGGCTATCGCCATTATTTCCAAGCATGTACTCCGTATAAAGAAAAAACCTATTTTTAATCCTGCCGCGGTGGGTCTTCTCGCCGTCCTGCTGTTATTTTCCAGCGGACACGAATGGTGGGGTGGATTATCTGCACTTCCAGGATGGACCCTTGTATTTCTTGCTGTCGGAGGCTATCTGGTCGTTAATAAAGTGAATAAATTCCCACTAATTTTCGGTTTTCTCGGCACGTACTTTGCCTTATTTACAGCAATATCGTTCTATCATGCGCTCGATGTTAACGATATCTTTCGTATCCCTTTTATTAACGCTGTGTTGTTCCTCTCGTTCTTCATGCTCAGCGATCCACCGACCTCACCCGGCAAATATCGTGAGCAGATCCTGTTTGGAATGGTAGCTGCTATCACGAGTGTGGTTGTGAATGTATGGATCGGAGGCTTGTCCTTTTTACTCGCAGGGCTGCTGGTAGCTAATCTGGGGTATAGCCTGTATAGAGTAAGAAACCGTTAAGATTAGTACCTTATCTAAAAATAAAAACCTGGCCTATGGCCAGGTCTTCTATACAAAAGAATGAATGAGAAATAGTACCGCAAACGCTAGTCCAAATCGCAAATGCCACTTTCGATCCAACTTCTTGTATCTGAATAAACCTGAGACCGGAACCGGAAGAAGGGCTAACAAAGCCAGCAGTCCACTGATGTTATTGAAATTATACTTGAAGCCATACATGAATACTGCAACCACATGAAGTACAATGAATCCGATTGCTATGATGGCAATAGGCGTATGCAAAGACCGAATGGATCGCCACAGTGTGATTGTCCATTTTTTCAGGCTGCTCCAACGATCTACCAACCGCTTCTGCAAAACCAACATAAGCACATAGTTTGCGAGAACAACGAAAAGCGCAAGCCGCGCATTCGAACCATAATTTTTAAAAGTAAATTCGAATCTTTTGCTGTGCAGCACAGAAGCAGATAAATGAATCATACTCCAAAGCCCCCATATCATAATGAATAGGGACACAACTGCTGCCGCTAACAACCAGACTCGTTCTTTTTCCGGTATCCACGTTAATGGTCTTGAATGACGTTCATCTGTTGGTTTCATAAGTATGCTCCTACTATAACGCAGAGGTTATGGTTGATGCTTCTTATAATACCTAATTCCTATGAAAAAATAATGAAAATAACGTCAGCCTATCTGGATTCTGCTGGGTACCACGGGTTCAAATGAATTAACACTTCATCCACATCATTGTGGCTATCGATAATGGCACCTTTAATTTTGCGGGAAATATCATGACCCTCTTGAATGCTTAATTCACCCGGAATGCTTACCCTGACATCCACGAGTATGTAGTGACCGTGTTCTCTGGCGCGCAAGCGGTCGATTCGTTTCACTTGTGAGATGGTCTGGATCAAAGCCGCATATTCATTAAGTTTTTCGATACTTACAGTCTTATCCATCAGAATACCTACCGTTTCCAGCGACATTTCAATGGCAAGCTTTAATACTAATATCGACACAATGATACCCGCCGCGGGATCTCCATATGATAAATAAGGAATATGATACGTTTCCCCAATGAATGCGAGACCGATCCCGACAACCGCTGCAAGCGATGCATATACGTCAGCAAGATGATCATATGCGGTTGCAATTAACCCTTTGCTATTCGTCTGTTTACCAATTCGGATCGTATACACGTATAGGACCTGTTTCCATATTAAAGAGAGAGCCGCTGCAATTAAGGCGATAATACTCGCTTGTGAGGGCTCTTCAAAAAAAGCAGATACCGCCTCAAAGCCAATATACACAGCAGCTAGTCCCATAATAACCGCTACGATGCCAGAAGCGAGTACCTCTGCCTTTCCATGTCCATAAGGATGATCTTCATCGGCAGGCTGCTTGGATATACGCATGGAGCTCAACGCAGCTATAGTTGCAATAACATCACCCGCGTTATGGACCCCATCGGCCAGTAACACCGGGCTGTTAAATAATAGACCTACCAATAGCTTCATTACAGTGAGCAGCACATTGCTGATCAAGCTTATCCATACAGCAAGCATTGAAGCATCCTTCTTACCCAGCACCATCATTTATTCCCCCCACCAGAACTTTTTCCCTAAGGAAACAAAAAACCTTGACCGATTCCGGTCAAGGTTTAAGGACATTTTCGTATTGTTGTTATTCGGATATTCACAGAAACCACCACTATAAGTTAAGACATCCTCGCATTATAGCATATATGAATTGAAATTGTAAATATATGATGAATCGAGAGAGGGGGTGATGAAAGTGTTTCGATCTATTTCGCGGAATTCTGCGCGACTTCACTACCTTTTAATTTCCTCATCTTGGCTACACAGAGTAAAAGCAACGGAATAATCAATCCGTGAAACAGGCTGTAGATCGGATAAGCTCCCATTGAAAACCAAAAAAATTCACCTGTGTCTTTATAAACGATCATCGATAAAGCAACCACGATGAATGCGAATGGTAGAATGGTTACACGATAGCTTTTCATTTTGAAAAATTGCGCGATTGCCAGATTGGTAACATAAAAGCAAAAGGATAATTTCACAAATATGGTCATAATCCAGATGCCTCCTACCATAATCTCAACTCGCGATAAAAATTTGCCAATGACAATTTCTTTGGCTACGTCAAAGACGGCAAAAGTGCTTCTTGCTGTAATGTCCGCACCCAAAACCGATATGGTTATCAACACGATAATAGCACCGAATGCAATATTCATCATCATAAACAGGTTGAAGTACTTCCTCACCTTGTCCTGCCTGTTAACAAATGGTATTAGAAGCAAAAATATAACTAATTCGCTCATAGGGAATCCGAGCAGCGGATACATCGCTTTTATGGGTGGCATCCAGCCATCAGGTAATATGGGTAATAATCTGGCCAAATCGATATTTCCAATCAACAGTACACTTGCCAAAAAATAAATCAACAGTACCCATGGGAAAAATATTTCACTGGTTCTTGATAAAACCTCAAGTCCCAAATAGGCACCATAAACCACAGCGACCATAAATATAATATGGACAAATTGCATCGGTGTTTCTATGAGCACATGTGTGGTAATAAATCCGCCTACATTTCTAAGCACCAGTGCGCTAAGAAACATAAAATAAATCAAATACAGCAGACCGACCACTTTCCCGAGCCATTTCCCCAAAATGTGCTCCGTATATTGGATTACACTTTCATGAGGAAACATACGGGCAAGTTGTGTCCAAATTAGAATTAACAATAGTACTACAGGAACCGTTATCAGAATAGTAATCCATGCATCCTGTTTGGCTATAGTCGCAAGTAAGGAAGGCACCAATAAAACCGCACTTCCTAACGTGTACATGAAAACAATGATACCAAATTGCAAAAGGGATATTTTTCCATTCTCAATCATGAGGTACCTTCTTTCATCCATTTATCAATAGGGCTAACCAGTGGATTGAGGATGTTCCCAAGCACTTCGGCCGGGGTGGGAATTGGAAGATGGAGTCCCACCCCCATGTAAAATAGCATCGCAATGATCATGAACGAAGAAAAAACAATCATCTCCTTCTTGCTTTTGCGTTTCAGCAGTACACGACCCTCCAGGAAAATAATAGCTGCTCCAACTATGAGTACTCCCCAAACGGTAAGCATACCTATCTCTCCTCCTGATAACTTCCTGCCACCTATTTGTAATACGATTTATTGCGTATTCCTTCTCTTTTAATATTCGTATGGACCTCGATCTCTACAGGAATTTCAGCGAAGATATCTTCCCAATTGTTCTTATTTTGTTTCCAATAGCCCGGATCCGCTTTGTAAGTGTAATCAGCAAAACCGAATATATCCGTTTTCCATTTTTGCGCTTTATGGATTGCAGCAAGAATCTCGAGCTTCGTTTGATCATTCGTTTTCTTGGTTATTTCAGTAAAGGCTTCCTTGCTGGAAACATCCATATTCTCACAAAAATTTTCTCCGATATTGGCTTCTTGCTCTACACGAATCTTAATCAACGGTTTTCCTTCTTTAACCTTCGCCTTCACATTTGTTTTGGAGTGCATGATTTCAACAGTGACTTTGCCGGCTTGTTCACATGGAACATTGATAACCGTATTATTAATCTTGTCCTGAATCCATGTATTCCCTCTTGATTCCAGAGGCTCGAAGAAATGAATCAGTTTTTCATCCTTAAATACCGCCATGCCTCTTAGCTTTAAATACGTATCAATTTTGATTTTACTTACGCTTTCTTTACTATTGCCTTTGCTTTTATCCCCAATGATTTCAATGCTCCCAGCTACTATTTCTTTTTTTCCAGTCCCCATCATCTCAATGACATCACGAATATTCACCTTATAGGAGATTCCCAGGCTTTTTTCCACATTCCTGACATTTTGATTGATTTTGATACCGGGAATTTTGGCGATAGGCGTATTGATGCTTAGCACATCTTCCGCTTTGGCATCTTTGGCTATCAGCAGAAAAAAATCCGTACGGAGCTCAGGACTGCGATCGATATATTCAAATAACGGTCTAACTCCTTTACGGGCCAATTCTTCCCCTATGATAAGCACCTGATTGTGTGCAAAATATAATTTTCTTGAGTTTTTATTGATGATTTTCCGCGTCGCTTCCAATATCGTCTGACCTGTTTCTCTATAGGTAACCGTAGAACTGGCACCGCTCCCGCTGCTCTTATTCCCTCCGCTAGTCATTTCACTTGAATTTACGATTTGCACGGTAACGGCAATATCCTCTCCCTCGGCTTTATCCAAACCAATAGCGATGACGATGGAAAGCTCATCCAAATACTTGATATCCCAGCATCCCCCTAGAAGCATGGTAAGCAACAGCAGCAGGATCATCATATTGATTCGCAATCTGTGTTTATTCATCATCTCTAGAACGATCTCCAGGCGGTTTCTGCGGCTTTTGATCAGGAGCCTCACGCACTAAATTTTTACTTGCAAAATGAGGACGAGTATTCATAGCCCAAATGGGAAATCGAAATAAAGCATCCTTTTGCTCTGTGGCTATGAACGGTGAGAAAGGTTTTAAATAAGGAACCCCAAACGAACGTAAACTGCTAAGATGCAATACAAAAATGAGTAAGCCTACTGCAATTCCGTACATCCCCAGCGTACCGGCTAAAACCAAAAAAACAAAGCGCAGCAATCTCAGGGCAATACCAAAGTTAAAGGAAGGAATAACAAAATTAGTGATGGCTGTAAATGACACGACGATCACCATGGCTGGAGAGATAACGCCCGCTTCTACAGCAGACTGACCAATGACCAGAGCGCCAACAATAGAAATCGTATTACCTACGGTGCTTGGCATCCTGACTCCGGCTTCTCGCAGCACTTCAAATACAACTTCCATTAGAAAAGCTTCCAAAATGGGTGGAAAGGGTACACCTTCACGTTGAGCGGCCAAATTCAGCACCAGGGAGGTAGGCAGCGTTTCCTGATGATAGGAGGCTATCGCCACATAAAGGGAAGGGAATAGTAAAGCAATAAATAAGGAACAAAAGCGAAGTATCCGCAATAACGTACCAAAATCATAACGCTGGTAGTAGTCCTCAGCCGCTTGCAGAAAGCTGGTAAGCACTACAGGAACAAGCAGTACAAAAGGTGTTCCATCGACGAGGATAGCAATCCTCCCTTCAAGTAAACCGGCAGCTATTACATCCGGCCTTTCACTGTTAAAAACCGTCGGAAACGGCGTCCATACACCGTCCTGAATCAAGTCTTCTATATATCCCGATTCCAGGATCCCATCAACAAGTATCCCGTCCAGACGGTTTCTCACTTCTTGAACAATGCTTTCATTGGCAATTCCTTGTATATACATGATGCCAACTGTGGTAAGAGTCACTTCACCAATCGTTTTTTCTTCCAGCCATAATTTCGGGCTTTTTATTTTTCTGCGTATTAATGAAGTGTTGGTACGAAAGGATTCTGTGAAGCCCTCTTTCGGTCCGCGGATGACAGTTTGAGTGGAAGGCTCCGTAATACTCCGGTTTTCGCCTCCTCTGGTTCCAGCAGCTAACGCTATATCACAGCCATCCAGCATAAGAACAGAATCTCCAGATAACACAGCAAGATAAAGCTGCTTCCAATCCGAAAGTTCTCTTATATCCCAAAAAGTGACTAACTGTTCCTTGACGGTTTGGACTATCGTTTCCGGGTTATTCTGGTTGGGGATCAAAGTCTTATCCTGAGCATGCATCGAGCTTTTTACAACAAAATCAGAAACAGTTATCGGGTCACATAAACCATCGGTACATACAACAGCAGCCTGAATACCCCCGGCAATTTGAAATTCCCTGAAGATGACATCGGAGCTATTGCCTAATACGGTTTTTATGGTGTCCATATTATTGTGCAGATTGGGATGAAGATTTTCTTTCTGGAATGGCTGGAAGTCTTGATTTTCCTGGATTTCGGCGCGGGATGATTTCTTGTATTTTAAAAAATTAGTAAACATGCCTGATCCCCCATTTCATAAGAAGCTTAGTTTATTATTCCAATACCTCCAACATTTATCCCGCAGCCATAACAAAAAGACCCAACATCAAGTTGATGTGGGCCTTACGATTCGATATGCTGCCAAGCTCGATCTGTGTAGTGTTATTGTGCTTGCGCCACTTGAATTTGTTTACTTCGCAGCTGTCCGCAAGCGGCATCAATATCCGTACCATGCTCATGACGGATACCACAGTTAATGCCTCTCTTCTTCAAGGTATCATAAAAAGCCAGCACCGACTCCTGATCGCTTCTTTGATATTGACTGTGCTCATCCACAGGATTGTAGGGGATCAGGTTCACATAATGTCTTCTGTTACCAAGCAGATCGGCCAATTCCTCAGCTTCCTGCCTATGATCATTGACATCTTTGAGCAAAATATATTCAAATGTAATTTTCCGATTCGCTTTTTCCAAATAATAATCAACGGACTGCATTAATTTTTCAATCGGAATGGCTTTGTTGATTTTCATAATACGGGTTCGAAGCTCATTATTTGGTGCATGCAAGGAAATTGCCAGGTTGACCGGCAGCTTCGTGTCGGCAAATTCGACTATTTTATTAGCAAGTCCACTCGTCGATACCGTAATATGTCTGGCCGCAATCGTAAGTCCTTTTCGATCCGTGGCGATTTTCAGGAAATTCATCATATTCTCAAAATTATCAAAGGGCTCGCCAATCCCCATGACCACAAGATGACTCACCACTTTACCTGGCTCTTCTATGTCCAGATGATGCTGTACGTTCATAATTTGCTCGATGATTTCCCCGCCGGTTAAATCTCTTTTTTTGGCTAACAAGCCGCTCGCACAAAAGCTGCAGCCGATGTTACAGCCAACCTGCGTGGTGACGCAAACCGATAAACCGTATTTGTGCCGCATCATAACCGTTTCAATCAGATTGCCATCCTTCAGCTTGAACAAAAACTTTCTCGTACCGTCCGCCGATTCCTGCTTGATATGCTGTTGCAAAGTGTGGATTACAAAATGATCCGCCAATACTTGAACACAATCAGGATTGACATCCGTCATCTCAAAAAAGTCTGTTACCCGTTTTTTATATAGCCAATCCCAGACTTGTGCCGCTCGAAATTTTTTATGCCCGTGCTCCAGAAGCCACGCAGTCAGTTGATCAAATGTTAATCCGAAAATGGATTCCTTGTTCATTCGTTACCCTCTTTTCAAAAACTTCAAATTCCCTTCTATTTTACTTAAGCTGGCTCCAAGTAGCAATCTGTTTATTTCAATATCTGATACATGGCTGCTCACGCCTGAGTCTGCTGCGCTGCACTGGTGCTTTGGGAAATGCGTATCGCCATGAGCGCGGCAAATAAGCAAACGAAACCAGCCGCAACAAAAGGAACTGTATAGCTGCCTAGCAGCTCTCTCATCACACCTGCTCCATAAGCAGCCACCGAAGCGCCGATTTGATGCGCCACCACGATCCAGCCAAAGATCATCCCCGCTTTTTCCTTGCCAAATTCCATGGATGCCAGTTTAACGGTAGGCGGTACGGTTGCAATCCAATCCAGACCATAAAAAACAGTGAAAATCATGAGTACCGCAGGACTTGCATTCAAAGCAAACGGTAAGAATAGTAACGAAAGTCCACGAAGACCATAATACGTAAACAGCAGCTTGCGATTATCGTAACGGTCTGACAGCCAACCGGACAATGTCGTACCGACCAGGTCAAACAAACCCATCATGGCGAGCAAGCCCGCTGCCATAACTTCTGGTATCCCATAGTCACCGCACGCCGGGATGAGATGGGTACCAATCAAGCCATTGGTCGAAAAACCACAGAAAAAGAAGGTTCCCGCCAGCAGCCAAAAAGTTTTGTTCTTTAAAGCAGAACGCAGTGCCAATAGAGGTGTCAGAAACAAATTCCCCTGGAATGGAACGGGCTTGACAAGTTCCTCTGTCCCATAGGGTGCGGCCCCCACATCATACGGAGAATTTCGCATCCATATAGCAACGATGACCAACAGGACTAGAAGCGCCGCAACAGCTGTATAAATCGCATATCTCCAGCCCACTGCAACCGTAATTTGAGCCAACATGGGAAGGAATAGCAGCTGCCCTGTAGCAGCGCTTGCCGTAAGCAATCCAACCACGAGTCCCCTGCGTTTAACGAACCATTGATTCGTAACGGTTACACCCAAT
Organism: Paenibacillus sp. FSL H7-0331; assembly: GCF_001956045.1. Next base: position 345,818 of record NZ_MRTH01000002.1, on the reverse strand, counting down.
ACGTTCGCCATCATGCCTGTGGCAAGTCCTGCGACCAATCCCCATAACAGCTCAAACTGCCAGAGTGCAGTCATATAAGGCGTAATCAGGAGACTGCCAGCCAATACGGCCAGTGATGCGACCATCACTCTTCGAATGCCGAACTTTTGCAGAAATGCTGCCGAGAATGGTCCTACTAATCCGTATAAAAATATACCAATCGAGATGACGCTGGATATGCCTCCGCGGCTCCATCCGAACTCTTTTTCAAATGGCAGCATGAAAATACTTGGCATGGAACGAATACCCGCAGATACAAGCAGCGTTACGAAGGTGATCAGGACAACCACCCATCCGTAATACACTTTTGAAGACTTAAACCCTGTTGTCATATTGCTGGACACTCCCGACATTTTCAATTTTTGTTGTACATACAATATTGGTTCAAAAAAATTTATTTCTCCAACAGCTCGCTGCTTGCTACGATATCCTTGGATAACAAATCTGCGGCTTCTTTGCCGAGAATAGCATCATATCTATTGTGCAAGTTTCGCGACGATTGACGAATCGAGTCCTCCAGCTCTTTCCCTTTAGTCGTTGGATAGACCAATACCGTCTTACCCTGCACCTTACGTTCCACTAATTGCTTGCCTTCTAATTTATCGATAAAACGTGTAAGCGTGGAGGGCGTGATATGCAGCTTTTCAGATAATTCCTTTTGAGATATTCCCGGGTCTCCAATAACGAGACGAATCAGATAACCGTACATGGGACTCAAACCGGTCGGAGCAAATTCCTCTTCAGCCATTTTTGTAATCGCCCTGCTCAAACGGTTTGCAGTAAAAAACAAGCAATCGAACAAAAATTGATCTTTCATGAGTAACAGCTCCTCTTCTTATTTTGTATGTACAACAAATATAAAACAGGGTACAATTATTGTCAATCTATTTTTTTTGACGAATACAATGGCAAGTTCATTAAGAGCAGGCATAAAGCATAACGATGAGTAAATAGGTAATTTGATTGGATACCATCTAGAATTTATGAATAAGCATGGCCATTCAACATCGGCCAAAGATTTTGCAGCGCAGACTCAATTTTTCCTAAATGATGACTTTCATCTTAAGATGCTGGAAGATCAGTAAACCGGGTTGGTTAATATCTTTTTGCAGCGGCAGAGTCATTTGTTGCAACAAATCAATAAAGCATGCCCGGCTTTAAATGCTGGAATAAAAACCCAGAATGAGGCTGGGTCCTTGTCTAAATCCATTCCTTGGCTCGTTGGCGAGGGCTTGGATATGGTATGGGGTTCCAGCCCCATACCCATATCCTCTCTCCTTCTTTTGATTTGGTCTTCTACTCCTTACCCCAAAACCTATCTTCGATCGGGTATTCATAGACATGAACCTAACAACCCCGCTTGCTGCTTTGTCAGTTCACTTGCACTTTAATTAGTCACCGCTTGCTTGGAATCTACAGAAACGAGATTAAGCCGCGCATCCGTAGGCAGAAAAGCAGCAAGCAAGCCGATCAACGGTAAATACGCACACAGCTGAATAACAAAGGAAATGCTGGTCGCATCAGCAACAGTACCCAACACAGCGGAACCGATGCCGCCAAGACCAAAAGCCAACCCGAAAAACAATCCGGATACCGTCCCCACCTTACCTGGCAGCAGCTCCTGTGCGTATACGACAATAACGGAAAATCCCGACAATAAGATAAACCCGATTATCACACAAAGCACTGCGGACCAGAACAAGCTCACATATGGAAGCAGCAAGGAGAATGGCGCTGTCCCAAGAATCGAAAACCAGATCATATTACGTCTTCCAAACCGATCAGCCATCGGCCCACCAAGAAACGTTCCTACCGCACCGGCTGCCAGCAAAGCAAAAATAAATACTTGTGCATACTCCGTGGAAATTTTAAAATGATCGATCAAATAAAAGGCATAAAAGCCTGTCATGCTGGCCACATACACAAATTTGGAAAAAAGTAGCATGATTAATATGCACATTGCATAAGCAATCATCGATTTTGGCAGGTTGTTTCTAACGACTTTGACTGCCTTTTTGATTGTCGACTGCCTGGTCATATAACCGCGATACCATTTGGCTACAAAGATTTGAACCAATATCGCGGCCAATGCTGCTATCGTAAACCAGATGATTCCAAATTGACCGAGAGGTACAAATATAAGTGCTGTAAATACGGGTGCTAGCGCCTGACCAATGTTCCCGCCCGTCTGAAAAATAGATTGTGCCAAGCCTCTACGTGGACCTGCAGCCAAATAGGCGACACGGGATGCCTCAGGATGCAGTACGGATGAGCCGAGCCCGATCAGTATTACCGCTATAATCACCTGTGCAAATGAGCCTGCAAAAGCCAATACGACCATCCCAAGAAGGGAAAACACTACCCCGGCTGGAAGCAAAAAGGGCTTGGGCTTGGCATCGGTATAAAGACCGATCAGCGGTTGAAACATCGATGCGGTTACGTTCAAGGTAAAGGCAATCCAGCCAATCTGGGAAAAGCTCAGCTTCAGGGATTCATGTAGAATCGGAAAAATAGCGGGAATAACGGATTGAATCGAATCATTTAATAAATGGACCAGACTGATTGCGAACAAAACGGAGAAAACCGTCGTATTTTGTGGATTGCTTGCCGCAGGCGTTTTTACCATAAAATTCATACCTTTCATCTTATCATCTGATGTTTAAAAGCAAGGAAAGGCCATTACTCCATTCCCAAATACCTTTGAAGCTCTGCAATGGTACCATCCAAATTTTGTGAAGTCCAATGCACTGCTGCCTGTACATCCTTTTCCTGAATCGATTGATACAGTCGTTCGTGGAACAACGTATGCGGATCATGTCCGACTTGATATTTCGCCAGCTTCTGAATGGCGTCCAGCAAAACGGTTGAGAACGTACGGTACAAATCGATAACGACACTGTTCTTACTTGCGACAGCTACCGATAAATGAAAATCGATATCAGAGTGCAAGTAGGCCTCGGTATCCCCTCTGTCCAACGCAGCTGAACGATTGTCCAGATGACTTCTCATTTTCTCAAGATCGTCTTCGTCGCGGCGGCTGGCGGCCAATCTGGATATTTCCAGCTCCAGCATTTTTCTAACCTCATACACCTCCAATATTTCCGCTCTCCGTAACCGATGGACGAGTGGCTCCTGAATAACAGAATTGGACGTCAAATACGTACCAAATCCCTGCTTCTTCTCCAGCAACCCTGCATGAACGAGCACTCTTACGGCTTCACGAATCGTGGAACGGCCCACTCCGAATTGCTCCATGAGCTCGGGCTCCGTAGGAATTTTATCGCCTTGCCTGATGTCACCGCTGGATATTTTCTTCTGCAGTTGAATGACAACGTCGTCAACCAGCTTGGGACGATTCAGTGATTGAAATGTTACCTTAGAATTCATCTGATCATCTCCTTTTGTGCATATTACCATAAGTGTCTAAATTTTATCAAGAAAAAAATAATTTGTCATGTATCACAAGCTATATTACAGATCCGCCAAGGAAGCCAGAAATTCCTCTACACGACGAAGCCCGCCTTCTTCAAGCAGCTTGAGTAACTGACTCCCGATGATCGCGATATCGCTTTTGCCGATTAAATATTCCACATCGCTGCGCTGCTGGATACCGAAGCCGACCCCGATCGGAGTTAAAGCATGTTCACTGCAATAACCCAAAAATTGTGTTGTTGCTTCGTCAAATATGGTTTGCGTGCCTGTAAGTCCTTTGCGGGCCACACAATACAGCATGCCTCCGGTTTGACTGGCAACATAGGCGAACCGTTCCTCCGTCGTATAAGGCGTAACCAGTAATATAGGCTCCACACCATAGCTCCGGCATGCCCTCAAGAAAATTTCACTTTCTTCGGGATAAGCATCCGGGACTATTAAACCACTGACCCCAATAGTTGCACACTTTTCCACAAAGCGCTCCACGCCATATTGATAGAGCACATTATAGTAGGTCATGAAAATAAACGGAATATCAAAGTCCAAGATAACACGCTCGGCAAAAGCCAAGCATTGTTCAACCGTCGTGCCCCACTCCAGAGCACCTTGATTCGCTCGAAGAAAAATCGGTCCATCCGCGATAGGCTCAGAAAAGGGAATCTGAAGCTCGATCAAATCAATACCATACTGGTGCAGCAGATTAATCATCTTATAGTTGGTCTCAAAATCGGGATAGCCTAATATTTGATGAGCCATAATGCGGATTTTTTTATCCGTCTGGCGAGACAAATATTCAGCTAGTGGCGTTGGCATATTGCTCATTCTTGCGTGCGATAAATGCTGTCCATTCGTCATCCTGCAATCCCTCCGCTATATTAAATATATCTTTGTCGCCCCTACCGGACATATTGATAATAACGATTTCCTGATTCGTTGTTTGCTCGATTTCCCGAAAAGCTCCGGCGAATGCGTGGGTTGATTCGAGTGCAGGAACCAGCCCTTCCTTCGTCATAATCAGCTTCAATGCATCAATAACCTCAACATCGGTAGCTGCCTCGAATCGCACGCGGCCTTGTTCGGCCAGATCTGCGAGAATAGGCGAGACTCCTGTGTAGTCAAGTCCTGCTGCGATACTGTAAGTATCCCGCATCTGGCCGTCCTTATTTTGCAGAAATAAGGTTTTATAGCCCTGTGCAATCCCGGTTGTCCCCTGTCCATAAGCAATACGAGAAGCATGTAAGCCCGAAGCCATTCCTTTACCTCCAGCCTCCACACCGATAAGCTCGACTTCAGGATGCGGCATAAATGCCTGAAACACACCCAGGGCGTTCGATCCTCCACCCACGCAAGCATACACGCGGTCGGGAAGTCTATTAGCAGCTTGCATGATTTGCTCCTTCGCTTCCTTCCCGATGATCGACTGGAAATAAGCGACTATGCTTGGGAATGGATGTGCGCCGGAAGCCGTTCCCAGCAAGTAATGGGTATGCTCAAACGATGAAACCCAATCGCGGAGAGCCTCGTTAATCGCATCCTTCAGCGTTCGGGAACCGTAATCAACAGGCACGACCTCAGCCCCATAACGCTTCATCCAAAATACATTGGCATATTGCCGCTCCATATCCTCGCGTCCCATGTAAATGGTTGCACTCAGTCCAAGCTTGGCGGCCACAATTGCGGTAGCCACACCATGCTGCCCTGCACCGGTTTCGGCAATAACACGTGTTTTGTTCATACGCTTGGCTAACAAGCCTTGTCCGAGTGCATTGTTAATTTTATGAGCGCCGGAGTGATTCAGATCTTCCCGTTTAATATAGATACGTGCCTTACCATAATGTTTGGTCAGCCCTTCCGCATAAGTCAAAGGAGTTGGTCTTCCCGAAAAACCAGCCAGCATGCTCAGATAGGATTGCCAAAATGCCGAATCCTGCTTGATTTGTTCAAAATGCTCATTCAACTCAGCAAATGCCGGAACCAATATTTCCGGAATAAAAGAGCCTCCAAACGCTCCGTAGTATCCTTGCTGCTCCATCTCACTCATCCTTTCGTAATAGCTTTCTGATCCTCCAGAGCAAGCACGGCTTGTGCAGTATCCAGATCCGTGACCAGAATATCGATCCATTTGCCGCGGAGAGCAGCGGTTATCGCTTCAACTTTTTCCAAACCGCCTGCAAGACCGATCACATTAGGGATACCTCGCAGCTCGGAGGCCGTAATGCCGATCATCCGCTTGCTGGCTGCAAAGTCGAGCAGTTCGCCCTGCTTGCCCAGAAAGGAGGCGCATATATTAGCAACCGCTCCCCTGCCTTGCACATCCAGAAAATCCGCATCACTAAAGTAACCTGACTCCACGATTGTTGCCTGCTCGGAAACCTGGCCTATCCCGACCACAGCAAGCTGGCTTCGCCCAGCTAACTGCAGCACCTCGGCAATTTGCGGCTCCTGATGGAGATAAGCACATGCTTCCTCGGAGCCGACTACGGCTGGTGCATGCAGCAGCCAATGCTTGGAGCGCAGCTTTCCAGCGAGCATGCTGGTGTTGGCATTGGCGTGCCATGTCGCACCTTCAGAGCCCCACCCTCCAATAAGCGAGACGAATTGCAGGTTTTTCCTGGAAAAGTATTCGATTTCATTGCACAACGAGCTGATCGTATGACCTGCCATCACGCCAACGAGATCGTCATCCTTGAGAATCGATTCAAGAAGTGCGGCGCAGGTACGTCCCAGCTGAAGATTTCTTATGGCTACATCCGCATCTTGAATATGAACAACCAAGGCGTCATGGATTCCGAAGGTTTCTATTAGCCTTTTCTCAATCTCTTGTTCAATGGAATAAGGATTCCTGATATGAATTTGTACGATGCCTTCTGCTTTCGCTGCTGTGAGCATCCGACTGACATGGGGTCGCGAAATTCCCAAACGTTGAGCAATTTCCTGCTGATTGTGCCCTTCTTCATAATACAGCTGGCTTATTTTGACGAGCAGACGGTTGCGTTCAAGATGAATATCCGACATCGTATCCTCCTACCGTTATGTACATATGTACTTTAAATGTACGTTTGTTCTATTTTTATTATAATTCACACATTTATCTTTTGGCAAGGAGTACTTGCGGCAGCTGTCCAAAAGCAAAAAAGCAGCCATGTGGCTGCTTCAAATCGTACTTATATAAAGTTAATTATGCTTCCAAGAGGTAGGCTGCCCGGATCTTGGACAGTTCGGAAACACATCGCCCTGCTTCAGCTCTATGCGTTCTCCATCCATGTCTTTGTAATGCCCTGATTCTGTAACCTTTTCTCCAGATCGATGCTGATGATCAGCGTGGCTCCATGAGGTAGGCTGCTGTGATTGGGGACATGGCGGAAATCTTTCACCCTTTTGAAGCTCCTTGGTTTCGCCAACAGCACATACATACTTACCTGTTTCACCCACTACTTCATTCGTTTGATGCAAATTGTATGTCGTATTCATTCTGATCATCCTTTCATCGTTGTTGATAGTTTAGTTTGATATCCACTCCTGTACCTGTTTACTATTTACCCATCACATCGGGATACCAAACCTTATCACCACATTCCTCATGTTTATCAGGCTGGAGTCACTAACCGGTTGTTGTACTGTTGTGCTTGGTTCTGCTGCTATCCATCGTATCCCGTTGCTGAAAAAGCGGAATTAAGAGCAGCGCCCCGATGACCAGTAAGCCTCCACTTACACAATAAATGCCAAACAAAGTCAATAAATTTTTCATATAACCGGAGAAGGACATCCCAAGCACCATCAATCCCATAAATATTGGTGTAATCGTACCTCCAACCCTTCCGACAAATGCCGCTTCCGTATTTCTCATAATCAGTGTTTGAATACCCACATGAACACATGGATAAAACAAACCGCTGAGTATCTGCAAAATAAAAGTCAGTACAATATTCGTAGATCCGCCTGTCCCTATCGTACAAATACTGCTAATAAGCAGCCCCACAGCCAGCAAGGTATGCGGCTTCACCTTTTTGGCTGCTCCCATAATCAGGCCTCCACCGATGAGCATAGCAGCACCATTTGCCATGAGCAGCCATTGCAGAAACGATTTATCCAATCCCAAATTCTCAACCGAAATGAACAGCATTAACGGTTGGATTAATCCGGTTGCGAGCCCTGCTGCAGCAAAGGTTGAGCATAATGTTCTTAACGCCCGGTTGGATACAACATAACGTAGACCAGCTATCAGCTCTGCTTTAAAGCTCTGGCTGACTGTCGCATTCGCCGTCTTCATATCACGGGGAAGCCATGATAACACGAGCGCTGAACCCATAAACATAGCTCCTGTAATGGAAAGCGATACCCCTATTCCATACTGTTGATAAACAAAGGTGCCAATGATCGGTCCAATGACCATAAAAACCGCCATCAGCGACTGAAACAACGCCATAACTCCCTGCATCTGATCGGCATGTATATGCTGCTTGAACAGCTTCATTGCCGAAGGCTGAGAAAATTGCGACAAAATAGCGGATACCAATGTACCTGCCAATAAGGAATACCAGGACCCATACATAAGCGCAAGCAGCACGATAAAAACGGATATAGCTGATAGCAGGTCACACCCTACCATCGTCCGCTTAGGCTGCCAACGGTCGGCAAAGGTTCCCCCAATAATTGCAAAAATAAAAATAGGTGCGAATTCCGCGACAGATATGAGTGACACAGCATACGGATCATTGTTCGTCAAATCTGCCACGTATAGCAAAATCGCAAAATTTCTTATCCAAACCCCCAGCTGCAATAGCACACGGGACATAATAATGGTTCTGACGTAACGGTTGTTCCACACAAAAAGGCCTCCTTGAAACGATAAATATAAACAAGCAAATAAAATAGAAAATAAACTAAATGTTTGTTTATTAATAGACATATTATGTTATAATCTATTTATTTTCAATATTTATTTATTGATTATTATTTAGACGAACTGTCGATCTGTATGTATAAAGTGAATATAACAACAAAAAATCCGCCATTTAGGCGGATTCGGGACATTTGGAACTATAGCTCTCTCTGATGCATATCTTACCCTTGAATAATGGCAACAATCAGTAATAACCAGCCTACAATGAACGCCAGTCCACCGATGGGGGTGATCGCTCCCAGCTTTTTAATACCTGTAATACTTAGTACATAAAGACTGCCACTAAACAAAATAATACCTGCGAACAAGAACCAGCCTGCCGTATGTACGAGCTGACTTTTCACAATATCATTGGATATAATCCCCATCCCAAGCAATGCAAGACCATGGGCAATTTGGTATTGAACACCCGTTTGATACACTGCGGACATTTCCGCTGAAATTTTCTTCTTGAGCGCATGGGCTCCAAAAGCGCCCAAAATTACTGAAATTAGCATGTTAAGGCTGCCAAGCAGCAATAGCGTTTGCATGATGTTCCTCCTGAATATGTTGTAGTTTAACTTACTTGAATAGGCCGCTACGATCACTGATCAGTCTTTCCATTCCGAAGCTAATATTCCCATGATATAAGTATCATAATAACGACCGTCGCTATAGGCATGATTTCTCAGCTGACCTTCAATGACAAAACCCGTCTTTTGATACAAGCCTATCGCTTGTTCATTAATTCCTCTTGTCGTTAAATAGATTTTATTCAGCCGAAGCTGCTTGAAGCCTATATCGATCATCTTCCTCATTGCTGCCCCCGCGTAACCCTTTCCGCGACTCTCCGGTGCAATCAAGATACCGATACTTGCCCTGCCGTGCTCGTATTCAATATTTTGCAAAAAAATCCATCCAACCGTATGTAGTTCTTCATTTTCAATTGCCAGAACCAGATCACCGTTTTTGCGTTTTTTTTCGACGTGCTGTACCGTTTCTTCGTAGGTTCTGGGAACTCGGCCTATCATGGAAATAGAATCCGCGTCATTGAACCAGCGGTGCAGCTCCTTCATATCCTCTGATTCAAAGGCTCGAAGATTGACGTAACTCATACTCACCTGCATTCCCCCAATTGATGATTTAACAATCCATTCCTGTTCTATAACCCATTTTGAATTGTAACATAATTACTTTGACGTTGTAACAGGGCAGTCGCACCCAAAGTCCGTTCAATAGGCCCCAAAATATAAAAAGCTATCCCCAAGATCTTATCGATCCTGCGGGATAGCCTGATTGTAAGTTATTAGTTTACTTGAGAGTCAGGACTAACAGTAGCGAGTTCTGTCACAACCTTGTATTTAACAGGAAGATATGTGACTGCTTTGGCTTCCGTAATCACGCTTGCATTCATCGAGTCAGGCTGCGGATCACTCAGCGTATAGGTGATGACTGCCTGTCCGCTCTGATCAAATCGAATGTTGTTGATGTCGATACTGTAACCTGCGCTTGGTTTTTCACCCCGAGATAACGTGACCTTATTCACATCGTCGTTTACTTTTTCAACAGTCACTGATACAGCTTCTACAGGTGCTGGTGCTGGCGCCGGTGTTTGCGCATGATCATTCAATACTCGGATAGCATTATATACCCAAATTGCAGCGCCACCACGCGTGAGTTGACTCTTTGGATTAAACTTGCCATCTTTGTCCAACTCAGCAATTTTGTAATGAAGCATACGCTGCAATGCGCCCTGGTATTCAGGAGTAATTTGATTCTCATCGTTGATCGTAGCAGGTACAATTTTCAACTTTGGAAAATTGCCTTTCTTTTCTAAGGCGCGAACTAGCAAATCACCGAATTGCTCACGTGTAACGGTTGCATTGGGATTCACATCCTTAGGAATCTCCAAGCCATTATAATAAGCAATAACAAAAGCATTCGCATACCAAGCGTTATCGGCAATATTCGTATACGTCCCTGATGCTACAGGCAGCGACTTAAAACGAATCATATCGATGTTCAAATCCAAAGCTTTGACAATCATTTGCACACTTTGCGCATAACTGATCTGTACTTTAGGTGCAAAATGCTCGCTGTCTATTCCACTCACAACCCCACGATCTTTTAAAGCATTTACAGCTGCTGCTTGTCCATCTTCCAAATCCGAAAAAGCAAAGGCCGTACTCATAGTCAAGCTGCTGCTTATCAACAGTGATGCCAATCCTAAAGTTGCTATTCTTTTCATATTAATTCTCTCCTCGTGGTATGTTTTTTTGTGTATATTTCGATAACAATCTTATTAACGTGAAGTGGATAATAAATGTTTCAGATATTTTTCTGGCTTGTATATCATAAATTATGGCAGCTGCTCTATATCGCCATGAAAACGAAATAAGCCCCCGAAGGATAGAGGGCTCTGCTTAAAAGCAATTGGAATATTGGTATACAACCTGAATTCGTACACAAATTATAACGAGGTTGGAGGGTGGACCGCGTTCAGATACTGGAAAGCCTGGTGCCGCCTTTTCATCGTAAAGCCATGATGGATCGAGCTGTGGACCGAATGATTGCGTGATGAATTTACGATTCGATCAAAGGTTACAGATCGACTCTCAAGCTGCCCAGCATCTTGGCGATTTCCGGGTCGTGGTACGATAAGAAAAGACTTTCCCCCGTATCAAGGGTGGAAATCTGTACGATATCTTCCGTGCTCAGTGCAAAATCGAAAATATCGAAATTCTCGACGAGTCGCTCTTTGCGCACCGATTTCGGAATAACAACGACTTTGCGCTGAACAAGCCAGCGCAGCACGACCTGGGCGACGGATTTGTTGTGTTTTTCTGCAATTAAGGTCAGTACTTCGTTGCCGAACATGTTGTTACGTCCTTCGGCGAACGGTCCCCACGACTGGATTTGCACCCCCTGCTCTTTCATGAAAGCAGCGTTGTCGATCTGCTGGTGGAACGGGTGCGTTTCAACCTGATTGACGGCGGGCACGATTTCGTTATGCACAATGAGGTCCATCAGACGGTCGGGCAGGAAGTTGCTGACGCCGATCGCCTTGATCTTGCCTTCGCGGTACAGGTCTTCCATCGCGCGCCATGCTCCGTAGTAATCGCCGAACGGCTGGTGAATGAGGTACAGATCGAGATAGTCGAGCTGCAGCTTCTGCAAGGACTTGGCAAAAGCCAGCTTGGCACTCTCGTAGCCGGCATCCTGAATCCAGAGCTTGGTCGTGATGAACAGTTCTTCGCGCGGTACGCCGCTGCGCTTGATTGCGCGTCCAACCGCTTCCTCGTTCAGGTAACCGGCGGCGGTATCGATCAGGCGGTAACCGGCCTTCAGCGCTTCATATACCGTGTTCTCGCATTCTTCAGCATCGGGAACTTGGTAGACACCGAAGCCGATGATCGGCATTTTCACTCCGTTGTTCAAGGTTACGTTTTGCATATTAATTCCTCCCAATCGAATGTAAATCTGCAAACGGCAGCGTTTCCCGGGAATCGGGCACCGCAGCGGGGATTCCGCTTCTGGCCGATTTGCGTTACAATAATCCTAGCGCCTTCGTGTAACACGAAGTCAAGCCGTCTTCAATAATTTTTTTCCAAGGAGGATTGCACATGTATACGGTCCAAGATGCCGCCCTGATAACAGGACTCACGGAGCACGCCGTACGCTTTTACACGGATAAGGGCCTGGTACCGAGCGTACAACGCAATAAAAACAACATTCGGCTGTTCGACGAAGAATCGATCAATTGGCTGTATGGCGTCAAATGCCTCAAGCAGACTGGGCTGCCGATTGAAAACATCAAAACGTACGTCGACCTCTGCCTCGAAGGTGATTCGACCGTTCCGCAGCGCTTCGCACTTATGATGGAGTATAGGGAAGCGGCGCTGGTTCAGCTCGAAGAAGCCAAGCGCCGCGTTGCCCATTTGGAAGAAAAAGCCCTCCAATATCAGGCCATTCTGGAGCACCGCATACCGGACACGACCAATCCCGCCAAATGGGAAACAAATCGGGAGGACGCGGGCAGTTGTCCGGCATCCCGGTTAAAGAATCGCAGCCTTCCTGAAACCGGAGCTTCGGTCCAATGCCCAGCAGCCGCTTTACAGGAGCAGATCATCATTGTAACTTAAGTCTATCGATTGCTTGTATCGTTCACTTTTTTCCATCACATGGGTTGTTAATGCCGATCGGAGCAAGCTGAAGGAGACTTATCATGCAAAAAACCGAACAACGCTACTGGCGCTATAATTGTTCGGGTCTCCTTTTTGTCCAAAGTTTCCGGTCAAATTATAACGAGGTGGGCAAAAGACTCCCAACTCATTGTTTCAGTTCGTTGCTTCCTTGTAATGCTTACGGTACAAATCCGGTGTTTTTCCTGTGAACTTTTTAAAGGAAACATAGAAGTAGCTCGAATTGATGAAGCCCACCCTCTCACCGATTCTGACTGCTGGCAGGTCGGTTTCGGTCAGCAGCTCCTTTACCTTTTGAAACCGAAGCCTTGCCGTATATTCCGAGAACGATTGGCTGGTCGCCGCTTTAAAAACCCTCCGAACATAGTTGGTAGACAACCCGGTAATGTCAACAAGCGTCTCAACCGACAAGTTAGGCTCCATATAATGCTGATTGATATGGCGTAGCATCGTATCTACGATTTGCTGATGTTTACCCGTTAATTTGATCTGCCCCCGATTCTCAACTTCAGTTTCCAGAGTTGTCGTAACCATCATCCTTTCAAAGCTCCAACCATAACCCCTTTTACAAAATATTTCTGTACAAAAGGATACATACACAAAATGGGCAAGGTTGCGACCACTATGGTTGCATATTTGATAGATTCGCTGATCTGAACCGCTGTGTCGATGCTTCCGCCACCGAGCATGCTGTCCGTGGAATTCGAGATCAGGATTTCTCTGAGAATCAACTGCAGCGGGAACAGATTGCGGTCCTTCAAAAACAAGGACGCATAAAACCATCCATTCCATTTCTCCACCGCATAATACAGTGACATCACAGCAAGTACAGGTAGCGATAGCGGGACAATAATACGGGTTAAAATCACGAAATGATTGGCGCCGTCGATCTTGGCGGATTCCTCCAGACTGTCAGGCACACTCATAAATGCGGTTCGCATAATGATCAGATTAAAGGTATTCACGGCAAAGGGCAGAATCAGCGCCCAGAGAGAATTCATCAGTCCGACATTTTTAACGATCAAATAAAAAGGAATCAGGCCTCCGTTAAAAAACATCGTCAACACGATGACAAAGATAAAGATTTTGTTCCAAAATACTTGCTTGCGCGACAGTACATAAGCGGTCATTGCTGTGATGCTCATACTGACTGCCAAAGCGGCAATGACCACAAAGATCGTATTGCCATAGCCGATAAGAATGTTCGGATTTCCGAACACTTTGTAATAGGCGTCCAGATGAAAGCCGAATGATTTGTACAGAAAGCCAGTGTGCTTCATCAGCTCCGTCCCATCACTAACCGAAGCAAGGATGACATAGATGATCGGATAGGCTGTAATGAGCATCAGGCCCAGCATAACGATAATAATGAAGCCGTCGGTTAACGAATCCGAAAATGACTTTTGGTTACCCATGTTTGGACACTCCTTACCACAAGCTGTTTTCACTCGTTTTGCGGCTAATATAATTAGCTGTGACCAGCAAAACCAGATTGATTAACGAATTGAACAAGCCAACCGCTGCGCTGAAACTCCAGTTGAACTCAATCAGACCTTTCCGATATACATAAGAGGCAATGACATCTGCCGTCTCGTAGATCGAAGGATTGTAGAGCAGAATGATTTTTTCAAACCCTACATTCAGCAGGTTCCCCATACGCAGAATGAGCAGGATGGTAATGGTTGGCAGGATGCCGGGAATCGTAACATTGAGCATCTGCCGCCAGCGTCCGGCTCCATCGATTCGGGCTGCTTCATACTGCTCCTGATCAATACCGCTTAGAGCTGCCAAATATATAATCGATTCCCAACCAAAATGCTGCCAAATCTCGGATAGTATATAAATCGGGCGAAAGTAATTCGGATTTTGCAGCATCGTCTTACCGTCGCCGCCAAAATAACTAGCTAGCGTATTAATCAGACCTCCGCTATTCGTGAAGTCCTTGATGATGCCGCAAACCACGATAACTGAAATAAAATAAGGCATATACGTTACCGACTGAACGATACGTTTGAAGCCCTGACTTCTCAGTTCATTAATGAACAGAGCCAGGAGAATAGGAGCGGGAAAACCGAATATAAGGGAATACAAGCTGATGAGCAACGTATTTTTGAAAATACGCCAGAAATAAAAGCCGCTGAAAAAATCCTGGAAATTCGCAAGTCCCACCCATTCGCTGTTCATAATTCCATTCGATGGTGTGTACTCCTTAAACGCTATTATAGCACCATACATAGGACCATAATGGAAAATAATGTAATATGCCAATGCAGGCAGCATCATGACATAAAGAAGCTTATTGCGTATCAGATCATTAAGGAGGAACTTCCTCCAATTCGTTTTTTTGATGACATTCTGCATGATACTCCCCTTCCATAGCAAGTCTTGATGAAGAAGACAGAAGAGATGAATCGCCTCACTTCTGCCCTGCCTCTGTAAAATTCCTATCTCTTGTTATAGCGTTCCAATGCAGCCTGTTCAATCTGAATGGCGCGATCAATCTTGAGTGCTTTTAATTTGTCAAGGAACTTATCGTAGGAATCCAGCGTATCTGTCCCCAACACAATCTTGATCGTGGTTTCGTCGACCAGCGTATTCACTTCGGTCATAATCTTGGCCAGCTCCGAGCTTTCTTCCGGTGTCGGGGAAATCGGAGGCAGCATGTATTTGTCCACATCGGTTTTGAACCAGGTCGTAACAGCCTCCTGCTGCTGTGGAAGCGCTGCGAATTGCTCATAATAACGTCTGTCCTGAATGGTCGGACCGCCTGTTGACCTTGTATAGAGACCGAGGTTCAAGCTGTAATCTTTCTTAATCACATCCGAATATGTAGGATAGTTATTTTTCATATCATAGCTGACGCCTGGAACTCCGAAGTTATAGAATAACATGCCTTCTTCGCTAAAGCCGTAGTCGAGCAATTGAACCGCCAGCTCCTGATTTTTGCTTTTTGGTGAGATCGCATACGTTCCGCCGCTTGGTGCTGTGTAATCCTTTTGGCCGAACATCGGAATATCGCCTTTTTTCAATACCGGATACGGGGCGCCGACTACATTATATTTGGGATCCTTATCCTTCATTGCCGTCAGCCATTTGCCGATACCTCCACCTGCCAAGGCATAAGTCGCTCCGGATTTACCCGATGTCATATTGGCATCCCTGATTTTCCCGTCAATGGTTGCGATGTCCTTATCCAGTAAGCCATCAACGTACCATTTGCGCATGGTAGCCAGAAATTCCTTGTAGCCCGGCTGCGCAGGTCCGAATATGACTTTGCCATCCTTCAAGGAAAAGCCGCGTGTTACCCCGTAAGCTCCAACAAAAGCACCCGTGCCCAGGTCATCAAATACGCGTGGAACACCGCTTATAAAGGTCAGTGGAGCCGCTGCTCCCTTCTTCTCCTTGAAAGCTTTCAGCACGATATACCATTCGTCAATCGTCGTAGGTACCTGTAAGCCAAGATCATCCAGCCAATCCTTACGGATAATCGGCCCACCATATGTTTTCAGCCAATCATCACCTCGTATGAAGGGAAAACCGTAATAGGTACCGTTATCTGTTTTAATTTGTTTGTCCACATCTGGGTGCGCTTTCAAATACCTTTTCAGGTTAGGCGCAAATTTGTCTATCAGATCGTTAAGCTTTAAGATGTTGCCATCTTTAATTGCTTTCTCAGGTCCACCGGGGTAATCGTTCAAAAAATTCCATTCGATGATATCGGCGTATTCACCGGATGCAAACATCACATTAAGCTGCTCCTTGGCCTGATTGACGGCGGGTGAAATATACTTTTCCTTAATTCCCGTCCGTTTCGCTAATTCCTGAAAGACCGGCCAGTTGTTCACATCCGGAATGGCCGCCAATTGTCCGGCTCCGGCAACGTACCAGTGCGTAATGACCTTATCCGTTTTGATGGGATACGTACCAGCGGTTGTTGCTGTTGTCGTTGTAGGCGTTTTCGTTTCTGAAGGTGTACTGCCCGGTGCTGGGGTCGCCTCTTTGGAACAAGCCGCAAGCAGCAAGCTGCCTCCCATGAGCCCTGTTGTGAGTACAGCAAAAGACCTTTTCACTTTGTTGTTCATGTATACAATGACCTCCTTGTTTACTGGTAGCCCTGTTAAGACTTACCATCCGATTATGCCTCTATACAGCAGGTCATGGAACCCTCAAAATATCCAAAATCATGCTCAAAATGTTTTATATTGACCAGGCGTTATCCCTTCAAATTTTTTAAACAGGCGCATAAAGGTATTAAGATCATTAAACCCACTCAGATTGGCAACCTCCTGTAAAGGAATATTCCCTTCTCTTAAAAGGGTTTTCGCCTTCTCAATTCGAATTTTATTAATATAGTCCAATAACCCCTCACCGGAATGATCTTTAAACAGCTTGGATACATAAGTCGGCTTCATTTGAAATGAGTCTCCGATCATCGATATATTCAAGTTGGCATCCGCATAATTTTCCTTCACAAATTTGATAATTTTTTGCAGAAACTCACCTAATCCATCATCCTTCAGCTTTAACTTATTAACCTCCAGCTTCGCAGCTGTAAGACGGCAAACCTCCTCCAACATTACCAGTAATTGCTGGTGCATATCGGCTATAGTTTGGGAATGAGTCAACTCTTCAATCGCCTGTGGATTGTTGTGAAAAAAAGTCTCTTGTATATCCATATCCCCGATTTCATTCATCGTTTTAATAAACGTGCTCACGAGATTAAAAAATAAACATTTGGCAAGCTCCACATTCATAACCGATTGATGGAAATTGCGTTCGATGATTTCATTTAATGATGCCCTTGCTTTATTCACATCGCCGGCTTTAACATAATTAATGAGCTGCTGCTCAATTTGCAGAGGATAATAGTAACCCGCCTTCAATTGTGAGGGGTCTCCCTTTCGAATCTTTTCATACCTAATAATTTCATGTTTGCCGCGTATCAGCTTATATTCCATGGCATCGAGTGCTTCATTGTAGGCTTCCGGAATTTCAAGCTTCGAGGTGTGAAAGCCGCTAATGGAGATGGTAACCTCAATCTCAAAATGCTTCTTCAGAAAGCTTTGTGCCTCTCGGGCTATAGGTTCCAGTCGATCAGCCGTATCTTTCGAATCTTGTAGGCGAATATTGATTAAACAAGCCATCATATCGTCCACCTCAGCCATGTATCCCGTATGCTGCTGATTGACCAGTTCCTCGACTACATTGGTCACTATAAATTGCAGCAGCTTATATTTATCGGCAACCTTCAGATGATGAGCCTTCTTAAAGAACAGCTCGCTATCCTCCAAATAAAACAGCATCACGCAAAAATTTTCCGAGTCAAATTTAAGCTCAAACGAAGGCTCAGCCTCTTCCAGGGAAAGTTGGGCATCCATGCGTCCCTTCAGCAATCTGGAAATCCAGTGTGACCGCAACTGATTTTGCTGCTGTTTCAATCGGACATTCGTTTGCTCCTTCTCATTCACTGTATCCACAAAGGCGTTTTGAATGAAATGGAACTCGTTGCCGGATTTCTGCTCCGCTCCAAAGTACAGCGTCATCGATTGCATGATCGAATCCAACGGCTTATAGTTTCTGCGCAAGAAAAATACCGTGAGGATGCAACCGCCAAGCACACTGAAAACAATACTGTAAGCGGCTACATTTCGTACATAAGCAGAAGCTGTCCACACCAGATTACCGGGAACAACCATCAAGTAGGATAATTTTGAATTATAAGACTTAATATAAAAAAATTGCGATTTGATTCCGTGGTAGTTACCATATACATTCCCTGAAGTTTCCAAAATTTGGCTTACTGGTGATAAATCGATCTCCTTTGTCGTATTCGAGACCAGGACCTGTTTATTTTCATTGAGTATAAATAAATCCCCGCCGTTAAATTGACCCACGCTGGAAATGGTATGCAACAGTTTGTTCGTATCGATCATCACCACAATAGAACCTACTGATTTGTCATTACTATCCGCAGGAAAAGGACTTATAAAGCTTACATAGCTCTGCTTACGCCCTGTTTCATTGATACGACTTGTATACATCGTTTGCCGCTGCTTTAAATTGCTGATCTTATGGGTCCACGCCCCAAAGCTCAATTCACTGCCGCTGTACAGATCCGAATAAAGCAAGCTCGAAGGCTTGTAGACCATTGGAGTTATCACAATATCACTCGTTGACCAGTAAATGTAATATTCATCAATATTGGAAAATGTTGAGCGGTATCTACCCAAATCCTGTGCAATCCCGTACAGCTCATAACGAAAATCATCACGCGCAAACTTGTTGGAATAAAATAAATCATGTACCTTTACATTGGAGTACATTTCATTGGTCAAGCGATTGACCTGTGCAATTTCATTATCTATAGCATCCTGCATCTGCTTCAGCAGTGTATCATTAGCTCTTTGAATCTGTTCATCAATGGTATTTTGAGCCTCCCAATACAGCGCGGCGCTGAATAATACGGGTACGAATAACACGACAATATACGAAATCAACCAGGTTATAATTACACTTCTCCGGTTTGACAGCATTCTTTTTAGATTCAAGCAGCTTTCCCCCCTCTATGAGTGATCATAGCTATATTTAACATAACCGATTTGTGGTACTGGGAAAAGTTTGATTTTTAACACTTTGATCAAATATTCATTGCAACAACAAAAAGGTGGCGATCTAAGTGATCACCACCCCTGCTTCTATTCACATCCACAATTAACCTTCCATTAAGGGTTTGGTTATTTGCAATCCCGGCCGTTTCCTTCTTTCCCAATTGACGAGCACAATTCCCACACAGATGAGCGCACCGCCGACTCCCACATACCACTGAACCTGTTCGCCGAGCAGCAGCCAGCTGGATAGAAGACCAAAAAGGGGTACTAGAAACAGAAAAGTGCTTGTTTTGGCAGGATCACCATTGCGCAGCAGATAGTACCATAACGAGAACTGAACGATTGAGCCCATAACCGCAAGCCATAGCACAATGGATACCGATGTAAAGGTCATATGAAAATAAGGCTGCTCCATGAGTGCACTTAAAATAAACAAAGCGACTCCACCCGCTATCATCTGATAAGCGGCCAGGACATTAATATCGAATGCTGGCCCCCATCGTTTTACCAGCAGTGTGGACACAGCAAAGAACAAGGCTCCCGCGAAGCTAATAAACGATCCTGGTTGAATATCCATATGGAGTCCAAAAGTGAACACGACACCTATAAAACCAATGGCAACTCCTATCCACTGATGACCACGATATACAGCGCCGGTAAACAAGGTCCCGAGTATAATGACAAGCAGTGGATTCGTACATGTAATAATTGAGGATTCGCCTGAGGTGATCCATCGCATACTGAAATAGGCACATCCCATCACACCCGCAGATTGGAAAAGACCAATTATAGACACCTGCAGCCACTGCTTGCCTCCACGCGGCCGTGGTTTCCTGCTGACGATAAGTGCAAGCAGCACTCCTGCCAATACGAACCGAATGCCCATAAGGAAAAAAGGCGGTGCATAAGCCATGCCAAGCTTGCCAACCGGAAAGGCAATCCCCATTATAAAAGTTGTCAATACCACAAGTCCGATATATTTGATTTTACTCATAATACAAGCCTCCAATTGCTTTGCTGCTGAGTTGGGTTATCCTCTCTTTCAAAAGCATGTTTGCGGTTATAAGGTTTGTCCGCAATCGATGGTTAATATTTGCCCCGTCATTGATTCCTGCTCTAAAGCCGTACAAATCAGCCTGGCAATGTCCTCTGGGGTGGAGATGTGCTGGAGCAGCACGTTTTTACTTAACCGATTCATCTTCTCTTCCCGTCCTTCCCACCATCTGGTTGCGACAGCTCCGGGTGCGACACAGTTTACTCGAACTTGCGGAGCCAATGCGTGAGCCAATGATTTGGTAAGTCCATGCACAGCTGCTTTGGATACTGCATAGGGGAGTGATGAGCCTGAACCGGTTAGTCCAGCGATGCTCCCAACATTGACGATTGCTCCTTGATGATTGTGCTTCATCCATGGAGCGGCAGCACGTGCACAATTAAACATGCCTTTAACATTAACCGCGTACAGCTCATCCCATACCTCATCTGTTGCTGCTTCCAGATCGTCAAGCGCGATGTGTTGAGTAATACTCGCATTATTAACAAGCAAATCAACAGTTCCGAACTGTTGGACAATGGCTGCGACCATAGCGCGCACTTCCCGGTCATTGGACACATCGGCTTGAACAGACATGGCACGACCACCCGTGCTTAGAATCGTTTGCACCGTTTCATCAGCGTCTGTCTTGGACCTCGAATAGTTCACTGCAACCCAGGCTCCCCGTTCTGCCAATGCTATACTCGTTGCCCTGCCAATTCCTGTTCCTCCGCCAGTAACTAAAGCGACTTTATTATGCACATTCATATTTGGATCCTCCCTAATGTCTTAATGGGTTTAGAATGATTGTAACGGAGGATTGATTTTATGTATAATGATTGTTAGAGATACTGGGTATCACAATTTATGATATCAAGAAACCGATTGAAAATAGATCAATCGGATTGGGAGGTTTGTAGCTATGGAGAGTTCAGATTTACGCGTGTTTCAAATGGTCGCCCGGGAGGGCTCGATTACCAAAGCGGCACAAAGGCTCGGTTATGTTCAATCCAATGTGACTGCTAGGATTCAGCAGCTGGAGTCGGAACTGGCAACCATCTTGTTTTTTCGTCACAATCGGGGGATGACACTTTCTTCGAGCGGCAAGACCTTACTCACCTATACAGACAAAATTGTCGGTCTGCTGGATGAAGTGACATTGGCACTCACCTCGTCTAGTGAACCGAGTGGTCCGCTCGTCATTGGCTCCACGCAGACCGCTGCCGCCGTCAGACTGCCAAAGCTGTTAGCCTCTTATTACAAGCAGTATCCTGGTGTACTGCTGTCACTAACGACCGGGCATTCGCAATATTTGATGGAGAAGGTACTCCATTATGAGCTGGATGGAGCCTTCATAGGCTGCAAATGTAATCATCCTGACCTGCAATCGGTGCCGGCATTTGATGAAGAGCTGGTTATCGTCTCTACTCCTGCAGTCATCCAGCTCGATGAAGCTGTAACCAAACCCATTCTCGTGTACAGCACCGGATGCTCTTATCGGGAAGTGCTGAATCAGTGGCTTCAGTCCATTGGCATAACGCAGCCGATCATTATGGAGTTTGGTACACTGGAAGCGATTATTGGTGGTGTATCGGCAGGGCTTGGTGTCTCTCTGCTACCCAAATCCGTCATAAACAAGCACGAAACGGAAGGCACTGTCCGTACACATGCTATTCCCGATTCGTACCGTCATATGCAAACCGAGTTCATTACACGAAAGGACTCATTTGTGAGCAGCGCTTTGAATGCCTTTATGTGCACATTGCCCCATGCTCAGCATGTAGCTGAAGCGAATGAATAAAAGGGGAAACTGCATGTTCTCAATCGGATTTCATCGCTTTTGCCAGCGCGTCGAGCTTTAGGATCGTATTCCAATTGCGTGTTGTCGCAGAATCTTCAAATTTTGGAATATGACTCGCAAGCTTGGAATCCAATATGCTTTGACGGAACCATAAATAAAGATCTCGGCCTTGAATCTGGAATTCATCTTTTTCACTTTGGATTCGGGATAAGTAGATAATTTGGTCCTCGGTAGGTGCCTGGAGCAGAAAAGAGACATGAATACTTTCCCCTGCCAGCAAGGTATCCAGGGAGAATGGGCAATGTTCAATCATCTGTTCCAGCTCCTGAGCCGTCCTCAATATTACTGTCAGCGCAATACCATAATCCCTGTGAACTGCTTGCTCGATTTGTTCACGCAAGACTGCTTCACTTAATTGAGATTCGAACAAAACATTCCCGCTATTAATATAGGTTTTCACACGTTCCAGACCCAATGCTTCAAACGAGTTTTTCAATTCTGCCATCTTTATCTTGTTCTTACCACCTACGTTAATGCCGCGCAATAATGCGATATATATAGTCATTGCTGTCCTCTTTTCTTTAAATCATTCTGCCCAAAAGGTACATTCAGCAAATATTGTGCATCCTTATCAAAGAAATGAGCCGCTCCTGTTCCCTCCAGAAATGCTGAGCGTCCTCAATCCCGATTTGTTGAAATTGTATGCGATCACCTGGTTTTCTTTGAGCCAGATATGGAATATCTACGCCGATAACGACACCGATCTGGGTGTAGCCTCCTGTCACCTGGCAATCTGACATCAATATAATCGGTTGGCCATCGCCTGGCACCTGTATGGAGCCGATTGTAACTGCACCCGAAATCATATCTGCACCCGACTTATGCGTCAACTGCGGGCCCTTGAGCCTGTAACCCATACGATCCGATTCATTCAGAATGCCGTAGAAATCAGAAACAAAAGTATCCAATGACGTCTCGATGAAACGATCAGATTGCGGACCGGGAATAAATCGGATAGGACGTTCTGTCACAAAATCAGGTCTATAAGCTGCAGGCAAGCTTCTACCTGTAACCAAAGCCCGATCTAAACGCGGCTCCCCTTCACCTATATCCAGCCTATCCCCCTCCTTTAGACTTCTTCCCTCCAATCCTCCATAGCCACCGCGAATGAATGTTGAACGGCTCCCCATAATCAGAGGCACATCGATTCCGCCTTTTATTGCCACGTAGGAGCGGCAGCCATGCTTCATATGACCAAATTGGAGAATATCCCCTTCGGAAACAAGGATCGTTTTCCACATTCCAATTGCGGTACCATTAAGCCTTGGGGCAAGGTCTCCTCCCGTTACTGCAATCACGCCGTCGACTAGAAATTTCAAATGAGGACCGATCAACGTAACTTCCAATGCCGCCTCATTCTCCCCATTGCCCACAAGAAGATTGGCTAATCGCAGGGAGAACCTATCCATGGCTCCACACGTATTCACACCATACATCCTATAATCCGTTCTGCCCAAGTCCTGTACGGTAGTTAGTAGTCCCGACTTCAAGATTTCTATTCCTGCCATTGTTCAGTCCACTCTTTTCGTGTAAGTTCATTCCAGCCCTCAGCGTCGGAAGCTGTTATGGCTTCAAACTTGATATAATCCCCCGCCCTGAATAAACTGGGTGGATTCGAGTAAGGATCAAACGTATTTAGTGGTGTCCTTCCAATAATATGCCAGCCTCCTGGTGAAGAGACGGGATAAATACTCGTTTGCCGATTAGCTATAGCAATTGAGCCCTTCTCCACCTTTACACGCGGATTTGTGCGCCGCGGCAGCGATAACCGGCTATCAATATCTCCACAATAAGGGAAACTCGCAATGAAACCAAGCATGTAAATCAAATAGGTTTCATCGGAATGCATACGAACGACTTCTTCAGGACTCAGCCCTACTGTATCAGCTACGTAATCCAGATCCTGCCCGTAATCTCCGCCATAAACAACGGGTATGTGCAGCACTCTACCCTTGGGACCCACCGAATCAAGCTTAGTCGTATCCATCTGCTGCAGCTCAGTTACCAATTGCCGATAACGAATTAGATTGGGATCATAACTGATCGAAATACTGCAAAAAGAAGCTACAACCTGTCGGATTCCTTTAATCCTGGCTGCCTGAACGACTTGTACATACTGATGAATATAAAGATTCAGCTCCATCGACACTTCCTGACCAAATTGTAGAAGAACAACCTGGTCACCCAGTGGCAAATAGGCTGGCCCTTCCATTGAAAGCAGCATATGACCGTCCCCCCTCAGATTTTATAGATGATATAAGCGAACAAGTACCCCAGGAGTAGTGTCCCAGGGTACTTGTTCCAGTTATTAGAGCTTAATTGCAGAGCTATGTTACATGCTTATGTTGTGAAAATTTTATGATAGCCTTGAGGCTGGGATCTGGAGTCCTCTTCCAGGCTGTCATCCCCAGTTAACCAGTTGCGTATCATCGTTAAGAGATGGGCACTATTTACCGGTTTCGTAATATAGTCAGAGGCTCCTGCTTCCAGACACTGCTCCCGATCTCCCTTCATGGCTTTGGCTGTCAAGGCAATAATAGGCAAATCCTTGAACTCAGGCTTTTCACGTATAGCTCGTGTAGTTTCATATCCATCCATTACTGGCATCATAATATCCATCAATACGATCTGAATATCGGGATTTTGCTGCAAAATAGTAATGGCATCATTACCATTCTCCGCCGCATACACCTTCATGCTGTGACGCTCCAATATCGTGGTCAGGGCAAAGATATTACGTATGTCGTCATCGACAACAAGCACCTTTTTCGATTCGATCATCGCATCAGACTGTAAATGCTTTACGAGCGTTTCCCGCGGCCCTTCTGGAAGGTTCTCCGCCTTACGATGCAGGAACAAGCTTGTCTCATCCAAGATTTGGATCGGTGACTTGATTTCCTTTACAACGGCTGTTTTCATTAGATCTTCCAGATCATTTGCTTCTTCAACTGTGTGTTTTCTGCTTGGATTGATAACAATAGGAAGATATTTGTTTTTGGAGCTCTTTTGCATTTCGCGAACCAGCTGAATGAATTTCATATCCGTCAAGTCATTGTCTACCAACACACAATCAAAGCTTTTCGTTTTAAATTGATTAAGTGCCTTACGGGACGTGTCCACTGCCGTGATCTTAATGTCCTTATTATCAATCATGCTTACAAATTCTTTACGTCTTTGCTCATCACGTACCACAACTAACAGCTGACGAACCGTTTTATCCGCAAAGCTGTTCAGCTTATCGAGAGCATTGTCCAGATCTTCCTTCGTTACCGGTTTGCAAATGTAATCAAAGACGCCCTTCTGCATCAGTTGAATGACATCCTCCTCCACCGAGATGACACATACCGGAATGTCACGGACACTCATATCATTTTTGAGATGCTCAATGACAAGCCACCCGTCCGTATCCTTCAGATGCAAATCGAGAGTAATAGCGACTGGCTTATACTGATTAACAAGCTCCAGTACATTTGAGCCTTTATTAGTGATGATCGCTTTGATCCCTTTTTTGTGAAGTACATCCAGCAAAATTTCGTTGAATTTCTGATCATCTTCAATAATTACGAATACACGATCTCCAGGTTGAATGTCGTCCCGATCATCGATGATCAATTCCTCTATATTATTCTGGTAGTTGCGGTTCCGCTTCAATGGAGTTACATCTATGACTTCCGGGATATACTTCTGCTTCACATCGGAATCCGGCACATCGACATCCAAAGGCAGATAGAGGTTAAAGGTACTTCCTTTACCTGCTATACTGAACAGAGTCAGTTCACCGCCGAGCATGGTCGCAATTTCCCGTGATATGGCTAACCCCAGACCTGTCCCCCCGTATTCCCGATTCGTACTACCGTCCGCTTGCTGGAAGGCTTCAAAAATAATTTGCTGCTTTTCCTTCGGAATTCCAATTCCTGTATCACTAACTGAGAAGCACAATACCATTTTGGCTCGATTCAGCAGATCATGATCAGGACTCCAATCATTCAATGCTCTTCGGATCAGCAGCATGACCTGACCTTGCTCCGTGAATTTGAACGCATTGGACAATAGATTTTTCAGAATCTGCTGAAGCCTTTTGGAGTCGGTCAATATGGTTTTAGGTACATTGGGTTCGATCTTGATCAAATAATCAAGTCTCTTGTTGTCGATCATATGGCGGAAGGTACGATCCAATCCGTCGGTAATCTCTTTAATTGAGGTTTCGTTGAATTCAGGTGTAACCGTTCCCGACTCGATCTTGGATAAATCCAGGATATCGTTGATCAGATTGAGCAGATCGAATCCAGAGTCCTGAATCGTTTTGGCAAATTTCACCTGGATATCGGTCAGGTTCTCATCCGGATTATCGACAAGCTGTTCGGCGAGCAGCAGCAGCGAATTAAGTGGTGTTCTCAGCTCATGCGACATATTGGCCAAAAACTCCGATTTGTATTTGGAAGTCAGCACCAACTGCTCGGCTTTTTCCTCCAGGAAGCGCTTCGCTACCTCGACCTCATTGTTTTTGCTTTCCACCTCTGCCTTTTGAATAACGAGCAGCTTGGCTTTATCCTCCAGCTCTTCGTTAGTCGTTTGCAGCTCATTTTGCTGTTTCTGAAGCTCTTCGGTCAGAGATTGCGACTGCATCAACAGCTCCTCCGTCCGTTGGTTCGCCTGCATCGTGTTAATCACGATTCCGATGGATTCCGTCAATTGATCCAGGAAAGCCAGATCGATTTCGCTGAAGGCACGGAAGGAAGCCAATTCCAGGACAGCCAAGACCTGTTCCTCGAATATAATCGGGAGCAGCACAATATTAAGCGGTGTCGCTTCTCCCAAGCCTGAGGAGATCATCACATAATCAGATGGTACATTGGTTAGCAAAATCCGTTGATTCTCGATCAGACACTGCCCGACAAGACCCTCGCCTGCACGGAATTCATTCGATAGATGCTTACGCTGATGATAGGCATAGCTCGCAAACAGCTTCAATACAGGGACGCCGCTTACAGGCTCGTTAATATAAAAGACACCATGCTGCATAGATACCAACGGAGCCAGCTCACTCAAGATCATCCGGCACACGGCAAACAGGTCACGTTGACCCTGCAGCAGTCGGG
Source organism: Paenibacillus sp. FSL H7-0331 (assembly GCF_001956045.1). The sequence continues at coordinate 318,662 of NZ_MRTH01000002.1, read as the reverse complement.
AAAACTTCGCCAGGTTGGTTTTCAGCCAATCCTGTTCCGTGTTGATTCGGGTCGTTTCCTTCAGATTGCGAATCATTTCATTCATGTTATCTTTCAGCGTTGCTAATTCACCGGCTGTAGCGACATCAATGGTTCTGGACAAATCCCCCTTAGTAACGGCCGTCGCCACGTTAGTGATCGCTCGAACCTGTGTGGTCAGCGTACTCGCCATATAGTTAACGTTGTCCGTTAAATCACGCCAGGTTCCCGCGGCACCCGGAACGTTCGCTTGCCCACCCAGTTTACCTTCCGCGCCTACCTCACGAGCAACCGTCGTAACCTGGTCGGCAAAGGTAGCGAGCGTATCGATCATATTATTGATCGTATCCGTCAATTCTGCGATTTCACCTTTGGCTTCCACTGTCAGCTTCTGCTTCATATTACCATTGGCAACGGCGGTTACGACCTTCGCGATTCCCCGCACCTGATCGGTTAAGTTCGTCGCCATAATATTAACGTTATCCGTCAAGTCCTTCCAGATCCCGCCTACGCCACGCACCTGGGATTGACCGCCAAGCTTGCCGTCCGTACCTACCTCACGGGCCACACGAGTAACCTCGGAGGCAAATGAATTCAGCTGATCCACCATCGTATTGATTGTGTTTTTCAGTTCAAGCAGTTCACCTTTAACATCTACGGTAATTTTTTTGGAAAGATCGCCATTGGCAACTGCTGTCGTCACTCCGGCAATATTGCGCATCTGAATGGTCAGGTTGCTCGCCATGTAGTTAACGGTGTCCGTTAAGTCCTTCCAGGTGCCGCCTACGCCTTTAACCTGCGCCTGACTGCCCAGCTTCCCTTCCGTACCTACCTCACGGGCTACACGCGTAACCTCGGAAGCAAACGTTGAGAGCTGATCCACCATCGTATTGATTGTGTTTTTCAACTCAAGGATTTCCCCCTGAACGTCTGCCGTAATTTTCTTCGACAGGTCGCCGTTCGCTACTGCTGTGGTGACGACTGCGATATTCCGCACCTGATTCGTCAAATTGGACGCCATGTAGTTAACGCTTTCTGTCAGATCGCGCCATGTACCGGCAACACCTGTAACCTGAGCTTGTCCACCCAACATCCCAAGCGTCCCCACCTCACGGGCTACACGCGTAACCTCGGAGGCAAACGTCGAGAGCTGCTCCACCATCGTATTGATCGTGTTTTTCAATTCCAAAATTTCACCGCGCGCATTAACGGTAATCTGCTTGGATAGATCACCCTTCGCTACTGCCGTTGTGACTTCCGCTATGTTACGCACCTGGTCGGTCAATGTACCCGCCATGAAGTTAACGTTGTCCGTTAAATCCTTCCAGGTACCCGATACGTCCTTAACGTCGGCCTGTCCGCCAAGCTTCCCTTCCGTCGACACCTCACGCGCTACACGAGTTACCTCAGAGGCAAACGTCGAGAGCTGCTCCACCATCGTATTGATTGTGTTTTTCAGTTCCAAAATCTCGCCGCGCGCATTAACGGTAATTTGCTTCGACAGATCACCTTTTGCAACCGCTGTCGTAACTTCCGCTATGTTCCGTACCTGATCGGTCAATGTACCCGCCATGAAGTTAACGTTGTCGGTTAAATCCTTCCATGTGCCCGATACGTCCTTAACATCTGCTTGTCCTCCCAGCTTCCCTTCCGTGGACACCTCACGCGCTACCCGAGTTACCTCAGAGGCAAAGTTACTGAGCTGATCGACCATCGTATTAATCGTGCTTTTCAGCTGCAGGATTTCACCCTTGGCATCTACAGTTATCGTTTTTGACAAATCGCCCTTCGCAACCGCTGTGGTCACTTCTGCAATGTTCCGCACCTGATTCGTTAAATTGCTGGCCATGTAGTTAACGCTTTCCGTCAAATCACGCCACGTACCGTCAACGCCGCTTACCTCTGCCTGTCCACCCAGTATCCCTTCCGTTCCTACCTCACGGGCCATCCGGGTTACCTCGGAAGCAAATGTAGACAACTGGTCTACCATCGTATTGATTGTATTTTTCAGCTCAAGGATTTCACCCTGTACATCTGCTGTTATTTTTTTGGATAGATCTCCATTGGCAACCGCGGTGGTAACAACTGCGATATTACGCACCTGATTCGTCAAGTTGGAGGCCATATAGTTAACGCTTTCCGTTAAATCTCTCCACGTGCCGGATACACCCTTAACATCTGCTTGTCCGCCCAGCTTTCCTTCCGTACCTACCTCACGGGCAACCCGTGTAACCTCGGAAGAAAAAGTCGACAGCTGATCCACCATCGTATTGATCGTATTTTTGAGCTCCATGATCTCGCCTTTGGCATTAACGGTAATTTGCTTGGATAAGTCACCATTCGCAACCGCCGTGGTCACTGCAGCTATATTACGCACCTGATCCGTTAAATTGCTAGCCATATTGTTAACCCCGTCGGTAAGATCCTTCCAAGTGCCCGATACACCTTTAACATCCGCCTGACCACCCAGCTTGCCATCTGTACCTACCTCGCGCGCTACCCGTGTGACTTCCGAGGCAAAGGTGCTGAGCTGATTCACCATCATATTAATGTTGGTTGCCGTTCTTTGAAATTCCCCTGTCAGTGCGCGTCCTTCGAACTCTAGCTCGACCTTTTGCGACAAGTCTCCCTGGGCTACCGCGTTTATAACACGCACCATCTCACTGGTCGGCTGAATCAAGTCAATGACGAGACCATTAAGCGATTCGACTACGGTGTCCCATGAGCCGCCCGTATTTTTGTGTGAGAATCTTCGGGAGAGCTGCCCTTCCTTACCTACAACCTTAGCCACGGTCTGAACCTCGGTCACAAGGTTTTCCTGCATATCCATGATCTCGTTGAATGTATCAGCAATCTTGCCTGCAACACCTGTGTGATCATAAGGCAATCGATAAGAAAAGTTACCTTTTTTCAGTGCCATTAACGCATTAAGAAGCTCTCCAGTATCCAATACATCTTTGACCGATTCTCCATTCCATTCCTGCTCCGGCATTGTCAAGGTCCTTTCTATCCATAAATTTATAATCAGGTAAATGAGTTCCTTTTTCAGCTTGATCCAATGTGTAAGTTCTAGGCACAATAGTAGAGGAAATAAAGACACTAATACCCTATATTCTACACATTTTTACCCATAGTTACAAACTCCCTAGGTCCTTAAATGTGTAAAATGACACAATAAAAAAGAAGCCCATTTCGGCCCCTTTTTTAAGCAACAATTGGTGTAATTATCAGTCTTGGATCGATAGACCTACAGCAAGAATTCATAGCTTTATTCCAATTTGGCACTCGTATAATCGTGGATAAGATCCATCTTCTGCTGCCATGCCTTGGCGCTTAGGTCAACCAGATACACCTCTGGATTGAGCTTCCGCAAATATTCCGGCCAGAACTGGGTAAGCTGCTGACGGTGGTATTCGCGAATTTGCTCCAGTTCAGGAAGCTCATATACCTGTTTGCCAGCTTGAAAAATCGGCTTGAGCAGTTGAACCGCGTCATAATTGTCAACATATTTGAATAAATAAGGATGCAGCTTGTCGTACAGCTTCAGTCTCTTACCCTGTAATACTTCCGTTTCCCCAATAAGAGTCACACAATCGGCTTCTGCTTTACCGGTTTGCTTGCTTATAAGCCGATAGGCTTCCTTGATGCCAGGAGTGGATACCTTCTCGGGATTTCCCGAAATTTTGATCACAGGGACGAAAGCACCCGCTTTTTCACGCGCAACGAGCTTGTACACACCTCCCAGAGATGGTTGATCAGCAGCCGTAATCAGCTGTGTACCTACCCCCCAGCTATCTATCCGGGCTCCCTGAGCCTTCAGATTGAATATGATGTTCTCATCAAGATCGTTCGAAGCCACAATCTTTACGTAAGGCAAGCCCGCTTCATCGAACATCGTCCTTGCCGTCTTCGAGAGGTACGCCAAATCTCCGCTGTCCAGCCGAATCGCAGACATCCTTTTTCCTTGCTGCTCCATCCATTTGGCAACCTTGATCGCATTGGGAACCCCATATCTCAACGTATCGTACGTATCCACAAGCAGCGTCACCTGATTTGGCAGCGCAGCGGCATAATGGCGAAAAGCCTCTTCCTCCGTATCATGGTCCTGTACCCACGCATGAGCATGCGTACCTTTGGAAGGAATCCCGAACAGCATCCCTGCCCGCATATTCGAGGTCGCATCGAAGCCGGCAATGTAAGCAGCCCGTGCTCCCCATATGGCAGCATCTGCTTCTTGAGCTCTGCGAGTCCCGAACTCCATTAACGTATCCTCGGGGGCAACCTGACGAATCCGCGAAGCCTTGGTCGCAATCAAGGTTTGGAAGTTCATAAAATTCAACAGCGCCGTCTCGACAAGTTGTGCTTCAAATATTTTCCCTTCCACACGGATCAGCGGCTCGTTAGCGAACACAATCGTTCCTTCAGGAACTGCGCTAATATTGCCTGTAAAGCGGAAGCCGCGCAGCTTTTCGAGGAAAGCCGGATCATATTCTTCCTCCTGCTCTTGTAAATAACGGATCGTATCCTCATCAAATTGCAAATGGTTTATATAGTTAATAATTCGCTCGAGTCCGGCAAATACAGCATATCCATTACCAAAAGGCAGCTTACGGAAAAAAGCCTCGAAAACCGCTTGATGGGAATCCGTTCCGTTCTTCCAATGCGCATACATCATATTAATCTGATATTTATCCGTGTGCAGCGTCAAGTTATCATACGACATTTACAACCTCTCCTTCCACCACTCATCGTACACAGTGACAGCGGCATTGCGCTTGTGCTCGGTCCTTTGATAGCGTCGTTCAATAATATCCTTGGCGGCATCGGACAGCACCCCGCCTTCCAGATACGTATCGATTTCCTCATAGGTTACACCAAGGGCAACTTCATCCGGCAGACCCGGCTTCAAATCCTCAAGGTCCGCCGTCGGCTTCTTCAAATAGAGCAGCTCCGGACATCCCAAATGCTTGAGCAGTTCCTTACCCTGACGCTTATTTAAGCCAAATATAGGGGCTGCATCGCAGGCACCATCACCATGTTTGGTAAAAAAACCGCTGACGGCCTCTGCCGCATGATCGGTTCCAAGTACCAGCATCCGGTAGTGGGCAGCCAGATCATACTGCACCTTCATCCGTTCTCTGGCTTTAATATTTCCCTTCAGAAAATCGCTCAGCTTCTCACCTGTCGCTTGCTCAAACTGGGCTGCTGATGCATCCACAGCAGGTTGTATATTGACAGTAATGTTTTTCGAGGGTTGAATGAAGGATAAGGCCATCTGTGCATCCGCCTCATCCTGCTGCACGCCATAAGGCAATCTGACTGTAATGAATCGATAGCCTTCTCCGGCAATACCAGTAGGATCGGTCATCTCTTGATTCAGCTCATCTACAGCGATTTGCGCTAGCTTGCCCGTAAGTGTCGAATCCTGCCCTCCTGAAATACCGAGAACATAACCCTCCGCCTTGGTGGACAGCAAATAGCTTTTCAAAAAATCGACCCTGCGGCGAATTTCCTGGTCAGCATCAATCCTGGGAAGAACATGCAGCACTTCTTGAATGTGTTGTTGTACAGTTGGTTTGGTCAATATCTTCATCCCCCTATATTATAAAATAGTTGCTCCAAGCGTATGTTGAAAATGCCCCAGCGCCCACTCATGTCCTGCCGGATTAAAGCTCGCAACCGCATCGCGGTGCACAACAAGTTCAAAGCCTCGATTGTAAGCATCCACAGCCGTATGCAGCACACAAATATCCGTGCAGACCCCAATCAGGTGAAGCTCTTTAATGTCCCTTGCCCGCAGTTGAAGCTCCAGGTCCGTTCCGGCAAATGCGCTGTACCGGGTTTTGTCCATCCAGTAGATCTGGTCACGATGGGTTTGAAATACTTCATCCAGTTTACCATATAATGCCCTTCCTTCCGTACCCCTAATATTATGAGGTGGGAACAGTTGGTGCTCCGGGTGATAGACGTCAAGCTCATCATGCAGATCGACTGCCATAACGACAAAATCATTGTAATTGACAAAAGTGTCCGTAAGCTCGGCAATCCGCTGTTCAATCTCGATTCCCGGCTCACCGCAAGGCAGCTTCCCAACAACAAAATCAACCGTGTAATCAATGACAATAAGTGCTTTCATCGTAACCATCCTTCCACGAGCACAGTCTCAATAATATCATTATGACATTATCGGATTGTAAAAAGAAATCCGCAGCAGCTAAGAGGCTATATGCGGGTTATGAGTAAACCAATAAACAAGGTATCAACTATCTCTTTTTGATACTTTCATTATGACATATTAAAAATATTTGTCAACCAGATTTTTCTTTAACCTCCGCCCATTAAACGAAGCAGTGCCTCCGGGAGCTGAAATTGCTGGTTGCTGACACGAATCTGATTCAGTTCCCCTTCAGAGCCTTGATCCTGATCCTCTTTGATCTCGGTAATTTCCTTATGCAGCCGCTCCATTTGCAAATCCAGCGCAGTTGCAGAATCTGCTGCCGTCTTCAATTCCTGAAGAAGCCGTGTCGGAACGGCCTGATTGTATTTATAAAAAATCTTGTGCTCCAGACTCGCCCAGAAATCCATCGCAATCGTCCGAATTTGCACCTCAACACATACTTGCTCCTGCCGATCAGACATGTATACAGGGATTTCAATCAGCAAATGCAAGCTCCGATACCCATTGGGCTTGGGATTGCGAATATAATCCTTCACCTCAAGCAGTGTAAGATCACTCTGACTTTGCAGCATATCGCTGATTCGATATATATCGTTAATGAATGAGCAGGTTATCCGCATACCTGCAATATCCCGAATATTGTCTTTGATACTGGGCAATGAAATGCCAAAGCCCTTTTTGTACATTTTTCTCATAATGCTTTCAGGAGATTTCAATCTGGATTTCGTATGCTCAATGGGATTATAGTCATGCAAAAATTGAAATTCCTCTTTTAAAATCTCCAGCTTCGTATCGAACGCATCCAACGCAAATTTGTAAGCCATCATAAATCGCGTGATCTCATTTTTTAATAATTTGAACTGTTCCATCTGATTCGTTGACAAAGTTAATCTTCCTTCCTTAAGCCTAGTAGGAGAGCTATTTCAGCCTAACCATAATAAGTTCTTAAGAAAGCTTACACAACTCCGGGTGACAAAGCAACATTTGCTATTTAAATTCAATCGGACCCACATTCATTTTAAAAGTCCCGTCTGGGTAGAGCAACGGCGAATTCTCCGAACCGCTCTTGGAGTACGTTTCAACATGGCTAATCCTCATCTCATCCTGATCGCTGAAATCAATTTGTGCAATGGCAACCCAGTAGGCAAATCTGTTATTTTGCAATAGAGGAGCAGTCACTGTTTGTCCGGCATGATTATCCACCACAGCACGAGCCTTCATGGATTTAAAGCTGCCAATTCCATTGGACAGTGCGCTGTAAGCCGCAAAAAGTACATACCTCAGATCCGATGTGTTGTGAATGGTGACGGTTTCCATCCCTCCTGTTCGTGAATCCTTATCAAGCTCGATATACGGTGACTTGGAGGAGCTGCCCAACCGGCGGTAATATATTTTATTCGCTTCACCCTTTTTCGTTACATAAAAGCAGTACAAGTCCAGATCCTTTTTCGGATTATCCCACTTCAGCTGGGCTGTAACCTTGGAGGTCTTTGCGATCGAAACGGACTCTTGTTTCTTCAGCTCTATTTTTCCGAGTAAAAAAGGCTTGGCAGTTGGGGCTGCGGAAGGCTTGGAAGTAACAATTGTCTCCGAGACAGGTTTAGTCGGAATAACAGGCGTCTCGACAGTAGGCTTTGTTGGAACTATTGGTGCTTCACCAACAGGCTTGGCTAATGTGTCTGCCTGCTGTGGCTCATTGTCTGCTTCCTCAATCACCTTGATTCCATAATTGCTGCATAACGCCGATAAGCCACCATTAAACCCACTCCCGATAGCATTAAACTTCCACTTACCCTTATGCAGATAAAGTTCTCCTACAACTATCGCTGTTTCCAGCTTGAGCTCACTGCCAAATTCGAACCTGAACAGCTCCTTATGATTTAACGGGTCCTGAAACCGAATGTAGATTCGCGAAACCTGGTTAAAATGCTGGCTAAGCTTTTCACCCTCATAGATCGTCAGCGTAATGGCAATCTTCTGAATATCTTGGGGTAACCGGTTAAAGGCTATCGAAATTTGCTCCTTATCCCCTTGACTTGATTGTGTATGGGTAATTGCTCCATCCTTACTGCTCGGATTCCCATAAAAAATAAGGTTGTCATCCTGCTCACAAACTCCGGCCGCAGATAGCAAAAACGCAGCTCCATCTATGTCCATAGCCGGATTCGAATGCTCCCAACCCAAACCAATCATCACACTGGATAAATGATTGTCCTGATTGATATCTACCTTTTGTCCCTTTTGAATATGCATGGAAACCTCCTACTACATTTGCTTTTGTATAACGATCAGACATGTGCTGTCCGGCAGGTTCACAGGCTCGCGCTGCTCATTGAATATCCGGATTCTTGGACTTAGCGCTTCCGTATAACCGTCCTGAAGCAGGTGTCTGCTGACCACGATACGGGCCTGCGGGCCGAGTACCGTATGAATGAAGCTTTCGTAAGCTGAGGGTGTAAAATATCCGAATTGCTCCTGTACCTCATGTACATAAGCCTCTTCACCCCATGTATATGTATACAAAAACTCCATCGCATCGTTAATCGGCATCTGCACCTCATGAGTACCCAGTCGCACGAATTGAATCTCTCTTCCGGCAAAATCCTTGGCATATCTCTCCAGCCATTGCATGCCTTCCCCATCCAAAAACGTTATGATCCGCTGCTGTTCGGTCGGCTCGCTCATAATGCCATCACGGATAATGATTCTCCCGCCGATGGGGATTACATCGAAGGCACTGCGCAGCGCTGCCGCAACTGTAGCATGATTATATGATTTACCCTCATATTCCACATACGAAAACAACTCATGCAAAATCGAAGAAAAAATGACAGTGTCAATGGAACCGGGTTTCACATATTCCTTCAAATTGAGTGCGTCACCCTGCAGCACCATCCACTGGCGATTTTCCAGCTGCCGCTTTCGCTCAAGCGCCTCAATTACATTTTGCGAAATATCGATGCCTATTACCTGTTTATCGGGAAACGTATCCTCGATCAGATCCAGCATGACTCCGCCCCCAGGGCCAATGTCGACAACTCGATTGCCCACAATAAAATCGAGAATAACCTTTTTGTAATCAGCGGTTTGATTCATCATCGATAAATATTCCTCTTCATTATGAAACCTGTCATAGGCATCACGGCGCAGCTCAAACAGGTCAAACAGCATGAGTACCGCTTTCTCATACAAAGGTGATTTTTCGGCCTCTATACAAAACTGGATCAGCTTATCCGCCGCCGCGGAGAACTCCATATGAAAATAGACTATATCCGATTGTGGACCTGCCTGCTTTAACTGTGGAGATAAATGCCCGCTCTTCGGAAAACGTGCCGAAGCAATGTCTTCAAAGGAGCATTCGCGCAAATATTTTTCTATGATTCGTTTCTTGTAGACATTGATTTTCTTTTGACCCCGATAATCATAATACATATCATTCATCATACGTTCGAAGCTGATATGGTCCGCCTGCTGCGTCGAATCCGAGCTAAGAATGATGAGAAACAGCTTGGCAAATTCCTCAAAAGAAAACTCATGAAGAGCCGCTTCTACGAACCACAGCGTCTTGCTGTCCAGCGCTTGAAAAGCCTCAATAACCGCTGGCTGCACTGACAGCTTGGCAAATTCCTGCTCAAAATTCTCGCCTTTGGAAATCGAGCTGGCCCGCAGCCGCTTCAGCCTGTTGTGGAGCGAAAACCCACTATCTTCCTCCTGATCTATGATAAGCTCAATGACCTCAGCAATCTGCTGCGCTATCTCTACCCATAGCTCTGTCGAAACTGCCTCAAGAATGCATTGATTTAACACTAATAATAGTTCCTTGAGCTCACTAGCCGCGAGCAATCCATTCTGAATAAGCTCCATTAATGGGCGCTGAACCGCGAATGGAACCTCTCCACGCAAATACTGGCCAATTAACCCGTGAGTCTGGATCAGCGTGCGGATAACGTGCCTCCTCGCCTCGCTATGCAACGGACTCGAATGCCACTCGTAAATTTCACTGGAACCGATGTTATGAGCCATCAAATGTACGCCCTGCTTTTGCCACAGCACTCGCTGTCGCACCGTCCCGCCCTTGGCCACCTCAGACCAGATGAGCACCTCTTCTACAACTTCTTGAATCCAAAAGGACATCTGCAGCCGGTCGAGCGCTTCCAGCGACTTCTCCACATAATCCAGAACCGGATTCGCGTTAACCAAATCCTGAAGCGATTGGACCCGCTCGAGATTGACCATTCGTTCTTCCGCCGAGACGATATATTGCAGCCATGGATGCTCATTTAAGGACATGCTCTCATCTTGTTTGTAGGCTTGGATTGTTTCAAGTGAACGCAACATGAGTTTCTCTCCTTCTCTATCAATCTCTCTTCTAAAATTGAGCTAACCTCAGCGGAATGGCTGAGGTTTTCTTGAAAGCGGATCGATCGTAACAACACCTCAGCCGGGTAGCGAAACGTTTACTTCAATATTTAGAATGTCGGACCTATTCGCCAAATCCCAAAATCGTTCTGCTTCAAGATTTCCGACTTTGTCAGTTTTCCCGAGCACACCTCGATAATTTCCTCAAAAATCCGATCTCCCACCTGTTCGATCGTTTCCGTTCCATCAATAATCGTACCTGCATTCATATCAATATTATCGTTCATTTTCTCAAATATGGCACTATTGGTCGCTATCTTGATTACTGGGACGATTGGAGAGCCAGTTGGTGTGCCCCTGCCTGTTGTGAACAATACGATCTGTGAACCACCCGCCGCCATCCCCGACAGCTGTTCAATATCATGGCCGGGTGTATCCATCCATACGAGACCTTTTTTGGTCGGTTTTTCGGCATAATCAATCAATTCCTGCAGAGGCCTCGAACCGGATTTGTTGGACGCACCCAATGATTTTTCCTCCAATGAGCTAAGTCCGCCTTTAATATTACCCGGACTTGGGTTGCCGGTACGAATATCGATATTCATGGAGAAGGCACGTTTCTCCATCGCTTCAATGACCTGATACACACGCTTCGCTACATGATCATTAACCGCACGTGCCGCAAGCAAATGCTCAGCCCCGATCAGCTCCGTAGTTTCCGCCAGAATCGAGGTTCCTCCGTGATCGACGATTTTATCGCTGCAAAAGCCTACTGCCGGATTGGCCGACAGCCCCGAACAGGCGTCTGACCCCCCGCACTCCGTACCTACGATCAGCTCACCGAAGTCACATTCCACCCGCCGCTGGCGCGAAGCCTCCTGTACCATTCTTGCGGCAATTTTGGCTACCTCGGCTATAGTGTACAGCGTACCCCCATGATCCTGGATCGAGACGACCTCTACAGGCTTGCCGGTCTTTTGCAGCTCGGATGCTACACTTCGCGCCTGATGCGTTTCACAGCCAAGACCAAGCACGATCACCCCGTATACGTTGGGGTTAGCGGCGGTTCCTACATAGGTGCGGAAGGTCTGATCATAATCCGTTCCTACCTGTGCGCAGCCATGCTGATGTATAAAAGTAACCGTTCCATTTACTAGCTCCGTCACCCGTTGAGCCGTTTGGGTAGCACATACTATAGTTGGCAGAATCAGCACGTGGTTACGCGCCCCTACACTGCCATCCGGTCTACGGTATCCCCAAAACGTCCGTGTTTGTACATTAGCTGTCATGCTGCAAATCCCCTCTCCCTCTTTTACCTTCCAGATTATGAACGTGCACATGCTCACCTTTGCGGATACCTCTGACTGCAACTCCAATAACCTCGCCATATTTAATGATATCTTCACCAGCCGCAATCGGTACGACTGCAAATTTATGCCCGAACTCAATCGCCTCCGCCAGCTCTACCTGAACCTCAATTCCTTGACAGACAACATTCAACTGAGCACCAGCCGGAATTTCCGTAAGCGCTACCGCGACCTTATCCTGCGGCTTCATCATGACAGTGTGATAAGCGGTCATTGGGTTACCTCCATTTATAAAAAAATATGTTAACGATTACATACTCACTATATCACTCTTCTTTTCCGCGCATCAACCATGGATTTCAAATGAGGAATGACCCTGCACACAACAAAAAAGAGCCCTGTTCACAAGGCTCCTTCGTTTCCCAACCAATAACAGTCAGGGGGTTGCGAATTAATTTCTGCTAAATCCCACAATCGCAGCTAGAAAACGCAAAATGTATATAAACAAATTAATAAAGTTCAAGTAAATGTTCAAGGCGGCCATCGGCACGGCCTCTGGGCTTACTCCACCCTTATACTGAGATACATCGTACAATACCCAGCCGCTGAAAATAACAATTCCCAGCACGGACCATACCAAATTCATAGTCGAGCCCATCGGTATAAACAGCGAGAACAGACTCATTACAATTAAACCGATCGTAGCGGCAAACAAAAATCCACCCAGAAAGCTGAAATCCCTTTGCGAGCGATAAGCATACAAGGCAAGCCCTCCGAATATACCCGCTGTTGCCAGGAATGCGGCAGATACCAGATTGGCCCCAAGGATGCCACCATAATTCGCAATGATCGGATACAGCGTAACCCCTGTAACTGCAGTAAAAATATACAGAAACGGATAACCGATCATTTTTCCGCGGAAACGCATGATGAACACGGATACGAGCATGACCAGCTCAATCACAACGAACAAGCCGACAAGTGAAGGTGGAATCAGCATAGCACCTGCAAGTGTCCCAACAAATGAGACCAGCAGGGATACCGCAAAAATCTGCATGATATGTCCAAAGCTGCCTGTATGGGATTCCGTTAAAGTTCTATCCATCATTGTATTCACTCCTCTTCGTATGTACTAACGTTTTGAAACTATTCCTGGACTATACGGCTGTGAAGTCAATTTCCAGAAAACGGGCTACTTCATTTTTCCAAATGTTTTCCACATACTCCATGTGGACAGGATGAGTATTGTAGGCATCATAGGCAGCTTGATCCTCAAACTCCATTGAAAATCCATAATCGTAATCGTTTTTGCTGCTCACCTGACGTAACACTTGAAAATCGTATACCCCTGGAATGACTTCAAGAATTGCTTTGCTTTTTGATAAAAATTGATCCGCCTGTTCCGACCCAACCTCAACCTTTAAATTAAAAATTACCTTATGTTGAATACGTGCCACTGACATGGTATTTCCTCCATTCTCTCTATTCATATCCATTCCTTCTAATATCATACCAGAAATGCTGCGTATCGTTCTACAATTAACTCTGTGCAAACAACGTTTTTTGAAAATAACTGAATCATTCGATCCAATTTGGATCATTATGAAAAATATTTAAATAAATCAGACCAAATTGTATGAATTCATAGCAATAAAATCTATTTTATGATACATTATGTATCATAACAAATAAAGTAAATAAATGAAGGAAGGTTCGATTTATGTTCAATAGGCTGAGAGGTTTACTTGTATTCATTGTATTAGGACTCGGGCTCATCTACTGGATGATATGGACTTTGCATCCGGATAAGCATTTTACTGCAAAAGCTTTTCCCTTACTTGCTGTGCCAACCTCTTATACTGCAAATCATCTTCCGAACGATGGCTCTAGCTACACCTTCCAGCTTAAACACCAGAACTATGCACAGCTATTAGTAAATACCTATATGGATACTTCAGCTCCAACCTCCTCGTCCCCAACTTCGGATCCCGACCTGAAATCTTTCAATGCTCTGTTAATTGGAGTGGATGCATTAGGCAACGAGAACTCACGCAGTGATGTCATTCTCCTGGTTCATGTCATACCTTCAGCACATAAAGCCGTCATCATTTCAGTACCACGTGATACGCAAGTCCATATAGCCGGAATAGGCAACACCAAAATCAACCATTCCCACATCCTCGGTCAAGCCCATGGCGGCAGTAAGGGAGGAACTGAAGCCGTCATTCAAGCCGTAAGTGATTTGCTGCAGCTCCCTATTCATTATTATGCGAAGACCAATTTCACAGGGTTTGAGCATTTGATCGATGCAGTTGGCGGTGTTGATGTGGATGTACCACACAATATGCTGATTTCGGACTCTCGCATTCTGCTGCGAGCAGGCACCCAACATCTGGACGGCAAGCAGGCTCTGTCATTTGTTAGGGAACGGTACTCTCTTGAGGATGGTGACTTTGGACGACAGGTGGATCAGACTCTATTGATCAAAGCCGTTGTTCATAAAATGCTGCAGCCAGAGCATCTGTCCGAGCTTCCCGGTCTGCTAGCCAAAGTAAAAGATGAAGTCGTTGAAACCAACTTTACAGACAGCGACCTCATCAGCCTAGCCTGGCTGTTTAAAGAGATCGAACGGGATCAAATCAGTCATATTCGGGTTCCGGGGCATCCAGGTATGGAACGCGATCCTTTAGTCGGGATGCCATTGTGGTACTGGATACCTGATTCGCAGCAGATCAGGGAAATCACACGCAAGCTTTCGCAATCCTAAATTCCAGGATTGTTCGAGAGGTTCAAATCATGGTATGATAGCTAGCACAATAATATCATGTCCGACAAGGATTAAGGAGCTGCCCATCATGAGTGTTCACGAAGCCATTACTTCCCATACCCAAAAAATGCACGCGCACCTGGAGGTTTTCCAAGTGCTGGACCTTAAGCGTGAACAAGCCATTGATCAAGCTATCGCCCAATACGCAGCAGGTGAAGCATTCACTGTCGACGAGATCAACAGATACGCTGCCGCTATTAATGAGCATGCCAAGCACGGCATCTCACCAACACGGACTTACATTACCAAAGACATGCTTATCGAATATGTGCAGCGAAGCAGACGTTAGTCTGCCTATCGCTGTAGCCCAAAACCCTTTAGCACCATTTCGTAATAATCCGCAGCATGCGGAACAAATTCGTCACTTGTAAAGCTGCGGCTGACAACTCGCAGAGCTCCCGATTCATCAGGTTCAACACCAACAGCTTCAATGGTATCCTGACTGGTCATTCCGTGGACAAGCCGCAGCACATCATGAATGAATACCCGATACAATCCCGTCACTTCATCCCCCTGAAGTCTAAACGTAGTCAGTGCCTGATTCGTTCGAAACCCATACACATGACAAAACTCCCTATCTATTAATCCGGGTTTAATACATTTATCACTACGATATATACCACACGATATCAGTTCTTCGAACGGTACACCCAGACCGAGCTCCTCCTCCAGCTCCCGATTTCCGTCTTCCACACGTTCACCTGCCTGCAGATGACCGGCACAAGAAATATCCAGCATCCCCGGATACGTATCTTTGTCAGGATGCCGTCTTTGGAACAACAGTGCCGGACCGTCCTCTGCATCTGTTAATATCCAGCATTGAAATGTCTGATGCCATAGACCCTCCCTATGTACTTCTTGTCGAGACGCTGTTCCGATCCAATTCATCTTATTATCATAAATATCAAACCGTTCCTCGTCCATACCCCACCTCTTTTTCCTGTTTGCCCTTAAACTCAAAGAATTCAACGAATAGTATAAAAAGTGATTCATATGAGAAAGAATAGGTTAATTATACAGGAAAATGATCTGCAAAAACGATAATGCTGCGCTACTTCACAATTACCTTGACTTACATAGGAGGCTAACTTAGAATGCGTTCACTTAACGAGCAATTCGCCAATGCCACTGAGGGCATGTTTTATACTTTTGAAGAAAAGGGTACATCCAAATTTATTGAGGTCAATAACGCATTCACCAAGCTTCTCGGTATTCCAAAATCCCGAATATTGAGCATGGAGCTTAACGATATTTTCGCGCCGGAATCATTAAAAAAAATGCCACAAAAACAATTACGCCTGAATCAAAAAGGGTATTTGTACGCGGAAGAAACCCTGTGCGGAGATAATGGGGATAAGCTGACTGTCGAAATTCACAGCAGTAAAATTCGTTGGGAGCAAAAGGACCTGTACTTCCATGTCGTCAAAGAGATTTCCGAGAAAAAATGGCTTACCAGCCAAATTCGCAACAAGCCTGTCGTTGCCTCCGGTCTATTGACTGAGGATCTGGACATCACCGAAATAACTAACCATTATGAGCCATTGCCTTTTATCGAGCCCGCTCAAGGATTTGGCGGAATCTCCTTGCTTACCTTTATTGAGCAAACAGATTGCTTGAAGGTCAAACGATGCATTTCCAAGGTACTGGAATACCGTCAGGAAAAGCAGGTTACTTTTCAAACAGGAAGCTCCTATCCTGCAGATAGCATCAAACTGCGTGCGTTCTTTAAGCCCATTTTCAATGGCAACAATGAGCTTATAAAAATTGCTTTTGTACTATGTAGAGCCGATGGCGTAGAACAAGTAAGTGAAATGCCTATCTCACCCTTGCTTTTGGCATGTTTGTAGAATTTTCAAAATTAACTTGCAATTTGAACTGATAGATGGTATAGTTTATCATTGTATCAATGAATGCACCCCCATCTAGCTTTTCCTCGGTTCACTTATTGTTTCTCTACTCATAAAAATCATTCAAATTCCAACAACCCTAAGAATTTGTAACTGTGTTAACTGATTCACACTGGCGCGGTCTAGGAGCCGCAAGGATGAAAGAGAGGTAGGGCTTTCATTGTTTTAGAACACCTTGTTTTTATGTTTGACCGTAGTAGGCTGCATGACCTATTGATACACTCCAGAAGAGCTCTTTTATTAATTATGGCAAACCTTTGGCTGCGAGTAAGCTGCGTTGGAGCTCTTCTGTTTTATTTTCTACTGTTTTTTTACATAATTATTTACATAATAGGACTAATATATCTGAAAATTCACTTAAATATTTCATGGCTTGTCACCTATTGACGATTTATGTTTAAAGGGATACAGTTACATAAGGTAATTTTTTACACTACATATATAAGAGGTGGATGAAATGAATCAAGAAATTCCTTTAAACAAACCTGCGAATGGTTATCAGGATTCGTATGGACCCCAGGCACCGGTAGTACCCGTCAAAGAATGGATTATTGCACTAATTATTTCAGCTATTCCTATTGTCAACATTGTGATGTGGTTTGTATGGGCATTTGGCGGTAACGCGAATCCTAACAAACAAAGTTTTTTTAAAGCTTATCTACTGCTAGCCGCTATTGTTTTCGTTATCTACGCAGTGATTGCTGTCATCATTATTGCTACTGGTGTTACTGCTGGCTTAAATTCAGGAGTTTTTAGCGATATTTAATTCATTTAAACAAACGTATGAAGAGACTTACTAAAAAACGGGCGCAAGCCCGTTTTTTGTGCGTTCAGACGCCTCCGGGACGGTAATCAATGAACATATCTGCTCTCCTGTAATGCTTTCACCATAATGAAAAAAGGCACAGTCTTCTCATTGTTCGTGAGTGACAGTGCCTTTCTCATACAGCGGTCTTGGTTTGGCTTGGGCTTCCTCAGGTAGAACCTAAGGAGTGTTATTCTCCAGCAAGCTGCTCATTGCATCAATGGCCTCCTGCTCATCCCTTCCTTTGGTTTGAATCGTAATCCGGGTCCCTGTACGCATGGGGATCAGCAGCATTCCCAGAATGCTTTTTGCATCTAAATTTATGTTTTCCCGCTCAAACTTGATCGTGATATCCGAACGGTACGTGCTCGCTTTCTGGGCTACCATTTGTAAATATTGAGGCTGCATGTCGTGAGTAATTTCGATATCATGAACTCTCATTAAGACTCCTCCGTTCAAAGGTCTGCGTTGTTTAGTAGGTTCAATCATTATTGACTCCATATTACAACACAATTCCCGTTATGAGAAGTACATGCAATCGTTTTCATTGAATTTCATTGAATACCTATAAGATCGATGACTCAAAACAAAAAAACACCAACCCAGCAAAGCTTGCGGGCTTGGTGTCAGTGTTCAATATTCTTGCTTAGGACGAATAGATGGACTATTATCAACCTGATCCTGATTATCCGACTCAACATAGTGCTTGAGCATTGCCAATTTATTTTCCCAATGCCGTTCATAGTAGGACAGCCAGCTCTTTAATTCAAGTAAAGGCTCCGAAACAAGCTGATACCTTGTCTCTCGTCCAACCTTTCTTTCCCGGACAAGCCCTGCTTCTGCCAAAATTCGCAGATGTTTTGACACCGCCGTTCGGCTGATTGGAAAATGTCCACTTATGACTGTCACAGACAGCTCCTGGTCGACAAGCAATTGCAGCAAACTGCGCCGGGTAGGATCTGCTATCGCTTGAAACACATCATGCTTCGGTGAAACGATCGCATGATCAGGCTTCAACATAGGTGGCCAGTGATTTGGCAAGCCCAACCCAGCCTTGGGCCATATTGTCTCGAATCATCGTGTGAGATAATCCGAACTCTGTAACTTTTTCGGCATCCCAGCCGGAATGCGTCAGAGTAAATTCTGTTTTATCGTCGAGCTCCACCAGTTCGAACCTGATAGTCCAGTCTTTCCCCCATTGAAAAGCAAGACTATGAGGTGGTTCAACCTCAGTCACTTTACAAGGTGACATCCCGAATGGCCCCGCATTCACCAGAAATTCGTGTCCAGCAACTGGCTGAAAATCATTGGGCATGAACCATGCAGCAATGCCTTCTGAGGTTGCTACAGCACTCCATACTTTTTGAATAGGCGCATTAAGCACCATTTTTTGAACGATATCCGGTAATGATTGAAGTTTGTCTTCCATTTCAATAACCTCCATGTCAATGTTTAAAAAAATACGAAACTATTTGGTTTCGTATCATTATATGACACCTTAAGGTTTCATGTCAACTGCTTGGCCATCTATGATTATCCGATTAATTTTAACCCTACAGCCGAACACAGAATCATCGCAATGAACAAGAGTCGCCGCCATTCCTTCGGTTCTCCGTACATAAACATCCCTACTAATGCGGCACCAATCGTGCCAATTCCAGTCCAAACCCCGTAAGCAGTTCCCATAGGAATAGTTTTCATTGCATAAGATAAGAGCACAAAGCCAATACCAAAGGTAATGATCAGATATAAGGCCGCATCCCACTTCTTCATGGCCAAACGTTTCAGATTGATAACTCCAAGCACTTCAAGACATCCTGCTGCAACTAGTGCTAACCAAGGCATTACTGGCTCCCCCTCTCTGCTTCAGTTCCGGTTTCTTCCGTGGTGACGATCTTCAAGCCAATAACTCCGGCTAACAGTACTGCAATAAGCATAATCTTGGCTACGTTAAATGGTTCACCAAATATAAGCATCTCTACCACTACAGTACCACTGGTGCCAATACCGGCAAAAACAGCATAGACCGTACCAACTGGCAAACGTCTTGCAGCCAGAATAATTACCAGAAAACTTATCATGATAGCTACCGCAGTAGCTGTCCATTCCATAGCAGTTTCTGAATGCTTTAGACCGGTTACCCATACGATTTCCAATATGCCTGAAAGCACCACATAAATCCAATAACGGTTCATATCTCAACCTCTCCTTCTTACGTCATCATCCTACCTAACGTTAATTAGTTAATAATATCACACATCTCATGTTAATTGTCAATCCTCCAGCACAAGCTTTTCGTAGCTTTATACAATTCCAAGATTAGTGGTAGGGGGAGTCCAACCCAAAAAAGCCCGCAGCGTTTGCGGACTGGACTTGTGGCACTATGGACTTCAGTTTTATGCTTCTTTTTGCAGCTTGCTCTTCGCTGCTTCGATTAATTGATCGTAAATATCATCATCTTCCAATAATTCCTCTACCGCTTCAATATCTTCCTCGCCACCAGGCTCGTTCAGGAAGTTCAAGCTATAGCTCCACTCTTTACCTTTTTTACTAAAAAGCATGATTTCATAGGGCTGCTTGTGATTCTCGACTGCAAAAGCAACCTTGCCTACATGTCCATCTTCTTTGCTATAAACCATACTTGCTTCCAATATTTCAACCAAGAGTATCATCCTTCTTTGTTTGTGATTCATTTAATCGTAACACATTACTGTAGGAAGAGCTATGTTAGTGTACTCGCTATAGTGGAGAGCCGCGCGGCTAATCCGGCCATTGTATCGACAGAGGCAACCATTTGATTCGTAGCATCCGCTTGTTCATTAATTCGCTGTGCACTATTTTCGGATGAGCTTGTGATTTTATCCATATTGAGGACGATCTGTTCCGTTAAATCGGCGATTTTCTCGGCATTTTCCTTGGACTGGGCAGACAGCTTGCGAATCTCCTCGGCAATCACACCAAACCCTCGACCATGCTCGCCGCTTCTAGCCGCTTCAATTGCTGCATTTAAACCAAGGATATGCGTCTGCGTTGCAACATTGCGTATGAACTCCAGCATGACTCCGATGTCTTTGGAAATAACCTGAACCTCTTTGATCTGTTGGGCGAGCTGTCTTTCGTTCGTATCAATCTCTCCGGCAGAAGCTGCGATGTGCATGATGCTGCCTGATAAGCCTTGTGCGTTCTCGTGCAGCAGCTTGGACACCTCTTGCAAATCGTTCCCGATCTGCTTAGCCAGCTCATTGTTCGTACTGCGAATCCGGTTGGATAAGCCCTTCATGACGCGCCAAGCCAGAACGATGTCTTCCTTCATCAGCTTGCGGAACGAATCCTCACTAAGCATGACAAGCTCGCTGGCTTGATCCACAATCGCAGTACCACTGCGCGGCATGCCTTCCAGTAAAGACATTTCGCCAAAAAAGTCACCTTGTCGAAGCCTTGCTACCGGGATACTGCTGCCATTTTGCTCAAGAAAAATGTTGACTGATCCCTTTAGCACTACGTACATGTCTTCACCAGCATCACCGGAACGGAAAATAACCTCACCTGATTGCTTTGTAATAACCTGGCCCGCCTCTTTTAACAGCTGCTCATTCATTTCCATAGTTATCTACCTCTACCTCAATGGTTTGTCTTTGTAGGTACCACTCCTTCATACATATTCTATGAATATTCGACCAATTCCTTTATTGCCGTTTTGTAAATGTTTTGTTTATCTTCTAGCCCTGATCATGCTCTAAGCGTTTCATAAAATCCTCTACAGCACTATAGCCCTGCTGACGCAAATACCAGTTGTTCGCTGCAGCTTCAATGAGTCCGGCCACATCACGCCCCGGCTGCAGTTGGATTTCGATATGGGGAATGCGTACGTCCATATACTCAGTAAATTTCTGTTCAAGCTCTAGCTCATTATTAAGCCGATGATCCTCCCATTTGGTCAGCTCGATATCCAGCACGATCCGGGTTTCATCCTGAAAGGCTCTGCGTCCATACAAACGGGAAACATTCACAAGTCCAACACTGCGCAGCGCCAGGAATTCCTTGGTTTTGCCATTATGCGTGCCTACAATCGTCTCGGAGCTGATCTTGCGCAATACCACGATATCATCTGCTACTAGCCGATGACCGCGGTGGATTAAAGTATGGGCCGTCTCACTCTTGCCGACTCCTGACTTGCCGCGAAGCAGGATACCGATTCCAGATACATTGACACAAACGCCATGAATCGCGATCTCGGCTGCCAAAGCCTTGGCCAAATACGTATCCATCAGATCCACAAATTTATAGGTCGGCTCAGGGGTACGAAGTAACGGAATACCCTCTTCCTCGCAGTATTTCTTTAAATATTTCAACCCTTCCTGATTACGTGTGACCACGAAGCACGGTGGATGATATTTAACCACATTTCCAATCCTTAAGTTCCGCTCTTCTTCACTTAGCGTGTGCAAATAATTGATTTCTTTCCTACCTAACACCTGAACGTGTGCATGAGAGAAAAAGTCAAAATAGCCAACAAACTCGAGACCCGGTCGATGAGTCTTGGGCTTGGAAATCATACGCTGCAGCTGACCATGGCCGGCTAGTACTTCCATAGAAAAACGGTTTAACAAATCCTGTACAGTGACGGTTTTCATTGTAGCTACACTCCCCTTAACGAATTATTCGATACTTGATTCTATCTATATGAGTCTTACTTGGCATAAGGTCATTTGGTTTCAACAATCTTTTTCATTGCTTCAATATCAGCGTCCTGAAGAGCCTTGTCACTGTAGCGCGCTTGTTCGTATACGCCTACAATCGGACCGGTTGAGATAGAGGATTGCCTCTTTCCCCAGCGCTGAATATCGTGACTGATTTCCTCCGGGGTCAAATGTTTCTGAAGCTTGTAGCCTTCCTTGGTATGCTTGAGAAGCCATTCACGGTACAAATATCGGGCACGCTCGCGATTATCCATTGCTGCCCATTTCCCTTTGGGATGAAACTGTCCTTGGAGCCACTTTTTGATATTGCCGGTTAAGCTGTTGTTCAAGCTTTTCCAATCCATCAGACTTTCGACGTCATCCTCATATCCGGTATCTTGCTGGTGCATTCCCCTTTGACCCAATCGGAGCATCAGCCATTGAACAAGTCGCTTGATCAACGGAGGAAGTTTTTTGGCTGCAACATATAGCAGGACGAGCACCCCAACAATAAGCGCTGCCCCCACCATGATCATCATGACCTTTTCTAGCCATTGCAGCCAGGCAGCAGGAGGCGGTGTTTCTCCAAGATTCATAGAAGGCGGCGGTGCCACCTCATTATTGACGGGAGGCGGCTCGTTGGATTGACTAAATAATTGCTGAAGCCAAGCAATTATTTGATCTCTTAGCCATAGCAGAGCGGCTTGCAGCTTTCGTATAAACACAATAAGGACGACGATGACTAAAACCAGCACGATCAGAACACGATTTTGCAGCAGTATCCCAGCAGCAAGTACAGGTTCCTTGCTGCCGGATAGCGTTTCCTGCTTCATCATGGTCTGATTGGTCATCAGAAAAGTGATCGCTAATGCCAATAACCCAAAGCCTGTCACAATGGACAAATAGGGCTCAAACGATGGTACAAACTGGAGAACTACTGATGATATAAAATAGATGACCAGACCAATCGCGTATAACGTAACAGGAAACATCATACTCCAGGGTACGGTAACCATGCGCGCGCCGCGGTACATACAGACAGCTGCGATGGGCAGCGTAATAAAAAAAGCATAGGTAGATCCAGACACGCTGTAAGCTGCTATGGCTCCGA
This sequence comes from Paenibacillus sp. FSL H7-0331, assembly GCF_001956045.1. The sequence continues at coordinate 295,471 of NZ_MRTH01000002.1, read as the reverse complement.
GACAGATAACCATCGCCAGCATCGCAAACATTTTGCCGATATTCAGAAGCTGATTCACTGTGAAACCGACAGCATAACAAACGGGCAATGTAATCAGCCACAGCCATAGGCCCACATTCTCTGGAAACAAGTACACACCTATCACCAGCAGCAAAGGAATAACCATGAGCAGCTCTGTACTGCCTTTCAGAGCGGACAGTCCGATGCCGGTCCATTTATGGGTATTCATCAGACGACACCTGCCTCTTCCATAGGTGCTGATTCCTTATTGAGCATCAACAGCTCTACAGCATTACCACTGCGGCGAAGCTGCTCAATGGGCTGAATCATTTTCTCGCTCATATAAGCCGAAATGACGACAATGTCCAAATTGGTAGCTCCTTGCTCCGCTACCTCCTGCAATAAATCATCAAACGGTATTCGCCGTCCTGCAACGAGCTTTGCCATCGTTTCTAACAGGAATGTCATCTGGGCAGGCCCGTTTCTGGCTTCAATATATACGGGATCTGTTGGTAAATCAATCAAATGCGCATTGGTACCGAAACCTGTTTCCATTCCCTGATCAATAGCCTGGGCAGCAATGGCCGCAGCGTAGGAAATGCCCTGCTCGAACAGCTCCTCATCGTTGACCTGACTCCACATTTTGGCATGATCCTCAACATTCAGCAATATCATCAGACGATGATCGGCGGTATAGTCCAGCTGATGTACCTGCAGGCTCCCACTACGGGCTGTAGCCTTCCAGTTAACACCCTTTAATGGATCACCGTAGCGATACTCCCGTGCACCCGAAATCATAAAAGGATCCTCTACAATCCAGCGGCGTACACTTATATCACCCTGCCAGCTGTGTGAGGGCAGACTGAGCACATCCAGATCAGCCAGCTTCGGATAGACGAGCAGTTCCACATTCAGCACAAGCTTAATCGTATTCCGATACACACCCAGCAAGTCACCGCATGTCATAGATGCTGTATTCAGGCGGTAGCAGCCCCGCTTCTTACATACAATCCGATGTCGTCTCGTAATCTGCGTGAAGGGTATCAAGCTGAACAGGCTTTTGTGATTCTGAAACATCGTACCGTCACTAATATCCAGATTACTCTGGTTTTGAAATTTCAGACCTGCATGAATCAACGATTCAAGTCTGAGCCAGGGTACTGGCACCCAATTCCGGTTAGCGATTCTCTCCACCAGTTCAACCTCTTCACCCTCAAAGCAGGCCCGGGTACCAAAAAAACGCTCGTATTTGAGCCCCTTCTGACCCCAGTAGCGGAATACAAGGCCCTGCGCGACAACGATGATAAGAGCCGTTAATATAAACCAATGGATTCCCATACAACCACATCCTATCCGGAAATCAGGCTATCTTCAGTAGGCACGGGTACATCCCGCAAAATAGCGGCAACAATGGCTTCACTCGCCTCGGTGCGGGAACGGAGCGATCCCTTCACGATCAGACGATGAGCAAGCACAGGCTCTGCCATCGCTTTAATATCATCAGGTGTAACGAAATCCCGACCTTTCAGTATCGCCTGCACCTGCGCAGCTTTAAGTAAAGCTTGGCTCCCGCGCGGACTGACTCCGGTTGAAACTTCACTATGAGTTCGGGTCTTCTCCACAATAGCTATCAGATAGGCCAGTATATCATCACTCACCTTCACTTGGGAATAGCTGTCCTGCGCGGCGACAATTTCTTCTGCATCGGCCACACCAAGGATAGCATCGAGCGGATTGGCTTCTTTAAAGCGTTTCAGGATTTGGATGCCTTCTGCAGCATTGGGATATCCCATCTTGATCTTGAATAAGAAGCGGTCAAGCTGGGCCTCTGGAAGCGGAAAGGTTCCCTGATTTTCGACTGGATTTTGTGTTGCGATAACAAAAAAAGGTCGCGTAAGCGTTCTTGTTTCACCATCTATGCTCACTTGTCTTTCCTCCATGCACTCCAGCAGAGAGGATTGAGTCCGTGGTGTCGCGCGATTAATTTCATCAGCCAGCAGCACATGAGTGAACAGGGGCCCTGGCCGGAATTCGAATTCAGACAGCTTTTGATTGAAAAAATGGATACCGCTTAAATCCGATGGCAGTAAATCGGGAGTAAATTGTATTCTTTTAAAGCTGGCTCGAACCGACTTTGCCATCGCTTTGGCCAGCAGCGTTTTGCCTGTTCCCGGCACATCCTCCAACAGCACATGCCCCGATGCTATGATGGCAATTAGCAGCTTATCAATGACATCCTCTTTTCCGACAACCACCCGATTGACATTGTCTCTGATGCTCTGGGCCAAGCTTCTAATTTGCGTAAGCTGCATACAAATAACCTCCATCGATAATTAAGCATGAATGAATCCTTTGTAATCGTTTGCAGTTTAAATGTACCATAAGCGCCGCTGGTGTGCACCTTCCTCGTTTATTGCCACATGCTTTTTAAAATGAAGGTCCGTTCAAAGCAGTTGTGGTAACCTTATCTTGTAATTGGACAGTCATTTTACATTATAATACAATTATTTATGCTTCATAAATTGTAGATAAGCGAAGATCGTGACAAGAAGGATGGGGAGGGTAATTGGTGGTTTGATGAAGATACCTTTGAAGATTAAGCAAATGTTCATAAGTATAACGATCCTGCCATTTTTTATCGTGTCTGGATGTGCTGGATTAGGGGATTATGATGTGCAGCTCCCCAATAAGCTCACTGTAATTCGAAGCTCTGCCCACCAGGTTACAATCTCTCCCCAGATAACCGAGTCGAGCTGGGGCGCTCCTTTAATTCCGACAAAAGTTGTCGAGGTCGGATGGGATGAGAAGTATATACTAGCCAAACAGTCAAAAAAGAGTTAAAAATTTCTGACGATGTGAAACTAAAGGATGTGCAAAGTTACAGGTCATGAGAAGCGGTAATAGCAGTGAGCTACAATGGAGCAATCATTGAATCAGGAACTGTTGCTCACTTGAACTACACTGCTGCCCGCCTTCTTTTGAAAATCAACCTTTCCGATACACCCACAACCACCAGCAGGATAGTAACAAGTAAACCCAGAACAAGGGGAGACAAACTGTGAGCCACGAATATGCATAGAAGTAAGGCTACCGTACCTAATATATAGGGTAAGCAATACTTGCCGGTTACCTCACGCTTAAACAGGGTATTGCCAATCAAATAGATCGCTGGACCGCCAACAATCGCACAGATCGTTTTAGTGTCCATATGCCCTAAGGGATGTGCCAGAACAAGCTCATCACCAACCGCTGTTACAATAATTCCAGCGGCAATCGGTAAATGCAGGTACGTATAAGCGAGGCGCGCCAACCGCCCCGGATCGTTGGAATGTGTAATCTTGTGGTGGCCCGAGTGTGCGCTTGAATCAAAATAAATCCACCACATCGCTACACTGCCAACAAAGGTAATCATGAATGAAAACAAGTTGACAGAGGTCCAGGGCAACGTGCTGAAGGTCGAACCGGTTACCAGAATCGACTCACCCAAGGCTATAATGACAAACAATCCACACCGTTCGGCAAAATGAGCCCCCTCTACCTTCCATACACTTGTTGGTGTACAACCAAGCCTCGGCACCCAAAAACCTACAGACGGTGACATGTACTCAAGTACCAACGCCAATATCCATAACATATACCGAAGCATCTGGCTTTCCACGATACCCCCGGCTATCCAGAAAACACCGGAGACAATAAGCCATACCAGAATCCTGACAAAGCTAAGACGCAAATCCTGATGATCCTTCCCCACTCCCCAAACCATAAATGCAGTTCGTCCAACCTGGATAAACACATAAGCGATAGCAAAGGTCAGTGCCCTTTCCCCAAAAGCGTCAGGTATCGAAGTTGATAAAATCAAACCTGTTAGCATGAGGCCAATGAGCGCAATCCTCACCGGCAGCTTCTCCGGGTCCAGCCAATTCGTGACCCATGAGGTGAATATCCATACCCACCACACCGCCATCAGCAAAAATAAGGTATGCAGTGCCCCGATTAAACTAAAATGCTCCAGCAAATAATGTGACAGCTGCGTAACGGCAAATACAAAGACCAGGTCAAAAAACAATTCAATAAACGTAACCTTGCCGTTTTCATGGCCGGATCCGCCTCTCATAAGACTCAACGATTTCACCATTATTTAACTCCCTATTATATCGAATAGAAATCCACTACCTATCTCTTATGCCATAATAAAAGATTTATTGGTAACAATCAATTGCGTGTTTGTTAATAAACAGCTGGATTCAGGACGGCAGAGACTGATTCCGATTTGCAATATCTCCTCTCTGTACTATACTTAAACGTATCTGTACATAAATTTGAGGTGCTTACTAATGAATATTTTGAAAGTAAAAGACCGTCAGGAGCTGGATAAAAAAATACCTACGATGCCTTGGTACGTAGAGAAATTTATCAATTTCAAGCTTCCAGACCTCTCCCCTTCCTCACTGCTGGAGTATGTGCGGGATTATGAAACCTTTTTCTCGTGGATGCTTGCGGAAGGTCTGGCTGAAGCCGATTCGATGAAACACTTACCGATTGAAGCACTGGAGAAGCTGCATATGGAAAGCATCGATAACTTCCGGATGTTTTTGATGACCCGTACCGAGCATACGAACAGCCGTGTTACGATTTCGCGCAAGCTGTCCTCGCTTCGTTCGTTATTTCATTATTTAAGTCAAATCGCCGAGGACGAAGAGTTTTATCCTCTGCTAAAGAGAAATGTGATGGCCAAAGTCGAGATCAAGCGGACCCATAAACCGAAGGATACGGCAGCCAAGCTTGAAGGCAAGCTGCTGCAGGAGCAGGAAATACATGAATTCATAGCATTTGTTGAGCATGGGTATGGTGAAGAGGTTGCTGGGAATAAGCAGGCCCTGTACTCCTACCACATCAACAAGGTTCGTGATGCCTGCATTATCAGACTGGTGCTGAACTCGGGTCTTCGTGTCTCGGAGGTTGTTAATCTGAACGCCGACGATATCGATATTAAGAAAAAGCTTGCTTATGTATACCGCAAGGGCTCTAACGATGATACTTTCAAAACACCGGTGTATTTCCGTCAAGATGCAACTGAGAATCTTATGGCCTATATGGACATGCGGCAGACGCAGTATAAAGCTCCACGTAAAGAAAAAGCCCTCTTTCTTGCCATTGCAAACGGCAAAAAAGAAGGGGAACGGATGACCAAGCGAGCCATTCAGGAAATGGTCATTAAATATGCCAAACGGTTCGGCAAGCCTTATTTGTCAGTTCATAAGCTGCGGCATTCATTTGCTACCGATTATTACCTACGAAACGATTTATACAAAACTCAGGAGCAGCTGGGACACGCTTCGCCGGAAACTACACAGATTTACGCCCATTTGACTGACAAAACGATGGCGCAGGCGATTGATAATGAGAAGGAATGAGGCCATGTAGACAGTACTAAAAAGCCATTTGAACGACTACTTACCAAATATTCTTATCTCTTCACCCATTCATTTCCATTTAGACCGATAAAATGGTACCAGACACCACTCTGTTCTGTATCCCACTTCTCGAAGGCGTGTACGGCTTGTGGGCTATAGAAACCTTTGGCGTGAGCCGTTTTCTCTTCAATAGGATGGTCAAAGGTTTGATCCTCCAAGGTCAATTGTAGCTCTTCATCTGTGGGCACGATCTCGATAGGACGCTCTAATAAAGCTCGCTCTGGATTCACCCATTTGTCTCCCTGAGGTGTCTTTACATGCTTCCATTGCTCACCTGAAGCTTCGAAGGCTTCGTACTCCCCAGGCTGAAGCCAATAAATCATACTATTATCTAAAGTAGGCTTTTCAAAATAACGGGTTTGGACTGGCAATTGGACAGTTTCCTGAATAGGCTTATAAGAAATGACAGCTTGATTGTGGGGAGCTACCCAACGATCACCTTGCGGCAGATGGAATTTATACCACAGCTCTCCACTCGGACCCAGGAAGCCATGAGTATCCCATGTTCCCACTATTGGCAAGGTTTGCGGCAGCAAAGGCTCAGCAGCGGCTTCGATACGATAAGGATATGGATATGCCGTTTCCGCTGCTTCCAGCTTCAGATCGAACGAAATCGGTGTTACATGAATATCCTCAACCAATGCTGGTTTCAACAGCCATTTATCCCCGAGCCAAGTATGTATGCGATACCAGCTGCCACCACCACCCAAAAAAGACATGGCATTAGAGCCACGTAATTGCGAATATGTAATAGAAGCATCGGACTGCAGCCTTTGTGGAGCTAGCTTTAAACCGTTTGTCAGCGTATTAGGCTGATCATACAAATAAGTGTCAAAAATCGTCGTAATCCATCGTTCCTCCTCATGTAATAATCCGTTCATTACCCGATCATCTGCACGTATCCACATGTTGCCCAGCCACGTGGTCTCAATTAAATACCAAGTAATATCAACAGGCTCATCCGGTCTCCACTCTCGATCAACGTCAACAACCTTCACCGATTGCAGCGGGCCCAGGCTTGCCAAAGCTTCCTTGGGATTGTTGTAGTCCTTGTACAGCTCCGTGTCTGCCACAATTATAATGTACTGGGGCTTTACGTTGATCACTGCCCCAACAGGTCTTGGAAAATTAGAAAATGCCAGCAAACATATTCCTGTAGTTACAACAAATCTGATAAAAAGAGACCCTCGGGTAGAAAAATTCATTATTCACACTCCTCGTCAGCCTTATTACATAAACGATAGTCATATCCAATAAGTTGCGAGAAGTTCCAATAATTTACTTAAATTCCATAAAACATAATGCAACTATTCCCCTATATATCGGGATGACCAAATCCCTTTCGTTGATATTCTGAGGGAGAAACACCCTTTTGCTTTTTGAACACTTGTGTAAAATATTTATAATCCCGAAAGCCGACATTCCAGCTAATTTCATACAGAGCCGCAGTGGACTTGGCTTGCAGCTGCCTCGACGCTTCCTCGATCCGAATTCGATTCAGAAATGCCGTATACGAAACGCCCATTTCCTGCTTGAATTTATGGCTAAAATAGTTGGGAGACTGTTGAATATACGCTGCCACTTCTTTTACAGAAATATCTTCATGAAAATGATCGTACATATAGCTGATTGCCTTGGCTACGCCTTTCATATTCGGGAGTGGTTGACCATTTTGTACTTGCTCATAAGCAATCCGATACAGATGGAGCACATAGCTGCGAAAACCTTCAATCGATTCGATCTGCTCCAATGAATGATCACGATTCCACTCTGCATGGTTAGGCTGGATAGAAACACATGGCATTCGTTTCAGCTCCTGCTCGGCAATCCAAGCATATTGTCTGCATATCCCTCGAACTTCCCCCAACAGCCGGTTCCGTTCTTGCAAGAACACGTCGAATTCCCTGTCGATGCAGCTTTGTAAAGAGGCGAAGGAAGGCTCATGGAATCCTCTTGAGAGTTCATCCTCTGGCGGTGTATAGGTTCTACTCCGTACTTCTTTCCGGTCAGGAACCTCGTAATAATAATACATAGCCCGTGGTCCACCGTATAACCTCAATTGAATAGCTTCCAACGCCTGCTCATATAATCTGGGGAGATGCGCTACTTCTTCTTCGTTGCTGATGCCTATCGTCATGCTGATATGGCAATGCTCCAGCAGCACCGCTTGAACCTGCTTCCACCATTTCTCCAGCTCAAAAACGCGGTTGTCCGAGTTCATAATCAGCATATAGTCCCTGGGAGAAAGCCTATGTATCATCCCTGGTATTTTGTGAGCTTCTCTGTTCAACAATTGTTGAATGCGTTCTTGATGATGAGTAAGAACATCTCCAAGCACCGCATCCCCTTGCAAGTAACAAATCCGAAGCGGAATCCCAGGCTTCCACTTGATACTGTGAGTAAGCATCTCTAACATATTCGGTGTCTCTGTGAATGTGTTGTTTACAATATCACGAACAAGTCGATCACTCCAATATTCTTGGAACCAGTTGGCCTGACTTTTTTCTTTTTCAATCGTTTCGATAGCCTTCTTGACCAGATTGAGCAGTCGTTTTATATTGACAGGTTTCAACTCATAATCGATGACCCCATATTGAAGGGCTTCCTTGACATATTCAAATTCGGAATAACCACTCAAAATAATAAACTTGCAGGAAGACGATAAGTCTCTCACAGACTTAATCAATGCCAGACCGTCCATCCTCGGCATCCTAATATCCGTGATAATGATTTCAGGATTGTACTGCTTGAAGAGCTGCAGCGCGGTGACCCCATTATCCGCAATGTACACCTCATCCAATCCTAATGATTCCCAATTCATACCTTCCTGCAAACCCGTTCGAATTTGAATTTCATCATCGACAATGAGCATTTTCATAAAGCTTGTATCACCTCGATTATATGACTATACGTCTTCGTGTCTTAAAATTGCCGGAAGTACAATTACTACCTTCGTCCCTGTGCCAAGCTCACTGCTAAAAAGAATCCCAAATTCAGGTCCATACTTCAACTGAAGACGATTGTGTATATTTTTAAGCGCATAACCTGAATGTGACTCCTCACCGTCAAGCAGCCTGCGGATACGGTTCTCATCTGCCCCGATTCCATTATCCTCTACACAAATTCGGGTAAAAGCCGCCTCCTGTACAATCGAAATATGGATGAAGCCTTGCTCAATCCTATCCGCAAAGCCATGCTTGATTGAGTTCTCAACCAATGGCTGTAAAATAAAATGCGGGCACTCGTACTGAAGCAAATGCTCCTCCACTTGTACCTCGAACTCATAAATGTGATTGAACCGGAAATTGAGAATGATCATATAATTGCGCACATGCTCTACCTCTTGCTCAATCGTGGTGATTTGATGCTCCTGGGTTAACGAATATCTGAACATGTTGGAGAGCACCTCCAACTGATCGGCAACCGAATCCACCTGATGCCTGATAGCCACCCAACGAATGGATTCAAGCGTGTTATACAAAAAATGGGGATTAATTTGCATACTCAGCATTTGCAGCCGGGCTTCCTTTTCCTTTAATTGACTGTGATACACCTTATTGATCAGATCTTTAAGCTCCAAGCCCATGGCTCTAAAATGAAACACCAGCTGCCCGATTTCATCCTTTTGTTGAACATCGAGCTTAATTTCCAGATTGCCGCGCTTAACCTTATCCATTTCGCGCTTCAGCAGCTTTATGGGACGAATAATGCGGTTGTTTTGGATAACAGAGAAAATAATCCCAAATAGCAAACAGATCGACAATGCGACAACAATCAATATCCCGAGAAACTTCTGCGGTTCATTAATTTGCGAGTCTGGAACCACTTTGATCACATGCCAACCTGGATTTGGCAGCTTATAATAAAATACAGAAACCTTTTCCCCATTGATCGCGGAGCGAAAATTCCCCTCAATGCCAGACATAACCTGCTGAACATAGTGCAGCTGTCCGATATGGTTTCCGATCTCACCTTTGTTCTTGGAAGAGACGATTTGCCCATGGCTATCGATAATAACCATTCCGTCATTTTGCCAAGCATCATTCTCAGTGTAAGCCTGCTCCAGCGCTTGTTCGGGGATGGTTAATATTTCAACAGAAATAACAACAAATGAATTAAGATCATTAACGGCTCTAAACAAAGAGACGACATATTCATTTTCACTCGGATTTTGATAGGAATGCAGCTTATAAGTGCCGGTCCATACCGGAACTCCTTTTTGATGGATCGCTTGCTGGAGCAGCTCCTGGTTAACCTCATTCTCATAGTAACCGAACCGGTAAATCGGCTTCGTATTGTTTATAAGGAGAAAAGAGTGCAGGTAAGGCTGCACTCTAATTTCCTGCTGCAAAAAATAATTGAGTCCATTCGTACGCACTACGAATTCATACGGATAAGATTGCTCGTTCAAGTTCGATAGCTGCTGGACATCTTCATTGCCCAACAACTTATCAGATAAATATTCTGTATTGGAGACGATTTGATTCAAGCGAAACTCGGTTTGCTTAAAGGATTGAAAGACGGCCTCTCTCGACTTGGAACCGATAATATCGGACGAAATCGCGAGGATTAAGAAGGACGCTGCCATTAACGGAAGGATAACAAGCACAAACAAATATACAAAAAATTTGGTTTGGATAGACATGGTTTATATTCTCCAATTGGTATCACCCTTTTACTGCACCGCTCGTTAATCCTCTTACAAAATACTTTTGTGAACATAAAAATATGACAACGAGCGGAACCATGACAATACATATGGCCGCGGAAAGCGGTCCCCAATCTGTGCCCATCTGCGTTTGAAAAGCAATAATGCCAAGTGGTATGGTTCGAAATACCGAAGCTGACATGGAAACGGTTGTCCAGAGCAGCTCTCCCCATAACCCAAAATTCAAAATGGCCACCGTCAATAGTGTCGGAATCATGATGGGTACGATCACTTTTACAAAAACCAGCATATCGTTCGCCCCGTCAACCTTGGCTGCTTCCAGAAGCTCGTTCGGAATGGATTGAAAGAAATTACGCAATATAAACGTTGCCGTGGGCACTCCCCATCCAATAAACGGAAAAATAAGCGTATAAGCTTCATTTAACAGCCTAAGCTTACTCATCATGATATAGAACGGCATAATGATCGATTCGGATGGAAACATCGTTGGAATGAGAATGAACAGCATCAGGAGCTCCGCCTTGGGAATACGTAATCTCGCCAAAGCATATCCTGCCAATGAAGCAAATAACACGATGCCGATAATAGAAATCGATACGACATAGGTACTGTTTAATAAATAGCGCCCGATTCCGCCGTCAATGAGTGCCTTCGAATAATTAAACCACTCGATACGTTCCGGCAGTGCCCATATGTTCTGTAAAAACTGCTGTGTGGATTTAAAAGATGTCATCAATACAAAGAGCAGCGGGAATAACGTAAGCAGTGTTAATAGTAGAACGGTAACTCTGGGTATCCAGACGATGGCTGTGGTTTCTCTATTAATATTCATACGTCTCTCCCCCTAGTAACCGTCTCGCTATAAGTACAGTCAACAGCAATATTCCTGTAAACAAGGCTCCCATCGATGCTGCATAACCGAATTCATTGTAATTGAATGCGGTATCGACCATATACAAGGATACTGTCTTCGACATTGTCCCCGGACCGCCGTTCGTTAAAATTCTCACCGAGTCGTAAGTTCGGAAGGCTGTGATCAAGGACAGCACCACGCACAATTGGATAATCGGCTTAAGTAATGGCAGCACAATGAGTATGAATTGACGCATGTACCCGATACCATCCATCCTGCTTGCTTCAAATATGGACTTCGGTATAAGCTGCATGGCCGTGAAACAGAGCATCATCGTAATGCCCATATTCTTATACACATCTACAAGTACAATACTTGGCAGGACGGTTTCCGGTTCACCCAACCATACCCGCGTCAAATGCTCCAAGCCAATCGCTTCCAGTGCTTGATTCAATACACCTTCAGGACTATAAATAAAAGTAAACAAAATCGCAATAATCGTTGTCGGAACCATCGAGGGAGTGAACAGAGCAAATCGGTAAAACGCTCCCTCTTTATTCCCCAACGGGTAGATCAGGGCTGCCAGCATAATGCCGATAACGACAGAAAACAAGGTGATAAAAATGCCCAGGAACGTTGTATTATAAAAGCTAATAAGAGCAGTACGGTCAGCAAAAATATGAATGTAATTATCGAATCCAATCCAGTTTCTCGTTAGAAACCCATCCCACTCCTGGAAAGACAAAATCAAGTTCCATATGAAAGGAACATAGGAAACAAACAGGATCAGGAACAAGACAGGAGCCAAAAATACAAATCCAAGGACTGTACTGCCGAGTAAATTACCTTTACGGTTGTTCATCCATGTTTCTCTCCATTATCTAAACTTAGCTATGTTGTCACTTCTTTTTAAGTGCTTCCTGACGTAAGGCTTCCAGATCGCTAATAATTTCTTTGAAATCGGAGCCCTTCAGGAAAAGTTTAGGTAAAAGCTGGTTCCTGAAATATTCATCGATCTTGCTGTCCACATAGGTGAATCCCGGCGGATTGGTAATCGCATGCTTATACAAAGCACCAATCTGAGTAACTATCGGATTCGTATACTTAACATTCACGTTGGAAACCAGGAAGCCAGCATCCGCATGAATTTGCATATATTCCTGGCTGGTCAGTTTTTTGATAATTTCGACTGCTGCTTCTTTGTTGGCTGCGTTCGCCGGAATCATAAATCCGTCCGCACTGCCTGTGTAAGCCAGCTTGTTGCCCATGGTCGGAACCGGTAAAGCAACGACTTTAAATTTCGAATTCGTTGTTACCGTTGCCGCAAGTGAGGAGGCTTCGCCAATCATAGCTACTTTACCTTGGTAGAAAGCGGATTGCTCCTCGTCACGCTTAATCGTCAAAGCGCCCTTACCCGGGTACCAGTAATCGTTATCATTTAATTTTTTCAGGTTTTCAAGCATCTTGGTAAACATAGGGTCTGCGATTGGAATTTGCAGCTTTGATAATTCATCCAGCTTGTTCTGTGCTTCCCCAATGCTTTGTAAACCTTCCCGCGGTAAAATGATGGCTTGATCGTTAGCTGCACCGAACGGATATACGCCGGTCTTCTCCTTGATTTGCTTCAAGGTATCCAGGAATTGCTCCCAGTTCCAGTTGTCCGGAATTTTAACTCCAGCTTTATCTAGAAGATCCTGGTTGGCGTAGATGAGTGGGAATACACCACTGATCGGAACACCATAAGTTTGCGAACCATACTTGCCAGTGTCCAGCATGGAGGTAAATTGCTTTCTCCATTCGCCCCCGTTCGCATCCAAATACGGTGTTAAATCGGTTACCATCTTGGAGTCAATCATCGTCTTCAAATTGTTGGGCCAATACGCATAAATATCTGCCGGCTGTCCGGAAGCGATACCTGTCTTCACGACTTTTTCCAGGTTACCCCAATCCACCGGAATCGTTTGAATATCGTATTTGCCTTTGAAATCTGCTTTCAGCTTTTCAAGCATGGGGACAAAAGACGGAAATTCTTTAATGTCACCGTAAAGCACTACTTTTTTGGGAGCTCCACTCGTGGAGCCTTCGGGCGGCTTGGCCGCATCCGGTTTCTTTGCGGTGTCCGATGTACCCGTAGCGGAATTACCTGAATCTTTCGCACATCCAACTAATGCGGTCATGGACATGAGAAACACTGAAAAGACTAACAACCCTTTTTTCAAATCGAATACCCCCAGCTTATTGATATCGCCATTACCGATTCTTTATTATTGTAAGGGTTTTCTTTTTGAAGCAGTAGGTGACAAAACTTCGATAAGTTCGATAATTCTACGAATGGAGATTGGCATGAAAAGAGCCCTTAGCAATTACACCAGGGGCTTCTCCATAATAACCGATAACGACTCCAATCATTTATTCAGACGGATATTTCATTCCCCATCCACCGCGAAGCGCATCCATTGTTCTCATAATGCCTAACGATTCATCCAGCGGCATAATGTCGCTTTCAATTTTTCCTTCTCGAAGACAACGCATCGCTTCGGCTGCTTCATACATGTAACCTATCGGTGCAGCGCAATCCTCAAAGCGCTCTACCTGTTTTCCGTACACGGACAATTCCGCTGTTTTGGCATTCCAGAATGACGGCACTCGAATTTCGCCTTCCGTTCCGGAAATAATGGTTTCGTGCTTTGTTTTTATACGAAGTGCCGCCATCAGATTGGCCGTTTGTCTTCCCTCATAGCCAAATAAAGCTGAAAATTCTTCATCCACGCCAGTTGTCCCGATATGAGCCAGACTTTGAATGGTAGAAGGCTGCGTGCCATATATCATCGAGATAAAAGATACACAATAAATGCCGACATCCAATAAAGTCCCTCCAGCGAGCTTCGGGTTAAACAGTCTACTTTCCGGTATCCATTCAGCACGATTACCGAATCTTACATCAACCATACGTACGTCCCCGATTGCTCCGCTCGCCAGCCATTCCCTCACTTTATGAATCGTCGGTAAAAACCGCGTCCACATAGCCTCCATAAGGAATACCTGCTTCTCGCGGGCAACTTGGATCAGCTCCTCCAATTCGGCAGCATTCACTGTGAACGACTTCTCGCAAATTACGGCTTTACCACCCAATAGGCAAGCTAACACGTTCTCTCTGTGCTCAGAGTGCGGAGTTGCCACATAGATGATGTCCACATTCGGATCCTGAATAAGTGCTTCATAGCTGCCATAAGCATTCGGGATGCTGTGCTTCGCCGCGAACTCAGCTGCTCGTTCCTCGGAACGTGAACCCACAGCGACAATCTGCGCTTCGGGAAGATGCGCCAAATCTTTGGCAAATGCATTTGCGATACGGCCTGGACCAAGAATCCCCCATTTGATCTTTTGATTCATGGATAAACACCTCGTTTTATAAAATTAGTCATACTTCAACCTATTCTGTAAGCGGTCATGGTAGTCAATTATTTGAGTAGTTAGCTTAAAGATTAAATTAATTATAGTCCATATTAATTTTAAGCACAATATATCAATTTAATAAGCTGTTCAAATAAATACGATGAATGGACAAACCTAAATAAAGGATAACCACAAGGCTATCCTCCAAACGTACAAACTATCACTTTCCTATCATTTCAACTAATGCCTGCTTGTTGATCTTGCCACTCAGATTTACAGGGAATTGAGCAATCTCTATGAATTTGCTGGGAAGAATGCCTGGGAAAATGTACTGCATTAAATGTTCTCTGAGCTGTGTGGTGGTGACAGGCTCCGTTGTCGTATAGTAGGCGAATAATTTTCTGTTACTGCCACTATTACCTATACCCAGCACACAGGCATCATGAATAGAGGAATGCGTCATCAGGTGCTTGCGAATGGTTTCGGGGTGCACCAGAATACCGTTGATTTTAAGCTGATCATCGATTCTGCCGCCATAATCGACTCTTCCATCCTCCAGCCATCTTCCCATGTCTCCTGTTCGGTACAGAAGTTGACCGGATTCATACGGATTCACGATGAACCTCTCTTGAGTCAGCTTCTCGCGGTTCAGGTACCCTACAGCCAATCCGTCTCCTGTTATGCAAATTTCTCCCCATACGCCAACCGGGCAAAGCTGCAGCCCCCGATTCAACACATAGATCCTCGTATTGGCAATCGGCCTGCCCAAAGTCACTCTATCTTCCTCAACATCCGAGGCCAGAGCGTCCACTGTTGCCTCTGTCGGCCCGTAATGATTGTATAGCTTATAACCCCTTTGAATGATGCGGTCCTTAAGCTCCCGTTCCAAAATATCTCCACCTGTAATGACGACTCGAACGCTTTCCAGTTGATCATCGTCTGCAATCAGTGGCAGCAAGGTAGGCACGAGCGGTAAGATGTGCACCTGGTGCTTATCGATAAAATTGCGAAAAGCTGCCTTATGGAGCAGCAATTCGCTTCTTATAAGAATCACGGTTCCACCGTTAAGTAAAGGTCCGAATATCGATTCCACCGAAGCGTCAAAGGTCAGGTTGGCGGACTGAAGCGTTCGAGTATTACTCGCGATGTGGTATTTCGTACCTAACCAGCAGCAGAAGTTAACGACTCCCTGATGCCCTACCATGACTCCTTTGGGGGTGCCTGTCGTTCCTGAGGTGTAGATTACATAAGCCAGATCAGTGGCGAAGCCTTTCGCTAAAAGGTTGGGTTCATTACTATTTTCAATTTCATAAGACAACGGATCGTAAGGATTAAGCAGCTCGACACCGATAGAATTGGACAAGGATTGCGTCACAGCGATGCAGGCTCCACTATCTGCCAATATCATACGGGTAAGTGCTTCTGGTGACCGAACGTCAATAGGCAAATACGCTGCACCCGATTTCAATATCGCCAGCAGCCCAATGATCATCTCCAACGTACGATCTGCTGTAATGGCCACAATGCTGCCCCGTCCTGCCCCCCTACTTCGGAGCTTAATTGCCAATTGTGTCGATTTCCGATCCAGCTCCGCATAGCTGATGCTCTCTTTGTTGCATACCACCGCAATCTGTTCAGGATAAGCAGCCGCCTGCATCCCAAAACGACTGTGAATCGTTTGATCCTTCTCATAATCAGTTCGAGTTTGATTAAAAGCATAGAGCAGCTGTAAACGCTCTTCGGGCCCAACCATTTCTATATCCTTAATGGGTGTCTCTTCATCACGAAGCAGGGCTTCATAAACCTTTATCAAATGCCCCTTAAAACGATCAGCTGATATTTCGCTATGCAAATGCCAGTTCTGCTGCCTATCGATGTCCATGATGATCTCAAGCTCACTCTTCCAGGGAACCTCCAATTCTGAAACCGAGAAAGCTTCGGTGTTCCGTGCGAAAGTAATAGATACACCACTTGCTGCTTCATAGGGAGCTAGAAGTTCACGCAGCTTTTCTTTCCACTCCATGAACGTATCCTCTATACAAACCGGTATGTCTATACTTATGATAGTCTCTCCTGCAAACCCTGTGTTTTTACAGGTCCATACAGGCATGTCATGTGTTGTGTTGATGAACAGCTGAAGCTGATCGGGATCATGATATTTCATCAGCACAATACCCCAAGCCATATGTAAATAAGAGAATATCATCGCAATCCCCCTCCTTGTTGATAGACAGAGGTAAGCTTTCCCTTAAATTGAATCACTGCATCCGCTAAGACTTGATCTCCCTCGGCATGCTTAACGAGCCGCTCCTCCAGTCGACCCCAGACCTTGTCTACGGGAAGCAGCAAACCTTTCAATGCGAGATTGACTGTTGCTCGCCAGCCATCCATATAACTTGACACTGCCTGACGGATAGCAACCATCTCATCGTTAGGGCCGGGTGGAAGTGGGGTCACATCAAATATGCGGATCAAACCACTTAACCGATGCTGCATATGTCGGGTTCCTTTGAGAATTTCGCACTTGCGGATCGGAGGCAAATCCGAAGCGATCAGTTGGTTGGCGAAGGAACCGAGGTGAAAAGTATCCGACTGCAGCATCCGGCCCGTATACATCAGTGCCTGCTCCTCCGAAATCTCGCTGCACCTCGGCTCAAGAGCTTGATAAGGCAGTTTCATCACTTCATGCGCCTGTCGCAAAGCTTTGCCAGCCATCGCACCCTGGAAGGCGGGATGATCATCGTAAATTCGGTACTCACCATTGGGCAGCAGCTGCTGCACCCATATGTAATGTCCGGCATGCTCTTGACCGTAAAAAACCTTGGCATGTGGCAAATAAAATAAATCACAGGGAAGAAGTACCTGAAGGCCGCTCCGCAGCACGTCGTCGATCCAACCGCTATTGTACTGCCGTCGAATCCCATACAGCTCAAACAGCTGCCGCTCCGTCGCCAATACACGCGTCAAGTCAAAATCCACATCTACTTCCGACCATTCAGGCACAAAAGCCCATCGATCAATCATCGCTGCATAAGCATGCACCTGCGGATATAAAGCCAGCAGCTTATCGATATAGCAATCCACCCATTGCTGCTTCATGGCTCCAAAGAATCCACGTCTAGTTTGGCGCAGATCCGATCAACCATATTCCGCACAGTGGCAAAATTTTCGAATAATAGCTCTTCATCATCAAAAACAATCTCAAATCTCGTTTCAAATTCAATGACAAGGTTCATGGAATTAAATGAATCCATCCCGAGACTGGCCAGATCCTTATCCAAAGTCAGAGCTTCATCCGTTTGCAACACCTCCTGCACCTTGCTGCAGACGAAATCCATAACCGAGTCCTTGTTTACAATCGTTTGGCTCATTCTATGATCCCTCTCTTTTCCTATAGCAATTATATGCTCAATACTATTTTACATTTATATCCAGTTAGTATAATCAAGCTCAATACCACCAAACAGTTTACCCATGCTGAGATCTGTTCGATACCGATTTAATGTCCATCTTTGCATCGTATTGCGATTCATTCCCTCCCACTTGCGCAGAAACGTAGTATACAATAGCAGATGGCGCAGCAGCATCCAATCCGGTGCGCTTTGTACCAGTGCCTTGCTTACGGTTTGATGGTGAGAATAGCCCTCTAATACATGATGCATAAACAGTTTGGCAAACGACGCTTTATCTGCTGTAGAGCGATCACCATCGATAGCGTAATACATGGCGACAGCGATATCACTGGCATAATGATGATAGACCATCCCATCAAAGTCAAAAACGATCATCCTACCCTTATGAACATGAAAGTTGCGATGATGCAGATCATTATGGATCAATCCAAACTGGTCCGGGTGCTCAGGAAGCTGCTTAAGGCTTAACAGGCAGGGGTTCAAGGCTTTGCCAAGCAACGGATCAGCAGCAACCTTCAACAACGCAGCATGATATAATTCATCCTCATCCCATCGATGCCGTTTCCACTCCGGTCTAGACGGTTTATACTGTGAGGTAACCTGATGCAGCTTACCTAGCAGTTGACCCCACTGCTGGAACAACTCCGGTCCCCATACCTCCGGATTAGCGGGCTGCCCTTCAACCCATTCCATTGCGTATGCCCAATAACCATCCTTTGAATGATCACCGATTGACTCTACATAGCTGCCGTTTAACGAAACAATCGCCCTTGCCACGGATACGCCATGGTCCGCCGCAAAGTGAACAAAATCGATTTCCCCCAGAATTTCAGCTTCTGTCCGGTGCTGCCGGTCTATGATTTTGAGTACATACCGTTTTCCTCGATCAGCCCAAACGTATACGCTGCTCTCAAAGCTTTCCAATGGTATAAACCGGGTATTCGCCTCAGTGAACCTGCTGCCGGCATCAAGTATCACTTTCGCGTCGATTTGGTTGGTGGTAGTCCTCATATCAGTTCGCGTTCTCCAGATGGTCGAGCAGCTGTTCCAGAAAATCCTTCTCGTAGGCTTTAAGCTCTTCAATCCCATGAATCGCTCTGGCGATATTGCGTGGGTCCTGCACAATGCGCTGCTTGACACAAAGCTGGTGAACGATCATCGTTTTTCTTAATACCTGCTCCGCCATTGTGATGAACCTGTCATCGGTCATATAATAGTTGGCAAATAAATATTTCATTCTCTCTATCATCAGTTTTTTATGATTCACCAATGTTTGCAAAGCTTTCATGTGGATGATCGGTTTGTCGCTATCGCGTTCCAACTCCAGAAACTGGATCAGTAAATCATAGGCTCTTAAGCCGAACCAGAAATCGATTCGCTTGGGATTCCTTTCCGTTACCGGCTTGGATAACAGGTGCTCTTCCAACGATCTTATAATTAATTTGATGTCAAATTCGAATATGGGCGTGTTCAGAGCCTGATACGGAAACTGGATAATTTCCAGTGTTTGGCTGGCACGCTGAGTTACCGGACCCGCATGGGCAAGCGCTTCTTGAAAGAGCTCAAAGCTGAGTGTCCGGTTTGTGGTAAAGACAGGTGGATCGCCAAAAAATCCGGCAATTCGGAACAGTCTTTGCTCCCAATCATACCCATGTACCAATACATGATGGACAAGATGGTATTTAAGATAAGCATGCATGCCAGGAATATAAAATTCATCCAGCGCGATCGCCAAATACTGCTGCTTGTTCAGACATTCCACGAACAATTCGATACTGTCAGTGAACCATGACCGCAACTGATCGGTGTGTAATTTGGAGACATAAGTGTACGGCAGGCTGTGAAAATGAGAGGAAGTAGCAAGGTGAATGAAATTGCCCTTATCAAAATGCGGAACGCCGAATATATGGATATAATTGGTAACTATCCACGGCAGCGATTTGTCCTTGCGTGTCAGAATGATGGCTTGAGAAAATGCGTGAAACGAATGCACATCGATAATAGGAACCTCCAGTGGGAGGTTAACCACACGGTTATCTGTTATCATCGCGATCTCCTTTCATTGGACAGCTCTGTCCATAAAGTCCTCCAGCCATTTTTCATGTGTCTGAAGCAGCGACATATATCGTTCCTGGAGCCGCTGCAGCTTATGCGGCTGTATGGACAATCCGATTTTGTACAGCTGGTATAAACTTTTTTTCCATTCATTGCGGTTGTTATGAAGCTGTATCAGCATCCCTTCCAAATCTCCGACTCGGTCCCTATGCTTCCCGATAAATTGTTCGAAGTAATCCAATTGATGCATGATGCCACCGATTCGCAGGCAGTAATACATGTTTTTGCAAGTGTCCGTAAACTCCATAGGCTTCATGTCAATCAGTCGTGACCAATCAGCCACATAGGCTCTATAGGCCTCCAGCCCTTGATAACGTCCTTCAGGCAAATGATGTCTGTGATTAAAGCGCTTGATGCTCGCGATTGCCCTGTGATACCGTTCATCGGCATCCAAGGCAGGTTTTTGAAAAGGATCGACCTCAAACCAGGTGTATCCCCATACTCCAGCAAGCAGCTGCGACAGCGATAACGGACCTGTGTAGGATAACGTTTGTCCGGAACCATCCAGAAAGGAGGTATCCGCCACCTGTGCGACTTGATTGACTTCGTCGATTCCAAATAAAAGTAAAATATGATTACGCTCAACACCATCACGAAAAACAGCATGATAATCCAAATAAGGACTGCGCATAAAAATCAGGATTACCCGATTTTCCTGTAAAATCTCACGAAAGATGTCCAGCACCGCAACCCCGACCTCAAACGTAAATTGGGCACACAGCCCGTAGCAAGTGGCAAACTGGCGGAGGATCGTCTCCTGAGATGCAAGCCACATCGTGCTCAAATTCCCATTGTATTCGAGATTCATGCCGTCGCTTTGAAAATAAATGTCTGCCTCCGCTACCTCCATGTCCAATTCGGGACGTTCTCTGATCAACAAGTGACGCAATCCCGAAAACAAGCAGTGATGTCCGGACTGAATTGTAAAATCATTCACAATGCACATTGACATGCTGGCTTAACGACTCCTTCCACCCTTTACGCTCACTTAATGACATTGCCGACTGTTAGATGCTTGGATTGGATGGGAAGGACAACATGCGTACTGATCCGCTCCAGCTCCTGCGTGCTGATCAAGCCTGATAGTATAAAATAATTCACGCCAATCGTATGAAATCGGCTAATGGTGTGCCGTACCTCCTCGTAAGATCCGACAATGGAAAAGCCATTCGAAGTATTCAGCTGTGACAAACCTGGCCATAGCGTGGACGAAGGACTCCCTTCTGCTTGTGCATGTTTGGATTGCGAATAATAATTATGATATTTGGAAATACCGACCGAGTCACTGTTGTTGCGAAACAGACGGTTCATCCTTTTTTCAAACGGGCTGGCACTCTCCAGAAAATGATAGGCAGCCTCCCACGCTTCTTCCGTCGTTTCCCGCGCAATAATATCGATCATGATTCCACAATGGGGATTTGGATTCAGATTCGTACGAAGCTCAGGTAACCATTCACGAAAGCTTGTAAAATGCTGCTCAATCTCGTTGAGCTCATGCCCAAATACCAGATAACCATCAGCAAATTCAGCCGCAATAGCCATCGCTTCCTGCGAGCTGCCAGCCATGAACAGCCTGCCAGTCGGTACGTCCCGTTTAGGAAATAGCTCCGCATTTTGCACATCGAAGCAGTCTCCATGATAGTGAGTAATCCCGCCCTGCTGCAAACGGAGGTAAAGATCGATGAATTCTTTGGTTCGCTTATAACGTGAGGCGTGGTCACCGGCCCGGGTCATCTTTCCAAGCTCGACCTGCGAGCTGCCTGTTACAACATTCAAATCAATGCGTCCAGCTGAAATCAAGCTTAATGTGTTAAAAGCTTTGGCAGTCGTCGTTGGCAGGCAATAGCTCGTGTTCTGCGCAACGAGAATACGGATTTGCTCTGTTTCCTGCGTTAACACCGTAGCCATAATCCAGGGGTCCATATAAGAGTTGGCGTTAATCAGTAGCACCGATTGAAATCCGCCTGCTTCCGCAAACTGTGTCTGCTGTAGAATCGTCTCCAAATTACCTTCCGGCAGCATCCAGCAAAATTCCATATGCGTCACCCGCCGATTCATTTGATTTGTTGATATTTGCCGACCAGTTCCTGAATTCGGCGAAGCGTGGATACATTCTCAGTTAACAAATCATCATCATCAATTTCGATGCCAAATGCAATTTCCAGCTCGACCACCAATTCAACGACAAGGATCGAGTTCAGATTGTATTCGATCAAATCATCATCAGGTCCAATCGATTCCAGTACTTCACGCCCCTGCTTAAGCACCCGCTCCAATATATCCAGAAGCTCTGTATCGTGAGTTGTCCTTGGTATGGTTATGGTTAAACACCTCTCTTATAAATAATGCCGCCCATCGATGATCTTTTTGCCTTGATACAGGTTTTGCTTATCTTTAAAATCCCTCCATGCCGTAACAATAGTAAGTACCTCGCTGCGATTCACAACCTCCTCTACAGAGTCCGCATACATAATGGGTAATTCGTAGGCGTTGTGGAAATTTTCCATGGCCATTGGATCATAAGCTACAATCCGACTATAGCCGCGGTCCAGCAGCAGTCTAATAATATCTCTGGATACCGCACCTCGGACATCATCGCTTTCCGGTTTGAACGACAATCCAAGGATGCCAATCGTACCCTCAGGCTGGACGGACGCAGCAATTTGCTCGACAATATGCCTTTTAATATCCTCATTGACCTGCAGCACCGCTTTCAGCATCACAGCCTCATGTCCGTAATGGCCTGCATGTGCATATAAGGATAACGTGTCCTTGGGCAAACAATAACCGCCAAAACCGCAGCCAGGAAATACGTAGTCTGTCATTTTTGCGGGATGTCCCTGCCATCTCTTGTCTTCATGGAGCAGGTGAAACACCTGTGTGATATCTATATGGCCAACCCGGGCTGCGATCATCGACAATTCGTTAGCAAAGCTGATCATGGTAGCCAGCAGTGAATTAGAGGCATATTTGACAAATTCGGCGGTATGCGCGGATACACAATGGATGGGAACTCCAAAATTCGCATAAAGCTCACGTACCCGCTGTGCTCCTATAGGATCAACCTCTCCAATGATAATACGATCAGGTTGCACAAAATCATTCCATGCCGAGCCCTCACGCAGAAATTCCGGGTTATGAGCCAAACCTATATTTACCCCGATCCGGTAGCCCCGATTTTCCAAAAGCAATTGGACAACATCCGTTGTCGTGGACGCTGGAACAGTCGATTTGATCACGATAACAGGGTAAGGCTTGGGCTGCGATAGCTGCTCCAAGGCATCCAGATATGCACTGACAGCACGCTGCAGATCACCCAAATCGGTTTCGCCACTCAATGAACTGGGCGTTCCTACACATATAAAAATGGTATCGGCTTGAGCTACAGCCTCTGCCAGCGTATCGCATACGATAAATCGGTCTCCGCCGTAGCGCTCCAGCTGTTCCTGAAGGTGCGGCTCATGAAAAGAAATCCGCTTGCCCTTGTACAACTCCCGCTTACGCTCATCCGCATCATAAGCAAATACTTGCTGACCTGAACGATGAGCCAGCCCCAACCCCGTCGTAAGTCCAACAAATCCCAAGCCCATAACCGCAATCATGAATGAACCTCTTCTCTTTCTTGGGCCAGAAAGGACAAATACCGTCTTACTCCCTGCTCGACATCGATTCCAGGCTGAAAGCCAAGCAGTTGTCTCGCCTTGGATATATCGGGACATCTGCGTGACGGATTGCCGGTTAAATAATCCTTTTCCTCCGATGGCTGATAGCGGATTGCACCTGAGTAGCCCCACAGCTCCAACGCCTGTTCGCGAAAAATGCTTGCCAGCTGCAGCACCGTAATTTCCGGTCGATCCATCCCGATATTGAAGCAGTCGAATTGTTCGTAGGTCAATACCTTAATGTAACCGGCAATCGCATCAGCAATATAACAAAAGGTACGGGTAGGCGTCCCATCTGAATGGATCACCAAATCCTCATGTGACAGCACTGCCTGGGCGAAATCCGCAGGTACTCTTTTATCCCCAACCGCCATACCCGGTCCGAAGTTATTGAACGGTCTGACGATCCGTATTGGCATCTGGTACGTCTGATGATACACATAACACAACGTTTCACCCATACGCTTCGACTCGTCGTAGCAGGCACGCGGACCGAGTGAACTCACGTTGCCCAGATAGGTTTCCGCGGTTGGAATGCTTTCCTGCACAGGATCACCATACACCTCACTGCTGGAGAAAAATAACAATCCGTCCAGTGGCCGATGCCGGTAAAATTCCAACAGATTGTTCAATCCCAGCACATTCGCATGAATCGTTTCAATCGGAAACTGGCGATAATAGGTAGGAGATGCGATAGACGCCATATGAATGACATAGTCCGCCCGATGTGCTGCAGGTATCGAGTCCAGCTTATCAACGGCAATATCAAAGCTGTATACCTCGATATCGGCTTCATTACGAGAAAGCTCCTCCAGCCATGATGGTCTGCCCGAACGGAACGTATCCAGCAGGATAAGTGATCGATATTGGATTCCCTGTTGTTTCAAGTAGACGAAGTACTGCGTTAAATAAAAGCCGATAAATCCACCGCAGCCGGTGATCACAATCGTTTTCCCTGCAAATCGGCCCGCTTTCTCTGTTTGCCCAAATATATAAGCCAGATCCTCAAGCATAATATCGTTTCCGGTCATCAAAGGCACCGCTCCTTTTCAGCATTCTGATCTCCAGCTATACGACTGGTTTTCCAAGGCACATTACCGGAAGCCCACAAGCTTTCCAAATGCTGTTTATCTCTCATCGTGTCCATGCACTCCCAGAAGCCGGTATGCCGATAAGCCATCAATTGCCCATCTTCAGCCAAGCGAGTCAACACATCGCTCTCCAGCACTTCTTCATCGCTGCTCAAATAATCAAGCACACCCGGCTCAAATACAAAAAAACCGCCATTAATCCAGCTCTCTGTATCCAGCTTTTCCTTAAAGCGCACGACCTGATCTCCCTGCAGATCAACGGTACCAAATCGCGCTCGCGGCCGTACCAGTGTCAAGGTTGCCAGTCTGCCATGCGAACGGTGGAAATCCATCAGACGCGTCATATCCACATCACTCACGCCATCACCGTACGTCACCATAAAGGTCTCCTTGTTCAACTGATCCCTTAACCGATACAAGCGTCCACCCGTCATGCTGTGAAGTCCAGTATCCACGAGGTGAACAATCCAATCTCTTTCCGGTCGCTTGCTGACCTCAACGGCAGAGCTGGACATATGGATCGAAAAATCATTTTGCAAATACACATAATTCAAAAAATACTGCTTGATCACCTCAGCCTTGTAGCCTAGTGCGACGATAAATTCCTTGAATCCATAAGCTGCATACCCCTGCATGATGTGGCATAAAATCGGCAAACCCCCGATCTCTACCATCGGCTTGGGCTTAAGCACGGTTTCTTCCCCCAATCGGGTACCCAGGCCACCTGCGAATAATACGATTTTGGTCATTATGGGTCCACCCCGCTTCTTCTATCAGATAAATCGGACATTAACCGCTTGCACTGGTATAACTACGAATGGCCACGTTCCAGAGCTTACGGGAAATGAACAAAAACACAATCGGAGCCGCGATAAACCAAACCATATAGGAGATATCCAGCTTATCCATGGCATACAAGGGTGAAAAGTTGGTGATGATAAACACCGGAAACAGGAACATCCCCGCCTGTTGGATCGAACGTCCGTAGATGTTCATCGGTACATGATTCATATCCCAAATGGCCGTCGACATCTGATTAACCGCGTTGGTATTGACCGTCCAGAACGAAATCAGTGAGGGAATCAGGAAAATCGCGTATTTGAGCACCACACCCACGAATATAAAAGCGATAAACCCGAACACCTTAACAGGCGTTACCGGAATCCCCATTCGGCTCCAGCCGATCACGATCATCGCTATGCCGGCCACCACATTTGTAAACGAGTACCCGAAATCGATTCTTCGCAGCGTAGCAATGAATTGCAGCGAGACCGGCTTGGTGATCAGCATATCCAGCGTACCGTCGCGAATATGGTTGCTCAGCATCATAAAATTGGAATAAAAGAATAAGCAGTAGAACCCGGTCATCATCGTAAATGAGCCTACATACATCAGCAGCGCGTCCGGGGTGTACCCATTAATGACGACGCCTACCCGGAACGCAACCAGCACATAAATCAGCTTGATACACAAATAAGCAATCTCGATCGTATTGGCGAACAGGAAATTGATCCGATATTCCATCTGTGCAATAAAGCAATTTTTTACGAAAATCAGGTAGATGTACCCGTATTTTTTCAACATTTTCATGAGTCAGGTCTACCCTCCTACGGCAACATACTTTTTCATTCCAGTGTTCCACAGAATACTCGATAACAGTGCAAATACAGTGATCCACATGATCTGCATGACCAACCCTTGACCGATCTGCTCCATGGAAAGCTTGCCGCTCAGCAGTTGAATCGGAAAATACACCACATAATTGAATGGCAGCATCAGCAATATCTTTTGCATGCCCGGACTGTACACATCAAGCGGAAATAGTCCTCCGCTCGCAATCGTAGCCAGCAACCCGAAGGTTTTGAACGCTCCGTTGGATTCGATAAACCAGAACGCTATCGCACTCAGACTGTAATAAATAAAAAAATTCAGCAGCAGCGAAAAGGGTACCACGCAGAAGAACAGCAGTACCTGCTGACTGTGGACCGGGAACCCGAGCCACAAATTCAATACCCATACCACCACCATCGAAATCGATAAGATCGCCAGCATTTCAATCGATTTCTCGCCCAGAAAGCAGCAGATCCGATAAGCAAAATAGCCAATGGGCTTAATCAAATATTTGTTCAAGCCGCCATCCTTGATATCCCGCGCAATTTCGAACTGAAAGCCAGTCCCGATCAGCTTGGTCATCAATATCGCAAGAATAGAGTAAGCAATCAACTGATTGTAGGAATAACCGAACACCATCGATTGATTAGAGCTTGCGAACACCGCTTTCCAAAAGAAAAATTGAATAATAATCGGGAATATGCAACTGAACAGGCTCAGGAAAAAGTTTGTGCGGTATTCCAGAACCTTTTGAACACCGAGCGAAAAGCTCTTAAGATATTTGCTCGGCATGAGCATGCTGTTCACCGCCTCTTTGATACAGGATCGCAATACCGTCTTCAATCGGAATGTCCTCAATAGTAAAATCGACAACAGGCAGATGATCGAGCACCCAGCGTGACAATCGCTTAATATCGTGCTTTTCGAACTCGATTGTGACGAGCAGGTCCTTGACCTCCTTCACATTACCGACCTGCTGAAGCGTTTGGGCATCAACGGGATGGGACAGCACCAGCTTCATAATTTTTTTGTGCCCGAGAATATTGTTCACTTCGTTCAGGCTGCCATCAAAAATCACTTTACCGTGGTTAATAATAATCGTTCGTTTGCACAAATCCTCAATATCATTCATGTAATGGCTGGTCAGTAAAATGGTTGTTTTCTGGTCCTGATTGTAATATTTGAAAAACTCCCTGATCTTGCGCTGCGACAAAATATCGAGACCTATCGTCGGTTCATCAAGAAACAGCACCTTTGGTTTGTGAATCAGAGCAGCTATCAGTTCCATCTTCATGCGTTCACCGAGTGACAATCTGCGTACCTGCACCTTTAACAAATGCTGAACATCGAGCAGCTCCGAAAGCTCGCCCAATGTGTCGTTGTATTGCTTGTCATCCACTTCATAAATGCATTTGTTCAAATAAAGAGATTCGTTGGCTGGCAAATCCCACCACAGCTGGTTTTTCTGACCCATAACAATCGAAAACTGCCGTTTAAAATCATTTTTGCGCTCCCAAGGCGTATACCCAAGTACAGTTGCATTACCACCGCCCGGATACAAAATACCAGAAAGCATTTTCAGTGTAGTTGTCTTGCCCGCTCCATTAGGTCCGAGAAAACCGACAACCTCGCCTTCTTCGATTCCGAACGAAATATTGGAAACGGCATCCTTGATCAGCTTTTCTCTCCGAAACAGGTTGCTGAACGAGCTTTTCAAGCCCAATTCCTTATTGTAATAGCTGAATGATTTGGACAGCCCGTTCACTTCAATAATCATCATCAGGTCTCCTTTAGCTTGGTGAGTACTCCCCGTAGGAAGAGATTTTTAAATTAATCTCATTAATTATTATCAACATAAATTAAATATGCTTTAACGAGGAGACTCCATGTAAATACAATACATTGCATTTGGAGCAAGCTGGTGTAAGTCCCCCACTATTGATCGTTTCACGTATTTTGTCGTAGGCCTCCGAATTCCATATTTCCGTCAAGCTTTGTTCATGCAAATTGCCTACGGAAAACTCGGAGAAAAACTTGCAGGCGGAGATGTTGCCGTTCGGGGTTACATCAATTCTCGTAGCCAGTGCCAGGCAGTCTGTTGCACAGCGGCTTGTCATCTCGTCCCCAGTGACGAAGGCTTTGATTTCATCAAATTCCAATCCTGGCTGATAACGCAGCCGTGTTTCCCACACACGTTCATTCATTTTGTTCAACTGCTCCATCAAGGGGTCCAGATGCTTGGTATCGATTTTATACTTGAAGGCGTGCCAGCTGTTGCGCTGATGCTCATCCAGAGGACGAAGCCAGTCAAAGTGATCGCTAAAATAATTGTCCATTTTCACTGAGGTTTCATTCGAGATATACCACGGGAAAGTAAGCAGCACGAGGTCAATCCCTTTGGCTTCAAAGCTTTCCATCAGATCATACAAATAATAAATATTAGCGTTATTAATAACACTATGAACGGAAATTCGCCCATTGAATAACCCCTTTTCCCGCATCTCCAGCAGCAAATCTATCGTTTCCATCGTTTTCTTGAACGAGCCCTTGCCACGGATCAAATCATGATCAGCTTCAAAGCCCTCCAATGCAATGAGCAGCTCCAAATTCTCGGATATCTCATTGATCGAATCGATAAATTTCTCGGTCAACAGTCCGTTGGTACAAATCGTCGTTTCTCGTGCATCTTCTTTCAGCAGATCGAGGATTTCGGCAAATCGATGATGGAACATGGGCTCACCGCCCCACAAATACAGTCTCGATTGTAATGCCTTGGTATCATCGAGCAGCTGCTTGATGATTTTGATATCGATATCCAGGTTCTGCTCTGCGGTATCCATATGGTGATGATAGCCTGATTCGTTCCATTGATAGCAATGCTTGCAGCGTAAATTGCAACGATTGGTCAGCTTGATCGCCACAAACTCGGGCAGCACTGTTTTGTATTTGGGATTATGAGCCTTCTCACGGATTGGAACTGCGATATTACGGATCGTGCGTTTGAGAATTTCAAAAGACTTTTGATCCATCTTCGTTCTCGTTTTTGGCTGCATCGTCCATCCCTCCAGATAATGAATTAATGGCTCGGTTTTTCGTTGTAATACAGACAGCAGCCCGGGCATATGGAAAAAAGCTGCTTTTTCAAATATTCGCGGTATTCCTTATATTTGGGACCATTCCAAATATCCAATAAACCTTGTTCATTAACGTTGCCGAGCGTCAGATCATAAAAATTATGGCAGGAGGTTACGCCGCCTCTGGCATTGATTTCCGTGCTGATCCAGGGAAATACGCAGCGTTTTTTCATATTGGTAACCTGCTCCCATTTGGCATTAAAATAATGGCGAATATTGTCTTCGCTTATGACCTTGGGGTAAGCATTGAAATAACGGCCGCTGTCCTTGCAAAACTTCTCGATCAGCTTGAGCTGTCTGGCCAAATCCTTGGCATCAATACTGCTGAAGTGCGCAGGACTGCTGATAAAACCTCTGGCAATAGGTGCTGAAGGGACATCGAACTGCTCTTTAAGCACCGTGGCGTAATGCTCATAGCGCTCCTGCGTGACGTACTGCTGAAGCTCTACACTGATGCAGTCAATCATTGACATATCAAGGCTTTGGAAATAAAAACGTTCCAGGTGCTGATGATTAATCGGTGTTACCGCTGTGCTGATCCCGATTTTTGGATAGATCGAGCCTTTGCTTTCACGCACCTCGTACAGCTTACGGATACCCTTCATCGCTTTCTGGAATACGCCCTCTCCCCGCTGTGCATCATTAATTTCCTCCGGACCATCCAGTGAGACCCATACCCGTTCAGGTGCATGTTCAACCAGCATTTCCGCGTGACGCTCCAGCAGGGTGCCATTCGTCGGAAAATGCACGCTGCTATGATGGTACTTAATCGATTCCAAGACTTCGTCGATCCATGGGTAAATTAACGGCTCACCGCCGTATAGCTCATAATAGGGTCTAGCCGGACTGCAATCCTCAATAATTTTTTTGACTACTGCCAGATCCAGCTTCTTCAATTCCGGTTTTTCTTTATAAGCGCCATTATCTCCCCACTCAAAGCACATTTTACATCTCAGGTTGCAGGACTCGAGCAGTTGGAGGAACACCCATTTGGGAATACCGCGATCCAGACCCGGCTGCTGCTGTATCGTTTCGGTTTTAATCAACATGAACGATCCTCCCTTGTTTGTGTAAGTCGTGTGCTTCGATAAGCACCTCCGTATAGCTCGGTGTAATCGACCTTTGCTGAATTAGGTTAAGGTGAAGCTCATGCAAAATCTCCTCGGAGAAGCCGCTTTGCTTCCAATCCTCGTACGAGATACCGAAGCCTTTAAGCGCCCATAGCTCGGCATTGCGCTTTTCATGGGAACCGAACGGTTCCAGCATTATAACGGGAGTTGCCGAAGCTAGAGAGTCCATCAGAGTCCCTGCCCCGGGCTTACTAATGATTGCTTTGGCTTGACGAATAACGTCATAGAGACCATGATGTGATTCCAGATTTGCATACTTGGGTTCTTCCATCGGCTTAATCTCGGCGAATAACGGCAGATCGTGCTCTCCTTTGGGGCCCTTACGCCAAGCTGTCCACGAAGGGGCATTCATGAAATAACGGTCACCCGACCTCGGATCCAACGTCTCCTCCTGCTCGTAAGCAACAATATCGAGCTTGAAGCCAAGCTCCCGAAGCTCGGGAATCTTACCCTGATACGTTCCCATTCCCCAGCCGCCTCCGTGAATCACATAACGGTGATGACGGTCACTTAAGGGGATAACAGCGTCTTCTCCCACAGGAATGAAGCAGGCGATGATGCCGCTCGATGCCTGGTAGAGCCATACGTCGTTGTAGGGCTCATTATATAGCGGGTTAAACTTCTTCAAGCCTTTCCACGATGGAGATAAATCGGAATCCACATAGAGCAAATCGACCTGCAAAACGTGCTTACTCTCGTCCTTACTCCCCTCCTTCAGCTTGGCCCGGTACAGGTCCAGAATGTAGACCCAATGTCCGGATAATGCAATAAAATCACGCCTCCCCTCCTTAGCCCATGCTTCCAATAGTTGATCAACCTGCTCAAAATCGATACTGTCGCGAATATCCTTCGGAATCTTTGTTGCCACCAACGCTAATGCGAAGTTATCATGGTAGGCCTTTTTGCTGTCCAGTATTTTATCCTGCTTATCCTGCTGTACAAAGCTTTCAAACACCAATACCTCCGTTGCGATCTGCTTCTGCCTTAATTGATAGCTGACGATTAATCCCGGGTTATAAAAGCCGAGACCAAAACCGGAGCAAAGAATGGTTACGAGCGTTTGCTTCAAAACCTCATCCCCTAACTGGATACTATGATGGCTAGCGATGACAGCAGTGAACGCAGCCTACTGACTAGTTGCTCCCCTTCCGCCAAATCACTCGTCACAATCGATACATACATGCGCGCCTTATAACGTCCATCTTGTTGTTGATTCACTTTAAAAGTATTCGCACTTAACGGAATGATGCCATGACGGCGTCCGTCTTTGTACAATAGCCCCTCGTACTCCATTGCATGCAGCACATCTCCAAAAGAAATCGGGTTCGAACCCACCATCGATACATAGGTCAAATAACCTTCAAGCGAATGCGCACCCAGATAGTTATCAAGCTGATGCTTGATAAGACTCATCGATTTTCTCGCATTGATTTCGACTAGAGGAACTATGCTGCCATCCTGAAGAACCATCGAATCGACGCAAACATGTCCAAAGTAACCACTCTTATACAGTTGGACGGCAACGGCCTGCATCAGCTCCCAATAACCGTCCCGCTCCAGCTGCCGCATCAATTGAGGCGCTGCTGTTACCGAGCCTTGATAGGCAAAATCGGCATTCATCACCTGCTGCACCGAAATCAAATGAAATCCACCATCCGGCAGGATTTCAAATTGGCACGAGAAGTCTACTTCCTTATTCAGCAGAGGCTCCACAATAAACAGGGTTTCCTTATCGGTCTTTTCCTGCTTGGAAATGTAGGCACTCACCCGATTCAGCATGCTTTCTGTAGAAATCAGCAGATTCCCTTTACCGGATACACCAAAGGTATCTTTAATCAGGAACGCACCTGCATCCAGCAGTTTTTTGCCAATACGATCCAGCTCAACATGGCTCCTTACAAATTGACTTACGTTCTGAATACCGAGCTTGTCTTTCAGCTCTGTTGAATAAGCTTTGGAATTCACATGCTTCACAATTTCAAGCGAGGGTGCATGAACCGTCCAGCCCTGCTGTTCAGCCAGTACATCCATGCCATTCAAAATCGCAAAGGGCTCCAATTTAGCATTCTTCGGCAGTTGTTGATTGAGTAGAAGATTTGGCAATGTCGCCATCAAGCGTTCGAATATATTCATTTCACTGGATGCTGCATGATCGGATATGTCCAGATCCACTTTATTGCAGGTAAAATGGAAGCCGATTTCTTGCAAATAATGACGGTGCGCTTCATCCATCGCATAGCGGGTCAACAGCACATCCTGATCCTGGCAAAATACAAACAAGAGCTCATCCATAGCGTTCACCAGGTTACGTGTCTGTAGATCAGGGATGGACGGTAGTCTGGTTAATCTTTCATCCCGCCAGCAGGTCTCGGCATCGAAGGTTCCACATTGAATACGGGGTATGCGTTCTGCTCCTGTCATGCGCTTTGGGATTCAATAAAATAGCAGAACGTGTCAATCGAGTTCAAATGGACCATATCAAATTCATCAAAATCAATTTCAATATTGAATTCATCCTCTACCCGCAATATGAAATTAATCAGCTGCAGTGAATCCAGTCCTCCATCATTCAGCACATCCGAGCTTCCCTGCAGATTTTGAAGCAGCTCCGGCTCATTTTTGATTTCACTGATAATCCCGATAATTTTTTCCTGAAGCATGAACTTCACTCCTTATTTGTTTGATTTATGAATAATGGCCGAATCGCTGGTTTTGACAATAACGGCCAGAATGTCTGTTTGGGCATACTTCCGGTTATAGTTCGTCATATGCAGCTGTCTGGCATCCGTAACAGATGTCAGCTTAAGCTGGGAGGGCAAAGCTTTAATAATATGCTTGATCAAAGCAGCTTTCGTGAACCGCCAAATGACTCCATCAATCGATGAATTCACCATATAACCTTCGGTCATCGACTTGCCGGATTCGGCTTCTTCCAAAATAACCGGATCAACAACCCAGATCTCACCATGATCCCGCAGCAGTCGGGCACACTCGGCAAAAGCCTTTTTATGATGACGAATATGATGAAAGCAGCGGGCAAATATAATCACATCAAAGCTTTTATCGTCCATGGGAACCTCATAAATCCCACTAAGCAGGTAAGAATCATACCTACCCTTGCGGACTCCATATTCCAGATAATGCGGGTTAATGTCCAAATTGACGATTTGCTTTGATTGCTGCTTGCCTACATGCTTGTTTAGAAGTCCGGTCCCGCAGCCAACCTGCAGAACACTTCCCTTAAGCGGTGGTAAGAAACCATACACAGAGGTAGGTTTGGGAAAGTTCAACACAAACATCGACCATTCGTACAAACGTGGATGCTTTTCGATCAGTCGTACAAGCTTGCTGACATAGAACGGATTTTTAAGCTTGCTTTTAGTAAAATCACGTTTATTCCATACATAATAGATGGGGTACAATACAATGAAATAGATCCAATATACGGCTTCCAACAACCTGATTAATATCGGATGATCGGGTGTATGTATATGATGCTTGATACCATGATCGATCCCCCTATGATTCAATTCACTCTGCATGTTCACACCCCCATAAAATTGATATTAATGGTAAATGATGGTTATTAAATTGTAGTTCAAGCTTAACAGAGGCGGCAGATAACCATCAATTGGACTTTTTTGTAAAAAAGCTTTTTATGCATTAGTACATTTTTGAAAAACTTGGACTTTTCTTGATATGTCTAAAGTCAAGGCGGCCAATAGCCCCGTTCAGCGGAATTCCATTCCTAACCTCAGGTGGAAATAGTAAATAGACCTAATCTTCGCTTGAACGAAAATTAGATCTAAGAATAACATTAACTTATGATGAAGCTTGCTTGTATTTAAAAAAAATCTGTTACGATGACAAGACCCATGAGATTCTTATTCAGCCTTTTGGGCAGGACTTGATAACGCCACACATTCCCGAAATGCAAAATGTTTGCAGCCCACGCACTTGTTGTAATCGAGCTTTTTCAGAGCATAATTTATTGCTTCCCCCGTATGCTCGAAGAAATGGTCATGCCCAATTTCCACATCAAGACCTGTCTTTTTCATGAAAGCTCTTGGTTGATGTTGAATACCAGAAATGAGCACAATCCCGCCTGCGTGGGTAACATACTTCACAATATGGGCCAGGTTCGCCGCTCCAGTCGAGTCCATGAAGGGTACCTTGGCCATACGAAGCAGCAGCATTCGGTGAGGTTCTTGGAGGGAATCCATAATCGAATGCTCAAACGTGCTCGCTACACCAAAAAATAAAGGACCGTCAATCGAATATATACTCAGCTGTGGGCAATCATGACCTTCACTCACCATATAGGATTTTACTTTTTCATGCTTCAGTGACGGATCTGGAAGCACCTTGGCTACTCCCAGCATATCGCTCATCCGTTTGACAAACAGTAGCACTGCCATAATTAATCCAATTTCAACTGCCGTTGTTAAATCTGTAAATACCGTAAGCAGGAACGTGATAACGAGCACAACAGAGTCACTCGTTTTGGTTTTGAGTATTTCTGCAAAATGTTTACGTTCACTCATATTCCAGGCCACAACCATCAGGATCGGTGCCATGCTGGCTAGAGGGATGGCCGAGGATAACGGAGCAAATAAGATCAGGATCAATAATACAACAATACCATGTACAACACCGGACATAGGCGATACAGCACCATTTTTAATATTCGTTGCTGTGCGCGCAATCGCGCCTGTTGCCGGTATCCCTCCAAATAAAGGAGTCACCATATTCGCGATTCCTTGACCGATCAGCTCCTTGTTGCTGTTGTGTCGGCTGCCTGTCATTCCATCTGCGACAACAGCGGACAACAAGGATTCAATCCCGCCAAGCATCGCAATGACAAAAGCGGACGGGAGCAGCCCGATGATTTTATCGATGGATAGCTGAGGTAACTGCAGGCTAGGCAGTGTGCTCGGAATGTTCCCATAGGTTGATCCGATTGTTGCCACTTCACCTCTGAATAATAAGGCCGCTACGGTAGCCGAAACAATTAACCCCACTAATGAACCCGGTATTCTGGCACTCAATTTGGGCATAATAAGAATAACCCCTAAGCTAATAAGGGCTGTTATCATAGTCCACACATTCGCCGTAGATACATGCAGCACCATTTCCTTCATATTCGAAACAAAATCCTCATGACGCTCTAAGTTTGTCAGCCCCAGAAAATTACTGATCTGACCCGAAAAGATAATAACGGCGATACCCGAGGTAAATCCGATCGTGACGGGTCGCGGAATGTACTTGATCAACACCCCAAGCTTCAATATCCCCATCAAGACCAGAAGGAAGCCTCCCATCATACCGGCTATCAGTAAATCTTCATACCCATACTGCATCACAATAGCAAATAAAATCGGAATAAACGCACCTGTGGGACCACCAATCTGGAATTTGGAACCACCAAGCAGTGAGATAAGAATACCCGCCACAATTGTCGTGTAAATGCCAAACTGCGGCTTTACCCCGGAGGCAATAGCAAAAGCCATCCCAAGAGGGATGGCAACAACGGCGACTATTAATCCTGATATGAGGTCTCGACGCAGCATTTGATAATTATAGCCTTCAAATCTCCCATACCCCTTCATAACAACCCTTCTTCTCATATATTTGATTATTTGAATATATAGCAATAATAAGACTAATAAACAAAAAAATCAATACCTCAATCTGAAGAACCTTACACCTGTGTAAAGAGCCTATTGTTCTGAAGCACGCATGCTTTCCAGAAGAGAGATGGTGCCCACCAGATGGTTATCAAATATTTGTTTGGTAACCTGCAGCAAGTCTTTCACCAAGGGATCACGTAGGCTGTATACCACCGTTGTCCCCTCTTTACTGCCATAGACAACATTTTTATTTCTTAATACCGAAAGCTGCTGCGAAACCGCTGAGCCTTCACTGCCAATAATGGCTTGTATCTCATTGACATTCTTATCACCCTCGCAAAGAACTTCAAGGATGCGAATTCTCATGGGATGGGCCAACGCTTTGTAAAAATCAGCCTTAAATTGCTGGAGCTCAAGATTCATAGTGATTTCTCCTCATAGATTCAAATATATAAATATTATCATATCATAAAACGATTCCTGTACAACTTTCCTCCACTCTAATCGACATTTTTTTCTGCAGGAACAATAGCTTGCTTTTTTTATGCAAAATCCTTATATTCAAATAACAAGATATTTAGTATTAACTAGATAACATATTGAGCAGGTATACTTAAATACAAATGAGGAATTAATCATATGACCACTAGACAGATTGTTATTGATCAAGGCCTTGATTTTTTACAAAGGGTTGGAACTGAACAGATATGCAAGGTATGTATCATGAATGGAGGCTCATGCTGCAGTGGGTGTGTTCATCTGGCTGATGGAAGGGGCTGTACCCTTAGAAATACAAGCTGCACGGCATGGTTATGCGGATTTCTTGGGTTCTTGCTTTATGAAACGGGGCTCTATCAGGAATGGACTGAGTTCTGGAGACAGGTCCCTGGTCGTAATTATCGAATGGATAACACACCCGATATATTCCCTATATCCAAAGCCTTGCCCAAACGAAACCTTCAATTTCTGAGTCACGAGCTTGCGGAGGATTTAAATGCCTTGTCCCTGCTGCATCCGCAAAAACGCTATATTCTTGACTTGAGGGAACAAATCGATAATTGCCTCGACGAGCTATTTTATTGGAAAAGTCCTGAGAAACAGACCGCTATTAAAAACAAATTACGATTGTTATCAAAGGATTTTTCCCGGTTTAATCAAGCTTTAGCCAGCTACCGCAAAGACACTGAGTCCAGTGTGAATTCATGAAAAAAAAGCCCACTGCGCTTCCGTTTATCGCAGTGGGCCTCCTTGTATGAACATGCTTTAGCTATACCGTTTTCCGTTTTCTCTTAGCAAATAGCCAGACTGCAAGCAGCACGATCAGCGCCCCAATGGCTGCGGGAAAGTAGGGAAACCCTGGCGATACGGCCGTTTGGGCTGTATCCGATTCACTGCTGTGTCCAGCATGGTTGTGTGTTGATGACTGACTGTCATTCCCCTTAGCCCCCTGGTTGGCAGACTGTTGCTCGAACGTGACCAACTGCAGCTGCTCAGTACCATCCTCTTTGGTCAACCAGGAAGAAATGATGTTTTTGCCTTTCCAAACGGTTGGATCTACCGAGGCCTGAATGATTTTAGGATGAGCTCCCAATACAAAGGACTTGCCGTTTATCTGCAGGATGAATGCTTTGACTGTTTTACCGTCTTTATCCTTCATATCCTTTGTTGTCACGTCTTCTACTTTCCCAGAAGGTCCTGGAGTAAACCCTGCCATCTCGTACAACGTATGACCGTTAACCTTTTGCTCCAGGTACGGCTTCATCATCACGACCAACGCTTCCCGAGTCAGTTCTTCGTCATTTCGACCTAACTTGGCTTGCCCTTGAAAAAAAGCCTGATCTACCTCTTTATAGGTCGCGTTTCCTTGCACAGATGTTACAATTCCCTTATCCAATGCTGCTTTAACAATCTCATCGGTTGGCGTATTCGCCGGTTTTATTTGCAGGAAGGTTCCAGCCCACAGGGCGAGCTCCTTGCGCGTCAACTTATCACCCGGTTTGAATAGCGAGGCTCCGTGCTCATAAGGAATAACACCCAATCCACTCAATATAACAATCTGCTCCTTCACAGCAGAGTACTGAATGTCCTCGTAAATGGTTTGATCATTAACCACATGTGCAGAAGCAGCTGATGGAAGCAGGATCATCAACATGGTAATCAGCAGCAGCATACGGTACATATAAGCTACCTCCTTAAAATCATAATTCAATCATTAGCAGCGCTAATTATATACATCAATGAATATATCAGAAATATGCATCATCGAGCTTCACTTGTTATGATAAGAGCTCCGCCGGACTGCCGCAAATCCACTGGCCCCTTCATTCCGGGTAACTGCTCCAATAGATCATGACGAATACGAAATCCCGATAGCTCTATCATTAAAGTATCCGGCATTAAAAAACCGTTAAAAAAACCAGCTTCAAATTGTAATTGCGCGTAACCATTGCCGCCACTCAGCACCTGACCGATGAGAATGACGTGAATATCCTTTTTTTTATACACCACATAAACATGATCGGAACGAAAAAAATACTCCACATCGCTCTGCGCATTTAGCCAGCTTTCATCCAATTTATAACTAGCAGTCTCGGCAGCTGCTGTCGCCCAGGTTTGTACCTGCTGCTCCGTTAGCTCCGTATCGTGCTTCAGTGCCTGAATCAGATGCTTTTCTACCTCGGATTGCCAGTCGATATCCAAATAATTAGCTACCTGATCAATGGGCAGCTGTGCATTTTGTGACAAGAACAGATTACGCATCTGCATGTTATCTTCGATTATAGTTAACAGCCGCTGATGACCCTCAAGTGCCACCTTGGTCGATTGGAGCTGCATATAATCCTTGTAGAGCAAATCCAACTGCTGCATATAGGCTTGAAGGTGATTTTCAAACAGCCAATGGCTTCCCATCGCATCAACAAGACTTTCTGACTGCAGCAGTAAATTCATCCAGGTGTCCAGCCCCACTTCATTGTAAAATTGCAGTTGGGAAACCGCGAGCTGCTGTTTGTCTTTGTAGTCATTTTCCAGCTTGTTGACACGAGGCGTTAACGACTCGATCTCTGCCTTGGTAGCAAGAATTTCAGTTTTCAGTTTTTCCGTCGTTTGCTCATCCTGTACCGTCACCAAAAAATCGGCAAAAGCCCCGGTCAAATGAGCATATACCGTTACGCTCGTTGTGAGTATGAGCATACTTCCAAGTAATAACCCGAGCATGGATCGGCTTCCCGTTCGTTTCACGATTGTCCAACCCCCCTAAGCATCCTTGATCAGCTTCATCGTAGATACATAGCTAGCCGCCAAACCAACCAAGGTGCCTACTGCCAGGAGAACAGCCATCAAGCTATATACCTGGGAAACTGGAAAATGAAAAATATACGGATAGTAGCGTTCGAGTGGAAACAGCATGTACGCATACCCCATATAAATGGTTGCTGAAGCAATCAGACTCCCGATTAAACCGATCAAACCGCCCTCTAGCAAAAACTGACCTCTGACATGTGTCGGCTTGGCTCCCAGCAGCAGCTTGACGCGAATTTCCTTCTGTCGCTGGTAAAGCGCCAGATTAATCGCCATATATACGGTTACGAATGCAATCGCCGTACATACAGTAAGCAGGATCACCCCGTAACGCTTCCCTTGTTCTGACCATTTCACAACAGTTTCCGCCAGCTGCTGGGGATAGACCACCTCAGCTATTCCCTTCATTGTGCGCAGCTCTTTGACGATCTGCTCGATACTGTTGTTATCGCTAAGTTTGATCGTAACCGCATCCGGTATGGCACTATCCTTAAAAGCATTTAGCAAATATTCCTTACCTTGAAAAAAAACACGGAGCCGCTCCAGTAGCTGCTCCTTCTTTTCGATATCTACTGATTTTACAAAGCTTTTGCTTTCCAGAATACGTGCAACTTCCCGCGTATCGATAGCAGGATCCACATAGACCTTGATGTTCACCTGAGCTTGCACATAAGACATAATGTCAGTTATGCCTATACGAACGAGCAGCAAGCCACCCAATATGAGCATCGCGGCAAAGATCAGAGCCGCAGCCGTAGCTGCAGCTCCCGCATTGCGCTGCATACCTTCTCGCGCATCTCGCATATACATGTTAAGTGCGTGCATACTCCCTTACCTTTCCATTGTCCATCCTCAAGGTTCTCGATAGAAACTGCGTAATCAGGTGCTCCGAGTGCGTAACGACCAGCATCGAAATTCCTTCCTCTTCATGCAGCTCCTTTAACAGCTTCAGCATCTGCTCCGCTGTTTCTGAATCCAGATTCCCGGTCGGTTCATCCGCCAGCAAGAGGCTGGGCCGGTTAAGCAGCGCTCTGACAATCGCCACCCGCTGCTGCTCGCCACCAGAAAGCTGCTCTGGGAATAGCTGCTCCATTCCTTTCAAGCCCACCCTCTCCAGTAAACGCATAGCCTCGGGTTCAATCAGCTTGCTTGCCTTACCCTGCACTTCACCCGCTAGCACCACATTCTCGAATACTGTCTTTCTCTCAAGCAGCTCAAACGATTGGAAAATAACGCCGATCTTGCGCCGTAGTACATATTTGGGCATCTGCTCAATCGGAGTTCCTCCCACAAGGATCTGTCCGCTGTAATCTCCGATATCCCGGTACAACAGCTTGAGCAACGTGCTTTTACCGGAGCCCGATCGTCCCTGCAGGAATACAAATTCTCCTTCCCGGATATGCAGATTCACATCATCCAAAATGGTGCGATTGCCATATTGTTTGGTCAGATTGTCGATGCGAATCATTAGAAAGTGCCTTCCGCAATCCAAGGCATAAAGCCATCCAGAAATCTTTCGGTAGCTGGCATAAAATAGGATCCATAATGGTATTCAGGGTCCAAGGTGGTTACGATCCACGTGCCAGCTGTGCTCACCTTGTCCACGTATAGAATAGCTCCATGATCCTCGGTTGATATTAACACTTCCGAGCCTTCAGGCGGCCAGAACACGCCGTGATAATGCCAGGTTGCATCTCCAAGTGATATATACTTAAATAAATCGTGCTCCGGCTTCGCTAGTACAAGCCCGCTCTTCGCTGCCTTATCCAGCCACCACCAGAAATTGGTCGGCCTGAATTCCCAATTCTGTGCCGGAATCCATTCCTTCGGTTGTTGTCCGAGTGCGATGACCGTTCCCCCACTCTCGGCAAATTCCCAGATCTTCTTCTGCGCTTTCACCAGCAGTCCCAAATGCAGCTGTGAAGGAACAAGCAGCACATCGATCCCATCCAGAGACGCTTGTTCAAACTCAGGTAAATAAATGATTTCATGAATGTACCGACGATACTTGGGCTCATTCAGGCTGCGATATTGGTGGGCATTTCCCCCGTACAGGGCCGCGACTTTTCTCATTAGCCTGCATTCCTCTCTTGTATCTGTTTGTATTCGCTGCGAATCCAGTCGATCAACTGTGGAGTAATACGTCCGGCTGTATTCGGATGATTGCTGTAGCTAAGCAGGTCACTGCCAGCATGAACCACGATCGTGCCCTTGGTGCTGAGTCGGTCGATATACATAATCGGCTCCGCTCCTCCCAGAAACAGCAGTACTTCCGCCTCAGGCGGCAATGGATGATGACCCCTTGCAAAAAAACCGGCTACACCCTTGTTGTAAGTCAGATCATCGGGCTCAACGCCTTCAAATATAGGATGCGGATTGGCAAAAGTAATCGCGTAGTCATTAAAGCTGCGAATCGTTTTGGGAATGAAGGAGGAGCCTCCTGGAAGCCATGGACGAAACAAATGCCCACCGAATAAAATCACTTTACCCTGCGCCAGAAAATCAGCGATACGGGCTTTTTCCTTGTTCAAATACTCCTGATCAATCAGCCCGTTAATGATCATACATTTGTAGGGAGTAAGATCAATAGACGGCAATTCATATACGTCCTGAAAAGTAAAATCATTTTGATAACGCGAATCCTTGACTCTTTGCTCGGCAAAGCTGCTGCAAGCGTTTAATACAAGAAAATCCTGGGTCAATTCCACGCAGATTACCTCTTCCTCGCTAAATTATAGGCAAATCTAGATTTTGTTCAGCTGCTGTAAGGCTCCAATCAACCTCTGTGTATAAGGATGCTGTGGTCTTTCAATGACATCCTGCGGTGTACCGGATTCGACGATTTCACCCTTATCCAAAACAAGCAGGCGGTCACAGAAGTTATGGGTTAATGCAATATCATGCGTAATAAATAAGTACGAAATTTGATGGCGCTCTCGAAGCTGGTTCATCAGCTGCAGTAAGTCAAGACGCAGCGAAGAATCCAGCATGGAGGTGGGTTCATCAGCCACGATCAAACGAGGCTGACATATAAAAGCTCTGGCCAGCCCCACCCGCTGCCGCTCGCCTCCAGACAGTTCATGGGGATAACGATTCATGAATCGCTCGGGAGGCGTTAATGATACCTCGGCAAGCGCAGCGCGAACAAGCTGTCGCCGTTTTTCAGGCTCATTCTTATACAGCTTCTGTATAACTAATGGTTCTACGATCAATTGCTCAATCGTCATCCGTGGCGATAAGGACTCATAGGGGTCCTGAAAAATCATTTGTATCGAATTCGTTACCGTTCTGCGTTCTTTGTGCTTCAAGGCCAGCACATCGTATCCCTGGTACAGCATCTTGCCGCTGTCTGCATGCTCCAAACCGGCAATAATCCGTCCGATCGTGCTTTTGCCAGCGCCGCTTGAGCCAACCAACCCAACTGTCTCATTCTCGCCTACCGTAAAATGAATCCCATTCAACACATTTGCGGTATAGGAGAAGGCGCTTCGATCACGATACGATTTGTGCAGGCTTTGTATCTCCAGCAAGCCTGTATGCTGGATGGCTCCATGTTTAATGATTTGCTGACGATGGGGATTCCGAGATAAAGCTTGCAGGGAATCCCTATCCTCTGATTCCTTTGATTTTGATAAATCGGATAATTCCTTAACGGCCATGATTCCTGCCTCCTATCCTCAAGAGTGCTCATATACCGGTTGAATGTTCGCAGGCTGCGGTTCATTGATCTTTAACCTCGGTATCGAGTCCATCAACCGGCGGGTATATGGGTGTGTTGAGGCTATCGCCAAATCGGCAGAAGCTACCTGATCGACAATTTCACCCTGCTTCATAATCACGATCCGGTCAGCTAATCCCAAGATAACAGGAAGATCATGGGAAATAAAAACCATCGATAAGCCTAGACGCTTTTGCAGTCCCTTCAACAACTTCATGATTTCAATCTGAACCATGATATCCAAACCTGTAGTAGGTTCATCGGCAATAACAAGCGTGGGCTCATTAATAAGCGCCATGGCGATAACGACTCTTTGGCGCATGCCTCCGCTCAGCTCATGCGGATAAGCGGATCCCCACTTGGCAGCTAATCCAACCTGCTCCAGCATTTGGTTTACCCGCTGCTGCAGTTCAACCTTACCCAGCTTGTGCTTGGCAGTAATGGCTTCGATCAATTGCTGACGGACCGACAGCACGGGATTGAGCGCGTTCATAGCGGCTTGAGGGATAAGTGCAACCTTCATTCCGCGCAGCTTTTGCATCTCCATGGGAGACAATCGGGTCAAATCCTGACCGCACAAATGGATCGAGCCTTCACGCAAGACAGCAGGCGGCTTCAGCAATTGAATAATCGAAGCAGCTACCGTCGTCTTCCCGCTTCCGGATTCACCGACAATCCCCACGACCTCACCTTGGTTTACCGAAAAGCTTACAGAGCTTATCGCATTCACAAGCTCCGATCCTTTTAAATAACCGACTGTCAAATTGTTGACCTCTAGAACTTGTCCTCTGCTTGTCATTTCACTAGTTGAAGGTACACCAGCGGCAGCTTGCAGCTTGACTCGCTTGACTGTCATTGCAGACAAATAAGTGCGCAGACGCGGGCTGACTCTTTCCTCCAGCCAATAACCGATAAAGGAAAAGGATAAAACCGTGATCACGATGCATAGACCCGGAGGAAGAATCCACCAGAGCCAGGCATCTGTCAAAAAGGCACTACGCGAATTCGCATAAAACAATATACTGCCCCAGCT
The DNA here is from genome assembly GCF_001956045.1 of Paenibacillus sp. FSL H7-0331. The sequence continues at coordinate 251,242 of NZ_MRTH01000002.1, read as the reverse complement.
TTTGGAAAGCGGATCTCCCAGACCCAGGAAGCTTAGCGCGGATTCCATTAAAATAGCGGAATTCACTGCTCTCACAAACTGTGGAATCAACAACGGAACGATACCGGGCAATATATGCCGGCGAAGCAGATAAAAATCGCCTGCTCCCATCGACTTGGCGGCCATGACGGGACCACGTGTACGTAATGAAAGAATTTGCGAACGAATTTCGCGCGCTTTACTGGCCCACAGAACTAACGTAATAACAATAACCTGCGTGATTATACTTGGACCCAGATACACGCCGATTACAATCATGAGCGGGAGGAAGGGTAGGGTGAGACTCACATCGACGATTCTCATGAATAAGGAATCTGGCCAGCCTCCCCAGTAGCCCGCTAGCAGCCCAATAATGGTTCCGATGAACGTAGCCATAATAGCCGATGCGATTCCGATAAATAAGGATACACGCGCACCCTCCACCAATTCCGCCAAAATGTCTTGACCCATATCGTTAGCACCCAGCCAATGTGCATAATCTGGGGCTTGCAGCGGTAGAGCAGTCTGCTCGTTGGAGTCATACGGAACAGCAAAGGGTCCGACAATGGCCATCACTAACATCATGGACAGCAGCAGGACTCCGGCAATTCCGATCTTTTGCGCCATCGTCCGCATCATGCTGTGCCCTCCATCGGTTTACGTGTTCGTGCCCGTGGATCAACGAGCGGATAAGTCAAATCCGCAAGCATATTTGCTGCAATGACTCCGACTGTTATCAATAGAAATACGCCTTGCATCATCGGAAAATCTCGTGCCACAACACTTTCATACAACAAACGACCTATACCCGGATAAGAAAATACAGTCTCCACCACAACAGCTCCGCTCACCAGAATACCAAGGCTCATCGTGATATGCGTGTAAACGGGAAGCAGTGCATTGCGGAGAGCATGTCGATAAATCACACCTCGCTTGCTGACTCCTTTGGCTTCAGCCATCAAGATATAATCCTGACCTAACGTTTCAAGCATCGAAGAGCGCGTCAGCAGGAAGTTCGTACCGACTGATGCTATCGTTATGGTTGCGACCGGAAGGATCATCCGGCGAATAACCTCAACCACATAGTGGAAATCATTGGCGCTGGTCAGCGGCACCGCACCATATGAGGGCAGCCAGCCCAAATTAACTGCGAATATAGCAATCAATATCATTCCGATCCAGAACCCGGGCATCGCATTGACAGCCAGCATGCTGGTCAGGAGAAGCAAATCTCTGCGTCTCCCCCTGTTCCACGCTGCATAAGCACCAAATATGATCCCGATAATCGGACTTAGTATTAGAGCAGGAACGACTAACAGAAAGGTCCAAGGTAATCGTTCCCGCAGTACAGTCGTCACAGGCTTGCCGAACTTGGTCGAGCTTCCCAGCTTCATTGTCACTGCGCCTGCCATGAAATTTCCATACTGCTCCAGGACGGAGGCATCCAGCCCGAGCTCGCGGTTCATCCGCAATCGCTGCTCAGGCGTCAATGTGTTCACCTCTTGCCCCATAAAATAAATCAGAGGATCACCCGGGGCCAAACGCGGCAAGCCAAAGTTAATAGTCAAGGCAATCACCAGCACCAAAACATACTGCAGGAATTTCCGGCCGAACCAGCGATAGAAGGAGCTGCTATCTGCTTTTCCTGGTAAGGTCTGTGTGGACATCGAAATCTCTCCGTTCTTATTTCGCTCCCGTTGCTAATTTTCGAGCTTTCTCTGGCAGGAAAGAAAATTTATGAATAATGCCGAAACCAAGGGTTTCTACCCAAGAATCATATTTATCCGAACGGTAGGCAAAGCTTTGATCTGGATAGTACATTGCAATGCTGGTCGGCTGACGATTGAACAGTTCCTGCAGCTCGAAGGATATCTTTTTGCGCTTTTCTACATCCGCTTCAGCCATCCATCTGGCTGTTATGGAATCCATCTCTGGATAAGCAAGACCCTTTGTCCACAAGTACCCTGAACGATGAGACATAATGAATTGATCCGGATCAGCTACACCATGCGGTCCGATGCTGCTAATGTACATATCGAATTTTTTGGATTGTGACAAGGTACCTATAGTTCCCGAATCCAATACCTCGACCGTAGTCTTGATTCCCGCTTTAGCAAACTGCTGTTTTAATAATTCAGCCGAACGAATCCATGTTGGCTCCGTTGAAGCTACATTGACTTTGAAATCAAGTAGTTTTCCATCAGCACTCTCTCTTACACCATCACCATCACGATCAATATAATTGAGTTTATCCAGAATCGACTTCGCCTTTTCTAAATCGAAAGGCGTGCTCAGATTCGGATTGGTCCAAGGAGAATCCGGGTGCGGATAGCCTTTGAGTCCTGGCTTACCTTGACCCAGCAATACGGTATCCGTAATTGTTTTACGGTCAACAGCCAAAGAAATCGCTTGTCTAAGCTCTGGTTGATTAAACGGTTCTTTCTCATAGTTAATACGAATCTCGGCCAACGACAGCTCTGATGTTTTCATAACCTTCATATTAGGTGCCTTCTTGAACGATTCAAGTAATTCTGGCGGAACACTTCTTGCGGCAATGTCAATTTCACCGGAACGCAATGCATTGAACATCGAGGTCGGGTCTTTAATAATCGGCATAACCAAAGTATTTACCAAAGGCTTGCCATTAAAGAAATCCGGGTTCGCTTCGAATTTATAATATTGATCGGGCTTGTACTCAACCAGTTTGTAAGGTCCTGTTCCAATCGGTAGTTCTGTGAACTTACGTGCATTCTCGACCTTTTCCCAAATATGCTTAGGAATAATTGGCAGGTCTGCAAGTGTGATCTTCGCCAAGGTTGGGCAAGGATACGCGCAAGTCATACGTACCGTGTTTGCATCTTCCAATTCGATCTTTTCCACTCGAGGTACTTCGCTCACATGATGCGTATATCGGTTAGAGGGGCCATCCCTGAAATATTCAAATGTAAATTTAACATCCTCGGCTGTGAACGGCACGCCATCATGCCATTTAACTCCTGAACGAACCTTCACAACCCAAGTAAGTGGGTCAAGCTGCTTAGCCGATTCGGCCAGCCATGGTTGTGGGTCGTCTACATAAGGAGAAGGGGCAAATAGCTTATCGAGCACAAGCTCTGTTAAATAGTCATAATTACTAGATCCGGTATAGAAGTTCAGCGGTCCTGCATCACCCGGTAGACCGATCTTTAATTCTTGAACCGTCTTTTCTGTTGATGCTGTCGCATTACTTGGTTGTGCTGCGCCTGAGTCAACAGCAGCTGGTGTACTCGACGAATTCGTGCAGCCTGCCAGCATAATGGCCGTACCAATCATGCATGTCAGTAGTCGTCTGGATAACTTGCGTGTAATCAACTGGATAACCCCCATTTAATGGTTTATGAAATTCGTTTGACAGTCAGCAGCTCGTCCTGTGATAGTTCCAGGGCACGATTACAAAGTGACAGCTTCATTTCGGTGAAGGTTTCTGTATCCTGCTCCGTCATTGTGCCTTCACGCCCTTTTTTCAAATAATCATAAAAGGCAAGTGGTAAAAAGCCATCACGAAGCGACACCTCGACGGATTTGCCATCTGTGCTGGAAATCACGTACGCATAACCTTGAGCACGGTGCGGGTCATGTTGGGCTTGCGGGTAATTGACATCAACCGTATAGGCACCACGAGTTACTGCCCGTGTCACAAATTCGAAGGCATCGCGAAATCCAGGTCCACCATGCCCTGACAGGATTGAAATTTCTTTACGCTGCGGTGCATCCTCGCCATACAATTCCTTGAAAGCTGCCTGCAAGCTTCTAAATCCAACGGCTACCGCCATGAGCGCTATGTTACCGTGGTATTTTCTTACTTCCGGGAAACCAATTTCCAATAATTCCTTGCCGTCTTTTATGTAGATTGTGGACATAAATGAGCCTCCTGAATAATGATTATTTGTATGCTGCAAACCGATAGTAACTCAAATGATAATGAATATCAATATCAATTATAAGGTCGACTGGCCCCATTACCCGATAATAACGCTGTTTATCAGCATTTGTTGGCTATCATTTAATTTTCTGATTCATAACCAAACAATTCTTATAGAACGAATTTGGAACAATAAAAAACGCTCTTCTCTAAAGAGCGCTCTGTGTCGCATGAAAGTATCGTTCCACATCCTTGCAAAAAGCGATTTCTGCTGGGGTCAGCTTGGCCTGCTTACGCACTACAAAACCATTTGTCCTCTTTAGATTCAAGGAAACTACCGTCCTGACCTCAAGCTCACCGTTTTTCTTATCGCCCGCAACTGTCGTATAGGGAAGAAAAGCTAAGCCCAACTGAGATTTCACAGCTCTCTTGATCATTTCAAAATTACTCATTTGTAGAAAACGCACCTTAACCTGATGCTTCTCCATTTGCTCGGCAATGTATTGCTGCAAGTATGGGCTTTGCGGGAGCAGTATCGTTTGATTTTGCAAATCCCTGCAGTAAATAACCTTTCTAAGGGCCCACGGATGACCTGCTGGAAGAATGAGCAAAAAATCATCCTCAAAAAGCACCGAGATGTCGTATTGACTATGTATATATTCATCCTTTGCATAGATCGGCATGAACGCAATGTTCGTTCTTCCCTCACGAAGACAACGTACCAAATCCTCATAGCAATGTGTATAGACTTCAAGTAATTGCTTTGGAAAAGCAACATGAAAATGCTTCAAAATGTCCGTAAAAAAATACCCGGCAATATAATTGCTTACATAAACAGACAGAATCGATTCCTGTTGGGAAACATTTTTGATCTTGATCGATGCTTCATCAACCAGCTCGGTCATGAGCTTCGCATAATTAAGTAAAATCTCGCCCTGCTTGGTCAGCTGTACAGTTTTACCTGATCGGTGGAACAATGTCGTTTTGAACATTTCCTCCAACTGCTGGATATGGTTGCTGATCGTTGGCTGGGAGCAATACAGACGTTTGGCTGTTTCCGTAAAAGAACTGCAATCAGCGAGAACAATGAAAGTTTCGATTTTTTCTAATATTTTCAGATTTATACACCTCGATGTGGTAAAAAAACTGCAAAACTACTTCTTACTGATAAAGATTATCATTATCACATAATAGAGTCAATACATATCCAGATCATTATCCGATATACCCCAAAAAAGAAAAGTTCATTCGAAGCTTATACAGAATAAGGAGGTGCTTACTTGATGGATAATGCCAAACAAAAGCTGCATAGCCGTCTGGAACAATGGAAAACAGCCGCCACTCAACTCATATCCGGCTCCGAGGACAAACAAGAAGCCACCATTCTCGATCTTGATCCTGTTCTGTTGGACAAGTGTCATGATGAGGCAGAGCAGCAGCAAACAACGGTAAGTGCCGTTATTAATCATATTTTGCAGCAGCATTGGGCGCAGGCACAATCTGTTCCCCTACAGATCATATCCATTCAGCAGCTGGAGCGTAATCCCCTGCTCTATCTGGATCAATTAACAAGCCGCGAATTTAATCGTTATGGAGGTGAGGCGTATGTCGAGGAGTGAAGAAATAGATTACCGGCAGGCTGTTTTTTTGGATCAGACCGCACTAACTTCCCTCATGGATGAACAACAAACCCACTATAGTCGGGCAAGAGCGCTTTTTCTTGACCTTGATGACTTGGAACGTCCTCTCATTACAACCAATTATGTGATATTTGATACCCATCAGTGGCTGCGAAATCGCTGCAGCTTTGATCATGCACAATTTTTTATCGATATTGTCGATCAATGTGTAGCCAAAGGTGTCCTCAAAGTGATACCCGGTAGCCCTGAACTTGAGCAAGAATCCAAGCAGCTCATTGGAAGCTGTCCCGAGCTTCGCCTGTCCTTAAGTGAGGCATTAACGGCTGTTGTTATGCTGTCTTATCAGGTAAAACGTATTTTCACATTTAATCCGAACCATGCTTTTCTCCCGAAGCTGGATACCGATATCAAAGTGATGCCGAGCGGAGTGTAGATGGTGTGCAGCAGCAAATTAACTTATAAATGAACCGGAGTTCCGCTAATCGGAACTGCGGTTTTTTACTATTTCTTCTATTATATGTGTAATCTAGTTAGTCATGAATAATCAGGGAAAGGATGCGGAAATATAGGTTTAGTTACAAACAGTTCATTCGAAGGAGGATTGGAATGAAGAAATGTTTAGGCTGTCTGACCCTTTTTTTATGTTTCCATATGTCAACCGTTTCAGCCAGTGAAATCAAAAGTCCTTCCATTCAGATTCAGGAGTCTGATCAACAGCAAATCCAACCCTTATCAAGGGGTAGAGGCAGTTATCGTTCACCCTCTGGATCATTTTCAGGAGGTAATAGAGCTACCCCAGGAAATGGGTATACGACTGGACCAAGGTCCCCTTCCTCCAATGTAACGCGCAATCCAAGAAATCAACCGGGTCAACAAGCGAATCCAACAAGTCGCTGGGGTGGTTTCTTAGGCGGTCTTGCAACTGGAGCAATCATTGGACATTTATTGAATCCTTTCGGTTTTGGTGGTGGAGGAGGCGGTTTTTCGCTCATTGGAATTCTTTTTTGGGGCGTTATTATCTACTTCGGCTATAGATGGTTTAAAAAAATCAGGGAGAAAAACAGATGAAAATTATTTTCAATGAACAGGATCTCATCGATTCTACCTGTGTATTTGGCGCCAGTACCTACAATGAGGTTATCGAGGATATTCAAGTCGAATTACATCACGAGGAAGGAAAAGGAATTACAGCAACACTGCATGCAACCAAAAGTCAAAAGTCCTATCAGCTTTCAGAGCAGGATATTATAGATGCCGCGGCCATTTACTTGGAAACGTATCATCATTTTGACCCTAATCAACTAGTGATTCAGTTATATTATGAGGAGGAAACCGGATTCTCAGCAGAGATCGAAAACCATTAAAAAAGAATGCTGGCGAAAACATTCGGCAGCATCCTTAAATATTGCTATTATTATTTGAAACCTACGTAATACAAGTTTATCAGGATTTAATCATATCGTGATCAACATAACGCTCACCGTTGATTTCACTAATGACATTAATCGCTACCTTCGCGCCATCACCAGCAGTAATGATGGTATGCACACTCACGCCTGCTGCTGTTCCCGCTGCCCAGATACCTTCAACTGAAGTTTTGCCTTCTGGTGTAGTTGCATATATCGTTTTGATGCGAGGTTCAGTTGCCGGTTTTGTTTCGATCCCGATTTGCTGCGCAAGGTCGGTAAGTACACCCGTTGCCAGAATGAGATGCTTGCCCTCATAGTGCGCGCCTTCGGTCTCGACTTGAAAGCCGTCTGATGCTTTGGCGATTTTAATGGCTTTACCAGTAATAAATTCGGCTCCGAACTTGGCAGCCTGCTTTTTCCCTAATTCAATCAGGTCCGGTCCAGCTATTTCCAAAACACCATAGTGATTTTCAACCCAGGCACGTTTGGTAATACTTTGATCATTGTCAATAACCAATGTTTTCTTCCCTGCTTTAGCCGCGAATAACGCCGCACTCGACCCTGCCGGACCTGCTCCAATTACAATAATATCGTACATACTGAACTTCTCCCTTCAATTGTTATTCCTATTATTTCCACAGTTGCCTCTATAGCTTGTCGGTAATTTCTATGCTACACAAAGCTTCATTTAAAGTCAAAACTCGTTTGATCTTTATTTCTTATAAACGCTGTCATAGGCTTTTTGGTAAATTTTCATATATTGCGGCAGATTCAGACCATCAAGCCCTTTCACATAGGCATCCCAGTCATTATTGAGATTTTTGCGGCCAATAATAAACTCGACCATCGACGTTTTGACATAGGCATTGATCGTTGTCCTCAGCTGATTCGCTGCATCGGCATCCTGAGGGTCCATGAAGATGCTTATCGGATACATCTCTTTCGGTTGGTACTTCTCATACTTTTGCGTTGCCAAATACAGCCGATATTCATAACCGCCATTTCCGAGTGGATCCTGAGGCACGGCAAACGATTCCCGATAATCACGCGTCCGCAGCGACGAACCCATCTGGCTCCAGTGCTCATTTTGCTGTTGAATCGAATCAAATTCCGGTGCCGTTATATATTTGGCCGGACGTCCGCGAACATCCTTCTCCTCTGGCTTGGCTTTGGACCACCATTTTCCTTCCGGTCCAAATATCGATAACAAAGCAGCTTCTTCCGTATACATATAATCGGCGAGCTTCATGGCTGCTATCGCTTTTTCCTTCGACGCTTTGTTTGTAATGGCAAACGTCCCGTTACCAACCCCTGCAAAATACCCGCTCAGCTGCACACCATCCGGCCCTTTGAGTGGCGGAACCGCATCATAATCCTTATGCCGTGTTTTACCGGGAGCCGTATCGACGACCATCCCGATATGCCCCGCCGTATATGAGCCAAGGATCGCCGTATCGGGATTATTGCCCAGCTGCTTCAAGCCATCCTGATTTTGTGTAAATGAGGCTTGATCGATCAGACCCTCCTTGTATAGACGGTTCATATATTCCAGGCCTTTTTTCCATTCTGGCTTATTGGGTGCAAAATCCACCTTGCCATCCTTCATTGTGAAATAATCTGCTGAATTGTTATAAATAAATGCCGACATCAGAAATCCGTCAATATTGCCATGCCATGTAGCCGGATCACCTGCGCCGCTAAGCGGAATTTCGTCTGCTTTGCCATTGCCGTTAGGGTCCTTCTCTTTGAAAGCCTTCAATACTTGATAATATTCCTCAGTCGTGGTTGGCATGCTTAAACCGAGCTTTTCCAGCCACTTGGTATTGATCCACATCTTTTGTGCATACCAGCAATGATAACATTCGTTAATCTGCGGAATCGAGTATATTTTACCGTCCGGCGCCGTAATCCCCTTTTGTAAATAAGGGATGTCCTTGAACGCTTTTTTTACGTTGGGCGCATATTGATCGATCAGGTCGTTCAGAGGAATAAACACACCCTGCTGCCCATACTTCAGCTGCTCAGCCTGCGTTAAATTTCCATCCAAAAACAGCTCCGGATAATCACCGCTTGCCAGCAGCAGCTGTTTTTTGTCATTCAGACCGGCATTGGGAACAACCTCCCATTTGAACTTGATATTCAGTTTGTTCTCAACATATTTGCTGAATGTATTCGTCTCCAAATTTTCCACATCTGCCCGCTGTCCACTGAACACAGACAAAGTTATCGGGGCATTGCCATCCTTAGGCACCGCTTCCTTATCCCCTTCTGGATTGCCGCTGCAAGCCGTAACCAGCAGCATCAAGCTTAGAGCCCATGCACAGCCTGCCATGATTGTTTTGTTCATAACAACGCTCCCTCATATCAATTTATCCCTTAAGGGACCCGATCATAATACCTTTGACAAAATGCTTTTGAATAAAAGGATACAAAATCAGCACAGGCAAGCTGGATATAACGATCAGGGAAAACTTTAGCAAATCCTTTAGACCTTCTCTAACAGCCATTTGATTGGCATCGATCATCATCGAAGAAGCGTCAATGTTGTTAAGAATCAAAATATTGCGCAATATGATTTGCAGCGGAAACAGATTGGAGGATTTGAGGAAAATTAGCGCGTCAAAATAAGCATTCCAATGGCCCACTGCATACATCAGCACCAATACAGCGATAATCGGCTTCGATAAGGGAAGCACAACCTTCAACAAAAATTGTAGATCACTGCACCCGTCAAGCTCTGCAGCCTCATACAATTCCTCCGGTATCGTCGTTTGAAAAAAAGTTCTGGCAATAATCACCTGCCACACCGCCATTGCCTGCGGCAGCAGCATCGCCCATGGCGTATTGAGAATCCCTACACTTTTCACCGTCATATAGTAGGGAATCAGCCCACCGTTAAACAGCATCGTAATGACCAGCAGCACCATGATCACATTCCGGCCCTTAAAATCCTTTCTTGCTAATGGATACGCGAGCATTACCGTTAAAATAATGTTAATACAGACGCCGGCGATCGTATACAAGGCGGAATTGCGGTAGCCGATCATAATTTGTGGATTTTTGAACGCAGCCTCATAGCCTGCCAGACTAAAATCAACCGGAAACAGCCACACTCTTCCCGAGACTACCGCCTGCGGAGAACTGAAGGAGGAGCTTACAATGTATACAAGCGGGTACAGTACACTTACAAGCACAGCCCCCAGGAATACATAAATACAAACCAGAAAAAGCTTATCCACATGGGATTCACGAATTGCATTCGATTTGGACATGGTCTCAGGCCTCCTCTACCATAGACTGGTTTCGGAACTTTTTCGGGCGATGAAGTTCACAAACAGCAGCAGAATCAGGTTAATTACTGAATTGAACAAGCCAATTGCTGCAGAGAAGCTAAAGTTGGCGCCGATCAAGCCGATTTTGTAAACATAAGTAGATATCACTTCGGACGTACCGGTATTCAGCGGATTTTGCAGCAGAAATACTTTTTCAAATCCGACATTCATTAATTGACCCACGTTTAAAATTAGTAAAATGACCGCTGCGGGCATTATTCCAGGAATATCGATGTTGAATATTTTTTGCAGGCGCGATGCCCCGTCCACCTTAGCCGCCTCATACAATTGCGGATTGATCCCTGCCAGTGCAGCCATGTAAATGATTGCACCATAGCCGGTATGCTGCCAAACATCTGACCACACATAAATGTGCCTGAACAACTCCGGCAGCCCGAGAATATTCACGGACTCCATATCAAACGCTTTCAAAACACTTCCAGCAAAACCGACTCGTGGAGATAAAAAGATAATAATCATGGAAACCATTACCACTGTAGAAATAAAATAAGGCGCATAGGTGACCATTTGAACCGTTTTTTTGAACAGACCCTGCCGCAGCTCATTCAGTGCCAGTGCCAATATAATCGGAGCCGGAAACCCCACTAGCAAGGCATAGAGATTTAAAAACAATGTATTTTGGATCAGAACCGGAAAATTCGGTGATTGAAAAAACTGCTCGAAGTGCTTCAACCCCACCCACGGGCTCCCCAACATTCCCTTGACTACGTTGTAATCCTTGAAAGCAATTTGGGCGCCAAACATTGGGATGTACTTGAAGATGATCAGGTACAGCAGCGGAAGAATGACGATTAGATACAGTTGCCAGTGTCTTTTAATGGAAAGCTCCCCCTCCCAAACCCTCCCCTAAGGGAGGGCCCCAAAGGGCTTGGCCCTCTGGACTCCCTTGGTGGTATGCGATACTGTGTGCGGATTAGCCCGCTCCGTCCCTTACAGGACGCGCTTTACTTTTGGTGTGATGCTGGTGGCGAGACTGTGTGCGGATTAGCCCGCTCCGTCCCTTACAGGACGCGCTTTACTTTTAGTGTGATGCTGGTGGTGAGGCTGTGTGCGGTTTGGCCCGCTCCGTCCCTTACAGGACGCGCTTTACTTTTGTGTGATGCTGGTGGCGAGACTGTGCGTTTTCGGGGACGCATGGTCCCTCTGGGACTCGCTGTATTGTTGTTGGTTCTACAGCGTTGGCACGGCATTTTACTTTTGTGTGATGCTAGTGATGAGACTGTGTGTTTTCGGGGACGCATGGTCCCTTTGGGACTCGCTGGTGGGGTTGGCCTCCTTTGCTTGATTTTAAATTTTACAAAAGTTGGGATCGTAATGCTTATTCTCAATTTAGAGGTCCGTTGGTTATAGATCAACAATCCATTTTCCTGTGGGCAAACTGTTTTCTTTTGCAAGGACAACGGCTGCTGCAAGCGATTTTCGCAGACCATACTTAATTCGTATCACTTGATTTATGCGTAGCTGGAGATATGCATTATGTAGTCTTCTTAATAATGAACGACGGTTATTTACGTCAGGTTTTATATCATGAGACAACAAGTAGCTGTGGACGAGGTTCTTGTTAACGAATGGTTTGCTGTATTGAGAAGCGCGGAAGTAAAAGCTGTTCCTGCAAGAAATAATTTGAAAAAGATCATTTATAAGCACTTTTCACCTTGCGATAATCTCCGGGTGATACACCCGAATGTTTTTTAAACACTCGGCGAAATGAGATCGAGTTGGCATACCCTACCTTTTCGGAAATATCCTGAATAGGCCAGTCGGTCTCACACAGCCATTGCTGCGCTTGTCGCATACGAATTTGGGTCAGAAAATCGATAAATTTTTCCCCGAACTCTTCTTTAAATACATAGCTGATATATTTGCCATTCATGCGAAACTGCTGTCCTAGATGGTCAAGCGACAGCTCCGGGTTCATAAAGTTCTGCTCAATATATTGTTTAAGCTCCCTAAGTAAATCATGAAGCTGAGCACGGTTATGGAATGCCTCCACACGCTGAAACCAACTATTCAGAACTTCGGTAAACAGCTCTTGGATTTCCTCCAACGTTTCGAACTGAACCATTGCCTGTTCTAGTCTCTCCAGCTCTCCTTCCTCCAACCAGTTGCCGGTCTTCGGCATTTTGCTCAGTTCCTTTTTTAAAGAGCAGATCAAATCATTCAACACGATCAGAATAAATTCCCTGGAAAGCATATCTTTTTTCATTTCGAAAAAAATGGTTTCCAGACACTGCTGCCATTTTTCTTGATATATACCGAAGCTTTCAATCATTTTAAGCAAAAGCTGAACATATTTGAGTCGATCCTCCTGGGAGTGAAGCTCCAAATCCTTTTGTAGAATAATTCGATTATGACCAAGCACGGCCTTATATTGCAACGATCTCAACGCTGCTTTGTAGGAATGCGCAATATCAACGGGCTGCTCTGCTATCGTACCCAATGCCATCGTGACCGTGTATTTGAGGTTAGCTTTTAACCAAGTCTGAACTTGCTCACAGGCAGCAAAAATCAGATCGTTCGTAGCTTCCTCCTCATTCGGCCTGCTTACAATGGCACTGAGCTGGTGATCTGACGTCCATTCAATCCAAACCGGTATCCTATGGCTATCCATCACCTCCTTGAAAGCGCTTGCCATTACGAATTTAATCAAATATTGATCGTGTTCGCTATAAGCCTGAATAAAATCAGTGCTCCGATCAATCTCTGCGACAATAACGAGCTGTTGCTCAAACGTATCGCTCATCTGGAGTCTGCGCATTTGAGTGCTCCATTCAGGCAGCTGAATTTTCGGTGCGCCTCTCAGCAATTCGTGGAAAAACAATTTTTTACGCACTCGCAGCTCATCCTCATACTGCTGGGCTATCCGATTGGATTGCTCCATCAAACTTCCCAAAGCGGTGCCAATCACCTTAAATTCATCTATCTTATCTCCACCTATAATCGGTTTCATCGGATGCGAATAGGCATGAATACGGGAGAGCAGCTCGTCGATCGGCTTATAGTTTTTACGTGTGACATATAAAATCGAAATCATGCCGAGTGTAAAAGCTATGATTCCCAGAACGATCCAGAATCCCGAAACTGTAGAGGCCACACTGATCAGCGTCCCCGCCATCAAGCCGCTGCGTATGACCCAGCCAGTGTATGTAGAGGCTTCGGCCGAGATCATCTGGTTGTCCTCTATTTGTGAATCCAGACTGTGACCGTCATCGAACAGCAGCTCCCCATTCCGGTCGAACAAACTTACAAACCGAAATGAGTTATGATACAGCTCCAATACCTTTTTCTGAAGCTGGGCCGTACTCACATTGACGACAAGCACACCCTTTTCTACATTAGATGGGGAATGGCGAACCAGACTGACAACAGATTTGGTATCCATCCTTACAAACTCTCGAAATTTACGCAAATTTGACCATTGATTCGGATAGGCATCCCGTTTCATTTGATCAACAAAAGCAGCGTCCGTAAAGCTTTCTCTGCCATTCAGAATATTGCCGTTATACACAAACTGGTCATGGTAACGCACCAGATAGATCGAATCAATCAACGGATTCATCTGCTTCAAATTTTTGATCTTGTCGGCAATTTTGTAGTTCAACAGCACGTCGCCAGAATCCGTTTCTTCAAAAAACTGCTTGAACAGCTCATTATTCAACAGTTCATTAATAACCAAATAATCAATGGATTGCAATGTAGCGTCAATATAGTACAATACCTGCCGGGTAAATACCTGGTTAGCCATAGACAGGTCCTTCTTATTTTGCTCTGCCAGTGTCTGGAAAAATACGAAAAATAAAAAGCAGACAACAATCATAAACATCGGAATATACGACCATAACATCCGCTGGTACCACACTTTTTTCATTCGCAACCCCACCTTTGGGTACATTTGGTAATTCAATTATAAGACGAATGAATCGAACATTTAATGGTCAATAAGAACCTATTGTTGCACAATACAAATAACTTGCAATTCCTCACGGTTTGCATTTACACTAATGTCACTTATACGCGGCAAGAAAAGGAGTTCCACAATCATGAACTGGCGATCACCCTATATGTTATTAATTTTGGCGACCTGTCTGTGGGGCGGGAATTTTGTTGTTGGAAAAGTACTTGTGGCGGATATCCCACCCATTCTATTAGCCACATTGCGCTGGTGTATTGCGTTAATCGTAATAACACCCATATATGCCAAGGAAGCCTGGAAGCATCGCGCCCTATTTCTGGAAAAATGGAAAATGCTCACGTTCCTATCGCTAACCGGAGTTGCAGGCTTTAATACGCTTGTATATATTGCTGTGCAATATACGAGCTCAATCAACGCGGCGGTTATGAATGCGGCTACACCTATTTTGATTATTATGGTTTCGTGGGTGATGTTGAAAGAGCCAATCAGCTTGAAAACCATACCGGGCATAGGTCTATCCATGTTGGGTGTGCTGTGGATGATCACCCGCGGCAGCTGGGATGTACTTGTCAGTCTTTCCTTTAATAAAGGTGATCTATGGATGCTTGCGGCGATTTTATGCTGGGCGTTATACTCCGTCGGAATGCGGCGATCTGCCAAACAGGTTCCGGCTCAAGCGTTATTTGTATATACAATTATCATTTCTGTCGCACTGCTAATTCCTCTTTCTGTTGTTGAGGTCTTGCTCGTTAAGCCTGTACTGCATATTTCACTTGGTATCGGCTCAGGTATCGTCTATATTGGGGTATTCGCTTCCTTAGTCGCATTCTCGGCGTGGAATCAATCGATTGCGCTCATCGGACCAGCCCGCTGTGCCGGATTCCTCAATCTCATTCCCTTATTCAGTACCATCTTTGCTACAGCCTTTACCGGAGAAAGTATTCACATCTACCATTTTGTAGGAGCTGCACTGATCCTCACAGGCATTTATACTGCTAATCGTAGGCAGAAGCTCAAGCAGTCCGCTCCGTGATCGCTCTCTACTTCTAAGGCTTATCTAGACTTTTATCAAATTCATAATTATACTAAATTTAAACCAAATGGTGCATTTATCCACGTCAAGGGGTTGAACGAAATGATGATATCTAGTGCTTGGGAAAGCTTGATTTATGCGGAGTCAGAGCAGGAGCAGGCTGATTATCAGCAAATGGTGCACAACGGAGGCTATTCCGCTTTTCATCAATTATTGGAGGGGATCAAGCACAAGCTGAAGTTTATGCAGGATGCGGAGATTGAACAGGTTATAGGCTGGCTTGATAAAGGGCAGCGTTTATTTCCCGAGCCCGGCGTATTCAGTCCTTCCTGGCTTCACATCTGGGATGAGTTGAGACAGATCGTAACCATTAAATCCGATATTATGGCCAGGATTCCACTAACCGACCGAGCAGGTGAATGGCAAATTCTGATCGATAATCCGCTCTCTATTCAGGAAATTGTTTGCCATCCCGCCTTAAGCTTTGATGAGGCTGCCTATTTGTACAGCTATTTCCGACCAGGACTAGAGAAAAATGAGTACATCCGGCTGCAAAAAATTATTTCCCTGATCACCGATGTTGGCGATTGAAAGCGCTAACTATATGATATATTTGCTTAATCTGTTGATTCTTGGAGTGAACTGGAACTAAAATGTCGAAGCTCGTACTGTTTTATCGAGTTGTGCGCTTACCCGGGAAATAATCAATAATTGCACAAAAATAACCCCCGATTTCCTGAAATGGAATCGGGGGTTGTGTGTATTTCATAGCTTACTTAACCAAGCTCATGTTCAGCCTGCGATTTCTTCCAGATCCAAGTCAAAGCCGCAGCTACAAAGCCAAGGATGCCTGCAAAATAAAATCCACTATTCAGACCACCAAATTCATTGAGCCATCCAGCCATAAAGGGCCCGGCAAACATTCCGGTTGCGTAAACAGCTTGATAAAATCCCATCGCTGTTGCACGCTTCCCCGGCTGGATATGCTGAATAACGAGCCCCAGCAATAAAGGGAAATGAAGACCCTGAAAAAAACCGTTAAATATTTGTGTAATGAGCAGCATAGAAAAATTGTTAACCAAAGGCATCACCACAGTGCATAAAGCACTGCATACAAATGCAACCGCTACTACCTGCCAAGACCCAAATCTGGGTGCGAGTACTCTCCCCGATAAGAAGGAGGTCATCGCGTGTGGTATCATAAAAGCAAATACGAGCAAGGTTAAATCAAACTTATTGGCTCCAAGAGCAATGGCAAGCGAAGGTGTAAAGCCAAACATCGTAATAAATAGAACACTATGTGCCAATATCGACAGCATAGAAACCTTTAATAAAAGGGGCTCCTTCATCACCTGAAGCAAGCCGCTCAGCCGAATCGGCTGCAGCGCAATACTTTGCTTCGGTTCACGAATGGCTACGCTCACCAGCAAGCCGACTATACCGATAAAGCTGCCTGCCCAGAAGGTAGCGCTCCATCCCCATTCCTCAACCAAATAACCGCTGATACTCATCCCCAGCAGCTGCCCAGCTGCCGTCAACAAGCTGATTAGCCCCATAGCTCTCGTCATATGCTCTTGCCTGAAATAACTTGCATATAGTACGGTAAACGCCGCCCAGGTGGAAGCACCGATCCCGGACATGATCCTTCCGGCAAGTGCCCAGCCCATATGCTCACCCCAAGCAAAACAAAGGCAGCTTAGCGAGGTCGCCAGCATCCCGAGCATCATAAAAGGCTTTCGCGCCTTCAACCGGTCAGAAGCAATCCCGAGTGGCAAGCGAAGCACAATTTGCACAAGACCATAGCTTCCCAATACCAATCCGGCAAAACTGTAGGATGCGCCCAAGTGCTCTAAATAAGGTGACAGAATCGGGACGTACGTGTACAGTGATGCCCAGAAGGATACCGTAACCACAATAAAAATAATATGCTGCGCCCTGGAAGGCGTCGTGCTGTTCAAAGTGCTCATGCTGGTTCTCCTAGTAGCAATTACAAACTCAATTCCAAAATTTCATGAACTGCATCCGCGTCCAGGCTTTTGAACGAACCAACCGAACCGAAACGAACGGTTTCTTTGGACATCCGGTCAAGCTCTTTTCCGTTAATTTTCAAGTCGCCAAGAGTTGCAGGTGCACCAATTCTTGTGAAGTAATCGCGTGTCGCTTGAATACCTGCGAGTGCAATTTCCTCATCGGTCTTGCCTGCCGGATCAACCTGCCACACACGTACGGCAAATTGAACGAAACGATCAAGACGTGCGTTAAATACATATTTCATCCAGTTAGGGAATACGATTGACAAGCCCTCTGCATGCGCAATATCATAAATAGCACTGATTTCATGCTCGATCATGTGTGTCGACCAATCGTTTTGCATACCGACACTGATCATACCACCGTTCAGTGCATAGGTTCCGCAGAGCATCAGGTTCGCCCGTGCCTCATAGTTGTCAGGCTGTTTCAGTGCAATTTCTCCATTCTCGATAACGGTTTGCAGAATGGACTCACACAACCGCTCCTGAAGTGGCGTATTGGTTGTTGGAGAAAAATATTGCTCGAAGACATGAGACATCGTGTCGACAATCCCATTGACCGTTTGGTTGGCAGGCACTGAATACGTCAAGGTCGGGTCCAGGATGCTGAATTTCGGATAAGCATGAATACTTCCGAAAGATTTTTTAAGATTTTCTTCCCAGTTAGTAATAACGGAATTACCGTTCATTTCCGAGCCTGTTGCTGAAAGAGTTAAAATGGTTCCGAGTGGCAAAGCTGATGTGATTTGAGCTTTGTGCATCAGAAAATCCCATACATCCCCTTCATAAGGAACACCCACAGCAACCGCTTTGGCTGCATCAAGAACACTTCCGCCGCCTACGGCTAATATAAAGTCAAGTGAATGCTCGCGGCACAGCGCAATGCCTTTGCGGACTGTTGATACACGAGGATTTGGCTCTACCCCGGATAGTTCATGCACGACGGCTCCGATTTGCTGCAACTGCTGCTGAACCTGATCATATAACCCATTGGCTTTGATACTACCGCCGCCATATACCAATAGTACTCTTTTTCCATATTCGGCCAACTGCTCGCCAAGCTTGTTTACAGTACCAGCTCCAAATATAATACGAGTTGGATTCTGAAATTGAAAGGAATTCATTAGTACGCCTCCGCTTCTATGTATGCATCCTGTGCATCCGTATATTCTTTATTGGTTCCAAATCATTATATCCTTAAGATCTTCATTTTAAAATAACTGACCGTAGCTTTATCAACTTACCTGAGGGTAACTATAGCAATTAACATTTCCTACATGCCACCGAATTGAAACCATAACGCGTCCCAGATCGCTCTTACCTGGCTGCCCAAGGGAGTTACAAAGGCATTCCATAGCAGGACCAGCGTGAGCGTGATACACACATTTTCCACCAGAAAGCCGCTGAACTTGCCTGTACTCATCATCGGAATCCTGAGCTTCCACTTGAATGGAGGAATCGGCTGTATACCATGCTTCGTTAACATATCACAGAGCAAATGCAGCGTATAAGAAACTGCACCTGCTATCCACAATGGAATGGCCAACTGAACAGAGGCTGCATAGAGCAAACCGCCCCAGATTAAAATTCCATAAATCGAGTGTGTCAAGCCGCGGTGCGGAAGCACAGAGCAAACCATAAGCAGCGCTCCGACTGAAGCCAGCCACGGACCGCCATCAGCGCCCAGATACAGCAGCAAACCACCAAGAGCAGCCATCAGCAATTGACGAAACAAGCGATGGTTGGCCAAACAAATCGCGATTAACAAGATCCCGATCCCATAACTGTATGGAAGAAAAAAGGATTGCAGGTAAGCATATACGGTCCACCCTACCCCGATAGCTGCGAGCAGCCACTTCAATTTCAAGATCAAGGAATTGGGAACCGTCTTTTGCAACAATAGGCTGTTGGGTTCATCAATATCAGGAAGCAGTGAACTGATCAATGCAACGGCAAAGCCCGGCAGTGTAACCCCCTGCCCAATTAGCTGCATAACGGACATAGTTACTCCTGTGCTTACAATCAGATGGGTACGTCCCGTCATAACATTCGTACGCTTCCTTTCAATAACATGATGTGCATAATGCATGTAGCTCTTGCTATTATAACACGTTTCCACCTTTTATGCGAACACATGTTCATATAATTCCATGCGACAATAGTTGAGCTAATAAATCAAATTGGTGTTAATAATTCTCAGGCTGTTTTAAATGGTTGCATAAGGTTTATATATTTCTTAGAAGAACATTACAATATAAAAGAGGAGCTAATCCTATGAAAACGTCATCTAAAGCAAACAGCAGCGAATTATTAGAGCAATTGGAAGCAGTCGATTTTGCCTTAGTCGACATGATTTTATATTTGGACTCACATCCCCAGGATGCAAATGCATTAACCCAGCATGATGAATTGTGTGAACAACGCAAAGAAATACGCAACCAATTGGCAATTGCGAATGGTGCTGTTTATAAATATGAACCCACCCGTAAATTGGAATGGCCGTGGGGCCAATCTCCCTGGACATGGTAATTATCGTCCAAACCATAGAAATACGGTCACTAATTAACATAGCTAAATAGCGACATCCCTCTCCCATAATAGACATCATTAAGCAACCATTACCACAAGCTTCACGTTAGCTTTATTCATTGTTTGGTTTATGTCGTTAACTTCTACCCTATTTGCATTGTATAAGTATACCCTGAGCTCATTGGCTACGTCGCCATTGCTCAGGGTATTCATGCTGCTATTCACCAAAGCTCCATAACCATAAAAAAACCGGCCCTTGAAGCAGATATCTGCATCAAGAGCCGCTGAGTTAAGTCTATGTTATTGTTTAAAGGTAGCAATCAACCGTTTGGCGACTCCAGTTGGAGTAGTGATGTCCTCATAAATGTGAAGAGTCAACGGATAATCGAGCTGCTCAGACTTGATATCGGTAAAGGTGATCGTCTGCGTTCCGTTGATTAATTTACCTGTACCCTGCAGCTGCTGAGTCGTACTTCCCAAGACTCGATCCCTGCCGTCTACAAGCTCGAATTCCATTTGAGCGAATGTATTATCGACAATAACCTCTGCAGCCTTTTGGATATCAAGACTCAGTTTAAGCTTATACGTATAAGCATTGGAGCTGAACACGGATGACAAGTTCCACTCTTCAATATTTACTGTGTACGGGTAGAATGATAGCTTCTTACTCACTGCAGTGGGATCATCCTCACCTGCTTGATTGACTGCCACCTTGTAATCGGCGATAGGCAGCTTTAATTTTAATGAATTGGAGCTGTCCAGAATACTCAACTTAAAGTTTCCTTGTGCCGATGGCGGCAGCATGTACGAATAACTGTATACATAAGCTGAATCCGGAATCAACTGCGTGAGAGATGTTGTTTGACGTGTTCCCGGGAAGATAGTTCCCGAGCTATCTGTTAAAGTCGTGTCAAACGTTGGCAATGCCAGCGTGTCATTACTTTTGTTCAAAAATTTAAATTTGGCAATGACGGTCTGATAACCATTGTCAGCGTTGGTATGCCCATTCAACTCCACCATGGAAACATCCAGATTATTATCAATGACATGGCTGCCAGTAGAGAAAGTGAATGGCTGTCCCAACTCATACTGTGGAATGGAGTTCAGATTGGAAGCAGCAGCAAGCCCTTCTTGCAAACTAACTATCGCTATTGGCAACGAACTTGTAATCGATGAAGTGCTATTCGATTGAGAAGCCGACGACGAGTTAGATGAATTGTTAGATGAAGAATTACTGTTTGTTGTCGTGTTCGTGGCAGCACCGGTTGTTGATGAATTTGTTGTCGACGAGTTAGTCGTCGAGGCTCCGGTTGAACCTGATGTGTTCGTATTGGTTGAATTCGATGCAGATGAGTTGTTGGATGTGGAAGCAGTTCCCGTTCCTGAAACCTTGCCAGTATCGGATACCAGGAATTGAAGCTTATCTGCTGCTATCCCTTCTGGCAATACAACTGCGAATCGGTAAATGCCGGATTCTCCAGGCGCAATATATGCCTCTGGCGAGACAACGGTCTCTGCACTCACAGATAGCGCTGCATCACTGGAGATTAATGTGCCTAATAATGAAGGTGTCTGCAAGGTGCTCTTGCTATCGTTGTGAATAACAGCCGTAACTAATGCCCCTTTTTTAGTGGAGATCAACTGTTCCTCCGCTTTTTGCAGCTCCAATGTAACACCTGTCCGGCCTTGAACAAGGTAAGGAGTACGATCACCCATTTTAACTAGTTGAAATATGGAAGACAACGATAGTTTGCCAAATGATTTAATACCAGTATTATCGAGCGAAAGCTCCAATGACATTTTATCGGTAACCGGTACAGAATCCGTTGTGGCAGTTAACAATACATGCTTGGTTTGACCTGCGTTAATGGAGCTGCCGTCTAAAGCATTGGATGCCAGTACCATGGTTCTGCCTTGACCATCACGAAGCAAATATTTTAATCCTGAGGGCAGTGTAATGGTCTCTGAGCCTGTCGGGGTTACAGCTGCGTCTATCAGTATGGTCCATTTCCCATCCTGAGGTACGGTAATCGCCTTGATCGCCTCGATGGATACATACGAGCTTGTGGTCAACGAGGTGTCTACCTCAGCCAGATTCAGCAGCAGTTGCTGAGCCTGCTCACCTAACGAATCTGCATTCGCTACAGAAAGGGAGCCAACATCCTGTGTGCTGGAACCGCTGCGCTGAAATACGGTAACCTTTAAATCACTTGTTTGGAGTGACCCGGGAATTGTTGCTACATAATAGTAGCCTGCCGCAGTGTGCGGTGAAACCAGGGCATCAGCCGCTTGACTCATTTGTGCATAATAGCTGCCACCTGCGGTTGAGGTCACTTTAATTCCGTACTGATTAAAATCAACTACAGTGTCGCCATCATTGTTAAGCTTGACATTGAATCGCATCATCTGTGAGTCAGCACCTTTGGAAATTGAAACCTCCTCCAGCGTAAAATAAACCGAATTGTTAATAAACACGCCTTCTTTACCCGCATAAGTAATCACAGTAGACCATGAGTAAAATATCAAGCAAAGTATCGATACGATAAGAACCGCAATGCGCCCCTTATGTAACAGCTTCCCATCAGGTAATTGAACAACCATGTTGTAATTCCTCCTTAGAGTTTGCAAAGCAAACTTTTCTTCGTAAGCGTCATCTGAGTTTGCAAAGCAAACTTTTCTTCGTAAGCGTCATCTGAGTTTGCAAAGCAAACTTTTCTTCGTAAGCATCATCTGAGTTTGCAAAGCAAACTTTTCTTCGTAAGCGTCATCTTGAGTACTCTCTTCTTTGTATAAATTAATCGGTACGTAAAGCGTCGATCGGCCGAAGCTTGGAAGCTTTGTTCGCAGGATACAAGCCGAAAATGACACCGACCAGAACCGAGAACAAAAATGCATACAAGCTGATATCAAAAGAAACAACCGTTAACTGCTTAGGATTAAAATAAGGCAATAACTTAGCAAGAGTAACACCTAAAGCGAGTCCGATTATCCCACCCAATCCACTGATTACGACAGCCTCAAAAAGAAATTGCAGCAAAATGTTTCGACGCTTGGCACCGATTGATTTACGGATACCTATTTCTCTCGTACGCTCACTCACCGTAACCAGCATAATGTTCATAATCCCTATGCCCCCAACCAAGAGGGAGATACACGCAACACTGACCAGCTGGCTCGTTAACGTGTTCGAGGCTTCTGTACTTGCTGATAATAGCTGGTCTTGATTCGTAAATCGAAAACCGTTGGCGTTTTTAAACTTATAGATCAGGAATGAAGTCAAGGTCGACTGTGCTTTGGTAATGTCATCTTTCGTAGTCGCTTCAACATATGTCGTCCTTATAGCGCCCAGGTTCAGCTGACGTTGCGCTGTAGTGAGCGGAACGATTGCAGAAGTGTCCGCAGAAGCCCCGCCAATCGTGGAGCCCTTCGCATTCAGCACACCTACGACTGTGAACTGAAAGCCATTGATATTAATCTGTTTATCCAACGGATCGACATTTCCAAACAGCTCCTTGGCAACCGTTGTGCCGAGAACAGCTACATTCGTTCGCAGATCCAGATCGGATTCCGTGATAAAACGTCCTTCTTTAAGTGAAGCCTTCAAAATGGTCATGTACCTTTCATTGGACCCCATGACCGTATAAGAGTCTTGCGTTGTGTTGTATTTGATATTGATGTTGGAAGTAACGGTTGGGGCCATCGCGCTGATCTCAGGAAATTGTTCAAAGGTCATGATTTCCTGATAATCCAGCTGTGTGGCACGGCCCGTATTCAATAAATTCACCACTAGCAGGTTCGTACCCATATTTTCGTATTGCTTGGCGATCTGAGCAGATGTTCCTTGCCCGATCGCTACCAGTGTCACCACAGAGCTTACACCTATAATAACACCCAGCATCGTAAGTAATGTTCGCATCCAGCTGGCACTCACGGTTTTGAGCGCCATCCGCAGCAATTCCGTAATTCTCATAGTGTTGCCTCCAGCGCCTTCACTTGTCGCAACTCAGGCTCGTTCTCCATATCACTGACAATTAATCCATCTCTTATGGTGACAATGCGCTTCGCATTCTCGGCAATATGCAGATCATGGGTAATCAATACGATCGTGTTACCCATTTCATTTAAATGCAGCATCAATTCCAGTACCTCTTGCCCGGTCTTGGAATCCAGAGCTCCGGTAGGCTCATCCGCCAGCAGTAAGGAAGGACCAATGGCCAAGGCACGGGCAACGGCTACCCGCTGCTGCTGCCCACCCGATAATTCGCTTGGACGGTGATGGGAACGTTGTGCCATACCGAGCAGTTCCAGCGTCTGCATCCCTTTTTCTCTACGCTCTTTTTTGGAGATACCGGCGTAAATCATTGGCAGCTCCACATTTTCAATAGCTGTCAGCCGCGGCAGCAGATTAAATTGCTGAAAGATAAAACCGATTTTACGGTTCCGTAAACCCGCCAATTCATCGTCCTTCATCTTTTCTGTGGCAATTCCATCGAGATTGTACGATCCGGAGGTAGGCACATCCAGCAAACCGATCATATTCATTAAGGTCGATTTACCCGATCCGCTGGGACCAACAATTGCCACAAATTCGCCAATACCGACGGAAAGTGAAATATCTTTTAAAATGTGAAGCTCTTCAATTCCGCGAAAATAGGTTTTTCTAATTTGCGTCAGTTCGATCATTTTCATTGGTTATCACCGTCCCTTCGAACTATAATCATCGGCCGCCTCCGCCAGCTGGGAATCCTCCGCCTGGGAAACCACCACCAGCACCGCCACCTGCAGCTCCTCCTGTATTTCCGTTTCTCACGCCTTGCTGGTACTGATTTCTCAAAGCGTCGGTTTCCGTTTGGGAAAGCTTCCGCTGCGCACCTGATGCCTGATTGACAAGCACATCTCCAGCAGCCAAACCATCCGTAATTTCAATGAGCGTGGAGCTGTTTGCACCGATTTTCACCTCATGCTCGGCCTCAATCGTTCCATCTGCCTTTTTCAAAGAAACTGTCTTTTTACCGTTGCGTGTTTTCACGTTCTCTACAGGTACAACAAGCACATCTTTCTTGTCTTCAACGAGAATATCAGCCGTCGCGGTCATCGTGTACTTAAGCTCTGAAGCATTGTTTAATGTCACAACAGCCGTATAAAAGGTTACGCCATTCGTAACCGTACCTACAGTGGATACCTGTGTTACCTCGCCAGTGAAGACTTTGCCTGCGATGGCATCCACCTTAACCTCTGCCTTCTGGCCTACCTTGATTTTGGGAAGATCCAGCTCATCTACCTTGACCGGAAGCTGCAGTGTATTCAGATTGGCTACTGCACCCAGCTGTACATTGCTGGCTATCGTGGTTCCAACCGGATAGGATGCCAGCACGTTTTTCTTCTGATCGACAAAATCGGTGGAGAATACACCGTCAAAAGGGGCATAAACCTTCAGCTTTTCCAGCTGATCCTCCAAATCTTTAATGCTTTTCAGGGATTGTGTAATTTGATTTTGTTTATTGGTAATATCCTTTTGCAAGGTATCACTCACAATCGTACTAATCAAATCACCTTTATTAACCATTTGGTTTTCTTTGATTGCCATTTGATCTATGTTACCCGAAACGCCAGCCATCACGTTCACCGAGGTTTTATATTGCAGCGCGGCTTGTACTTTGGATTCCAGCTTCAACCCGTCGACGGTAATGGCACCTTTTACATTTTGTCCAGCATCCATAGTCCCATCGTTGTCCACGCGAATGTTCACATCAATCAGATGATTACCTTTGGCATCCGACTTAACGGATTGGGATACGGACGTTACAACGCCTGACTTGGTCAGCATATAGCCATCTATGGTTAACTGGATCAAATCACCCGCTTTAATTTGCCCAGCTTCCTCCTGAAGAAATGGGAGAGCCGCTGTTAACGTATCGATACTGGCAATCGTGGCAATCTTGGTCGTTTTGGATACGCCGGCTCCCTCGCTGGCCGTTGTCGCCAAAATTAATTTGCCGCTAGCGGGTGCATAGGTTTTCAAAGCTCCTGCCTGCGTCTGTAAATCCTGCATATCCGACTCATATCCACTTAATGTAAGTCTTGCTGAATCCAGCTTTTCATCCAGACTCGAATCGGACACCTCCAGCAGCAAATCGCCTTTTTTCACGGTTTGATTTCTGGTCAGATTGAGGGTTTTGATCATACCTTCCTTGGGAGGGACAATTGTCTGCTGATCCTGCGGCTCCAACTGAGCCGTACCGGAAATCGCTGTTCGCACATTCCCTTTTTTTACCGTGTAGGTTGTTTGCTGCACAGCTACCTGCTTCGTTCCAAGAAGCGTATCCTTTTTTAAATAGGCGTATGTACCGCCACCGCATACCAATATTGCCGCCAATGTGATAATAATCACTTTTTTCTTGTTCATGAAGCTGCCTCCCTAACTGCTAATGATAATAATCAACATTAATTTCATTCCATTTGGAACCAAGTGAAGCTTTATCCCCATAATAATGAAGCTTGCTGTGCTCATCGATCGATAATACTTCACAATAGGCGGCGTGCTGAGCTATCAGTGACAATCCTTTTTCCGAACCGAGCTTCGCTATAGCCTGCGCCCAGATTCCACATTCAACCGGGTCCATTCCGGTAACCGTACACTGATTCCAGTATATGGCATCCGGGTCCTGCGTCGAATAGGTGGCGATGGCTCCTTCGGAAAGGGATACTGTTGCAATAAGCCCCTTTGTTTGCCCTGGTTTATTAATCCCGATTACCCAAGGATCAAAGCTGTCAACAGGTCGGCCCCATACCTTATAGGACTCACCGACACGAAGCAGACCCTGCTTGAGCTTCATGCGGTGCTGAAACATATCGGCTAATCGCAATAAAATCCAGTTCTGAACAATGCCTTGCAGTTCCAGAGTCGTTTCTTCCGGAAGGCGTACCGATTTGGAATCCGAATCGAGAGAAAGCTGAAGATGTGAATTCGATGACGAACTCACCAACGGGTTGTACGTATTATGGGTCGCTTTCCGGTACGTTTCAGTGAGAGCCAAAATCTCCATCATTTGATCCGAAACCTTGCAGCGTTCCCCAGACAGCGTATTTAAATGGTTTAATTCACTATGAGGATAGTCTCGGCAAAATCGCAATTCAGTGTCCCTGAACCATTCCACCGCTAGTCTTTCAATAACTGCGATTTCCTGTGATTCGGCCCAAATCATAATGTCTACATTCGTATTCAAAGCGTGAAAATGAAACCGATGAAACATTTCTGAAAAGCGATTTGATGTGCTGGCTATCATAAACCTTCACCTCTTCTCTCTGCTAAGCCTTGCTGATATGTTCATTATGAAGGGCATACCTGAAATGAACTTGATTATTGACTGAAAGATTGCTGAAGAGATTTAGTCTATTAACTAACCAAGCATTCAGCAAACATTCAGCTGGCGTTCAGAAAACTCCAATAACCCGACCAATTAAGGTCGGGGTCGTCTGTGTCTTTCATTAAATACGGATATCGATTGATGTATTATTGCAGCTCGCTGAATTTGATGCTGAAGAGCTTTGCGAAACAGAATAAATGCTCATATTTTCCCGTTTTTAAGATAATCTTTCCCATGTCACTCAGTTTACTCTTCTTAAAGCCTATTAACCTGAGTGCCACCTGAAATCTACCTGAAAAATTGCTGAAGATTACATTTTCAACGTATTTTCAGTTATCTTTCAGTGGCATTTCAGTTGAGAAACAGATACTATTACGATAACACTTGCTTGAGGGGGATTAACAAATGCAACCACTTAAAGGTATCAAAATATTGCTTGTCGATGATGAGCCGAATATCCTGCAGTTTCTGGAATTAGGGTTACAAAATGAAGGCTTTGAAGTAAGGTGCGCCCAGGATGGGATCGCGGCCATTAATATAATTAAGCAGTTTCAACCGCACGTTGCTATACTTGATGTCATGATGCCGGGTATGGACGGCTTTGAAGTGTGCCGGATGCTCAAAAAGACTGAAAATGTTGCCGTTATTATGTTGACAGCCAAAGATGAAGTCGATGATCGGGTCAAGGGTCTTACACTTGGAGCCGACGATTATATGGTCAAGCCTTTCAGCTTCGATGAGCTGTTAGCTCGCATTCATGCGAGAATCCGTAATCAATTCCCCAACTTATTTGGTGAGGTGGTCATCGGCCCATTCCGAATTGATGATCGCCGCAAAGAAATTAGCCTGGAGAACCGGGTATTGGAGCTGTCGCCTACAGAGTATGAGCTGTTAAAATTTCTAGTACTGAATCATGGTCTGGTACTTAGTAAATCAATGATTTTGGAAAAGGTGTGGAGTTACGATTTCGGAGGCGAGGAAAACATTGTTGAGGTGTATATTCGTTCCTTGAGAGATAAGCTTAACGACAAGGATCGCCAATTGATTCGGACTTTACGGGGTTCGGGGTATCGGGTGGATCTTTCATGATTGCGAAACCTGGATTTAAATGGAAGCAGTTTTTTGCCCCAAACTCGTTAAAAATCCAGCTATTGTCCCGCTCATTGATCATTCTGGCCGCTCTGCTCGTTCTGATCGGGGTGCTGCAGTACGTATTTATGAAAGACATTATTTACAAAAATAAAGCGACCAGTGTACAAAGCCAAATTCTGTCGCTACCTCGCGACGCTTGGCAGCAAACCGGCAGGACGAACGAGGGTGGAAATGCGCGCGCACCTTTTTTCTTTATGCCGGAAACGTCCCTCGCCTATATTGATGCTGCTGGCAATTACACGGCAATGGCAAGCCGTTCAGGAATAGAAAATGGTCCACGATTGGATACTCAGGAATATCTTGATGCGTTGAAATTCAGGAAAAAGCCTGAACTGAACTACCGGGTTATGTTGGATGAGAACGGAGTCGAGTACCTGGTTGTGCTGCAGCCAATATTCACCGGTCCGGGTCAAATGAATGGATTAGTGCAGGTCAGTACGATGACAGGCCCGCTCAAAGAGCTGCTCATTCGCCAAATGCTCACTTTCTTGCTGCTATCAGTGGCGGCCATGGTGTTTGGTTTGCTTGGATATTTGCCCTTGCTTCGTAAAACACTCGTGCCGTTGTCCAATATGGGCAACACCGTAGAGCAAATCAATGCAGGGAATTTGGATCATCGTTTCCCGATTCATCAAGGACAGCTCGAGGTGGATCAACTGGCCGAATCGTTCAACGGGATGCTGGAGCGGTTGGAGGCTTCCTTTCAAGCAGAAAAAGAAACCCAGGAGCAAATGCATCGTTTTATCGCAGATGCTTCACATGAGCTTCGTACACCACTGACTTCTATTCATGGTTTTCTGGAGGTGCTCATGCGCGGCGCGGCCAACAATCCCGAACAGCTGCATAAAGCTCTCAAAAGCATGCACAGCGAGTCCGCGCGGCTGAATAAATTGGTGAATGACCTGCTGCTCTTAGCTAAGCTCGACCGTACTCCGCAAATTTTACTAAAAGAAGGCTCGTTAGATTTGGTTATTCGTGAAATGGAGCCTCAGCTTCACATATTGGCAGGAACGCGCAAACTTAGCTTGCGGATCGAGCCTCAGATGACCTGCAAATTCGTGACAGACAATATGAAGCAGGTCATTCTCAATTTGTTTCAAAATGCCGTCCAACACACAGATTCTGAAACCGGACATATCGAGGTTTCCTTGACCCACAAGGATCAGGGTGTACTGCTGTCAGTTAACGACAACGGCCCAGGGATTAGTGAAGCCCATCTGCCTTATGTATTTGATCGTTTTTATCGCAGTGATTCCTCACGTGCACGCCAATATGGAGGCGCGGGCCTTGGTCTATCTATTACCCAATCGATCGTCGAATCCCATCATGGAACGATTCATGTAACCTCCAAGGTCGGCCAAGGCTGTTCGTTCCATGTATGGATTCCCGCGTAATGCAGTTCAATGCATTCACAACTTTCCCGCCGTATGAATATCCCGATATTCCTGCGGCGTCATGCTATAATGCTTTTTAAATACATGAATAAATGAATGTGCCCGCTGATAGCCCAGCTTTTCGGCAATTTCATAGATTTTATCTTGGTTGTTTTTCAACAAGTACGCCGCTTTCTCCATACGAAGCTGAAACACATAATCCGTAATATTTTGGTTCGTCTCCAGCTTATATATTTTTGACAAATAAACAGGATGCAGATAAATATGATCTGCAATGGTTTGCAAGGAAACATCCTCGCTTAGATGCTGATCAACAAACTGCTGCACACGCTGAACGATCAATGAGCGTGAATCCTGAACCTCCTTATCCATATCCGCCTTAAGTTGGTCAAGTACACGCAGACTCCAATCACGCAGCATCCCTACCGAACGAAATGGCAATCCCTCCGTCAGCTTATAATAATCCGGGCCCATAAGCTCGGCAAGCTGCTTCCCATTTTTGTGAGTAATATAAGAAAAGGCAGCAGACACGGTAAAAAATACTTCCAGCACATACTCTTGTGACTGTGACCATTGGTTATTTAATTCTTCGAATACGGCCAGCAGTTTTTCTCTCGCATCTTTCCAGCGTCCGGCTTCGAGTAACTGCGTTAATGTTGGAAGCTCATACAGCCGCTGCAGGGTTCGATACGGTTCATCATTGATCTGAGTATCCGCAGCTGTCATAAACAGATTGTGTTCGCTGCCAATCCTTTTGCGAAATAACGACAAGGCTTGATTATAAAGGGTCGTCACATCTTCAGGAAATTGACCCCAGTTACTCACAAGCACGGAAATTTTCCCCTTCAAATACGTCGATACCGCTTTTTGCAGCTCGCTGGATGTACGCTCCAAATGCTGCTGCACCTCGGTTTGGATACTGCTGGTTTTACATTTCAACATAAACACCAAATAATCATGACTATCTTTACAATGCCATAAATCATAATGCGGCGAAAATAATTCCTCAGCAATATTGCTTACCGCATATTCAAACAAGGAAAGACTATGAGCGTCATAATGCAAAAATTGCTCTTCCATCCGCACCATAATCATAGCAAAAGGACTGTCCTGAAAATCCGGAATACTTAACTCGCGCATTCTCGGCTTCCAAGTATCAGCCCCGTATCTTCTTCCCTGCAGCAGTTCATTCAACAGATTCCCTTTCAGTAAAGGCAAGTTTTCCTTCAGTGTATGCTGAATACGCTGCTGGGAAACAATATCTTCCCATTCGGCTTGAATCTGCTGAAGCACACGCTGGACCGTTTCACGAACCTGCTCCTCGGATACAGGCTTCAATAAATAATCAGCGGTTCCATGATGAATCGCTTCCTGAGCATAGCTGAAATCGGCATAACCGGATAACAAAATACATTTTGTTCGTTTCCATTTTTCCCGCACTATGGCGATTAATTCGAGGCCCGTCATACCCGGCATTTGAATGTCTGTGATCAGGATATCAATCGTCGTTGTTTGAAGCAGGACCAAAGCCTCTTGAACGGAATACGCCCTGTGAACCG
This sequence comes from Paenibacillus sp. FSL H7-0331, assembly GCF_001956045.1. Next base: position 219,944 of record NZ_MRTH01000002.1, on the reverse strand, counting down.
TTTCAACTCCGAGCGATTCCCAATCCATCGTTCCCGCCAAACGTTCCACCACATGCATTTCATCATCCACGATTAAGATCTGGTACATCCGGGGATTCCCTCCATATCACAATTACTTTGAAGCCTTCTTTCTCCGCAGCCATCAGCCTAAGACCTGCCTCTCTGCCGAACTGATACCGGAGCCGCTGGTGGATGTTCCATACACCGCAGCCTATTTCATCGGACATGGGCGCATCTAACGTTTTTTGAAGCTCACTCAGCCGTTCTGCAGAAACCCCTTGGCCATTATCTTCGACAATAATTCGATGTTCCCCACCATCCGACTCGCCATAGATTCGGATCACACCTTTACCGACTTTTCGCTCCAGGCCGTGGACAATTGCATTCTCCACCAGCGGCTGCAGCAATAACCGGTGAATTTTCAGCTGCAGCATGGATTCCGGGATTTGCATATTGAAACACAAGCGGTTCATCCGTAAATTCTGGATCGTCAGATAGTTAGTAACGAGCTGCAGCTCTTCGCTGACAGTAACAAGCTGCCTTTCCACCCTTGTGGTATAGCGATAATAATCACCCAGATTATTAGCCATTTCTACTACCGATTGTTTATCCTCCAGCATAGCCATGTTACTAATAAAATAAAGACAATTGTATAAAAAATGAGGATTGATCTGTGCCTGCAGCTGTTTTAAGGTAGCCTCGCGAGAACGCAGCTGCTCTGCATGAACAGTCTCTATCAGCTCCTGCATTTGTTCAGTCATCTCATTGAAACGGCGAATCAGAAAGTCGAACTCATTATGAGTCTGATATTGAATCCGTCCTGAATAATCGCCGCGTTTGATTTGCTGAACGCTTTGCAGCAGCTTGCCGATAGGAATTTGAACATGTCTGTACAACAAATAAGCGGCAGCAATTCCTGCGATCAGAAGCAGTCCCATCGAGACATAGAAAAAGTTCTTACTGGCATTAATGGGCTGTAATGTTTGCTCCAATGGCACATAATCGACCAAATACCAACCCAATGTATTGGATTTCACATAATTGACCAGAAATTTATCATTCTCCAAATCCAGCAAACGATTACCGGAATCTGATTGGAGCGATTTCAGATCCAAATCCTTGATAACTTCTTGAGTCAGCTTGGGATCAACACTGTGATTATGAATAGCAGCGAGTCCAGGCGCATATAGAAAAGGATCCCCTTTGCCACCTGCTTTGAAGTGGTCCAGCATCAAGCGTATGTTTTCCGCATATAAACGCACTTCATACACAACTTGAGCCTGCTGTAAAGTGGTAGCGGACGCAGGCTGTGCTATTTGCCGGACCCATGTATCGCTGCCTGACTTGCCATTTCCTCTATCATAGGACCAGTTCACCTGGATCGGCTGCTTCATATAAGCATCATTATAGGTCACAAAAATGTTGGAAGATAAAGCCTGCCGATCCTCAGATAAATAAATACTTAATTCATTCGTCCAATCGCTTGATACACTCTGCAGACCCAGCTTTTCGATTACACGTGATTGCAAACGAAGCCGATCCATGATATCGCTGTCTTTCTTATCTACATATTGACGGATGAAAGGGTCCTGAGCAACAATGACAGGAAACATAGCTAATTGGTCAACAGCTCCATCTACCTGTGAAATAAAAAACTGCTGACGACTCAGCAGATTTCCCTGTATCTCATCTCGAAGTACCTGAACGCTAACCTGATGCGAATACATGTATACACAAGCTATCGGAATCAGCAGGAGAAAGATGATGAGTACCATTTTACGATACGTATTCCTTTTGGCTACAGTCATATGATCTCCTTTTTCCTGCTGATTATTAACCACACAAAGTATTGTTACCAAGAGCTTGCTTGGAGCATACCAACAGCAACAGGCTCCCCACTTTTCTAAGCATGACTATCCTTTTACCGCTCCAGCAGCCAAGCCGCTAACAATATACCGCTGCGCCAATAAAGCGATAATCAAAACCGGCAATGTAATGATGCAGGCTGCAGCCATAAGTGCACCCCAGTTAATATCCGAATAGGATAAAAAGTTAAATACGGCAATCGGCAGTGTCTTTGTTTTATCTCCAGCCAGTATAATCGAAAACATAAAGTTGTTCCATGAGAAAATGAACGATAGCAATGAGGACGTTATGATTCCCGCTCCCGAGATCGGTAAAATAATTCTCAGGAACACCTGAGACCGTGTACAACCGTCAATCATCCCCGCTTCTTCAATTTCCAGCGGTAGCCCCTCAAAGAACGAAATCATAATCCAAATAATAAAAGGCAGTCCGACCAGCATATGGCTTAGGATCAGTGCCATGTACGTATCGACCAAATGCAGGCTTGAGAAAAGAATAAACCATGGAATCAGAAACGTAATACCCGGAATAATTCTTGCCACCAGAATCACCAGTCCAAGCCCCTGAAGACGGTATCTGGCAATAGCATAGGCTGCCGGTAAACCGAGCAGCAACGAACCAAGCGTGGACCCTACCGCAACAATAAAGCTGTTCACGATAAAACGCATAAATTCGTACTGCTCGAACACGTTCACATAATTTTTAAAGGTCGGTTTGAAAAACAAAAACTGTCCAGACGACAAGATCTGTGCCTGCGTCTTAAAGGAAGCCAGCAGCATCCAGATAAATGGGAATGAAAACACAGCCATCACGATAATTGTAAGCAAGGTGTATACCCAATTATTAGCGCCTTTCTTTTTCATCATGCATCTACGCCTCCAGCCTTTTACGAATCCAGATCATCATGAGTGTAAGGCCCATAACCAAAGCGAAAAACATCACAAGCAGTGAAGAAGCCATCCCCAGCTTAAAATACTGGAAGCCCAGCACGTAGCCATATACATTCAATGTTTCTGATGCCAGATTAGGACCGCCTTGTGTGGTCGCATAAATAATATCGAATGTTTTAAGCACATCAATCAGGCGCAGCATGACGGCTACGATGATCGTCGGTCGCAGCAAAGGAAGAGTAATGTAAAGGAACTTTTGCCATAGCGTAGCACCGTCGACATCGGCCGCCTCATAAGGGTCGCTAGGTAGAGTGGACAAACCGGCCATTACGATCAGTGCGATCATTGGCGTCCATTCCCATACGTCTACGATGACTAGCGAAGGAATAACCTGAGAGGGCGAAGCCAGCCACAGCCATGGATCAAGCCCAAGTGATTTAAGCAGCGTATTGGCAATCCCGATCGTAGGCTCGTAAATCAACATCCATACTAGCCCCATCGCAACAGGTGTCGCAACCATCGGCAGCAGGAACAGCGTTTTCACAATATTTTTACCACGAAAATCCCGATACAATAGCAAGGCTATCGCTATAGCCAGTATCGTTTCAAGAATGAGCGCAGCAAAGGTAAAGTAAAAGGTGTTGCCAACAGATTGCCAAAACCGACTCTCTGTGAGCAGAGCACTATAATTGCTGAGACCGACCCAAGTAGGCGGAGTCGTCGCGGACATACTCCACTCATAGAAGCTGATCCTAAGCGTATACACAATTGGAAATACCATCATAATCAATACAAATAACACTGCGGGCATCGTATAAATCCATTTAATATTGCGATCAAACCAGCTCTCACTCATCTGTGTAGCTTCCTTTCCTGACTGGAATACGGAAAGGGCCAGCATAGCCACCGGCCCTTCCTTCATGTAATTAATTATTTATTTACCTTTTTCTTTATCGATAATAACCTGCAGCTCTTGATTCGCTTTATCTGCGGCTGCCTTTATGTCACCACCTGTCATACCTTGAAGCACAATACTGCCCACCACGTCACGTGCTTCGCCTACACCGATCACAACCGGACGGTCATGATCGACTCCACCTTTGGACGAATCCTTAATAACTTGAACCATTTCGGCCGGGAAGCCAGATACTCCATCAGGTTTATCCCACACCGACGCGCGAGGACCTGGATTACCCAGCTTTTGCGTTTTCAATACGACATCCTTGCCGGTTGCCCATTTCACAAACTCCCAGGAAGCATCTTTATTGGCTGTTTTTGAATTCATTGCAAGGCCCCATGAGGTGATGTTATAAGGCTTCGAGCCTGCTTGACCACCCGGGAAGAGTGCGTAGCCCACTTTATCGGCAATGACGGACTTCTCGGGATCCGTCGTGTTTTTGTAGAGTGAATTGGCATCTGTGATAAAAGCAACCTTACCTTGTGCGAAAATACCGAGTGCCTGAGGCCAGGACATATTAAGAACACCTGGAGGCGCATAATCTTTTAATAAGGTACTGTAGGTTGTAAAAGCTTTAATGGCTTCGGGCGTATTCAGAGTTGCCTTGTCATCTTTAGTGAAATCGCCACCTTCGGAATACAAGAAGGACGAGACCTGGGTAACCAGCGGAGACCGTTGGCCACGGGCTACGAATCCGTACATTTCCGACTTTGGATCATGCAGCTTTTTCACGGCCGCTGTCAGCTCGTCCAAGGTTTTGGGTACGGCAATGTTCGCTTTTTGCAATAGATCTTTACGATAATAAAGGATTTCCTGCTCAGTGATGATGGGAATACCCGCCAGCTTGCCGTCTACCGTCGTTGATCCTATGGACGATTTCGTAAAGTCTTCAAAGTCGTAGCTGGCATCTTTTTTTACGTATTCATCCAGTGCTTGTACCCATCCATTTTTGTAAAAAAGCTTACCTTCCTGTAAAGGACGATACATGAACACATCAGGCGTAGCCGAACCGGAAGTAAATTGTACAGTCAGCTTCTGTGTAAGCTGATCCTCGAAAAAGCTTTGGACCTCCACTTTCATTCCCGTTTGGGCTTCAAACTCCGGTAGCAGCGGTTTGATTGCCTCACCCCATGGATGGTTAGCGGTAACGACCGTAAGCTTCTTGCCCTCGAATGGCTTGGCAGCTGCCGTTTTCCCTGAATCTGCTGCTGGAGCTGGTGCAGGGGTATCATTCCCACAGCCGGCTATTATACTCATTGCCATGACGGCAGCCACACTGGCTGGAAGCCATTTTTTCATTTGTTGATTCATCTATTGAACCTCCCTGATATATGCTCGATCGTATGTCCGATCTATAGATATAGCGTAACTGATTTAAGACGTCCTCGAAATAACGCAGATTCAACATCGATAACGGGAACACAATCGATTTACACTTCTTGGGCATAAAAATATCCCCTTGCTGTTCACTCTTTCCTTCATGATCACATGAGGTTTTTTTGGAGTGTCCACTACAAGGGGATCTTATTGTCTATAATTTTCTGAGTGCAAACGAATTATACCTTTCTAAGCACAAACGACGATGCAAGAGCCACCAAGCTAGCTATAAAGCCATACATGAATAAGGCATGAAACCCGCTGTATACATCCAATCCTTTTGTCAAAAAGGCACCCATTACCGTCACACCAACCGCCGTTCCGATATTACGCGAAAACAACTGCATGGAAGTCGAAACTCCTTTTTGATTGGCATCTACCAGCTGTTGAGACCCAATCGTAGCCACCGTGAAGATCAAGCCAAAAGCAAGTCCCTGAACGACCATCACCGAAAATACGTACCAGAATCCAGTCCCCTGCTTTAATAAGAGCAGCATCACACCCGAACAGATCAGCAGGACATTGCCGATAATAATCAGCTTCCCGTAGCCCCATTTCACTGTCCACTTACCACTTGGAACCGCAACGACCATCCACCCAAACGATACCCCAAGCAGGGCCAAGCCGCTAACAAATAAACTATGACCTTCCTCCTGAAGAAATAACGGGACATAGCTGGAAACACCGAATAATGCTGCACATGCAAGAAACGAATTCATATTCATTCCCGAAATCGAGCGATTCGCAAACAAGCTTAAGGGAACAATCGGAGAAGGATGCTGCCGTTCATACAAATAAAATCCAAAAAGGATGATGACACCTACAACAGCATAGGCCCATATATAATTTTCAACAACGGTTGTTAGCAGCAGCATACTGACTCCAGCAGCAAACAGCACTGCACCCAAGCTATCCACCTTGGATTTCTTCGGTATGTACACTTCCTTATACGCTCTAAGCAATAGCAATGAAATCAGACATAAAGGAATATTGATATAAAAAATCCAGCGCCATGTCGTATACTGTACGAATAATGCCCCAAGCATAGGTGCCAAAATAGCAGATAACGCCCACATGGCTGTGAAAAACGCTTGAATCTTGCCTCTCTTTTCTGGTGGATACAAGTCTCCCGATATAATCGAAGGAAACGGCATCATGACACCCGCGCCGATTCCCTGTACCGCACGATACAGTATTAACTGTAACATCGTATTTGCGAAACCGCACAATAAAGAACCCAATAAGAAAATGATAATACCTACTGCAAATATCGTTTTACGTCCGTACAAATCGGATATTCGTCCTGCTACTGGAGCGACGACTGTAGATACGACCATGTACGAGGCAAAGCTCCATGCATACAGCTCAAACCCGCCCAGCTCCTTGGCAATGATCGGCATCGTTGTGTTAATAATTGTCGTATCCATAGAAGCGACCAGCATAGCAATAACTACACTGGCCATAACAGGCAGTTTACTTTTGGTAGTGATGCTTGCGGTTGATGCGTGTGTAGCCAATAGTTGATCCTCCCTGCAATTCCTCTTCCAACTTCATCGTATTCAGATTTCAATTCCACTTAAACCCGCATATTTGGAAATCGCTTTAAGTAAATCATTCACAATAGGCAATATAAATTGAGCATTTCCCAATTGAAATATACCGCTGCGATTATGCACATAAGCCTGACTCACATGAAAACGGTAATGCGGTATGCCTTGAGACATGGTTATGATTTCACTACCCGAGGAACGCCGATTATGAAAAGTGATCTTCTTGCTCTCGGAAGTATCGAACGGAACGATACTTGTAATGTGCGCAAGCTTGAAATAATAGTTAACATGCGGTTTCTGATAGACCAGCTCTTCGGTGGAAACGGTAATACCAAAATCACTTTTTTTGTGCGAAATTTTCAAATCACCCTGCAAGGACTTAATCTGGATAAAATCGTTATTCATAATAAGTACCTCCTCAATGCCCACAACCGTAGGATGGGATAATTGGTTATGACAAGTATAAATTGTGTTTGCCAAAGAGCATACCACAATCCTTGCTTGTACGCTACAGAACCCTGCACCATCCTTTTACTCTCGTCTTCACCTTATGTTTATGATAGAATAACGAGATTGACTCGCAAACCAAGCGTCCACGCAGGAGGATTACTTATTTATGCTTATCATCGGAATTGCAGGCGGTACCGGATCAGGAAAAACCACCGTAGCCCGCTCCATCATCGACAAGCTCGGCAGTGAACAAATTACTTTCATTTCCCAGGACAATTATTATTGCGACCATAGCGAATTACCATTGGCTGAGCGCGAATTGATCAATTATGATCACCCTTTCGCTTTTGATAACGAGCTGCTGCTGCAACAATTAAAGTTGTTAAAGCTTAACCAAACTGTCCATTCCCCAACCTATGATTTTGCCAAGCATGCACGCTCTGAGCAAACGATTGAGTTGCTTCCAAACCCGATCGTTATACTAGAGGGACTGCACGTCTTATCGGACGAGCTGTTGCGCGGTATTCTCGATATCAAGGTGTTCGTAGATACAGATCCTGACGTGCGTATTCTCCGTCGTGTCCTGCGTGATATTCAAGAACGCGGCCGCAGCATTCAATCCGTATACAATCAATATCTATCCACCGTAAAACCGATGCATGAAGCATTTATCGAGCCCTCCAAAAAATATGCCGACATCATCATACCCGAAGGTGGGCACAACGAAGTCGGCATTAGCCTACTTACAATTCTGACGGAGAAATACTTGCAACCGCCGCTTGCACCACTTGGTCCCAATGAAGGATAAATCGCGAATCATTTTTAAGCTTCACATTGCACATTTTCAACTGATTTTCGGTGAGCTCCAGCAGTTGCCATGAATCCGGATCAGCCACGCCCTGTATGTTCAAAAAATTAAGGTAATCAAGCTGGGCAGCTTCTTCATCATCCCAATATTTGGTCCCATAATAAGGCAGCCTATAGCCGTTAACCAGCATACAGGTATACAGCTTTGATGTAATTGCATGCTTCATCACATAAGGCAACCTGATCTCCTCCATTTTCCAAAAAACAAAAGGCATTTTTCTCTTTGGGAGAGAATGCCTTTTGCCTTTACGAACTTATAGATACGGGCTTTCGTGCTTGGCCTTCAGCATACTCCAGCGTCGTTCCACTTCCCTCTCGAACTCTTTATAGGAATCCTCGTACTCAGGTTTAGTCATATGCTTCGTTTTACCCATGGTAGTGAGCCACTCTGACAAAGGAACCTTTTTACTCTTATCCTCCGGATTGTAAGTTATCGTTGTAACCCCATGCTCTACCTCATACAACGGGAAGAAGCAGGAATCTACTGCCGCACCAACAATATTGGACCCGTCCTCGTCTTCGGACAGCCAATTCAATGGACAGGCAATCAAAATCTTGCCGTATACCAAACCTTCATTCTGAGCATACCATTGAGCCTTGGCACCTTTACGAACCAAATCCTGCGGGAACGCCTCTGAGCCTGTAAATACATAAGGAATGTGGGTTGCTGCCATAATTTGCGCAGTGTCCTTGTGATGGAACACTTTCCCCCCCTGCTTGGAGCCTACATTGGAAGTCGATGTCCGATGGCCCATTGGCGTGGAATAGGACAGCTGTGCACCTGTATTCATGTAACCTTCATTATCGTACTCCAGAATGATCATTTTGTGATTTCGCAGCGCTGCACCGATTGCTGGCCCCATCCCGATATCCATACCACCGTCCCCGGTGATCATCACGAATGTGAAATCGGCAGGCAGATTATATGCATCCAGCTCACCGCGGCGTTTGCGCTCCCAGAACATTTCAACAACACCCGACATGGTAGCTGCACCATTTTGGAACAGGTTGTGAATATAGGTCGCCTTATGTGACGAGTACGGATACCCTGTTGTGACTACCATGGCACAGCCTGTGTGGAACAACGCTACGATATCACCCTCGATCCCCTTGAAGAACAATTCAAGACCTGAGAAAATACCGCAGCCCGGACAGGCGCCATGACCCGGAGCAATTCGTTTTGGCTTCTTCGTTAGAGCACGCAAAGGCGGAATGCGAACATTCAACTTCTTCGTCTCTTCATCCTGCTTGACCGTGATCAATCCAGTATTTAATTCCTCATATTTCATCGGGTTCAGGACACGTTTCATGGTTCGATTCGGATCCCCTACCGAATGACCGTAATAATCGAACGGTACTTCTACCTTGCCTTTTTCCACCGCGTCTATAGCGAACTGGAATAATGCATGACCATCCTCATTGTAAAAATCCTTGCCACCCAGACCATAGATACGGCTTATGACCATCGTGTCATGATTGCCAAGCGTGAACAGCGCAGCCTTGATTTCATTGACCATATTGCCGCCATGACCACCATAAGAATCAGCGCGGTCGCCTACGGTGACAGCCTTCACATTTTTCAAGGCTTCAGCTATCGCCTTTTGCGGGAATGGACGAATCAAATTGGGGGCAATGGAACCCGCTTTAATGCCCTGAGCACGAAGCTGATCCACAACGTCTTTAATAATTTCCGATGCTGAATTCATTAGGAACACAGCAACCTCTGCATCCTCCATACAATACAAATCAAGAATCGGATAGTCGCGTCCTGTCAGTTCCGCATATTCGGTACGAATACGGTCAAAGACATGCTCCGCCCTGTACATCGCCATGGACTGCTGGTAGCAGTTATTAATATAGTCGGGTTCATTCATATAAGGTCCGACTGTGATCGGATTGTTACGGTCAAGCGTATCGGCAAAACCAACAGGCGGCTGTGCCCCGATAAAAGACTGTACATCCTCACGTTTGGTGAACGTTTGTACCCGGCGTTTTTGGTGTGAAGTGAAGTATCCATCGGACGCAACAATAACAGGCAAGCGGACTTCAGCATCCTCAGCCAGTTTAAGCGCCATAATATTCATGTCATACACAGCCTGCGGGTCACGGCACATCAGGATTGGCCAGCCGGTATTCAATGCATAATATAAATCGGAGTGGTCTCCGTGAATGTTCAAAGGTCCGGATACGGAGCGACAGACAAGGTTCATTACCATCGGAAAACGGGTTCCCGATTGCACCGGCATTTGCTCCAGCATATACAAGTATCCATTCGCGCTCGTCGCATTAAATACACGACCGCCAGCTGTGGATGCTCCATAGCAAATCCCTGCTGAACCGTGCTCGCCATCTGCCGGGATCAGCTTGATGTCGTGCTGTCCATTAGCCTTCATCATATCAAGAAATTGAGCAACCTCTGTGGAAGGCGAGATCGGGAAATATCCCATAATGTGATAATTGATTTGGTGCGCGGCATATGCCGCCATTTCATTACCGGATTCATATACGATCCGCTGCTCCACCGTACCCTGAGGAATCTCTTTATTAATCTCAATTGCCACTTTGTTCTCCACCCTTCAATTTACATGTAATGGATTATGATATGCGATTTACACGAATCAGGTTGCAGCCAAATCGAACCGGTGAGGTACACGATGCTCATCCGCATAGCCGTCAGCTTCCCTTGCACTGGAAAGTGCCTCCGTTGGACAGGCCTGTACACATTTCAAGCAGCCCTTGCAGTATTGGTAATCGATTCCCTGGAGGAACATTTGCGGCCTGCCCTTTTTATCTGCTTGCTCATCCCACACAAAGCAAAAGTCCGGACAGACCGTGTCACAGGCTGCACAGTGAATACATTTGTCATCTTCAAAATGCGGCATCATGCCCGCCCGCGATATACTGAGATCCTTCAATACACTATTTCCGGGATTCGTAATGACACCGCCCATAGGCTGTGTACCAAAACCTAGAACAGGAGTATCCTGCCGGATATATGAAGGCATTTGATCACCTTCCGCCAGCTCAAAAGTTTGAAAGACAACCTCGTTGTAACCCCTTTCAAATGTATTTAATGCTGGCTGTACAGCTAAAGGATACTTCTTCTCCAACGATTTGCGGATAACATTTTTCATCGTATCGGGATTAAGAAAAGGACACAACCGGAATAATGCACCTAACATTGCCATATTAACCCGATTTTTCTCTTCTAGCGAAATGCCAATCGCATCAATCACGGCGATCGTTCCGCCCTTCATATTCATCTTGGCCTTCAGCTCTTCCGGAGTTTTCGTCGAATTGACCAGCACCAGTGTATCCTCATAAATGCCACTAATCACATTGATCGTTTTCGACAAAGATTCATGAAATACGCCTACGACATGCGGACGTTCCACGGGTGAGGTATCCCGAATATTCGTGTTGATATCGCAAAAACGGATATGCGCCTTGACCGCGGAGCCCTTCTTCTCCGAACCATAGGAGGAAAAACTGACGCCGTTCAAGCCGGCACCTACCACGCCAGCCTCTGCCAGCATTTTGCCAGCCAGGTTAGCTCCGAGTCCTCCAATTGATTCCAATCTGATTTCAAAAAAACCCAGTTCATTAGTTCTTGGTAGCGTAACCATTGCAAGACCCCTTTCGAGAATAAACTGAAAATTAGATTAGTTTTCTAAATACTATTTATATTCTGAATAGATCGACAAATTCCTCTATTACAAAAATATTTTTATAAAAAAAGCTATTCTCCAAAGTCAAAGACTTGGGAATAGCCTGTCCAGCCTTACAAAACCCTAAAAAAACCATTGCCATTCGTCGGCACAATCGGCTCCCGATCATGCTGCAAGCCAGCTCCGTTACCGCGCAATGCTGCATCAATCAGCCACTGTGTGAAGCTTGCCACCTTCATCGTCTGCATTTCTTCCATAGAGTAGAATCCGGCCCCATCTACTTCAACACCATCAGGAATAGGCTCTCCACTTATATAATCCATCTCAAAAGCCACATACAAATTATGTACCGAAGCTCGCGGCTGGTCGCGCAAGGCAATAATTCCCTTAACGCTAGTTTGAACTCCACACTCTTCAAGCACTTCACGAATTACCGTTTCCTCAATAGGCTCCAGCTGTTCAATATAGCCTCCAGGATTAGTCCAATTCCCTTTGCCAGGCTCTTGCGCCCTGCGAACAAGCAGCACTTTATCATCTTTTATAACAAGGGCTCCAACCCCGATACTGTAAGATCCCCAATGAACTGCGCTGCAGCTCGTACATGCACGACGTTCTACGCCATCTATGGTCCGTATTTCCATAGGCTGGCCGCATTCCGTACAAAAATTGATCGCCATTCGTTTCTTCCACCTCTCCAAATGCATCCTGTATGTATGCGCCAATTATGGCAGCTAATCGTTATCATAGCTTGTTTGCGACTATCTTTCCAGACCCATTTTGCATGGTAGCTGCTGTGAATGTCAATGGAACCAGTTAAGCCGTACAGCGCTTTATTTTTTCTTGAGCGCAAGCATCTGATACACCTCTCTCGTGTCTCCTTTAAGTTGAATCTGTGCACTGCGCATTTGCGAAGAACCATCGCCATCGAGGAATACTCCATCCACGACCTGGGTGCGACCTACCCATTCTATCGCCGCTGTGCGAAATTGTTCTACCGTACAAGGAGTCTCCGAAACTAGCAGCCATAGATTCTGGGACTTGTCATAAACCGCACCTGAACGAAGCCGGGCCTCCGCAAACGCCGGCATATCCTCAGCCAACGCCTGCTGAACCCACTGCTCATCGTGCTGCAATGACATACTGACCCCACCTTGCGCCCAATAGTGTCCTTTATCTGTTACATGAAGCTGCTCTGCATCAATCGCGACTTGTACGCTAAAGCTGCCTGTAATTTCATCCCATACCAAGGTACCTTTCGGAACATCAATATTATACCACCCCGATCCATAGTCCCACTGCTGGCCAACTAACGGTTGGTCATTGACAACGGCAATACTAAGCAAATCTCCATTCCAAAAAAAACCGCCATTAATCCCGAATTCATCGGTTAACGTTACATTCGACTGAATATGCTTCAACACAATATTATTAGGCCGAGTGCGCAGCGCATGAAGTTTAACCCCGTTCTGGGTCGTTGTTTTCTGATAGGTATAAGTCTCGGATCGCAGATCCGCTCCAGAGGGCTCAAGCGCTGTGAATACAACAGCAATCAAATTCCCAAACAAAAAAGCCATCACCAGCAGCGACAACCGTGCTCGGATAAATCGAACAATACCGGCAGCCTCCTCTTTACGATTCCATTCCAGCATGGAACGAGCACCTCTTCTCGTTAAATAAGTGAATAACCTCTGAATCTAGCAAAAACAACCTGCTAGTTTTTATGTCTATTGTAACTTTATGAAGCATAATATGAAATATGCTTGTCCATTCGTATAGTAAGCAGATACGTAAAAACGCCTTGCGCATCGTACGTACGCAAGACGTTTATCTGGGTCTTTCATTCACCGTATCACAACGGCGCTATCGGGCACTACATCATGAAGGCCTGATGCTGAGAGGGAGTATTCCCATTATTGGGAAATGGAGCGCCGTATGGCTGCCGTCCTTGCAGCCTGCTTTGTACAAATTGGCTTTGTTCTTGCTGTGCTTGTTGATGCTGCATGAATTTCTTTTCAACTTCCTGGCGAAGTACCGGCGATGATGCATTATACATATTGTGCTGCTTCATGTAACCGTACACTTTGGCCTGTGATTCCAGGGTGCTGTTCAATAAGGAAGTAAGTGTTTGTCGGATAGCGCTGCAATTGGATTCCGTCACAGCTGTCGTATATTCACGACTTGTCCGTTTCAGCTCGCAGAGAATGGTGAGCAGCATTTCTCTTTCCGGTAAAGCACCTGTACTCTGATTCATATTTCAGGTCACCTCTTTCTAATTATAGTTTTGTGTAGGAGCCATGGGTACATGCTGATGAAGAGTTTGCATCAGGGTGTTATAATGGTGATTATGCACATTGATAATGTCCATACACAGCGAATGGGTAGCATTTTGCTGTGTGCTTGCTGCGAGAACGGCACATTGCTTAATAATCAAATCCTCATTAGACATCGAATCCGTAACGTAATCCAGCTCTTTGGTAGATATCGGTTCCATCATCATATATTCTCCCTTTTAACGATATTTATTACCGACAATATCATACCCTAACCCAATGATATTATTCGGGCTGCTACTTTAAAATTTAAGCAGGTGATACACAAATTGGGATTTTTTCGAACAAAGATTAGGCGAAAATCCATTTTCGTAGTATGATAGACACTAATAAAAGTAGAGCAGATGCAACAAGACTTTGGAAAACCAGACTTTAGTCCAGTTCAATACAGTACTCTGGTCCGTGTGCAAAGTGGCTTGAAGACATTATGCTTACAGATAGCTTTAATGAATCGAAAAGGGGATTTTTAAATGAACGCAAACGAGACAACTGCGCTTCAAAAAATGTTGTTCTTCTATAAATTTATCCGAACCCCCAAAGCAATTGGAAGCGTTACTCCAAGCTCCCGGCATCTGGCCAACAAAATGGTATCAGCTGTGCAATGGAATGAAATCACGAGCGTAGCCGAGCTTGGGGCAGGAACAGGCGTCATTACGCAAGCTATCCATCGTTCGTTAAAGCAAGAAACCAAGGTTATGCTGTTTGAGCGTGACTCCCATCTTCGGAAACAGCTGGAACAGCAGCACCCGGGCTTTACTACCCATTCCGATGCCAAAAGCATTCACAGCGTTGTAAGGCAGCAAGGCCTTGATCATGTTGACTGTATTATCAGCGGGCTCCCTTTTGCAAACTTCCCGCAGCAAGTACGTAACGATCTGATGGAGCAGATCGTCAATTCATTAAAACCGGACGGTCTCTTTATCGCCTTCCAATATACACTCCAAATGAAGAAACAGTTAAGCAAGCATTTTGAAATTGAGGCCATACAGTTCGTTATGCTCAATGTTCCACCAGCCTTTGTCTATGTATGCCGTAAAAAGCAGTCAAGTGTCACTGGCCATTACTAGCCTAAGTATCTATCAGCTTCCGCAATATCTCAAAGCCTGTTTCACGACTAATGAACGCATTCCCTGCGTGGAATCCTCCTTTTGCATCGTTTTATTGAATCGGTTACTATGGAATACAAAGCCTTGTGGCTAGTAACTGATTTGAACGAAATGAGGTGTCACGGTTTGGAAGAGATTATTATAGTCGGAGCAGGCCCTTGTGGATTGTCTGCAGCCTTGGAGCTGCAAAAACTGGGTTATGCACCTTTGATCATCGAGAAATACAGTATTGCACACTCTATTTACTTATACCCGACCTACATGCATTTTTTCAGCACTCCGGATTTACTAGAAATAGGCGGCATTCCATTTACAACCCCCAACGAAAAGCCATCGCGCCTTGAAGCGCTTCATTATTATCGAAATGCTGCTTTACGCAGCAAGGTCCGAATTCAGTCGTACCATACTGTCCAATCGATTACAAAGACAGATAACGGCTCATTTGAGCTGCAGCTGAGTGATCGGTTTAATAACATTTCGATGATCAAGGCCCGTTATGTCATTGTGGCTACGGGATATTTTGATCATCCGAACATGCTGGGCATTCCTGGGGAGGAATCCGCCAAAGTCTCCCACTATTTTCATGAGGCCCACCCTTACAGCGGCACAAAGGTTGCAGTAATTGGTGGAAGTAACTCCGCTATCGATGCAGCCATGGATTTAATGCGTGCAGGTGCAGATGTCACGATTGTTTATCGGGGAGAAGGCTTCTCATCAAGCATTAAGCCTTGGGTTCTTCCCGTATTTGAAAGCATGATCAAGAAAGGGAGAATCAAAATGCTGTTCGGATCACAGATCATTCAGATCCATGACCAATCCATTCTAGTTCGGACTGGAGACAACGAGCAGCTCCTGGATAATGATTTTGTACTTGCTTTAACCGGGTTTCGCCCTGATCGAGGACTTCTCGCATCCGCTGGTGTACAGATGGATGAGACGTCCACAGCTCCCATACATAATCCAGAAACCATGGAAACCCCGATTCCCGGCTTGTTCATTGCAGGTGTCGCCGCTTCAGGAAGCGATGCCAACGAAGTGTTCATTGAATCAGGGCGACTGCATGGCGGTATGATTGCTCGCCGTATTGCCGAAAGCAGCTTGTAAAGAACTCTTATCCGTTATTCTTACATAATTAATACCCATATTTTAAAGAATAAAATTTTAAAAAAGGATTTTTCTATGGAGACAAAAAGAGCAGTTTTCTGAGATTCACAGAAAACTGCTCTTTTGTCATTTATTATTTGAATTTCAAATCAAGCACAATCCGTATTCAGATTGTGCTAATTATCCCTACACCCCGGAGATTGGTGAATCAAGAGCGGAGCGACCGTGGTGTTCTGTAGAAGCGACCAACAACGATCGGAAGAACATTACGGCCGCGCAGCAACACTTATTCGCCAATCTCCCCCCTTAAAAGATCAGATTCTTTTCACGCTGCGTCAGCCTTCTCCCGGCAATGTCAACGACTAGCTTGCCTTCGGCCAGACCCCATATGCGCGAGCCAAATTTTTCGGCCATCTCGACCTGATGCAAACTGCAAAAAATGGTCACCTTATCCTTGGTACAAATGTCTTTCAAATCCTCCATTACACGCAAAGCGGCTTCCGGGTCCAATCCGGATATAGGTTCATCTGCATAGATAACTCTCGCTCCCCGAATCAAAGCCTTAGCAATCGCTACACGCTGCTTCTCCCCACCGCTCAGCTTTTCAACAGGATCATGTGCTTTTTCGAGTAAGCCAACCTTGTCCAAATAGTCCATCGCAGTCATATGATCATCGCCAGATGTGGTCCCCGAAAGAATGCGCCACCATGCTTTGTGAAAGAACAAGCCACTAAGTACATTTTTTAAAGCAGATTTACGCGGATTCAAATCAGGCTTTTCCTCCAGAAAGGCCCAATCCTTACGAAGCTTGAATTTCTCCAGCCCGTTCACTCCCGAAATATCTTTCCCTTGGTATATGTATTGACCTTCGTCCCAATTCAGCTTTAAGGATAAACAGCGAAACAGTGTGGTTTTGCCGCTTCCGCTACCTCCAACTAAAGCAATAAGCTCACCCTCGTCCGCTTGAAAGCTTAGCTTGTCTAATATTTGGTGATTTGGTGGAAATGATTTAGATAAATTACGTACAATAATCATCCGATTCGTTCTCCCTTTCCTTGTGACCCGGCAATAATCTTTATTATATAACATCTTGCGTCAACAAAAAAACTTTAATTACTAAAATGAGTTCCTATTCCTTGTTTTCATACATAAAAACTGCTTTTCAGCACAAAATAAGGAAAATCGGGATTAAGAAAGGATGAGTTATTATGAACGGCTCAGGCTATAGAATTGGATTATCCCTGCTGGCAGCTGCAGCTCTGCTGGGAACGGGTGCATGTGGAGCTAATACTGGACAAATGGAGCAGCAAGGCCAATCAGGTCAATCCATATCGCAAAATCTGAGTGTTCAAAAAGAGTCATCCTCCACACCCCACCTGCTGGCCGGAAAAGAGAACAAAGAACGCGTGAATACGCCATTAACATTGGCCGATTTGCACCATAAATATCGCAGTACTTTTTTGTTCAACGGGCCCAAAAGCTTGCGTCAGGCTGCACTTACCTTTGATGATGTCCCGGATACAACGTTTACCGCTCAAATATTGGATGTTCTCAAAAAATATGGAGTGAAAGCGACATTTTTTGTCGTTGGCAACCGTGCCCAAGCGCATCCCGAGATGATCCGGCGTATAAAGAATGAAGGACACATTATTGGCAGTCACAGCTACACGCACCCGAATTTATCTAAAACGAGTGATGCTGACTTTCATGATGAAATACATCGTACAGAAGATGTCCTTGCTGCCATTACTGGCGCCAAGCCAAAGCTTTTTCGTCCGCCGTATGGCAATGTCACCGAATCGCAAATATTATGGCTAGCCAGTCAACAGTACCATATTATTAACTGGAATGTAGATTCACTGGATTGGAAGGGACTCAGCGCCGATCAGGTGGCAGATAATGTGTTAGGTCATGTTGTACCAGGAGCAGTGATTCTGCAGCACGGAGCCGGCGGTGAAGGCGAGAATTTGGCAGGCACAGTACAAGCGCTTCCAAGGATCATCGAAAAGCTCCAGGAAGCCCATATCGAGCTGGTCACGATTCCACAGTTGTTTCAAATTAATGACAGTGTCAAGGTGGATAGCCCCATGCACGAGTAAACTCATCTCCCTGAAACTTGAAAGAGAGAAGCCAGTTTGTGACCTCTCCCCCCTTCTGCAGCTTACTTTATTTGTCCTCCAATGGGTAAAAAATGACATCCACAGGAAACGCAGAACCCGCTGCGGGTGTGAATTCGATATCGAGCGACGGCTCCGTGCCGTCTGTGCGTGCCAATATGGTATAACCTTGATAATCCATCATAATGCCGGATGGCGGCGCTTGAACGATATTTCCGTTAATCTCGAAGGGACCTCTAAATACGCCTCCCCGAGGCAGAAGCAGCAGCGCCATTTTCGGTGGATGATCCATATGAATTTTATAAACAACACCATAGTTGCCCAAATTCAGCGAATGCTCCTTCACGTAGGCATCCACCCCTGTCACGAATTGATCGGACGTACCGTCTCCAATAGCGAGGGAGGATGGCTTCTTCAATCCCGTCAGATCCACGTTCCAGGACACATCCGAGCCATCAAATGTTCCCCGCACATTACCTGTGTAATCCAGCTGCTTGTACATACCGACAGATTCAATACCGGCACCTGCGTCCATGGCGACGAAGGAGAAATAGACTTCTCCACTTGTTTCAACATCATACATCACGTTCATCCCTTGGTCGGGATAAAATTCCGGCATTTTTTTGTAATACATCGTTTGATAAGGTGCAACCGTAATCGATTCTGGCGAGCTGTCGCTTTGCAAAAATTCGATTGAGGCCTCGTTTCCAATGAGATTCGCATATATCGAAGGATGTACCTCGCCATGACGCGTAGTCTTGATCGTTACTGGCTTATCGGGACTTGGATTACGAACAATGATTGCGAACTGCACCTTTTCCTTCATGCCATTTACATGATCCGCATACAGTCTAGCTTTTCCATTCACTTTTTCCTGATATAAAAATCCTTTTTCAGTAAAGGTTTCCGGGCTATCACTTACGATCAAAGGCCGGTCCTTTTCAAGCGTTGCGATGTTAGGAAGCTGCGGAATTCCTCGTAAGTAAGCACGAAGCGTTGCTTCCTCTTCCTTCACATACGTACCTACTGGCTCGTGGTACACTTTATATTCAAATTCATCCAGATAAGGCTCGTCCACAATTTCTACGTTGTAGGAGAAGGGCTCACTGACAGTACCTTTACTATCCGTAACGGAGAGCGAAACCTTGAACAAACCCGGTTGAAAAATCGCTTCGGCTTTTCCTGTCCACTCAACGTTTTTAATGGTATCCCCATCTGGATCATAGCTCGTATTCGAATAAATAATCGGCTCACCCAAACGATACGATTTCTTATTTACGGAAAATCTGGCTACCGGCTTCGTATTCGGCATCGTATCATTGAACAAGCTGCCAGCCTCAGCCCGTTTAATATACAACAGCTCCACTCGCTGCAGTTGTTCATTAACTGTCGCTTTGAATCCGATAAAACGATTTAACCAGCTCAATTCGACGTACAACCGATCATTCAACAGGAAAGCAGCCTGCTCAAAATTCTCCATCTTACCATTAACACGCAACTGCTTGGCAGCAAGTTGAAGCTGAATAAATGCTGTAGGCGTCGTCACCTGAACACTTCCGGTAGTAGCATCCCACTCTACTGGAACACCAAGCAATGACGGAAGACTCGCTGCAGGCAGATAAGTACGGTTGTTAATTTGAACAACGGGTGCCTCCAAGGCAAGCTTGGTACCATTGAGGAAAGCTTCACTCTTGCCATAATACAGCAGCAGCGATCTACTTTCAGGCACAGGCGCGTCGGCTGCAGAAGCATAGGGAGTCATAGAATTCGGTAACAAACAGCTGATGAATAGGATCAATGTGCCCATCGCGGCGAACCACTTTTTATATAGAGATGATATCACTTGACGAACTCCTTTATGATGGAATACTACTGCTTATCGGGCAGTGGATAAACAATGAAATCTACGGGCAGCTGGTTGCTTTCCGAGGCCATTAGCTCGATCTCGATTTTCTTTTCAGAAACTGTTGTGCGATGAAGCAGCAAGGCTTCATTAGAGGTTAATCCACCTGCAGGTATCGAAATGACATTGCCGTTGACCCGAACTGAACCTTCAAAAAAGCCACCACGTGGATATAATGCGACCGCTGTCTTACCGTTAAATTCCAGACCAATCCGATAACGGACTCCGGCATTGCTTCCATAGGTAACTGCTTGCACAGAGTCGGATCCCATTTCCTTGGTGACCCCATTGAGCAGCGGTTCAATAGAACCATCACCAATACTGAATGAAACCGGCTCCTTTAGAGATCTTGTATCTAACTGAAAGCTCACCTCGGAAGCCGGAGATACGGTATGCCGCAAATCTTTGGATTGCACGGTTCGATAAGCTCCAAGCTGATATGGTTGTTCACCAGGCGAAATCATCACATAAGATACCTCGACAGCTCCATCTGTTTGAATATCATAAAGTCCTTGAAAGCCCTGTCCAGAGCTTAACTCCTGACTTACCTTATACAAAACCGCAGTACCGGGATTTACTGTCATACTGCCCGACTCCGAATGATTCGTGAGAAAGCTTTCAACTGTTTTACTTCCGAGAATAGGTGTGTAAATGGAAGCCTGCGACTCAGCAACAGCTGTTGTGCTGACAGTAACAGAGCGTGTATCACTTTGATTACGTATCATAATGGCAAGCTGTGCAGCGCTGCTCATCCCATTGATATATTGGGTGTACAAACGGGCACGTCCATTCATATCTTCCTTGAATAAAAACCCTTTCTCAACAATTGGCTTTGTACTGCTCCCAAGAAGCAAACGCCGTTCTTCCGATGGTCTTGGCAGCACCGACATGATTGGGTTCTCCAACGACTGTCTCGCGGCAATGGATGCTACTGATTCCTTGGATAATAAACTACCTATCGGTTTAAAATAAAACGGATACGCCTGATCACTAATGTAAGGGACGTCGAGAACCGTTATTGTCTGCGAGAACGGCTCGCTTTCATTTCCTTTACCATCCTTAACCTGAAGCGTTACTGTATAAGTGCCCGGCTTAAAAAAGACTTCCTGTTTCCCAATCCAGTTATACCCAGGCAGCCCTTCCGAATCCGGGTCATAGCTTAAGTCCGTGTAGGTCACAGGCTCACCTAATCGATAGGAAGCTTTCCCTAATGCGAATTTGGCAATAGGTTTCGAATTGGGCTGGGTATCGTCATTATGAAGCGTTGATTCTTTATAAGCGGAAGCGGGCTCCCCAAGACTGCTCAGCTCTACACTTTGGGATGCAGAATCATAGCGATACGTCATATTCGTATAAGGGGCAAGCCAGGTCAGCTTTACAAGCAGCCGCCCATTACGGATCTCGGCGACAGAATCGAACGGAATCGGTTTGCCATTAATCTGTATCTGATTCAGTGACGGATTGAATTGTATGAATGCCTTTGAAGTCAGCATTTGTGCGGTCTGCGTGTCATGGTCCCAAAAAAGCTGAATTTTAAGTGCGTCTGCAACCCATTTGGCGGGTAAATAAAATTGTCCGTTAATAATTGCGGGCGGTTCATCCAGTTTAATCTTTTGAGTATTTACGATAGCTTCGGAATTTCCAGCAAACAGCTGAAGTTGGATCGAGGAAACGGAAACAGCAAGAACCGAGGGAACGTTCATCATTCCAACTGCAAGGGCAGTACTCATTAATAATGTTGCTTTTGCGGCAGCAACCATTCGAAACATGTGCGGTAACTCCTTTTTTGTGAATATTTGTTTTCGAACCATGATCTCCTATGCATAGTACCATGTTCGAATCGTAACCGTCCAGTTGAAACGGCAAAAAACGCTGTGTTAAAATCGTGAACAAACCTATTGAAACCGTTCTCTTCCAAATCATTCCTTATTCATTTTTTATTCAATTAGGATCAAAAATTGAGGAGAATTTTCCGATTTTCCCCTCGAAAATAAATGACTTTTATTTGCAGAAGCCCTTGCTTAACATTACACGTTATGTTATATTTAAATCAAGCAATATCAAGCTTTTCTTACAAATCCGGCACTCTAACTGTCGCTATGAATTTATATGTTTAGGCACAATCCAGCATCATAAATCAGCTTGTGAGGAGCGATGAACAATGACTTACGGACAACAAAATAATGGACAAGAACAGACGATTTCGGTAGAGCTTACTTTAAATGAAGCACTTGCCTTAACAGGTGTTCGCTTTCGTGAAAACCATCAGTTTGAAATCGAAGGTATGCACAAAATTAAAAAGTCTTTAGAAAATCGATTAATCACGGAACCGAATCGTAAAGAAGTCCAATAAAACTCTACTTTATCTCATCCAAGACCTCCTGAGCTCAGCATATTGAGCCATGGAGGTCTTTTTGGTTATAATGAACGTAAGTGAATGACAAAGGAGCGACGACGGATGAAAATAACGATTACTACGACGATTGATTTTCATAAAGAGCCACTCATTCAAGTCGCCCGATTTATTGGAGAGCATCCCGAGCTTGGACACGAAGAATGGCTGGCTTCAGCCCGACTGATGGATGAGCTTAGGAATTACGGCTTTGATATACAAAATCCTGTACTCGATTTACCTACAGCCTTCATTGCTACGTATCATTCTGGTATTCCCGGTCCTACTGTCGCTTTCCTGTGCGAGTATGATGCACTACCGGAGCTTGGACATGCATGCGGACATCATCTGATCTCAACGATGGGACTCGCAGCCGCAATCGGTCTTAAATCAGTTCTTGATACAGTCGGTGGAACCATTCGTGTATATGGAACGCCTGCGGAGGAAACAAAGGGTGCCAAGGTGCCCATGTCTGCGGCCGGTTTGTTTGATGACGTTGACTTTGCGTTGATGGCCCACCCTTTTTATACGTATGAAAAATCAGGACATTCCCTTGCGATGGACGCGCTGCAATTTGAATATGTAGGCAAACCGGCACATGCTGCAGCAAGTCCGCATGAGGGAATTAATGCACTCGATGCCGTGCTGCTGCTCTTCCAATCGATCAATGCTTTAAGACAGCAAATGCAAAGTCATGCCCGTGTTCATGGCATCATCAGCGATGGCGGGAAAGCACCTAATATCATACCGGAGACAGCCGCTGCGCAATTTTATATCCGAAGCGACAATCGCCCTTATACCGATGTTTTGGTAGAAAAAATCAAACGCTGTGCAGAAGGTGCGGCCTTGCAAACCGGATGTACGTTAAAGGTGTCCAACTACGAGTACTCCTATGATGAAATGATTTCAAACGAGGTTTTGTCCGATTTGTTTACAGCTAATTTAGTGGATTTGGGGATCAATGAGGCGGATATTCGCAGCGGCAAGGATCATGGTTCAATTGATTTAGGGAACGTATCCCGGCACTGTCCCGCTATTCATCCCTTCATCCAGGTAACCCGTGGCGGAGAGCTTCTACATACGGAGGAATTTCGTGATCAAGCGATGACGCCTCAAGCGTTCGAAGGCATGCTGCTTGGCGCTAAGGCGCTTGCCAACACAGCCTATGATGTTATGATCGATCCTGCAGTGCTTCAGTGTGTACGGAACGAATTTCGTGAACATGTACAAGTTTTCAATTCCTGATTCCAGCCTTCATTTTCTTGGAATTGTTGAACATACTCTCCGACCACGCAATTAAACAGGCCAAGAGCAAGTTTCTGTTCATACTTGACGACTCCCTCATGCCGGCGTATACTTCCTTTCATAACGTATCGACGATGATGAAGGGTAAGTAGCCGTTGGAGGCGGGTTTCAGAGAGATGGTGTTTGGTGCGAACCATCCCCGGCCGACGTGTGAATGGACTTCGGAGTTGCTTGGCCGAACGTATTTGTTTGTAGGCAAAGCCGGGATTCCCTCTCCGTTACCATGAGGGCTGTATCGATAGTGTTCTTGATGAGCCTGTCCGTACTTGAGAGTGCATCTTCATACCGGAGATGAATAAAGGTGGTACCACGATAACTTCGTCCTTTGCGATGAGGTTTTTTTGCGTTTCATAAAAGGGGGTGATGGCCATGGAGGATGGCTGGTGTTGGCGTATCTCAGATTGGAAGGATGCATCCATAAGTTTGCTCGCAACCCCATTCATGCTTGCGGAGCCAGCTTTGCTTCGCAAAGCTCAGTTGATGCTTACGAAGTCGGCTTTGCTTCGCAAAGCTCAGTTAATGCTTACGAAGCTAGCTTTGCTCCGCAAAGCTCTTAGGAGGAATTTCAATGCAAGAAAGAATTTTAACAGGAGATCGTATTACCGGCAAGCTGCACCTTGGTCATTACGTCGGGAGTTTGAAAAATCGAGTCGAATTGCAAAACAACTATGAGTGCTTTGTCCTGTTGGCCGATGTTCAGGCACTGACAACGCACTTCGATCATCCTGCTATTGTGCGTGATAATCTGCGTCATGTTGCCATGGACTATTTGGCAGCTGGTATAGATCCCAACCGTTCTACCTTATTTATTCAGTCCATGATCCCGGAAATTGCCGAGTTGACTGTATATTTTTCGATGTTCGTCACGGTTAACTCTCTACGTCATAATCCGACGATTAAGACAGAAGCTGCTGAGCGGGGTTATAAGCAGTTGAATTATGGCTTTCTTGGCTATCCCGTCAGTCAGGCAGCAGACATAGCCATCTGCCGCGCAACGCTCATCCCTGTTGGCGAGGATCAGGTCCCCCACATCGAACAAACGAGAAAAATCATACGCCGTTTTCATGACCTCTATCGACCGGTATTTCCCGAGCCTCAAGCCTTGATCGGCGAAATTCCACGTTTAACCGGCCTTGATGGAGGTCGTAAAATGGGTAAAAGCTCTGGCAATGCCATCTCCCTGGATTCGAGCCCACAGCAGGTCAAAGAGCTCATACAGAAAGCTGTTACCGATCCAGAGCGGATTCACAAGAATGACCCGGGCCATCCTGATATATGCCCGATCTATAGCTACCATCAAGCCTTTAATGCTCCACAGGCAGATGATATCTACAAGAATTGCACCCAAGGGACCATCGGCTGCTTCGAATGCAAGACAAAGCTTACAGCCAAGATTAATGAGCTGTTGGAACCGATGAACGAGCGGCGCGAAGCCATCAGCAAGCACCCTAAGCAAATTGACGAAATTTTGATAAGCGGTACCGAGCGTACAAGAGCCTTCGCTCGTGAAACGATGCAGGAAGTACGCGAAGCTATGGGAATCGCCTATTTCGCACAGCCCCGCTGAAAACCAATCATTTAAACATTATAAAAAGCGGTCATCATTTAGATGGCCGCTTACCTTCTGATCATCCATAATGTGACGTCCACAATCCCGCATGAACGAAGTTAGCTGTACATAAAAATCGGCTTGGGCAGATGTATAAAATCATACAACTGCTTCGTTAAGCCTCCCTTGCCGAACCGAAGGATACTGCTCTGGTCCTTCCCATGCTTTTGTTGAATATCCTTAAGAAAATTAATCGTTTGACTGCGTCTTGATGTAATCTCACGATAACCCGTGCTGTAAAGCCATTGGTCAATCGTATTATAAATACCACGATTAAGCCCAAAGGTTTGAAAGCAATAATTGACAAACTGAATGTCTGGCAAATGAAGGGCATCTGCCTCGCTTACTTCCAATTCCGAATGGTCTTGGACTATCACATCATTCATAGTCATTCACCTCCTAATCTAATAAATAGAGACTTCACCCTGCAATAAATGCAGCTTGAAGCCTCCCGATGTCAGGTAGACAAGACTGGTATTTCGTTTATAGGTTGTCGTTCCATAAATGGATCTGATAAGACCGTCTACTTAAGATACAGGTAGTTCATTAACCGATTCAATTGCATTCGCATCCGTTCTTTCTTTACGCCATACCGTTTCGGTAATGAACGATTGCACCACACCCTGTAATCTATCTTCAATTTCCTGAACAAACGTGAAGCTGTTGTCCTCGGCGCGAATAACCTGGGAATCTAATATAAATGCACCTGACAAAATATGATGCGCACCCAATGCAGACAACACGGGCTTGAACGCATGATCAATGGCAAGCAGATGAGCTATCGTACCGCCAATAGCCAACGGAAGTACCACCTTCCCATCCAGACCTTTTTGCGGTATGAGGTCGAGGAAGCTTTTTAATACTCCTGTGTAAGACGCTTTATATATGGGAGAAGCAACGACGATTGCATCGGCTTCGGCAACAATCCGATTGGCATTCGTGATCGCTGGACTGTCAAATCGTGTATAAAATAAATCTTCAGGCGGCAGGTCACGTACATTTACCCATTGCACCTCCAGCCCTTTCTCAAGAATAGCGTTACTCACAAACTGCAGAACTCCATCTAAACGCGAAGTTGCTGAAGGACTACCAGATATTATTGCAATACGTGCCATTGAGTTCACTCCTTTTATATGAATCGTTTACTGCATAATAGTTACCAAAATGAATAATGATTAATGTCCCCAATCATTATGGTTATCAATCATCGAATGAACGGTTATCTATAATGGCGATCAGCTATTTTTGCGAATCTGCTGTCTGTTCACTCCGCTATGCTCGCGATCACGAGCTCCGGCTCCGGCTTCAGCTTCAAAGCGTTTGCGCTCGGTTCTTTCTATCTGTACTATTCTACCATCATGAATCACGATTTGCACAGTCCCATATTCCAAACCATTCACGGAATTAAGTATCCTTTGTGTCCATATGTCATCAACTTCCAACGGTTTTGCCATATCATAACCTCCACTCATATTAATAACATGTGCATAGTCGGAATTGAAGCGTAACTATTAAATAGTCCAATCATGCCAATCACTTTTTTGTTTTTCTATTGAAGTTAACCAGTTTTGGGTTGTCGATAGAAGCTGGGTATAGGACTGGTGCGATGAATACGTATGATCTGCTTGAAAAATCACTTCTTTATCGCATTGTCCCTGAGATCTCATCCAGAACAGCTTTTGGTACAAGAAGCAATAATCAACCGGAATCACATCATCATTCGTACCATGAACCAGCAATACATCCCCATTAAATTTCCTGGATTGTTCAAACGGCTGATGTTTCGATAACGATTCAAAAAATTGCGGCTCAAACGAATAACCCAAATAATCAGCAGCACCAAATTGCACCGCATCCTCATACACTTTTTTACCTGTAATTTTAATAATATCATTAAAAGGATAAGCTACTGCGGACCATAGTACGAGTGACTTGATTCTCTTGTCTCTTGCTGCGGTTAATACCGAAATTGCACCGCCCAAGCTATGTCCAAGCAAAATGACACGTGTCGGATCAACGCACCCGATTTGCATTGCATAGTCTATTACATGTCGGGTTTGTGCAATCATAGCGTCCACATCACTTGATCCATAATTACCTGTGCTTTCACCGCATCCTGCATAATCGAAGCGAAGTACCATAAATCCTTGTTTGCTGAATTCTCTGGCAGCCTTTAGAAATAATCGATCCACACCAATTCGATTGCCTACGAAACCGTGTGCGATAATGATAATCGGGTTCTTATCTCCAGTAGATGGGGGATAGTGCAGCGTAGCCGCTAATTCCACTTGGTCACTGCTTATTGTAATATGATGCTCCATGGCTGCTCTTCCTTTCTGTGTTAAGCCCCAGATGTTTGGTAAACGAAGCTTGTGCAGGTTTCCTACTAGTATTCCACGTACTGCTCATTTACCAAACGTCCCAGCCCGATTTATTTTAGATATGAACCGGCATCGGATCCGTTTTGAGTGCATTTTCTACTGTCAGATGCTCTTGCTCATGAAATAAATAAACGCGATGTATCAACACAAGCACAGAATCGGATGGCTTTAGCGTTTCCAGCTCCAGGGAGCGATAAGCAAACAGGATTTGTCCGTTAACCTCTACTTCAACTTGCCAATTCGTTCCGCGGAAATAAATATTGTTAACGATTCCGGTTTCTGCTGCGGATGGAATTGAAATTTCACCTAAAAAGCCAATTTCCACAAATTCCGGCCGAATCGTAGCTTTTGTCTCGCTGACTGCCACGTTATTGAAGCCTTTAAAGCGATGAATATCACTCACCTGATTCGATTCACCGATGAAGCCGGCGACAAATGGCGTTTGTGGATGCTGATAAATCTCTATCGGAGACCCCTTCTGCTCCAATCTGCCTTGGTTAATAATCATAATCTGATCGGCAACCTCAACGGCTTCTTCCTGGTCATGTGTGACAAAAATCGTCGTAATACCTAACCGATTAATCATGCTTTTCAACCATGTCCGCAATTCTTTACGAACCTTGGCATCAATGGCGGCAAAAGGCTCATCCAGCAGCAGCAATTGCGGCTCTGGTGCAATCGCTCTGGCAAAAGCTACCCGTTGACGCTGACCTCCCGATAATTGATGAGGCAGACGTTTTTCAAGACCCTTCAGTCCTGTAAGCTCAACCAGCTCCGTGACGCGGTCCTTGATCTGCTGCTTACTGCGTTTTTGTACCGTTAAACCAAAAGCGATATTATCATATACACTCATATGCCGGAACAGAGCATAGTTTTGAAATACAAGGCCGATCCCGCGCTGCTGCGGCGGAATATCGTTGACTTTTTTGCCATGAAAGAGGATTTCTCCCGAGTCCGGATCTTCGAGTCCAGCCAACATTCGGAGAACAGTAGTTTTGCCACCGCCACTGGGTCCCAGCAAACCAATCAGCTTGCCTTTTTCGATTTCAAAACTGACATCCTTGGTGGCCTGAAAGCTGCCAAAGCTTTTCATCAAGTGTTTGGCTACAATATGCATGCTCCCCTACTCCCCTTCTATCTGCTGTGTCCCATTAAATTTCCATTCGATGATGCTTTTAACCGCAAGGGTCACTACCGCCAATAACAGCAGCAAAGAGGCCATCGCAAAAGCTCCTGCGGAATTGTATTCGTTGTAGAGAATCTGGATATGCAGCGGCATCGTATTCGTAGATCCCCGGATATGACCGGACACGACGGAAACCGCACCAAATTCGCCCATCGCCCTCGCATTACACAAAATAATTCCGTACAGCAGTCCCCATTTAATGTTGGGCAGTGTTACCTTCCAAAAAATACGCCAGCCCTTGGCTCCAAGTGTTACCGCCGCTTCTTCCTCTTGTACTCCCTGAGCCTGCATGATCGGAAGCAGTTCGCGGGCGATAAAAGGAAAAGTCACAAACACGGTAGCGAGAACTATACCCGGTAGAGCAAAAAGAATCTTAATGTCATGATCATCCAGCCACGGGCCAAACCAGCCTTTCGCGCCAAATAATAATACAAATATTAGTCCCGAAATAACTGGAGATACGGCAAAAGGCAGATCAATCAAAGTAATAAGCAGGTTTTTACCTTTAAAATTAAATTTGGTGATTGCCCAAGCTGCGGACAAGCCAAACAGCAAATTTAGAGGCACCGCAACTGCAGCAGTCATTAAAGTTAAACGAATTGCTGAAGCCGCATCCGGATCCGTCAGTGCCTTGAAATACACTTCAGCACCTTTACGAAACGCTTCAACGAATACTGAAATTAACGGCAGTACGAGTAAAAGTCCCAAAAACAGCAAAGCGATACTAATTAAAACCCACTTTACGACCGCCGGTTCAGTAATATGTCTGGGTCTGTCCAGAGTAACCGAACCTGCTTTTGCGGTTGCCACATATCCGGCCATGGTGTTTCCTCCTGCTTCTAAGTTACATTAAAGCGGTTAGCCCGCCATTGGATGAAGTTAATGACCAGCAACAAAAAGAACGATATCACCAGCATAACGAGGGCAATGGCTGTAGCACCTGCATAATCATATTGCTCGAGCTTGGTCATGATCAGAAGTGGAGCAATCTCTGTCTTCATCGGCATATTGCCCGAGATAAATACTACAGAGCCATATTCACCGACAGCACGAGCAAAGGCCAATGTAAATCCGGTAAGTGCGGCTGGCAGAAGCTCCGGAAAAATTACCTTGGTAAAAGTTTTCCATCGATGAGCGCCTAGGCTGACCGCAGCTTCCTCGGTTTCCTTTTGCAATTCTTCAATTACTGGCTGCAGGGTTCGAACCACAAACGGGATACCGATAAATGTCAAAGCGATCATAATACCTATCGGTGTATAAGCCACCTTGAATCCGAGCGGTTCCAGAATACTGCCGATCCAGCCGTTTTTCGAATATATCGTCGTCAGGGCTATCCCCGCTACTGCTGTTGGCAGTGCAAACGGTAGGTCCACCAGTGCATCGACAAAGCGTTTACCCGGAAAAGAGTATCTGACCAGCACCCAAGCAACGATAAATCCAAAAATCGTATTGATAACTGCAGCCCCGAAAGCAGTCCCAAAGCTGATTTTGTAGGAAGCAACCACTCTGGCATCACTAATTGTTTGCCAAAACTGCATCCAGGTCAGACCCGAGGTTTTGATAAAAATCGCTGACAAAGGGAATAAAACAATCAGGCTTAAATAGAGCACGGTGAATCCCATTGATAACCCGAATCCGGGCAATACACTTCGTTCTTTCCATTTACTTGCCATGGATTCCTCTCCTCTGACTTAAGAGTTTCCCTTGGGAAACTCCACATCGTAAGCATCAATTTAGTTTTCCTTGGAAAACTCTACATCGTAAGCATCCCACATATACGGAACCCCTGCAGATTACCGCACATGTGGAACGAATCTCGTTTATGACTTATGGTTTGTAGATTTGGTCAAATGTGCCTTTATCTGCGAAATGTGTTGCCTGTGTCTTGGTCCAGCCGCCAAATGGCTCATCATCGATGGTGAACAGCTTTACCTTCGTAAACTGGTTTTCATATTTCTTCGCTACGGACTCCAAACGAGGACGGTAGTAGTTTTTAGCTGCAATATTTTGGCCTTCTTCAGTGTACAGGTATTCCAGATACGCTTGCGACACTTCACGAGTACCTCTTTTGTCGACAACTTTATCTACAACCGCTACTGGTGGCTCTGCCAATACACTAAGCGATGGTGTAATAATTTCGTATTTGTCTTTACCAAATTCATTGATGGAAAGGTACGCTTCATTCTCCCATGCCAGCAATACATCACCAATGCCGCGTTGTACAAACGTATTTGTAGCATCACGAGCACCTGAATCCAGTACCGGCACATTTTTGAAAAGAGCTTGAACAAAGTCCTTCGTTTTGGCTTCATCTTTATTAAACTTTTGGTAAGCATAGCCCCAGGCTGCTATATAGTTCCAGCGTGCGCCTCCGGACGTTTTGGGGTTAGGAGTAATGACTTCAACACCTGGCTTGATGAGATCATCCCAATCCTTGATCCCTTTCGGATTTCCCTTTTTCACAAGGAAAACAATGGTTGAGGTATATGGTGTGCTGTTTTGCTGCAGCTTTTTTTGCCAATCCTTTTGAATCAAGCCCGCTCCTTGAATTTCATCAATATCATAAGCGAGCGCCAATGTGACAACATCAGCAGCCAAGCCATCGATAACGGAACGTCCTTGCTTGCCTGAACCTCCGTGTGAAGCTTTTACGGTTACTTTTTGGCCAGTTTTCTTTTCCCAGTAAGCGGAAAATGCTTTATTATATTCTGCGTAAAGTTCACGAGTCGGATCATAGGAGACGTTTAAAATTTCAACGGGTGGTTTGGGTGTTGGCGCCGGTGTCACTGCAGCCGATTTATTGTCACCTGCTGGTGCTGGAGCTGCCGGTGTGGTTGGAGCTGCTGCTCCGCAAGCTGTCAATCCCAATAAAGATAGCGAAATGGCGCTGATTAACGTAAGCTTACCCCAATGTTTGTTCATAATTAATCTCTCCCCTGAGTATCAATATATCTTATAAATAAACTAGACAAGATAGTAAAACCAGCCGCTATGTAGAAGGTCTATTATGATATGCGCCGGTTTGCTTCGAAATTATTACTATATAGCTCCGGTTGTCCGGTAGACGACATATAATTCCGATGTGTTTACTATGTTTTATATTCAGTATATTAGCATCGTCAGAGATTGGTGTCAATGCGTTTTTGGAAATTTTTTTAAGATCGCAGCACCTCTTTTGCACAAATAAAAACCGCTTCTCTGCTGTATATGCACGGCAAGAGAAACGGTTTCTTATGGATAATCGTTGTCGATTCAATATGATGACTCAGGATATCTCAACATATCTCAACTCTCAGTAGTTGCAATATTTTCCAACGCTGCCAAATCAGCTGCCAGCTTGGTTTTCGAAAAATGCTCGCCAATGAATACAGCTACGCTTGGAACCTCTTCCTTCGGAGTAATTTTGACAAAATCCATCTCACGATATGCATATTGAAACAAAAACAGGCTTGATGTATCGGAGAAGCGTAAAATGCCTTTGGCCCGATAAATCTCAGCCGGCAGCTTGCTTACCAGGTTTTCGAATTGTTCACTATCGATGGATTGTTGAAAATAATGCGTATATACCATAACATGATCGTGAGAATGATGATGCGCATGCTCCTCATGTTCATGAACCTGCTCGTCAATATGTGTATGTGCAGTATGGCTGCAGCTCTCATCGTGATGATTATGGTCATGGGAGGGCTCGCTGCACGAGGTATGATTGTCATGCTCGATAGGTGCTGGAGTCGCGGCTGCCATCTTCTCGTCAGTGCCATCCAAACGATCAAACATCCCCAAATCAACCTGACAGCGGATCGTTGCCGTCATGGGAGCGGTCGGATTCCATTCACGAATAGCCTGCTCCAGCGTGAGGAAGTCGGCCGAGCTGATTAAATCCGTTTTATTCAAAATAAGCTCGGAAGCGCAGCGAATCTGATCCTGCATCAGCTTGTAGGTTTTGCCATGCCCTTTGCTGTGCCGCTCAAGAAGCTGCGCTGCATCAACTACCGTAATGAGCGATTTCAGCTCCATCTCTGTCAACAGCGAAGCATCCGTAACTCCATCCAGGATTTCAATAGGATTAGCCGCGCCAGTACATTCAACGAAAATAACATCGGGTGTATGATCCCTGATCAACTCTCTCAGCTCCATACCGAGATCTCCACGTATCGTGCAGCAGATACATCCGCTTAGCATTTCTGTCATTGGCACCTCGTCATCCACGAGCATACCGTCCAAATTCACATCCCCCAGCTCATTCATCAACACAGCCGGTTTCTTCCCGCTCAGCCTGTAATAGTCCAAAGCTTGCGTTAATAAAGTTGTTTTTCCGCTACCCAAAAAACCTGAAAGTATATGTACAGGTACTGTTTTTATCATGATCAGTCTCCTTAAAATTTTCGTAGAAAATTGGCTTCGTAAGCATTTGCAGCTGTTTTCGTAGAAAACTTACTTCGTAAGCATCCACCTTGTTTTCGTAGGCAATATGATAGAATTGTAGCTTCCTTTGTTGCAAAAGTCAATTATTTGTAATTATTACTATTATATTTAACTTAAATTTTATCTTTACTCTTTTTTTCTATTTACAATCGAGTTAAGCTGTGATACTTTAATTTCTACGGATATAGAAATAACAATCAAAAAAAGGGTGCGATCACAATGATGGAAGAACATGCAGACCTACGGCAAGCCGTTAAAGTATACAAAGCGCTTGGAGAGCCAACCCGACTCAAAATCGCTATGATGCTTACTGATGAAAAGAATCTGTGCTGCTCCGATATTGGAAGCAAGCTGGAATCTGTCGCTGGCTCCACGCTGTCTCATCACCTGAAGCAATTAACGGAATGCGGCTTATTGGACCTTCGCAAGGACGGAACCTATATCTTCTATAGTGTGAATCGCGAAATGGCACACAAGTATGCCCCTTATTTGCTTGTGTAATTTTTTTGCTTGTTATTTCTATATATCTAGAAATATAAAATTATTGTAAACGTGAGAGGAGCCGTTTGTTCATGTCAAATACATGGAAAATTTATATGCTGGCTATTGTCAGTTTTTTGGTTGGAACATCGGAGTTTATTATTGCGGGCATTCTGGATAAGGTAGCTTCCGACAGTGGAGTGTCAGTAGCTGCAGCAGGCCAGCTTATCACCGTATTTTCTCTGGCGTATGCGTTCGGTACACCTTTTCTGATGGCCGTCACAGCCCGTGTCGAGCGGCGTAAGCTGCTGCTATATTCACTGGCGGTATTCGTTATTGGCAATGGAATCGCCGTCACCATACCCGGATTTGATTTTCTGATTGGATCACGTATTATTTTGGCGCTGAGCACGGGGGTATTTGTCGTTACCGCATTGACTGTGGCAGCCAAATTGGCACCTCCTGAGAAGCAGGGCAGCGCAATAGCCACGCTCGTTATGGGTTTTAGCACCTCGCTGATTATTGGTGTTCCGTTAGGCAGAGTTGTCGCATCGGTCTATAATTGGAAAATGATCTTTGGGGGGATTGGTGTACTCGGTTTGTTAGCCATACTCATTATTGCTTATGTAATTCCACGAACAGATGGTGAGGCACCGGTACCTCTGCGCAAACAACTGGCACTGCTTAAAGAGCCACGAATTGCCGTCGCGTTGTCCATAACGTTCTTCTGGATTTCCGGCTACGCCATTGCCTATACGTATATTTCCCCATTTTTGCTTACGGTAACAGGAATGAGCGAGCAAGGTGTAAGCGCAGGATTGTTCGCATTTGGGATCGCAAGCCTGATCGGTTCCAAATTTGGAGGCTTCAGTACAGATAAATGGGGCGTTCCTCGTACCTTGATCAGTGGGATGACTCTTCATACCGTGGCACTTATTCTATTATCATTAGCCGCTCATTCCCCTGCTATTGTCTTCCCTCTGCTCATGTTATGGTCGTTCGCAGCATGGTCCTCCGGTCCTACGCAGCAGTACCATTTGATCAGTCTGGCTCCGGAAGCATCAGGTATTATGCTAAGCTTGAACAGTTCGGTGCTTCAGCTCGCAATGGCAGCAGGAGCGGGAATCGGTGGCATCATCGTGGAAAAAGCATCACTTTCGTCGATTAGCTGGATCGGAGCCGCGGGTGTTGCTGTAGCTGCCGGTACCGCTGTTGCCTCCCTTGGGCTTTCCCGTTCACACTCAAGACGGAAAGCTCTGCAGCAAAGTCTGCTTAAAGCAGAAGCTCAAAAGCTCGCTTAAACACTTTGCCCCTTATAACCTTATGCGTTAGTATAGAAGGAGGCATATCCATTCAGCTTGTGGAATAAGCTTGGTACGAACATCACAACCCGGCACAGTCCGGCAAGCAGAATGAATGGAATAACTCCTTATATATAGTCAACCAAAGGGGCAATTATAATGCACAAATGGGAAGGTCGTTCCATCCAAATTGATCCGGTTTTCCCTTACTATACAGGCCGTTCCGAACAAAGTATTGTCGATGAGCTGGAGTTAGCTGGATATCGGTCGGTCCATTATTTTGTAACGGATGAAAATAAGGTGAACGGCAGGCTGGTTGAGCTGCTTCGGGC
Organism: Paenibacillus sp. FSL H7-0331; assembly: GCF_001956045.1. The sequence continues at coordinate 184,347 of NZ_MRTH01000002.1, read as the reverse complement.
ACGGGGTATCATGGTTTGGGCTACGCTGCTTGGAAATGGAACTTATATCACGGATCATTTGCCGAAGGATTGGCCCGATTGGCAGATGACACTGCTGAAGCCGGTGAATGATGGATATTTCCGCCTCTCTCCACACAGCAACCGTTATGTAGAGTGGAAAAAGCAGACGATGGCCGCTTTGGTCAAGGCTCATGAGTTTGATGGATTGGAAATAGCGGAGCCTTATTTCCCTGAGTGGAACGGGATTGCAAGCGGGGTGTATGGCGATGTCGGACCTTATGCCAGAGCTGCGTTCAAGCAGCAATATGGCAGTGAAATTCCCGATTTCAAACAAAAGAGCTCACCCTTGTACTACAAAAGAAACACCTCTCTCTACAGGGACTGGATCGAATTTCGCGTAGCGACTGTCAATCGTTTTTTGCATGAATTAATTAACGGTCGAGGGGGTGTTCGCGAGGCTCGTCCCGATATTCAAATCGCGACCTGGTCGCTTGGTGTCAATGCCGGGGCTGACTCTGTGGATAAGGTTAGGGAATTTCATGGACTTGATGCTGCTTCGATGATCTCTTATGTTAAGCCTGATTTCCACGTCATTCAAACCCATTGGCCCGATTGGATGCGTTGGCGGCTTCCTGCTGATTACATTAAGCATTATGAGCCATTTGCTGCACGGATTAGAGCGGTACACCCTGATTTGCCCCTCAGTGTGCAAACGGATATCGGTTCACTTCGTCCTATGCGGCGCAGTCGAGCCTGGCTGGAGAGCTTCTCGACACACAGTCAGTCACTCGGCTACCGAACCTGGACTGCATACGAATATCATCTCGGAGCCTATATGTACGATGAAAAACCAAAGCTAATGGCAATTAAGCGTCAAGGCCGGGATAAGCTGCTGCTGCAATTCCAAAAAAGAATTGATCCTGCTTCAGCTGCAATAAGCGATAACTATAAGGTGATTCAGGATGCAGGCATAAGATCCGATGTGCAAATCGGGGTTATAAAAGTTGATGGCTGCAACGTGCTGCTTCAGAGCGGGCAATTCCCCACCGAACCGTTCATACTTTCCATATCAAAGCTTAAGGATACACCGAAGCTGTGGTTATTTCCGAGTAATCGGGCTAATGAAATGGCTAGTCCTTGCCAAGTCGAGGTTGAATCTTATTCATAAAAAGACGCTCCGTTGCAGTAGCTTAACTGCAAACGGAGCGTCTTTTGGTTTTTTTTAAAATGTGAATGATACGGAATATGAACAGCCGTTATCTGGTTCTGCTTTTCCACTGATAATATAAAAAGCAGCCGATACAAAAGCCGCAGATTGCAATGGAAGCCGCGATCCCAACCATTGCGGCAAACAAATAACCCGCGATAGAAGACCAACTGAAGCAAAAGCAAATGACAGCAATCGATAACAACACAACCGCAATCGAGTTATTAAAACGAAGCAGCTCTTGCGATTCAGTCTGTGCTCCCTGTATTTTGTTGGTCAAGAAGGGCTTGGCAATATTAATAAAAAGGTTTGCACGCAGACCCAGCACCATCGGTATCACTTGAAGGGCCCATAAAATAATAATCAAAATTGGCTGCTGCAGCAAGATCGCCAGAAGTACGAACAGCACAATACCCACCTGATTGGAACGTACGTATGGAATCGGTATTTCCTTCATAATTAACCGTTCACCTCCGATTTATCGTAATGGATGGTTCTAATGCAAGCTGTCCGGTATTGGTGTCTGATAGATATAACCTGTCTTCCGTCTGATTGCCGTTCTCATCGATTCTGCGGATTGGAGCTGTATGGCCTCGCTCGATTAAAGAGCGGACATCCGTTTCGGATAGCGAGGCGCCTAAGCTGTCCTTCCAGAGTACAAAGCCGCAGCCGGCTTTGTATGCCGTGCATCCATAGCCGCGCTTGCCGGCGATGATCCGCCCCGCGCAGCCGCTGCGCGGGCAAGCCGCTATGCTGCCGCGGGCCATGGCAGCCTGCGCAGCGCTTGGCAGAGCGGGCTCGCTTGCGGCTGTACGAAAGCGAGCCCGCTCTGCCAAGCGCTGCGCTCCTGTCGCGATGCTTCCGCTCGCCTCCGCACCGCCGTCACTGCTTCGCGTGCGCGTCGTCCGCTTCGCGCCTCCGGCTGCTCCTGCGCTTCCGCTCGCTTCCGTAACGCCGTCACTGCTACGCGTGCGCGTCGTCCGCTTCGCGCCTCCGGCTGCTCCTGCGCTTCCGCTCGCTTCCGCAACGCCGTCACTGCTACGCGTGCGCGTCGTCCGCTTCGCGCCTCCGGCTGCTCCTGCGCTTCCGCTCGCCTCCGCACCGCCGTCACTGCTTCGCGTGCGCGTCGTCCGCTTCGCGCCTCCGGCTGCACCTGCGCTGCCGCTCGCCTCCGCACCGCCTTCGCTACTTCGCGTGCGCGTCGTCCGCTTCGCGCCTGCGCTCGCTGGACCAGCCGCGCTTTCGAAAGCTTGCTTGGCTGCTTTCGACTGCACCCGAACCTTCTCGATGATCAGGTTTGTGAACTTCTTCACGTTCGCCATAAAAGCTTCGTCAGACGCGACACCGCGTGCAATTTCATTGAGCCTGCGTTCCCAATGACCTGTCATCTCCGGCGAGGTTAGCAGATCCACACCTGCGGAACGAATTAGCTCGACCGCTGTGCGTCCCTTTTGCGTGATAATGATTCGTTTGCCCTGCATCACGATGTAGTCCACCTGCTTCAACCGCTCAATAACGGAAGCACGCGTAGCAGGGGTTCCGAGACCTGAATCCTTCATCGCATCCCGAAGCTCCTCATCCTCGATCTGCTTCCCTGCGCCTTCCATTGCCTTCAGCAGCGTTCCTTCTGTATACGCCTTAGGGGGCTGGGTTTCTTTTTCCTTAGCTGCAATTTTTGCGCATTTTACAGCTTCAGCTGCCTGCAAGCTGAACGGGGTTGTGATCTCCTCCTCCGGGACCTCATCCTCGTCCGTCTTGTCTGCCTTGCCGCGAGACATCGGCTTGCCCTTCTTTTGATCCGCATAAATGACCTTCCAGCCCAAAGAAAGCAGCTGCTTGATCGTACTCTTAAACATTTCCCGCTCTACCTCGGTTAACACCGTGTGGATTTTGTACTCCGCGGGAGGGTAAAACTGTGCCAAAAATCTCCGTACAATCAAATCATAAACCTGCTGTTCGTCATTAGATAACCCGCCAGCCTTTTTATGCGTTGGCAAAATTGCGTGGTGATCCTCCACCTTGGTCGGGTTGCAGATGCTTTTGTTGTTTTTATGCACGAGACGCTTGTCTGCCTGCTCGGCAAGCTCGCCATAAGAGGTCCCCTTCAGTTGGTCCAGCGCCTTATACATCTCGGGAATATTAGCTTCGGTCACATAGTTGGAGTTCGTCCGCGGATAGCTGATCACCTTATGCTTCTCATACAGTGCTTGCGCCGTATCAAGCGTCTTTTTGGCGGAAAAACCAAGCTTCGCATTCGCTTCCCGCTGCAGCAGCGTCAGGTCATACAGCTTAAACGGATACTCCTTCGTATCCTTGACCTCATAGCTGGCGATCACGCCCATTTTTCCTTTTACTTTTTCAACAATTGCATTGGCTTTCGCCGGATCGGTAATCCGTTCGCCCTGCCATAACGCCTTATACTCGGTTTCTTGTTGCTTGAACAGAGCCTCAACATCATAGAACTTGTTCGAGCTGAACGCTTCGATCTCCTTTTGACGGTCATACAGGATAGCCAAAACCGGGGTCTGTACCCGCCCGACGGACAACAACACCTGATGCTTGGTTGTAAAAGCCCTTGAGCCGTTCATTCCGATCAGCCAATCCGCTTCACTGCGAACCCGCGCAGCTTTGGTCAAATTCTCGTATTCAACACCCTCACGCAATTCGGCAAAGCCTTTACGAATCGTCTCTGGAGTCAGGTCCGATATCCACAGCCGCTTTACTGGCTGCTTTAGCTTCAAATGCCGCTGAATCAACGAAAAAATATGCTGGCCCTCACGCCCCGCGTCACATGCGTTAACGAGCTTTTCGCTTCGCTTGGCAAGCTCCCCGATCTGCTTTAATTGATCCTTCGTCCTCGCATTCGGAATCAGCTTGAAATGATCCGGAATAATCGGAAGATCATTAAAATTCCATTTTTTATACTTGTCGTCATAGGCATCCGGCTCAGCCAGTCCAATCAAGTGCCCGATGGCCCATGTAATGATATACTGCTCACCTTCGATATAAGTTCTGAAGTTTTTGGCCTTCGGATCAATGGCTGCTGCAATATTGCGTCCCATATCGGGCTTTTCAGCTATAATTAGCGTTTTCAAATCTTCTCTCACTCCCAATGAACACAAACCCATTCTCCGCCCCATCGTACCCGAAAAACAAACCTGTTGTAAACCTACAACGCTCTAGTTCGATGTATATCTAGCTTTATCTATGAGTTTACCATGTCTAATTCTCTGGTAGCAATGCTGCTTTATACTCATGTGTCCTACTGCTGGTTGTTTACTTTTTTCAATTTGTAGCAGCATCTATATAGTCAATACCTATAATATATATATTAATTATATATTTCAACAATAGACATTTAAACGATAAGATCATTACATCCATACTAGGAGGGATCATGATGGACAACAATACGGCTCATAATCGGGCGGAATTATCAGGAAAGCTAACCAACGTGTTAGATGCCAGATCGTTAACAAACTCTCATAAAAGGCTTGCTGAGATACTGACTACTGGCATGAAGGTACTTGACGTTGGTTGTGGGACCGGAGCAATTACTCGCGGGATAGCAGAAGCAGTAGGACCAACTGGCTGTGTGATAGGCATGGATAGCAATCCAAACCTGGTCGATAAAGCCCGTCAAGCTCATGGGAGTATACCGGGGATAGCTTTTGAAACAGGGGACATTTATAATATACCTTATGACGGAGTGTTTGACATCGTCACCTCCGCTCGTGTTCTCGTATGGTTGTGTGAACCGTTACAAGCATTAACCATGATGAAATCGGCCGTAAAAGTCGGTGGACGTGTTGTGATCGCTGATTATAATCATGAAAAAATATGCTGGGAACCGCAGCCTCCCTCCAGTATGCTTTCTTTCTACTCTGCATATTTGAAATGGCGTTCCGATGCAGGTATGGATAATGCGATTGCCGATCATCTTCCTCACATGTTTCATACAGCTGGCTTTGACAACATCACGGTAACTCCCCATCACGAAGTCACGAATCGAACAAACCCAGATTTCCTCGCTAGAATCGGAATATGGGCGGATACCGCTTCAAGCAGAGGCGTTCAAATGGAAAGAGACGGGTATATCACTAAACAAGAATATGTGACCGCGGAAAATGAATATCGGGAATGGATGCTTAAAGACGCCCAGTCCTTATCGATGTATATGCTAGCCGTTGAGGGTGTAAGACTGTCATAACCAACACATTCAGCTGTCTACCAGCATCAGCCACAAATATATGATCTCTCATCTTACATCTAGCGAAATTAGGTGCTCTATCCATGAAAAAACAATGGGTGCTTGCTGTTGTTCTGTGTCTGGCGCTGCTAACCGTTATTCAACAGCTGACAACCACAAATAAGCAGCTTCCCAAAAAAGGCTACACAGCCCCAGCCTTCACACTCACAGCTTTAAATGGTCAATCCTATTCTTTGGATTCGCTGAATGGCAAGCCGGTATTGATTAACTTTTGGGCTTCCTGGTGCGAGCCTTGTCAGGCGGAAGCGCCTGAGTTTTCCAGACTTTATGAGCTGTATAAGGATCAGATCGAGATTCTGGCTGTTAATGTCACATCCAAGGACCGTGTCGATGACGCACAAGTCTTTGTCAGTAAATACCACATACCTTTCCCTGTTTTACTTGATGCCAAAGCAGCGGTTACCGAAACCTACAACATTGCTGCAATCCCCACTACTTATTTTGTAGACAGGAACGGCATCATCGTTGACAGACTTGTCGGAACCACTGACCCTAAGCAGCTAGAGCTCAAATTCAAGCAATTGCTTCGTTAACCTTATGTTCCTATGATGCTGTACACTGTAAAGCCATGATCATTGTGAGTTTAAATACCGTGCAGCCTCCATACGATAGGCGCTCATAGCAGGCATAATCCCTGCGAGTATCCCTATACACCCAACGATTCCAACGATACTCAGCAGTTCCCAATTGTACATCGGTATAACGGTAATCGATATTTGTGAGCCTATATACCTGGACAAAGCCACCGTTAACAAATAACCACCAGCAATACCTCCGACGCACCCAAGCGCGACAATCAGCACGCATTCCAGCAGAACGATGGACAGCACCGATCTCCGACTTGCGCCAATGGCCCTTAATATCGATACGGTGCGTCTTCTTTCTATGGTCGATCCATACAAAGCCAGTACAATCGTCAGCCCTGACATCCCAAGTACGACATAGCTGATATATTTCAATACCTGTTCTCCGCTGCCCATCATATCGAAGATTTTGGCAATAATCTGTCCGGGAAAAACTGCCTGCGCTCTGGCTCCCTGATTGATTTCCTGATACATTTTCATCAAATCCATATAGCTTTTTGGTTTAATCAGTGCAGCCGTGACACCCTGAGGTGCTTCCAACTGGTTGGTGGTCCAGGATAATGTCGCTTGTCCCGGTTTGCCCGGTGCCGTTGTGGGAGCAGCAGAGGCTTTGGCCGCCTCGCCCTGACCATGATTTGTCTCTGTATCTTCATCATGGCCATGCTGTCCGTGACTGACCCAGTAGCTATCCATCGTTACATAGATGCCTTTGTCGGATGGAGCTGAGACACCGTTTAATATACCAACGATCGTATAAGGGGTTTCCTTGTGCTCATCCTGCTCATTGGACATCGCTACGCCATGCCCAGAAACAAATGTATCGCCAATGGCCAGACCTGTCTCTGTGGCAACCTTTGAGCCAATTACAGCTTCAAAGGCTTTGTCAAAAATTCTTCCTGCTGCCAAATGAAAATAAGGTGGATCTGCAGGTTTGCCTCTTAAAGTGAAAAATTCAGCACTTGTACCCACGATTCGAAAGCCTTTGTAATTATCACCCAGCGCAAAAGGAACCGCCTGATTCACTCTTGGATCTGCTTCAAGCAAGCGATAATAATCAAGACTGATGTTGGACAATGGATTATCCATCAGAAAAATCGTGTTGAACACAAGCTGATTGGCGCTGCCTTTGGAACCGACGATCATCCCGTATGGCTCACTAGCTTTGACAATTCCCTGCTTGATGCCGTCCGAGAGCATCATGATGCTTAAAGCCATCGATACGCCGATTATAATAACTATAGCTGTTATCAACGTCTGTACACGGCGATTAATCAAATTACGCCAAGCCATTTGTAGTAAGGACATATCTTATCCCGCCCTCCCTGCAGCTGTTTGGGAAAGCTCGCGTATATTAATGATTCGATCCATGGTACCTGCCAGTTCAAGATCATGACTGCATAGCAGCAGCGCAGCACCATGACTTCGACAAGCCTCATTCAGCAGAGCTGCTACTTGCTCCGCATTCGCATAGTCAAGACTGGCCGTTGGCTCATCAGCCAGCACTAGCGCCGGATTATTAACCAATGCCCTGGCAATGGAAACACGCTGCTGCTCACCGTTGCTTAATTGTCCCGATTTATGATGAAGCCGATGAGACAATCCGACCTGATCGAGCATATCGGCGGCACGTTCCTTATGCAACTTAGGCGGGATGACTTGACCGAATCGCATTGCTGCCAGCACGTTCTCCATTGCCGTAAACCCGGGCAGCAGATTAAAGCTTTGAAAGACATAGCCGATATGCTTGGCCCGAAATCGATCCAGCTCTGATTCGCGCAAGCTGTCCAGTTGCTTGTCAAGCAGACGAATGGTACCGCTTGTCGGACGAAGAATACCCGCTATCATATGGAGCAGCGTACTTTTACCAGAGCCGCTCGGACCCACCAATGCCACTTTTTCCTGTGGCGACATCTGAAAGTACGGAATATGCAGGACAGGAACGTGCTGCCTACCCGGGATGATATAGCTTTTGTCCACATGTTCAAGCAGCAGCATTATTTGAGCACCTCTACCTTATCAGCAATAATTCGTATCAGACTTACAAAACCTGTCTCTTCATCCGTTTGAGAGCCAATACTCAAAGTCCCTGTTACTTTGACCTGATGCTCAGTTGGAATAACCTCTTTTCCCTTCGGCATGGACACAACTACGATATCAATCGGCCAATCCGCGTCCGTGGAGCAGAATGGACAAATCGACATGGCCACACGGGTCAGCACAAAAAAGTTAACCTTTGCGGTTAGCGGAGGAGCCATGAATCCGGTCATTTCCACTTTTTTATTGGCAAGCTGTGTAAGTTTATCCGAGAACTTTACACCTCGAACGGTCATATCCGAGTAAAGATCCTTGAAGGTAATCGTGGCTGCTTTGGTTATATCCTTAACAATATTGACTGCGGCGGTCTTATCAGCTGCAGGAGTCTGCTCGGATGACAGCGGTTTGGATGGAGTTGAAGCTGGCTGTGATGCGGCTTCGGAAGGAGCAGGTTTGGTCACGGTCTCGACTGCAGACTCAGAAGCTGTAGATGCCGTCGCTGATTTTTCCGGCATTGGTAGGTCTGCTCCTGACTCCCCGGATACAGGTGGCTGTTGCTCAGATGCCGTCTTGGGTTCAGGTGAAACAGACTTATTGACATCCGCCACTGATGCAGCGGGCTTATTTTCCTGCTTGGTTGTGACCTCTGATTGCTTCAAATCCGGTTGATTGGATTCTGATTTATCCGTATCCAGTTTATTTGCTTCTAAATGGTTCGTCTGTGCATCTGCTTTCGGTTGGTTCACTTCTGATCTTGCTGCTTGTTCAGCATTGGTTTCCGTTGTATTCGAACTCTTATTCATATCGCCTTGGTTAGAACTCGTCTGATTGGTTTTCCCTGTTCCTACGGCTGTCTGCTGAAAAGACAAATCAACCGCCCCCCCATCACGTAGGGGAGCCGGTTGATTGCATCCGGAAACAAGTAGGGTCATACCCACTAGACAAGCACCCAAGGTGATCATGCATTTACTGTCCAGTAACATGCAAATCCCCTCCGGATCATGCTAAGTTTGTATTGGATTATTTGCTTGCAAGTACTTCCAGAATAGAGCTGGTCGATACATAAGTCGTGCCATTATTAAACTTGAAATCAAGTGCTACTTCTTTACCCGCTTTAGTCGCTTTACCGCTAGCCAGGTTAAGAATTACGCTGCTGCCATTGACCGTTACTGTTATTTCTCTGGTAGTAGCTTCGTATTTAACCGTACCGCCAATCACATTGACAAAAGTGGAAAGCTGAACCCAGTTTTTACCATCGGACTTAGCGTCTGTCAGATTAACACCTAATGCATTAGCTAATCCGAAGAAAACTTCGGTATTGTCCATGGTACCTTTAAAATAGCTGGAGCCTGGCCCATATGCCATTAAAGGAACATCGTCAGCGGTATGAACGCCTGTGCTGTCTGTCGTTTGGTTCAGAATGCCTTTACGCAAGAAACGATCACGATCCGGATCATCCGGGTTTGCTAATTTAGCTGGGTTGGCAACATAGAGACCTTCTTTATTTTTCACAGCCGGTGAAGTTGGAATGGGATCGAATTTGTAATCTTCATAGTAGTCGGTACCCGATCCGAATACGACCCCCAGCTTACGGTCAACATCCGGACTATCCGGGAAGCCGTCTCCATTTGCATCTACATAAGTCGGGAATTTGGCCTCTTCATACGTGCGGAAGCCTTCTCTGCCCGATTTGCCGTCACCCTCCCAATACGTGCCGGCCAAGCTAACAGAGTGAGCATGGTCTGCCGTAACTACAATCATCGTGTCGCCATTCTTCTCGGCAAATCTCTTGGCAACTCCAAGAGCCTTATCCATCTCAATCGTGTCATAAGCAGCACGTTCCCAATCCATCGGATGAAGCTGCTTATCGATGCTGGCGCCTTCTACCATTAGGAAGAAGCCGTTCTCGTTTTTACTCAGCACTTCAATCGCCTTTGACGTCATGTCCCACAAATTCGGTTGATCCGTAAAGCTTTTCAATTCAGCTGTATTGTTCGTAGAACGGTCGTAATATACACTCATATCTGATGGATGGAACAAGCCGAGCAGCTTATCTGGTGCATTAGCAGCTTTTAGCTGTGTTGCGTTCTCAGCGATCGTGTAGCCCTTTTTCTGGAACATATCGAATAAATCCTGATCATCTTTACGCTTGGAGCCCGGTGTTGATTTAGGCAAGAAGTAAGCAGAGCCTCCACCCAAAATAACTTCCGGCTGCAATTTGTACAGCATTTCAGCGATTTCCGGCTTGTCGGCACGGCGGCGTGTGTGGGAAACAACTGCAGCAGGTGTTGCATCTTCAATTTCGGAAGTCGATACCACGCCTACAGACATTTTCTTGCTGCGTTTTAACATCTCAGCCAGCGTCTCTACCTTCGGATCATCCAAAGAGCTTTCTGTGTTATCCGGATAAATGCCAAGACCGTTTACAGCCGATTTATGGCCTGTATTATAAGCACTTGCGCTGTTCGCAGAGTCTGTAACGATGGAATCCATCCCTGAGGTAGTCACTACTGCCCGCTGTTCAAATTTATCCATTTCCAACAGACCGTTATACTTACCTTCAGTCAGTCCTTTGGACATCACCCTGGAAATGGTAATGTCCGGGAATGCCATTCCGTCACCGATGAACAAAATCACATTCTTTGCCTTCTGTCCGCCATTGTCCGCCAATACAACCTCATATTTTACGGTTTTAGACAAACCATCCGCTTTTACTGCTACTTCATATGTACCTGCTGTGCTAATCATCACATCACGAATGGTAAATTCCTGGCTCTTGCTTGTGTTCGTTTTAACAAAAGGCTTATCGAAAAACTGCTCGGCGTCCTTGCCGTTAACCGTGATGCTTACGGAACTCGGCATCGCCGTTAAATTGTTCAGCTCTACGCGGAAATCAAACTTGCCGCCAGCTATAAATTTCGCGCGATCGATTGGGGCAATGTACACGGATGGTGCCGCAGCTTGCTCTGCCGCCTGTACCGTTGAAACGCCAATCGGAAGTAGCTCAGGACTGTTAACTAATAATCCTCCTGTCAGTGCGATACTTGTAATGAGCTTTAAAGTCTTTGTTTTCATTCTGACTCAACACCTCCAACAGTTTTGGCCAAACATATGTATAAAGTGGACATATGTTCAATTGTAACTATCAAAGATTTAACAGAATGCCTGCTTACATTATCACTATGTAAAATTTGCTCGAGATCATCAACAGAATGTAAATTAGAGGTGTAAGCAGGTTAAAGAGCCGGCCTGTTGTAGCTTGCAAGGTTAATTATGATAGGCTCCGCTTGGCTCATTCAGTACCCATTCCAGCATCATAACCATGGACTCCAACTGTTCAGTCTTTGAACGAAGCCTATCGATTTTCCCCTCGCTCTCGGGATTGCTTTGCAGTAAATTTGCCAGCTCAGCTTCTGCTGACTTCAGTTGGACAACCAGCTCATTGCGTTTTCTTTTAATTTGATCCTCGGTTCTCATATGATCCCAGCCTCCAATTCGTCTAAGTAGATGGATAATATCATATCGAAAAAGCTATCGTTCGTAAAACTCTCATATAATTTCATCGTGATTTGTCCATTTCCGGGTAAACAAAGGTATAGCTCAGGTATAGGTGGGAAATAATAACACCTTTCCAAAAGCTATGTGATTACCCAGAACCCAGACTTGCCATTCGTGACAAAAAATGAGGAGGTATGATACTTGTGAGTATCTTATTAACCCCGGAGCTGCTCAGAAATCCTTATCCTATGTATGATCAAATGCGCGCAGGACAGCCCGTTGCTTATATGGAAGCTATGAAGTTCTGGTCTGTGTTCGGCTATGACGATGTACGGACCGTGCTTTCCGATCAAGCGCGCTTTTCTTCCGGCCACGGCAATGAAGCGAGTGCTGAAACTGCTGCTCAAAAGTCTGCACAGGCTAATAGTGGATTTTCTCTAATTACGACCGACCCTCCAAGGCATACCATGCTTCGCTCTTTGGTTAGCCGTGCTTTTACGCCCAAAGCGGTTGCTGCCTTAGAGCCGCGTATCGAGCAGATTGCCAACGAACTGCTTGCTCCATATATTCAATCAGGTAAGATCGACCTTATTCGTGACTTCTCTTACCCGCTGCCGGTTATCGTTATAGCCGAGCTGTTGGGAATTCCAAGCGAGGATCGCGACCGGTTCAAGCATTGGTCCGATGAGGTCGTAGCCTCAGCCAATGCCGTAGTTGGGGAAGTCAATCCAGAGTCCCAACAAGCACTCATGGAGATGCATGCCTATTTCCGTGAGATCATAGCCAAACGCCGCATCCATCCTCAGGATGATCTGATCAGCGCTCTCCTGCTGGCTGAGGAGGAGCAGCAGCAGCTGTCAGAGCATGACATCTTAGCTTTTTGTTCGCTGCTGCTTGTCGCAGGCAATGAAACGACTACCAATTTGATCGGCAATGCCGTTCTTACCTTGTTGGAGCATCCTGAGCAATGGGATCAGCTACGCCAAGACCCGCAGCTTCTTCCTTCTACCATTGAAGAGGTGCTTCGTTATCGTTCCCCTGTTCAAGCCATGTTTCGTACGGCCAAGGAGGAATTAGAGATTGGTAGACAAACGATTGCAGCTGGCAGCCGGATCGTTGCCTGGATTGGATCGGCAAACCGTGACGAACACAAATTTATGAATGCCCATACGTTCGACATCACGCGAAACCCTAATCCGCATATTGCTTTTGGCCATGGTATCCACTTCTGTCTCGGCGCACCGCTTGCACGTCTGGAGGCCAAGGTCGCACTTAGAGTCATCCTGGATCGGCTTCCGAACCTGCAGCGGATCAATCAGGATTTGCTTCAGCCGGCACGCGGATTTATCGTTCATGGAGTGGAAAGCTTGCCTTTGCGATTCCATCATTAATTACAATTTTCATGCAAAAGGCTTCGCGTTCGTTGGCAATCCGGCGACGCGAGGCTTTTTGGAATGATTCAGTTCACTGGATATTCGCAGGAATTATACATTTCATACAATGATTGCAATGTAGATGTAAATTGTGATATGATATCCGTCCTGTCTAACACAATATGAACGGAATGAGCGGAGGTTATCACTTGGAAATCAGCATGCAAAACGCGTATGACGAGGAAATGAAACGGTTGGCGGACACGTTCACCGAAATTGACCGACAGCTGCAGGAACTGGCAAGCATTCCGCCCTATACCGGGCATGATCACACCGAACAGGTGCTGGATTCGATCCGTGATTCACGGCGTCGTAATCTGGCTGTTGCCCAGAGCGAACCTTATTTTGGCAGGCTTGATTTTCAGGAAAGCGGTCACAAGGAGCCTCTCCCTCTTTATATTGGCAAGGTTGGCGTTGAGAAGGATTTGACGCTGGAGCTGATGGTCGTCGATTGGCGTGCACCGGTTGCTTCCCTTTTCTATTCGTACACAGGAGGATTGGATGCTACTCAATACGATTCCCCTGATGGTCTTGTGGAAGGCCTTGTGTTTTTAAAACGAAATCTTGTCATTCGCAAACAAATTCTCCAGCGGGTAGTCGATACATTCGATCGAAACGGCGACAACATGGCAGTTACCGATGAATTCCTGCTCTACCGTTTGGGAGAAAACAAGGATAATAAGCTGCGCGACATCGTTTCCACCATTCAGTCCGAGCAGGATTCGATTATCCGTGCTGTCAAGAACAGCGCTTTGCTCATACAGGGTGTCGCCGGAAGCGGTAAAACAACGGTAGCTTTGCATCGACTTGCCTATCTGCTGTATCAATACCGCGATCAGGTTCGTGCTGAACGCATGATTATTTTCGCGCCTAACCGAATGTTCCTCGATTATATTTCAGGCGTGCTTCCTGAGCTTGGTGTCGGCGATATTCAGCAAACTACTTTTAGTGACTGGGCGCTGGAGCTATTGGAGCATGAGGTGAAGCTGATCGATACCTCCGAGCAATTGCGTTACTGGTTTCAAACCGGTCCGGGCCGGCCTGTAATGAACGACGCTGCTCCGGGCCGCTGGAAGGGCTCGATTAAGTTCATGCAATGGCTGGAGCAAGCACTGGAGCAATTCGAAGCTTCTGCCGCTCCTCATGCAGATTACAGTCCTTGGGACGGTGTCAAGCTGAGCAAGCAAACGATGCGTCAGTGGTATGAGGTAGAATACAAGCATGACCCTTTAATGAAACGGCGTGAGCGTGTGATGGCGCGCGTTAAACGTTGGCAGGAAATGGAGCTTGAGAAGGTATGGGAGGTTCATCTGAAAAAGGACTATAAGAAAAAGGCTTCCAGTCGGCTGCGCGACTATGCCAAGCATTGGACGGCCTATACCCCCTTTACGTTCTATAAAGAGCTGTTCCAAACCGCGGGTAAGCCCGATTATTTGTCCGTCGAACTTTACAATGAAATACCTAAGGAATTGCTTGCCTCCACCGAAGCGCACCTTAAGAAAAAGCGTGTTCAGCCCGAGGATTTGGCAGCACTACTCTTCATTCGCAGCAAATTTCAAGGTATCCACGGGGATCTGACCTTTGATCACACGGTCATTGATGAAGCCCAGGATTTTTCACCTTTTCAGGTGGCTTTGTTAAATCTGCATACCCGCAACCAATCGTTTACGATTTTGGGAGACCTTTCCCAGGGGATTCATGCCTATCAAGGGATTCGCAAGTGGGATGAGTTTACGGCGCTTTTTGAAGAAGGTAAAACGGCTTATTTTCAATTGGATCGCAGCTATCGATCTACGATGGAAATCATATATTTTGCCAATGAGGTATTAAAGCTCGGACTGGATCAGCCTGCAGCCTTGGCCATTCCTGTGTTCCGCAGCGGAGACCCTGTCCAAATTGTTCGGGTGGATGAAGCCAAGCTGATTGCCTCCATCATCACTGCTGTACAGAAGCTGCAAACCGGAGAAATTTCAACCGTTGCGATTCTCGTTCGCACCGAGGCACGCAGCGAAGTGCTCTACAAGAAGCTTAATGCAGCTGGCCTGTCGGTCAACCTGATCGCGGCGGGTCAACAGCACTATGAGGGTGGTATTTCCATCGTTCCGACCTTCATGGCTAAAGGACTCGAATTCGATGCGGTATTGATCATTGATGTGGATGATGTTCATTACCCGGCTACCGAGCAGGATGCCAAGCTGCTGTATGTGGGCTGTACCCGCGCTTTGCATTCGCTGCAAATTTGGTATGATGGGACGGCTTCACCCTTAGTTGATCCGATACAAGGTGAATTTGTAATAAGATAAGCCCATTTCATATGTAATTCTAAGGATGAGAACGATTGTCTAAACCCCTACGTTGGTGCGTTGGCGAGGACATGGGTATGGGGTTGCAGCCGTTGTTGAAGTCGCGTTCCATTTATTAGACTCGGAGGTGGGAACACGACTTCAAAGACGGCCCGTAAACTTACCACCCCACACCCATGTCCTCTATTCATCCTTGTTTGCTGGCTGCCAGTTCTTTTGTAAACCTAAGAGCCGATCTGCCTTACGATATTTCATAAAAGAGAACCCCTTTAGTAGTAGTATCAACACCTAAATACATATAAGTAAATAAAGCCCGTCTCAAGCAGCTTGGCTGCCGGGACGGGCTTTTTGTATGGATCAGATGTGTTATCTCCTATGACGATTATATTTTACCTATGCCTTGCAGTTCCTGAACAACATACGCTTCGCCGCCGGTTAATGCACCAACGAGATTTTTCGCTGCCAGCATGGCCATATCGTATCGCGTTTTGTCAGTTGCAGAGCCAATGTGCGGCAAGGTAACGACGTTCGGCATTTTGAGCAGCGGATTGTCGATCGGTGTTGGCTCCACATCGAACACATCAAGGCCTGCGCCACGAATTGTTCCGTTGTTCAAGGCTTCAATCAACGCCTGCTCATCTACCGTTGCACCACGCGATGCATTAATGAAGAACGCCGTTGGCTTCATTAGACTAAATTGCTCTTTACCAATCATATGCTCGGTCTCTGGTGTCAGAGGCGTAATAATGACTACATAATCCGACTCAACCAGCAGCTCATTCAAGGAGCAGTAGCGAGCGCCATACTTGTCCTCAACATCTTGCTTACGGCTGCGGCTATAATACAACAGATTCATATCAAAGCCGTGTACAGCCCGCTTGGCAATCGCTTCACCAATTCGTCCCATACCGATAATCCCAACAGTTGCATGATGAATATCCATTCCGAACAGCTCAGTACCTTTTACAGCACCCTTTTGCCATTTACCTGCCTTCACAAAAGCATCAAGCTCCGCAATTCTCCTACCTGCACTCAGCATGAGCGCAAGCACAAGATCGGCAACAGTTCCATCCAGAACGTATGGAGTGTGCGTGCCAAGTACTCCTCTTGCCTTCATAGCCTCAAGATCAAAATGATTGTAACCAACCGAAGACGAGCTGACTACGCGCAGCTTAGGAGCACGATCCAGCAGATCGGTATCAACAGCCCCTCCAGAGAGGAATACACCTTCTACATCCGTAATCTTTTCCAGCAGTTCAGCACGAGGCATCGTGCCTTCCTTGTCCCAGTAAGTACAGTCACAATGCTCGTTCAAATAATTTTGAACCGTTTCCGGCACTTTTTGCGTGATAAGAACTTTTGGTTTTGCTGACATTGTCTTACCTCCAGGTATCGGTTTTATGGAATCCATTTTCCTTAAGCTATACGGTTTCTGCATGAACGGACTGCTGATCGGGACTTAGCACTTCGTTCAGGCTTCCTGAGCGGTAGCCCTTTAAATCCATCGTCACGTATGCGTAGCCGATTTCTTTCAGCTTGGCATGTACGGTTTCAGCTACGGCCAGCATCTCGGGCAGATCTGCGGCAGGCACTTCGATACGAGCGAGATTTTCATGCTGTCTGACCCGCACTTGACGGAATCCGAGTTGAATCAGGAAATCCTCAGCTTGGTCAATCATCGACAGCTTTAAAGCTGTAATCGCTTCCCCGTAAGGTATTCTTGAAGACAGACAAGCAAATGAAGGCTTATCCCATGTACGCAGCCCAAATTGACGGGATAGATGGCGGATTTCTGATTTTTTGATACCCGCTTCCAGCAGCGGCGCACGTACACCTTGGTCATGAGCAGCTTGAAGTCCCGGGCGATGTTCGCCCAAATCATCGGCAATTGCACCGAATATAACGTGATGATAGCCTTTTTTCTCTGCAATCGGAATGAGATGCTCGAATAATGAATTTTTGCAAAAATAACAACGGTTCGTCGGATTCTCGGCATATCCAGGAATGTCCAACTCACTTGTATGAATAACCTCATGCGGCGCATTAAGCTCCTTGGCGAGCAGAATGGCCTCTTCCTTCTCCCGAACCGGATACGTTTCGGAATCTGCGGTTATCGCCAAAACACGCTCAGGACCCAAAAACTCCAAAGCTGCTTTTAATAGAAAAGCACTATCCACGCCACCGGAAAAAGCGACGACGACCCGATCCATCTCGTGTAAAATACGGCCCAGCTCTTCATATTTCTGTTCGATCGTTTGCATGGAAATCCCTCCTTAGAGTTTTGCTTTCGCAAAACTTTCTTCGTAAGCATTTGCTTAGAGTTTTGCTTTCGCAAAACTTGCATCGTAAGTATTACAACGTATTTCAGCTTCCGGAACTCCGGTCAGCCTGGCAATTAGGGTATTGCTGTATAAGTAAAACGGGACTTTTGGAATCCCGCTTTATTATAGTCCTTTTTACACTCAAGAAAAAGAGCAAATTTTCAAGGCTGCACATAAAAAGGCGACAGAAGTTCCCCCCCTTCGTTTAACAAACGTTCGAATTCCATTGCAGGAAGCGGTTTACTAAAATGATATCCTTGTGCGTGGCGGCAGTCCTGGAGCAGCAAAAATTGCAAATCCTGTGCCGTTTCCACTCCTTCGGCGACCACCTCCAGCCTTAAATGGTTGGCCATCGCTATAATCGTACTTACAATTGCCGCACTGTCGGCATCATGATTAATATCGCGAATAAATGATTGATCGATTTTTAGCTTATGTAAGGGAAGTCTGCGTAAATATTGAAGTGAGCTGTAGCCGGTCCCAAAATCGTCCATCGAAATTCGGATACCCAAGTCCTTCAGTTCATTTAATTTGCGAATCACACGCTCAACATTGTCCATCGCCATACTCTCTGTAATTTCCAGCTCCAGAAATTTGGATTCGAGTTCGGTTTCTTTTAAAATCCGCGTAATATCACCGATCAGATTATGCTTCTGAAATTGACGAAGCGATAAGTTCACGGAAATCGATAAATGCAGAAATCCTGCCCTTTGCCACTGCTTATTTTGCCGACATGCAGTACGAAGCACCCATTCACCAATCGGTACGATCAAGCCTGTTTCCTCGGCAAGCGGTATGAATTGTGCAGGTGAAACCATGCCATGCTTCGGATGATGCCAGCGGATCAACGCTTCTGCACCCATCAGCTCATTACGCTGTATGTCATACTGTGGTTGATAATATAACTCAAACTCTTCGCGCTCCAACGCCTTGCGCAAATCATGCTCAAGCTCTAAGCGAAGCCGCGCATTTGCTCCAAAATCCCCTTGCTGAAGACGGTAAACACCTTCGCCATATTCCTTCTCCATTGCCTGTACATTGGCCGCATGCAGCAGAAGTCCATTCATGTCCGTGCCGTCTTGCGGGTAAAAAGCCAATCCGATACTCCCCACAATCACAATTTCCCGATCCCTCACCAAAAAAGGAACCATCAGTTGTTCATGAATCGAGCGGGCTTTCTCCACAATTTCTGCGGAGTCTCCGAATCGGGAAAATAGAACGGCAAATTCATGGTTACCTAATCGGCTTACCGTACAATCGAATCCCGCAAGAAGCTGCAGCCTTTCACCAACCTGCTTAAGCAGCAAATCTGCCAGATTGGGGCCGAGCAAATCGTTGACCATTTGAAACCTTTCCAAGTCCAGCAGCAGAATGGCAAACTGGTCATCCTCAGAACTGCCCAAAGAAGCAGAAATCATTTGTGTCAACTGGATTTGAAACATGGTGCGATTGGGTAGTCCTGTCAATGTGTCATGATAAGCCATATGCTCAATGAGCTGTAATGCTCTCTTTTGGTCTGTCACGTCCTTGAGCACCACATATATAAACAACTGTCCATCACTGTCAACCGGGATTAAGCGCAACTGCAGCTCCGTAACCTGCCCGCCCCGTTCAGGAAATTCAACCTCCAGATTACTTGCCAATCCTCGCAATGCACCTTGAAAATGGGCAGCAAACGTATGTCCGTTCTCCTTATCGAGAAGAGATTCAAAAGTACAACCTAACCAATCCTTGGAGTTTAGTCCCGGCAATCTGCTGCACTCCGCATTTAATTGTATAATTTTACCATTCGAACCCAGAAGCACGATAGCATCGCCGCTAAGCATGAATAGGGGCTGCTGCGTAAGTGGCAGCGATGATTCTAAATAATCCATGATTGCCTTCTCCCCAGTCTGCTGTATGAGCAGATTCCGCTAAAATACCCTCTCATTGTTAGACAACAACGAGCTTCCCTGTGGAAGTAAGTCATGCGAGCCCTCTCAAAACTTAAAGTTTAGCTTTTCAGCGTCAATTATATCATAAATGAAGGAAATTGATGACGAAATTAATCGAATCATGTAGAAAAAAAGGATTATGCGGCATACCACACAATCCTTCGTTTTCCAAATATGTAGAAGTTATCACAGCAGCTTCTCAATGGCTTCCGTTAACTCAGCATCCTCAGGTGCAACGCGGCTCGAGAATCGCCCGGCAATTGTGCCCTCTTTGCTAATTAAAAACTTTTCAAAATTCCATTTGACATCGCCCTGCTGCTCAGCCTGCTCCGTTAGCAGCGCGTATAAAGGATGTTTATCCTCACCCAAAATAGCAACTTTGCCCAGCACTTCAAAGGTGACACCGTAGTTCAAGCTGCAAAACTCCTGGATTTCTTCCGAGCTTCCTGGCTCTTGTCCGCCAAAATCGTTGCAGGGCACGCCCAGAACAACCAGCCCTTGATCCTTCCACTGCTGGTTCAGCTTTTCAAGACCTGCATACTGCGGTGTAAAGCCGCATTTGGAAGCCACGTTCACGATCAGCAGCACCTTACCTTTGTATTCGCTTAATGATTTACTCCCACCGCTCGCTGTCGGCACGGATATTTCGTAAATGTTAGACATGGTTGATACCCTCCTCAAAGTTTTGTCTTATCATACCATGAACCCGCTCACAAATAGAAATCCTGTGATGATTCGTATATCTAAAATTATTTTGTTACAATTAGAGCTGGACTTGGGCAAGCTATGACACATTTGCAGGGGAGGTACCCGTTCGCTAACGATTAAGGTCGTTGTTACAAGCGGACGGACATTCAAATGAATGAAATTCAAAGAATTCAACATCAGCTGGAGCAGGCTATCGGTCTGCTGGAAAGCCGCTTCCTGGAGCGTGAAGAGCTGATTCGTTTACTTGTACTCGGCTTGATGGGCAATGAGAATGTACTGCTGATCGGCCCTCCCGGCACAGCCAAATCGCAGCTCGCAAGAGCGATCTCACAGCTGTTCGGCAGCGGAGAATGGTTTGAATACCTGTTAACCCGCTTCACAACACCTGATGAGCTGTTTGGTCCAGTTTCGCTGCAGAAGCTGAAGCTTGATCAATATATTCGGCAAACTGAAGGGTATTTGCCTGCTGCTGACTTTGCTTTTCTCGATGAAATATTCAAAGCTAACAGCGCTATCCTGAACGCCTTGCTATCCATATTAAATGAACGGATATTTTTCAATGGACGTGACAAAGAAGAGTCCCCGCTCCTTTTTCTGATGGCGGCCTCCAACGAGCTACCGGAAGAAAATGAGCAATTGGCCGCATTATATGACCGTTTTCTGATTCGCTACGAGGTTGGCTTCCTGAAGCATATGTCGAGCTACGAGCAGATGTTTCAGCTTCCAACCGACTCACTTCCCTCCCTCTTGACAGTCAAGGATGTGGAAACGGTTAGAAAGGCGTCTGAACAGGTCACCATACCGGAATCTCTTATCTATATGCTGTACCAGTTGAAAACCGCTATGGAAGCTAAAGAATTCACCTTATCAGACCGCCGCTGGCGCAAGATCGGGCAATTGTGGAAAACCTCAGCGGCTTTAAACGGGCGTGATGCAGTCAATGTGTGGGACACCGTATATACGCCTAACATGCTGTGGGATTTTCCAGAGGATGTGACGGTAGTACAGGAATTGTTTCAGACCGCTTTTCAGGAGGCTCTTAAACAGCAGTCTGAGCGGGATCTGCCCCTTCACGACTATGATCAGACCGCCAAACGATGGCTCGATATGGAGGATGAGCTACATGCCTTCCAGTTCAAGAAGGAAGTCGGCGGATCACTCGGAAAAGAAGCGCAGGAGCAGTTAAAGGATCGACTTGAGCAATGCAAGCAAGAGCTTGAAGAGACAGCCCGACAGCTGCGCGGTAAATTGGTGCAGTGGCAGCAGCGGGAAAAGGATTGGCCCGGCTATATCCGCAACCAAAACTTTTTGCTGATCCATACGGATCGTTACGCTGTTAAATACACGCATTTGCGGATTCAGGGAGAACGGATCTTGCAGACACTGCAAGGCTTATACCGCACCTTGTTTGATCGTGAAATTCCCGGAGTCCAATACGACTACACACTTTAGCATGCAGCACCATTATACGTATAGGTGGTGAGTGAGGTTGATCATCCAATGTGCCCGTATAGACCGTTATGTATTTGATGGATATGTCCACTCATCGCGCACGGCGCAGGAATGGATTCGCGAGACGAAGGGATCGGCGGCCTGGTTTTCGGTGGAGCTGTTTGCCGATTTTTTCATGTGCTTTTATTTACCCAAGCCGGAAATCAACCGTTCCCAGGAAGCTGCACCTTTTCACCATTGGCTGGTTGGACAGCTGCGCAGGCAGTTTTTTTATCGCTCCATTCGTCCCCGCACAATAGGTGAGGTTAATGCTTCGTTCAAAACCGCACTTAAAGCGCTAATGTGGCTGACAACAACTTATGCCGAAGAGGTGAAGCAGCGCAAGCAGGATGAAACGTTGATGGGGATAGGCTTGCAGAACAGGCAGACGGGTCTCGGGCAGGACAGCACTCAGATCAGCGAGCATCTCAGCGATAAACAGCTGGAGCGACTGAAGCTGGTCGGATATACGCTCCAGCTGGGGAAACGCAATGTTGAGGAAAAGCAGGCTTCGCTCGATTCAAGGCCACTGGTGGAATCGGAGATTCAACAGTTGAAGGAACGTATTGTAACGCTGCAAACGGAGATGCGGACGGATTTCGTGAAACGGGATAAGCTGAAGCTGAAGCTGCGCAAGTCCGAAGCTGAGCTTGAGCAGCGAGAACGTCAGTTGGAACGATTGACCAAACGCGAGAAGGACACCTATCAACAGCTCGAGGAGCAGCTGGGACAATGGCTGAACCGTTCGCTTAAGGAAGCCTTGGGGCGTGAAGAGCAGGAAAGTCTGGACGTTCACGATTTGCTGCAAGCGAGCCAACGCGTAGCCAATCGTTATTGGGGAAGTGATCTTGGAAGGCTGCACAGACAGGAATTTGCCAACTATCTCCAATGGCTGGACAAGCTGAAGCGTCACCCGGAGCTGATCGCCTTTCTTCAGGAAGTCGGTCGCAACCTGCAGCATCTCAAGGTACAGCGCCGCAACCAACGCTCGCCCCATATTCCTGAAGCTTATGACGATTTGCGGCAATCAGCCGATATCGCCCATATGCTGCCAAGTGAAGCCAGTTTGCTGGCTGATCCGGATTTTGAATCGTATTTTCTGGTGAAGTGGCTCGACCGCAAGCTGCTGACTTACAATGTGAGCGGACGCACCAAAGAACCCCACAAAGGGCCGGTCGTTTGTATGCTGGATACATCCCATTCGATGCGCGGCAGCAAGCTGCGGGTAGCACAAATTTTTGTCGCGACCTTTGCTGCCTTTAGTATGTTGGAGCGGCGCGACTTTGCCCTGCTGCTGTTTGGTGCCCAAGGTGAACTGGTCGAGCAAACGTTATATTGGCGTAAGCCGGACTGGCCAGCATTTTACGCGTTGACACAGCTGGCATTTGGCGGAGGCACCCATTTCGATGCTCCCATCAAACGGGGAATTGAGATGGTGGAAGCCAACTCCCGTTTCAAGGACGCCGATTTCGTCATGGTCACCGACGGTATAGGCACGATTAGCGCACCCGTCCGCCAGCAGCTTGCTGAGTTAGGCGCTCATAAACAGGTGCGGCTGCACTCGCTCATTGTCGGTAATGCCCGACAGCATCTTGTCAATCGCTACGATATTTTGGGTGTTTCTCATCAGGTCCGTTTTGCTGCAACCTGGGAAACACAGTCCACATCGGGCAATGAGCTGCTTCTTGATGTATTTCGCAAGCGTTAGGCTGGTTTAGCTGCCGGCCCCATTCTTGCTTTTTTCCAATTTCCGAATCGATAGTAGAGAATGTTCAAAACCGCTGCTACCGTAAAGCTGATCGAAAAGCTCCACCAGATGGAGTCAAAGCCGTACAAACCACCCAAGAGGTAAGCAAGCGGATTCCGCACCAGCAATAAGGCGATAAAAGAAATGACCAGCGGTACTATAACGGACCCAGAGGATCTGACAACACCGGCGACCACATTGAAGATCCCAAATATAATGAACGACCAGAGCGTTAAATTATTAATGTGCACACCGATATCTATCGCATTCCCCTCGGGGAGGAACAGGCTGACGGCTTGACGGTTAAATAAATGGATGAACGATACCAGCACGCCCGTCAATCCCACATTGAAGGCCACACCCGTCCATGTTATCCGATTAACACGCTCCCAATTCCCTGCGCCAATATTTTGCGCTGCCATTGAGGTAACCGCACCGCCTATCGCAAGAGCTGGCATCTGTACATAGCTTGAAATTTGGGTAGCGATACCAAAAGCAGCTGAAGCCTCAGAGCCGTATGAGTTCACCAAATGAACCAAGAACAGATTACTTAACGAAACCACCACCATATTCAAACCCATTGGAAGTCCCTTTTGAATGAGAGCGCGTACAATATCCCATTTTAATCGCAGCATATGGAGATCGTCTTTGGTGATACGAAGAAAATATTTTTTTCTATACAAATATAACAGCAGCAGCACAAAGCTGACCAATTGTGAGAAGAAGGTCGCATAAGCAGAGCCGGATATGCCAAGCCGTGGAAAGGGACCCATCCCTTCGATCAATAACGGATTCAGCAGAACGTCAAGTCCGACCGACAGCAGCAAAAAGTAAAATGGGGTTTTGGCATCGCCGGACCCACGCAGAACGGCCATCACAAGATTATAGCCAAACATAAAAGGTACCCCTGCAAAAATAATCCGCGTATACGCAATTGCAAACTCCCTCGCATCTGCCGGCGTATTCAACAAATCTAGAATTTCCGGTGAAAAAATCAAGCCGATCGCTCCAACAATAATCGATAGTACCATAAAAAATACCGCGCTCGTGCCCACTACCTTTTTAGCCTCGTCTACACGCTTGGCTCCAAGATTTTGTCCGATCAAAATAACAGCCGCCATGGCAATTCCAAAAATCGCACTAATTAACAAAAACATAATAATGTTGGCATTTGACGTTGCCGCAAGCGCTTGCTCACCGAGAAACTTGCCAATCCAGATCGCATTGACAGAACCATTCAAAGATTGAAGCACATTGCCAAGCAAAATCGGTAAAGAAAATAAGAAAAGCGTTTTGGCGATAGGTCCTTCTGTTAAAGAGGGACGTGCCGCCGCTGGTTTAGAAGTGCTCATTGATATTCTCCTTTATTATTAAGTCACAATCCATATAGCGCAAACTTGAAGGTTTTTCCTCTTTTATAAGAAAAGCTTCTGATCGAAGCCTATTCGACGAAGATACATCCGTGTCCAATAGGTTGCTTTTCTTGCGAGATAAGAATCCTTCAGCTTTGCTGAAAACTTATAAATTCTTATGTTATAAAAAGGATACCTCATTAAATCGTTCAATGCTATAATACCTAAAGAATTAATACTGATACCTACTCAGACAGGAGAACAACCGTGATTACCACCATGATCCATTCAACAAGACCCATTTTTTACAGCTTATTAGTCTTAACCTTTGTACTGCAGACCTTGATCGGCTCGACCTGGCTCCTAATAGTTGAAGGTAGCCTTGCGATCGTATGCCTAGCCATTTCCATGCATGACGCTCGCAGGATGTTTCAAATCGCCGGCTCTCTTTTTATTGCAGCAGGCATTGCATGTATGATCTGGGGACAGCTTCCGATCTCTCAGCTCCCCTTATTGATGACATCCAACGTCATGCTGATTTCGCTTTTGTACATGCTTCCGTTCATTAATCGGGTTATCCGGATAGGCGGTTACGATCGGCACTTGAGCAGATGGCTCCACGTGAAGTCCGGTAACCTGGGCAGCTTATATGTACGTTCCTTAGCTGTAAGTTATTTGCTAAGCCTTTTTCTGTTTTTTGCCGCTCTTCCTTTGGTTCACAAAGTATTGAAAAAGCATCTGCAGCATCAAGAGCAGGGTTTGGCCAATCGGTTCATCGCCAGTGCCATCTTACGCGGCTTCGGAATAGTCGCATTGTGGAGTCCGGTCGAGCCCTTGGTGGCAACCGCTGTGCTCATTACCGGCGTCTCATATATGTCGCTGCTTCCCTGGATGCTTGGCTTATCTGTCCTGATGTTTATAGCTGGCGGCCTGTGGGGCTTAAGCTACCGACGAATCAAGGACGAAGCCATGATACAAGCTACTGCCAAAGCCCCATCATGGCCCAAAACCATTACATTTTTGTTCGCTCTCTTGCTGTTGATTACTCTCGCTTTCTTACTGCAATCGGCTTTACATCTTTCCTTTTTCACGGCAATGACGTTTGTACTGCTTCCTTTTTCTATTGTATGGGCTATCGCTTTGCGACGATTGGGGCGCTTTGTCGCCGCCATCCGTTTGCATGGGAGAGAGGGCATCGTCGGACTGCGCCATTTATTGGTATTGTTCCTGTCCTTCGGTTTTTTCAATAGTGCGGTGTCCAAAAGCCCGCTGTTTCATCTGGTCGAGGGCTCCGTTCAATCGATCTCACACTGGCCATCCTTACTGCTTATTGTTATTTTTCTGGTTTGCTTTCTATTACCGGTTGCAGGTATTCATCCTTTGGTCGTAATGGGAGTATTTGGCTTCCTACTGCAGCCAGTTCTTGTGATCATGAATCCGCTAAGTATCGCAATGGTACTCATTACCTCATGCTTATGCTCATCCTTTATGGGAACTTTTAATTCAACAGTAACGATCATGAGCGGCTTGCTCCGCGTCAATCCTTATCGGATTACTGCATGGAATCTCGGCTTTGGTTTACTGTTTGGTGGCACAGGTGTGCTTGTCAGTTACTTGCTATTATAGTTATACAGCTCATCACAATCACGTATAAAAGGAACAGGCTGCTCTTAACGCTTGTTCCTTTTATACGTGATTTGCTATTAAAACTAACCAGCTTCTTCCTCTGCCTTGCTCTTGATCCGATCCACAATTTGCTCCAACGGCTCCGGCTGCAGCAGCTCAACAGGCAAAATACCTTTGTCGAACATCAGGCCCTCGCCCTCCAACACGACTACGTAGCGATCCCCCAGCTTCGCAATATGCAGACGGTCGCCAAAATCGGCCAATAACGCTCGAACCGTCATATTGCCAAGCTTCAGCTTCATCTCCAGCTCCGGCTGCTGTTCAACCAATACCGAGGACGCCTCCATTACTTGTTCGTGTGACCATTTCTCCTGTAGCTCACGCTTCTCGCTGTAAGCCCATACTTCCATCTCCTGTGTCTCTTTCTCACGTGCTTCCTCATTGTCCTCATATACCTGCTCGATATATTGGTGAACAAAGCCAAGCACCTGTTCATTCAATATTTCCGGCTGCGATTTCTCATATTCCACATATTTCAGGAAATCCTCGAAATATCGGGCATGTGAGGATTGATGGATCTTCAGCTCCCACGGCTCCAGCATTCCTTCCTCCGGCATGTGCGGGTACATGATCGACTTCATATTTTTGGCATTGATCGCCATCTCAACCTTGTTAAGCAAGCTTCTTTCATCCGTGATACGAGCGATTTTTTGTTCAAAATCACACTTCAATACAAATATAAACGGTTCGTCGAACAATTGACTCAGCTTGGCACGAGCAATGAACATCGCTCCGCCGCGGATTGCACTCGTATCCATATAGGCCTGCACCAAAGCTTCGGCATGCTCGATATAGGTATCCATCGTATCCGCCATACGCAGCCGCGCAAATAAATTATAGTTAGGATTGCTGTCCAAATCATAGCCCGGCTCCACAGCGAATCGACCGATTTTTGTAGGCACCTGCTCGGCTTTCGGGTTACGTTCAGCGTGACGCTTGGCAATTTTGGAGAATTCTCCACCTAGAAAGGAGCTGAGCTCACTATCTGCATAATCGTCACCGTCGAGCGTCTGATAATGCTTATATCGTTTACCGCCCTGCTCTTCTTCCCCCTCGATCTGAATCACAAAAAAAGATATACATTCGATGTCAAACTTCATTCCTGCAGCTCCCTTAAGAGGATAAATGTCCAAAAAAAACCCACCACTAGGGGCTTCTTAAAGCCCCGAAGGCGGGTTTAAACATCTTAACACAGGTTTAAGGGATGCAGCAATCCTTCACAATTCCCAAAACAAATTACAGGATAACACCGCAAGCAATACGAGCTCCGGAGTTTCCTGAAGGATCGGTCATATAATCATCTTCCGCTTCATGGATGACCAAAGACGTACCACCCTGCTTCAACAAGGAATTGGCTTTATCCTTATCGAGCGTTACCATCTTGTTGACGAGCTCCGCACGACCTTTTCCATCAGCGCCAACCTCCAGATTCAAAAGATCGCCAGCGTGTGGTCCCTGAGGATTATTGAAGCCATGCTTCTTGCCTTCTGGATTTAAATGCTCTCCAGCTGTCTTGAAATCCGGACCTGTGCACACGCCGTACTGATGGATGTGAATGCCATGCTTGCCAGGCGCTATTCCTGTAACCTCGACCTGCATCTTGACACCCTCTGGAATGGAGGATAACACGGCAGTTCCCGTCTTGATCCCCTTGCTGTTGATGATGTCAATCCGCTTGATCATCGGTCCTGAATCCTTGGCCATTTCGGTTGCTGTTGAGACAGCTGCACTTTCTGCCTGATGACCATGCTGCGGTGTGCGTTCAGCCAAAGTCGGCTGGTTGCTCCATTCACAGCCTGACAATAGCATGATACAGCTTAATAACGCAAATCCCCTGTTTCTATTTCTACTCATGTGATTCCCTCCAAAGGTTCAATCAAAGTTCCTTAGTCATTGTTGGCCTATTGAGAGGAAATTAAACTTATTTCGTCACAAAATTTCTTCCGAACCTGTTATATTCGACAAAAACCTCCATGAGATGACCAAACATCTAGTCAATCATTTCATATGTTCCGCTGTAAATACCAAATCCTGCTTGCTCACACCCACCGATTCACTAATGACAGAATAAAGCACGATTTGACCGTTTTCCTGTCCGATCCAAGTGAGTGCCTGGGACTGGTTAGATGGACTCAGAAACGCATGGTTGTTAACCGAATAGTAGGCCTCTTTGCCTTTCAGGTTTATTTTTCCCACTTGCTCAATGCCCGTTATATGCGCTTGTACTGTTTTCTCCTTTTCACCATCAGGAATAAGCTGATAATAAATCTGGATTTGATCCCCTTTAGTATTTTGATAAATCAAGTTGGGAATTTCTTGCGCGCCAAAGCTTTGTGCATGAGTTCTGTCCGCAGTAAGCTTTTTCCAGGCAATTCCTGCAGCGACATCCTTGGATTGTTTCTTCAACGTCTCCAGATTGTCGCGTAATGTATCTGTGTCGATAGCTCCGATAGGGAGTACTGTTCTCCCTTCTGTAAATGCAAAGCCCTCTGGAAGCTTATCCGGTAATTTGTACAAACCCGGACCGCCGACAAGCTGCTTTTGCCAGACTTCTATATTCGTATAGCTTTGCGGCTGGTTGACCTTGACAAGCGGCGGCAGCTTAATCTTATTCAACTCAGGTACATAGACCACAGCAGATTCACCAGACGCCAATTGTTGTCGAACCTGATTGATGCGCTCCCGTACGGCTTGTGTCTGCTGAGCATCAAGGGTCTTCTGTGTATTCGAAGAAACCTGAAAGCTGAAGGTTCCGTCATTTAATTGATAAAGCAGGGTTGACGCATAAGCAATTCCCGAGAATAGAAGTAAACACAGTGCAATCATTATAGCTTGAGAATAGCGTCTTGGTTTGGCAAATACCGAAGCGCCATTGCCCTTGGAGAGCTTGTCGGCAAATCTTTGATCAAACAGCTGCTCGGTTCGAACACCGACTGCGGCGGGGCATTGAATGGACTTGCCTTGGCGCTTCAGTTCGTCAGTCAAACGTTGTTCAATGGACATGAATGGTCTCCTCCTTGACGGACAGTGCTAGATCCGTGTTTTTACGAAGCTTTTCTAAACCAAGACGTAACCTCGACTTGACGGTACTGAGCGGAATATCCAGAACCCGAGCGATTTCCTCCAGACTGTAATCATCGTAATACCGTAGGATAATTACACTTCGGAGCTTGTAAGACAGTTGTAAAACTTGTGCCAACAGCTCTTCGCTCGTCTCATTATGAAGTACCTGCTCTTCTGTCCGGATTGCTGTTTCTTCCCGTCTCAACTCTTTATTGCGGTTGAACAAGCGGTAACGGCGCCACAGCTTCCTGTTCCAGTTGTTCACTTGCCGAACAGCGAGACCGTTCAGCCAGCGGTGGAAGGACTGTCGGGCATCATAATTCGGGATGGACTTCAGCAGCTCCATGTAAACCTCGCTTGTGACATCACCGGCATCCTGCTTATTGTTGAGCAAAAAGTACACGGTACGATAAACCGAATGCTGAGTAAGCTCATACACAGTGCGAAAGGCTTCTTTGTCGCCACTGCTCATCCGGAGGAGCAATGGGTACATTTCTTGGTCTGTCATAGGGCGGCCAGCCTCCTATCTTAATAAATCACCCTATATTGGTTCGTCGCCTGATTAAAGTTCACTAATAGCTTTTTTATTTGATTGTTTTTTGCCGATCTGCTTCACCTCATACAAAAAAGGCTGCCGTGGCAGCCTCATGGTTCTTATGCGTTGTACAATAAAAGATTCCATCATGAAAAGGAGGTGGGCTCCGGAGATCTATCCTGCTCGTGCTGCATCTCCTCAATCGGGTCGAAAAATAAAATGTGCGGTTTTTTCATTACCCAGGTCGTCATACAGCGCTGATTCGCAACATTAACGGTTTTGAGTGGTTCTAGCAGAATACCTTGCAGCTTCTCGGTCATCTTTAACAACCGCTCCTCGTCCACAAGAAAACGTATGCTCCGGTCAGGCAATCGGTAACGATGCTGTCCAAGCGGTATCACCCTGTCTTCAATGCCAATGGACGAAGCCAATCTGACAAACAGCAGGCCACCTGGACGAAGCACCCTCCACAGCTCATACAGCATACGCTGGAAATGCGCATCATGATCAGCAAAGTGCAGCACGGCATTACTGATCACGACATCAAAGCTTTCATTGAGAAAGCTTATTTTATCGATGGATTGGACCTGGGCATATTCAGCCGACCAGTCCGCAGCCAGCTCAGCCCCAAGCCTGCGTACATCTGCTATCGCTTCCTCCGAGTGGTCAATGGCATACACCTCGAACCCGTTGCGCAGGAAATAAACCAGATTACGTCCAGAGCCACAGCCTGCATCCAGAATCCGCATGCCTTTCACAATTCGACCCTTTAACAGCTGATCGAACAAATAAATATCGATATCACCGTACAGCTCGCGAGGGTTCATTCGTATATCAGCCCGATTCCGAGAGTTTTCGTAGAAAGCTTAGTTCGGTTATTTATTTTTCATCGATCTTGCTAATTGTTCCATTCTTTTATTGCTTTTAGCATCACTGACTACCATGATGGCATGAATGACTCCAGGAAGCCAGAAACATAAAGTCAATATTAGATTTATCAATGCCTGAAATGGCTTACCGCAGAGCAGCACCGCGAGCGGTGGCAGCAGAATGGCTAATAAATACATGGCTCATCCTCTCCTTATTCGGATATACCTCTATTTCAACGCATTCCTGAAGCTTATGCAAGCACTTTTTTATCCTTGGGTAATAAAATAGCCAATATGCCTAACAGAGGTAAATAAGCAACCAGCTTCATGATAAAGGAAATACTTGTAGCATCCGCAACCCAGCCTAATGCCGCCGATCCAAGTCCACCGATACCAAATGCCAGACCGAAGAACAAACCTGAGATCAACCCTACTTTACCAGGCAGCAGCTCCTGCGCATAGACGACAATAATCGAAAATGCCGAAGAGAGTACAAAACCGGCGCATACACACAATACACCTGACCAGAACAGATTCGCATATGGCAGCATAATCGAAAACGGAGCTGTTCCAAATATCGAGAACCAAATAATATTGCGACGACCGTAACGGTCTGCAAGCGGTCCGCCAATGAAGGTCCCCGCTGCTGAAGCGACTAGAAAAGCAAATAAAAACCATTGCGCATTACTCACGGTAACCCCATAATCCTCAATTAAGAAGAAAGTATAGTAGCTCGTAATACCCGACATATACACATGCTTCGTAAATACAAGAAATACAAGAATGACAATTGCCCAAGAAATTTGTGCAGGTGTCAAGCCTGCCTTGCTGCTTCCAGCCGTAACTGTTTTGGCTTTGGGTCTCGGACGAATATCCTGTCGACTGTACCATCGAGCCACATTAAATTGAATAATGATCGCAATAATGGCTGCAAAGGTTAGCCAGATCACACCGAATTGACCGATGGAAACAAATACGACAGCCGTCATAATGGGACCCAATGCACTCCCGATATTACCGCCTACCTGGAAAATCGACTGTGCCAGTCCTCTTCTCGCTCCTGCAGCCAAATAAGCTACCCGTGAGGATTCGGGGTGAAATATAGCGGAACCAATCCCCATGGCTATTACCGCAAATAAGATAATTGCATAGTAAGGTGCCAGCGCCAATCCAACTACTCCTACTAAGGTAAAACATACGCCTATAGGTAAAATATAAGGACGCGGCCGAATATCGGCATAATAACCGACAAGCGGTTGAATGAGCGAAGCGGTCACATTCATTGCCAATGCAATCATCCCGATTTGCGTGTAACTGAGCTGCAAGGAATCCTTTAGAATCGGGAATAACGCGGATACACTGGATTGCATCGTATCGTTCAATAAATGAACAATACTGATCGCGAATAAAATCGGAAATACGGTTGTCTGGATTGGTGCTGATTGATTTTGTGCTTTTGCCACAGTCGGTACTCTCCTTTTTCTCTAAACCTCATATCCGACCAGCCAGTCAAATCGTTTGACATGCATGCTGGGTGGAATCATACGCAGCAGCCGGTTTCTTACAAAGATCGCTGCTGGAATTTCCGTTTGAACGACTTTTGCCATGAGTCGCGATTGACGCACCACCTTGGTTGCGCGTGCAAGGCGACGTTGTTCATATTGCTGATGAGCTGCAGGAATGTCAGTGTCCACGGATTGCAAGCATTGTGACAGCACTAACGCATCCTCCATAGCCTGAGCACCACCTTGACCTAAATTAGGCAGCATCGGATGTGCCGCATCACCGAGTAAAGCAACTCTTCCCTCTGTCCATCGTCCTATAGGGCTGCAATCATAAATATCGTGAGAAAGAATAGAATCCTCCTCAGCTGCAGCAATAACGGACTCGATTGGTTGATACCAGCCGCGAAATGTCGAAAGTGCCAGCTGCTTTCGTTCTGCTGCCGGATGTGGAATACCTTCACTGGAATTGATCGCTGCAAACCAGTAGATGCGTCCGTTACCAAGATGCGTAAAGCCAAACCGCTTGCCGTACCCCCAGGCTTCAAAACCACCGCCAATGTCTAACGGGTAGCGCTGATCCTCGAACACGGAAATGCCACGTAGCGCCGTGAATCCGGAATAACGAAGCGGTGTGTGTCCAGGCAGTTGTCCTCTCACCTTGGAACGAATGCCGTCCGCACCTATCAAGAGCTCGCCGTCCGCTGTACATCCATCTTCAAAAGTCGCTGTTACCCGATCTTGATCCTGTGTCCAGCCGACGAGCTTTTTGTTAAATTGCACATCTGCCATTGCACCCAAAACATCTAATAAAATGGATTGCAGAGTAACCCGATGAATGATGTAGCTGGACGTCCCATATTTTATGGCTTGTTGAGTGGTAGGCAAATCGACCAGCAGCCTTCCGTCCCAAGTTCGGATCTCCGCTTTTCCTATAGGAGCCCCCTCTGCCTGAACCTGATCGGCTGCACCCAGCCTGCGGAGTGCCTTCATTGCATTAGCTGCCAATACAATTCCGGCGCCAACCTGAGGTATCCCGGGTGATCGCTCATACAGAGTTACCTGCCAGCCCTCGTTCCTTAAAGCAATAGCTGAACATAATCCGCCGATGCCAGCCCCTATAACCATCGCTCTTCTTGGCTTGGAATTGCCAGCTTTCATGGCTGATCCTCCTGTATAGGTATCACTCTCTGTCATATTTCCATTCATTCTACCACAGTATTCTGCAAACGTCTGCCCGTTGAATCGCGAATTACGAGTGCACCCACCAGCATTCGTTCGGTTTCAGATGGTGGTTCTCTTCCCTCCATCCTGGCCAGCAGTTGATAAGTTGCCAGCTCAGCCGCCTCCGGTCTGGGAAAATGGATCACCGTTAACGGAGGATGCGTCTGTGAGGACATCAAAATATCCTCACAGCCTGCTATCGATAATGTGCCTGGCACCTCGATACCGAGCTCGCGACAAGCAGCCAGGCTGCCGGCTGCCATCAAATCGTTAGCGCATATTAGCGCTTGAAAAGGGAGTCTGCCCTCGGTCTGTTCCAATCGCTGCTTCATCTGTGCGTGTGCCGACTCGAAACGCCCTGGATCCTCCAGCTTGTCTCCGGAGTGAAACAGCATCCCCTCGCAGGTGAGCGCCTCCAAAAAGGATCGAAATCTGCACTCATAATGATGGTTACCGCTGCCTCCGCTCATAAAAGCGATCCGTTCGTGTCCATATTGCTTCAGATGCCGAACCAGCTGCCTCATAGCATCGGTCCAATCAATATCGACAACACCGTCCAGTTGAAGCCTTTTTGCAGGTTCCATTATTGAGACAATAGGGATTCCCATAGCACTAAAATGCTCAATCGTGCTCTCTTTCAGCGATTGCCCGAGCAATAGAATTCCATCCACCCGCCCCATGTACAGCTCCTGCAGCTGCTCTTCCTGCGATTCCTCATATGTCTGGAAAAAAACAAAATATCCGTTTTCCTTTGCTACAGATTCAATACGCAGTAAAATGCCAGCCTCAAAGGGATTGCCGAGAAATTGAACAAGTACAACGATTTGCTTTGATTTCTTGGTTTTCAGACTGCGTGCTAACAGATTAGGCTTGTAATTCAGCTCAAGCACGGCCTCCAATACTTTTTGCCTGGTCGTTTCCTTAACAATATTTCGATTGTTCAATACGTAAGAAACGACCGCTGCGGATACTCCCGCGCGGTCGGCTACATCTTGTCTTGATACCATATTGTGAACCACCTGACTGCTAAATTCCGAACGTGTTGCCTCCGTTAACAGACAAGCATTGTCCGGTAATAAATTTGGCTTCCTGAGAAGCCAAAAACGATACAGCGGCAGCAATATCAAGCGGCTCCCCCATGTGTTGGAGGGGTATCTGCTTCTGATACCCGTCCGTATCGGAATCCTTATGTCGTTCTACAGGAATCCAGCCCGGAGCAACCAGGTTCACCCGAATTCCATATGGAGCCAGCTCGTTAGCCCATGAACGTGTCATGCCGATCATGGCAGCCTTGGCCGTCACATAACTTGAGAAATTCGCGTTGCCAAGCTGTGCAACCTCACTGCCAATGTTGACAATGCTGCCTGAGCCCTGTGACTTCATTCCTGCTAAGACCGCCTTGGTCAGTAAAAGAGGTGCTTTCACGAAAAACTCCAATTGATCCGTATAGATTTGCCAGCTGCTTTCCTCGATTGATAACATCGGCTGCGGCCCTGTAGCATTATTGACTAATACATCGACAGAACGACCAAACCACCGAACCGAATCCTCAATAAGATGCTCAACCTCTGATTCCTGCGTAATATCGGCACGAATGGCTTTTGCCGTGCCACCCGCTTCTGTAATGAGACGTACCGTTTCGTCCGCATCTGCGACACTATTAGCGAAATTGACCGTAACTGATGCGCCATGACCTGCCAGCTCGACTGCGATCCATCTGCCCAATCCTCGGGAAGCTCCTGTGACTACCGCCAACTTGCCTTCAAGCTTACCAGGCACCTTATGATTCAAAGATGTCTCCTCCATCCCTAATGGGCATATCCGCCTCTACCAGCATCACCCATATACAATTGCTTCAATGGTACCATAGATTCCGACGGAACGTAATTTTTAAATGGATTCTCATCGATGACACCAAGCAGCTGCTTGCGAATAGGGCTGGCATTCTTTAATTGTTCTTCGGTTGCTGTCCGATAATCGATAGGACGCATCCAGATTGGGCTGTATCCCAGAAACAGCTGTCTTCGTGTAAACTCTGAATTATTGGGTGCTCCTGCATGCCACAAATTTTGGGCAAACACGAACACATCTCCAGGCTTGCCGCATACCTGCATTTCTCCGGGCAAATCATCGGTCACATTGTGCGTATCCGGCTGGTACGGTCGGTTGTGTGAACCGGGAATAATCTTCGTATTGCCGCGATTCGGCTCTGACATGTCGCTCAAAATGTAGCAGGTTTTGATATAATACGTCGGTGTAATCCCATTGATCCGTGGAAACTGTGGATGGGGACCATCCTGATGCCAATTAATAAAGCTGTGCGTTTCTGTGGCTGCGTTATTAGGGTTCGGCTTGCGGATCGTCAGATGGGAGATATGCAGTTGAATATTATAACCCAGTAGATTCACGATCAAGGGCAATATCGACGGTTCATCGATAAGTGAAGCAATTTCTTCATGACGCTCCACGCTATTGTATATGTTATAAGCCAGCGTATCCGGCTCATTGGAAACGACTTCGTCAATAGCAGCGTTCAGGCGATTGACCTTTTCCTGTGAAATCACGTTAGGGAGCAGCAGATACCCCTGCTCATCAAATTGCTTCATCAGCTCGGGTAGGTTCCATTGTGCGGTTTTGGCAGATTGCGTTGTGTCCATGTTTAAACACTCCTTAGGGTTTGTTATATAATTTACTCGTGTAAATATTAAGGATAAAGATAAGGGAGGTTAACCTCCCAGACCCATCGACAGTCAAAAGCTGTTTATACAGCTACTTCAAATAACCCAATTCCTTTAGCTGCTTTTGTGCAGCATCCATGTATGCTTTATAATTCATTGAAGTTTCCAAAGTCTTAAGGAAGCTGTCGTACTCAGTGAGAGGACGTTTGCCATATATAAATTTCGATAGCTCCTCCTCAATATAACGACCCGCATCAGCAGCGTTATAACCAGCAGGGATATCAACAAAACCATTCAGAGCCTGGATACGCGGCTGCTTGTTGGCAAACTCAATGAAAGGTGTTTGTTTGGCAAACTTGACCTGCAGGTAATCCATCTCAGGACGGCCGGTAAACTGATACAGCCAGAAATATCCGCCTTCCTTACCCATCAAATCAGTGGCTACGACTTTGGTTCCCTCCAGATTATAATGTTTGCCTTTCACACCATACTGAACGAGCGGAGAGCCTTCTTTGCCGGAAACATAATTCAGCAGGTCAAACACCCTTTGCAGCTTTTCCGGATTTTTCTCCAGTGATTTGGGAATTGCGTATAATCCGGCTGTAACCCCAATATCCCATGAGCTTGCATATTGCCCGCCAGGTCCTTTAACTGCATCCATTTGCACCCAATTGGCATTGGCATTGACAGCTTTGATCTGTTCTACAAATTGATCCTTCGTCATATTCGGCCAATCGATATAAATGATGCCCGCCTGTCCCTTGATGGCTTTCTGCTGATGCTGCAAACCACTGTTCGCCAACAATTCGGGATCAACCGCACCTGCATCCGTCAGCTTTTTGATAAAACCAAGCGCATCCTTCATACTCGGATCATACAGCGCATTAATCAGCTTGTTATCCTTCACATAAAGACTTGGAGTATTGGCTGAATATCCGATCCCATAAGCACCAAATACGGTGTTGAAAGCGGACAATTTGCCGCCGGTAATACCGAAGGTGTCCTTTTTACCATTGCCATCAGGGTCCTTATCCGCAAAAGCTTTCGCTACTTCCAGCAATTCATCAGTCGTTTTCGGTACCTGCATGCCCAGCTTATCGAGCCAATCCTTGCGGATGAAGTACGTATCATAGGGAATAGTCGGCGTTTTGGCAACAGCAAATACCTTACCGTTCATCGTTCCCTTCTTCAAGCTTTCTTCACCGATGAAATCTTTAACGGGTTTGAGCTTATCCATGTACGGGGTCAGATCGAGCAGCAGACCTTGCTCCGAAAATTGCTTCAGCTGCTGACGATCCACAGAGAACAAATCGGGAAAGTTGGCTGAAGCCATACGCACATTCAGCTGATTTTTGTAATCATCCTGAGAGGCGTATACGGTCAAATTCAAATCCGTGTTTATAGCCTTATCAATCTCTTGCTTAATAATATCCTGATCCGGTGAAGGTAGACCATTTCCTGTTTCTATGATGTCAATTTTGATCTTCTTGGCACTTGCTGCTGGAGCAGTTACTGGTGCTGCTGCGGGTGTCGGTGCTGATTCATTTTTGGGAGCAGCCGCTTCAGGTTTGGCCGCACCGCCTCCGCAGCCTGATAATAGGGTTCCACCCAGCATCAGGAATGCCAGCGAAACGACCATTGTTTTCTTTTGGCTCATAGACTAACCCCTTCTTTCTTTCATGGTTGATGACCTGTATGGATCTGTAATGCATCTATATTGAAGCGGTAGCGGCCCCAGCTGCAGTCCGGAGCGGACGAACCGTCGTTCAACCTTTCACAGAGCCGAGCAGCATCCCGTTCGTAAAATGCTTTTGAATAAAGGGATAAATAATAATAATCGGCAAGCTCGCCATCACAACTGAAGCCATCTGAATCGTTTCGGTCGGCATCATGTTCTCGGCATTTTCCATCGGCTGCTGAGTAAGCATCAGGATTTCCCGGATGACGACTTGCAGCGGGAACAACGTACGGTCGGTTACATACATGACGGCCTGGAAAAACTCATTCCAATGCCCAACCATATAAAACAATCCTATCGTCAACAGTGAAGGTACTGACAGCGGAATTACAATCTGCATGAGAATTCTGAATTCCTTGGCACCATCCATTCGGGCCGATTCGAACAGCTCCTCCGGCAGATTTTCAAAAAAGCTTTTCATAATAAGCACATTAAAGCTCCATACCGCATTAGGAAGAATCATCGACCAAATCGAATCGATCAAACCCAACGATTTCACAATCAGATAGGTAGGAATTATCCCGCCACTGAACAGCATCGTGAATACGACCATCATTAAAAATATATTTCGCCCCGGGAGCGCCTTACGGCTGAGCGGATATGCCATTAAAGCTGTCAAAATCAGATTGACGATCGTTCCAACCACAGTAATCAATACCGTTACCCAAAAGGCATTGGGAATATTAGATTCAGTGAACAGCTTATGATAAGCACTGAATGTGATCGACTTGGGGATCAGAATGAAGCCGCCATTTTTTAATACCTCGGTGAAAGGTGTGATCGATACGGTTACGACATACATCAGCGGGAAAATCGCCGCCAACCCAGCCAAGCCCAGTATCACAAAAACGATTCCATTAATGAAACGATCCTCCATGCTTTTTACCATATGCCATCACCCCATTTCTTCGATAAATGATTGGCTCCCATGACCAGAACAAGTCCAATCGCTGATTTAAACAGGCCCACGGCTGCCCCAAGACTGAAATTCAACTGCTGCAGACCGGTGCGGAATACCCAGGTATCGAGAATATCAGCGACTTGATATACTTGAATGTTATACAAAATATAAATTTGATCGAAGCCCGCATCCATAATATGACCCAGCTTCAGAATGAGCAGCAGCACAATAACATTACGAATACCTGGAAGTGTAATATGCCATATCATCCGCAAGCGTCCCGAGCCGTCTACACGGGCAGCCTCATATAGCGTAGGATCGATAGCCGTCATAGCCGCCAAATAAATAATTGCTCCCCATCCCAGATCCTTCCATATTTCCGAACCGACGAGAATAGCACGGAAGTAATCAAGTGAGGTCATAAATCCGATGGAGTGTGCTCCACTTTCTTCAAGCCAACGGTTAAACAACCCGGAGTTTTGCGATAGCAATGCAATCAGAATCCCGTATATGATCACCCAGGATAGAAAATGAGGCATATAGGTCAGCGTTTGAATGATCGTTTTGAACCATTTGACACGGCATTCATTCAGCATCAGCGCCAGCATAATCGGTGGAACCATACCGAATACAAGCTTGTAAAGCGAGATCAATGAGGTATTGACCATCAGCTGCGTGAAATACGGTGAATTGAAAAAGATTTGAAAATGCTTGTACCAAGGATCTGCCCATGGGCTGCTTACGATCCCCTCCAATAAATTGAAATCCTTGAATGCGATAATAACGCCATACATCGGTAAATATCGGAATAAAATATAGTACAGCACACCTGGCAGCAGCATCATATAAAAGGCGCGAAAAGCCCAAATGTTCTTGCCCAGCAGCCTGCCCTTGGCCTGCTTTGATTTGGCATCAGCCACATTCCCCACGGTCAACTGATCCATAATGACATCCCCCTGAAAGCTTCATTTGCTGCTAGAGCGTGGTTCCAGGCTCTATAAGCACTCTTTCTATAGTTGTATTATAGCAAGCGCTTTCTTCAGGAAATATACAGTGATCGTGCGAAAGTGTTCGAATTCTTGCAAACGCTTTTATTCCTGTGACACATTCGGAAGCTCTATGCGAATCAAGGTCCCTACCTGGGGCCTGCTGGCTATCCGCAATCCGAATTCAGTGCCAAAGTGCAGCCGGATTCGCTCCTGGACGTTCATGATCCCGATCCCTGTAAACCGATGCTTGCTGGGTGCTTTCCGGCGCTCACTGAAGATGCTGCTGAGCTGCTCGGAGTCCATACCCAGCCCATTATCGCGAATAATGACACAAAGCTTTTTGCGGCGTATGCAGGTTCGTATGTGAATGTGGCCCTGGACCTTCTGAGGGGCCAAACCGTGGAATATCGCATTTTCGACCAATGGCTGAAGCGTCAGCTTGAGAATTCTGCAGGTGAGCGTCTCTGGCGCGGCGTCAATCGTCAACACAAACTTCTCTCCATAGCGTACAGTTTGGATATAGGCGTACATCCGCAGGCCCTCAAGCTCCTCCTCCAGTGTCACGAATTCCCCACTCTTATCAAAGCTGAACGACAACAAACCGACAAGCGCGCGAATCGTTTCACGCACAGCCTCGATCTTTTGCTGCTTGGCCAAACTGCTTATACAAGCTAACGTATTATACAAAAAATGCGGGGCAATCTGGCTTTGCAGCATTTTCAGCTCATACTGATTTTTGCGCATTTCCATTTCCTTCGTTTCCACGAGCAGGTTATGAATCCGCTCCATCATGGCATTATAGCTCTTGGCCAGCTTGCCGATTTCGTCCTCTCGGGTCATAGAGATCGAAGGCAGCACCTCCATATCGCGCACCCTGTCCATCTTGGCTACCAAAGTACGAACCGGATAGGTAATATAACGACTCATCATATAGGAGCTAATTAACAGGATCAGTACCCAAATTACCGCAGCCGTTTTGTAATTGTCATAAAGAATAATGATATTTTGGTAAAAATAGCTGTCCTCAATAAAAGCAATAAAATACCAGCCCAGCTTATTCATCCCCGATTTCACTGCAATCAACTTGTTTGTGGAGCCATGAATTTCAGTGATGCCGATCGGCAGATCTTGAATCTCGTTAATAAAGTGTTGATTCAGTTCAGGTGGAAATACACTTGTGTTATAAGGCAGCAGCTTATAATAATCCAGCGGCCAGGTTGTATCGAAAGTATTAATGACGTTACCTTTGTTCGTTACAATGGAGAAGGTTTGGTTGCGTGTATTCATGAACTGTGCGAGCATATTGGTCAAACGAACAAGATCAATTTCGACAACCGCAATCCCTTTGATTGCATCGTCGTTCTTGGAGCTGATCGGCAGCACAAACGCTACCGTCTTTCCTGATAAAGGC
The DNA here is from genome assembly GCF_001956045.1 of Paenibacillus sp. FSL H7-0331. Next base: position 142,869 of record NZ_MRTH01000002.1, on the reverse strand, counting down.
GATTGATAGGGCTCGGTAATCATAACACCGTAGTTTGACTTGGACATCTCGTACAGCTTAGCCAGATTCGGATTGCCGATGATGTCAAGAAAAACCTGAGTATTGGACATCGCTTTGCCATCAGCGCGTACCATATACAAGGTTTTGTAGAGCGTGCTATTCTTCTCCGCGTATTTACGCAGCACCTTAACCGCTTCTTCCTCCATTCCCTCGTCCAGAAGATCGTCACGCGTCGATAGCAGCAATAAAATATTTTGCACATTGTCCAAATAAGCGTCTAAATACAAATTGGTACGGTCGTTAATGACCGCGGCATCGGAGAGCACCTGCTTGCGAAACAATTGCTCGGCATCCTTCAGATTGTTCCATGCCAGCAACCCGAACAGTACCAGGGTTCCCGCAAAAAGAAACAGAAAATGCTTGAAAACCATACTGCGGCTTCTCATCCAATGGTTGACCCGGCTTAACATACTGCTCCCCCTTTTTTCTATGATTGTCAATGGATTAATAGCTTTTCTTAAAATCTGTCGGGGCTACGCCAGTTCGATTACGAAATAATACCGAAAAATATCGGTAGCTCGGTATCCCAACCTGCTCCGCAACCTCATATACCTTCATATTCGTCGTTTGCAGCAAATGGATCGCTTTATCCATTCGTAAGCTTGTCACGTATTCATTAAAGGATTCCCCGACCTCCTCACGGAACAATCGACTCAGATAATACGAGCTAAGTCCAACAGACTCCGCAATTGAGGTGAGGGTAATCGGCTCCATCAGCTGCTCGGCAATCAGTTGCTTGGCATGCTGTACCTCCTTACGGCATTTGCTCTTCAACCCTACAACCGCTTCCAGCTCGCGGGTGAATGCTGTAGTCAGCTCTGTTAGTGTCCTCGCTTCACTCAGCCTTTGCCTGCTTTTATCCTCTGCCATATAGTCGCCATCCTTGAACAACTCTTTATGTTTGGACAACAGCCATACTTTTAACTCATCAGGATTGGGCCGTTTGGAGCAAGCCCAGACTGTAAACTCTTCTCGGATATACCGGGCCAGATGTTCCTGGGACTTTGCTAATGCCAAGCGGAATTGCTCCGTATATACCTGTTTGATCTGATCCTCCATGGAACCTGCGACTGGCTTAGGCAGCAGCGTATGATCATAAATGGTTCCCGAATGATCATAAAAAGGCGCTTCAGGAGCAATCGCCGATTGCCGCAATGCTTGGAACATCACAGATTCATTAGGGACTTCCTCGCTTAAGGTCGCATACAGACGGACTGCCTCGCTCAGAAACGACAATCGCTGCTCCAGGGCAGTTTGCAAGCCATTCATCATCCATCCAGCCTGCTCACGTCTTGACTGTGCATTTTCAATTGGCCGAGTATTGAATATCACATAGTCAGATTTATCGAGCTGAACCCAACGACTCAATACCTTCGAGCTCTGCTCCCACTCACTAAATATCGCTTGCAGCTCATGATGCACATACATTTCATCCTCTGCTTTGGTATGAATATGCAGCCTCGTAAAGTGTATCGGGAAATGCAGCTGCCACTCCTTCAAAACGTGCTTTAGCTCATCCATAACCTCCACAGGTACTGAAGCTATGGATAGCTGCTCGTTTGCATATCGATTCCAGATTTTGACCAGCTGCCAGCGCTGCTTATCAAGCTCACTGCGCTTGTGACTGTGCTCCCGTTGAATGGTAGTCCGCGCCTTGTCCAAGGCTTGCTCCAGATCGGAATCGAGCAGAGAAACCTTGATCAAATATTCAAGCGCACCCAGCCGCAAGGCATCACGCGCATACTCAAAATCACTATGACAAGTAAGTAAAATGACCTGCGTCAGCGGAAATTCTTTTTTTAAAGATCGGAACAACTCGATTCCATCCATCATGGGCATTGTGATATCGGTAATCACCACATCAGGCACCAGCTTGCGGCATAGCTCCAAAGCCTCTTCCCCATTTTCAGCTTCACCAACGAGCTCTGCATGGCAGGATGACCAAGGAAATAGTCGCAGCTCTTCACGAAGCGGCAGCTCATCATCTACCACCAGAACGGTTAAAGGACTTTCTTGCATATGAATCCCTCCTTAATAACATTTGAAAATTTCGAACACAATCATGCAAACGCTTCCATATCGTATGCTTCATCATAGCATACGATTTTGAGTGCTCCTATACATAAAAACAGTTAAAAAGTATAAAAATCGCAAAAGACTATGACAAGAACTGTCGTGCTTGAATGTTATTGTAAAGTCGTAAAGCAAACAATGAACAACTTTCAAGAGTCAGTTCATTATCTAATTTAAGAGAGGATGTTGCATTATGCAGCCCACATTTAAGCCATCATTGAATCCCGTTATTGAGAGTAAGCCCGCTTATCATGCCATCGGCCTACGTCAAACCCATGTATATAGTGAAGGGGGTATTCCATCGATCGTTGATCAGTGGAGCTTGTTTATGAGTCGGATCGGCGAAATTCAAGGTCAACATGCAGTAACGATAGGCGTTTGCTATGATGTACAACCAGGCAACCCTTTCGAATATGTGACAGCCGCAGTGCTTACGGAAGCACAACTGGATAGCCCCGTACCTGAATCGATGTGTAAAATATTCCTTAAACCGCAAACGTACGCGATCTTCACTCATACCGGTCCTATCTCCGATTTGGGTGCGACCTATAAAGTAATCTCTGAATGGCTTGCCAATAATGAAACCTATGTGCGTGCACAGGCTCCCGAATTAGAATATTATGACAGCCGCTACACGGGCAATGAAAGAGCGGATAACGAATTTGATATTTACATCCCTGTCGTGAGTCAATAACAGGAGCTGAGTTTATTTGGGTGGCGCATACAATTGCGCCATCTTGGCTACCAAGTTTTGCATGAGCTCTACCAATTGTGCAGGCTGGTTCACTTTAACCTCTGGCCCGAACCCAAGAAAATAGGAGGCAAAATAATCAACCTCGTTAGGCCTGATACACATTCGCACGGTGCCTGTTCCATCCTCATGAACCTCCATATCCGTATGGTTCCACGCCTCCCACTGACACCTGCGTACACCATCGCTTGTTAAGACGGCTTCAATCTGAATATGCTCATCAGCTATAACAGGCTGTTCCTCAGGTGGTTTAAACCAATCCATAATGGAAAATCCACTCAAATCTACCGTTCTGTGTCCGTCAGCTGCCGCCTCAGCCGATAGCACACGATCAATCCGAAACAGCAAATAACGCTCTTTCCAGAAGCAATAGCCCGGACAATACCAATACCCATTATAGGAATATACCCCGATGGGTTGAATGGTACGCTGATTGGCCCCATCCTTGGAATCATACAAGATCTGCATCGGCTGCTGCTGTAACGCTGCATCAAGCAGAGATTGCAGATACGGAGTCGGAGCCTGGCGTTTGGGTGTCCAAAATACGACTCTCTGCTTCATTTTATCAATTTTGCTTTTGGTATCGTCGGGTAAATAATAATAAAATTTATTTAGAGCCGTGATGGACTCCTCAGCAAACGGTAAGGCTCCATAATGCTGCAGCGATTGATAGGCAAAAAAGATCGCCACCGCCTCCTGCTCGGAGAATGTAATGGGCGGAAGCTGACGTTCCCTCAGCACTCGATACCCGCCATGAGGTCCATACTCTGTATAGAGTGGAACACCAAGCTCACTTAATACTTGCAGATCACGCATAATCGTCCTGATTGACACCTCGAACTCATCCGCCAGCTCACGCGCCGTAAATTTCTTGCGTTGATTAATGGCTATCATAAGCTCAATCACACGTTTGGACTTGGCCACTCACTCACCACCACCGATGACATTTTTCTCTGATTATATCATATATCTATGACACTTATTGTCATACTTACTAATGACTATGGAACCTCTAGCAGCAGCTTGAAATCCATTAACATGCAAAAATGCCATCGCAGCTCCAGCAGCAGGTTTTTCTGCTACAGGAGTTACGATGGCATAAGTTATGAACGTGCGTGCTCCGAAAGTATGGTCTCAGCACCAGGAAATCAAAGTTGTCGTACACAATTCATTTTCTGCTCGCTGCTTATATGTTTTCCAGCCAGTGTACTTCGTCCTCTGTTAACTGAATCTGCGCACCTTCCACGCAGGACTCCAGCTCAACCTGGTTCTGTGCTCCGATCAACGCCGCCGTAGGGAACTTTTGATTCAACACATAAGCCAGTGAAATCTGAATCGTGCTAAAGCCTTTTTGCTCAGCCAATTCAGCAGCACGTCGCAGACGCTCCCAGTTCGCAGCGCTGTAATATACGCGAACCATTTCGGCATTGTCCAATTTGTCAGGTGCAAAATTTCCAGTAAAAAATCCGCCAGCCTGTGAAGACCATGACAATAACGGCAATTGAGTCTTTTCGTGCCACGCACAATCCAGTACATCCGCTGAAACGCATCCTGCCCAACGCGGCTCATTTGGCTTGGCAAGACTCAGATTGGGACTGCTAAAGGAAAAACCGACCAATCCATTGGCTGTTGCATAATCGTTAGCTTCCTGCAGGCGTTGGTGGGTCCAGTTGGAAGCACCAATAGCGAGAATTCGTCCTGCCTGGATATGCTCATTCAACGCATCGATAATGACTTTAACCGGAATATTCGTATCATCACGGTGCAAGGCATACAAATCGGTGTAGCTTGTTTGCAGTCTGTCCAGGCTTATTTTCAAATCCGCAGCAATAGCCTGTGGAGTCACACGGGGACCATCGGCATTATGGTGCGCACCCTTCGTCAATATCACTACCTGATCGCGATTATTACGTTCTGTCATCCAGCGACCAATGGTTTCTTCGCTTTGTCCACCGCGGTAAATAAAAGCGGTATCGATCGTATTTCCACCGATTTCCAAATAATTATCAAGCACGCTGCACACTTTATCATAAACCTCATGAGTAAAGAAATCAGAGCCTTGGATCAAGTTCGTAACCGGCTTTTCCAATCCAGCAATTGCTATAGTTTTCATTGTTTTATATTCCTCTCATTTGGATTTAGAGCACTACACGCGCGCGCTCTCTTGCCGATTTCAGGCAGGCGTCGATCACACGCATATTTAACACAGCATCGGACGACTCATATCGAAGTGGTGTTCCATCCAGAATGCTGCGCCCCAGATCATCCGCCTGCAGTGCATATTGATTGACATAAGGTACTTCAACTTCCCTACGCTGACCGCCCACTGTAACTATAAAATGATCGTCTGCATTTCCACGGGTCACATAGGCGCTTGGTACTTCAATACGGCCTTCTGTACCAAGGATTTCAAATACATTACGTCCAGCAGCCCACATGCCGCAATCGAAGGTCAATGCGACACTGTTAGGAAATTCCAAAATACCCGATGCCATCATATCGACATTGTCGTGGTCTGGTGAAAAGAAAGCGTGCACAGTAGCAGCCTCTGGCTCTTGCCCCAATACCATACGAGCTGTACTGATCGGATATACGCCTACATCATACAGCGAACCGCCGCCCATTTCCTGATTGAATCTTACATTGCCCATGTTTTTGGAGCTATTGAATGTAAAAGCACCATGGAGACCACGAATTTCACCGATTTCGCCGGATTGTATAATTTCTTTGATCATCGCATAACGCGGATGGTGACGATGCATAAATGCCTCTACCAGCTTCACACCTGCCTGTTCACAAGCGGCTACCATCTCCGCTGCTTCTGTCGCATCCAGTGCAATCGGCTTTTCACATAACACATGTTTACCCGCCTGAGCAGCTTTGATCGTCCATTCCTTATGCAGGTGATTTGGAAGCGGTATGTAAATGGCATCCAAAGTTTCATCATTTAACAGTGCTTCATAGCTGCCATACGCTGTTGGAATTTGAAATTGTTCCGCTGTTTTCCTTGCATTGTCTTCGTTACGGCTTGCGATTGCAGCGACTTCTCCGGTTTGCGATTGCTGAATTCCCGGAATAACAGCTCTCTTGGCAATACCTGCGCATCCGAGTACTCCCCAGCGCAATTTTTTTTGCGACATGTACAATCCATCTCCTCAACCATTTATGTTAGTAAGACTATATTGCTATTATATTGAATGCTTATTAAAATGAAAATAGAAGATTTTTGCACATATCTAAAACTATATTGCTCTCCAGAAAGGCTCTACTTATGAAAAAACAGCGAATTCTTCCGACATTGTCAGAGCATGTTTATTTTTGCTTACCCGAATCCGTTGGCTGGTACCAACAGGACCCTTTCCATACTGTGGACCGCCAGGAAGGTGCACTGAACAATTTCAGTATCCATCTCATTATTAGTGGCAAAGGCTACGTCGAAACTGCCTACGAGAAACATATGCTGACCGCTGGCGATGCTTTTCTTTATTTTCCGCTTCAGCGGCAGCGCTATTATTCCTCTCAGGAGGATCCGTGGGAAATTCGTTGGGTTCACTTTTATGGCTCCAGGCTTAACGACTATTTGCTGGAAAGGGGTCTGCACCAATCCCATTTATGGACAGTTCGTCAGGTGAAGCCGCTTGAACGTGCTCTTGATGAACTGCTTCTTGAGGCGGAGCTCAGTACACTATTTGAAATGACTCGACTCTCAACGCTCACTTATGCGGTAATTGCCGAATTCGTCAATCAAGCAGTGCCTTTGTCGACACAAAGAACTGCGGCGACCTCCGAGTTGATTTTACAACTGCTCCCTCGCATCCAGCAGGAGGCGTGCAAGCCGTTTGAGCTTGACTATTGGTCTGAGCAGGCTGGTGTCAGCACCTATTACTTTTGCAAGCTTTTTCGTAAGGTTACCCAGATGACCCCAATGACTTACGTGACGCTGTGCCGCCTGCAAAAAGCCAAGCAGTGGCTGCTGGAGAAAAAGGAAATGACCATACGCCAAATTTCATTTGATGCTGGTTATCCCAGCACAAGCTATTTCAACAAACGATTTCTTGAGCAGGAAGGTATGACGCCTACAGAATACCGGGAGCTGTATTGGAAGAACTAGCCAATTCCTTCCTCAAACGGAGATAAACTCACACCTATAGGAGCACCTCTCCGTTGACCCACCGCTTGCGTGCAAGCCAAGATAGCTGCATAATGATACAAATTATTGTATGATCAAATAAATACACGACTATGACTACACAGATTTACGGAGGAGCTTGATATGAAATCACTTGTACTTGCAGAAAAACCGAGCGTCGCCAAAGAAATCGCGCGTGTTCTCGGCTGTACCCAGAAACAAAAGCATTATATGGAGGGACCTAAGTATGTCGTGACCTGGGCATTGGGTCATCTCGTAACCTTGGCTGAACCGGAGGATTATGATTCCAAATACAAAGCTTGGGAGCTCGATCAGCTGCCGCTGCTGCCTGAACGGATGAAGCTTAAGGTCATTAAGGAAACGACACCTCAGTTTCGCGCTATTGCTCAATTAGCCAAGCGTAACGATCTTAACCAGCTTATTATAGCTACCGACGCTGGACGCGAAGGCGAACTTGTAGCCCGTTGGATTATGGAAGAGATTCACTGGCGCAAGCCTTTTCAACGTTTGTGGATTTCCTCGCAAACTGATAAAGCGATTCTCGATGGTTTTGCCAAGCTGAAGCCGGGTCGTGACTACGACAACCTGTATCAATCGGCAGTATGCCGTGCAGAAGCGGATTGGCTGATAGGACTCAATATTACACGAGCACTTACCTGCAAATACAATGCACAGCTGGCTGCCGGACGTGTACAGACCCCTACCCTATCGATGCTGATGGAAAGAGAAAATGAGATACGTGCCTTTCAATCCAAGGATTACTGGCTGCTCAGGACACAACTGGGTGGTTTTCAGGCAATGTGGAGAGGCAAGCACAATCCGGATGGCCGTTTGTTCGACAAAACGGCAGCAGATACGTTATTAAATCGGGTTAAAGGTGCTCAGGCGAAGGTTAGTCAATTGAAAATGACCGAAAAGTCGGAGCCTCATCCGCTAGCCTACGATCTGACCGAGCTGCAGCGGGACGCCAATCGTAAATACGGATTTTCAGCCAAGCAAACTTCAAATCTGCTGCAGCGTCTATATGAGCAATACAAGCTGGTCACCTACCCGCGAACGGACTCCAGATATTTGACATCGGATATGGTTCCGACTCTGAAGGGGCGCTTGGATGCCATTTGTATACAAACCTATGCAGGACTTGTCAGACCGCTGCTTAACAAGCCTCTGAACATAACCAAACGGATCGCAGATGATAGTAAAGTCTCCGATCACCATGCCATCATTCCAACGGAGCAAACGCCGCTGCTTCATATTTTAAGCCATGATGAACGTCGATTGTATGATCTGATCGCACGGCGCTTTATCGCCTTGTTTTATCCTGCATATCGTTATGATGAAACGGCTGTCACCATTGATATAGGCGGAGAGACTTTTTATGCCAAGGGACGCGTCACGAAGGAGCCCGGATGGAAAAGTGTCTACGGGCAGGAGCTAATCTCGTCCGAGCAGGAAGATGAGGATACCCGGGATGAAGATTCAGGAGGCTCACAGTCGTTACCCAAATTGCAATCGGGTCAAGTCATCCCGGATCATCGCTGCACTTTGGAAAAGCATGCTACCAAGCCCCCTTCCCGATATACCGAAGCTTCACTGCTGTCCATTATGGAAAAGCATAAATTAGGAACGCCTGCGACCCGGGCCGATATTATTGAAAAGCTGCTTTCCACCGATACGATTGAGCGGAAAATGAATGTACTTCAGCCAACTGGCAAGGGCGCGCAATTAATCGAGCTGGTCGTACCCTCACTGCGTTCACCAGAGCTGACTGCCAAGTGGGAGCTGGAACTTGAACATATCGCCAAAGGAACGGGCAGCATGAAAACCTTTCTGAAAGCTATCCGTGAGCAAACGACAGCTATGATTCAAGCCGTCAAACAAAGTACAATCGAATACAAGCCGCATAATCTTACTCATTCCAAATGTCCGGATTGTGGTAAAAATTTGCAGGAGATCAAGAGCAAACGTGGCAAGCTGCTCGTCTGTATCGACAGAGAGTGCGGCTATAAGCGGGCTGGCGAACCTATGCTGTCCAATAAACGTTGTATGCAATGCCATAAGAAAATGGAAATTCACACGGGAAAAGCCGGTAAATATGCACAATGCCGTCATTGCAACGTCATCGAGATGCTGAGTGATGAGCCGCGTGCAGGCGGTAAAGCCGCCAAAAGAAACAGCGCCCAGTTGATCAACCAATTCAGCGATAACGTTGCTGTAGGCTCCAGTCTGGAAGAGGCACTAAAAGCCGCGATGCAAAAGAAGCAGAACCCGGAATCTCCCTGATCCAATTAAACAATCCCCACTCAGCCTTGTATCATTCTTGGCTTGGTGGGGATTGTTTGGTTGTGCTCTTGATTTCTTATTTTCACTTCACATCAAGCTCTGAGTCATCGTATATAAACCTTGCAACTGAATTAATGCTCTCATCGGTTAATGGAGCTGAGTTATCATAATAAAGAATGGAAGAATCCGGGATACTCCATTTTATGTCACGGACAATAAGCGTTCGGCTGAATTCATCCCAATTTGTCAGCTTCCAATCATCCAGCGATGAGCCCCTTTCCTGAATACGCTCATAATAGCTCGTTTGGTCAGCAAGATGTACAAAAACCACTTTCACTGCGACATCATCAACAGAAGCACCTATGCCTTCTAGCTCCTTGACCAACCACTCCTTGCTCTCAGTCTCCTTCGTAAAGGGCCCGATCACAAAAGCATCCGATCCAAGCTCCACATTTTCCAGTGCGGCATCCATAGTTATCCGATAGCCCAAATCGCGGCACAATATCTTGTAGGTTATTGAATCACGATCCTCCGGGTCTTGACCAGCAAGCTTCATTAGCGCTACGGCTGCTGGCCGTAATAAGGTGTCCATATCAAATAAAGCCGCACGGGACCGTTTGGCCAAGGCTTTCGCGATGGTTGTTTTACCCGCCCCGGCAGGACCTAAGAAAAATACAAGTTTTCGCATCCGAAGTGACCGTCCTCCCCCTGTTTAACTTACCATCGACAACAGCTTCGGCTTGACGTTCTGTTCATAATAATGGATAAGCTGTGCCTTCTCATCAGCTGTGAATTGGTATTCACAGTCTCGTCCTTCATCCTGTGGCACAATTTGCGCAATTTCCCCTGCATATGTACAAAATATCAATGCTGTCAGTTCCGTAAAATCGTCCGGCAGCACCATACCCTCTTCCAACTCCAAATGCAGCTCCACATCGATCCACTGCTTATCGCGAATTTCGACCGTTGCCCGCATCTGATGAAACCGCAATTCTGCATAATCCAAAGAGCCGAATTGAATCATTTTGTTACCTCCATTGTCTTTTTTACGATTGCTTTTTCAAAAGATTGGCACAAGCCATGTCGATCGTAGGATATAGATACGAAAAATCATAGTCAATCGCCAGCAGAGGTATAGCTCGCTGACCCTTAAGCAGCAGGACCGACATCTCCCCAAACATAAGCTTCATCATAAAAGCAGGAACTGGAAACCAATGCCGGGTGCGCAGCGCTTTGGCTATCGCTTTACCCATTTCGTCATTCGTCACAGCCTGCGGCGATGTTGCGTTAATTTGTTCAATAATATCTTCATTTTCGATACAGAAATCAATAAGCCGGCATAAATCGTCGATATGAATCCATGAAATAATCTGCTTGCCGCTGCCAACTCGACCCCCGATGCCAAGCTTGTATGGTGTTAACAGCTTGGGGAAAGCGCCACCATCAAGGCCCAGTACAATACCCAATCGCAGCTTAACAATTCTTGTATTGCGAATCTCATCCATCGCAGCTTCCCACTTCTCAACAACACCTGAAAGAAAGTCCTCTACATTCGGGTCACTGTGCTCCACAAAGCTTCCACGTTCCGAGGTTCCATAAATCGATACGCCTGAAGCGTTGATAACGACCGAAGGCTTTTGCTCCATCCGCTCTACGATATTGGCAATTTGCGCAACAGCGTCTAGTCTGGAGTTCAGAATTCTTTCCTTCGCTTCATCAGTCCAACGCTGATTAATCGATTCGCCCGCTAAATTCACGATCACATCTGTACCTGTCATGACTTTAATATCATTTTTCAATTCCGACCATGTAGCATGTCGAATTAATGGATTGGTAGAGGTGAGTTTTTTGCGAGAAATCAAGATCAGTGAATATTTACGTTCAAGGAAATATTGGGTCAAATGCTGACCGATAAATCCCGAACTGCCTGCTATGGCAATTTTCATCCGTGGTTTCCCCACCTTCGATTGATATGTGTTACTCATTATATAACAAACAGCTCCAAAGAACCAAAATTCCTGCTGAATGTCAATAAATTAAAAAAGACCGGAATCCCAGTAACTGAAACGTAACACGGATACAAGCACTTTTCATTAAAGTGTTGATAATCCCGGTTACTTCTGCTACTTGCGGACTCTGGTCTTGTGGCTTAATGGGCTAAATAGGATTGAATAAAGCGTAAAGCATCCGGCAGATGCTCCTTCCAATATGTCCAATTGTGCTCGCCTTCAAACTGCTCGTACGTATGCGTGTAGCCAATAGTCTTGAGATGCAGATGAAAATCCTGATTCATCGTATACAAATAATCACTTGTCCCACAATTCATATACAAGGCGGGACATCGACCGTCCTGCATTCGTAAATTGGCAACTAGCTGCGGGTCATACGACTCCGCATAAGGTCCATGGAGCGGTCCAATCATCCGACCTACATCAGAACGAGCATACTGGTCTATCAAATGCTGGCTCGATACCAGACCTCCTGAGAGACTTGCTGCTGCTCCAAAACGTTCAGGATGCCGCAAGGCAAGCGACACAGCCCCAAATCCGCCCATCGACAAGCCGCAGAGTACTCGCTGATTGCTACTATCGATCGTACGATAGTGCCTGTCAATCTCAGGAACCAGATCATAGATAAAATATTGCTCGAAATTACCCGTACCATCATACCAATCCATATAAAAAGTGCCCTGACCATAACCGCCGTCACTCGGCATAACAACAATACTTGGAATGAGTTCGCCGTTGTTCATCAGTTGATCTAGCGTTTGCTCAGCATTCCCTTTGAGCATCCAACTGGACTCACTTCCGTGCATACCGTGCAGTAAATAAATAACTGGATACCGCTGTTCCGACTGCTCATATCCCGCCGGCACATAAACGAAGCATGACTTCCGAGCGTACAACGCCCCGGAGAAAAAAGAATGCGGTTGTATACTCAAAAGATCGATCCTCCCGAACAAGTTTAATTAAGAACTGCTGTGATGTGCGCCTCGGTTACAGCCCAGTGTGAAGTGTTCCATACCGATTCTTTATCTTTAACATACAAAATTTGCGGAGAAGCATGCTTGACACCTGTATCCTCAGCAATCTGGTTAGAAACCGGACGGGATTCAATTACCTTGACAAGTACATAATCAACCTGTTCGTTCGGTTGTTTGTTCAAATAGTTTTCAAACTCTTGCAGGGCATTAGCACTTACCGGGCAGGTCGTACTGTGCTTAAGCACAACTACCGGCTTTTCGGATGAACCTTCAAATAATTGGTTCCACTCTTCCTGACTATCAATTTCTCTCCACTGACTCATATTCATTCCTCCATATTTCTACATATCATTTTGTATTTAACAACCAATTTACGCTTTTTTGTCGTAAAAGTGAAGGCATCCACAGCTTCATAGCTTGGGGATGCCTAAGGAGTAGCGTGGTCGCCGCCTCTGTTCTATAATCATTTTACCATATTCATGTTTGATAATAAACTATTCCGTTGTACCGAACCAATCCATCGTTTGAGATCCCAGCAGCTTGCGTTTCCCCTGGAACTCATGATAGATGTTCATCTGATATTGCTTCAACGATTCAATTTTGAAAATCAGGCTATCATCTTGCTTGGTAATCCGATAATCAAACTCTCCGAGCTTAAGTCGCTTGTCTTCCTCCTCAGGCGCTGTTTCCAGGTAAAAGACCTCATCGATGTTGACTTTTCCTTTACTGTCTACGAACTGGATAATCAGCTTGCTGCCCTCCGTATTTGTCTCGTAAAAGCTATCCTTGGTCAGCTTATATTTAAAATTAATCCGCAGCGTATTGCGATCCAGCCACGTATTCATATTACTTAATGAAATCGTATACGGGTAGAACACAAGATCCTTTAAAGTCGGGCTTACTGTGGTATTTTCCAGGGGAAGCTCCATTTGTACGGCATTGATGTAAGCCTCCGCTTTATCGTCCGTGCCACTGAGTCGCTGTTCGGTGACCGATTCACCAATGACCAGCCTGAGGCTTTGTACGTCCAAATCCTTGGGAAGTTTGGTTGAAAAAGATAACAGAGCTTTCCCTTGGGGATTCAGCTTTTGCTTGACTTCGCGAACCCTGGTTGGGTACAGCGCATCATCCGCTGTCTTGAAGAACGCTGTTAGCCTGGGAATAATATTCGAGCGTTTCTCAAGATTGGATACCTCCACTTGCACCTCAAAAAGATTGCTTGCACCGTCGGTATAAGTGTTGATTTCTCTGGGTGAAAAGCTGGTTGATCGGCCAGAACCGGTAATTGATTGGGATTGACCAAACGCCAGCAAAGGAAGTACAATCTTTGATTCCGGCAGTTGGAATTGAGCGATTTCCTCGGCTGCGGTTTCGCTCTTCTTTTCCTGAACGACCAGCTTCACGGACGCGAATGGATAGGTGTATGGAATTTTGGCAACTAGCTTCACATGAACAGATTCAGAGGGAGGCACACCGACAGATCGATCAAGTTTAATAACCTTGGCATCTACCTTACTCCCGCCATCAAGCTCATAGTAAGCCTTCAATTCGGGAAATGGCAATGCGACCGATTGGTTATGGGACAAGGATACTTCAGCGCTCAAAATATCCTGATCCTCCCATGGTAAACGATCAACTTTATCTGTTTTGAATGCATACGTACCATCTGCATTCGTATACGTGACAACTCCACCTAACTCCGGCAAAGCTTTAGGGTCAGTTGATATGCGTAAAGAAGCGATAGGAAAATTGATTTTGGTATCCGTCGTTAGTACAAACGGCTGTGTCATGACCAGATCCCAGAAATCGGTTCCTGCTGACAGTGGCAGCTGATTAGCCCTTAGCTGAAGCTCTAGCGGAACATCCGGCTGCAGTGACTGCTTGTCAGCGTTCAGGACGATATCTAGCGGGTACATCGCACCGTTTGAGGTTCTAAGCGCGTATTGATAGCCGGCGATTCGAATGGAGGTCTTTCCCTTATTGGTCATGCGCAGTGTCAGCTTGGGGGACGTATAGCTATCGCTAACAAGTGCCGACCATGCAGTTACGTTCAGTTCAACAGGCATCGCTGATAGCTGTACCGTCTTGCCTCCTGAGTCAGGCGCCCACAATGCTTCGGCTGTGTCCGGGAAGCGAATTTCACCAACTGTTGTTTCCAAATCGGCACTCGTATAATCCCATTTTGTTATGAGGAATCCGAGTTCACCTAGCTGAACCAAGTCATTAACCGCTGCGTAAAAAGAGAACTCCACCTGCTGCCCTGCTGGAATTTCCTTTTTCAGCTTATCCTGAGCGACCAAATCCGCTTTAAATTCAGCACCAGATGTACTGATAACCTTCACCCAGTAATCAAGAAAGGAAAGCTTACTGCTTCCTGCATTCATGACCGTCATCGTAAAAAATAGCATCCTGCCCCCATCTGTAGGCACCACAGCAGCGTTCTTCAATTGTATGGAGCTGCTTGATCCTATGGAAACAGCGGGGAGCTGTAAGGACTTATCAAGCTCTTCCCTTTGGTAGCTCTCCCCTTCCGCCATTGCTGGCTGTGTCTGAATTAGCCACATCGCCGCGAGCGCCAGCATGATCAGCAGCAGTCCGGTCTTCATGTTTAATCGGCACATGTATACTCTCCTCCTTGGCTTCCGGAGGCAGCAGGACGATTCGCCCGTCCTCCAGTTGGACTCTTACCTTATTTGTCGAATGAATACCTATGGATTTAAGCATATCTCCGGGAATTTGCAGACGGCCTGATTTATCGAGAACCGCATATTCAGTATGGGTCTCGTCCTCATTCTGCCCTATCCCTGACTCAAGCTCTGCCAGCTCATCTGCATAGGTTTTACGCCGGATCATTTCAGATGAGGTTTTACCGTCCCGTATGGCGACTACCCGATCCACTTTTTTGGCGAGCAGCGGGTCATGAGTTACGATGATAACAGTCAAACCGATCCTCCGGTTTAAATCACGAAATAAATCCAGTATTTGATCCGCCATCTTGGAATCAACAGAGCCCGTGGGCTCGTCTGCAAGCAGCAGCTTTGGATTATTCGCCAGAGCAATAGCAATCGCCACTCGCTGCTGCTCACCACCGGACAGCTGATTGAGCCGATTTTTGATCCGATGGCTTAACCCGACTGCATCCAGCAGCTCCAAGGCACGTTCACGCTTGCGTTTACCCTGCAGAAGAATGGGAAGCTCTACATTTTCCTGTGCGGTCAGGTAAGGTATTAAATTGCGTGCATTATTTTGCCAGACGAACCCTACTGTTTCCCGTTTGTAGCGCACAAGATCACGTTCCGTAAACTTTAACAAATCTTTACCAGCAACCTGCAGCTGTCCGGCTGAAGGTCGGTCCAAGCCTCCCAGCATATTCAATAATGTGGATTTGCCACTCCCACTGTTACCGATAATAGCCATCAGCTCTCCTGATTCTACGTGCAGGTCAAGACCTTGAAGCGCTACGACTTCGAGATCGGCTACCTTATAAATTTTCACGAGGTTATCACAATGGATCATCATTAATCCTCCCCGAGCTTGACTGCCTGATGAATCTTGATCCGTGAGAGCATCGTCCCCAGAATCAGCAAACCCATGGAAAGCATAACCGTCACGATGATATAGAGCTGAATTTGATCCCGGGGATCAAAAGTTACCTGAAATGGTGGTACCTGGCTCGACGTTTGCATGGATAACTGGAACATCGGTACGAATAAGCGGCTGGTCAGATGACCCGTTAATAGCCCAATGGCTACGGCCGCACCTGAGGTGAGAAGCTGCTCCCCAACCAGCATCAATATTAATTGACGGAATGAAACCCCCATGGCCCGCAAAATCCCAAATTGCAGAACACGTCCTGATAAGGACAACACCCAATACAACAAAAATCCGCAGAAACTGATCACTATTGAAATAATGAAGCCAAGTGTCATGACACCATTAATAGCAAGCAGAAATGGATCATTTTTGGAGCGGATCAAGTCCTGCTTGGCATCTACAAGCTTGGTAATCGGAATTTGCTTATCCTCCAGCGTTTGGTAAAGCTCCTGACTTTTCGTTTCAGGCTTCAGCTTTAACCAAACCTCATACGGCTCCAGGGCCATATTGTTCTGAATATAGGACAGATGACCAACAATCAGCATCGGATCCTTGACCTTTTTATTTTTGGCATTGCTTGACGCACTGCTGCTAGAAGCGGCAGCCCTATCCGTAAAGAGCGGATTGGGATTCCAGGATGGCCAATAATCAACAATTCCAAAAACCTGGAACATCGTGCTTTCCACACCGCTCCAGCTCGCATAGATGGGGTCGCCTACCTTAAGGCTGTACTGGTCAGCCATCGTGCGGGACACAAGCACCGCAGCAGGGTTCACGGCTAGCAAATTTAAATAATCATAAAAGTGGTGGTCAAGCAGGCCATTGCGCATCCAGGCCGTTCGACCAAAATCATCGGTATCTATGCCCATCAAGGTAGCTGTACCGCGTTCCTTGCCTACGGTGAACCCCGCTTCCTTTTTAGTAAATACTTTGGCCGCCTGCTCAACACCATTTAGCTGGGTGAGCGGCAAAAAGGGAGGCTCGGAAAATTGCACCTTCTTCTTGGCGGCAGCCAGACTCTCTTCAGTAACGGGTTCACTGCCATAATCACCACCCATGCTTGGCGGAGGCGCATCATCCTCCCACTTCATTTGCATCGTAATATCCGCACCGTTGCTGTACATGATTTTCTCACCGGCATTTTTATTAATCGTTCTGGCTGCGCTTGCACTGAACAAGCCCGTAGCCAGCGTAACGCTTAAGAACACCATGATCGCCTGATACTGAGTTGTTGAGCGCCCGACCTGCAGCAGCGTAGAGTATAGAGAAGGCGGCCACCAGCGTCTACCGAGCCGATACAGCAATCGAACCAGATACGGATATATCCGCAGCAGCAGAAAGCTCGCTCCCAGTACAAACAGCGCTGGTACCAGAAATAGCAGAGGATCCATCTGCAGATCTGTCGTATCCAGCCCAAGCGCCTGCATATCGGACATACGACGGCGGAATGTATACAGTCCATACATGGAGATAGCGAGCAATACAATATCCACTCCAAACTTATGCCAAAAGGATAATCCCGACTGTCTGGCCATCTGCTGCTTATGTCCTACAATCGTTGCTTTCATCGCAAACAAAACAGGTAGCAGTGTCATGAGGACTGAGCAAAGAACTGCATACAACCCGTATTGAAACGCTTCCTGATTCAGCTTGACATCCAGCGTCGCCCGCTGAACAAATTCAAGAAAACCATTTGAAGCTCCCAGCACCTTGGTCAACGACAGGCCCACGAACGGTCCAAATA
The DNA here is from genome assembly GCF_001956045.1 of Paenibacillus sp. FSL H7-0331. The sequence continues at coordinate 125,231 of NZ_MRTH01000002.1, read as the reverse complement.
GGAGTGCAATAGCACCTAACATAACCCCTTCCACAACATATCCGAGCACAATTTGCAAACGGCTTGCGCCGCGGCTGCGAAGTACGGCAATTTCGGTTTTCTGACGATCAATAATAAGATTGGAAACCATGAATAAATAATAAGCCAGCATAATCATGACAGGCACATTCAATGACCATAACATCATCCGCAGCTTTTCTTCCTTGGCGTAGTAACCAGTCAACGTTTTCAAGGCAGGAGCCTTAACCGAAATATTTGGAAAATGGTTGCCCAGGTAATTTTCTGTACGCTGGTGTGTCTGAATAAAGCGCTCAATTGAATCCAGCTTCATCCGGCTGTAATCAACAGTCATGTACCAGCTGCTGAAACGAAGCATAAGCTGCTGCTCCTGGGTTATCGTCTGTTCAAACCAATCGTAAGAAACTAATAGACTGGCCTTGTAGCTGGACATTGGATTGTACCAATACACATCATCGTACGTTTTACGGTCAACAACCCCAACAATTTTGAATTTAATCGGAGTTTTGGCTGTGTCATCCTCAATCACATATTCCTGTCCAACGACCATCTTCAATAGTGACAGACCTTGATCCACAACAACCGCTTCTACCACACCATCTACTGGGGCAGCCGATGGCAGCTTTCCGTCCACAATACGAACGTGCTCGTCCATTCCGCTTAGTGCCGTAATATCGGCACGCCGACTAACTTTATTGTCAATTTTATTGGCATCAACCGGGACCAAATTCCAGCTATCCGTTGACCTTTCCGTGACGAGATTGGGGATCGGCAGCTGAAAAGCGGGAGCAATGGATTGGGACATGTAAGCATCCGCATTTATAATTGCCTGCTTCGACTCCTCAGGTGATATTTCTCCGGTCAAATACACCGAGCTCCAAAAAATCCCCGAGTACTGCTGACTGTTGGTCTGAAGCAGCTCCAAATCCTTAACCAGGAGCCGCTGCAAAATTGCACTTGTATAAATCGGCATACTGCTCACAAGTCCGACCGAGATGATCAAGCCGAGCAGAAGGCTGAATTCGAGCCATTTGTTTTTGATCATTTTGCGCATGATCATCACAAGTATCGCCACACGGCATCACCTCAATTGTTTAAAATCACCTTTTGACCCTCTTTGATCCCTTTGCGAATCTCTACTTCCGTGGACGATACGATTCCCTTCTCAACATCAAGCTCTTTACGACTTTCCCCTTCAAGCACCTGTACATAATCACGTCCCATGTAAGAGCGGAGTCCAATCTTGGGAATGATCATCACATCCTCCCGATTTTCGGTAACGATCGTAATATCCGCGCTATTGCCAATCTCTATCGTATCGGGCAGCCCTTGGGCTGTGATGACAATCGTTTTCGCATTTTTATCAGCAATAGCTTTCACATCCGATTGGGGTGCGGTTGCGGGAATTTGCGACACGATGCCGGGGTAGACGCCTCCTTTTACCTTTACCTCTGCAGGCATCCCTATCTGGACTCCGACTAAATCATTCGTATTGGTCGTTTCGTATACCAGACGCACCGATTTAGGATCGGATACCGTTAAGATCGCTTTATAGGCCACAACAGGATCTCCTTGCCTGATAGGATCAAGGAACGTTACAATACCGCTGACATCGGAAATCAGCTTCGTCTTGCTCAGTTGCTTTCGATACAGATCCAGCTGTATTTCCTCCTTCTGCATATCCAGCAGCTTGATTCGGATGGCAATCGCATCACCGCGTTTCTCATCCTTGGCTTGTTCCAGAGCAAGCCTTGCCTTTTCCACAACAAGCTCCTGCTGAAGGATTTTGCCTTCAATTTCACCTTTATCAAGCTGAGCAACAACATCTCCCTTATTGACAACAGACCCAAGATTGACATTGATGTCAGCAAGCCGCCCTCCGGATTCGGGGTAGAACAAATATTGCATCTTGTCCGCGGCAAAGGTGCCTACTCCGTTGATTTGCTTCTTGATGGTGCCCTTCTTGACCTCATACAGCTCAAAATTTTCCTTGACCGGCTTCACGAGCGGTGGCTTTAACGCCTCCTCCTCCTGAGGCAGCAGACTGCAGCCGGGGATACATGTCATTACGATCGATGCTGTAATTATCCATGAAGCTATCGTAAAGCGCTTGTTAGCTTTCTTCCACAATATGTCCATCCTCCAGTGCATACACTTGATCCACCACTTCCATAATCGCCGGGTCATGTGTCGTCAAAATAATCGTCATTCCTTCAAACTGCACCAAATCCTTGAATACCTTCAACACCTGCAGCCCCATACGACTGTCGAGCTCAGCAGTTGGTTCATCCGCCAACAACAGCTTCGGTCGGTGGGCTATCGCTCTGGCAATCGCGGTGCGCTGCTGCTCACCACCTGACATCTCATAGGGGCGATGCTTCATTCTTGGTCTCAGACCGACAAAATCAAGCGCTTGTTCCGCGTACTCACGACGTTGAGCCGAAGGTATGCCTGCAATACGCAAGCCAAATTCGACATTCTCATAAGCCGACATATAAGGAACCAAAGCAAATGACTGAAATATAAGGCCAAGACGAGTGCGACGCAGCTCATTCCTTTTTTTGTCGGATAATCCTGTCACATCCTGACCTTCAAAATAAATCGCTCCATCTGTAGGCCGATCCAACAATCCGAGCATATTTAAAAGCGTAGTTTTCCCTGAGCCCGAACGTCCCCTTAGCGCGATCAGACGACCGGAGGCGATATGAAGCGAAGCACCACGCAGCGCATGCACGGCAGCACCAGCTTTACCGAAGGTTCGGGTCAGACTGACAGCTTGTAATATCGGATCACTCGTTGGGCAGTTATGTATGGGATGCTGCATGGATATTCCTCCAAGGTCTCAATTGTAAGCGAATTCTTTACTTATAATGTAAACCTTCCCAGCATATAAAAATAGACACCAATTTGTTGGAATTGGTGTCTATTTGTTCTGTTCCTCATATTCCTTTGGTGTACATCCGACAGCTTTTTTAAACGTTTTGGCGAATATCTTGGCATCGGTAAAGCCGACAGCTTCGGCAACCTCATATACTTTTTTGTTATTAGCCAGCAAGAGCTGTTTGGCCGCTTCTAGCCTTATGCGTACCAGTGATTCGATCAACGATTCCCCTGTCTCCTTGCTGTACAAATCGCTCAAATAGCTGCGGCTTAGCTTAACATTTTGCGCAATATCGGTTGTACTGATGGCCAAATGGTAATTGTGCTTCATGTACATCTGTGCCTTACGGACAAAAGGATTTCGCGAGGTCGGAACCACGGCCGTGCCTGATTGCAAAATAGCCAGCTCCCGACATGCCTCCGTAAACCACATTCCGAGCGCTTCCAACCGAAAATGCGCTTGCGCTTGGGCAGCCGCGACCTTGCGATCAAAATCATCCAGGTTGCTCGTCCCCTCCTGTCGGGCCAACGCAGCTGCAAAGCTTAGCAGCTCATATAGAAAGCTGAAAGCCTGTGTGATCGGAGGCTGGAGGTTACCCAGTCGCTTCCAGATTTGCTCAGACCAATAAACGACCGCATCTTCATTATGCCCGGCTATCGCACGCAACAGATTTTGCTTCTCGTCCTGAGGGAGCTCCCCTTTCCAGGCCGAATGCAGCTCATCACTTACCACTAGCTCTGAAGCCTGCTGAATGAAAAGCTCCGTTTGAACTCCGTAAAAATACCGCTTTCTGAGCTCATCATGCATATGTACAATACGATACAGCTGTTCGGGTTGGTTGATCCGAGCAACAGCCGACAGCCAAAAGCCATGCTCTGTCAAACCTGTATCTGAACCTGCTAAAGATTGCTGCAGCTGAGCCTGACGCTCCTGATGAGTGGCAGCCAGCTGATCCTTATAAATAAGCAGCACTTGATGCTCGTTCACAAGTACATAAGCCCACACATCCGGCCAATTCCATCCGATAAACGAGAATCGAACGTCTGGTGCCAAATAAATCATCCAGCTCGACAGCTCTCCGTCAACCGTAAAAAGTTCATCCTCCAGTTCTTCATCTCGCTGACTGCTAACCCATGCTTTCTTAAGCCTTAATCCCCACTGTGCCTGATTCGACTGCAGCAGCTGCTGTGTGAGCATTAGCTGTTTCTGCTTCTGTTCCCGCAGCTTTTGCAAATCGAGCTTCGCTTCGTTAAGAATAGTGATCAGCTGCTCTGGCTCCATTGTAGGCTTTAATATATAATCGTGTGCGCCAAGCTTCATCGCTTCTTTCACATACTTGAAGTCATCCAGACAGCTCAATACGATGACAGCTGCATCAGATTCCGTCTGCTTCATTCTTCTGACCAGCTCCAGACCGTCCATACGCGGCATCAAAATATCTGTCACTACCAGATCAATGCCGCCATCCTCCAGCCTTTCCCATGCTTCGTTACCATCACAGGCTTCACCACCCCACTCGAAGCCGTGTTCCTCCCAGCGGATCATCGTTTTCAGCACTTGTCTAATAATCGGCTCGTCATCGACTACTAATACCTTCATCGTTTATCCTTCCTCATTGTAATGTACCGGCAGCGTCAGACGAATGGTTGTCCCTTGGCTTGGTTTGCTCACCATATTCATATTGTATCCGCTTCCATAGTACAGCCTGATTTTCTCGCGGATGTGGCGCAGTCCGATTCCGCTCATTCTCTCCCGCATCCCCCCGTTTGTGGCGGATTCAACAGCCTTGTCTTCCATGGACATACCGATCCCGTTATCTTCAACCTGACAAATCAGCAGCTCACGCTCTGCTTCTATGCGGATGCCAATACGGATAACTCCCTCCTGCCGGCTCGGCTCAATCCCATGAATAATCGCATTTTCCAATAGCGGCTGCAGGATCATTCGCGGTACCAGACAACCTTCGGACAACGGATCAATATCATACTCCATACGTATTTTGTCCCCATACCGAAATGCCTGAATATCGATATAAGCATGGATCAGTTCTATTTCTTCACGAACCGTAATAAAATCCCCCTTTTTCCCCAAGCTCGCCTGCAGCAGTCGGACCAAGGAAGTGACAACCTCCGCGATTTGCGGGGTACGGTGCATTTTGGCAACCCATTTGATCGTGTTTAACGTATTGTACAAAAAGTGCGGGTTCAGCTGATATTGCAGCGCTTCCATTTCAGCTTCCTTTTTTAGCGATTCCTCACGTTTTACTTGTCTGATCAGCTCTTCCAATCGGTTCAGCATCTGATTATAGCTCTCGCCCAGCTCGTTCCATTCTCTGCTGCTTTTATGCACCCAGTACGCTTTAAAATCACCTAATTCAGCACGATTCATCAGCCCACGGAGGTGTTTCATCGGTCGAGCCGAATAATGCTGGTACACGAATACACTCAACATACAGACTAGCAGCAGCAACACAATGAACAATCCAAGTGTAGATTGAAACGCCTTTGCAAAAGAAGTCTCCAAAGACTGTCGGGCTTCAATCTGTGAAAACCATACCGCTCCTGGAAGCTCCAGCTTTTTCGTCGACATCACGGAGAACTTGCCCCATTGAAGTGGCTCCGTCGCTGTCTTCCATCCCTCTTCCTTCTGGAGCATTTCATTATCAGTCTCAGGCAGCCTGCTGTACATAAATACGCCATGACTGTCCATGATCTGGTTACGAAGCAGCGGCAGCCTGCCATAAATATCTTTCATTAACGGGTCTAATGCTACCGTAATTTGAAAAGAGCCCTTAACTACATTTTTCCGATTCGTGAGTGGGGCCGTATATATAACCTCATAGCCATCCGCAGCTTCTCTCTTTTCACGGGCTTGTAGGGACCGATCAAACTTTCGCAGCATGGGAAGAGTTGTGTCTGTAGGAGTAACGGATGTCAATGCCTCGGTGCATAAGTTATAGTTCAACGCATCCAACGACATACACATATTCGTTACAAAAGGAAATTGGGAGCGCTCAGAGCGAAGCAAGTAATCGGCATATTCCCGCAGCGAACGATCCTCGGCAGAATCTGTAATAACCGTTCCCTCACTCAATCGCTGAATGGCATAATCGTTACTGATCCGCTTCAGTGTGTGGTCGAGCTCTTCGAACGATTTTTGAATTCTTATCACGGTTTGATCGTGCACCTGCTGCAGCTGCTCGCCCGATGCCAGCTGTGTTTGGGAGGCCGCCTGCACCGAATAATATACAATACAGCTGGTTATTAGCACTGAACAACTAAGCACGATATAGATTAACATACGTACCATAAGTAACCCTCACCCGGTTATCCTTAGAATTTGGAAAAAACCCATGAGCTTACAGCCCACGGGTTCAATGGATGATTGATTTATGGCGTTCCAACTAGCTCCAACGCTTGCTCGGAAATATCTTCCTTGTACTTGGTCATGCAATCGCACAGAAAATCTTTACGGCAAATCGGGCAAGGCTCATTCAACAAACGGTTGATATGCGATGCGAACGGAGTCGCGTTGTCTGCCTTTTTTTCATAAATGAGTCTGCACGATGTGCGGTCCTTCAAGTTAACAACGACCTCGAACAATCCGTTTTTCGGGTTATTACTTACAATCTCTGCTTTGATTACCTTTGGTTGGTATGCCATTATTTCGGTACCTCTCTTTATATAGGTTGTCTTTGATCACCATTATCATGTGTACCTTGAATAATAGCTTGTTTTAGGCGTTCTCGTCAAGCCAGCGGGCATGGGATCAACAAAATAACGATGGATAGCTTCCTTTTTCACGCTTAATGCTCGTAACGAAGCTTCAATTCCCCAGCAGCCAGAGCTGCAACTCTCCGAGCTTCTTCGACATCGTCCGCCGTGCTTAACGCGACAGCCATTCTTCGCCCAATCTTCGTTTCCGGCTTGCCAAAAATACGCACCTGAGTATTCGGATGACTTAGCGCCCTGTCAATTCCATCAATACTGAATACCTGCTGTTCTTCAGTAGCCTTTAAAGTATGTGAAGCTCCTGGCGTCAGCATGCGGATTGTTGAAATCGGCAGACCCAGTATGGCACGAACATGCAGGGCAAATTCGGATAGATCCTGTGTAACCATAGTCACCATACCCGTATCATGCGGACGTGGAGAGACTTCACTAAAGTACACATGATCCTTAGCCAAAAACAGTTCCACACCATAAATCCCTGTACCACCCAAAGCGTCAGTAATCGTCTTAGCTATATGCTGCGCCTGTTCGATTTGTAAGGCTGTCATCTCGTGCGGCTGCCACGATTCGATGTAATCGCCTTCCTTCTGCACATGACCAATCGGCTCACAGAACGCAGTGCCTGATACCGAACGTACGGTAAGCAGTGTGATCTCGGATTCAAAATGAATAAATTGCTCCACGATCACCCGCGTTTTCTTTGCTCTGCCGCCCTCCATCGCATACGTCCACGATTTCTCAACATCCGACAATGATTTGCAAACGCTCTGACCTTTGCCTGAAGAGCTCATAATCGGCTTAATGACACACGGTGTACCAATAACAGCAACCGCCTCCTGAAGCTCCTCAAGGCTGTCGGCAAATGCGTAATTGGCTGTCGGGAGATGTAAAATTTCCGAAGCCAAACGACGTATGCCCTCGCGATCCATCGTCAATTGGGCAGCCGTAGCGGTTGGTACCACACGCATCCCTTCACGCTCCAAATCAAGCAGCACTTGAGTGGCGATCGCTTCAATTTCCGGTACGATTAAATCCGGCTGCTCCTTCTTGATGAGCTCGCGAAGCTGATCCTCATCAAGCATATTAATCACATAGGAACGGTGCGCAACCTGCATCGCTGGTGCATTCGCATATCGGTCTACCGCGATGGTTTCAATTCCTAGTCTTTGTGCTTCAATGATAACTTCCTTGCCCAGCTCGCCTGAACCTAGAAGCATCATTTTTTTGGCTAATCCTGATAGTGGTGATCCGTACATGAACGCAGTTCCCCCTTGATATATACAGTTCAAATTAAAAGGCTCTATCGTTGTTATACTTTACAATGGAACATTTTTCAATCATTCTTGCAAAAAGACATAAAAATTCCTTTTAATGATAGCTTACTTTTATTGAGTAACTTATGCTACAATGATAGTAAGAAGGAGATGATAGCAATGGCTGATCATCAGCTTTGCCCCAAGTTTGAAGCTGCATTTGGCATTTTAGGAAAACGCTGGACCGGCTTGATTATTCAATCCTTGCTTCAGGGCCCAAGGCGGTTTAAGGATATTTCCGAAATGATCCCCGGAATGAGCGACAGAATGTTAGCTGAACGATTTAAAGAATTGGAAACCGAGGGACTCATCCATCGGCATGTATACCCGGAAACTCCCGTACGTATTGAATATGAGCTGTCCGAAAAAGGAAGAGCACTCCGGCCTGTCATGGAGGCTGTACACGATTGGGGAGAACATTGGGTAAAGTGATCTCAGATGCGACCACACCAAAAAGCCGTTTACTTGGGAACTCCTGCTAGAGCAAGACCTGAACGGGTCTTTCTCACCGGGACCTCCAAACAAATGGCTTTTTTATTCGTTATGGTCTCATGTCTATATAGGTTAGTAGGTACTAAGATGCTTGCATATTCTGAAAACGCTTAGATTGACTGCTCATTGCGCAAATAATTAATTGATCCAATTCCGTACTCTTATTCACAACTTCAGAATGTGTAAGTTCGTAGCCTTTCAGGGTAACCAGCGTATGCAATTCTTGGTTGAGTAGGAGAATTTCTTGTTCAATATGAGCAGCAATGTTCATCTTAGCAGCCTCCCATTAGTGGAATCAATTCTTTTTCTCAATTTTTAACTAATTAGTTCTTCATAAGCTTGTCCTAAACTGACTTTTGAGATACATTAAAAATGCAAGTAATTCCTTTTTGTCACTATATAAAACATTTGTTAAAATAATGTTGTTATTTCTCGTTTTTTATTTGTTAATTTTCTTAACCATTTCCTAACATAGTGAGGAGGGAGCTCATGCCTACCGTCTTACTTATTGAGGACGACCAGAGCATCGCAGATATGATTTCGATTTATTTATCTGAAGAGGATTATAACGTACATTGGGGAGCAGATGGACAACAAGGCACCAAATTATTTAATACGATAGAACCGGATGTTATTATTTTGGATATCATGCTTCCTGATGCCAACGGCATGGATCTATGTAAAGAGTTTCGAACGGTTTCCAATGTGCCCATTATGGTGATTTCTGCCAAAAGTGAGGTCTCGGAGCGGGTAAAAGCTTTAATTATCGGAGCTGATGATTATTTATGCAAGCCTTTTAGCATGCGTGAATTAGCTGCAAGAACGAGTGCCCTGCTGCGTCGATCGGCCATCTCGAATCATAGTGTACAATCAACGCCCCCTGCAGAATCAGGGGAAATGGACCCGCAGTCTATCAAAATCGATATGGAAAAACGCTGTATTTACTTACTTAATCACCCTGTAGAAACAACATTTTCTGAATTTGAAATTATGAAACTTTTTTGGATGCATCCGGGTAAAGTATTTTCCCGTGAGGAGCTGTTGAACAAAATTCGTGGAATCGACACCTTCGTGACTGAACGTACCGTTGATGTACATATTACCAATCTCCGCAAGAAAGTCGAAATTGATCCCAAGGAACCTAAACATATCAAAACAGTTTGGGGGGTTGGTTATAAATTTGAGCATTAAAAAAGCTCCTGTAAGGCTGTGCAGCTCGCACAACCTTACAGGAGCTTTCAATATAAAATACTATACGATGAGCATCAATAACGCCGCTCGCCCTCAACCCTCATTCAGATTGGTGCCCGTCCCGGGTTCGATCCAAATCCTGCAGCAGCCTGCTCACACCTTCCGGTGTCAACTCCGTGGATTGCTTGAAGCGCAGCAATTGCTCCCTCAGCTCGTTCGCTATGGCCTCGCTGTTCTCCTCATCCTGTGTGTATTCAGGATTAAACCAGACATAATCGCCTTCAGGACCATTTCGTAAAAACGACCTCTTCCAAGCTGATGGATAAGTAAATTCCTGTTCCCCGAATATGAAAGCGAGCACGTCATCGCTCTCCAAGGGCATAAGCTGATGGAAAGTCTCGATGCCGCTGCTTTCAGGTCCCATGGCTGCTACCTGCTTATGAAGATAAGCATAATGCAAATAATGCTCACCTGTCAGCTTATCCTTGGAAATCTCATACAGCTCCAGATCATCGTTACTTAACTGCTTAACGACCTCCAGACGCTCCTGCAGCAGCTCAGCGGGAATTCTTTTCATGTCTTGCATGGATTGATCCTCGTTCATGGGTAACCCTCCTAAAAGTTTCGCTGTAGCGAAACTCACTTCGTAAGCATCATCCAAGTTTCGTTGTAGCGAAACTCGCATCGTAAGCATCATTTCAACCGCAAGCTGCGCCGCGGCAATCTCCATTTAAAGAATACGGACAGCATCCGCAGAAAAACAATGATACCAAACAACGCCAAAAGGTGATAGGATCCTTGAAACCATCCCAGACCTATAAACAAGCCAGCCATCATGCCCCATACCGCATAGATTTCGTCCTGCAGCACAAGCGGCTTGCGTCCGGCCAATACGTCTCGAATGATACCTCCACCAATCCCGGTCATTACCGCTGCGACGACAACAGCACTGATCGGATGATGCATATTGGTTGCATAAATAGCACCCTGAATCGAGAAAGCGGCAAGTCCGATGGCATCGAACAGCGATTCCCAAGTTTTCCATTTACGTATCCAGCTGCTGGGGACTATAAATACAAGTGCTGCTGCTATCAAAGCAGTTTTCAGATATAAGCTCTGCTCCCATAGAGTCGTTACGGGAATACCAATAAGCAAATTACGCACCACACCGCCACCAAAAGCTGTTACCAACGCTAATACAAACACACCCAATACATCAAAATCCTCTTCCATGGCTACTACGGCCCCACTGACCGCAAAAGCTACTGTACCTATAATACTGAATAATTGTAAATTAATTTCCAATAAGTCCATGTTAAAGTATACCCATATCCTTTGCTTTTTGAGCTGCTTCTTTACTGCTTTTGCCTCCGAGCTTACGCAAAATGTTACCCACATGAACTTTAATCGTTCGTATGGAAACTACAAATTTATCGGCAATTTGCGTTTGTGTATGCCCTTTTTCAATTAAATCCAGAACTTGTACTTCCGTTGGTGTCAGCAGATCACGCAGCTCCTTCACCCTGACCTCATGCTCCATATGCTTCAGGCGGCGAAATTCTTCGCGCATTTTTTCAGCCACACTGGGATGGATGGGACTGCGATTTGCATACGCGTTACGAATAGCCTGCGGGATTTCGGCAAAATTTGATTTGACCATATAATCGACCGCTCCGACCTTGAACGCCTCAAAAATCAGCTCTTTATCCTCCATAGAAGTTAGCATAATGACTTTGGCCCCGGTACACTGCACGATTTCTGCTGCTGCCCATATTCCGTCCGGGCTGTCTGACATCATAATATCCATCAGCACCACATCGGCCTCAACCTGCTCCAACAGCTCGACTCCAGTCTGTCCGGAGGATGCTTGACCAACAAGCTCAAAATCGGCTTCCTTGCCCAAATAACTCATCAAACCGCGAAGCCAATCCGGATCGTCTTCTACAATGACAATTCGTATTTTGCTCAACCTCTCCCGCCCCCTTTCCTGTTAGGGAAAATGATAAAAACTGCCGTTCCGACGCCTGGCTTGCTATGGATGGACATCGTGCCCTTATGTTTATGAATAATGGTGTGGCAGTAAGATAGGCCGAGCCCGAAGTTAAGCTTCTTGCCTCCTTTTGTTGTGTAAAAGGGATCAAAGGCTTGCCTGAGCTGCGATTTATCCATACCTATACCGGTATCCCTTATTTCAACCGTCAGATTGCGCTTCGTTTCGGTCAATTTTACTAGCAGTTTTCCACCTTGCGGCATCGCTTCCACCGCATTCATCAGTACATTGGTCATGACCTCATCCAGTTGTGCAGGGTCACCCCACAAAGCACCTTCATAGCGCAATTCCCTTAGGACCTCTATTCGATGGAGACTCGGTTCCAGCGCCGTTAGACATCTTTCCAAAAGTTCAGCAAGCCGAACCGGCTCTTCGTGCAGAGCTACATCCTGTGTTTGCCCCTGTATACGATAGATCATATCATAAATATGCTGTGAAGCGTTGAGGATGACATCAACATCATTTTCCAATTGCCCCGGATCGGATTGAGCGGATTCAGATTTGATCTTTTCACCGAACAAACGAATTTTTCCAACATCGTTTTTTATGGCATGGTTCAGAATTGAGGTACCTGAAGTAATAGCCCGCAGCGTATAGTCTAGCTGATGATTGCGAATCGATATTTGCAAGCCCATAAACCCATAACGAAAGCTGGAGAAAAAAATGACTGCAAGCGTAAATCCAATCAGCCAGGCATTGTAACGCCACCATTGATTATTACCGTACAGCGTTGGCAAAATATACAGGGTGAACAAAGCACCGAACATAGTGGGAGCGGCAGCCAACGTCGTCAGCATACGCAGCTTGCGAAGGTATGAATTCAATTCCTTAGCCGTTGCATGTATCAATAATAGTATCCCCGTAATAATGTAAGGAACCGTCCAGCACATCACGAATTGATAGGGAATGGGGTCACTAGGCAATGGCTCGAATGCAAAAGATATCAGTGAAGGCAAAAGAAGTACCCATGAAAGCCACCTTTTCCAAAGCCAACCCCCGCTGTTCGGGTGGTACACGATTGTAAACATCAGGAAGGTGTAGGGCAAGCCATAATAGCAAATAATCGAAGAGAATCGTTCCATATAACCCATGAACTGGGAAAGAGATGCTGTCATCCAGCCTTGTCTGGTCAAATAAGGACCCAACTGCTCATTAATAACAGCGGACAAACCGCCAAAACCGCCTGTGAAGGCGATGCTGGCGATCCACCTTGTCGTAGATCTTCTGGGATCTGTAACTACTAGAAGGAGCCCAATCGTCCATAGGCCTATCAGTACAAACAGCATAAAGATCGGCACATCCGTTCCGGTTATAGCGTATAGTCTTTTTTCAACTGCCCCAGCTCTTGCAGAGAACGAGCTACCCATTGCGCCTGCTCTTCCAGCTTCCGAATCTCGGTATATAAGGCACGCTCTAATGAAATACGGTACTCTTGAACCGTTCCGTTAAAGGGTTTAACGGTATACATAGGCATCAAGGCGATTTCTCCGTCAGACAATGCACGACGCTGATGAAAGAAGGGTACATTAGGATCCATAGGATTATGTAAGTCCCCTTGTGTCGGATGCTTGATTACTGCTTTAATTTTAACTGCAGCCTTGCCGGAGCTCGAGATCTCGACAATTTCACCGACATATTCTCCGGTTTTATAAGCGGCTGTGACTATCGTTCCAATTTCAAATTCATTACTCATCTCGGTTATCCTCCTTAAAGTTCTGCGAAGCTAATAGATTTTTGAAACCATTGGAGTAAATCGTCCACTCCCTGCATCCGATACCTTTTGTCCGCAATACCATGCTGCTTCAGATGTACGATACAAGGTACGCTTTCAATCTTCCAGCTTTGCACAAGCTGCGGGCAGAAGTTTACATTACTTTTCACAATGGGAAGATCAGGCATTAAGGTCATAACGACCTGCAGCATCTTTTCGGTCATTTTACAGGTACCGCACCAAGGGGTATACAAATATACGAATTGACTCTCGGATAATAATGACAGCCTTGTTCGCAGCTGCTGCTCTGTCCATTCCGTCATCTCCATGGTGAAACCCCCTTTCCTGCAAGAAAATGAAAATATGTCGCTCATTCGATTATCCGTTCATCCAGACGCTCGAGACAGAGGTGAAAATGCTCTAACAGACTGGGAATATCATCAATATGCCGCTCATCGAGCTTCTTGACAAATTTCACATCCAGCTTCGATTTCATTCTTCTGGGCTGCTCTCCATACTCCATCATGATGCATTGTGACAGTTGCGGCCCGGCCCCCCAGATCTCACCGATCATGGAAGCCGATTCGGAGCAATCCCGTTCGATATCAGTAATCGGAAATACAAAGCTAAGCTCCAGGCTGCAGCCTGGCTGCTGTTTGGAATCGGCAAGCAGCTCTGCTGCCAAATCGGCTACGGATGCGGTCAGCATGAAGCTGCCTTCAGCTACACCATCCTCTTTACGAGCCATAGTCATGGAGAAGCTGCGGGACATTGAAGATAGCTCGATACGATCGGTTCTTCCCATAATAACGACGGAATCATTCAAGTCCATATCATATACAGCGCCCTCAAGCACAACCTTTAAATTATCAAAAATCGTTGGGTCAAACATCATGTACGCTCCTGCTTCAAGATAAACCAGCAACTTGTTGGACAAATCCTTACAAAATCAGTACAATTGAATCATCAAGAACAAGGAAGGTGTACCTCATGTCCGACGAAACACAATCAAACGATTCCGTACAAGAGCCAAAAAAAGTCAGCTTGGCTGACGCCATTAAAAACAAGCTTGCCCAAAAGAAGCAAGAGCAAGCCGATGAAAAGGCGAACGGTCAGCTGCGCGGTGGCAACAGTGCCGTTATGAGAAATCAAAACAACAAAAAACCAAATAATCAACGGCGCCGCACCGGAGGCAGTTAAAGAGAAGGATGAGCTATCCAGACAAGCTCATCCTTTTTCTATGTCCTCATCTAAACATACAATAGCTCACGTTGTTTTTTTATATCTTCGTTTTGCAAATACTCATCATACGTCGTCATTTTGTCAATCAAACCATTTGGTGTAATTTCCATGATTCGATTGGCTACCGTTTGGATAAACTGATGGTCATGCGAAACGAATAACATCGTACCGTCAAAATCAACCATACCGTTATTGAGTGCTGTAATCGACTCCAAATCCAAATGGTTCGTAGGCTCATCCAACAGCAGGACGTTCGCTCCGCTCATCATCATTTTGGACAGCATGCAGCGAACCTTTTCTCCCCCGGACAGCACGCTGGCTTTTTTCAACGCCTCTTCACCAGAGAACAGCATCCGACCCAGGAATCCGCGAAGATATGATTCGTCCTGCTCCTTGGAATATTGGCGAAGCCAGTCAACCAAATTAATGTCAGTATCAAAATACGACGCATTATCCTTTGGAAAATACGCTTGAGTTGTTGTGACACCCCATGTATATTCCCCTGAATCTGCCTCTACTTCACCCATCAGAATTTGAAATAGCAGCGACTTGATATTCCCGTTAGGACCTACAAGCGCAACCTTATCGCCCTTGTTCAAAGTAAAGCTGATATTGTTCAGCAGCATCTCACCATCTACCGATTTGGTCAGTTTGTCAACAGCCAACAGCTGTTTACCAGCCTCACGTTCAGGTGAAAACTTGATAAATGGATATTTACGTGTAGAAGGCTTGATATCTTCAAAGGTCAGCTTCTCCAGCTGTTTCTTACGAGAGGTTGCCTGCTTCGACTTGGATGCATTGGCACTAAAGCGTTGAATGAACGCCTCCAGCTCTTTCTTTTTCTCGTCTGTTTTCTTGTTTGACTCGCGGCTCAATTTCAATGCCAATTGGCTGGATTCATACCAGAAATCATAGTTACCGACATAAAGCTGAAGCTTGCTGAAATCAATATCGGCAATATGCGTACATACTTGATTCAGGAAATGCCGGTCATGAGATACAACAATAACAGTGCCTTCAAATCGGGAAAGGAAATTTTCCAGCCAGTTGATCGATTCGATGTCCAAATGGTTCGTAGGCTCATCAAGCAGCAAAATATTAGGATTCCCAAAAAGAGCCTGCGCCAATAGCACGCGAACCTTCTCGTTACCGCCTAGATCCTTCATTTTTTGATCGTGCAGATCCTTATGAATGCCTAAGCCGATCAACAGCTCAGCCGCATCCGACTCTGCTTGCCAGCCGTCCAGATCCTGAAACTCGCCTTCTAATTCTGCCGCACGCATACCGTCTTCCTCGGAGAAATCGGCTTTACTGTATAATGCATTTTTTTCTTCCGTAATTTGGAACAGTCTTGCATGACCCATAATAACCGTTCTCAGAACCTCGATATCATCGAATTCAAAATGGTCCTGCTTCAGAACTGCCATACGCTCACCTGGAGTAATACTTACCTCACCTTTGTTAGCGTCCAATTCCCCGGATAAAATTTTCAAAAATGTCGATTTGCCTGCTCCATTCGCTCCGATCAATCCGTAGCAATTGCCTGGTGTGAACTTAACGTTAACATCCTCAAACAAAGCCCTTTTACCATATCGTAGTGTTACATTAGAAACCGTAATCATCGTATTCCCTACTCTCTTCAATTTGCGATAAAAATAATACCTTGCCATCAAACATAAATTATACCACAAAAACCCTATGCATTCACGCTATTTACCGTTAGAAATTTGCTCGACCAGCTCGGATAGTTCAGTCCAGCGATCCATAGCCTGCTCCATCTGTGCTGTCAGCTGCTGTTCTTGCTCATAAAGATCCTGAATTTTACCGAAATCACTGCCAGCTTGCTCAATGCTCTGCTTGATCAGAGTAAGTTTTTCTTCAAGCGCAGCAATCTTATCCTCAATCTGATCCCATTCCCGCTGCTCATTGAAGCTCAGCTTACGCGCGCGCGTGCCCTCTTTGCGTTCTGTTCCGGATGTTGTCGATGTATTCGTACTTGCGGCAGGAGCTGCCTTCTGGGATTGCTGCTTACGTTCATTGGCCAGTACCAATTCCTCTTCCTTGACTGATGCCAAATAATCGGAATAATTACCGATAAAGCGATTGATTGCCCCATCCTCAAATATGAATAAATGATCCGCTGTTCGGTCCAAAAAGTATCGATCATGGGAAACCGTAATAACGGCTCCGGGGAAATCCTCTAAATATTCTTCGAGGATGGTAAGTGTTTGAATATCCAGATCATTGGTCGGCTCATCCAACAGCAACACATTAGGCTCACCCATCAACGTTCGCAATAGGTACAACCTTCTGCGTTCGCCACCTGATAGCCTGCCAATTGGCGTCCACTGCAAAGCTCCAGGGAACAGAAACCGCTCCAGCATTTGTGATGCTGTGATCGATTCCCCGCTGGCTGTACGGATAACCTCGGCACCTTCCTTAATGTATTCAATTACCCGCAGCTTCTCATCCATCTCAACACTTTCCTGTGTGTAGTAGGCTAGCTTGACGGTTGTCCCCACTTCAATGGAGCCTTCATCCGGCTGCAATCTGCCTGCCAGCATATTAAGCAGTGTCGACTTCCCGCTACCATTAGGACCGATGATACCAAGCCGGTCGTCCGGCATCACAATATAGCTGAAATCATGAACCAACTTCCGTCCTTCGAACGATTTGGTTACATTGTCCAGCTCCATCACTTTCTTGCCAAGACGGCTGGCTCCAAGTGCCATATCCATTTGTGCAGATGGTCCATCCACCTTACGATCACGTAATTCTACGGTCCGATCGATACGGGCTTTTTGTTTTGTCGTCCGCGCTTTTGCACCTCTACGCAGCCATGCCAGCTCGCGGCGCAGCAAATTTTGTCGCTTATCTTCTTCAGAAGCTTCTCTGTCAAGTCGTTCTGCCTTTTTCTCCAGAAAGGAAGCATAGTTGCCCTCATAGCTGTATAGCTTGCCTTTGTCTAGCTCAATGATTCGATTCGTCACTCGATCAAGGAAATACCGATCATGCGTGACCAACAGCAGCGCGCCCTTCCATTTGGACAAAAACTCCTCCAGCCACTCGACGGTCGAATGGTCAATATGGTTCGTGGGCTCATCGAGAATGAGCAGATCTGCAGGCTGAATCAGAACTCTTGCCATGGCAACGCGCTTACGCTGTCCACCCGAGAGAAGACCGACCTTTTGCGAAAAATTGACAATACCGAGACGTGTTAATACGGTTTTGGCCGTCGTGCTGGCCTCCCACGCATTCAACGTATCCATACGATGCTGAACAGCAAACAATCGTTCCTGCAGCTTTTCATTTTCCGGTTCCACCTGTAAGGCTTCAAGAGCCACCTCATATTCACGAAGTGTCTGCATCAGCGGAGTATCGCCATAAAAGACCTGCTCCAGCACTGTAGACTCCTTATCGAACTGCGGATTTTGCGGTAAATATTCGGCTCGAAAATGATTGGAATGCGACATTTTACCCGAATCAACGGGCTCCAGACCTGCAATTGCTTTTAGCAAGGATGATTTGCCTGTTCCATTGACACCGACTAAACCAATCCGTTGTCTCTCATCAATACCGAAGGTCAGGTCATCAAACAGTACCTTTTCTCCGTAGCTTTTATGAAAATGTTCAATAGATAAAATATTCAATTGTTACAGCTCCTTTGGTTCTTAAATTACGTTGGGTTCCGTGATGTATGCGGCCATCAATGCGATCGTACCGATGATGGCCTCGCGGTGAGTTCGTTCCATCCCATGGGAAGCGTGCACACCAGGTCCGATCAACGCCGCCCTTATATTACTTCCGCCGCGCAGTGCAGCCGTTGCATCCGAGCCATATTGCGGGTATATATCCACAGCATGCTTGATACCGTCACGCTTGGCAAGCTCGATCAGCTTCGAGGTCATCTGGTAATCGTAAGGTCCGGATGAATCCTTCGCACATATCGACACATCGAATTCGGTGCATGTTAGATCCTCACCCATAGCTCCCATATCAACAGCCAGCAGCTCGTCAATATCCGGAGGCAAATAGGCTGCACCGTGCCCCACCTCTTCATAAGTACTGATCAGTAGCTTCAAGGTATACGCAGGTGTGATCTTGTTTCTGTGAAGCAGCTCCAGCAGCCCGAATAGCGCAGCCACTCCAGCTTTATCGTCCAAATGGCGGGATTTAAAGAAGCCATTATCCATCGATTTCACCCGCGGGTCAAAAGAAATAAAATCTCCCGTTCCGATTCCAAGCTTCTGCACATCCTCAGCACTGCTAACCGGTTCGTCCAATCGTATTTCCATCGCAGCCTCATCACGCTTCAGCTCCCGCGCATCCGGATAGACATGAACCGAAGGTTTGGTCGTCAGGATCGTGCCCTCATAGGTTCGCCCATCTCGGGTGTGGATCTGACAGTATTCATTTTCGATAGCGTTCATCATATAGCCGCCAACAGGCGTCAAACGCAGCATGCCGCTCGGCTTAATCGATCGTACCATAGCCCCTAATGTATCGACATGTCCCGACAACCCGATCACGCGATCAGGATTAGCTCCCGGTACTGTGATCAAGCCCGCGCCTTTTTTCGTATAGCTCATCGCAAATCCCAGCTTCTTTGCTTCCTGCTCGACAAAACTCATAATAGTACCACAATATCCGCTTGGACTCGGTATGTTCAGCAACTGCTCCAGCAGCTGAATGACATAGCTCTGGTTTATTTGCGCCTTCATCCTGTTCCCTCCTGTAATTAATAGTCTTAATAAATTTGCGTCAACTACTGTTTTCATGTAAGCTAACAGTTGTATAAATAAAGGAGGAATAACCCCTATGTCCGAAGTACTAGCTCCAAAAACCTGTACGATTGAACGTCTGGTTACTGTTGAAGAAGATGTGAAGAAAGTAATCAGCGGCGAAAAAACCGCTACCCGCAGAAATGGACGTTATGCCGATATCGGTGAAATTATGGAGCTTCAAGGCCATAAATTTGAGGTTCACAAGGTGTACCAACAAAGTTTGGGTGAATTGACCGATGAGGCCGTTCAAACCGAAGGCTTTGAAAACGTGGAAAGCTACAAAAACCACATTCTAGGCATGCACGCTGGAATGCCTTGGTTACCGCATATGAAAGTATGGGTTCACGAGTTCCGCGCCGTATAAAGCTGCGAATACCAAAAACAGTGTAGTACTCATCTAAATGAATGCTACACTGTTTAATTTATCTTTTCAAGTTTGGGAGGCTTCATCTTGTATTTATGGCTCATCTTTATCCATGCCGTTAGTGCTATGGTAGCTATCGGTCCCTTTTTTGTGCTCATTCCTATGCTTTCCAAACTTCGGACTGCTGAGGGTGCCGTTTTGAATTCCTATCTGGATTCATTTCATTTTACTGTCCGATTATCCAAGCATACCGGTCATGTTCTTGTTGCCTCAGGGCTGCTCCTGATGTGGCTTGGCGGTTGGCCCTGGAGCACTCCCTGGATTGCAGGTACGTTTATTGTCTTGTTTGCTTCATTGCTTTTTATGGCTCGTGCTTTTTCACCGACAATTCGCAAGCTGCGTCAGCCGGAGCATGACCGACAATTTCTCGTTAACAAGCTCTCCAGAGCTTTGTATATGTATATGTTTGTCCTGTTTGTTATGTTATGGCTGATGATCATGAAGCCGACTCTGTGGTGATGCGGAATCCACCGGAGTCGGTTTTTTGCTATGATTGATAATCGACGCAAACGCTAGTTCCATCCAGCACTTCTTTCATGTGTTTCTTTACTTCCAGATGCAGAGGATGACCGTCATATGCAGATAAATCTTCCAAGGAATCAAATTTCGTAACCAAGGCGATATCATAAGAACGTTCCTGATGCAAAATGTCCGATCCAACTTCAATATGCTTGAGTACCGGAATTTTACCTTCCATGTTGGTAAGTACCTGTGCGGTTGCTTGAATGGATTCAGGACTGCGGTCCTTTAGTTTGAAAAATACGATGTGAGTGATCATTTAAATTCCTCCTATTACCCTGTTTAGGGTTGAAATTGTTTACCCTCCCAAACCCTCCCTATAGGGAGGGCTCAAAAGGGCTTGGCCCTCTTGACTCCCTAGCTGGATGCGAGACTGATGTGTTCTCGGGGCGCTTTTCGTCCCTACGGGACACGCTTGGGCTTGGGTGGCTATGGGCTGTGTGATGGGTGGTACTTTGGTGTTGTCGGGGCGCTTTCGTCCCTACGGGACACGCTTGGGTTTGGGTGCTGTGAGTGCGGATCGCAAACATTTTTCACTTGTTGGGCTCGCTTTGTCCCGCTGGGACTCGCTTAGCACTTTGTGTTCAGGATTGTTACTGAACTAAAGCTTTACTGGACCATTCTTCGACATCCCAGACTTTGGTTACCCAGTCTTCGTAGAAATCGGGTTCGTGGCAGACTAACAAAACGGTGCCTTTAAAAGCTGTGAGCGCACGTTTCAGTTCATCCTTGGCTGCTACATCCAAATGGTTTGTAGGTTCATCGAATAAGATCCAGTTACTTTCGCGCAGCAGCAGCTTGCATAAACGAACTTTGGCTTGTTCGCCTCCGCTCAGCATGCTCATAGGACGCGTAATATGCTCGTTCTTCAAACCACAACGAGCAAGAGCGCCGCGCACTTCATTTTGATTCATATGGGAAAACTCATTCCACACATCATCAATAGGGGTCATGTTAGGAGCTTTAACTTCCTGTTCAAAATAAGCAGGGAACAGGAAATCACCACGGTAGGTTTTGCCACCAAATGCAGGAACCTTCCCGATGATCGTTTTGAGCAGCGTCGACTTACCAACCCCGTTACAGCCGACAATGGCGATTTTATCACCGCGTTCAATGATCATATTCATTTCAGGCAGCAGTGCTCGATCATAACCGATAACCAGCTTTTCGCCTTCAAATACGACCTTCCCGCTTGATCTGGCATCCTTGAATTGAAATACCGGTTTGGCTGCAGTTTCCGGGCGGTCGATACGATCTACCTTTTGTAACTGCTTCTCGCGGCTCTTGGCTCGACCGGAAGTTGATGCGCGCGCCTTGTTACGTTGAATGAAGTCCTCTTGCTTTTTAATAAATTCTTTTTGCTTTTCATACGCATCGAGATGCTGCTGCTTATTAACATCGGCCATTTGCAAAAACTTCTCATAATTAGCCGTGTAACGGGTCAGCTTGGAAAACTCCAAATGATACACGATGTTAACAACCTTATTCATAAATTCAGTATCATGTGAAATCAACATAAAGGCGTACGGATAATTTTGCAAATAATTCGTTAACCAATCAATATGCTCAACATCCAGATAGTTCGTAGGCTCATCGAGCAGCAGCGCCGTTGGTTGTTCCAGCAGCAGCTTGGCCAACAGAACCTTTGTCCGTTGCCCACCGCTGAGCTGAGATACATCGCGATCCAATCCGATAGCATCCAGGCCCAGACCATTGGCCATTTCTTCAACCTTGGAATCGAGCAAATAAAAACCGCTGTTTTCCAAACGGTCCTGAATTTCCCCCATTTGCTCCAACAAGATCTCCAGCTTATCCGGGTCGGCATCACCCATCTGCTCCGTGATCAGCAGCATTTCTTTTTCCTGCTCATATAACGATAAAAAAGCATCCTTAAGCACATCTCGGATTGTTTTGCCGGGCGTCAGCTTCGTGTGCTGGTCCAAATAGCTGTAATGAACTCGCGGTGTCCATTCCACTTTCCCTTGATCCTTCAGTAATTGTCCGGTCAATATATTCATCAGTGTAGATTTGCCTACACCATTAGCGCCCACAATGCCAACATGCTCTCCTGCAAGTAAACGAAAAGATACTTCTTTAAATAATACCCGATCACCAAAGCTATGGCTTAAATCTTCTACAGTCAACAAACTCATTGCGTTTCGATTGGCTCCTGTCCAGTAATAAAATGTGTGACAGTTTATTATATCACTTTCGCCACTGCACAGGGAATAAAATCTGAAAATTTTTCGTTCTATGCCACAATCTCTGCCAAAAAGTGAAGTTGGCGTTCAATGAACGTAGGAGCACCACGCTAATATTGTCATTAGAACGCTTATCCAATGCCCTGTCGATCAGCATATCACTCATTTGCTGCAGGTCCTGCTGTTCCTTCTCACCTTCACGAAGAAAGCGTTCTATCCGCGTATCTGACAATCGATCGTAAAAGCCATCCGTGCAAAGTAAAAACAAATGCTCCGGAACAAAAAAACCGGTACGTTTAATAAGCTTCAGATTTTTCTGATAGCCAAGACATTGCATAAGCACATGACGTTTGGGATGCTTCCGCGCCTGCTGTCTGGATAGCCTGCCTTTGCGGATCTGCTCGTAGATCCATGACTGGTCCCGTGTCAGCTGTCGAATATGCATTTTGTAGTTGACTTTGTAGATGCGGCAGTCTCCGATATGACAAAGAAAGTAGGTTTCATTCAGCAGAAAAAGCAGGGACAGAGTCGTGCCAATCTGATTCCCTGCATCCTTGCCGATTTGTATGAGCCGATCATTAACCTCATAAAATAACCGCTCGATGGAATTATCCAACTTCCCCCAGATGAGTTTTCGACGCAAAATAGAAGGGAGCTGTTCATCAAGCCAACGACGAACTACCTCCGTTGCTACATCACTGGCTTTCTCCCCATCTCCGCTTCCACCCATGCCATCAGCTATGACGGCAACTGCATAAGGCTCACCACTCTCCGTTGAACCTATGCGGAGCAGCGACCTATCCTCATTAATCATCCGAAACCAACCCGAATGGGTAGCCACTCCATACTGCCAGTTTACGGCAAACGTTGTTTTCAACCCCTACGACCCCATTTTAAATACAAATTCAGTGCTTATGATTCTAACTATATCACCTTCCTGCAAAGAATACATCCGGTATGGCACTAAAATTTCACCATTTATGAGGGTTCCATTGCGTGATCCTAAATCTTTCATCATGTACAAACCATTTTCCAATGTTAATTCGGTATGCAGTCTGGATACACCAGGCTCCTCAAGTCCATAATCAACTCCTGAACCTGATCTCCCCAATACAAAAGGGAATTTCTCAAGCTTGATCACTTTAGTTGTTCCATTAAAGCTCCATTCCAGATAAGGTCGAGCTGCCTTGACGCCAAGCTGTAAGGAGGACGCGCTTAAAAAAACGGTGGCATCCTGCGGAGTTAACAAAGTCGTGTGCTGATCAAGACTTTTATAATAAGAATCTGTTTCATTGCCTACGGATGGCTCCTGCTTCAAGCTTTCGAGCCTCGATTCCAAACGTGATCCCAACAGTCCATCAGCTTCTCGACCTGCGTTATGTACACCGTTATTGTTGTTGTGTGGATAGTCAGCTGGAATGGGATTGAAAAAAGGCTGTAAGCCTGAAGACGCCTGAAGCAGCTGCCGTTCTTGGGATAACTCATTATGAATCGAATCCCATGAAGCAGCTTCAGCCACTCTCGCTCCTGGCATCCAGATTTTCAACACAATAAAAACAAGATCAATAACTAGCACAGACAAACCAACGCATATAAAAAGCCAGCCTTCTGACGGATGATCCAAATATAGCTTCCATACCAGACAAAGAACAAGAAACCCGACCAGCAGCGCAGGAAATTGAAACTTCTTTCTTTTATCATCTGCCTCCTTCTGGTCGTCCTCTTCAAACCAGGATGGTGAAAAGACCGGTGGTGTATACGATGGTAACACAGGATTTGAATCAGCAGTTGAAGCTGTCGAAGGCGCTGCTGAAATCGGTGCTCCAATCGATGGGGTGAACGATAATTTGGCTTGTTGTGCCGCTGTCGAGCCGATACTGCTATTAGAAGTATTTAAGGAATGCGAAATCGTAGCGGGAGCGGTTGGCTGAGCCTGAACAAAATCCCTTTGTTGTGTGCCCTGTATATGCTCCTTAGGTATGGGGGCTTGTCCAAGACGATTTCGATGCTTCAGCAGCAGTTGTTTAAACACGGGTATGTTAAATGACTCCTCCATCAAGTAATTCATGATTTCCTGATAACCGCTGCCCGACAACTCGGATACTTTATGAATTAAGCGTGACGCCAAATGCTGCAGGTCAACAGACACAGCGTTTTTTTCTGCTAATGTGTCCTTCGGAATGTAGGTCAGGTGAACATCGGTCAAATCTTCCCCACAGTAAATGTAATCCTCTTTAAGCACATACCTGCCTTCCTGAAGCATGTAAATATTACTTTCTCCGACGATATCCACAATTGCATATAACAAGGAAAAAAATTGCTTGATACTCATATTGTCCATGCGCAGCCACTGGGTTAACATTTTTTTGCCTGTAATATTGTAATATAGCTTAATCTGCTGATCCCGTTCCTCCACTTGAAGATCAAGTAAGTGTGGGATTTTATTAGCAAGCAGCATATTCACTTGAAAGTCTGAAAGCTGCTCCCGATTCAATCCGTCATCAGCAGACAGCACCATGTAATGTCCATTGCGGGTTACAAAATCGACCTTTAAACCATATAACAGCGCGTTCAATCGATGCTGACCTCCTTCACTAACTAAATTGCCAAAATACCGTTGCGGCTGCTGGCATAACTGCCCACATAAACGGAAACCGGATATGATGAGCTGATTTACGGTACGTATCCAGCGGTTTGAGACGCTTCCAAATCAGAATCCCCATCAACATCGTATAGATAGGGCCTCCTCGCGACTTCCACTCACCACGCCAGAACAATATCAGACAGCCTATCACAGCGGCATATATTAAAGCATACATTAAGCTTTGCAGTACAAATTCTCCACCGCTCAAAGCTCCAATAGCAGCAAAAAGCTTCACATCCCCCGCTCCAACCGCACGAATCATATATAGAATAAGCAGTGGCGCAAATCCTAGTAGTGCACCAAGCAGCGCATAGCCAATTCCCGCACCACCCGAAATAAAAGCATGAAAACCAATCCCCACCATAAAACCCGCAGCGCAAAGCATATTAGGAATCTTTCTTTTTGTTATGTCCGTAATGAAGGCTGCGGTGAGCAGCCCGCCTGTCAGCAGCATTATCCCCATCAGCTTCCCCCTACCCAAGCGTGCTCAAAGGCATGCTTGCGAATCACAATTGCTTTTCTGAAAAAAGGGACCGTCAGCGGCACCTCATATTGGGCTTCAATCCCGATAAATGCCTCCTCTTTGTTGTTCAGATCGGGCATGATGACTTTCGTTACCTGCAGCCTTTCGGGCTTTAAGCGGGATTTATTAGCATACGTAACAACCAGTGGCGTCACTGCGCTATTCAGCAGAGGCTTGTAGATAGCTTCGATTTTTTGTTTGGCCTCTTCGGTCCCTGCTTGACTCAATGCTTCGAGCTGTTCTCGCTGAGTTTTCTCCCATTGCATAAGCTTGACGACAGGCTCCGGAATCCATCTTTCGTATTCATCAACAAATTCCTCACCTTGCACAGCCTTCGATTTAACCATATCGATTTTATCCAGCGTTGTATCCATCAGACCCTTGGCTGAGCTTTGGTCCCACTTGGATTTAGCCTCCTGATAGATTAGATCGATTGGATACATATTGGTTGCAACTACCTTGGTCGTATCGGATACAGCCGATTGTAATGCCATTTCTGCCAGGGATACTTGAATGAATGCAATTAATAACAATATAAAACCTAAAAATAGCGGCAGAACGAGCGAAGCCTCTAATACGATACCGCCTTCTTCTCTATGAATGAACTTCACTTTTCACCTCCTCAAAGTTTACTTAGAAAACTTTCGATATAGCTTTATCCCACCGTTAGTAAGAGATTGCACCTGTTCTTATAAGTTGGCACCGATTTCCGGTCACTTCACAAGGGGACAGCTGTGTTGATCCGAGCATTTTCATAATTCCCGGTAAAAACCACAGCCTTATCGAGGTAGCGGCAGTGCCTGACACATACGTTGTACTCAATTGCAAATCTTTCCCTGTGTTTAATTGAATCAATGCCTGCATGCGAGACATCAGCACCTTATCTCTACTATGGAGAAGAAGAAAAATCCGCAAATAATCTTTATAAGTCAGTGTAACGAGACTCCCCAGCTTTTTAGCCAACGGAACAGCATCTCCCTGTACCAGCTTGACCATATCCAGCTGTGCTTTCACAGCACCTTCAGCTACTGCTGCCAGCAGCATCAGCAAAGGGGAACCTGCGTTCATCGCTTGAATATGCGGCTCCAATAAGGCTTCCGCTGTACCCACGGCCAAACGAAATGCAAACATTTCACCATAGGCCATTGAGTAATTACTTAAGCAGGAGTTACCTCCATACAACAAATATTCGACCTCTTGATTCGTCAACGGATGACTGCCCGGCTGAGATGCTTCTTTGGATACCTTGATTGAACCGCTCACATCTTTTTCCAGCCCTAACGTACGGTAATTGAATTTACTTAGTGAATATTCATCTATATAGAACTCATCACGCACATCAGTCAAAATGGATTGGAACGAAGTAATTAAACTCATCGCACTGTTGTTAGCTTTATCCGCATCCTTGAAATCTAAATCAGGTACAGGTTGGGCCATATTGGCTTGCTCATTGGTCATCATATACCCTTGATAATAGCCAACTGAGCCCTTGGACGGATCTCCTTGAAGCCGAATATAGCTCTCTTTATAAGGGTCCGACGTTTGAATCAGACTGCAGCTGCCCATAGCCTTCGTAATCTGATCAAGATAGGGCTGTGCCTTTTTCCTTTGTTCCCGTTTTGAAGTCTTTACACTGTCCCTATTCTTATTCCGTGCCGTTTCCTTGGGACTTTGCTGGGTAAACAAATCATTCGCTTTTTGCCAAAATGATTCATTCGCTCTATCTGCATTCTGGTAGTTTTGTGCATCAAACAACCAGATACTACCGAGCTGTGCCTGCAAACCAGAAAATAGAGCAACACTAGACGCTGCTTGAGCTCCATAATCATCCAGTTCCTGTCTGCTGATCCTATGTATGTTTTGAAACACCTGATCCGCAGGGTAATCGGACGCACCGTTAGAACCGGAATCTATAGTGCTCAGCTCTGTGTTTAACTTATCATTCGCCGTTTTGGCCGCATTCAGCGCTGTTTCGAACTTATCAAGAGAGCTTTTTAATGCAGTTAAATCTGATGTCGAACGAAGCTTAAGTACGGTGAGCAGGCTGGCATATTTAATCGTATCATCCAGAAGCTGCTCCAAATCGCTTACTTTGTAAAAAACCTCGTTCAATTGTTCATTGAGCTTGTTTCTGCTTTCAGAGAGCCCACGAATCGAGTCCGCGGCTCCCGCTCCCGCCTTCGCCAAGGAATCAATACTTTTATCAATGCTTTTGATTTGTTCCTCGAGGTTTTTCAAATGCGTCTTGGCTTCATTTAAAGACTGCCTGACTTCATCTACGTTATGAATACCCACCTTTTCGCTTAATTTGTTTAAATCTGATAATTGAGTTTTATAAAATGGATGCATCGTTTGTGCTTTATGGTATATGCTTTCCCATGCATCCCACGCATCGTCCAGCTTATCATCACGATCCTCGATCCATTTTTCTATCGAAATTGCATTTTTTGAAAATTTTTGCGCTTGAGACATTGTGGTGGCAAGGCCCGTCTTTTTAAATTTATCAGCCAGCTCCAAAGCATAAATCATCGGGGCCCGGTATTTCATCTCCTCCAATACTTGCTTTTTGAACACCTTATGGTTGGCTAGTGTATACATCGAAGTTATACTTGAATCACCTTTATCCAGACGATGGTCAATAAATTGGAAATGTGCCGCCTGGATGGAGCCTGAAAGATTGCCATCAACAGTTTTAAGAAAAAGAGCTTCCGTTTTTTCCTGTTCCTGATCAAGTGCAAACAAACCATAATTGTGCAGCTGCGGGGAAAAGGCAGACAGTACAGAGCGAACTCCCGTTTTGACCGCATTTTCAGCTTCCTTCTCGGCAACCTTAATTCGCGAGAAATCGATTAGTAGTGCACAAAATAAAAACATAGGAACCAATATCAAAATTAAATACAAGGAGACCGCACCCCGCTGTTCCTTTATCAGCCTCCGCAGCCACTTCAAACGACATCCCCCCTTATTACTCATGGATTACTATAACGATGCCTTTGCGCTGAAGCTCTTGTCTAAAGCTGACCGAGAGCGTCACCGTATCCCTGCTGGATTGCTTAAAGAAGTGCCAGACGACTCCTTTGATCTGGGTGCCCTCTTGCAGCAGATCCGCATCCTTAGGCATTTGAACTTGACGAAGCTGGTTTTCATTAAAGGTGTAAAAGGCTTGATGTGCAACCTGATTGGCATCCAAGGCGTCTACTTGACGCTCCGTTGCAGCATTTACCCTGACTGTCTCCGCCTTCCCGTTAACAAGCGTTTGTAAATATTTAACTGCACTCGCATGACTATTGATGACAGCACGAGGTTCAGGTACTGAGGTGGGTTCCGTAAAAGTTTCAACCGCAGCACGTGGTGACAAACGTCCTTTCACTTCACTAATAAATGTTCGTGTCAGATCAATAATACGAATCGATTCTACGGGATCAACCACTTGAGCTTGTGCCGTGGACTGTACTTCATGAAGGAGCAGCTTTTCCGCATATTTAGGCGAATGAAAAGGCTTATTGAGATATACAGACACCTCTCTAAATATGCCGCTGTTGCGATATTGCATCGTCCCATTCCATTCCTTGGAAATCGCTGCGCCTATACGACGCAACTTTCCCTCAGGACTTCGATCTCCACTAGACGCTGCAGTAGGCAGGGTTACCTGTGAAGCCGCATTGGGAATCAAGAACGCAAATAGATCCGAAATGCTGTCACTGTGCAGCCGCCAATATAATCCATCATCCTCACCAACATTATAGGCGCCTGTGATCGTATTCTTCGTACTGTTATCCCATGTAAAAGCGGCACGATCAGCCGCAATCCCTGCAGACTGATGGGCGGATGAGGACTGAAAGACGAATAACGCCAGGAATAAGAGCGACAACGTGCTGAGCAGAATGAGCGGCATCACAAAGCTGGCTTCGATGGTGAAAGTTCCGCGGGTTTCGCGAAGCAATGGCAGCTTGAAAAATCTAAATATTGGGAATATCCTCCGTTTTTTTGTAATCATTCCACAATAAATGTGTCCCACTTATTTGGGATTAAGCGAATCCGAATCAGATTTGATTGTGTTAGATTGATTTGTTACTTCTGTTCCTGTTGCA
The DNA here is from genome assembly GCF_001956045.1 of Paenibacillus sp. FSL H7-0331. The sequence goes on along the minus strand of NZ_MRTH01000002.1, from coordinate 95,416 downwards.
TTAAACAACTCCAATACCCATTTCATGATCCATTTTCTAAAAGCTATTGCTATAATCACAAGCACCGCTACAATCAGCAAAATTTCCAGTGTCCCGAGACCATCCTCATCTTTCCAGAAATTCTGAATCCCTTTATTCATAACACTTATTTTCGTCATACAAACACTCTCCATCCTCATAGTAGTTGAACCATCGTACTTATAATTCATTTGCCTTTATTGCTCCATCATCAATATTGCCGGTGCCGCTACCACAATCATGACGACCAGGAATATGAACACCATCGGAAACACCATTTTGGATGATGCTTCTTCTCCAAGTGTTTTGGCAATGGATTTTCGCTTTTCCCATAAAGTAAAAGACAGCTCCTTCAGTGACATCACCAGCTCATCGCCACCTCTTTTGTAATTGAGCAGCAGTGTAGTTGTGAATAAAGATACCTCCTGAACCCCGCATCGCTTGTTAAAATCTTCCATTGATTTAGTGAAAGAGGCGTTCATACCGATTTCATAAGCAGCTATTGAAAGCTCCGTTAACAACGGACTTTTCTGTACATTGGGATTTCGCTCAATGCAGCGCATCAACGCCTTTTGCACAGTTTCTCCTGCATTTACAAGCAGTACAATTTGATTCACCATTTCCGGCAGATCAAGCAGCATTTGTCTTTTCTTCTTGAGAAGCTGACTTGCCAGATTTTTGTACAGGAGAAACGGTAAAAACAATAAAAGCCCACTTCCATAAGCAAGCATTTCCGCTCCTACATCCGAAGCCCATCCAAGAAAAGTACTTCCAATGACGATCAGAATCGAATACGAAAGAATTCCGACAATAAAACATTTGGTACGAATCATAGCGGTCTTACTTCCATATAAGCCAAACATCATATGGTGTATCTTCGATATACTTTCAGGTAACCGATCGGCTACCCTCAGCTTGTCCATCAGCCACAGCGATACAGGGGCAACAATAGTCGGCTTTAACAACACTTGGTGCTCCTTGACAAATCCCTTATACAGCGGGTTTGCCAGCATTAAAATCACTCCAGCGATTACTAGCTCTACACACAACAAGGCCAGCATGTACACAGTTGATCATCACACCTTAATATTCATAATCATTTTTGTTATGCCAAAGCAGCCAAGAAGTATCAGTAATGCTGCGCTCATGATTAAATAGCCCGTTATACCTTTGTACATCGGTTCCATGTAGTCCGGAGAACTGAAGCTAAGCACGGCAATTACGATGACGGGTGCAAAAGCAAGTACTCTCGATTCAAAACGTTTTTGCGCCATCATGACCGCAATTTCCTGCTGAATATCCAGCTTTTCCTGAATAATGGACGCTGTACGCCGGATGACATGAACCAGGTTGCCTCCCGTTCGCTTGCAGGTTGCAAATACTTCTGTAAATTGCTGAATATCATCAATCTGTGTCCGTTCACTTAAATCCTTCAGGGCCATTTCAATCGTTTCCCCATTTTCAATTCGCCGATTAATCGTCTCTAGCTCCTTCACAATGAGTGCCCGTGGATCCGGATACAGCAATCTTAAATCAACCAATGCTTCCTGGAATGCATTTTCAACCGATTTGCCTGCCCCCAAGGCTGACGACAACGAAGCCAGTGCTTGCTTGAATTGCAATTGAAGCAGCGCCTTGCGTTTACGGATAAGATCTTTTCTACGGATTTTGGGATAGTAGAGTCCGGCCAATGAGATCAATAACGCAGCAATCATATGCTGATAAAACACATAGCCAATCCCACCCAAAATCCCCATAGCTATGACCACCGTAACGATTAATTCTGCCGAAGTCATCTCGTACACATTGTACTGGAGCAGTTGAGGACCCAATGATACCTGTTTGGGTTTATTCGAGCGTCTGGAAGTGAAAAATATCCAAAGGCCACCGCCCAGCAATACTGCCACCACAATAAAATACAAGCCACTGCCTCCTTTCCATTGCAACCTTTTCCTTTGTTGCCTTGACTCGGTTTACAGAGCATAGCCCGACATAGCCAGCTTATCCTGTCTAGTTAGCACATTCCCTGTCAGTATAAGCTCACCAATCACACGCCCTTCCTTGTCATCTCCCCTTTCTACAAATTCGAACAACCGATTCAACTTGACCTCGCCCCCTTCCATGCCAATGATCTCACTGATCTCAGTCACTCTGCGCGAACGGTCACGAAGCCGCTGAAGATGAATCATAATATCAATGGCTGAACAGATCTGTTTGCGCACAACTTCAACGGGCAGCGCTGCACCGCTTAACACCATCGTTTCCAATCGGCTGAGCATATCCGTGCTTGAATTCGCGTGACCCGTTGAAAGAGAGCCATCATGCCCGGTATTCATTGCCTGCAGCATATCCAGGGCCTCCGCACCACGTACTTCTCCAACTATGATTCGATTGGGTCTCATCCGCAGCGAGGAACGGATCAAATCACGTATCGTGATCTCGCCTTTTCCTTCCGTATTGGCATTTCGAGTTTCCATGCGCACTAGATTCGGTACTGTTCGGATTTGCAGCTCGGCTGAATCCTCGATTGTAATAATCCTTTCATCGTCAGGGATATATTGCGACAAAGCATTAAGAAAGGTTGTTTTTCCTGAGCCTGTGCCACCTCCAATGAACAGATTGTATTTGGCTCTCACCAAATTTATCAGAAAATCAGCCGCTTCCTTGGTTAATGTACCTCTGGCTACCAAATTATCCAGTGTCAGAGGAGATTCGGGGAATTTACGGATTGTCATGGCTGGCCCTTCAAGTGCCACAGGCGAGAGCACCACATTGACACGTGAGCCGTCCAACAGTCTGGCGTCCACAATCGGATTAGCCTCATTGACTGCTCGGTTTACTTTGGCAACAATCGCCTGAATGACGTCCTCCAGCTTCTCCTTGCTTTCGAATTTCACATCTGTTAATCGGACACGACCCTCCTGCTCGATAAATATTTGATCGTGACGGTTAATCATGATTTCCGTAACCGCTGGATTATCGACCAAGGGCTGCAAAACATCCAAACCTCGAAATGAGTTAAAAAGTCTCAGTACCAAAGCGTGCTTTTGCCCGGCGGTATTATAGTGGTCAAAGGATAGCGCAAATACCTCCTGCTCCACCATATCCATCAGCTGCTGATCCGTCACCGAATAAGATAAATCGAGCTTTTCTTTGATCGTTTGTTTTAAGCCAACGAAATCTTCATCCGACAGCATAGGTGTGTGCCTCCGCCCGGAATGAGGATAGTAAGGACAACTTGGAGAGCCCTTCACTGAAACCCCCCCTTACCTGCAAGGCTTCAACAGCAGCATGTGCTTTCCATTCCGGAATATAGGGCAAATACCCAGCAATCGCAGCAGGCAAGGCTGAGCGGTCATTCAATAAATTTCCATTGAATTTATTCACGACTACATAAAGCTTACGTCCCCAATCCGCCTCATGATCATCTAGACTTGAACGCAGCAGATTCATTAATACTTGTGTTTTGTCCCAATGAACTCGATCATCAAGCACTAACCATAGGACCTGGTCACTAATCCGCAAAGCAGCTTTGGTTCTGGGTTGAAGCGCTGAATCCAAATCAAGGATTATGTAATCGTAGGCTCCTGTTGCAAGCACCGATCTTATCAACGATTGTGTATCCTTATCAGTAATTTCCTCCATTTCTGCAGGCTCGCACATACCCGGAAAATAATCAAAACCCATAACCGGATGCCGTCTCTTATACAGCTCTACTTTTGCCGTCTGCAATTGTTCACTCGTTTTCCCATAGTACAAAATGCGCGATAAATTGTTTTCTTCCTGTTTCAAGCCGGCCTCCAGCCATGATAAAGAGGGCAGCTGTTCCAGGTTCAAATAAAATACCCGCTTCCCCTGATAGACCAGCTCTCGTGCCAAATGAGTCGCTGTGACCGTTTTACCGCTGCCGCCAACTGTGGAGTACACGGAAATGATCTCTGCCGAATGATTGCCTCTTAATCTTGGGCTCGACGTATACTCATTAAAGTGTGAAATAATATGAGAAACAAACTGATTCAGCGGCTGGTATTTGCACAAGATTGGATATTCCATCACATCCGCAGCCACAGGAAGATCGCTTAGAATGATCAAACAACCATGCTGTTGTTGAAAAACCTTTTCTGGAAGTGGCATAAAGCTTTCATGCACCAATAAAATATAGGGTTCTTTAGACCGCTCGATATAATCAAAGCCTTGTTCCTTGTTCGAAAACGTCGTAAACTTAAACTTCTCCGCATGCTCAGAGGTACGAATATAGGAAGAACACATATCGACGAAATAATGATCTTCCTCCAACAAAACGAGTCTCATCTTTCCCATCCCTACATCTCCCCCTTTACTTGCATGATTCCACTGGCCACGAGGATAACCGCTACAATCGCCAGCACGATGGCAGCCTTCACCTTATTGTTAATGTGCGCCCCTCCTTATCCAAATACGAACGCAAAAAAAAGCACTCGCTAAACAAGAAACTTCTTGTTCAGCGGTGCTTCCGCATTTGTTTTTCATATTTACGTTGATTATAGCACAATAAATGGTTTTTTCAACCCTTATATTGTAAATTTCATTTTTTACATAATAGAGTCCAAGACCAAAAAATCCATCATTCAATAATTTGAATCAGCATTCCAAATAAATACACCAACTCCTGGATCGAGATATCGAGAGCTTCGGCTTGCTGAGAAAAGCTCAGATTAGGACTTTCCTTGAACAATTTTAACAAATCTATTAAACAATTTAAAGAAGGGTTCTCTGCTTCAGAGCTCTTTCTTCTGTAAGCTTTATGAGAACCGACCTGCTCAATAATTCCAAAGTCGATAAGTTTATCGATCCATTTAACAATGTCCGTGTTCGTTACATCAAGAAAATTAGCCATCACCTTATGAGGAAGCGTACAACTGCCATCCTCCAGGCTTTTGAGGTCTATGAGTTTAAGCAGCCTATTGTAATTTTCAATACGTACAATAAGAGGATCTACAATATCTGCAGTAAATAAAGTATGCATACATTCTCCATGATTTCGTAATTAATGACCTTTTTGAGCTCCTGCAGTTCATGTTAGCCAAACAAAAAGCAGTGCCACAAGAGCTGGAAGTCCCTGAACAAGCAGAATCGACTTTTTGGCAGTCATTCCGCCGAAGATCGCTGCTACAATAACACATAACAGAAAAAAGATTTGAAGTTCTTTTGCTACCTCTGCATGAGGGTGGAATAAGCTCCAAATCAAACCTGCTGCCAAAAAACCATTATACAGTCCTTGATTAGCCGCAAGTGACTTGGAAGCTTCCGCTACTGCCGGTGTCATGCCAAAAGCTTTTAAGCCCTTTGGTTTGGTCCACATAAACATTTCCAAATATAAAATATACAGATGCTCTATTGCGACTAATGCTACTAAAATTTTAGCAAAAATGATGACAGTCACCCCCATTCCCACTTTGTTAACCAGATAAGTCGTTTATCGGACCCGGAATCTTATTTGAACGGAGGTTGATTCGTTTCCTGCATGTAGCATATCGCTTGATCGTAAGCATCAGGAGTCATATAGTTAAGGGCGAGCGTATACTTATTGGATTGGAAAAACATCCGAACTAATGAACTGCTAGTTTGCATGTAAGGTGTGTACGGCGATAAATAAATCGTATCGGCTTCTGTTGAATTACGAACAAATTGCTCCAATTGGAGCTCATAGTCCAAATCAGTCGCATTGCGAATTCCCCGTATCACAACATCAATCTTGTGCTCATTAATATAATTGGCCACGATGCCTTCAAAAGGTACAATATGCGCTCGTGTATTATATTCCGCAGGAATCGAGAGTCTGACTAATTCCGTTCTTTGCTGTAGTGTAAAATAATGCGACTTGGCCCGATTGTTGGCAATAATAATATGTACTTCGTCAAATAAATTAAAAGCACGTTCAATAACAGACACATGTCCAAGGGTAATGGGGTCGAAGCTTCCTGCATAGACAGCTTTCATGAGTAGTCACTCCTTAGCACCTACAAATCTTTATTCTTTGTTTTAGCCCGAAGTCATCCGTCCTATTTTCCCATCTCTAATAAGGCAATGCCAAGCGCGTATGTAGTATCCATTTCTGTTTGTCAGGTCTGCGGCACGAATAAGAGGGCAAGTATGGAGATCGCCAATAAAATCGCGAAGGGCACGAGCAGTCTTGTTAACAAAAAATTTCCCATTATTCGCTCCTTACTTATAACTCCTCAAGACTTTCTTATCAAAAGTGAAGATGTACTTATTTCATATTTGTCACAGCCAGCTCCCATAGAAACTTAGGTTTACCATAACGATGCAGGACAGCTTCTTCTATGTAGGTGAGTTTCCATTGTTGAAACAGTTGTTCGAGTCGATCCTTATCAAAAAAACGTTTGCGGTGTCCCTCATGCTCATAGTAACCAGCTTCGATTTCCTTCCCCGTACCAGCACCAAAATTGACGTCTTTTATAGAATTCACTCTGCAAAGTAAATAACCATCTGATTGCAAAACACGCTGCAGTTCATTGATAATAGCTATCGTCGCTTCCCATGAGAAATAGTGCAGACTCAAATCGGCGATAATCACAATGGCGCTATTATCAGCAAATGGCAGCGGCTCCAGCAAATTCACCGCCCGTGTATCCGCAAGCGGAACATGCTGCCGCACTCGCAGCAACGCTTCCTCCGACCAATCACAGGAAATGACGTCAAATCCACGTTCAGATAGAAACAAGCTGTCACACCCATTTCCACAGCCAAGGTCAAGAACATCCGTCTGTCGGGAGGCTTCCAGCAAATCCATATGCTTCACAAGCCAATCGTCATATACTGGAGGCTTATCTTCATCTTTGATGTTATAAATAGAGTTCCAGTTCGATAATTCGCCACTTCCTGCATACTCGTTTGCCATTCCGGGCCTGGCCCCCTTTATCCATTTCGATAATCGTGCTCCAAGCTTTTCATAAACCTGCTAAGCTTTGATAAAAAACAAAGTGAGCTCCTCACGGTTATGAAATAATTGCTTGGCCTTTTGCACAGTGAGATCCGGGGATAAATCGCCTACAAGCTCCCGAACCGTTTGAAAAGCTTTTTTGTGCATCAATTTTACCGTAATGATCGCCGTTCCACCTGTAATCAGCGCAGGTAGAAGACCTTTAATAAGCTTGCCCATTTGTCTTGGACTCCAGCTCATATCACAAACAATCAACTCAAAGGAAGCATCCTGCAGCTTAACATCGGCAGCATTTTTTTGATGGAAGGTCAGATTCTTGTTTTTTAGCAAATCCTTATCCAGCTTGGCAGGATCGATTGCTGTCACCTTGATTCCGCGTTCCAGCAGCAGCGATGTCCAGCCACCAGGGGCAGCTCCGACGTCCAGTGCCGTCTTGTACTGTGTTAAATCGAGACCGAATACCTGCTCTGCCTCCAGCAGCTTGAACTTTGCACGTGATAGCTGACCCTCTTCTTTGCGATAGCGTATAGCACCGCCTGACCAATCAGACAAGTTGTGTTCAGGCTTGGAGACACCAATATAGGCAATGCCCGGAACCAAATAGAGAGACACAATAAATTCCGATCCTTTGGCAACAGGAACTGTTGCGTAGGTTTCCGTCAATATATGGTCAAGTGCCTGCTTATATTCACCTTGTGAAATGCCCGTCGTAAGCTCCTCGGTTTTACGAACCTGCACCGCAACCTTGCTCTGTGCGTCTAACTGAACAGAACGGATAGCCCACGACTGCAGCGAAGCCAATTCACCATCCCAATCAAGCTCCGCGTCCACAGGCTGAATATGGCGAAGAAACATCGGCTCTTGCGTTGTCAACTTGAGAATAACTTCAGATTTGCTCACTGGAAGCTGGAAAAGAAAGATTTCGTTAGGAACGAGATGCGTAAACTTGATAGGCGATCCAAATAACCTCAGAATTTCCTCCTGTGCCTGCTGTCCATAGCCGCGATTGGCTGTACCGATAAAAGCGCTGCTTTGCAGCTCATCCACACTCATTCCCCAAGCACCTTGATCCAGGGACGGCCCTGAAACCATTCAAGAGTAACCGGAACCTGAAATGCGCTCAATAAATTCTCTTCATTCAATACGTCTTCCTTACGGCCAGAAGCCACGAGCTTGCCATCATCAATCAAGGCAACATGCGTGAACATCGGCATAATTTCCTCGATATGATGCGTGACGTACAATACGGTAATATTTTGCTTGCCAAGCTGATTAACGGTTTCAAGCAACCGCTCACGCTCAAACAAATCCAATCCCGAGCAAGGCTCGTCCATGATCAGAATGGAGGGGCTTGTCATTAATGCCCGGGCTAGCATCACCTTTTTGCGTTCCCCTTGAGAAAGTGTGCCCAGTGGCTGTTCAGCTAGATGTGAAAGACGAATCTCATCCAGCATCCCTAGTGCCTTCGTACGTACTTCAGGCGATATTTCCTGATAAAAACGCAAAAAAGCATACTCGCCAGTAGCAATGACCTCCCATACGGGATCAGCTGGATTCAGCTTCTCATATAGAGATTGACTGATGTATCCGATTTGTTTACGTACTTCTCTTACATCACATTGTCCATAAAGCTGATCCAGAACCTGGACCTGCCCAATGCTTGGGAATTGATATCCATTAATCATCTCCAGAATCGTCGTTTTGCCCGATCCATTTTTCCCGAGAATGACCCAATGTTCACCTGCATGTACCTGAAGCTCAATATTCGATAAAATCGCCCGCTCCTCGCGGATAAAATGTACATTACTTAATGATATTACGTGCTGCATAATACAAGATCACAACCTATTCTTTGCTGTATTGGCAATGGTTTGAAGCGTATCGTGAGGCATCGGTCCGTTGACCAGCTTAACGCTTTCCGGCTTGCTCCGGTATAAAAGCTGATGCATCGCCTGTTTACCGCTCCAACTGGAGGTATGTAAATAAATTTCACGTGGAAACCGCTGAGAAGAAGCCAGAAAACTGGCTACCTGCAGTCCGGTTGGTTGGCCCCATCCCAGATCAAAATCAAGAGACAGGACGCCAACCTCACATTCCTGGAGCAGCAATATACATTCCTCTGCATTGTGGGCAGCTACAAAACCGGTAGGGCACAGACGTACGTCGTCCAAAAAAACATGAATGATAGCAATCACCCTCCATAGAATCTCTATGATCAGCATGGTATGGCATGACCGTGTTCCTCCGAAACTACCTCATGCAAACATTGTATAATATTTTCGCAGCCTTGTAACGCTCCCAGGTGAAAATACACGAAATCCGTAGTCTATATATTTCCAAATAAAGTCTATGTTATGCCAAGAATAGAGCTTATCCTCGTTTAAATCAAATTATCCATCGTCAGATCAAGATTTGATTCTGATACAACCTGACTTCGGATAATTGTCCTTTTCTTATCCTTTGTCAACTGATTGTTAGCTCTGGCGGACTTTTGTCGTAATCGTTGGATGCGCTTCTCCAAATCTGCGATACCACTTTCTTGCCCATGTTCGAGTGATTTTGTTGATTGACGTTTTCCAGTTGACCTAGCACCTCCGCCCCCATAGGAACGCTTCAAAGAATGCTGCCGCCATGCTTTGTCTAGTGCTTGCTCGGCGTAGGACAGAGCCAGCTCATACTGCTTCTCTCGATGCTCATAATACATGGACAATTCGACATAAGCATCCAATGAAGCGGTCGTACGTTCTTTTCTGCGCTCCACATACAATTCCCACAAATCTCGTGCTGCTGTATAACGGTGTTGCTGCTTATACACCTGGGCTAGCGGCAGTAAATAATCGTCAGCTCCTTGCTCTACTACAGTTTCTGAGACTGTAATCCGCTCGGCCAGACACTCCAGTGCTTGCTCTGACATCCATTGCTGGTTCAGCTTGTCCAGCCATACACCCAGCCGATACAGCTCTTCCAAGCCCATATCCTTAAAATTGCTTTTCCCGCTCAAAATCCTTGCAAAATGAATCGATAAACCCGCCAACGATAAAATATCGAGTTCATTATGAATAAATACGCCCTCGACAATAGAAACCTTTCGTTCTGCCAAATATTGAAAATACAGCACAGGAGCGAGGGCGCCTGACACATCATCCTTACGCACAACGCCAAGCCGTTCCTCCTCTACCTTACCCAACCGACATGATGGCAGTGTATGCTTCCACAAACTGCGCGATGGATATAAAAAGTCAAAGTGTCCAGCAATCGGGGTATCAAGCTGCATACGGTTCAATATATAACGATTCTTAATGATCGGCCAATCAAAAGTTTTGCCGTTATACGTTACCAAATAAGGATGCTTGGCTATTTTCTCATGCAGATGATGGAGCATACCCAGTTCCTCACCCGGATCACGAATAAACATCTGCTCTACAACAAACTGCTCTTCCTCATAAAAACCGATACCGATCATAAAAGCCACGTTCCCCGTACCAATCCCAAGACCGGTTGTCTCCGTATCGAGATAAAGCAGTTTTTCATGAGTAAGGCCATCCTGCTCCTCTGAAGTCTCTGACTCAGCTCCCAGCAGATGTAGCAGCTTATCGGACTGTCCCAACAGCTCGCTCAACGCGTAACGCCCATGTTTGGCCTGCTGGTCATAGCGACGCCGTCTCATCACAAACGAGCCCCATTCATTGTGTTCCATATGAGCGTCAATTACCGACCATTCCGATGTCGGGGCAGAAGCATCCGATGCAGCAGCGGGCTTCGCTTGGCTTCCCGATGATTTGTGGCGCAGCAGTCTGTCACGAAGTCCACTCATTGGGTTACCTCCAACCGCCGCAGCAAGCTGAGTGAAAGCTGCTTACCCATCAATCCAACCTCTTCAATGGGTCCGACACAGGCAGGACAGCCGCTAAGACATTGGCAGTTTGAAATAAGCCTCTTCGCTTCAGCTATTAATTCACCATGGACGTCATATAGTCGTTCACTCAAGCCCACACCCCCAGGATAACTATCATAGAAAAATATCGTTGGCAGCTTATTGTGAATAGCACGTACCTGCGGCACTACGCGAATATCCCGTGGATCACACATCAAATAAAGCGGTGCGATATGCACCAGTACATTGGATAAGCCGAGCAGCGCAAACTGCATATCATTAACCGAGGTTTCCGCTGAGGCTTGTTCCGAAAAGGTAAACCAATATGAGCTGGTGTGCAACTCCTCCTCGGGCAAATGAATCGGTCCTGAGCCAATATTCTCGTGTGTCCGCAATCTGATTTTTTTGAAAATAGTTGGTTTCGCATTCAAAGTCACTTCGCCATAATTACGATGCAGTCCAAGCTCCTCCACTTCGCGGTGTACATGAAGCACCTTTAGCTGGACGGCCATACTTGCGTCTGTAAAATAATCTACATTAACCTGGCGTACGAACGCTTTTTTCTCTTCATAGTCGAGCTTTTCTACCTGGAACTGAATGCCCTCATGGATATATATAGCTTCTTCATGAATCATAGTCGGTGCACTGAATCGATCCACTTCTCCAATAACCCGCGTACCATTAGTCATGTCTACAATGACAAAGTTTTCCTGAGCTGCGGAGCGTAATGAAATATCGTGCGCGGGAAACGACTGATCCATCCAATACCAACGATTTTTCACGAGATGCAGGATATGCTCCTCTGTCAAAAATTCCAAAACATCCTTTAAAGATTCGCCGCCAAATTGCTCTCCTTCTTCAAAAGGAAGCTCATACGCCGCACATTTGACATGGTCAACCAAAATGATCAAGTTATCGGGATGTATTCGCGCCTGCTCTGGTGGACGTTCAATAAAGTATCGCGGATTCTGGATCATATATTGATCGAGGGGATTACTGCTTGCGACCAGAAACGTGATGGAGCTTTCCTGCCTCCTGCCTGCTCGACCGGATTGCTGCCAGGTGCTGGCAATCGTCCCAGGATATCCGTTAAGCACGCATGCCTGCAGCTGTCCGATATCGATGCCCAGTTCCAGCGCATTCGTACTGACAACTCCGCGAATCTCCCCACTACGCAATCCGCGCTCGATCTCTCGTCGCAGCTGTGGCAAATAACCGCCGCGATAACCGCGAATCGACTTGGCACCCAGCTCATGCTTGATCAGGTCCTGCAGGTAGGTAAGCAGAAGCTCTACGCGTACACGACTTCGGGCAAATACGATCGTTTGTACACCTTGCTTGAGCAGCATGCCTGCTATTTTACGAGTTTCCAATACGCTGCTCTTCCTTATACCCAACTGTTGATTTACTACAGGCGGATTATAAAAAACAAAATGCTTTTCACCAGCCGGAGCTCCGTTGCGGTTCACCAATGAAACGGGTTCACCAATCAGACGCTCGGCATGCTCCCGCGGATTATCAATGGTTGCCGATGCACATATAAATTGTGGCGAAGATCCATAGAATCGACAAATTCGCTTCAGCCTTCGAATCACATTGGCTACATGACTGCCGAATACGCCCCGATACGAATGTATTTCATCGATTACGATATATTTAATATTTTCGAATAGCTTAACCCACTTGGTATGGTGAGGAAGAATGGCGGAATGGAGCATATCCGGGTTCGTCACAACAATATGACCCGCATTCCGAATAGCCTGCCTCACCGTCGGAGGCGTATCACCATCGTAGGTGTGTGTCTTGATATCTGCTCCCATCCGGTTTACGGTTTCCTGAAGCTCCGATACCTGGTCTTGAGCCAATGCTTTGGTCGGAAACAAATAAAGCGCACGTGCGCTATCATTATTCAGTATTTCCTTTAAAACCGGCAGGTTATAGCAAAGGGTTTTACCGGATGCAGTTGGAGTTACGGTAACAACGTGATGGCCTGCTGCTGCCTCACGAAACGATTCCGCCTGGTGCGTATACAATCCTTCAATCCCTTTGACCTTCAGCGCAGCTAACAAAATCGGATGAAGCTCAGGCGGAAATGCATCATACATCGGATCACGAGGTGGAATCGTATGCCAGTATGTAACCTGAGACATCAGCTCTGGAGTATTTTTCACTAATTGGATCATTTCATCTATGGAATCAACCTTGCCGGTTAATGGGTTCATGGGATTCAAGCTCCTCATATAAAAGCCGGATTGTAGTAGCTTATATTATAGCGAATGTACGTTCTTATATCAATTATTTGTTTAATATTTATTTATCCCAATGCGCACATATAAAATAGCCCTGAACGGATTATCGTTCCGCCAGGGCCAGAAATTGAGCTTTTCAACAGTCAGAGTCCATTTGTCGTCTGTGTCTCTACGACCTATATTCACGCTAATTGTGATTTCATAGCAATCTTCTTTTCTTGTAAACCACTCGCAGCAATGAATTTCCCGAACTTACCAAGCGGTTTCTGACCTTTCGATTCGAAAAGGCAATATATAGGAGGCAGCCAAGTAAAAGACATCCCCCCCAAACAGTGAAGATAAATGAAGTAAAAACGCAGGAAATCATTAACAACCACGAACTCTTCTTAATTGTCCTTATAGGTCGGTTGATTAGAATCATTTCTCCAATTATGATAAACCATCCCTTTCCTTGTTTGTGTGATTCTCTAAATGGCTCAGATCGTCCACCTTGCTCGGCAAACTCTGTTTGTTGGAATAAAAATTAATAATGTCATCAATGGTCGAAAATACGACACTAACATTCGAATCGTGTGTATTTATTTTGATAAAAACCGCTTTTCTGATGTGGTCACATCTTTATTTAATATTAACATTTGATTTGGTGGATTTTGCTTACTCGTACTTGATGTCCGCTAATGTATCGGTTAAGATAAGAATATCATGTCCGCTAATGTAAGTCAAGATTTGGAGGCTTTGCTAATGATTAAGACGACCACCATTTCGGAACAAGGGGAGCAGACGATTCAAGATTTCATACACACTCTCACCATCCACGAGGATTTGAATCCCAAAACACTAAAGGAATACGCAAGTGACTTGAAACATTTTATTGGTTGGTTTGAGAACACCGAACACCAAGAGAAAGTAGTTGTATTTCACATTGAAGATGTCGCTACTCCAACATTGACACGATACCAGGAAGCCGCTCAAAAAGTAATGGAATTAAAACCGGCGACCATTAATCGGCGGCTTATAACACTGAAACGTTTTTTTGAGTGGGCTGCGTCGGAATCCAGGATTCGCCGTGATCCTTCAAAACCGGTCAAATTGATTCCGGAAGAAAAAGTAAGCCCTCGTCAGATGACAGACAAAGAAGAAGCTGCATTGATAGCTGCGGCTGAGCATGGTGGTTCTCTTCGGGATCAGACGATTCTTATCGTGATGTTTCATACCGGTTTACGAACAATGGAAGTGTGCGACCTGGCTCTTGGAGATATTCAAATCGGAAAACGCAGCGGCCAGCTCACGGTCCGATCCGGAAAACGGAATAAACAGCGGGAAGTACCTTTGAACGCTGCTTGCAAAGCTGCTTTAGAAAAATATTTGGCAGAACTCCCTCCGGACAGTCCTTATCTGTTTCCATCGGAGAAAACTGGCGATCGATTAACAGAACGTGCTTTGCGTCATTTGATTCAAAAATATATGAAAACAGCTAGACTCGAAGGATTGAGCTCCCACGATCTTCGGCACCGGTTCGGGTACGTGATGGCAGAGAACACGCCATTGCAACGCTTGGCGCAAATTATGGGACATGGTAGTTTGGGTACAACGATGATTTACGTCAAGGCAAATCGTGCAGATTTGCAATCTGAAGTCAAAAAATAGTATGGCAATGAGGGGATGAGAATGATATATCCGAGAGTAAGGGAACTGTTAGCTCCGAAGGAACGGCTGCAAGCTTAGAATATAAAAAAACGCCCTCGATTCCGATAAAGGATGAGGGCTGTTCTCAATATATTGGCAAATATGCATCATTCTATAAGTTCAAGTTCATCAAGAGCAATAGTAAGTTTTAACGCGGCTTCTTTGCATTCTAAGAATGCCTTTGTGACTCTTTCATCTGCTTTATTTGCCTTTAAAACGGCACAGGCTGCTGTTTCTGTACAATCAATAGTTTTACGCATTGCCTCTCTGCTAGTCGCTGCAATTTTAGCCAAAAGCGCCGGGTCCTTACACTCATTTAAAAAATCAGCAGTGAGTGCTGCCATTTCGGCCGCGGCTGTGGCTTGAAATTGCTTTTTTATAGATTCTTGCCTTAATTCATATGCAATTCTATTTGCTTCGTCAGCCTCTTTTCTAGCTCTGTTCATTAAAGTTATCAGTTCATTAAACTCTTCATACATCTTTAGTTTATGTCCCCCCAATTCTTCGCATCACACCGGGTCGTCGTTCATATTTTAATATAAAAATAAGCAAAAATAAAGCCCTCGATCCCTAAGATCCATGGCCGCGATACCAATTCATATATAGCTCAAAACCGTACATATATTCGTAAAATGATGAGTGAAGACTAATGAAGGAATTATTTCGTAAAAGAGTAGAGGCCCATAAAGCGCGGAAAAATATTATACGCATGGAAAATCGCGTTAAGTATTACGAAGAAGATTCCGTATTTGCTAACGAAGGTAAATACTTAGGCTATCCAAACACTCAAAAAAGTATTGGATACTGAATGAGGAGAATTCTAAAGCTTGCTAAACTGAATACAAACCTTACTCCCCATTCTTTTAGGCCACCCCTACAAGCTAACTCGCTGAAGCTGGCGTGAGCTTAGAAGCAATCATGGAATGTCTTGGTCACCAAAACGACAGTACTACCAGATCCATTTCTTCACAAAAGTTCGCAGCACTCATGGATTCAATAATATCAACCGATTACAGCAAGTCAGAAGAATCATCATAATCGTAGCGCAGTCCATCATGCTCTGCCTTTTGCAAATAAGTACCGCCACTGAAGGCCGCAGCTGAATTGCTTTGCAGCTTGACTAACACCTCACGAAACTGCTGCGCTTTTGAATCGTTACCTCCCATGCTCATGGCCAGATGCAAGGCTTGTTCGATTACTGCAATATCGTGACTTGTAAAATCCATGCTGCAGCCCCTCCTGAGAGTAGTTTTTCACCTGAACTAGTATATCCCAAATCATGATCAATATGCTTAATTTCATGATGAAACGCGAAGTATTTTTTCATGCTCCAGCTTCTGTTCAACTTCTTCCGTGAAATCGATTTTAAAACGTTCTTCTACATTGAACCAGTAAAACCACTGCTCAGGGTGTTTGCGTATAACCGATTCCAAATAAAGATTGAGTAGTTGAGTAGCTTCAGACCGCTGAGAGCCCAGATAACAGGCATATAAATGCAGCGGCTGCTCGAATGTAAGACAGTGCTTGAATCCCTGATCTCTCCGTCCATAAAAGGGAATGATCGGTACACGTTGATCTATAGACAATAAGGCTGCACCCTCAGGTGTACGACTTTTTCGTCCAAAAAATTGAGATTGTGGAAAGGTAGGCCGCCAAAAATCTCCCAGAATGAACACAACCCCATTGCTCTTCAGATGCTTTTTTAGCTTACGAAGCAGCAGTAAAGGCGGGGTACGATCATAATCCAGGCCTTCACAGCCCATCAATTGAAACTGTTCATATAGGGACCGCAGTTCAGGGCTTTCGGCAGTAGCTATCGTGAGACAGTTATACTTTTGACTGAGGTACCAGTAGTAATAAAAAAAGTTCCCCTCATGTGGAGCGTAGATGATAGCACCTCGGCCAAGCTGGAGTGCCTCTTTAAGATGGTCTTCACCCTCAACCCGAAACCGCCAGGATTCACTGCCCTCCAGATGTTTGGACTCCACTATGATTTCGTAAAGTGTGATGACCAAATTCCGAAAAAACTGATGGCGGATACGTGTTAACTCTTCTGCACTTCGATCCTTCAGCAATGTACTCAGGTTGGCCTCTACCTTAATACCCATTCCCTTGCTGAAAACTGACAGCTGCAAAATAACCGCTGCGCATCCGAGCAGCATTAGCATACAAGATTTAGGTACCCATCTGCTCCATGCAGCCATTTTTTGTATCAATAGATGATTTTCCGTAATTTTACCAATCCAGTCATACATATAGAGGATGCCTCCCGGTTTACGATTTATTGATTAAGAAAATGCTTTTTATATTTACGAGCCAAGCGATCCTTTTCCAAAACAATGAAAAAATCTACCGTCTCAAAAAACTTGTCGTAAGCTGGATCGCCTCCTATCTCTGCACCCAAGTATTGATAGCCCTTCATAAGCGGAGGCAGCTTACGGAATATTTCTTTTTCATTGAGTTCGCTTTGTATCTGCTGCAGACCTTGAATACGATGAGATTCCAGTGGTTGGATTCCGTAACGGTCAGTAATAACCTGCTTGAAGCGCAGCATGCTGTAGATGGCATTGAGATCCTCCAGAGAGTTCACATGCATACTGGCACAGCCGATTAAATACTGATAATGATGCTCGGCAATATATTTGGCTATTCCTTCCCACAGCAGGTGAATCGCTTTACCACTTCGATAGGCAGGGGCAATGCAGCTGCGTCCCAACTCGAGCGTATGCGCTTTGTGCTCCTGAAACGATCTTAAGTCGAACTCTGTTTCCGAATAAAAGCCAACACCCGCCAATGCGCGTAAACCAGGCAAAAGCCTGTACGTCCCCACAATTTGTTCCCGTTCCAAATCCGTTATAATCAAATGATCACAATACATATCATACGCATCCTGTTCCAAGCCACTTTCATTCAACATCTGCATATTCTTTTCCTCTTCTACAAACACCTGATACCTTAAACGCATGGCTTGCTCGATCTCCCATGAATTGGAAGCTACTTTCACAGACAAATTAGTTAGGGAAACAGGATTAGTTACAACTGGAATCATCATCAACACGCCCTTCTTCAAGAAAGTTGGTTTAGTGATATCCATAGCGTAGCAGAGAATTATTAAGTTGACGTTTGCGTGTTATGAATAATTTGTAAGGTTTTCGGACAAATAAAAAAACCTCAAATCAATGAGGTTCTTCAGATAAATGCTAATGCAGCCAACTATATAGAGGAATAAATAATAGCGAAGTTATGATGGCAGCTGCTCCCATTGAAAATCCACTAATACTGCCTTGAAGCTCGGAGTCTCTTATAACCCTGGCAGTTCCGATTCCGTGGGACGAGGTACCCATGGCCACCCCTATGGATATGTCGTCACGAACACCAACCATTCGCAGCAGACTTCGTCCAAACATACTGCCGAACAGTCCGGTCAGTACCGTCAGTACAGCCGTTAGCTCGGGAATACCTCCCGCCTTACGCGAGATTTCGAGTGCTATCGGTGACGTTACTGACTTCGGCATCATGGTCACCATAAGCTCTGCCGTACCTCCAAGACTCCATACCAGAACACCTGACAGCAGTAGAGCAGCAATGGAACCTATTGTGATTCCACTCATGATGGCAACAAGACTGGAACGGATGCGTCTAGCATTTTTATAGATCGGAATACCCAAAGCAACCGTTGCAGGTCCAAGCAGCAAAACCAGGAAATCACCACCAAGACGGTACGATTCATATGGAATATGTGCACACAGCATGAATCCTATAATAAGGCCTGAGCTGATAAACAGCGGGTGAAGCCATTTCCATTGTTGATTTAATCGGAGAGCTATCGCATAAGCAATAACTGATAGTGCTAATCCGAACATAGGCTGCTGCGGAAAGTCATGGAGACTCATTGCTTTTCTCCTTTCCCTTCAGGAGCTTGACACTCCAGCCTGTAATCATAAGAACTCCAATCGTGCTTACAAATAAACTTACAAGCAATTGAACCGCATTGGCTCCGATATATGGAAAGAAAACCATCGTTCCAACAACAAAAGGTATAAAAAATAAGAGCATATGCTTGATTAAAAATTCCCCTGCTTCTTCCACCCATTCAAGCTTGATGATCTTAAAAAAAAGGCTCATTGTAAACAATATGAGCCCTATCACATTAGCCGGGATGGGAACCTGTAATCCGGTTTGAATCACCCATCCCAGTACATAATATCCAATTAATATAGAAAACCCTAACAATTAGCATCCCTCCGAAAGGCAGCTATAGCATATTGGAAACCAACAAACAGTTTACTTTACAATTTATCAAAAGCTAATTCTGTCTTCGTTTAACCCGCGGCACCTCATAGCTCCAATGGTCACGCGCCAAATAAACTTCGTCAAATATTTGTTGGGCTTCCCCACTCAAAAGGGCAGCCTCTTCCTTCTGATAACGTGAGCTAATGTGCGTTAAAATCAAAGCATGTGCGCCAGCATCTCGCGCTGTGCGAGCGGCATCCACAGCTGTCGAATGATCGTAGGCAACAGCCAGATGCTTCTTACTCTCCGCAAAGGTTGCCTCGTGAACCAGTATATCCGCATCACGAGCAAGCTCCAATGAGTATTGGCAGGGCTGTGTGTCACCCAGAATGGTCACGATTCTTCCCTGAACATCAGGTCCGATATAATCCTTTGCCCTAAGTATTGTCCCATTCTCCAAGGTTATATCCATTCCCTGCTTGATTTTACCGAACAAGGGTCCTGAAGTGATTCCAAGCTCCTTCAGCTTATCCGCTTGCAGGCTGCCTTTTTGTGGTTTCTCTACGATCCGGTAGCCATAGCTCTGAACCCGATGGACAAGTGGAGCGATGTACACCTCAAATTGCTTATCTTCAAACAACAGTTGCTGATCCACGGGTCCGAACTCAACAATCTTAAGCTCGTAGGTTAAATGAGCCTGACTTACAGCCAAAGCAGTGCGGATAAATAACTCCGTGCCCTCAGGACCGTAAACAGTAAGCGTGTCATCGCCACCTTGATAAGAACGGCTCGTCAGAAGTCCTGGCAGCCCATATAAATGATCGCCATGCAAATGAGTTATGAACAGCTTCTCCAGCTTGCTCGTCCGAATGGGTGAACGCAGAATCTGCTGCTGCGTCCCTTCTCCGCAATCGAACATCCAATAGCTGTTGTTTTCCGCCAACAGATTCAGAATGATCGAAGACACATTTCGTTCCTTCGAAGGCATACCTGCTCCTGTACCGAGAAAGTATATTTCCAAGCTCATCTTCTCCATTTCCTATGTCGTGCTGTATCTCTCTATATATAGTGAAGGAGTCGAGCCCCTATGACCCCACTCCTTCACTAGTATATCCTAGACCTTATCCACGTTAAAATAGCGTGCTTCCGGATGTGAGAATACAATGGCTGATACCGAAGCTTCCGGCTCCATCATACTGCCTTCGGTCAACTCAATACCGATATCCTCCGGCTTTAACAATGCGAACAGCTGCTCCTGATCATCCAGATTCGGGCAGGCGGGATAACCGAAGGAGAAGCGTTGGCCGCGATACTTGGCACCAAACATCTCACCCATTGTCATGCCAGCCGGATCCGGGAATCCCCAAACATCGCGCATCATTTGGTGCACACGTTCAGCCAGCGCCTCCGCAGTTTCAAGTGCAGTGGATTGAAGAGCATGCGATCGCAAGTAGTCGCCTTTTTCTCTCCACTCTTGTGCCTTCTCACTTATGCCGTGACCAGCTGTAACGACCATAAAGCCAATATAGTCCATTTCGCCGCTGTCTGTCGATTTCAGGTAATCAGCAAGACAGAAAAAAGGTTCCGTCTGCTGTCTTGGGAAGGAGAACTTTTGCAGTACCTTGGTTAGATCATCCTTGTCATAAATGAAAATATCGTCACCCGATGACTGTGCCGGGAAAAACTGATACATACCATGAGCACGGATAATGCCTTCTTTTTGAGCTTCCGCCAAAATCCCGTCTACGGTTTCCTTGAGTTGAACCGCCTTCGGATCTTTATCAGCTAGAAGCTTATCGACTTTTCCTTTCAAGCCGAGATGATGTCCGAGCAGCATCTGCATATTAATATAAGGCATCACGTGACTCATAGGATAATCACGAATAACGCGTCTCTCCAGACTTGGAGGTACCTGCACCGGCAAAGTACGATCAATCGTAGATTTCAACACACGAGTCAAGACTGGCATTGCTTCTGTTTTCTTACCGGACTCCTTAACATCGGATTCCATCGCTTCACGTAATTCATCAATTAATTGCTGCTTCTGGAGTGGGTCGCTCAGCTTGTTCGCAATGTCCAGACCATCCATAGCATCTTTTGCATATAGAACAACACCTTCATATTCCGGTGCGATACGTGTTTTCGTGAATTTTCTTGTCAATGCGGCACCACCTACCAGAATAGGCACATCGATACCTGCATTTTTCAAATCCTGAGCGGTTATAACCATCTGCTGTGCAGATTTAACAAGTAGACCTGACAAACCAATAGCATCAGGCTTTTCTCTGCGGAATGCTTCAATAATTTGATCTGGTGGAACCTTAATACCCAGGTTAATAATTTTGTAGCCGTTGTTGGATAAAATGATTTCGACCAAGTTTTTACCGATATCGTGAACATCGCCTTTAACTGTCGCCAGCATGATCGTTCCTTTAACGGCACTGTCCGCTTTTTCCATAAACGGCTCGAGATGGGATACGGATGCTTTCATGACTTCCGCGCTTTGCAGCACCTCGGCAACAATCAGCTCATTGTTATTAAACAATCTGCCTACCTCTGCCATTCCCGTCATTAAAGGTCCATTAATAATATCCAGCGGCGCATACGTATTCATGGCTTCGTTCAAATCGGCTGCAAGGCCTTCTTTCGTACCTTCAACCACATAGGACGCCAATCGTTCTTCAAGCGTTAGATTAGAGATTTTCTCTTTCTTATCGACTTTTTTCTCACGGAAGTGAGCAACAAATTGTGCAAGTGTATCATCATTAGTCTCAAAGATCAGCTTCTCAGCAAGCTCTTTCTCATGATCACCTATGGATGCGTAACGCTCCAGGTTTTCTGTATTGACGATGGCAAAGTCCAGTCCGGCCTTGGTACAGTGATACAAGTACACCGAATTCAGAACCTCCCGCCCAGCAGGCGGAAGACCAAAGGAAATGTTACTAAGACCGAGAATGGTTTTACATTCAGGATATTTTTCTTTGATCATCCGAATACCTTCGATGGTCTCAACAGCAGATCCAATATACTGCGGATCGCCTGAGCCTACCGGGAACATATTCGGATCAAAAATAATATCTTCCGGATTCATCCCATACTTTTTGGTTAACAGCTCATAGGAGCGTTCAGCAACTTCCATTTTGGCTTGCCGTGATACAGCTTGTCCGCGCTCATCGATGAGAATCATAACAACAGCTGCTCCATATCGATGGATTAACGGCAAAATAGCTTCAAACTTGCTCTCGCCATCTTCCAGGTTAATGGAGTTAATAATCGCCTTGCCTTGTGAATATTTCAAACCGAGCTCAATAATATGATCATAAGTCGAGTCGATCATCAAAGGAACTTTAACCTTTTTGACAACCTCTTTCAAAAAGTTTTCCATCGCATACACTTCATCAATATCGGTATCCTGTACGTTGATATCAATGACATAAGCACCATTCTTCACTTGTGCACGCGCTATTTCTGCGCCTTCTTCAAACTTTCCTTCTTTCATCAATCGTTTGAACTTACGGGACCCTGAAATATTTGTACGTTCCCCAACCATGTAAGGACGGTTAGCATCTTCAATATAGACGGTTTCGATACCCGAAACTGCGGATAAGTGAGAAGCTGCATGCTCCCGAGGCTTATACTGGGATAAAGTCTCAGCCATCGCACGAATATGATCAGGAGTCGTTCCACAGCAGCCACCAGCAATATTAAGCCAGCCCTGTTCGGCAAAGCCAGCCATTTTTTTGGCAAGGGATTCAGGAGACTCATGATATTGCCCATTCTCGTCCGGCAATCCGGCATTCGGATAACAGCTGACAGCCGTAGTAGCCAGCTCAGACAAGGAACGAATATGGTCTCGCATAAATTCCGGACCCGTTGCACAGTTAAGACCAATAGAAATCGGATTTAAGTGCTCCAGGGAAATATAAAAGGATTCAATATTTTGACCCGCTAGCGTTGTGCCCATTGGCTCAATCGTTCCGGAAATCATTAATGGGAGTGTAATGCCAGTGGTCTCAAAAGCACGACGAATGCCAATACTGCCGGCTTTAACATTCAACGTATCCTGAGAGGTCTCAAGAAGCATTGCGTCTACGCCAGCTTCGATCAGTGCTACCGATTGCTCGTAGTAGCTGTCAACGAGTTCGTCAAAGGTGACGCCTCCGGTTACGGAAAGTGTTTTGGTTGTTGGCCCCAAAGCACCTGCAACATAACGCGGCCACTCCGGTGTACTGAATTTATTCGCTGCCTCAACTGCTAACCTGGCTGCTATCAGATTCAACTCTCTAGCTCGATCTTGTAAATCATATTCAGCAAGAACGACACTTGTCGATCCAAAAGTATTCGTTTCGATAATATCTGCGCCCGCTGCAAAATAAGCTTCATGTATTTTTGAAATGACATCAGGACGTGTAACTACCAAAATTTCATTACATCCATCCAGGTCTTCACTACCAAAATCGTCCTCGGTTAAGTTTTCCTGTTGGATCATTGTGCCCATTGCACCGTCCAAAATCATAATTTTCTTCTTAAGCTGTTCTTGCAAAGGTATTTTGCCCATGCTAATCTTCCTTTCAACGGCAACCGTCCAATTGTAACCTTTAGTGTACCAGAAACCTGTCATCATGAAAAGATAATGCGGACACAATTCGACAGAGATCAAATAAAGTTCAAACAATGCACATTTTCTTATTATTCATATCGGAATTATCGACGAAACAGATCGACAGCAGACCGGAATTCTATTATAATATACGTTAGAAACTTATTAAGTGTATAGAAAGAGGGATGACCGTGGCTGAAATCCGTATTCGCAGTACTAATGAACGCATCTCTGGAGAAAGTAACGTTCAGGCATTTTTGGAAAAACAAGAGGTACTTTATGAGCATTGGAATGCTGGCAAGCTTCCTGCTGATTTACAAGAGAAATTCACTTTGACCGATGAGAATAAAGCGCAAATTCTGTCGACATTCGACGAAGAAATTCAGGAAATTGCGGCTAGACGCGGTTATAAAACATGGGATGTTATTGCTTTGTCCGAGGCTACACCTAATATCGAAGAACTTCTTACTAAATTTGAGCAGGTTCACACCCACACCGAAGATGAAGTAAGAGCTATTGTTTCAGGAAAAGGTATTTTTATTATAAAAGGCACTGAGGATGTTGGGTATTTTGATGTTGAATTGGAAGCAGGCGATGTTATTTCTGTTCCCGAGCACAAGGCACACTTCTTCACTTTGATGGACAATCGCCAAATTGTTGCTATTCGTTTGTTTATTGAAACCGATGGCTGGATCGCCCACCCTTATGCAGACGAATCCTTTCAGAAAGCATAAAACGGTATTATCCATATACACAATATGAACAAAACCCGTCAGCCTGTTACTCAGCGCTGTCGGGTTTTATTGCATTCAATAGTTTTTTTACACTTATGAACTTATGGAATCAATTACACCTTGAATATCTCGCAAACTTACAATCTCATAGGCAGGTATGATTTCATCGTCCCTTTGCAGCGCATGTCGATTAATCCACATGTTACGCATATTGATCCGGTTAGATCCCAAAATATCGGTTGTGAGCTTATCGCCAATCATTACTGCTTCATCAGCTGTAACCTGAAGCAGGTCAAGTGCATGATTGAATATTGAGGTTGCAGGCTTGCCCTCTCCGTGATTCCCTGATATGACAATATGGTCAAAATAAGGAGCAAGCTCAGGAACACCAGCCAGCTTTTCCTTCTGTAAATCCGGAGAACCATTGGTTAAGAGCAGCAGCTTATAGCTGCCTTTTAATTGATCCAGAACCTCGAACGTTTCCTCATATACAATAGGACGACTGCGACGTTCCATCGGGAATCTCTCCCCAAGCTCATAGCCAAGCTTTGCATCGTCTATACCTAAAGCTTTAAGACCAAGGGTCCATGATTCAGTACGATATTGAGGTGCAAGCTGCTCCAGTTTACGGAAATTCTCATTATCACCTTCTGTAAAGTTAGCCCACAACCCTTCAAAAGGGTTGATTCCAATCATTTTGGTAAAAGCAAACGTATCGTATGACTCATATAGCTTCCGCGCCTCTTGTCTTACCGCCTGCTCGAGTTCGATAGGGTCAACATCGACTTGCTCCGCTGCCGCTAAACATGTTGCCTGAAAGGCTTCTTTTACACTACGATCATCCCATAATAACGTATCATCCAAATCAAATAAAACTGCCTTAATAGCCATTGAGCCTCTCCCTTTCTACTCCACCTTCAAAGGTACTGCATGATTAGCGGCGAATTCCTTCAATCGCTCGGACATCGCCGAAATATCCATTCTATGATAAAAACGTGTAAACGACCATCTGATTTTGCTGCTCTTCAATGAAATGATGACAGCATCCGAAGATAATGCGATTTCTTTAATATCCGAAGCGGGTACTCTCTTGTCTCCCGTAAATCGACGGCTTCCCAAAAAGTCTTTGCCAATTTTAAGCTGCGGGCGTCTGACACCAAACATGAATAAGCTCAGTAGCATATAACTTCCGCCTGTTAGCCAGTACAAGTATTCATCCTGATTTGTGTTCTGAAAAGCTATAAAACAAAAAATACCTACACAAAATAAAAATAACGATAACGTCCAATTACGCCCTTTAATAGTAACCGAATCGTCTGATGATACGGTTTGGCTGATCGTTGGCTTGCCATGCTTGGCCCTACTTTTGTTAACTACTTTCGTATTCTTCTTGACCATTCGTTCCCACTTGCGAGACATAGGCAATCTCCTTTAATATACCGGCTACACTTCTCTTTTAAATTTTTCTATAAATCGGTATGGATAGTCATCCTCAAGCGCACTCACAGTATCCAAGCGGTTCCAATGATCTGTGGAGAGCTTCCAGCCAACTGCTCCCATATTCTCATGGTACTGCTCCAATGTCCTTGCACCAAATATAGGGGCGGTAATCCCCTTTTTATGTATAAGCCAATTCAAAGCCACCTGAACAGGTGTTTGATCAATTTCAGAGGAAACAGCAAGAACTTCTTCAAGTATACGGAAGTTTTTCTCTGAGTTGCGTAACATCCAGCTGCTTTCACCCGCTTTAGACGAGAGCCTACCTTCTGTCGGTGCTTCACCACGAGGGTATTTACCGCTTAGGAAACCGCCACCAATAGGTCCCCATGGAATAACACCTACATTTTCTTCGATACATAAAGGTAGCACTTCCCTGTCCATCTGACGAGACACGAGACTATACTGCGGTTGATTGGAAATAAATCGGGCATATCGATTATGATCACTGATCCCAAGGGATTTCATAATTTGATACGCCAAAAAGTTGGAGCACCCGATGTATCTGACTTTTCCAGATGTCACCAAATCATCCAACGTACGTAATGTTTCTTCAATCGGTGTAATTTGATCCCAGACATGCATTTGATACAAATCGATGTAGTCAGTATTCAAACGCCGTAAGCTGGCTTCTACCCCGTCTAAAATATGTTTGCGTGATAAGCCGACATGATTAACATTATTTGCTGTCGCAAAACGTACTTTAGTGGCCAGAATCACATCTGAGCGTCGACCGCTGATCGCTTTGCCAACGACTTCCTCAGAACGTCCTGATACATACACATCCGCAGTATCAAGAAAATTCCCACCTTGATCCAAAAAATCGTGAATCATGGTCGTTGAGACTTCCTCGCTGGTTGTATTGCCAAAGGTCATGGTCCCCAAACAAAGCTCAGAAACCACAACCCCGCTTTTGCCCAATACTCGATACTGCACGCAATGATTCACCCCTAATTATTTGTGCTGGTTCGTGTCACTATCCTCTTGTTCCTCATCAACAAATTTAATTGTCTCCAACTGACTGCGAAGATTGCCTTTAAAAGCTTCTATATAGCGTTTACGAAGCTCATTGCGTTCTTCCAGCTCATCGTCTGTCAGACCTACTGTTTTGGCTTTACGGGCCAATTCATTGATTCGTTGAATATATGGCTCTGTTCCATTATCCATG
This sequence comes from Paenibacillus sp. FSL H7-0331, assembly GCF_001956045.1. The sequence continues at coordinate 68,414 of NZ_MRTH01000002.1, read as the reverse complement.
TAAAATCCTCCCGATCTTCTACAAAAATGCTTGATAAATGCATCAAAGTATACTTTGACATTATGGCCTACCATTGTCAAGAGTCAAGGAGGTGTTTCTATGTATTGTGTGCGTGAGAGTGTTAATTCCGACATACAAAGTTAAGTCTATCTTTTTAAGGAAGTCTAAGTGTTTGCCCTTCTTGAAGTATGCTAGACTTTAATCCATTCACTTTCTTGAGGTTATAAATATATTCACGGACATCCTGTCCTTTATGTACATGTTTGCTGGCAATGGACCATAATGTATCGCCATTAACGATCTCTACCGAATATTCAATAGGTGTGTGATCCGATGAAGCATAAGCATCCAGATCTCCGCCAAGCAACGAAACAGACAAGCTGATTAAAATAATGATTGACGCTGCTGCGAACAAGCCTGCATATCTCAAGAGCTTTTTTCGATAAGGAATAATGGAAGCTAGAAGCAGCGGAAAGGCAGAAGCATCCCTGGAAACAGACTCTCTCTTCGATAACAATTGTTCATTCATATACATAACAGCGCCCCCCAAACATTTGTTCTGTTTTCAAAATAACACGAACAAATGTTTGTGTCAATTGAAAAATTAGAACTTATGTTTGTACGAACTCCGGTTCTATGTTATACTCTCACTAGTTATTACCAAGCATTGGAGTGATCCTAATGAGTAAGCTATCCATTCGACAATTGGCAATCCTGGATTTTATTAAGAATGAAGTGAAAGATAAAGGGTATCCACCTTCCGTTCGTGAAATTGGTGAAGCAGTTGGCCTCGCCTCCAGTTCTACTGTGCACGGACATCTGGAACGTTTGGAGAAAAAGGGACTCATTCGGCGTGATCCTACCAAGCCAAGAGCTATTGAAATTACGGACGGTACCCTGACAGAGGGCAGCAACTTTGCCTTATCCGTTGTTCGTGTTCCATTGATTGGACGCGTTACTGCTGGTATTCCGATTACTGCTACGGAAAATATCGAGGATTACTTCCCACTTCCGAGTCATTATGTTGGCGATTACAATGTGTTCATGTTGAGTATCGAGGGCAACAGTATGATTGATGCCGGTATCAATGATGGGGATTATGTTATCGTCAGACAGCAGCAAACCGCCAATAACGGTGATATTGTTGTTGCAATGACCGAAGATGACGAAGCTACAGTCAAGCGGTTCTACAAGGAAAAAGATCATATACGTCTACAGCCTGAGAACTCTACTATGGAACCGATTCGTTTAAAGACTGTTACTATTTTAGGAAGAGTCGTAGGGTTGTTCCGAGACATCGTGTAATCATTATAGTCAAGCACTTATTGAAGTCGACGTCAGGGCTACTTGACAGTCGGCTTTTTGCTATGAGCTACAATCGCGTCCTCACATACAAAAAGAAGCTTTCCCGCAGTAAAATTTCTACATGGGGAGAGCTTCTTTTTGTCTATTCAAAGAAAAAAGAAATAATTCATATGGTGAACTAATTTTTAGTAAAGCGTCAAATACTGTTCGCGTTCCCATGCATGAACCTGAGTGCGATAGATATCCCATTCGATTTCTTTAAGCTCAATGAAGTGAGCCAGAGCGTGATCACCGAGCGCATCACAAATGACATCATCGCGCAGCATCTCTTCCAACGCAACCTTAAGGTTAACCGGCAGACTTGGAATTCCTTGATCCTCACGCTCTTCCTCGGTCATTACATAAATGTTACGATCCGTTGGCGGAGGCAGCTGCATTTTGTTCTTGATTCCGTCAAGACCAGCCTTCAGCATAACAGCTAACGCCAGATATGGATTAGCAGCTGGATCCGGATTACGAACCTCAACACGGGTGCTCAGTCCTCTGGATGCAGGAATACGAATCATTGGACTCCGATTGCTGGCAGACCAAGCAACATAACAAGGAGCTTCATAGCCTGGAACCAGACGCTTGTATGAGTTAACGGTTGGGTTGGTAATTGCTGCAAACGCACGGGCATGACGCAAAATGCCAGCCATATAATATCTTGCAGTTGCACTTAGACCCAGCTTGTCACTTTCATCATAGAACGTGTTCGTGGAACCATTAAATAACGATTGGTGAGCGTGCATACCAGATCCGTTCACACCAAACAATGGCTTTGGCATAAAAGTTGCGTGCAGGCCATGCTGTCTCGCTACAGTTTTAACAACCAGCTTGAACGTTTGAATTTGGTCAGCCGCTTTGATTGCATCTGCATATTTAAAATCAATCTCATGCTGACCCGGCGCTACTTCATGGTGGGAAGCTTCGATTTCAAAGCCCATTTCCTCCAAAGTCAATACGATCTCACGACGGCAGTTCTCTCCAAGATCCATAGGAGCCAAGTCAAAATATCCGCCTTGATCATTCAATTCCATAGAAGGATTGCCATTTTCATCGGTTTTGAACAGGAAAAATTCAGGCTCAGGTCCAACATTCATTGCTGTAAAGCCCATATCTTCGGCTTCCTTCAAAGCATTCTTCAGGATACCACGCGGGTCTCCAGGGAAGGGTCTGCCATCTGGCAAGTAAATATCACAGATTAAACGTGCAATGCGATCCTCAACCACCCATGGGAAAATAACCCAAGTGCTAAGATCAGGATACAAATACATATCAGACTCTTCAATACGAACGTAACCTTCAATCGAAGAACCATCAAACATCATTTTGTTGTCTAATGCTTTTTCCAGCTGGCTAATAGGAATTTCCACATTTTTGATCGTTCCAAGCAAGTCAGTAAATTGCAAGCGAATAAATCTTACATTTTGTTCCTTGGCAATCTTGATGATGTCCTCTTTTTTATAATTCTTTTCAGTCACTGTACATGTTCCTCCTTAAGTTGCGCAGTTTTATCAGTCTTTTTTGATAAGTCCGCATTTGAATCATTGGAAAGCGCTTATTTTTTGAAAAATCTGGATAGCTCGCCTTGGATCAGAGATACCTGCCCCAAACGTTTGCCTCCACCAAGCAGCTGCTGCTTTAACATGCGGTGAAGCTGTGAATCCGTCATTTCTCTGCGTTTAACTTCCGATTGCTCATTAAGAACAGTTGCGTCCTCTGAATCCTTGGACATAGGCAGCAGCACCTGTTTAATTCCGGCGATATTCACGCCTTTCTCAATCAAGTCTTTAATTTCCAGCAACCGCTCTACATCATTAAAAGAATAGAGACGCTGGTTCCCGCCTGTCCGGGCCGGTATGATCAACTCATGTTGTTCATAATACCGGATTTGCCTAGCTGTTAAATCTGTCAACTTCATTACGATACCAATGGGGAATAACGCCATATTACGACGTATATCATCAGCCACGATTCATCACCTCTGTGTACTTAAAACCTACCCCCATTCTACTCTTCCTACATAAACGTGTCAAGTTATGTTAGGTTCATGCAAAGTATAAGTCATTATTTTAATAAACCTTGTTCCATCATGCTACTCAGAGCTGTTAATACACCTAATTTACAATGGGAATAAGTTAATCCACCTTGCATATAAGCAATATACGGTTCACGGATCGGAGCATCTGCGGATAACTCCAGGCTCCCGCCTTGAATGAAAGTACCTGCAGCCATGATGACCGGATGCTCATAACCAGGCATAGCCCAAGGCTCAGGTACCACATGTGCATCTATCGCTGAAGCTTGCTGAATACCTTGAACAAAGGCAATCAAATGCTCGGCACTGGTGAACTTAATCGCCTGTATTAAGTCCGTACGTTTGTCGTTCCAATGCGGATGTGTCACAAATCCATGCTGTTCAAATACGGCGGCTGCAAATATAGAACCCTTGACCGCTTGTCCCACCAAATGTGGCGCCAGAAACAGACCTTGATAAATGCCGCGGGTAGTATCCAGCATGGCTCCAACTTCTCCGCCGATACCAGGCGCGGTCAAGCGAAAGGAAGCCAGTTCCACATACTTGTGCTTTCCTACGATATATCCTCCCGTCGCAGCCAAACCGCCCCCAGGGTTTTTAATTAAAGAACCTGCCATCAGATCTACGCCAACCTCTGTCGGCTCCTGAAGCTCCGTAAACTCTCCATAACAATTATCGACAAAAACAATAACATCAGATTTGAGTTCTTTTACAAAACGGGACATCTCTTCAATTTGCGAGACGTTGAACGAAGAACGCCAGGAATAGCCGCGTGATCGCTGAATACCGATAACCTTGGTACGTGGTGTAATACTGCTGCGAATCGTTTCATAATCCGGGCTGCCATCCTCCAATAGAGCAACCTCGTTATAGATGATTCCCCAATCCTGTAAAGAGCCTTTGCCATCCTGAGGTTGTCCAATTACTTTGTGCAGCGTATCATAGGGACGCCCCGTGATCATCAGCAGCTCGTCACCCGGACGCAGCACACCGAATAAAGCCGTGCTGATCGTGTGGGTTCCAGACACAAAATGAGGCCGCACCAGGGCAGCCTCCGCTCCAAACACATCTGCATACACCAGATCCAGCACCTCGCGGCCTCGATCATTATAGCCATAACCTGTAGAGCCAGCGAAGTGGTAATCACTGACCTTATGCTTTTGAAAGGCACGAATCACCTTCCACTGATTCTGATCAATGATCCGTTCCACTTCTTTAAACTTACCTTCAATCCGCTGTTCGGCAAGCTCCATCCATGCCGTTATGCGTTCATTAAACATACAACTCATTCTCTCCCTTATCCAGTGACTGATCTGTTGCATAAGAGGTTAACAAATGACTGATCTTTTCGTATTCCTGTTTATCTATGCGGACTTGAAACACCATATCATTGCCTTCCACTTCATTCTCCAGAACTTCGCCAATCCTGTACATTAATGAAATCATATCGCCTTTCTCCACAGGAATCCGAAACTTTTTGCTGTCTCCCATTAAGCGAGCTTCAATAAGTTCGCACACCAGTGCAAGATCGCTTTCATTATAAGCCGACATCCGCAAGAAGTCACCCTCGGTAGAGAGCATTTGGATTTGTTCGGGTGTACACTGATCGATTTTGTTAAATAATGTAATCTGATCCTTTCCATGTGCGTTGAGCTCAGTAAGTACCTGTTTAACAACATGCATCTGGGTTTCCAGCATGTCAGCCGAGCTATCCACGACATGTAAAATAAGGTCAGCTTCACAAACCTCTTCCAAAGTAGCACGGAAAGCGGCAACCAAATCATGCGGCAAATTCTGAATAAATCCTACTGTATCCGTTAGTACAATTTCCTTGCCACCAGGCAGCTTCAGCATCCTTGATGTTGGGTCAAGCGTAGCGAACAGCTGGTTCTCGACGTAAACATCAGCGTCCGTCATTTGTCGGAGCAGTGTCGACTTCCCGGCATTCGTATACCCGACAATAGCAACCTGGAACACACCTGTTTTTTTGCGGCGTTCTCTGTGTAGATTACGATGCTTGACGAATTCAGACAACTGCTGCTTGAGCTCATCAATCCGATCACGAATGTGTCTACGATCAGTTTCCAGCTTGCTTTCCCCTGGTCCTCTTGTTCCGATGCCACCACCCAAACGTGACAGGTTCTTGCCTTGACCGGATAACCTTGGCAGCAAATAGCTAAGCTGGGCCAACTCTACCTGTATAATCCCTTCACGGGTTTTGGCTCTTTGAGCAAAAATATCCAAAATCAATTGAGTTCGATCGATAATTTTCACATCCAGAAATTCTTCCAGATTCCGCACCTGGGCTCCGGACAATTCCTGATCAAATATAGCTGTATTGGCTCCATGCTCCTCAATAAGCTCCTTGAGCTCGGCGGCTTTGCCTTTGCCTACAAACCATTTGGAGTCAATCTTTTCCTTGTTCTGCGATAAAGTCGTCAACACCTCAACACCTGCGGTCTCAGCCAAGCTGACAAGCTCTGCCAAGGAATATTCGGCAGAATACGACTGCTCTCTTTTTTGCTGCGGGGTAACAAGGCTCATAAGAACAGCCCGTTCCAATTCGTGATCAATACTATGTGTGGTTGTTTTCATAAATATTTGTGGGTCTCCTTTGATTGTTTTCGTTCCAGCTTTACATCTTCGGCTCGAAGTGTCATTAAATCCTGTTTGCTAGGCTGCTGGACATGGCTGTTCAACAAACGTACGGCATGGTTTCGCATCGCTTTTTCAATTAAATTTCGCACAAAACGTGCGTTACTGAAAGAAGCCTCGGAATCATTCTGCTGCTTTTCGCTGATGATTTGCTGACGTATTTTGCTCTCAGCTTGTGCATTCAATACGTATTCCCGTTCCTTGATCATCATTTCAGTAATTTGCATGAGCTGTTCGACTGTGTAGTCAGGAAACTCCAGATGGATCGGAAACCGGGAAGGGAGTCCGGGATTGGTCTGCAAAAACTGATCCATTTCTTCAGAATACCCTGCCAAAATCAGAATAAAATGATTTTTGTGATCCTCCATTGCTTTGACCAGTGTATCAATGGCTTCCTTGCCAAAATCCTTTTCACCGCCGCGCGCCAGACTATAGGCTTCATCAATAAAAAGCACACCACCAAGAGCTTTTTTTACCATTTCCCGCGTTTTCAGTGCCGTATGCCCTATGTACTCACCTACCATGTCAGCGCGTTCCACCTCAATAAGATGGCCTTTACTCAACACCCCCATCGTTTGCAACAGTTTCGCTATAATACGAGCTACAGTCGTCTTCCCCGTACCTGGATTTCCTTTAAAAACCATATGGTACACCTGCGAATTCGCCGTTAATCCGGCATCAGCCCTATAGCTGGCAACTCGCAGCAGCGCATAAATTTCAAATACAAGCTCCTTGATGGATTCCAAACCGACCATCCGGTCAAGCTCTTTCATGATTTCCCCAAAGTGACCTTGTTGGGACAATGGCTTACCGTGAAATTGAGGCTCGGAAGTAGGTGCAGTTATAGGCTCCGAGTTGCGTAAAATCACATTGATTTGATGAGCATTTTGTGTAATTTGGATCTGATCTGTTGGCAGGACACGTCCACTCATGCATATCACCTCTTTACTTGGTGTTAGCAGTATACGCAGAAGCCCAGATGAATGTGCTCATTTTCTTCCTCTATTGTATAGTGAAACGTTAAAATTTCAAAACTAGCCCTTAGTCAACTGCTAAAAATGCTTGTCAGCATCCCAGATTCGTTCCATGGAGAGCAGACTGCTTCGAGAAAAAGTCAGACGGTATACATCCGGATTCGTCAACCGACTCCAGGCTTCAAAACCAAACTGCTCATCATAATGGCCTAGCAGGAGAGCCATGGCATTGCCATGAGTAGCTATAGCAAATGTATGTCCATCAGACGCAAGCAGTTCGTCCACAACGGCTATCATGCGCTGAGATGCCGAATAACTGGACTCGCCACCAGGAAAGCACAGAAGATTGTCATTGAAGGTCCTCTCCAATTGAATACGCCAATCCATCATTGATTCACTGCTCAATATACGTTCGGACAAACGATGATCCATATGAATCTTTTGACCTGTTCGCAGGGCGGTGGGCTCCAGAGTTTGCTGTGCTCGCTTCATAGGACTTGCTCTGAACTCATCAATTTGAAGAAGATACAACAATCGGTCCAGCAGTTCTGACTGCTTCATGCCCAGAGGCGTCAGAATGGCTTCTGCCGCTTGCCCTTCAGCCTGGGCATGCCGAATTACGTATATGGTCTTTAAGGCATCTGCAAGCTTATTGTAAGCCTCCCAGATCGGCCGTGTTACCTGATCCCATCTGTTCTCGTCCGATAGCGGCACCCATTCCAGAGAAACAATCGTTTGATTATCTGGATGCTCCACATCGACAGCCAGTTGACCACCAACAATATCCACAAGATACGTATATTTAGATTCAGTGCGATGCAATAGATGCGTAATTTTCACATCATAGCCGGTTTCTTCCTTCACTTCACGAATACATGCCTGCTCAGGCGACTCTCCCAGCTCAATCCCGCCACCAGGAAAGTTCCATACCAAATCACCACGCTGGACATATTCGTGAAGCATCAGCACTGACCCATCTTTTATAAGCAAAGCTTGTGCAAGCATAGGGCACTCCACCTTTTGGATCAATCTGACAAACCTGTACTCAGTATCGTACAATGATCAGACAGAAGATGATAGAGATTTTTTATGTATTAGCCATTATTTCTTACAATAATTCGAATATAACTTAAGTTTATTGATTTTTCATAAATTAATATTGAATTTTTATTCACTAAATAGTATATTTATACAATTATTATTAATTCATAAATAGGAAGGATAGTGCGAGATGAACACTTCAGGCTCCTCCACTGATCATTCTCAGCTTCAGCTTTTCCAGCAAATTGAACAATATGCTTTTAACACTTGGCCCGCTGCTACGAATACCAAACAAGGGAACTGGATTATGCGTGCGACAGACGGCATTACCAAGAGAGCCAACAGCATCTGGACAGGCGCTGGCGACTCCCTTCCCAAGGGAGATTGGCTGCGGGAAGCACGGCAATTTTACGACACACACGGGCTTCCAGTACGGTATCATATCAGCGATGCTTCTCCAAAGGGGCTCGACACCTTATTGGACCAGACAGGCTTTCTCAAAGAAATCCCTTGTTCCGTGCTAATTGCAGATACAGAGAAGGTCATACACCACACTTCCTCTGAATCCAGTAAGCTGAGTGTGAACATACTGAGCGTTCATAATGAACAATGGTTGGCTGATTTCATCGATATGGAAGGCTTTGACAAGAGCAAGCTGCCTTTTTACGATTCCCTGTTTACACGCATTACCCAAACCAAATGCTTCTGTTCCCTTCAATGGAACGGCCAAAGTGCAGCAGTCGGAACCGCTGTTGTCGAGGGGGAATGGGCCGGACTTACCAATATCGTTGTCAACTCGGAGCTCAGAGGGCAAGGAATTGGCAAATTTCTGTTGAACGAGCTGGCTTCATGGAGTCTGAGCAATGGCGCTCAGCGAATTTACCTGCAAGTCGTTAATGATAATGTGGCGGCGCACCGTCTGTATCAAAAAGCGGGGTTTACTTCCTTGTTCCAATTCCATTATCGTGTACAACCCTGAGAAAGCCAAATGAATGGCAATAGCCTTCTTTCTCTCGCGTGGATTACAGCAAGGGAAAAAAGGCTTGTATTGTTGAAGTCAATCCGATTGTATAAGCGTATCCATAAGTTAGCTACCTAATGCCATACGAAGTTTATCCAGCTTCCATTTAACATGAGCCAGCGTTTCACGAATCAGATTCCAGCTATTATTCACTGCTTTGGAATCTACCGGATAAGCCTCTACCTGCCTGTAATTTAAAAATTCTGCCATCTCCATTGCCCTGAGCATATGGTAACGGTGTGTAATAAGTACCGCTGAGTTCCATTTTTGCTGCAGCATGAACCGCTGACTGAACAATAAATTTTCATAAGTGCTGGTTGCTTCCTGTTCCATCATGATCACGTTATCCGCTATACCATGCTCCAACAAATAATTTCTCATTCCTTCAGCTTCGGTTAACTGGAACTCCGTACGATCCAAACCGCCAGATACAATAATATGCTTGATCTTCCCGTCTTTAAAAAGCTTAATCCCTCCATCCAGACGTTCCTGAAGTGAAGGAGTGGCTACGTTGTTTTTCAAGGAAGATCCTAGTATAATGCCTACTTCTCCGGCTGCTGAAGCATTGTCTGGAACATTCGCCATTCGGTACTGCAGTATGGACACCCACAATAAGCCTACGACAACACACAACCAAACGAATCTTCGTGTCCTTTTCCACGATGGCCGCTGTTTCTTCATTTAGTCAAGAAACGTTCGACAGAATGAAATACAGCCTGCGCTCCAGGCTCCAGACAAATCATATGACGAGCTTCGGGAAAAAACTCGATTTCCTTTTCCCCCTGAAGCTGATTAAATAAATAATGGGCACTCTTCGGATGAATAATGCCATCCTGCTCACCTTGTGCGATGAGTGTCGGCACTTTGATCATGGGCAGTTCGGGCCGCATCTGTTTATTCAGCATGATAAATTGCCTCGTAGCCTTCAACGGGGTCCTTCTTACCTTCCCCCAATTCGACCAGTCATCCATTTGAATTCTACGCACCAGTTCCCTCATAAATCGGTATGGACTAAAATAAAAAACAGCCGCGTTCAACAAAACAAGCCTGCGAATTGGATAACGATTCGCTATGTATGCTGAGATCAGTCCACCCATCGAAAAACCGATCAGATCGATCTCGCCATACTGCGCAGTTAAGCTGGAAGCCTCCAGAGCGGCAGCCTCCAGCCAATCATGCCAGTTTGTTTGTCCCAACGTCCTCAGCTCGGGGTCATGCCCGGGTAAAGTCGGCACATGGCATACAGTACCCTGCTCGGTTAAATACGCTGCCAAAGGAGTCAGTTCATACGGTCCACCGGTAAAGCCGTGGAGCATAAGGCAATGTCTTTTTTCCAAGGCTGCACCTCTTTTACTTACAAAATAGGTCCTTTATTACTTTTCAGTAATGGCAACGGATTGGATGACAACTTTTTCAGTTGGAGAGCTCTTCTCACCTGAAGCGCCACCTGCAACTGGAGTTGCTGCGATTTTTTTGACAACATCCATGCCTTCAGTCACTTTACCAAAAATCGTATAGTTCGGTGATTTGTTCAAGTTCTTGCTGTCTTCGCCTGTGCATATAAAAAACTGGCTGCCGTTGGTGTTAGGTCCAGCGTTAGCCATAGCGACTATTCCCGGCTCATATTTATAGGGGGACTTCAGCTCGTCTTGAAAGCTGTAGCCAGGTCCGCCGCTGCCAACTCCAAGCGGATCGCCAGTTTGAATCATAAACGATTCGATAATGCGGTGGAACACAATATCATTATAAAAGCCTTCTTTGGCTAGAAACACAAAATTGTTGACCGTTATCGGTGCATCTTTGGCATAAAGATCGATTTTGAAGCTGCCTTTGGAGGTCGCAATCGTTGCCTGATATGTTTTCTTCACATCAATCGTCATGGCTGGTGGAGCCGTCCAGCTCTTCTTAGCCGCTGGCTTGGCAGTATCGGCTGGCTGCTGTGTATTGGCTGCTGGCTGACCGCCCTGTGTAGTTGTCTTTCCTGCATTCTCCGCTGGCTTGGTGCCGCATGCCGACAGCATAAGCGCGCAAACCACTGCGATAGCTGCCCATTTGGTCATCTTGGTTGTAGATATTGCTTTCATCTCTAAATTCCTCCAGATCATCATCTCTTATTGGGTAAGCCCCTAAAGTATTATACTACGACACGGTAAAAATTAACAAAGTCTCCTGATGATGAACCCATCGGAGACTTTGTTACCTTGCGTGCTAAGCAGCTTCTCCATTCATTAATTAACGCACAACAGTTCCAGCACCAGGAGCTGCTCCCGTTCCCGTACCTGGTGTTGTTCCCGTTCCCGCACCTGGCGTCGTTCCGGTTCCGGCTCCTGGCGTTGTTCCCGTTCCCGTACCTGGTGTTGTTCCCGTTCCCGTACCTGGTGTTGTTCCCGTTCCTGCACCTGGTGTTGTTCCCGTTCCTGCACCTGGTGTTGTTCCCGTTCCCGCACCTGGCGTTGTTCCCGTTCCCGTACCTGGCGTCGTTCCCGTTCCCGTACCTGGCGTCGTTCCCGTTCCCGCACCTGGTATTGTTCCCGTTCCTGCACCTGGTGTTGTTCCCGTTCCACCACCTGGCGTTGTTCCCGTTCCCGCCCCTGGCGTCGTTCCCGTTCCGGCTCCTGGTGTCGTTCCCGTTCCACCACCTGGCGTCGTTCCGGTTCCCGCCCCTGGCGTTGTTCCGGTTCCCGCCCCTGGCGTTGTTCCCGTTCCCGCTCCTGGCGTCGTTCCGGTTCCCGCTCCTGGTGTTGTTCCCGTACCTGTACCCGGCTTCGTTCCGGTACCTGGTGTTGTTCCAGCACCCGGTGTTGTTCCTGGTCCCTGACCTGGTACTTGCCCTGGTGGCAATGCACCATCGGCAGGGATAACCACAGTTACGGATGGTGATTGCGTTCCTGTCTTTTCAGTCTTCGGATCGTATGCTACAACCGAATACTGATAGGTTTCACCCGATTTTACTGTAATGTCCTTGACTTCTATTTGCGTTGTTGTCAGCATCGGCTCAGATGAAAATTCCTTATCCTTATCCGTTTTACGCAATAAGCGGTAGGTTACATTATCACCAAGCGATGGCCAGCTTAGCACGACGGATGGTCCCCCATTGCTCTTGACGTACTCGGCCTTGAGTTCACCCATATCCTTCACTGGAGGAGGCAGCTCTGGCTTAACCAAATCTGGGACTCCATCCGGTTTAACAAACTTCGTCATTGGGCGATTAGCCAGCGCCTTCTGCATCACTTCCTTGAATATTACCGCTGCACTGCCGCTGCTCATCGTAACATAATGCTTCGCATCGGACTTGTCAAAGCCGATCCACACTGCTGCGCTCCACTCTGGTGTAAATCCGGTAAACCAGAGATCGCGGTTATATTTCTCCAGCCCTTTTATAACCGTTTGCGTGGAGCCGGTTTTGCCTGATACCGGACGCTCAAATTTGGCTGCTGTTCCTGTACCTCCTGGCTCAACAACGCTTTGCATGAGCAATGTCATGTAATAAGCTGTTTTCGCGCTCATTGCCGGAGTTACACGCTCCTGCTTGAACTCTTTGACCAAGGCGCCTTGGTCGTCAACAATTTTGATAATGGAGTGGGTCGTGTTCAAATATCCATTATTCGCGATTGCGCCATAAGCTGCAGCCATTTGTAATGGTGACGCTCCTTTGGTCATACCGCCAAGGGCAATTGCGAGATTTCGATCCTTTTGCGGTTCAAATGGAATTCCCAACTTGGAGGCAAAATCCATCCCGGTTTTCACACCGATCTCATTGAACAACCATACAGCAGGCGCGTTAATGGATTTACGCACCGCTTCAAACATATCGACTTGTCCCCTATAAACACCATCATAATTTCGAGGCGCATAGCCATTGTAGTTAGCTTCCTTATCCTCCAGCATGCTGTAAGGATTGTACTTGCCACTTTCTAATGCAGGTGCATAAATCAATAACGGCTTGATCGAGGAGCCCGGCTGCTGCGGAACTACCGCACGATCCAATCCGGTTTGCACATAATCCCGTCCACCAATAATGCCAACTACCCCGCCATCCTTGTGATTGATGATAGCCATAGCTCCCTGCATCTTTTGCTCAGGACCGTTCTTTTGGAAAAATTTATCATTGGCAAACGTTTGCTCCATAATTTTCTGTGCATTGGAATCCATTGTCGTATAGATTTTGTAGCCATTGCTCAGCAATTCGGCCTCGGGGATACCATACACTTTCTCGGCTTCATTAATCGCGTAGTCGATAAAGGTCAGGTAATCCTTGTTTCCTGTAGCCGGAGGGGCTTCATAATCGACTGCAGCCGCTTCAGCACGCTCAGCTTCTGTAATATACCCCTGATCCTGCATAAGTTTCAGGACAACAGCACGTCGCTCCTTCGACTTATCCGGATTGGCAATCGGATTGTATACGCTCGGTGCCTTAGGAATTGCCGCTAGCGTAGCCATTTGCCATATTTTCAAATCCTTCAATTCACTTACATTAAAATATTTCTTTGCTGCAGCCTTAACTCCAAACACCCGGTTTCCAAAAAAGATCCGGTTTACATACAAGGCCAAAATTTCGTCTTTCGTTTTACGGTCTTCCAGAGCAACTGCTATGGACATTTCAGTAGCTTTACGGAAAAAGGTTTTATTATTATTCAAAAACATGTTTTTGGCGACCTGCTGCGTGATGGTACTGCCACCTTCAACTGCACTTCGAGCCACGACATCCTTCACAAGGGCACGTCCTATACCCAGAAAATCTATACCGGTATGCTGCTCGAATCTGCGATCCTCTGTTGCTATAAAAGCTTGTTGGAGCTTTGTAGGAATCTCTTCAGGCTTAACAATTTCCCGATTATCATGTTCGCCATGAAGGACAGCTACTTCGGTTCCATTCACATCAAACAAATGCGAGGCTTCGTCCATATCGAGCTTATCAATATTTGCATCCAATATCTTGTTACCGTTGATAATGATAAAAATGTAGACGCCCAAGGCGCATATAATTCCAAGAACAGCCGTTACAAAAGCAAACATTAAAGCTTTACCAAAGCTGAACTTCTTTTTTTTCTTTTTAGCTGGTGTTTTTTTTGCAGGTGGTTTTGCTGCCGTTGTTTTTTTGTCAGTTGCCATCCTCTGCCTCCCCTAATTCTCTCTTTACAATAAAAGAACAACCCTAGCGGAACGGGTTGCTCTCATGGTTCCTATTCATTATACGAATGCTCGACTCAAAAAGTTGCCAAGTTGCAGTAACTAAGCTGTTTAATTGTCAGAGCTGCTGTCCGGTTGCTGCATTAAAGAAACCGAACGCTGTGGTGTGAAGGTAGAAATAGCATGCTTGTATACCATTTGCTGACGGCCTTCACTATCAATGATAATCGTAAAATTATCGAACGCCCGAATGACCCCACGGATCTGAAACCCATTGGTCAGGTATACCGTAACGGGAATATTTTCCTTGCGCAGCTGGTTTAAAAATGTATCCTGAATATTGATCGATTTATTCATCATGGGCCCCCTTGTGAGTTTAACGTTCGAATTTTAACTTATCTGCTATTATAGCATGAACTTCATTAAATTGCGTAGTAGAATTTGTCAATTCAGTCATATCCACCCAATTAATGTCCTTCATATGACGAAACCAGGAAAGCTGTCTTTTGGCAAATCTGCGGGTATCCCGCTTCAACAGATACACAGTCTCTTCCCAGGAACTTCTACCATCCAAAAAATCGATGATTTCCTTGTAGCCCAAACCCTGCATCGATATGTACTGCTTGCCATAGCCTTGATCCATCAGATGCTTAACCTCATCCACAAGACCTTCCTGCAGCATTAAATCAATTCGCTCTTCTATACGTTTATATAGCAAAGCTCTATCCATTGTCAACCCGACGATACATAGTTCGTATGGAGACTGTTTTTTCTGTTCCTTTAACCGCTCAGACAACCGTTCACCCGTTAAATGGAACATTTCCATTGCACGAATTATACGCCGTTGGTCATTGGGGTGCAGCCGCTCTGCACTTGCAGGATCGATTTCCCGCAGCTTCTCCCACAACGCTTCGGGACCAAAAGTGTCCGCATAAGCCTGCTGCTCTTCACGGTATGCTTCATCAGAACCGGATTCACTAAACTGAAAATCATAGCAAACCGACTCCACGTAAAGTCCGGTTCCGCCCACAATGAACGGCAGCTTGCCGCGACTGGCAATGTCAAGGATCAATTTACGAGCGGTATCCTGAAATTCAGCTACAGAAAACGGGTGATCCGGTTCATGGATGTCAATCATATGGTGTGGAACCTGCTGCCGCTCCCAGGCGGTAGCCTTTGCTGTGCCAATGTCCATTCCCCGATAAACCTGCATCGAATCTCCGGAAATAATTTCCGCACTAAATTCTGCGGCTAATTTAAGGCTTAATCCTGTTTTCCCTACTGCCGTCGGTCCTACCAACACAAGCAGCTTGGGTTTGGGTGGTGCCTTTGTCACAATCGTATCACTCCGTAAGCTATTTTCGTGGTGGAACGTCTTACTTCCTCAAAGCCCAGACGATTAAATTCATCACTGCTTCTGTGCTCCTTCATAATCACGGCCCTACGCGCTACACGTAGCGCTTCCTTAATGGTCTGTTCGCTTACAGGTCTGGAATTTGCCAATGTACGAATCGCACTGATGGAGCTGGACTCATGGATCGGTTGTCGAAACATCGGATCCACATAAACGACGTCAAAGGCATTATCAGGCTGTCGCTGCAAATATTCACTATGATCCATCTGGATAACCTGTATACGGCGCATAGCCTCGTTCATACCAGGAATGTCGGAATCGTAAGTCATCAGACCTTGCTGAAGAATCAAATAAGGAATGGGCTCGCTCTCCAGAGCTACCACTTCTCCATTACCCTGCACTACATAAGAATAAACAAGCGCATCAGAGCCAAGACCTGCTGTGCAGTCCAACACACGATCACCGGGCTGTATGGATGAAAGCTCAATAAGCGGATCATGCTCACCATTCACAAGCCTTTTGACTCGAATCGCTGCCGTGCTGGGATGGAAAAATAAAGCAGGCTGATCTTCATGATAATACTCTATCCGCTCCTTTGAAACAAGCAGGATGTCCGAATCGTCATACAACGTCCGCAGTCGGGCTAACGAATGCCGCTTTCTTGGGACAAGTCGTACCGGATTATCTATCCCCTGGAGCTGCTTGATCGACCTGGCAAGCTGGGCTGCAGCTTCCAGGTGTTCAGCTTGAGGGTCGTAAGAGGTCGTTATGAGCACTTACATCACCCTTTTAAATAATTTTTCAAGTTCATAGGTAGAAAAGCTGATGACAATGGGACGACCATGCGGACATGTGTAAGGATTGCGGCATGATGCCAACCGATCCAATAGAGTTTCCATTTCATTCACCCGCATGCTTTGATTCGCTTTTATGGAGGCCTTGCATGAGCACATAATCGCTGCTTTTTCCCGCAATCGACTCACATCTACACTTTTGCGCTCAGCTAACAGCCATTCCGTCATCTCATCGATCAGTGCTTTCTCATCGCCATCCGGAAACCAATGGGGATAGGCTCTTACCAGGAAAGAGTTGCCGCCGAAGGGCTCGACATACACGCCAGCCTGCTCCAGCAGTGGCAGCTTGTCTTGGATTCGCACAGCATCCGATGAGGTGAATTCCAAGGTGATCGGTACGAGCAGCTCCTGGCTGGCCTCCGCTGGATTACCGAATTTTTCAAAATAATACTCATAATTAATACGCTCATGAGCAGCATGCTGATCAATCAGGAACAAGCCTTCCTCATTCTGGGCAATGATATAAGTCCCATGCATTTGCCCGATGGGAGATAGCTTTGGAAACGATGGGAGTACAGGGGCAGCCGTATGCTCGTCAGCAGCCATGGTACGCAGAAGCACCTCATTAGCTGCTGCCTGCTCCTTGAAGGACTGTACAGGCTCATTACGCAGCTGCTTGTCCTTCTGTTCGGTATCACGGGCATTAGAACTGAACGTATTGACCGTACGTTTCACATCCAATTCCCTTTCAGATCGGAGATCTGCCTGCGACCAGCGATTCAAGGCCTCAACGTCCTGCTTGCGATCATATGCCTTATCGATATTACCGTTGTTTGACAACGATGCAGGCGGAGCAGAACGATACAGCTCCAGTTGCTCCTGAATATGATTAATCGGTTTGGACTTGGAAGGAGCTGTCCCTGTTGGAATTAGAACCTGTTGATTAAGCACATGGCGCACCTGCTCTTCAACAAATTGAATAAGCTCCTGCTCCTTGCTGAATCGCACCTCCAGCTTAGCCGGATGGACATTGACATCCACCAACGTCGGGTCCATTTCAATATGAATCGCAGCAACAGGAAACCGGTTAATCGGCAAAAAGGTATGGTAGCCCTGCAGAAGCGCATGAATTAAAGTGAAATTGCGGACGTAGCGCCCATTGATAAAAGTAGAAATCCCATTGCGATTAGCCCGTGTTGTCTCCGGCTTACCGATAAACCCGCGAATCGAATAGTCCAGCTGCTCACCCTCAATAGGAAGCATGGTTTTGGCCACAGTGGTTCCATAAATGGCAGCAATTACGCCGCGCATATCCTCATTTCCGAGTGTCTGGATCATCACGCTGCCGTTGTGCTTCAACGTGAAAGCTATTTCGGGATGGGCTAATGCAAGGCGATAAATAAAATCGGATACATGCCCTAGCTCGGTTTGTACGGTTTTCATATATTTCAAGCGTGCAGGTGTATTATAAAATAACTCACGCACCTGAATATCCGTTCCACGCGGAGCTGCCGTTTCCTCAGAAACCTTAACGGTTCCACCTTCAATAACAAGCTGATGACCAAGCCCGCTTGAATTCGTTGAAGTTAGGCAAGTAACCTTGGAAACAGCTGCGATACTCGGTAGTGCTTCGCCCCGAAATCCAAGTGTCCGAATGGAAAACAAGTCCTGACTGCTGACAATTTTGCTCGTTGCATGGCGAAAGAAGGCTGCTTCACAATCGTCGGACTGCATTCCTGAGCCATTGTCGCTTACACGAATCAGCGCAAGACCGCCTTCCTCGATCGTAACATCGATCCGGCTGCTCCCGGCATCGACTGCATTTTCCACAAGCTCCTTTACGACTGAGGAAGGGCGCTCAACGACCTCACCTGCGGCGATCTGATTGGCAATATGTTCATCAAGTACTCTGATTATTCCCATAGCCTATGCTCCTAACTCTTACTTCGTGGCGGTCAGGGTGAGCTGCTCACCATCATCCGACCAGCTTAATTGCGGAAAGCTTTCTGCAAATTGATTGACACTTACATAGCCGAAGCCATTCTTGAGTAACAATTCACCCGTTGTTGAAGGATAAGACTTGGTAACGCCAAATGCGGATACATCGATAGATTTTAAAGTATCGTTCCACGAGATGGTTCCCCCAAGCAATGAACTAAGCACTCTGGAAGGTACATAGACGTTGCCATTCTCACGAATGACATTAAAGCTATCCACCACAGATGTATCGTTCACCGTAACCCCTTTTTTGTTCAGACCAACTTTGATTTGGGAGATACCGGCTTCATGCAGTGCTGTAATCAGCTGTGGAACCTCACCATCAACCTCAATGTCAGGGCTTATGCCAATCTTGTTGACCTTGCGCAGCTTGGGTGTTAAATATTCTTCGATCGTAATTTTCATTGCCCCGCCGCTTGCCATCGGAAAGATCGTCTGCACGCTTCCCTTTCCATAAGTTTTCATCCCGATTACCTTGGTCGCCACATTATAGTCCTGAAGAGCTCCTGTCAGTACCTCGGAGGCGCTGGCACTGTATTCATTGACCAAAATATACAGTGGAAAAGGTTGTGTTGTGCCATTACTGAATTTTATGGGTTCATCCACATTGTTTTTATCCTTCGTGTGAATCATAATGCCTTCCTTAACGAACAGCTTGACCATGTTTAACGCCGTATCCAGCAAGCCGCCGGGATTGTCGCGCAGGTCAAGGATCAGGCTGTTAATACCCTGTGCTTTTAACTCCGCTAACTGTGCCGTTGTCTCTTCATCCGCATCGCCAGAAAATCCGGTTACACTCAAGTAGCCCACACCTGGATCAAATCTTTTGTGTGTTACAGAAGGCAACTGGATCGTTTGACGCGTCAGCGACAACGGTATGCTTTGCTCACCCCGTTCAACGGTAACCGATACCTTGGAATTCTCGGGACCTGTAATTTTCTTTATAATATCATCGACATTAATTCCTTTTACCGATTCTCCATTAACCGCAGCAATACGGTCTCCCGACTTCATCCCCGCTTTGGAAGCAGGCCCTTCAAATACTTCCGTCACAAACACACCTTCTGGAAGCTCAGTAACACGGATACCAATGCCCACATAGTTGTTTTGCACGGCATTCTCAAAGCTTTTTAATTCTTCCGGTGTAAAATAAACCGTATACGGATCATTAAGAGAGCTTATCATCTCTTTAATAGGCTTGTCTGCTAGATTCTTTTTGATAGGAGCGCTAACGTGATATTTTTCCAAAAGCTCCATAACTTCTTTAGTTCTGGCAGCCTCCACGTCTGCTTGTCCCGCTCCCCAGGCAGCTGAAGCAGTAGGAAGAAGAAGGGATAGCGCGATTGCGATGGATGTTGTGTGCCGCCAAAAGGCGCGATTGCTGTTATTTTTCATGTAATAAGGCCATCCTCTCATCTAAATAAAGGTTATAAATCTATGAATTCCAAACCTGTGAACAAATAAATACTATAATTGCTTTTTCAAATCAAATAAAAAGTTCATTGCCATCATAGGTGTCATATTCATTAAATCCGCCGTCTTTAGCTGCTCGATAAGCTGCTCAGTTCGGGCATCCGTCTTTTTCTTCGAACGATTGGAGGCTGAAGCATCTTCCTGGAACAAGCTTAGCTGAACGGCCGCAGCGGTTTCATGAATTTGTTCTGACAATATTGGAGCAGCAGCTGCAGATATGGAATAAGTCTGCTTAACTGAAGGTACAGCCTGTACAGGTGTAGCAGCAGTAGAAGCAGAAACAACAGGCGAGGTCTGATCCGCAAGAAGTTCCGCCCTCTGTTCAAAGGCATGAAGCAGCTCGTAAGAGCGATCGATGATGCCGCCCGGCAGACCGGCAATTTGCGCACAATAAATACCGTAGCTCGTACTCGCCGCACCAGGGACCAGCTTGCGAAGAAAGGTGACTTGTCTGCCGCTTTCCTTGACAGCCATGCAGTAGTTGCGCAGCGACTGCAGCGATTCTTCCAGATGAGCCAATTCGTGAAAATGGGTGGACACGAGCGTTTTGCAGCCGATTTGATCATGCAAGTGCTCAATCACCGCTTGAGCAATAGCCATCCCTTCACCGGTCGAAGTTCCACGCCCCAGCTCATCAATAATAACGAGGCTTTTGGAGGTCGCTTTATCGGTCATCACCTGAATGTCCATCATCTCCACCATAAACGTGCTCTGACCGCCAATTAAATCATCGGCTGCGCCAATCCTCGTGAATATCCGGTCAATGATAGGCACGGTTGCGGCTTTCGCTGGCACGAAGCAGCCAATCTGCGCCATCAGGCAAATAATAGCGACTTGGCGCATATAAGTGCTTTTCCCCGCCATATTCGGTCCAGTGATCAACAGCATGCTGCCATCATTCGTGTTCAACACCGTGTCGTTCGCGACAAAAAAACCATCCTGCATCACAGCTTCCACTACAGGGTGCCGACCTTCTTCGATATGCAGCTCATAGAACTCGCCAATTTCCGGTCTTGAGTAACGATTAGCCGCACTTACCGCTGCCATCGATTGATACACATCAACAGCCGCAATCTGCTCGGCAAGCTTCTGCAATCTGGATATATGTACGGATAGCTTGTCCCGCAGCTGCATGAACAGCTCGTATTCCAGATCAACCATCTTTTCCTGCGCTTCGAGAATCAAGCCTTCCTTTTCCTTCAATTCCGGGGTAATAAATCGTTCCGCATTGGCAAGTGTCTGTTTCCGTTCATAACGGCTTGCTTCCAGTGTAGACAGATTCGATTTACTAACCTCGATATAATAGCCAAACACTTTGTTATAGCCAATTTTCAAAGATTTAACGCCAGTTCGTTCACGTTCCTGCTTCTCCAGCGCCGCTATCCACTGCTTGCCATTCGTGCTAGCTTCACGCAGTTGATCCAAATAAGCATGGTAACCCGGCTTAATCATACCGCCATCACGAATCGATATCGGGGGTTCATCGCTAATCGCTTCTTCAATCCAGTTCATCACATCCGCGCAAGGATCCATCTGTGCAGCCAGCTTGGCGAGTGTCGTGGAGCCTGACGATTCGCACTCCTGCTTCAAGAGCGGTACCTGCTGCAAAGTCACCTTTAAGGAGCATAAGTCTCTTGCATTGGCGTTTCCGTAAGCAATACGGGCAACGAGCCGCTCCAGATCATACACTTCCTTTAACGATTGCTTAAGTCCATCACGAACGATCAGTTGGTGATACAATCGGTCTACAGCTTCCAGACGCTCATGTATGGCCGCGGAGCTCGTCAGTGGCTTCTCTATCCAACGGCGCAGCAGTCTGCCGCCCATTGCCGTCACCGTCTTGTCGAGCAGCCACAAAAGTGTGCCCTTCTTTGCACGATCACGTACAGTCTCGATCAATTCGAGGTTACGTCGGGTAAAAGGGTCCATGATCATATATTGATTCTGTTCATAGACACGAATATGCTTAATATGTCCGAGCGAACGCTTCTGGGTCTCTATGAGATACGCCATCAGCTGTCGAACAACAGCTTCCCCGCCATTCGGTAAGGGGGCTAGCTCAGATTCCGCAAAAAAGGCGCTCAGCGCCAGATTTTCTTGCCCTTGCAGAGGCTCACGCGGCGTTAATACCGTCGAACCCGCCCAAGTATTGCCTTGCTCTCCCAACTGTTCCAGCAGGCCAGGAGTCGCCAGCAGCTCCGAGGGGTGATACACATTCATTTCGTCCAGAACCAGGGCCAATGTGCCCTCTAACCGGGTCACGAACAGTTCACCCGTGGATATATCGCAAGCCGCAAAACCAAAGCTTCCCTCATCCGTTTCTATGACCGACACGATGTAATTATTGGTCTCACTCAGAGACCTTGCATCCATCACCGTACCCGGTGTTACAATGCGGACGACCTCGCGGCGTACTACCCCTTTGGCTTGTGACGGATCCTCAACCTGTTCACAAATCGCAACCTTGTAGCCCTTTTCGATTAATCGGGCGATATAGTTATCTGCCGCATGATGAGGGATTCCGCACATCGGTATGCGTTCCTCGGCTCCCCCTTCCCTGCCGGTCAGCGTTATTTCCAACTCTCTGGAAGCCAGAATCGCATCCTCAAAAAACATTTCATAGAAATCACCTAAACGAAAAAACAAAAAAGCATCCAATACCTCCGCCTTGATGGCCAGATATTGCTCGATCATCGGCGTGTATGTCGCCATGCTGCAACCTCCATGCACGTGTGCATTCATAATGTAGTCTCTATTTTTCCCTATACCTTTCCCATTATATCATGAATGCACGGACGATTCTTCTTTTCTGTGATAAGGACCGATTTGCCATTTCCTGCGAATATCCTGCTGTTCATCCCATGCATCCATTTTCAGCAGCATAGCTTTAAGTGGTACAAGCCAGCGTTCATACTTCCGATAAGTAGGAAGACGTACCAGATCGTTCCACAATGCAGGCAGTAAAGGGCGAATCGCCAGCTTATCACCTGTATAATAGGCTTCCTGAACCGATACATCCTGAAGAGGGCGCGACGGCAGCAGGCGATAATGATCGGCTATCAGTTTGGCTAGCGCGAACACACCCTTGGTAACCTTCGGGGAGATGAGCCAGCTTGGGAGTACCCGGTATTCGAAGCCTCCGTGACGCTGCTTGCGATAATCACCCAGAAAGCCGTATTTGGGCTTTCTTCTGCCTGTTGTAGGGGCTTCAATCAAGGTGAGCGGCAAAGCCAGATAGTTATCCAATGTACGCAGCAGCTCAACGTTTAACCAGACGCCGCTAAAATGGAGATGCCCCCCTAAAGGAAACCCTTGCACCGGCATCCCGCCTGCCACCCATTCGAGCGTATCGTCCGATATTTTTCTTGATGCCATTTGCATCGTACGGTACAGCTGGTTAGCCAATTGATCGACCTCGACGCTCGGTTCCGGCCGCAGCTCCGCCAGCGGATAAATTTTGCGGAAGCTCGGCAGTACAATAGCATCACAACCAACCGGTCCGTCTTTAGTCAAAAACTTGGAAGCAAAGGTAACCTTGCCTCTCATATCGCGCAGTAAAAATTCCGGGTCGGCTCCCAATAAAGCTACCTCTTTGCCTATGTAGGAAGCGTCTAATTCTTCTGCAAACTGGTGGATCGCATCCGCGAACAGCTCCGCAAGGCGCTCCGTCAGTTGAGGGGCAGCCTGTATCTCCAGCACGACAAGCTCCCCTCCGGGACGCACCCCGATATGAACGACACCATAGTCGAGACCAAGCGCATAGAGTGCCTTCACAGCCTCACGCTTTGAGCGAACCGCATGGTAAGAAAGAGTTTCAATAGACAATTCCTCAAAGCCCCCCTCCTCTGATTTTGGCAGTGATGGGGGCAGCTGCGTTCCATAAAAAACCGCGGATTGCTTTTGGAAAACACTTAGAGCCTGCAGATGAAACACGGGAATCCTGTATTCATAAGAAAAACGCTGTCCCTCGGACTTCCAATTACTCTGAATACCATGAAGCTTTAGCAAGGCAGAGGCCTTCTCAGGCTTCGCAGCACGAAGCTGGCTTTTTACCGGTTGCAGAGTCAGTTGCTCCTGTCTTTGTGGCTGAAAGCAGCCCCAATGGATAATACAGGTTGATTCGAGCTGAACCGGCAAACGTGTACCGTTAGGCACCTGCAGCCGATCTAATAGTAGCGGTAGCGTCGGTTCGTTCGAGTGCAAGAGCCATACACGCATGTTAATTCCCCCCAAGCACAAAATTTCTGAAATTAAATAAAATTCTGAAATTATAACAAAAAGAGGGCTGACGCCCTCTGCCGAAATGAACCTAAGTGTCATATAATAAAAGCAGGAGCATCAGTTCAAATCGTCATCCAGCAGATCCGGATCCAAATCCTCATAATCATCGCTGCCTGTATCATCAAATTCCACATGCTTGTCGTCAAAATCATTGCAGCCGTTCGCGGACACCACTACGCAAACTTTTGTTTCAGCGATCATTTCCACCTTGAATTCACGTTCTACCCGGACAATCACACTGTCTCCACGAGAAGAGACACTGGCTTCCACACAATTGGGTTCCTGAGTAGCTACAGCCGATACTTCAGCGGTTATCGGCTTGTGGCGCTTATCCAGGAAAGAGAGCCCTACTACCTCCACGTACGAAATCGTTTCTTTGGCAACATCCGTCTTGGTATTTTTATTGTAGGAGTACCAAATATTGATATCGTAAGTACCCACCACCTCGACGTTTTCGCCAGATTTCACCGCCTCATACTGGTTGTTGATAATCCATGCACCCAGTATACTTGTCGGAGCATGAGGCGGAGTGACCGTATTGGTGACTTGCGAAAATTTGCGTCCTTTTCCGCAGACAGCTTTGGTATAGATCTCTCTGGTTTGCAAATCTTTATCTATTGACATCTGTTCTACCTCCTCCATTCAATCATTCATTACATTTGTATGCAGGACATGGGCGAATGTTGATAAAATAAGCATAGATAAATCTAGATAGTTATTAAAATTCATATGCTATGCGGATTAAATTTATATTAGGGTCCAACGAATATAGTTGAGAGTTGCCCATTTTCGCTCCAGAATCGATCAAAATCGGCTTTGTGAGCAAAGAATTATAACTTTATAATTGAAGTCGGACTGCTTCTGCTAGCCGGTTTTTTTGATACTGGACAACCTTCAATACACTCTGGCAATTGTTCCATGCAAATAGATTCGTCAGCATCGCCTCATCAAACAAAAAACAGACGGTGTACGAAGGCTCCGTCTGTTCATTTAGAATCGGGGAGAACCACCCATTTTATGAACCGTCCAATCACAAAGACATTGGCATACATAACATACTAAAGGTAAGGCGAAAGGAGGGGTCAATATGGGTGTAGTAGCCGGAGTTGGTGGAAGTTGTGGCGGTTATGGTTTGGGCACTACGACAGGTGTCATACTTGTACTCTTCATTTTATTGGTTATCATTAGCCGCACATTTATCTAAACAAATGGTCGAATCGCCTTCCAGTTAACTGGAAGGCGATTTTTCTTTGACTGTATTTCATTCGCCTTAATTTTCAATAGTCATTCATCTATATGATTTAATCATGGCTAATATGGTTAAGAAAGAACATGAAGTTGCAAACATCCTGAAATACTGAGAGGAAGTGTCGATATGCTCTGGACTATTTTTGTAGTGATACTTGTTCTATGGGGCCTTGGCTTTGCATTTGATGTAGCAGGTAACTTAATACATATTTTACTTGTTATTGCCGCCATTTCACTTGTGTTCAATCTGATCAGCGGCAGAAAAACCCGTTAGCCAAAAGCATCATCCATTAAGGAATTTATCCTTGTATGATCGGCAGCTGCTCATTGAGCGGCTGCTTTTTGTTTTTTCTCCCGCTTCGCAACGGCCAGGAAAGCGTCCAGTTCTACGGCCAGCTGCAGCAGAGCCGCCCGCACTTCAAATTCAACACGGGTTACAGGCAGCGGCATTTGCCGAAATTCCCCTTGCAGAAGACGAAGCTTACTCTCTGATCTGCCTGTGTAATACTCGACCTTGACATCCTCGCTCAATTCGTCAAATACGGACGCTAACAGCTCACCGTGAGGTAGCGTCTGGTACACCTGTGCCACGTACTCCAGCATTCTGTCAATCGAATCCAGATGTTGTTTGCGCATATAGAAATATACCATCCACAAAGCGTCCTCTTGCAGTAATGTATTCTCCTGATTGCGCCGTGCCACCAAAAGTGCCTCCTGTACAATATCATGCGCCTCCAAGAGTTCTCTTCCGCTCCAAATGTGCCCGTTATCCCGTAAATGATTGGCTATTTCAGAAAAAATATGAGAAAAACAGGTTTCAAGTCTGACTCGCATGTCTGATAATTGTTTATCTGCCTTGGGCATATACACAATATTGATCAATGTAGCCGCGCCCAGACCCACCAGCAGCAAAGCGATCTCATTAATAATCAGATCTAATCCGTATCTTTGCTCGTTAAAGATATGAAACATAATAACAGAGCTTGTTACAATGCCTTCTTTCAATTTAAGGCGGGAGAGGATCGGATACAGAATAAGAACAAACAGTCCGGCCACCCAAACCTCAAAGCCCAGGAGCCAGAACAAAAATACCGCGACAAAAAGCCCAATGGATGAAGCAATCAACCGTTGGAATGACGTTTGTAGTCCCCTTTTTTTGGTTACATCAATACCGAGGATCGCTAATAAACCTGCCGCGTTGGGCGTATGTA
This sequence comes from Paenibacillus sp. FSL H7-0331, assembly GCF_001956045.1. The sequence continues at coordinate 41,849 of NZ_MRTH01000002.1, read as the reverse complement.
AACCTAACAAATGAGCCAAATAGATAGCTGCTATGACAGCTGCAGCGGTCTTCATTATTCGAATTCCCATTAGATCCTCCGGTAGTATAAGTGTTATGAAGTGTGCTGACATGGATAGTGCTGTAACGACAAAAAAAGATAAGATTATGAATTATCTTATCTTTTATCTGACGATGATTCAACCACCATTCAATCATGCGGCGAAACACTGCATGGGTGCTGCCATCCCACTTCTTTTTTCTACCTTCGCCCCATCAGCTTTCGCTCCAGAAAGGCTACACCTTGATACATAACTGCAGCTGCTATAGCTATCAGGATCACACTCCCGATGACCAACGTAAAATTAAATACTTGAAACCCATAAATAATTAAATAACCAAGTCCTTCTTTGGAAACAAGAAACTCCCCTACGATCACACCGACCCAGGAAAGTCCGACATTGACTTTTAACGTGGAAAGAATAGTTGGATAAGTTGCTGGCAGGATAACCTTCTGGAATATATGTCCGCGTGTCCCCCCGAAGATCTTGACAACCTTGGAGTAGTTCGAATCTACCTCTTTAAAGCTGTTAGACACAACAAGAAGTGTAATGATCACGGTCAAGGATAGAGTTGTTGCAATAATGGCGAGTTGTCCCGCACCGAAAGCAACAATAAACAGCGGTCCTAATGCTACCTTCGGCAGACTATTAAGCACGACAATATAAGGATCAAGTACACGGGACAAAAAAGGCGACCACCAAATTATCGCTGCTGCCGCTGTGCCAAATAATGTCCCCAGAACAAATCCGATGATCGTTTCCCAAATGGTTACCTGCAGATGGATGAATATAGAGCCATCCATTGCCTTGCTGTATATAAGCACTGCTATCCGGCTCGGATAGCTGAACAATAAAGCATCGATCCATTGCAACCTGCCTGCCAATTCCCACCAAATCATGAATACAAACAGAATTGATAATTGCGTGAATCGGGCAATCCAGGTGGTTCGCCTTGCATTCTTCTTGAATCGGCCAAGCTCCTGCTCGGCTAATTGAGCTGTGAAACCTGCTTGTTCAGTTGTACCGAGCTGCTTAACTGCTTCATCCTTCATTTACCGGGTGCACCTCCTTCTCCTCCAGATGCTTCCACAGCTCATGAAACAGCTCATGAAAACCTGATTGCTCACGGGCTGTTAAAGGAAGCGCTTGGCGAATCGCGGTCGGAACTTCAACCTCAGTTCTTATCCGCCCGGGATTTGCCTGCAGCACAACAATCCGATCACTCATAGCGATCGCCTCTGTGATATCATGAGTGACCAAAATTACCGTTTTGTTCAATGCACCCAGTGTACTGGCAACCAAATCCTCCAGCTGCAGCTTTGTCTGATAATCGAGTGCCGAGAACGGTTCATCGAGCAGTAAAATATCGGGCTCGGTCGCCAAGGTTCGTACCAGCGCGACACGCTGACGCATACCTCCAGATAGCTGATGCGGATAGCTGCCGATAGCACGGGATAAACCCATGTCATCCAGCAGCTGATTTACGATTTCCTTATCCGCGGCAGTCTTTCGACCCATCAATTCAAGACCTATGGACGCATTTTCGTAGATCGTACGCCAAGGAAACAAGTAATCCTGCTGCAGCATATAGCCGACTTTGGAGGTAGGCTGGCTTACAGGCTCACCTGCAACATATACCGTACCTGCGGTGGGTTTGATGAGCCCGCTGACGAGCGATAGCAGCGTGGTTTTTCCACATCCACTCGGGCCAATCAAGCTAACAAACTCCCCCTGCGCTACATTCAGGTTCATATGCTCCACAGCAAGAAAGGCGCCGCGATTGTTCACATAAACATGGGAGACATCTTGAAGAACTACTGTATCCTGCCGCATATTCCACCCCTCCAAAGTGTATTTTTGGTTCATTTCACCGATTTTTTGGCTTGCTCAGCGAACTGATTATTGACCAATGTTTTATAATCGGCACGCTGCTTCAATTCCCCTGCTGCTTGCATAACATCCTGCAGGTTATTCCATTCCTGCTCGTCGATCAGTCCATCTGTGGCAAAAGAGCCCTGGTCCTTATATCGTTTAACTACACCTTGAATAATCTCACTTTGGGTATCCGGGAAATAAGAGCTGATCGCTTTGGAAATATCGTCAACACTAGCTGAAGCTACCCAATTTTGCGCTTTCTGAATGGCATTGGCAAACTTCTGGATCGTATCCTTGCTTTTATTGATATAGCTTTGCTTAGCCATAAATGCCGTATAAGGCAGCTTTCCGCTTTCCACTCCAAAGGAGGCAATCACATAACCCTTTCCTTCCTTTTCCAGCATCGTTGCCTGAGGCTCAAATAGCTGAACATAATCCCCCGTACCGGATACAAACGCAGATGGAATATTGGCAAAATCGATATTCTGGATCAGCTTCAAATCCTGCTTAGGGTTAATGCCAAACTTTTTCAAAGTGAATTCACCGGCCATTTGCGGCATGCCACCAACACGCTGCCCCAGAAACACACTGCCCTTTAGCTGACTCCAATCAAACTTACCTTGCAGGGGTTTGCGTGTAACCAGAAAAGTCCCATCTGTCTGGGTGAGCTGAGAGAAATTAATTACCGGGTCTCCACTTCCTTGCTGCTGGACATAGATCGAGGTTTCGGAGCCGACCAAGGCAACATCAATTCCGCCGGAAAGCAGAGCTGTCATCGTTTTGTCTCCACCAGGAGTTGTGGTAAGCTCCACATCCAGTCCCTGTTCTGCAAAGAAACCTTTGGATATGGCTACATATTGAGGAGCATAAAAGATGGATCGAGTGACTTCGCCAATTCTCACCTTCGTTTTCTCTTCCGCTTTTTTCGGTCCGCATGCTGTAATCATCAATGATAGTATCAACGTGACCGCAAGTATGATGCCTAAGCTTTTCTTGTTCATAGGCCAGTCCCTCCATATTCGTGCTTCTTTTAATGCTTTAGCCTATGCGGCAGCCTATAAAAAGGTTAAAGACATATAAGAAGACTTTATTTTTGCAAATCACGGCCCAACCTGTGTATGATAAGAAAATACATAGAGGATGGAGACTTACGAAGTAAGTTTTCTACGAAAATTTTCAGGAGGGGCTAACCATGTCTTTTGGCGCAAGGGTATTAAAAACAGGGATCGCAGTGACGTTGTCCCTCTACATTAGTATTTGGCTGAACTTTTCACTTCCGGTTATTGCCGCAGTAGCCGCGATTTTTGCGATGCAGCCATCTATTTATCGTTCGTGGCGCTATTTTTTGGATCAAATTCAGACCAATACGCTTGGTGCTGCATTGGCCATGCTTGCAGGTACTTTTTTATCGAAGGAACCGATAGCCATTGGACTTGTTTGTATTCTCGTTATTATGATTTGTCTGAAGCTCAAAATGGAAGAAACGATCGGTCTGACTCTGGTCACGGTAATCGCGGTTATGGAGGCGTCTGGTCAGTGGGATTTCGCGCTCAACCGCTTTTTACTCAGCTTGATCGGAATTGGCTCGGCTTTTCTAATCAATATCCTGTTTTTCCCGCCGAATCCGAAGGAACAGATCGTGAAACAAATTCATACCGTATTCGCCAAAATGTCACTGCTGCTGCGGACTGCTGTATCCGATGAAATCAAGGAAAAGGTATTCCGTGATGAGCTGTTGGCGCTGGAGGACTCGTTCAAATCGCTCTCGGCCAAATATAATTTGTTTGAGGAAGAGCTCAAGAAGCTCAAACGCGCCAAATACAGCACTTCACAGCATCTGGTCGTATTCAAACAAATGCTGCTTACGCTGCAAAAGGGCTTGGAAACGCTCGAATCTGTTGAACAGCACTACTTCAGGTCAACGCGGACAGCGGAAACAAATCTATATTTTGATCAACATTTGGAAAAGCTGATTAAATACCACGAGCATGTACTGCTTAAGTTTGAAAATATGCTCAAACCGGAAATTTCCGAAGCCTCCAAAATGGAAGAGGCTAACGACCAGTTCATGGAGACGATGATTGCGAGCTACACCCAAGGTCATAAGGATGTTTTACGACTTTCCATCGTTGCTGCTGGAATGTACGATTACTGTATACAAATCGCCCGACTCGACAAGCTGATCGAACAGTTCAATCGCGGACAAGATGAAAAAGAGCCGCTCGGCGCACTGTTTTTTTGGATGAAAAAATAACAAACTCACTTTCACCTATTGACGCCGCCACGAAATCGTGGCAATAATATAGTTAGCCGACTAAATAAAAGGGGTGACCCATGGATATTTATACGTCCGATTCGCTGCATTTCGTGTTTTCCAAGGTTATGCGAACACATTGGCACAAGATGCATGAGCTGCTGCAGGATCAAGAAGTGTACCCCGGTCAACCTCCGCTGCTGTTTGCCTTGAAACGCAAGGACGGACAAAGTCAGAAGGAACTGGCCGAACAACTGCATATACAACCAGCTACCATCACGGTCATGCTAAACCGCATGGTTAAGACCGGACTTGTTGAACGTAGGCAGGATGCGAAGGATCAGCGGGTTTCGAGGGTATATCTCACGGAGAAAGGCAAGCTTGCCCATACGGAAGTTAGAGAAACATTCCGCGCCATGGATGCCCAATGCTTTGGCAACTTTTCCGAGGAGGATAAGGTGCTGCTTCGCAGATTGATGCTGCAGGTGTACGAGAACCTGGCTACTGATCGGGATACGAGTTGTTCGGGGAAACCATCAGCCCCATCCGATGAGACTTGAATGGAATCAAGGAATTGCGAGAGTAAGTTTATTGTCACTACAAGAAGCAGTCTACAATGAATACGAGGAGTTGACACATGCTAAAGCTTTTACCTTATTTAAAACCTTACTGGAAAGCTACCCTGCTTGCCCCGTTGTTCATGCTGCTTGAGGTCTATATGGATCTCCTGCAGCCCAAGTACATGGCCAGTATCGTCGATCAAGGTATCTTGACAGGAGACCTTGCCCATATCCAAAAGACAGGTGCACTCATGTTAGGCGTCGCATTAATTGGACTGATCGGCGGTATCGGATGTACGGTCTTTTCCAGTACCGCGTCACAAAATTTTGGAGCTGACGTACGCAAGGATTTGTTTACCAAGGTTCAATCGTTTTCTTTTGGTGTTCTGGATACATTCAAGGCAGGATCACTTGTCACCCGACTAACGAACGATGTGGTTCAAGTCCAGGGGGTCGTACTGATGACGCTGAGGATGCTGGTACGTGCTCCTCTGCTAGCCGTTGGCAGTATCCTTATGGCGGTTATCATCAGTCCTCGTCTTGCATTGATACTGGCAGTCGTTATTCCATTACTGGTTCTGGTCCTGGTCATCATTATTCGCAAGGGCTTTCCGTTGTTCAGTAAGGTTCAAAAGAAGCTCGACATCGTCAATACCGTTCTGCAGGAAAACTTGACCGGAATTCGTGTCGTCAAAGCTTTTGTTCGTGCTAATTATGAAATTAAGCGCTTCCGTAAATCCAACGATGCTCTGATGGACATATCCATTAAAGCTACGCGGATTGTCATGCTGATCATGCCGATTATGATGCTCATCATGAACGCAAGCATAGCAGCAGTTATTTGGTTCGGAGGCTTGCAAACCTGGCAAGGAACGATTCAGGTAGGCGATCTGGTCGCTTTTATCAATTATGTCACACAGGTTCTTTTCTCCCTGATGATGGTCAGCATGGTACTGATGAATGTTTCACGCGCCAAAGCTTCGGCTGAGCGGATTCATGAAGTAATGGAAACCGAGCCGGAAATTACGAACAAAGCACATGCACAAACCAATGTGATCCGCGCAGGTAAGATCGAATTTGATCATGTATCGTTCGCCTACAACACTTACACCGATGATAAGGACCCGAATGGGCCTACACGGCAGGAAAATGCGCTGACCAACATTAATCTCGTATTTGAACCTGGTCAAACTGTCGCTATTCTGGGTGCAACAGGCTCTGGTAAAAGCTCGCTGGTGAACCTGATCCCAAGGCTCTATGACGCGACCGAAGGAACGGTGCGCATTGACGGTATCGATGTCCGTGATATGGACCTGACCCATTTGCGCAGTGAAATCGGAGTCGTTTTGCAGGAAGCTATTCTCTTTACAGGGACGATCAGTGAAAATATTGCCTTCGGTAAGCCCAATGCCTCACAGGAAGAGATTGAGGAAGCGGCCAAGGCGGCGCAGATCCATGATTATATAGCCAGTCTCCCTGATGGTTATCAAACGATCATTGGTCAACGTGGTGTGAACCTGTCCGGTGGTCAAAAGCAGCGGGTATCGATCTCACGGGCTATCCTTGTCCAGCCCGCCATTCTTATTCTCGACGACAGCACGAGTGCGGTTGATCTTGGTACGGAATCACGAATTCAAAAAGCATTGAAAAATCAAACCAAACGAAGCACGCGAATCATCATTGCACAGCGGATTTCATCCGTGCTGGAGGCAGACACGATCGTAGTGCTGGATGAAGGCAGCGTTGTTGCTCAGGGCACGCATACTGAGCTGATGGAATCAAGTCCTGTTTATCAGGAAATTTATAGATCCCAATTAGGAAAGGAGGCGGTTGTCAGTGGCTAACGATAACAATCGGCAGCGCGGGCACGAAGAAACCACTGTAAGACCTGCAGGTGGACCTCCTGGTGGTTTGTCTCCGATGGGTATGGGCGGAGGTCCGATGGGTGGCGGTCCCGGCCGCGGCATGATGATGCAGAAGGCACGTGCCAAGAATACCAAGGGAACACTGCAGCGGCTATGGAATTATTTGCGGCGTCAACGGCTCGGTTTGATTGCCATCGTTGTGCTTACGCTTTGCAGTACGTGCCTGACGCTGGCTGGACCTTACCTGATCGGAGTTGCTATCGACCAATATATCATTCCGCGGAATTATAGCGGCCTGCTCTGGCTGTGCCTCTCTCTACTCGGTGTGTATGTGCTCAGCTCAGCTATGTCCTGGATTCAATTGTATGTGATGACCGGCGTGTCGCAGCGTACGGTTTGGGAGCTGCGCAATGATTTGTTCGCGCACTTGCAGCAGCTGCCGCTCCCTTATTTCGATAGCAAGACACATGGCGAGCTCATGAGCCGGACGACCAACGATATCGAGAACGTGAGCAATACTTTGAATCAGACGGTGACACAGCTGCTTTCAAGCTTTTTGACGGTAATTGGTGCCATTGTTTTAATGCTTAGTCTGAACGTATGGCTGACGCTCGTTAGTCTTGTGGTCATACCGATGGCGATGCTGCTAACGAGTCAAATTGCTAAACGGACCCGAAAGCATTTTTCCAGTCAGCAAAAAAGTCTCGGTGAATTGAATGGGTTTATTGAAGAAACGGTTTCCGGACAAAAGGTTGTCAAAACCTTTAATCGCGAAGCCAAAGCAACCGAGCAGTTCCATGCCATCAACTCCAAGCTGCGGGATGTCGGAAGTAAGGCGCAGATCTTATCCGGGTTTATCGGTCCTGTGATGAACGTTATTAACAATATCAGCTACGCGTTGGTTGCAACCGTAGGTGGCTGGATGGCATTTAACGGCTTGGTTACTATCGGTGTTATTGTCAGCTTCCTGAATTATTCGAAGCAGCTGGGACGGCCAATCAATGAGCTGGCAAATCAATTTAATATGATCCAGTCGGCCCTGGCCGGTGCGGAAAGAGTGTTCGAGGTCATGGATACACCAACCGAATATGAAAAAACCGATGATCAGGAGAAACAACTGCAAGCGGTCAAGGGCGAGGTTGTTTTCAACGACGTGTCCTTCAGCTATAAAAAAGAAGTTCCCATTCTCAAACACATTTCGTTAACGGCCTTGCCAGGGCAGACGATTGCCCTTGTTGGACCTACCGGAGCCGGCAAAACCACGATCGTTAATTTGCTCACGCGCTTTTATGATATTGATAACGGGATCATTACCATAGATGGAGAGAACCTGCGTAATCTGGAAAAAGACAGTCTGCGCAGTCAGCTCGGAATCGTTCTGCAGGATGCCTACTTGTTCTCGGATACGATACGTGAAAACATTCGATACGGAAGGCTGGATGCAACCGAAGCCGAGGTCGAGAAAGCCGCTCAGATGGCCAATGCTGACAGCTTCATCCGCAAGCTGCCCCAGGGCTATGATACGCTGCTGAGCGCCGAGGGCAGCAATCTCAGTCAAGGACAACGCCAGCTGATTACGATTGCACGAGCCATACTGGCTGATCCTGCTATTTTAATTCTCGATGAAGCTACCAGCTCAGTGGATACAAGAACCGAGATGATCATTCAGGAAGCGATGAACCTGCTGATGAAAGGTCGTACCAGCTTCGTAATTGCGCATCGACTCAGCACGATTCGAGAGGCCGATCTCATACTGGTGATGAACGGCGGGGAAATTATTGAGCGAGGCTCGCACCAGGAGTTACTGGAGGTTAAAGGCTTCTACTACGATTTATATACGAGCCAATTTAATCGGGCTGGTTAGCCCGTTGTCCATCTCTACTCAAACTCAGACAAAAAAGAGCCTTCAGGCCACGATATCGTGGTTACTGAAGGCTTTTTCTTGTCTGAGTTTGTTATCCGATTATGGTTTCACATCGTAAATTTTGTACATATCGTCCAGCATCAGGTTCGCTGCTTTCACGCCCCCGGATGTATTCCACGTTGCATCACTAACCTTGACCAGCTTGTTCTCTTTCACAACCTTAAGGTTTTTCCAAAGCGGGTCGTTCATCCATTCTTCTTCTTGCTTCTTGCCTTTGCCATCCCCAACATCATAGGTGAAATAAAACACCTTATCGGCTGTATCCAGCTCAGTCAAACGCTCCTTCGTAATATCTTCAAACGATTTCTCATCGCTTTTCGGATCGTTCCGAGGAATACCAATTTGCTTGAAAATAACGCCTGTAAACATTTCACCGTAATAATATCTCGTTTTGCCGCCCATGAAGCGAACTACCGCTACTTTTTCCTTCAGCTTGTCGCCAGCTTTTTGTTTGAAATCATCGATACGTTTATCGAATGCGCTGATAACTTTATCGCCCTCAGCCTTTTTGTTCAAAGCGTCCGCATAAACTTGAAAATTACTCTTCCACTCACCACGAAGTGTTTCTGTATATACCGTAGGCGCGATCGCCTTCAATTGCTCGTAAATTTTCTCATGGCGCATTTTGTTGCCGAGGATCAAATCCGGCTTTAATGAAGCAATAAGCTCCAAATTCGGCTGTGATTCGCCACCGATGTTTTTTACACCTTCCATATCGGCTTTAATATGATCGTACCAAGGGTTTCCATAATAGGAATCTACTGCGGCAATCGGCTTGACTCCCAGTGCAAGCAGAGCTTCCGTTCCCTCATTTGTCAGTACGATGACCTTCTTAGGTTGTGCAGGTACTTCTGTCTCACCCATAATATGCTTAATTTTACGAGGACCTTCGGCAGTTGCAGCCGCAGGTGCCGTTCCTTGCTTGGAAGTGTCTGCCGGCTGAGGTGCCGCAGATTGTCCGCAAGCTGCTAATACGATAGATAATACAAAGACGACGGCAATAAGTGCTGCCGATTTGATTTGAAATGAACCATTTCCAGAAAACATGTAATGAACCCCCTATTTTTCTCATCAAAAGATGCACAGTAATTGAATGATAATAATTATCATTAACCACGGTTTATTTTAGGGGAAGCACACGCCGCTTGTCAATCTTTTTTTGATAATGATTCTCAAAGTCATTGACAGGTGATCACTAGCCTCATTACAATATACGTAAGCTAGATCATCTAATTTTATTATTTATCAATAAGCTTAACTCAGACAGGAAGCAGGCAAACGACTGAATGATGCGAAAAGAACTTCTAACATCCCCCTTTAAAATCGCAGGCTTGGTGATTGCCCTTCTCTTATTGGCAGTTGCATTTGTTTGCAGCCTTAAGTTCGGTATTAACACCTATTCGTGGGCCAAGATTGTTGAAGCCTATACAGCATTTAATGGGTCCAACGAGCACATCATTATCCAGACAACCCGCATGCCGCGGGCATTAATCGGAGCACTTGTCGGCGGAAGCCTGGCTGTAGCCGGAGCTCTAATGCAGGCCATTACCCGCAATCCGTTGGCATCTCCCAGTATTTTTGGAGTTAATGCCGGAGCCGCTTTTGCCATTGTGTTGGCTGTCGTGTTTTTTAACGTCACCAATTTGACACAATATACGTGGATCGCTTTTTTCGGAGCAGCGATTAGTGCTGGCGGCGTATATCTATTAGGTTCAATTGGGCGCGATGGCTTGACTCCTATCAAGATTACACTTGCCGGTTCAGCGATGACTGCTTTCTTCGCGTCCTTGACACAAGGAGTACTGCTTTCCAACGGCAAGGCATTTGATCAGGTGCTGGTGTGGCTGGTCGGCTCGGTTGCAGGGCGTACGATGGAGATGTTTGATTCGGTCTTCCTTTATATGCTCGCAGCCTTAATCGGCGCTATTGTACTCGCACCGCACATTAACGTGTTGGCGATGGGAGACGATGTTGCCAAGGGGCTTGGACAAAGCACGATATTTATTAAAGCATCCGCCGCTATAGTCATTGTCATACTTGCCGGGGGCTCCGTTGCTCTCGCAGGTCCGGTTGTATTTATCGGCATCATCATTCCCCATATTGCACGCTTTCTGGTTGGCGGGGATCATCGCTGGCTTATCCCTTATTGTGCCGTTCTGGGGGCGCTGCTGCTGGTTAGTGCTGATGTTGGTTCCCGTTTTATTGCCATGCCGAAGGAAGTACATGTTGGTGTGACAACTGCATTGATTGGTGTTCCTTTCTTTGTATATATTGCTCGCAAAGGGGGGCGCTTCTAAATGACCACATCCAGCAAATATATGACGGTTCGCAGCAAAGCGTATTCGTTTCTCGTCAGTAAAAAAGCAATAATCGTTTCTCTAGCGCTCTTCATAGCCGTAATCGTGATTTTCATTCTGAGTACAGGCATTGGCAGTGTATACATATCGCCTATCCAGGTTATTCGCTCCATTTTCGGTTCGGGTGAAGACTCCAATATGATGATTGTTCGTTCTCTGCGGCTTCCACGTATTGTTGTTGCTGTTTTGGTCGGTGCTGCTCTGGCGGTTGCCGGCGCACTGCTGCAAGGGGTTATACGTAATCCATTAGCCTCTCCTGATACCGTAGGAATTACTGGAGGAGCTACACTCGGAGCGGTCTCATTCTTTTATTTCTTTTCTGACAAAATCAGTATTCATCTGCTGCCGGTTTTTGCTGTAGCTGGAGCTTTTGCGGCTGCTTTGATTGTATATGTATTGTCCTGGAAGCAAGGTGTGACACCGCTGCGACTGGTTCTGATCGGTATCGGCTTCTCGGCGGCTATGAGCGCTCTGTCGTATATGATGATGATTTCAGGACCTATTATTCTTGCCAATCAGTCCATGACCTTCATGACTGGCAGTGTGTATGGTGTGTCCTGGGCCAAGTCTGTCATCCCTCTGCTGCCTTGGATTGTCGTGTTGCTCCCTCTGATGTTCGTATATTCACGACATATTAACATTCAGGAATTCGGAGAAGACATTGCCCGCAGTGTGGGCAGCCATGTTCAACGTCAAAGATTCCTGTTATTAATTTTCAGTGTAGCTCTCGCAGGTGCGGCTGTGGCCTTCGGTGGGGCTATCGGATTCATCGGACTGATGGGCCCGCATATTGCCCGCAAGCTTGTAGGTCCAAGCTTCGGTGCTCTGCTGCCGGTATCCGCGCTGATGGGAGCCATTGTGCTGCTGGTAGCTGATTTGATCGGCAGAACGATATTTACGCCGCTCGATATACCTGCTGGAGTGTTTACAGCTTGTATTGGCGCTCCATTTTTTGTTTATCTGCTCTATCGTACTCGCAATCGGTAGTTAACAGTGTGCTGCGGCATAACTAAACCTTTTAACCATACTGCTTTATATAAGGAGATCTGAACATGACGGCTATTCAATCCAAGGATTTGAGTTTATTTTACGGGGATACATGCATTTTCAAAGATCTAGATATAGCCATTCCAAAAGGAAAAATCACCGTATTTATCGGTAGCAACGGCTGCGGCAAGTCTACACTGCTCCGCTCACTTGCAAGACTGCTCAAACCGAAGAGTGGACAGGTCGTGCTGGCTGGCAGCGATATTGCCACACTCTCCACCAAAGAGGTTGCCCGCCGTATGTCCATTTTGCCACAGGGGCCATCTGCTCCTGAAGGATTAACCGTGCTGCAGCTGGTGAAGCAAGGCAGATATCCGTATCAAAATTGGCTGCAGCAATGGTCGGTTGAGGATGAAAAAGAAGTCCGCCGCGCATTGGAATTGACCCATATGGATTCATTATCTGAGCGTACCGTGGATTCGTTATCCGGGGGACAGCGGCAGCGGGCCTGGATTGCGATGACATTAGCCCAAGGCACACCGACAATCTTGCTGGATGAGCCTACAACTTATCTGGATCTGGCTCATCAGATTGAAGTACTTGACCTCCTCTACGATTTGAACCAAAAGGAGCAGAGAACTATCGTAATGGTACTGCATGATATTAACCTTGCCTGCCGTTATGCCCATCACGTGGTCGCGATCAAGGACCGCAAGGTGTATGCCGAAGGACGCCCGGAGCAAGTGATCAACGAAAAGCTCATCCTGGATGTGTTCGATCTGCCTTGCCAAATCATTCAGGACCCTTTGTTCCAAACCCCATTAGTTGTCCCTTATGGCAAAGGCGTTAAACCGGCCCAACAGCAGCCGTTAGAGCCTGTAAGTGTCCATTAAATAGAACCGAAAGAAATTGCAAAAGCCGATCAAAGCGACTTATGTCCCTTTTGACCGGCTTTTATCATTGAATTCAATCCTGTTGAACTCAATCTTATTTAAATCTTATCCCAGCTTTATCTCAATCTGATCTCACAGCTTGTAAATATCCCCGTACTTCTCCTGGAAATAGTCAACCAAATAATCGGGATTCAGCTCTTCCCCTGTCACTTCAGTAATAATTTCAGTTGGCGTGAGCAGCTTGCCATGACGATATACCTTCTCAGACAGCCACTCCTTGATTGGAATCAGATTCCCTGCCTCCAGCAAGCCATCAAAATCCGGCAGCTCCTTGCGGATCGTCCTCATCATTTGAGCCGCGTACATATTCCCCAGTGCATAGGAAGGGAAATAACCGAAGGCTCCACCAGACCAATGAACGTCCTGCAGCACGCCTTCTCCATTAGTAGTAGGTGCAATACCCAAATAATCCCGATACTTCTCGTTCCATACCTCAGGCAGATCCGCCACCCGAACCGATTCGCTAAACAGTTCTTTTTCAATTTCATAACGGACCATAATATGTAAATTATAAGTCAGCTCATCCGCTTCAATTCGGATCAGAGAAGGCTTAACTTCGTTCGTAGCCCGATAAAAATCCTCAACACGTACAGAGTCAAATTGTCCAGGATAATGCTTCTGCACATCCTGATAATATCGATTCCAGAATGGGCGGCTGCGTCCGATCATATTTTCCCAAAAACGCGACTGCGATTCATGAATTCCCATCGAAGTGCCGGTGCACAGCGGTGTTCCGATCAAATCAGGCGAAATATTTTGCTCATACAAGGCATGACCGCCCTCATGGATCGTACCGAATAAAGCGCTGTTCACATCATCCAGTAAATATCTGGTCGTGATTCGCACATCTCCCGGATTTAAGCCTGTTGCAAATGGGTGCACGGTCTCATCAAGTCTTCCCGCGTCAAAGTCATAGCCCATTTGTCCCAAAATGAATAGACTGAATTTCTTTTGCTGCTCTTTATCAAAGGTCTGCTTTAAAAATCCGGTTTCCGGCTTATGCTTAGAGGCTTGAATGGCACTAAGCAATGGGACTACCTTCTCACGCAGTGCGCCGAATACTTGATCCAGCTTGGCTACGGTCATACCCGGCTCGTACATGTCCAGCAGCGTGTTATATTTGTGCCCCTGATATCCCCACAAATCAATAAATTCGAGATTGGTTGCCACGATTTTCTCCAAATAAGGCTGAAAAATCGCATAGTCGGAATTGTGCTTGGCCTCTTCCCAGACTGACTCAGACTGTGAGGTCAACACCACATAATCCTGGTATTTTTGCGGGGGAATGCGTTTGCTGCGATCGTAATCCTTTTTACATTCGGCAACAATCTTGCGCTCGACGCGGTTTAACCTGGCATCCTGCTCCGGCTCTGAAAAGTAATCCAGCCATTCTCCCATTTCGTTCGCAACCGACATTTTGAAATGCTCACCTGACAGTACTCCGACGACTTCGGAACGGGTAGCTATTCCTTTCTTGGGAGCACCGGTTCGCATATCCCAATAAATCAGGCCAATGGCTTCCTCATAGCTTTTCATTTTTTGGAGATACTGCTTGAATTCATGCAATTTGTGCTCAAACTGATTGGTTGTCATTGAACTTCCCCCTTTATTCAAGTTACTATTGATCATACTTCTTAACTAAAAGAGAAGCAAACCCTTTAAGATTGTGGTAAAATATAAGGATGTAACCTGATGTCACATCGTATCCGTTCAGTTATGCTACACACAACACTTATGGAGGAAACCATATGCATATTACATTTACGGACGAAGCCGTTCAACAAATTACTCATCAATTGCCTGCTGGATCGGGTGAGCTCAAGCTCGTATTTGATTCTGAAGGCTGTGGCTGTTCAGCCAATGGTGTGCCTTCCTTGTGGATCGTCGACAAACCCGAAGAGAATGACCTTAGAGCAGGCGGTTCTCCCTTTGAATTGTGGTATGAAAAGAAACAAGAGGTATATTTCGAGGACAACATGACATTGGACTACCGCAGCGCCAATAGAAGCTATATCTTAAAGAGCAATGGGCAAATTTACAACAGTCTCATGCAGCTGATAGATAAAAGAGAACAAGCAAACTGATTTCAGATAGAATAAGCAGCATAAGGTTATACTGCACACCAATAATCGGAGGGGTACCATGGACTCGTTAATGTCTACCATTATTAATCACAATCAGCAGTTTGTTGACAATAAAGATTATGAACAATATCTTACAACCAGATTTCCCGATAAAAAGATGGTTATCGTTACGTGTATGGATACACGACTGACTGAGCTGCTGCCGCGGGCCATGAATTTGCGTAACGGCGATGCCAAAATTATTAAAAATGCAGGGGCCGTCGTTACCCATCCGTTCGGAAGTATTATGCGGAGTATTATCGTGGCCGTATATGAGCTTCAAGCCAAGGAAATTTTCGTTGTTGGCCACCATCAATGCGGCATGATCGGCCTGAACGCACCTGAGGTTCTGGAGAAAGCCAAGGAGCGTGGAGTAACCCAGGAAATGATCGAAACCCTTCATCATGCAGGCATTGATTTAGCTCGATTCCTGAGAGGCTTCGATGATGTTCAGGACAGCGTGCTCAGCAGTGTGAAGCTGATTCGCAACCATCCCTTGTTACCCAAAAATCTGCCGGTTCACGGATTAATTATCCACCCTGAAACCGGTAAGCTGGACCTCGTTGATAACGGATATGACTGGGGAACTACAACTACCGTCTAAACCCATAGATTTACATACACAAAGGACTGTCGGCGTTATAGCCAGACAGTCCTTTTTAACGTTCGGGTATTGGTTCCTTCTTGATCTTAGCTTGAAGTAAATCGATAAGCTGCTGCTCGACATTTTTACCGCTCCCGAGTCCACCAGACGAAGAAGGCGGGTGCGACGGGTTTTCCCGAGTGCCCTCCGATGCTGGAGACATCGGCTTTTTGTCGAATTCAGCATCCCGTTCACGCCGCCGCAGTTCAAACTCATGGATCATGGCTTCACGTTCCTCGACACTGGAAGGATCCTTTTTCTTGAACTCCTTCATGTTTTGCGCCTTGCTACGAATCCGTTCCTGGAACTCATTAACAAATCCCTTCTGCTCGGCTGAAAGCAGCCCGATAATCAGTAGTTGATCCGCTTGTTCCAGCTCTCCGACACGACTATTGCGTTCAACCATCGGCAGCAGCTCTTTGGCTTGCTTGATGCTTAATCCCAAATTTTCACGACGATCCATCTGAATCAGGCTTTGAAATAATATGACCATTTGCCGTTCGAACGTATTCTGGATTTCGTCTCTTTGAACTACAGCTTCCGGGAGCTGGAGGCTGACTGGTGCTGGATGGATACACCCGTTTAACAGCATGATAAAGCTGATGCCAATCCATCGCAACCGCCAATTCCCCATGGGATCGCCTCCTAAAATTATCGCAGTAAATCAACTGCATAAGCAGATACATGCCTTGTTCATTCAATCACACGTTCCATCTGTTATCAACAGCATATAGCGCAATTTCGATGAAACTATGAGAGATTTGTGAATATTATGTAAAATCTTTTTCCAGGTTTCTATTAAAGTGACTTGCATTAAATATGGTGCTAGATTCCTATTTTTGATATAGTTGGAAGTGATACAACATACCCATAACCTCAGTCCATGAGGAATCATTAGGAGGAACGCAACATGCTGCTGCAAAAAGGACAGAAAATCGATGTCACCAAAAATCGAAATCATAAAAATGTACAGGTTCATATTGGTTGGAAAACGGCTGGTACTCAGATTGAGGTGGACGCTTCCGCATTTTTATTATCCAGCTCTGGTATATGTGCGCAGGATGAAGATTTCATTTTTTATGGAAATCCTGTAAGCTCTGATCATTCTGTGTCGTATACGGCAGGCAGCAACGCCCAAAGTGGACAATTCACAATGGACTGGAGCCGATTATCCTCCTCGATCCATAAAATTGCGCTTACGCTAACGATCCATGAAGGCAAGAAATTAAACCAGTATTTTAATCAAGTATCCAATACCTATCTGGAGATTGTTGACCCGGGCGGTAAAGAAACGACGATCAAATTTGAGTTCGGCAAGGATCTTACTAAAGAAACAGCGATTGTTGTTGGAGAGTTTTATTTACATAACGGGGAATGGAAGTTCAGCGCGATCGGAAGTGGTTTTTTCGGAGGATTAGATGACTTATGCAAACATTACGGACTTGAGGTTATAGACAACCAAGACGATGCAGGTCATGACGCTGTTGTAGCTGAATCTGCCGCTGCTGCCGCGCCCCCTGTAGAAACGAAAATTAATCTCAACAAAATAGACCTGCTGAAAAAGAAAGTAGAAATCTCTCTTGCCAAAAATAAAATTGCAAATGAAAAGGCCCGTGTTGCCGTTGTCTTTGACGCTTCTGGTTCCATGTTCAACCTTTATCTAAATGGCACTGTTCAGCGTGCCTTCGAAAAAGTGTTAGCTATCGCCTCCAGCATGGATGATGACGGACAACTGGATGTATGGTTTTTTGCAGATAGTAGCATGCGTACCGGTAGTGTTACTGCCACTGATTATGAAAACTATGTAAAACGCACCTACACCTTAGGTGCTGCTGGAGGCGGCAACAATGAGCCGGAAGTTATGCGTGACGTGATAAAAAAATATAGTAAAGAGGAGCCCAATGATCGCCTGCCCGTTTATGTTATCTTTTTCAGTGACGGTGGCATCTATGAAACTGAGGGAATATCGAAGATTTTGATTGAGAGCTCAAAGCTCGGGATCTTTTGGCAATTTGTCGGCTTGGGACAATCTTACTATGGTGTATTGGAAGAACTGGACGACCTGCCAGGTAGATTCATTGATAATGCCGACTTTTTTGCCCTTGATGATATTGATACCGTCAGTGACAGTGAACTGTATGACAGATTGTTTAATGAATACCCGCAATGGCTTGTACAAGCGAGACAAAAACGAATTCTCAAATCGTAGCAGCTACCAGACTGTGGAAGTTCAGAGAAACAGATTGGGCATGGCTCATAACAAAAGACAAGCGAGTATGAAGACTAAGCTCCTTCATGCTCGCTGAGTGGAAATGACAGCTTAAACTCGGTTCCTACGCCTACCTCACTCGCAACCTCGATCGTACCTTTCATTCCGTTAACCAGGTGCTTCACAATAGTAAGCCCAAGCCCCGTACCCTCAGATCGGGAAATCCGTGAATGCTCGGCTTTATAGAAACGCTCCCAGATCCGCTGCAGCTCATCGCCCGATATGCCTATACCCGTGTCAAGAATATAGATCGTTCCGTTTCCGTCCTCCTCACATACACGAACTGTAATCGTCCCTCCCGATGGAGTGAACTGGATCGCATTGTGCAAAAGATTTTGTAAGATTTGTGCAAAACGGTCATCGTCCAGATCGGACACGATCGGATTATACGTTTCTTCCGGAAGCTGCTCCAGCAGGGTGATTTTTTTGTCAGCCAGAGTCGGCTTGATCAGATCCAGCACTTCACGGGTTTTGCCTACGATGTCCATCGGATAGGTCAGAAAAACATCCATACCATTCTGAATTCTTGCCAGATCCAGCAAATCATTAACAAGACGCTGCAGGCGCTGTACCTCGTAATCACATATTTTTAAATAATGGCCGTATTTATCCTCGGGAATAATCTTGTCATTCATTGCGATGATGAGCCCTCTCAGTGAGGTTAGAGGTGAACGCAGCTCATGGGATACATTAGCCAAAAACTCCTGCCTCGCATCCTCCCAATTCACCAGCTGATCCACCATGAAGTTAAAGCTGCTGGCCAGCTCACCTATTTCATCCTTGGAGGTCACGGGCACTCTTACTGTAAAATCTCCACCTGCAAGCTCAAGCGCAGCCCGGTTCATCTGCTGCAACGGCCCTGCCAGCTTACGGGAGATCACGTACAAGATCAAACCTACCGTCAATAATGAAAATAACAATGGGACCGAAATATTCCAGCGTACAGCAGCTAGCGCTTCACTTACCTCAATTGCAGGCACATTCAGGAAAATCACAATCGGCTTCCCGTTCAGCTGCGATGGTGCATAATAAGTCAAGGTGCCCCCTCGCGCCCGCTCATCCAGCTTGTATTCGCCTGCCACGAAGCCTGCCTGTCCCTTCAGGCCATCGATAAACAACGTATCCACAACCTTCGGAATTAGCGTCCCTTCACGCTCTGACGAACCATTAAGAATCATACCCGAGCTATCGACAAGCCACACCTGACCATTAATGCTTCGGGCAATAATCCGTACACCAAATCGCATTTCACGTGTTGAAATCGTTCCCTCCTGAATAGATGGCAGCAGCTTGGCGACTTCACCAAAACGGGAGGAGAGCATTTCTTTTTTATCCTTATAAAATAAATCGGTAAAGTAATAATTCCAGAACACGGCCAATCCGACAAAGAACAAAATACACGTGACCAGGAACGTTAAGAAAATTTTGATATAAAAGCTGCTAAACCAAGGTTTACGCATGCTGCATGACCTCGAATGAATAGCCGATCCCCCAGAGGGTTTGAATCGCCCAATCAGTGCTGGCACCCAGCTTTTTGCGTAAATTTTTGACATGAGCGTCTACCGTACGTGTGCCTCCGCTAAAATCGAAGTTCCACACATAACCAAGCAAGTCCTCACGCGAGTATACCCTCCCCGGATTTGAGGCCAGAAAATAAAGCAGCTCGATCTCCTTAGGGGTTAAATCGACCCGTTTGCCATCCAAGGTGACCTTGTATTGGCCTGGATCGATCATCAGAGCACCCATTCGCAGCAGCTTCTCCCGATCCTGCTCGGAACCCGTATTTGCAGTCGTATTCTGCAATTGTGTCCGACGTAATACGGCTTTAATTCGGGCAATCAGCTCATTGGGATCAAACGGTTTTACAATATAATCGTCGATACCCAGATTGAAGGCCCTTAGCTTGTCTATCGACTCGCCTTTGGCGGTGAGGAAAATAATAGGTGTATGCGCAAGAGCTCCCGATTCACTTCGAATACGGCTGCACAGCTCAAAGCCGGAATGATCCGGAAGCATCACATCCAGAAGCACCAGATCAGGCTGCTGAATCCGTACGGTTTGCAGTACCTCACCACCCCGGTAAGCAATGATTGGCTCGTAGCCTGCATGCTCCAGATACAACCGGATGACTTCAACAATGTTCGGTTCATCATCAACGATCATAATTTTACCGTGCTTATACTCTTTACTCATCCTTTGTCCCTCTTTGCTAACAATTTCATCTGCCTGCTGCGCTCCCGCTCCAGTATAACGGGTGCACGGTCTCGCAGGGTATGCTTATGGATAAGTTGTGTGTTGCTTAGATCACTGGGGCGCCGCCATGTCAGCTCACTTTCACTACAATGCTCCAGGCAAAGTGCCTCCAGCTGCGGGTCTGCAAGCGGGATATCCAAATCCTCGTACTGCCTATCTTCAGGATTGTCCAGTATTTCCAAACGCCGCGAAAGTGTTGTACGAAATACGTCAGCCTCTATGCCCAACTGTACCAAATCTGTATCCTTCAACTGGGTTAGCGCGCTGCGCAGCATCTTCTCAGCTCCTGCGTAATTATGCCTGCGCCAGTGATATAACGAAACGGCAACCTGAATCAGTCCCACATAAGTGGAGGCCCATAGATCGCCGGGATGTTCCTTCCAGTACTCTTCCAATACTTCATGACATTCAAAATAATCTCTTTCCGCATGAAAATGTATCAGATAATTGATATAAGCCTGTGGATATTTCTGCATACCGATAACCGCCTTTTCCATACATCCGACATAGCAGTAGCTACGGGTATTCTTATTGTATCAAGAAGGCTGGAAAACGGAAACAACTGATTCACATTCGTCCACAGATTTGTTACTTTTACCCGGAATAATTTTCCTTTCTATTATTTTCCTCGCAACTTCTGCGTGCTATATTACGTTTAATAGATTAGTAACTAGTAGAAAGAGGCTGATGCAACTTGAAGCGCAACACCGTTCTGGTCCTATCCATATTGGCGCTGCTCCTCACTTCATCCGGTACGGCTCTGGCCGCAGACAAGACGTCCAAATATCGGGTTTATCAGGATGACCGAATTTTAGTAGAAACCTCCGATTATAGCTCTGCCGAGAATTACGCCAAGCAGTATACAAGCACGCATGTCGAGGAAATTAGCACACGTAAATGGCTATGGAACAACTATCCTCGTTATAAAATGTACCAGAATGGAATAAGCAGCTCCGCTTGGGAATTTGCCACGCTGGATCAAGCCATTCGTGAAGCCTCCAATTGGGGTCATGCCAGCATTCGGGATCTACGTTCCGATGGATGGGTCTGGAATAACTATCCTCAGTACCGCTTATATCAAGGTGAACTCACACTGGATTCATGGGAATTCACTACATTGGCCCAAGCTAAAGCTGAGGGCGCCAAATGGGGCAATGTACATATCATCGATCTTCGCGACCACCAATGGATTTGGGACAACATTCCGGAATCCAGCAAAGGCGAGCTTCGTGCAGGACCCAAGGTGTACCAGGTATATCAAGGCAAGTCCACGCAGGATAGCTGGTCCTTCGCTTATTTGGAGGATGCCGTTCGTGAGGCTGCAGCGTGGGGAAATTCCAGTGTAGTCAGATCAGACAAGAACAACCAGACCATTTTATCCAATGAAAAAATATATAAGGTATATCAATATTCGTCACTGCTGAATGCCTTTCTTAGCCTTGATGACGCCATAGCCTACGCAAAGTCTTTTGACCATACCCGTATTACTAAAAATGATTCACCGAAAGACATTTGGACTAATTATCCCTACTACCAGGTATTCCAAAATGATAAGTGGATCTCCGACTCATCCATTTTGCCGGATGCTGTTAATTACGCGCTGAGCTTCAGCAATGCCTCCATCCGCTTGTTGGATGATAGCTTTAAGGTATGGGACAACTTCCGGATGCTGCAATTCTGGGGATGGAACGGAAGCTCCAACAATGATACGATTCGCGCGCATGTGAACAATACGGTAGGGCTGGACGTGGTATCACCAACGTATTTTACGCTTGCTGATGCATCAGGCACTCTGACGGATACGTCCAATAAGGACACCGTTGCTTGGCTGAAAGCGCAAAACGTTCGTGTCTATCCATTAATTAACAATCAATTTGACGCCGCGTTAACGACCAAATTTTTAGCTAATGCTGATGCACAAAAAAAGTTTATCCAAGCGCTGGTAAGTAAAGGTGCCCAATTGGGTGTCGAAGGCTTGAACATCGATTTTGAAAGTGTTGCCGGTAAGGACCGCGCTCCATACACAGCCTTTGTCAAAAATTTGACGGCTGCCGCGCATGCTGAAGGTCTTAAGATTTCTATCGATTTGCCGCGTGGCAGTGTGAAATGGAATGCACAGACAGCCTATGATCATGAGAAGCTGGGAGAAACCGTTGATTACATCATCACGATGACGTATGATCAGCACTGGAGATCCGGACCTGAAGCTGGCTCGGTAGCCGGGCTGCAGTGGGTCGAGGAAGGTGTTCAAGAGTTCCTGTCATACGGTATCCCGAGAGACAAGCTTATTATGGGGATTCCTTTCTACGTGCGTGAATGGCAGATCGATGAAAGCGGTCAGCTCGTTGATAATCGTGCTCTGCTGATGAAGGATTTACCTGCTTTGATCAAAAGTAAAAAAGCTACACAAACCTGGGATGACAAATTCGGCCAATATCGGGTCGAGTATGAGCAGGATGGGAACAAACGAGTATTCTGGCTGGAGGATGAAGCCACCGTCAAAGCCCGTATCGATATCGCCAAAAAATATGATCTCGGCGGCGTCGCAGCCTGGAGACTCGGGTACGATTCAGCCGATCTGTGGAAAATGATGATTCAGCAAAAATAGCTTTTCATAATTTAATGAATCCTGAGCGTTACTCTAAACGTAACCACAAAGCCCGCAAGTAACGGTATTGACCGTGTACTTGCGGGCTTTGTCATAAGCAAGACCATACCCATGAAGGTGCAGGGCTGGTTAACGATTAACCATGCTTCGTATGCTGCAGGGTCTGCACAAAAATCTCTTCAATATGTGAATCATCCAGTGAGTAAAAGACGGTTTTGCCGGCTTTACGACGCTTCACGATTCTCATATTGCGAAGATAACGCAGCTGATGGGATACTGCAGATTGTCCCATATCCAGTAGTACGGATAGGTCGTGAACACAGAGCTCCTTTTGAAGCAGTGCACCAATTAATTTTACGCGGGTCGGGTCGCTAAATGCTTTAAACCAATCGGCAAGCTGAACGGCCGACTCCTCATCAATCATCTTTTCCCTAACTTGATTGAGATCTGCTTCCGAGCCAAAACACGATGATTCACAATCCTCGACTGTACCAAGGGACGGTTCCATATGATCACACCTTCCAATCCAGACAACTATCCCTGTATTATAGCAAATTAATCAAGCGAACGGAATCATTCATATTGGTTACATGATATGTACCGGCTGCCCGACGGTATGCTTATTCATCATTTGTATCAAATACGCTATTTCCAGAATAAGCGCTACTCTACCGTTGCCCAGGATGGTCGCTCCCGTAATAAACGGGATTTTGCCTAAAAAAGTACCGAGCGTTTTGATCACGATTTCTTGATTGCCTAACAATTCATCCACTGCGAGAGCAAGCTTCTTCTCGGCAGACCCGACCACTACGATTGGAATGAACTTACCCTGCACCTTGCTTTTGTCCAATTGCAGCGCGCCATGCAGCCAGATGAGAGGAATCACCTTATCGCGGATAACAATAACATTTTCCCCATGAACGGTCTGAATATGCTCCATCGGTATGCGGACGATTTCAATGACGTTATTCATCGGAATGACATAATCACGGCCGCTAACCTTTACCATAAGTCCTGTAATAATGGCCAGAGTCAACGGGATTCGCACTGTAAAGCAAGTTCCCTGACCTGCTTTAGAGTCGATATCGATTAATCCATTCAACCGCTCAATCTGGTTGCGGACAATATCCATTCCAACGCCGCGCCCCGATACCTCGCTAACCGCCGCAGCCGTGGAAAATCCTGGTCTGAAGATCAGGCATATCGCATGATAGTCCGAAAGGCGTTCCGCCTCTTCTTCGGTAATAATCCCTTTACGCAGCGCGGAAGCTTTCATCTTGTCAGGCAGGATGCCTGCCCCATCATCCTCTACCGTAATGACAACCTGATTATCCTCATGAAACGAATTTAAACGGACGCGCCCTTTTACTCTTTTTCCTTGGCTCGCACGCACATCAGCCGCTTCAATACCGTGGTCCACTGCGTTGCGTATGAGATGGATCAAGGGATCCCCGATTTCTTCGATCAGCGTACGGTCGAGCTCCGTTTCCATTCCTTCCAGCACCAGCTCAATATCTTTGCCCAGCTTCTGTGACAAATCTCTAACCATCCTTGGGAAACGGTTAAATAAATGCTCAATGGGCAGCATACGAGCTTTCATCACACTTTCTTGCAGCTCTTCCACGATGCTTGACATATGATCACTGATGTCGCTAAGTCTTTCCACAAATTCCTCGTTCGCAAAGCGGCTCGATACCGACTGCTTCAGCTGGGAAAGCGATGTCTGGTCAATCAGCAGCTCTCCTACAAGATTCATCAGATGCTCCAGACGTTCCACACTGACGCGTATAGTTTGTGGTCCCTGCTTGCTCTTATCCTCCTGCACCTGTACTTTGGGAACAGGCACTGTGCTGCTCGGCTTACTTGACGGCTTGTAGCTTTCTACCTTAACCAGCCTGACGTCGGTCAGTGTGGATAACTGCTCCTGAACGTCCTTCATATCGAGAGAGGTGCTTATGAGAAAAATAGATTCTGAATATATGCTATCCTCGGTCTCATGGTAATCCACAGTAGACGGATCGGAACAAATAACCGTACCGTAGCTTGCAGTTATTTCCTGAGTCGTGAGCTGAAACCGGGCAGCCATCATCGGACAATCTTCACTCAGGTTGATCTGGACTTTCAACAGCTGCAGCCCTGATTCCGCAGCTTCCTCCACCTGCAGCGATTGCTCCAGAGTTAGCTCAGGCAAGCTTTTGAATGGAGTCGGTTTTGAGGGAGCTTTCGTGAAATTCTGAAGATCATACACCAATTTTGAAATATCGGAATACGATAGTCCTCGCATATACTCGTCCCGTAATGCTTTCAAAACATCCAATGCGCTGAACAGCAAATTAATAAGCGACCCATCGACCTCAAGCTTCTTTCCCCTGATCATATCCAGCAAATGCTCGACTTCATGTGTCACTGACTTCATTTCATCAAAGCCCATCGCAGCCGAGGAGCCTTTAATCGTGTGTGCGGCACGGAAAATAGATTGGACGGTTTCTTCCGCTGCCTCCTTTTCCATCGAAAGCAGTTCTTGCTCCATTCGGTCAAGCTGATCCACCAATTCTTCAATAAAGGCTTCCCGATAGGCTGACAAATCGTTCATGCGTAACAGCCTCCCCTAGTCGCGCAGCAGCACTTCATCCAGTTTTAAAATCCCAACCAGCTTGTTTTCACGAAGTCCGATTCCTAAGAAGTAAGCCCCGCTCACACCTCCAACATGATCCGGCGGCGGCTGAATATCAGGAAATGTGGTTACTTTGTTCACTTGATCAACTATGATTCCAACCGATTCTTCCCGATGCTTCACAACCACAATTCGTGTTGTTTTCGTATCCTGCTGTTCAGGCAAGCCGAACAAATTTCTGAAGCTGACAACAGGGACAACCTTGCCTCTTAAATTGATGACACCCTTCACATAAGGCTTACAATGAGGAATTTCCGTTATCGTCTGCATTTTAATAATTTCATGAATTTCTTCAATTCTGACGGCATATGCCTCAAGTCCGACAGTCATCTCAATATATTGGTCCTGCTGTACTGTTGCCATAAGAATCACATCCGTATGCTTAAATTTTGAAAATCGAGACGGAGGTATTCAACTCATCCGCAAGCTGCGCAAGCGATTGACACGTTGCTGCTGTTTCTTCGGAGGCTGCTGCCGATTCCTGGCTGGAGGCGGCTATAGACTCAACCGAATGCATAACTTCAGATGCCTGGGCAGCTTCTTCCTCGCAGGCCGCGGCGATCTCGTTCACTTTCTGTGAAGAATCGTTGACCATATGAATAATATTTTGGAAGGCTTCGCCGGTTTGAGACGATTGCGCCACACTGTCCAGCACTGCATTCACACTTTGCTTCGTATTCGCCTGCATGACTTTAATAATGGAAGATATTTGCTTGGTCGCTTCACTGCTTCGTTCAGCGAGCTTACGAACCTCATCAGCTACTACGGCAAAGCCTCTGCCTTGATCACCTGCTCGTGCCGCCTCGATTGCTGCATTCAACGCCAACAAATTGGTTTGATCGGCAATATCATCAATAACTTCAATAATGTCGCCTATTTTCAAGGAATCTTCTTCTAACCGTGTCATCGTCTGGTTCACGGCTTGCATTCCCACTATAGAAGCCTGTATCACTTTATCGCCTTCACTAGCGGTTTTGACCGTTATGTTGGATAACTCTGCAGCTTGCTCTGCACTTTCGGCAACAGAGTTAATGGCTACACTCAATTCTTTGAACAGTTCTGTGATGGATTGCGCGGACTGCGCCTGACTGATGCTGCTGCCAGCAATTTCTTCTGTGCTTGCCGAGATTTCCTCAGATGCAGCAGCGACACTTTGCGAGGATTGGATGATGCCACTAATCAGATTTTGCAGACTGCTGATCATTTGATTCATGGAAGCCGCCAATTGGCCGACTTCATCCTTCGTGTCAATATCGGCCTTCTCCCGCAAATCGCCGTGTGCCACCTTGGTAACCAAACTTACGATCCGGTGCAGTGGGCGAGCGATCGATTGTGCGATTCCGTAACCCATTGTAAGACTAAGGATAAAAGCAATGACAACAATAATAATCGTTGTCGTGCGTGCAGACGTATAGGCTTCTTCTGATTTGGTATTCGTCCCTTCCGCCAGTTTCACGTTGGTATCGATCAGCTTGTTTAAGCTTTCCCTGACCTTCGATCCAGCAGGAGTCAACTCGCTATTTAAAAACTTGCTATATTCGGTCTTATCCTCTTTTTCCGCCAGTTTCATTGCCGCAGCAAGTGTCTTCGTATAGGCCGCAACAGCAGTGTCATATGCTTTAAGCTGCTCTTTCTCAACAGGGGTAATGGGTGTACCGCGGTAAACGTCAATCTGGTCCTGTAATTCCTTCACGTAGCCATCAATATCCGTCTGCAATTTATTCGCGGCCAAAGTGTCACTCTGGCTCATATCGCGTATGGCTACACGTATATTTTGATAGCTGTTGAGTCCGGCTGACAATCTTTGAATAGATGTGAGATTATTGTTGTACATTTCATTAATATTGCCGTTCATCATGCTCAGATTAGATATAGCGTACAATCCAACAACCGCTACGATTACTGCAACAATACCAAATGCGGAAATTAATTTCACCGATGTTTTCAAATTCATAAACCATTTCATAGTCTCACCCTCTGTAAGTTAGTTTGTGTTCCCTGGTGCTTGTTCCATTAGATTTGACTTCATCATCTATGTAAATGTCATCTCGAGATAAGAGGATTTTACAAAAAATTCCGCAAATATAATATGGTTCTTTGTACCTATATTCGACTTTATTCTACATCGTTCTACAAGATTATATGAATTTTACTATGACTAATAGTCATTCTCTTCCTAATATTAATTTTGTATGTTTTATCGTATATCTGTTATGTACATATGAATCGTATAGGACAATTGTCATCTTTACAGACATAGCAAAAAACGTGAGAATCACAAGGATCCTCACGCTCGTAGTCCGAACTATTCAATTTCATCCAGCTCATCCAAATCGGTAACAGGAGCATGGCAGGCAAAATTTTCACAAATGTAGGCAGTTGCCCTACCGCCTAACACAACTTTATCCCTCAAGAGCGGTATTAGATTCCTTGCAGCCTCCCTCTGCTCTGTGCTTGGATGCAGCATGTAAATCGCATGAGGCATAAATCTGCGCTGCAGCTTCTCCTTCATTGCCTGCAAATCCGGCTTATTCGGATCACCAGCTAGAACAATCTCCGAAGGCGCACTTATAACATAATCCAACGCAATCAGGAACAAGGCATGACCTGATGGGTATTTCTGTACAGAACCCGCAAACGCCTGAAGCTGCTCGTCCGTCTTTTGAGATAAACTCGCATCATACGTGTATCTGGCAAGCTTGGCCATATTGAGTGCAGCAGCGGAATTACCCGATGGCATCGCGCCATCATAGATTTCCTTCGGACGTGTGAACAGCTGCTCGCCATCATGGCCATAAAAGAATAATCCACCCTGCTCCGTGTCCCAAAACAACGTCAGCATGTCTGCATTCAGCTCCACGGCCAGCTGCAACAGCTCGATGTCAAATGTCGCCTCATACAGCTCAATAAGCCCCCAGACATAGAACGCATAATCGTCCACATACCCAAGGTAAGCGGCCTCCCCATCACGATAACGAGCAAGTAGTCGTCCATCCTCACGGCGAAGCTCCCGAGCTATGAAATCCGAAGCACGACGCGCTGCCTCCGCATACTCCGGCTTGTTAAGCGCCTTGGCCGCTTTGGCTAGAGCCATGATCATCAGCCCGTTCCAAGAGGTGAGTATCTTATCATCCTTATGAGGGTGAATTCGCTTCTCCCGATGGTCGAACAGCTTGTGCCGCGAAGCTTCCAGTCTTGCTCTCAACTCGTTAAGCGGTACTCCTTGTAATCGGGCAGCATCCTCGATCGTCCATTCGATCAGATTCGGAATGCTATGTCCTTCAAAGTTCCCACTGTCGGTGATATCATATACACTGCAGTACAGCTCGCCCTCTTCTTCACCCAGCAGCTGCCTGATTTCCGCGGGTTTCCATACATAAAACTTTCCTTCCTCACCTTCTGAATCCGCATCCTCCGCACAATAAAAGGCACCGTGTTCATCCGTCATATCCCGCAGCACATAAGCAATAATCTGCTCAGCTACCTCAGCATATTGCTGTTTACCGGTTACCTGATAGGCCTCGATGTAGGTCATCGTCAGTAGCGCATTATCATAAAGCATCTTCTCAAAATGCGGCACTAACCATCGTTCATCCGTTGAATACCGCGCAAATCCCCATCCGATATGATCGTACATTCCACCACGATACATGTTGTCCAGCGTCTTCTCCACCATCGCCAACGCCCGCTCATTGCCAGTCCTTGTATAGTAGCGAAGCAAATATGACAAGTTATGCGAGGTCGGAAACTTGGGCGCATCACCGAAGCCGCCATACTGCGGGTCAAACAGCTTTTCGTACATTTGAAAAGCCTGCTCCAGCGATTCCCCCGAAATATCCCCCTGCAGATTGGCTATCAGACGACTCTGCGTTTCCGCAATAATCTGATCACCCATCTGCGATATTTGGGCGCTGTCTTCATCCCACTTGCCCGCAATCTGCGGCAGGATGTCCATCAAACCTTTACGGCCGTACTTGCGGCCTTTGGGGAAATACGTTCCCGCGAAGAAGGGCTTCTTCTCCGGTGTCATCATGATCGTCAGCGGCCATCCACCCTGCCCGGTTAGCGCCTGGCAGACCGACATGTACAGGTGATCAACATCCGGACGTTCCTCACGGTCTACTTTGATCGATATGTAATCTTTATTTAAGAGAGCTGCGACTTCCTCGTCTTCGAAGGATTCATGATTCATGACGTGACACCAATGGCAGGTAAAACTAATCACACTATATAGCCGAAGCTAGGAATAACCTATGGACAAGAATACTGGTTTGCATTCTCTTGCTGCCATGGAGAATGCCTCTTCTCCCCATACAAACCAATCTACTGGATTATATGCGTGTTGTAACAGATAAGGGGATTTCTCGTTTATAAGACGATTTGATTTACGATCCTTTTTATCAACAAATTCTTTCATTGATAACACTCTCCCTTATAGTAGATAAGTTATTAAGACGAGTATATCCAATATTCCATTTAAACACAAAATCAGACAACCTTCCTATTAACAATATTAGGATTGGTTGTCTGTTCATTTTCAAATAAATTTATGTATTATTTTATTGATTCCTTTATTGAAACTCTCTATAGCTCTCTTGGAAGGTTCGTTCAAATATGTAACATTCACATTTATATTTTCATATGTATAATTTCGATTATCAACTTTTACTGATTTAGATTCTTGTATTTCCTGCATCTATTCACTCATATTTAGATTATAAACATTCATTCCTCTAAATTCCTCTCATATGTATATTTCACTTTCTTATTCATTCCTAAAATAACTATCCGTTATATTAGAATCTCCTGTTCACCTTATTAGCCATATCAGACTTTCACTTTCTAAGCTTATCAACCAACCTCAGAAACGGTTTCTTCCGCTCCACACTCACCACATTACCCCATCCATCCTGCTTCACACTAACCGCCTCTATAGGTGTCTTTGTAATCTCCTGAAGCGCACTAAACATATCTAATCCTGCATCTTTCATTTTCTCATATAATATTGTTAAGCAATGCACAATTCCATGACATCCATTTGAAGAACTCTTGTCCATCTATAATCTCCGGCAATTTGTCTATCGCCTTATTTGTTCCTACATAATTTGTCCTGCATCCATCGTCTTTTACTTTGTCTCGATTGAACGAGTAAATGCCCAGCAAATCATCCTTTATAATCGGTGCAAGGTTTAGTAAATGGTAATACCCATCAACATCAGGACACAATAAGTTATATGTATGTTCTTTTTCTTTGTTAATATCTGCTAACTTAACTCTCAAATCTTCGAATCTGTTTTTCAACCTGTTTGAACAATCCTCAATATTTTTGCTGATGTAAGAACCGACTTCCTTAACCTTATGTAATTTACCACTGAATTTCATATCATAATCCGTTACCTTTTCAGCAATCATATTCGTGTATACAATTCCTTTGATTGTTAATTGCTTGCTGATTTCCCCTTGTTTCTTTATTGCTTCTGCTAGTTGGTTAATGATTCTTTCATGTGCGGAAACAATAACCTTCAGCTTATGATTATGAACAAACTCTTTATTCATCGATACTAATTGAGAAATACCTTCTTCAAACTCATTCGACTTTTGATTGATCATTAGATTATTATGCATTGGCTACTCCCTCCCTCAAATCCCATAACCGTTCATACTCAACCTCTACTTGTTCCCACTCTAGATCGGCTACACTAAGTTGGACAGAAAGAATAAGGGCTTGTAGAATAAACCTATCATGCTAAGGAGCGGATTTCTACAATGCCTAAAAAACAACGACGCACGTTTACATGCGAATTCAAAAAGCAAATGGTGCAGCTTTATGAAAATGTATTTTTATAGCTAAGTTAAACCTGAGAGCTCTCTCTTTAATAACTCACATTTTAGACGGATGTTTCGATTATAGTCTCTCGTTCCCTTACACGAAGGAAAGTATGGACACCCCAAAAAACACCATTCTTTCCACTCTTTTGTTCCATAATTGTCATACATTTTGGGTATTTGGGGGTTGTCAACTTTTCTTCATCAGCAATTAATTGTTTTAACTCATTGCGTCTTTTTATTTTTTCTAAAAAATCAGGCGTATCTTTAACCCCAAATTTCTGCCTGTGGTCCTCATATTGTTCTTTGCTTATTTCAAACTTCTTTATACTATAATCACTACCACCAAACATTTTCATATGTCTATATACATTTACAAACATATATCTACCATCAATTATGCAAGCCACTTCTTCGTTTGTATGCTCATTCTGAAGTCCAGTTCTTTCCTCGTGCCAATCAGAAGAAATAACCACAACACCTGATGCATTTAATTCTTCGACATAATAAGATGTCCGAATCATTATAAATCACTCACAGTAATATAATTCGCCCAAATAATTTTCACATAAAATTGATTTTTTATTGGCTCTTTTCAGACAAACTTTTAACTAACTCAATAATAAGGGATTGGTTATGTTCGGTCAGTTTGTGAAAGTTGCTTAAAAACTCAGAATTAAGATTGTCTTCAATGGATAGCTCTTCGAATCCAAGTAGTTTTTCAATAGAAACCTTAAAATAATTCACTTAATTGCTTTAAACGCTCTATACTCGGTGTATCATTCTGTGACTCATACCTGCGAATATTGGACTCAGGAATGTCTAAATCTGTGGCCAATTTACTTTGACTTATGCCTCTTGCTTTCCTCAAAGTTCGTAGAGACTCACTAAATTTAGTCTTGGTATAGACCACGTGCATTTTAACAATCGTGATATACGTGTTGATAATCCTGACAGTAATATTTCTACTGTTTTTATTAAACTTAGCAAAGACAAGAAAGAAAAAACTAAAGAAAAATTTATGCGGCTTTAAGCTCCTTTTTCATTTCCAATACAATTGCCATTTTAATTACTAAATTCGTATCCCTCAGTACGATTGTGTCTAGCATAGTCAGACGTAACTTCATCCTCGGTGTCATGTTCAATTTGCTCAAGTACGTCATTGAGTCTCTGTTGCTCTACAACTAAAGCTTCATATCTTGACCTCATAACGTTTAGAGCATGTAGTGTTACATGTGTACTATAACCATCCTGTTTTGCATCCTTAATATAACCATCAAACACAGCAAGTTGAACCTCATGCAACTCTTGAATTTTCATCTATTAAATATTTCCCTTACAAAGTGCAATTTCATTTACTCAATCAAAATTTGGATCTAATACAAACCTGTCGTATTCATTTTCATCATTATATTCTTCACATTGGAATTCATATAGATCCTCTTTGCTAATTCCTCTATTTCTTAATCCTCATTCTGATAAAATATTTAGATTAAACAATATAACCAATCCCTTTCCTAATAAAAAATTGAATTTACCGGCTTTAAAGCCACACTTTAATTAATTTTGATTCATACCACATTTAGTGCGAACAAAAAACCGAACAAATCAATTTACATACTATATATTGTGTTATAAAATAAATCTATCAAGGTCATAAAGGAAAAGAGGTGTATCTGTAAATGGCTAAATCTAGTACTAATAAAGTATCGTCTTCATCCATGTCCACCAAAGCTTCAAAAGCATTAAACAGCAATTCAACAAGCAAATTAACCAAGTCTTTAGCAGGCTCAGTATTGTCTCAATCAAAGGCTAATAAATCTTACACAAAAGGTTGATTAGTACATATTACCCACCAGATACAACATGTATCTGGTTTTTTGTCTGTTTATTTCGGTTGAAAATCCACTTTCATTGTCTACTCAATTCTTGTTTGGTTTGACTCTTGATGTAGTTTTATTGTTTCAACGAAATAATGATTCTATTGCTGCACCAATACCTGAACCATCATTATTAATACATCTTCTTTTGTCATTTGTTTACGCCTATAGAATTGTAAGCATTGATGAATAGTTATTTCACTTAGAGCTAATTTTTCGATTTCTGAAAATCCCATCCACAAACCTCCTTTATATATGAAGGTGTTAATTTATTTATCATATTTTTCTTTTAATTCTTGTAATTGTTTACGTTCTTGTTCTTCTCTCCATTTTTGCACGTTCAAACGATAAGCTTCCTCTGCTTTTTCTTTATTATTAGCAATTTCATTAAACATTTCATTTACGTCCACTTTGTGACACATATCATAATTGACTTCCACAATCTCAGCATTTATATATGGGTTTTTATCTTTTAGATAATATTTCGCAAGCTGATTTAGATGATGTTTCAGATGACCGATATTAGACCAAGATTTCCCTTCTTTAGTCCAGATATTATCTGTGCCACCTTTTGAGAATAGTCCTGTTTCCTTATTTCTAATTTTATAAACCTTATGTAATGTTTGATGCAATATTCGATACCTCCAATTCCATTAAAACTGTAGTTTTATAGGCTATTTCTGTTTAGAAAACCCTTATGTATCAAGGGTTATGAGATTCATCAATTTCTAAAATTCTATTCGGCAAGTCTTGCATATGAGGAATGATCTCTTCAAAATGCATAATCGCAAAAATATTAAAAACTGCTGCTGCTAAATGATCTTCGTCATCCATACCCATTATGTATTGGTTCATATGTCTAATTGCACTATCATAACATCTTGATACTGGCTGTCCCTTTTCCCAATTACGTTCAGAATACTTCTCAAGGCCATCTTCGTATCGTTGAGCCAATCTTCTGAGAGCATAGGGGGAAACTAAATCGTACCTCCCTTTACCTGTACTTGGCTCTCTATTCGATCCTGTAACATAGTCTAATCGGTTTCCTGAGTCTGGTAGTGGTTTACTCATTTATTCAACCTCGCTTCACGAGCATCCTTTAATTTCTGTTTATGCTCATCTGACATAACTCTATTTCCAAATGTTTTTGCCCTAAAGGAGATTTGATTATATGGAATATTCTCATAGAAATACTGATTTCCATTTTCATTTTCAACAATTCGATCTGGTTCAATCCCGACTCTTTTAAGTTTGTTGACAACCTTACTTTGAAGAGTTTCAATTTTCCAAGTTTTTGTTTCATCACATGTACTGATATGTGTTTCTCTTTCTTCAAGTAAATATGCTATAACAATCATCCCTTCTTAATCTATAATTGCAACACTTAGTTTTTGTCTTCCGAAATGTCGAGCTTCCCTCAAATCATTAAAATAAATATCGATATGGCCTTCCTTTATGGCTTCTCCACGATCTTGGCAAGTATAAACATGATCCAACTCTTTAA
This sequence comes from Paenibacillus sp. FSL H7-0331, assembly GCF_001956045.1. The sequence continues at coordinate 7,254 of NZ_MRTH01000002.1, read as the reverse complement.
TATAAATTTCAGTTCCAAATGACATGGACTTAGGACAAGCTGCTGTAACCCCTTGTTTTACTGGTTCACCACTCGCTGTAATACCGTACCCCTTCTGACCTTTCTTTTTCTGTGTGCTCTCAAACCCAGACGTAAATGCAGTTACACTCATTGACTTATAATTATATACATCAATGCTAGGTTCCGTTCCTATTGGTTCAATCTCTGGTTGTTGGATCTTCTCAACTGGAAGCTTAACAATTTTAAATTTTATTTCACTCATAACAGACTGAGCAACATTTGATGTTTGATTTAAGGTGTATGTTTTCGCTTCTCCTGCTTGATTTGCACCAGTAAAGATAAATGTGCCACTCAAGATAATGATTGCAAGAGAACGCTTGATAATCTTGTTGGTCATCATGCCTCCATAATTGTTATCCGACTTGTAAGGACAATCCCTAGAATATATTCGTATTCATATTCTAGGGAGAGTGGGTTTAACTATGTATTGGTATTATTTACTTATAATTCCTTTGAAATATTTCTTTAATCTGCTTATTATTTCTTTGGTAATTCTTGAACATATTCCAACATAGCTTGAAGAATATTTACATCTCGTAATTCTTTAAACTTAGTGGTTCTAAATTTCTCCTTGAACCCAACCGCCATTGCTTTTTGTTCATCAACTGTCATAACGTCAATAATTCTTGAGATGTTGCTAATATGTTCGTTTGCCTTATCCCCAATTGCCCCATTAAAATTATCTGCTTCTTTATCAAGAGTCTCATCAAAAGTTTTAATTTCATCTTTGCTTCTAGTTGCACCTTTTTGTGCTCTTTCAATTGCAGCTTTCCAGTGGCTATAGATTGGCTTATCTACAATATCACCAACGTTAAACACCTGAGTTCTATCTTTTTCTACTACTCCGACTGGCTTACCATCCTTAATGTACGTTTTTACAACAACATCAAAGTATTCTTTAGGGGAAAGCCCTTCTCCTTCGATCATTCGAGCATTACTCATTGCTCGAAGCTCTACAACCTTTAAAGCAGCATGTGACATATTCTCAGCAAATCGTGTGATGCTATCAATGTTAATGGATTCAACTTGTTCGAACAATTCTTCATCATTCTCAAACTCATCTAGATCCTCATTCAACTCTTGAAACACCAACGTATTTGATTCTGTTAAGACATTCTCTCCACTATAAAACTTAGTGCCACTATCACTATCAACTAAAAATTGATTTGGAAAAGATAAAGCGGTAGGTGTTTTACCGCTTGCGCTCTCCCCATAAAATAAAAATGTTACACCTTCACGTTTTTTCTCTCGTTTTGCTAATGCCAATTTAGTAATCTCCTCTATGTTTATATTCTTTATTATTATGTATTATATTCATTTACTTTAGTGCGTTAATCCTCAAAGGGACAGGTCATCTTCACTGATATCAATTGGTTTGCCATCATCTCTTTGAAACGGATTGGCAACAATAAAATCTTCTGACCTATAAACTTTCGCCTGATGATTAATTACTTTCGTGATTTGAAACTCAGAAATAGAACCTCCGTTAACCTTACCAACGCCTTCTGGACTTTCTCCACCCCAATCCACTTTCTTAGGAGCATCTACGAGAATAGTTCCATTTACACATTTACCTTGAATGGGAAGAATATCACCTGTCTTAGCTTTTGTTGCGATATTGTTTGCCAACTTATCATATTTCTCAGCATCAACAGTAAACACCATATCGCTAAAAGTTTTATTAAATTGGATGATTCGACCACTCACATACAACTTCTTCTTTTCTTTATTTACATTTGTATTCATGACGACAATATCATGTTCAAATGAGCTTACCTCTACAAATTTCTCATCATCGAAATCAGATGCATTTTTAAGTCCGATTTTTTCAATTGTGTACTTTACAGATGTTTTATCCTCTCCATTACTTTGATATTTTTCAATTTTAAATTGAGCATCTACCCATACTTCAAGATTGTTTTCAACATTATTTTTAATAAGTTCTACAGCATCATAATTAAAATAATTATGTAATTTTGCTTTACCGTCATCTTCTTTGACAAGTGCAATACCAGCTGTTCCAAAACCAAAGCATGTGAATCCTTCTGGAATATCTTTTCTTTCACTGAAATTAATCTCAAGTTGCTGCCTCTCTCCGTTTTTATTGGAGTAAACTTTAACTTTTTTATCTGGTACTTGACCAAAAAGATCTACACTATAGATTACATTATTATTGCTTGTTTTAATATTAAGACTAATGCTTCTGTATGGATTTCCTTTTTCTTTAGTGCTTCCCTCACGGTATGAACCATCTGTGCTAAATCCTACAATTTTACCTTCAATTCGAACGCTACCTTTGGTTTGTTTTAATTCTGTCATTTTTATGTATTCTCCTTATAATTTCATATTTTTTGTTTTCATTAATATGTTGGATTATTCGGAGTAAATCGGGGTGCTCTGGTATCTGAAATACGCTATCACATCCTCTCAGTAACCTTATATAAGATGAAATTAAATCATCTATGTTATCAAGGATTTAACCTTGTTGTTTTACTTCTAACTCACGTTAAAATGATCGGTTTATCGGAATTCGATATTAAGCTTAGATTCAATCTCCTCAACACTTTTGCGATGAATGTTTTTCAATGAAGTAATATCTGCGTAACTCATTTTATGTATGTCTTCAACAAAATTAATTCCAGATCTTTTTAATACATTGTAAGTTTTAATTGTCCATTCATATTCTTCGATTGACTGCATAATTCTCAACTCCTCTCTGCTACTTCTGTATAGTATAATTTTCCAGTTTTTATTGTCAATAACTTTGCATATTTTATTTTTAATCATTTTTTTAGACATTGAAATTCTGTTCTCATTTAACTGAATTTAAATTTAGTTATACCATAACAATCTATTATACTACTATTAATATTTGATATATTTGGTAATATATGGTATGGTGAATTTACTCAAAAATTAAGTTTAAAAGGAGAATGATGTATGAAGAAAAAGTTTCTTGTTATTGCCACATCCTTAGGACTAGCATTAAGTGTCGTAAACGTTGCATATGCCGATACTCCAACTTTCTATTACAAATTTAACAATAGGTATGTTACTTATTACAATGATGGTTCAAACAACGCTTATAAGGGGTTTTGGACTACTGGTGCTTCTCGTTGGACGAATAACAGCGTTATGAGTCTAGTAACAGGTTATACCAATGACTTCAGAGCTGGTAATACTGAAAACTCAGGTGCAACGTGGGACGGAATATGCTACACAGATTATAATTGGATAACTGGTACTATCAATAATACAAGATCATGGTTAAATACCCATTTTACGGCACAATCCAGATATACTACCTCTATCATAAATGGTATAGCTACTCACGAATTAGGCCATTCATTTGGATTGGCTCATAACGATTCTGAAGCGTCAGTTATGTTGAGTTATACATTTTATTCTGATCTTACAACCTTAGCTAGAACATACGACTCCCCCACCCCATCAGATACTATCGCACTCAAGAACAAATACGATGGTGTTCCTCATGGACTTTCATTAACGGAAAAGTTGAATGATTCAGAGCCTAAAACCAATAAAGAGAAACTAAAAGAACTAAACATCAAAAATCCTAATAATAAAGAACACGTTGTTGTCGTAACTCCGTCATGGGCTGTCAAATATACAAGTCTTAAAGATTTAGCTGAAAGTGCGGACTTGGTGGTCAAAGGAACAGTTAGTAAGAATAAAGGCACTAATGTAAAAAAAATAAAAGATTTCGATGCTGTTACCACTAGTACTGATATCGAAATTAAGAGTATTCTAAAAGGTGATAACGAACTTAATAAGAAAAATATCGTTGTTAAACAACTAGGTGGAGAGAATGAATCAACTCTGTACTTCTCTGAGCACACTACTCCGCTCCAAGAAAAACAAGAAGTTATTCTTTTCTTGAAGAAGTCAGACAACAACACTTACATTCTAATTAACGAAAATGATAGTCTATTTGTTAACTTACAGAGTAATCCTGCCGAGAACAGTACAAATAAAGTTGTTGAAGGGCAGTACCAATACATGGCTGATCAATCGATCATTTCTGAAAGTGACATAATTTCAAAAATTAAATAATTTTGTTTAATCGAAACTGAGAACTCAAATTTGATTCTCAGTTTCTTTCTTTAATCATAACTATTTATTTGAGTTAGCTTTAAAGTATTTGTCTCCATCTTCTTGTATGGCTATTGAATCTTTGTAATCCAATCCTACAATAGAGTACACAGCAGTACCGACTGAATAGAAATTTGAACTATAATTTGCATTGAGATCTTTCTCCTTGTCAGACTTTAACTTAATTGTTCCAAGTAATTTATCAGTATTTTTTACTTGTTGATCAGTAACCATATACACACGGTTTTCCCAATTTATCATCTTATTACTTGCAAAACTTTGAACATCACTTCTAACACATCCAGTCAAAGCGACAAGAAAAACCACAGGAAACAAAAATTTCATCAAACTCCCCCTCTCATAATAGATAACGAAATTGAGAAACTATATGTTGCAAATGATCCATAATTTTACTTTATAGTTAAAAACATTTGATTAGTTCTTCAAAAAATATAATGTCTTCAACGGGTTTTATTTCAAAAAGTTCTTTCTCCACCATCAATAATAGCTCCTCTGTGTGCTGCCGCATCCATCCCATCAGCAAGACTAGAAACAACTATATAACCCTTGGACACAAGATTCTTACCAAGATTATGTGTAGCATTTAATTCAGCCTTAGAACCATTTCTGGAGCCAATAACACCAATCCACTTCGAACGATCAGATAAATCTAATTGTTGACTAATTTGAATAATAATTATCAAATTCGTTTTTATATTTTTTATTTACAATAAAATGTACCTTTTATTGTCTATCTTTTGTTATATCTAAGGTAACTAAGTACTGGTCATAACAGTTTATAAAAAGCTCCAGTTTTGCCTGTTAGCCACGCTGAAGCAATTATTTCATTAAATTAATGGAGGTCTTTTCTTGTTTGAATAAAAAGCTCCAATTGGTCTTTCAACCATTCCATTTGGATCAATTAAATACCTCTCATATTGTTCTTGACCAATTTCGTCCATCATCCTTTTTGCACCCTTATATCTATCCATATGACACCTTTTAAATTTCATTTGGCTTCCACACGGACATAGTTCATTTGCTCCAGACTTACTATATTTATAAAGATCGTGCATACCGAAAAAATCCCAAATGCGCTCATCATTTTCATAAAAGAAAATTTCTTTTTTCCTATTGCTGCCCATAACACTACCTGAATCAAAACCAGCATAAGTTGCAGATGGCGACTTAAATTCGAATTGAGGAGACGCTTCTAATAATGCCTCTTTGTATTGTGCAACACATTTAACATATGAATTATTAATAATAACTTTATTAATCTCCCTTACTTCTTCCTTCTTTAAAGAAATAAGTTTATTTGGGCTAATATACAAAGGTCTTTTACCATCAAAGAAAACGATATAGTATTTACTAGAAATTGGAACTAATATCATGACATCTTTTAATCCGATATGCCTATTACTCATGTCAAAAAAGTTGTTTTTTATTCCAAGAGCAGCCGTTGACAAGTACTGGTCACTGAGTAAAAAATGACAATCGTCACTTTTAATGATGCAAATTTGATACTTATTAATAATTGTTTTACCCAGCTCCAAAATATATCTTGAATTCATTATGTTCTCAAGAAGAAGTATAATCCTGTCTTCTTTATTATTTCGTTCATATTCAAACTCATGTAATAATGCTCCACTTCTATAATAAAATACAATTATAGTTGATATATGTGATGCAATTATTTTTTTCACTTCAAGAATATTCCCTGTTCCTTCATCAAATTCCTCTAACAGCTGTAGCAAGTTTACCAGAGCAGGTGCAAACTTATCTTCATAAACAATACTAAAATGATCTTCTAATTCATTAGTCTCCAAGTTTGTGTGCTCATATGTATAATTTTCCGTCATTGCCTGAGTATATTTTGTTAGATAAGGCTCTTTATTAGACTCTACCAATTTTTCGAATATTTGAAGTTTATTATTGGAAAAATTCTTAAGAATGCACCTTGCAACATAATGCTGATTTTTTGTTGTCAATTCAATACCTCCATCTAACATCAGGCTATAAAATGCACGTTTAATAGGCTTTCTATATTTGTTGATTATTATAGATTGATGTTAACCAGTCTGATTCTTCTTTATTTAGTGTACTTATTTCTTTTTGTATGGGCATTCTCTTATCAATTACCTTTAATGGCTTTAGCTGCTTAAGCAGTTCTAATCGCTTTAGTCTATAAGAATTTAGCTTCTCCAACTCTTCCACTGTCATTTGATCTATATAAGTTGAACTAAAGGAATTCATTTCCAACCCGTCGAATTAAAGATATACAACCTGAAAGCGACGGTGAAATCATGGAAACGACCCCAGTATGGATTGAAGTTGAAGCCTTGATGAAAAAAGAGAAAGATCGGCGCATGTTCGAGCGTTACCAAGCCATTTATTTGCAATTGAAAGGCAAGAATGCCCTAGAAATTTCAGAAATCATTGGCAGGACGGAACGAACGGTCTACAAATATATGCGTGCTTTTCGCGAGGCTGGTGTAACCGGACTGCAAATGAATTATTCAACGGGAGCCCCTGAGCGATTAACGAAGGAACAGCAGGAACAACTCAAACAAACCATCGTATCTTCTGTTCCACATGAAGTTGGATTTATGAGCAAATATAGCTGGACGCTGTATCTCATGGGTGAATATATCAAGCGGGAGTTCGGTGTCGCTTACTCGCTGCGAGGCATTTCTAAAATGGCGCATCGACTTGGACTCAGCTACACGAAACCTACGTATACCTTAGCAGCCGCCGATGAAGCCAAGCAACAAGTCTTTACTGAAGCTACGTTTCCGATTTTGAAAAAAGACTAATGGACGAGGAAATCGCTCATTTGCTCTTCGAAGATGAGTCGATGATCCGTGATTACCAAGCGCTTCAGCATACCTGGTTCCTCAAGGGCAAGCAACGCGTCATCCCAACCACAGGGAAGCATCGCGGCGTTAAATTACTTGCTGTATTGAATTACGCGACGGGCCACATTCTTTGGAAAGAAGACGAACAGTACGATGCGGCCACGTTCTTGTCATTCCTTCAAACCGTAATCGAAGCGTATCCGCAAGGAAAGATGGTCATCGT
>NZ_MRTH01000029.1 GCF_001956045.1 Paenibacillus sp. FSL H7-0331 | reverse complement strand
GATCTAACACGGAATGAAGCTGTAATTTTGTTTGTGCGGATACACCCGAAATGCTTTCGTGCAGTCTTGTTAGATTACGAAGGTTTAAGTGTTGGATCTCCCTTTTTTTATAAGGCTCTAGTTCTTCTTTATAATAAAGTTCACATAGATGAAAGGCATCAAGGGCATCGGTTTTAACCTTCCGTAAGCTTGAACTTTTAGCTCGATAAGCAATAAATGGATTGACGATAATATACACATATTGATGCTCCTCTAAAAATTGAACAATAGGAGTATGGTAGTGTCCCGTTGATTCCAAAATAACCGTAGGCATTTTACCCGCCAGGGTCTCAATTTCTTTTAAGAACTTTAGAAAAACAGTATTAAATTCCTCAACATGATGAAGGATGCTAAAGCTTTTACGATAAGGCTTTCGTTTATCCAAAAATGCTTGAACTTGACTTTCTCCTTTGGCTACATCCAGACCAATGACTGGATTCATACGAATTCTCCTCCTTAATCATACTTAATTGTCGGTATCCCCTAAGGCTTCTTGTAATGTCATAGGTTCGCTTGTTAAACGGGATCTGGTCCCAACCAGCCTGAAACATGTTTATACAAGTAGGAGGTGAACAGTTTAGCTGACGGGATAAAATCCCACGGGAACTTCGTTCTACCCCGACTACCGTAATAATAAGACCCTATGAAAAAAGGTCAACCAGAAATATCTGGCTAACCTTATATTACGAACTGGGAACGATAGTTCAATAAATAAGAGTAGTCTCAAACTATATTTTCTAGTTCCAGACTGCTCTTTGTTGATCGATAATTTAGTTTCATAGGTTCTTATCGAATGTACGAAAATGGATATTTTCGTACATTCAAATCCTTGATTTTACTACCTTCATCCGGTAAACTCATCCTTATATAAGATAATCATACATTCAACGTATGATTCCATCATAAAGGAGCCGGAGTATGACTAAAAAACAACCTACGATGTGCAGCCGCTGCGCTCGCTCCAGGACATCGAGGATATGAAGCAGTCCCTACGTCGCTGGTGCAGCGAACGGGATTATTTTCTGTTTCTGCTGGGGATTAACACCGGGTTGCGCGTAAGTAAGCCGATAAAGGACTTCTGGCCGAGTGATTGGAGTGTTGAGTTTTACGAGCGCAGCGGCTATCAGCGTTGTATAGAAGCTATGGAACTGATGTTGGAATGATGATGAAAGGTGAATGCCCCAACTGAGGCATTTGCGCGGAGGAGCCTATGAACGATTTAAAGCTAATACAAGATTACAAGCATCTGTCCGAATACCGGCTAAGCTTTAACGAGCTGGCTGCCCAGGTCTTTCATATAGATTTTGAACAATGGTACCAGCGGGGCTGCTGGGATGATACCTATACGTGTTATTCTTATATAGACGGAAATACCGTTGTTGCCAATTTATCTGTGAGCAGGCTGGAGCTTGTTTTGAATAGTCAACACTACAAGGCGATTCAAATCGGCACTGTCATGACGCGTCCGGATTATCGCAGCAGAGGCCTCTCCAGAAAGCTATTGGAGTTCGTGCTGTCCGAATATGAAGCAAAGTGCGATTTGATGTATTTGTTTGCGAACAAAAGTGTGCTTGACTTTTATCCGAAATTTGGTTTCAGTCCCGTACATGAAGCCAGTTTTACAGTTCCTGCTTCTAATCTGGAGCCTAAGCGCTCAAGTCTGCGAAAGCTGGATGTCAATGTTGCCGCGGATTGGGAGCTGATTCAGACCCTTGCGGCAGAGCGCCAACCGATCTCGCAGCAGTGCGGAGTGATAGGGGCGACAGGAATCTTTTTGTGGTATTGTCTGAATGTTTTTGGTGAAGATATTTATCTGATTGAGGACACACAAACCCTTGTTATTGCTCAATATGAGGACAAGGAGCTGCATCTATTCGATGTGATCAGTAAGGAGCCGGTTGAACTGACAGCCTTGCTGGCTACTGTTATTAGCAGCGCGATCAGCAGCGTTCACTTTCATTTTACGCCGAAGTTTAACGATATCGAGGTTGCAGCTACGCCTTACCTTGTTGAGCCGGATACTACACTTTTCATTCGTTCAAATTGTCCTCGCATATCAATGCCAAACCCTCTGCGATTTCCTCTTGTGGCACAGGCCTGAGTAAAGGGTAAAGCAGCCTTCTGGAATAGCAAGGCTGCCTGATTGGTTGTCTTTTATTTAATTGATGTCACCACTGTTCACATACTTGATGCCTTCGACTTTTACCGAAATGACCCCGGAGGGTATGGCTAGCTGATACGTCTCATTGATTTGAGACATGAGTAATTGAATCCCCATGGGAGACAAGAACGATATCAGGTTTTGGTTAGGGTCGGCATGTTGGGGGAAAACAATGGTGAAGGATTCGATCCAATCATCGTTTACATACCGCAGCTCCAATCGGCTTCCGATCAACGCAACGGAGTTTAGACGGTCTTCGCTAAGATCAGCGACGATTTTTTCGAGAGTTGAAGTATAATCTGATAATATCCGCTCAAACGCACTGCGTTTGTGATTGTTTTCCGGGAAATAATGATTCAAGAAATTGGTCTTTTCTTCATCAAAATAAACAAGCTGATTGATCAACTGCAATCGTGAACCAACGAGCAACGGACTACGGTTCATAGTAGATCTCGCCTCCTTCACGACTCACGAACTCTCTTGGATGGTTACAATCCATTTTCACACAAATCCCTCCTATATAAATAGAGGTCTCCCTTACGGAGACCTTTACAACAGTATACCAAGTATTATATGTAAATCCAATCCATTCCTTTTTGCAAAAGAGCAATTATTTATTTCGACGTTCAATAACTTTGTTTGACAGTGGCCCCGTAGGGTGCTAAGATAACTTAAAGTGAAGGCATTCCGCAAGTTTTGCGGAATGCCTCATTGTATTTTCACACCCCTCTTACATTAAATGTAACCGAATACAGGGGTGCGCGTCATGGAGCCACTTCTTGTGCTGCATGGATGTAAAACCATTTGAAAAGGAGCTGCTGCAATGATCCAAGTTAAAGAATTTCTCGATACGGATAACTCTTATGCCGAGAACAAAGCGAATGAGTTTTTGGCCGGTTTAAAAGATGATCAATTGATTAACGTGTGTTACGGTTCGGTCATCAAGTCAACACTTTCTGGTGTAGAGCACCAAAGAAGTGCGATTCTGGTCGTTTACAAGACGAACGAAAAAAAGCGAGTGACTTAGAAAAGCCACTCGCCGAATGATGAGGTGGGCTGTGCAATGAATAAGAAACCATTTCTCGATTTCAACAAATTAAGCAAAGACAAAACCCGTTCATTTTTACTGTTAGTATCAGTGTGCTCTACCGTGGTTCTTGTAGTTTTCGCCATTTATGTTGTCCTTACAATTATTTTCAATAAATAGTTTATCAACAGGAGGCTGGTTTAAATGGAACCCTTAGTGTTATCGCATGGTGTACTTGCATCGAGAGTGATCTACAATGAACCGTAGTGAATCATCCAAAGCCGCAGGAACTATGTAACGCTGAGTCGATTCTACACGCGGCTCCTCTGCATAAATTTAACATTACCACTCATATAGACATATCTTGATTCATGGAGATCATGCCCTGTTGTTGAAGGGAGATGGTCTCTTTTTTTACGAGGCTGTCTCAGAAATTATAAATGGTATAATAGAAAGTTAATAAATTGGATCTATAGATAAGGCCAATCTCTTGATATGATTGAAGAAAATGATTCAGGAGCGTGATCGCTTGTTGGAAAAGGTGACTTTAACAGGGAAACGGGTCAAGCTGGTTCCGCTTGAGCAAGGACACGTGCAGGGTTTGTTTGACGCCGGAAATGATCAGCAAATCTGGACGTACCTTCCGAGCCAAATGAATACACTCGAGCATATGAATGAGCTCGTGCTGGAGGCTCTGGAGGCGCAGGAAAATGGACTACAGGTACCTTTTACGATTATGGATGTGCAGACCAACGATATCATGGGATCGACCCGATTTTTGAACATCTCGTTGCCCAACAAGAACCTGGAAATAGGCTGGACCTGGTATTCACCGAAAGTATGGCGAACCCATGTGAACACCGAGTGTAAGTATTTACTGCTGCGATATGGCTTTGAGGAGCTTGGGCTGATCCGTATACAATTCCGGGCAGATGTGCGAAACGTAAGGTCCAATACAGCGATTCTCAGAATTGGCGCCAAGCATGAAGGTACCATAAGAAAGGATCGTGTTCTTTATAGCGGTTTTATTCGAGATACTCAGCAATACAGCATCCTTGATGAGGAATGGCCAGAGGTGAAAGTGCGACTGGAAACTCAGCTCTTGAGAGTATATTGAGATTGGACTGAACAGATTGACAATGTGGATGACGAAGGAAGGCACTTGGATTACCCTCTATGGGTAGCCTGAGTGCCTTCCTGTGTGTATCAGACTCTGTAGATAGCCAAACTGCAAGGTTACACTCATGATGAGACGATGCTCCAGGCCACGTGTTCATGATTACAGGCCAGCCAGCTTGACGTTATCGCTTCGATTTTTTCGTATAACACTTCCGCTTGTGAAAGGAGATGGACCTGTAGGTCCTGGCCAGCTTCTTGATCCTTTTTTGGGGAATTCCAGCCGGATTCATGCTTAGGCTCTTGTTCAGTGCTTTTTTCAGAATGACACGTTTGGGGGAACTGGCATACAGAAAATTTCCGTACGTCTCGAATTCGGAAAAACCAAACTGCTTTGATTTATTAATACTGCGGATGATCGCGGAGTGCCAGCTGGTGTTGTGTCGGGCGGCGATCTTCTTTTTGAGTCGGGACAGCTTCGCTTTTTCAAACAGCATATAGTGGGTGACGAAGGAGGACGGTCTGGGTGCACGCTTCCCCAGCAGTTTTCGATAGGTATTAAAGTATTCAGGCTGACTCCAGTTACGGCAATAAAATATTTGCTTGCCGCCTGATCTGAACAAATGTGGTCGTATAAGCACGGTGTCTGCGTCGATAACGAGATAAAATTTTTGGGAAACCTTCGAGCTGCCTCCAAATTTTAACAGCTGTTGGAACAGCCAGCCGGATCGGTCCCATTTACGGGAGCTGTAATGGATATTTTTTTTGGTTATCGGCAGGACGGTATTTTCATGAACAAAGGTACAATTCTTCCGTGCGCAGAGGCTTTTGATCCGTTCGCTGTCCGGGGATACAATCATAATCTTCCCGATGGGATGCATCACATATTTTCTTACACTGTCAATAACGTAAGGTAACGTAGCTAAATCCTTATCAATGGCAGGGATGAGCACATCGATCTTCGTGCGGCTGCGCCGCTGAATCCGGGTTGCACTGGACATTTGGTCAACTCCATCGGCTATTGGTTTTGGGCGAAAGCGCTTGTGAGCCGATAATTATTGGACTCCACGCCACAGCCCTCTATGAATTAAGAGTATGTGGATGCAGCAGGTGGCGTTCCGAATAAGTCATGCAACTTTGGCCCAATTGCGCTAAAATGAAATCAAAGAGGTTAAGGAGCCAAATATCTATGTTTGAGGAACAAGAGGCGAGACGTAATATTGGGATATTTGCTCATGTGGATGCAGGTAAAACGACGACGACGGAGCAGATGCTATATCAGAGCGGCCGCATTCGCACGCTGGGCAGCGTAGATACAGGAACGGCACAGACCGATTCGCTGGATGTGGAGCGGGAGCGGGGTATTTCTGTAAGGGCTTCCGTTACACGCTTATCCTGGCAGGGGGTTTCGATCAATCTGGTGGATACGCCAGGGCATGTCGATTTTCTATCCGAGGTCGAACGGTCGCTGCGTGTGATGGATGGTGCGGTTTTGATTATTTCAGCCGTGGAGGGTGTGCAGTCGCAGACGGAGGTCATCTGGCAGGCTCTGCGTGATATGCGAATGCCTACGATTATATATATGAATAAAATGGATCGGGTAGGTGCAGATCCGCTGGCTGTTATGGAGCAAATTCGACGGCTGCTCACTCCCGGTGCAGTACCGATTCAAGCTCCAAATGGAGTTGAGGATGCCTTTGCCGGTCCGGTGGATCTGCTGGATGTGAGCAGGACCGAATATGAGGCATGGGCAGCCCCTTACAGGAAGCTGCTTGTCGAGTATGCAGCTGAGCAGGATGATACATTGATGCTGCAGTATATGGATACGGAGGATGTGCGTACCGCAGAGCTGCTGCCTGTCCTCCTTGATTCGGTACAGCGTTCGCACTGTGTGCCTATATGCTTTGGGGCTTCGAATCGGGGCATGGGTGTAGCACAGCTGATGGACATGATGGTGCATCTGCTGCCAGCTCCTGCAGGTGTCAATGAGGCGGAGCTTTCCGGAATCGTCTTCAAGCTGGAAAAGGACGCGACGATGGGACGTATCGCTCACGTGCGCCTCTATAACGGGGTGATCCGCAATCGCGATACAGTGCCTAATCATACGCTTGGCATTGAGGAAAAGGTTACACAGATTCGTAAAGTAGAGGGACAGAAGACGATAGATACAGGGATTTTGCAGGCGGGCGATATCGCTTCTGTATACGGCTGGAGCCGGGCAAGAATTGGCGACATTATAGGTTCCCCGAAGGGCGTGCCGGGAGAGCAGCGGTTGGCGGTTCCACTGCTCACCGTGCAGGTGCATTGGCGTAATGAAGCCGAATATCCGGCAGTCATAGCTGCCATGCAGGAGCTGGCTGATGAAGATCCTTTGCTGGATCTGCAGTGGCTGCAGGATGATCGGGAGCTGCATCTCAAGGTTATGGGACGCATTCAGATGGAGATCATTACACATCTGCTAAGCAGCCGGTTCGGACTCGTTGTCACGCTGGGCGAACCATCGGTGATCTATAAAGAAACACCCGTACATGCGGGGGAAGGTTTTATGGCTTATACGATGCCTAAGCCCTGCTGGGCCATTTTGCGATTTCGGATCGAGCCTGGAGCCAGAGGTAGCGGGCTGCGGTACAGCTCGATAGTCAGAAATGAGCATCTGCTGGAACGGTATCAGAATGAAGTGGCACGGCGGGTGCCGATTGCTCTGGAGCAAGGATTGAGGGGATGGGAGGTCACGGATTTAATCATCACGCTGGTCGAAGGCGAGCATCATGTATGGCATACGCATCCGTTGGATTTTGTTATTGCGACCCCGATGGGGATTATGGACGGATTAGCCAACACCGGCACGAAGCTGCTGGAGCCGATGCTGCGGTTTCGCTTGTCCACACCGGAGGAATACGGCGGCAAGCTGATGAATGAGCTCGTACTGATGCGCGGTCAGTTTGATACTCCCGTGCTGCGGAATGGACGAATGGACATAGAAGGCATACTTCCTGTCGCGACATCGCTCGATTTCCCTTCACGGCTTGGCTCACTGACCAAGGGGCGAGGGATGTTATCCGTGTTTTTTGCAGGTTATCAGGATTGTCCGCCGGAGGTAGAGGTGGAACGTCAACGAAGAGGGGTTAACCCGCTCGATCAGTCCAAGTATATTCTTGCTGTTCGGAATGCGCTTACACAGCTGTAAAGAAGCCAAGAGAATGACATCCATTCAAGATGAAGGAACGAGGCGCTTTTTGCATGATACAGTCCTATGTACTGCTGATTTTGTGCGTGATCTGTTGGGGCAGTAACTTCGTATTTGGCTCGATGCTGGTTCATGAGTTTCCGCCGCTATTGCTGTCGGCTTTTCGATTAACGGCGACTTCGATTTGCCTGCTCAGCTATGCTTGGGGTACACGGAAGCTGGGTAAGCTGTCCCTTCGGGATTGGAAGCTGCTGGTTCCGCTCGCTATTTTCGGAACACTGCTCAACCAAACGGCGTTTTTTACCGGTCTTCAAACTGTTGATGCGACGACAGCTTCGTTGATTTTATCGTTGGCTCCGCTGACGATTGCTTTGCTGGCAAGGATTTTTCTGAAAGAATTAATTACCAAGCAAATGCTGGTGGGCTCTGTGATTGCGATTACTGGTATTTTCTTTGTGGTAGGGGCAGATCAGATGGTCTTCAGATTTCCATAGGGATGCTGTATGTTTTTATAGCGATGTTCACCTTCTCCGTGTCCGTCATTATTATGCGTAAGCTGACGGAGCGAATGGGGGCGTTTACCGCTACCGTGTATTCGACGGTTATCGGCTCGAGCTTGGTCATACCAGTAGCACTGATCAAAGAACCGCTTCATCAGGTGAGCCCGCATCTGTGGGCTTGGGTGCTGTTGTTTGCAACAGGCATTGTGATGCAGGGTGTTTGCTCGGTCATTTGGAATATCCAGTTAACGCGGGTAGGGGCGGGCAAGGCATCGGTGTTTTTGAATTTACAACCGTTTGTCGCAATGCTTGTGGGATTCCTGCTCCTTGGCACTGCGGTGTCTATCGTCCAGGTCGTCGGTGCGCTGCTCATTGTGGGTGGAGTGGTGATGGCGACACTGCAAAGAAGGGTTAAGATTGATGGTGTCGGCAGGACGAGGGCTAAACCGGATTCTGTAAACAAGCTGATGTAGTGTAATAATTAACGGGAAAACAGGAGAAAACATAACTTCATGGTGGGAGTGAGTTCCTTGAATCGGTTGATTCGATCCATCCAGCCCAGCTCGCTAAAGTATCGCCTATTCTTTGCGTTCCTGCTTCTCATCATTTTGCCTTTTTTCGCTTTGCAGGTAAGGAACCATACACAGGTTGAACGCTTGTATGAATATCGGATCAGTGAGCAAAGCCAAAATCAGCTGGATCAAATGAAGCAATCCTTCGAACAGATCAAGAGCCAAATGCTGTTAGCCGCCCTGCAGTTGGAGAAGGAATCTACAGTCCAAACTGCACTGAAGAAAGAAACGGATCCCGGAGCGATGTTCCCTTCTCAGTCGGGAATTATAGCTCCTGCCGGGTCGGGTAAAGAGGACGGTATCGTGGAGATTCTAACGGTATTCAAAAACAGGATGCTCCCGGTCGGTGAGCATCTCCACTATTCGCTCACCGACCTGCGCGGACATCTCTATGTTTCCTATGAACCGAAATCGAATGCGACCTATGGAACCTTTATGGAACAGCCTGCAGTGAAGAATCTGCTAGCGGGTCAGGAGCCGTATGCCTGGGTTACCGATGCAACTAATGATATGCAAACGAATGCTTATGAAAGCTCTCCGCTTATATCACTATATATGGTGTTGAAGGATGAGGACAATCATGCCGTAGGCTTACTGCGTGTTGGCTTTGCTTATCAGGGATGGCTGAAAAAGAATATGAGCAACTTCCTGATCCAACAGGACTATTACATTTTGAATGAAACCGGCCGGGTTGTATACGAGAGCAGACCTGACGGCATGCTTCCGGAGGATATCGGAGCTATCGTGAAGCGACAGAAGGATAGCCTCGGCCGGAAGTACGAGGTGCATGAAGCCACTTCGTCGATAATTAACAGCAGCTATATCGGCTCTATGAATTGGTATTTGATCGCCCAGTTTCCGCTCGAGGTATTCTTCGGGGATATTCGTTCTATGAACCAGCAATTTTTCATAACCTTCGGGTTGTTTACACTGCTTTTTATCATCATTACTTTTTTTATCCTATCCACAATAACCAGGCCGCTTATGCTGTTGAAGAAGAAGATGTCCGAAATCATTGTGAAAAATTTCCTGACCTCCATTCCAACCGACAATTATAAAGGAGAGATTCTGGAAATTGCTGTAACGTTCAACAATATGGCCAAGGATTTGACCCAACTCGTGGACAGATTGAAGGTAGAGGAACGTCAAAAGGAAGCGATCCGGTTTCAAATGCTGCTGCAGCAGATGAATCCTCATTTTCTATTAAATACCCTCAATACGATCAAGTGGAATGTTTTGTCCAAAGGAGATCAAGCTAGCGCGGATATTTGTATCTCACTAGGCAAGCTGCTGGAGACAAGCTTAAACTCGGAAGCGGATCTAATTCATTTGCATGACGAATTGGAATTGATTGAGGCTTATGCCGCCATCCAAAATTTCCGTTATGACCAAAGGTTCGAGGTCCGTTACGAATATGAGGATTCCCTGCGTTATGCTTTGGTACCTAAGCTATCGCTTCAACCTCTGGTAGAAAATGCGATACAACATGGCTTGGCAAAAATGAAAACGGGAGGGTGCATTCTGATACGGATCTATACGCATGTAAATAACCGTTTAATTCTGGAGGTCGAGGACAACGGAGCCGGTTTGTCCTACAAGCCTTCTGCCGATCCCCTAAGAAAGAGAAGTCGGATAGGTTTGAAAAACCTGAAGGAAAGGCTGCAGCTTTTGTTCAGAACCGCCGCTGATTTGGAGTTGATCGAATTAGATAGGGGAACATTGGCTCGTATGAGCCTCCCGCTTCTCATTTCGCCGCCCTATGAACATGGAGGACATACACATGTGGAAGACCATAATCGTTGAGGACGAGCCCTTCGTTAGAAGGACGATTGTCCAATTGGTGGACTGGCGAGCCATGGGCTTTGAAATTGTCGGGGAAGCGGATGATGGGGAGATGGCGTTAGAGCAAATAAAGGCGCATCAACCTGATTTAGTCATCACCGACATCCTGATGCCAGGGATTAACGGCATCGAGCTGCTGCGTCGCGCGAAGGATGAAGGCTTCGAAGGCGCATTTGTCATGTTGACCTGCATGAATGAATTTGAATATGCACGGCAAGCGTTGGAATATGGGGCAAGTGGCTATGTGCTGAAGCTGTCTATGAGTCAGGAGTCCATAAGCATCACCTTGGACAAAGTTAAAGCGGAATTATCGCGAAAAGAACGGCAGCGATCAGACGTAACCTTTAACCAAGCCTATAATGAGGCTTGGCATGCTTTTACGTCTCATGGAGGCGAGTTGCAGAGCTTCGATTGGAAGCGGACGCCTGTTTGGGGAGACCGCATGTACCGCTATTTATGTATTTGCTCAATACTTCACGGCAGCCGGGTATTTGACCAAGCGCCGTATACGGATTGGTTTGGGATGATGAAGGACTCGATCCCGTCTGTACACTCGTTTACTTATTATGGGGTAACGACTGTTTTCTGTTGGAGTGATAGTCCGCTAAAGCTGCAGATGCTTAAAGGCATATTGCCGCAAGGACCGGCGATTTGTTCCGGATTTGTCCCTGCTGAGCAATTCCCGGCCGTTTGGTTTGATGTGCTTCGTCAGTTGAATTCGCACTGGTACAAGGGTCGTCCAGGACTTTACTGGCTTAACCCCGCGACCTTGATGCAGCCTGATTCGTCTCCATTCAACTGGAAGCAAGAAATGGAGCTGTATCATCATCTGGAAGAAGGGAAAATAACAGCAGCCTTGAAGCTGCTTCGTGAAGCTTGGACCGAAATGGAGCAAAAGCAGCCGCATTGGGTGAAGGTCAAAGAAATCGTTAGCCGTTTGGCTAATTGGCTCCAACGACAATACCCTTCCATACCGAAGGAAGCCCTGCGGCAAATGGCTGATAACGCCGGGCATGAGGAACTGCTTACGGTTGTGACCGACACCATTCAATTGCATTTGAAGGATCAGGCTAAGCGTAATCTTAGCCTAACGGACCATCCGGAGGTTAATGAGGCTATCCGTTATATTCACGAGCATTACGAAGAGAACGTGACGCTGAAGATAGTAGCTCAAGAGATCAACATGGATGAGAAGTATGTAAGCGGATTGTTTGCCAAAAAAGTAGGAGAGCCGATGATACAATATTTGCAGCGCGTCCGGGTGGATAAAGCGAAGCAGCTGCTGACGAAAACAGGATTGACGGTGAACGAAATCGGCGAGCGGGTCGGCTTCGTGAACGCCAATTATTTCTATAAAATTTTTAAACGCAGGTCTGGGCTGACGCCGAACGATTACCGGAACCTGTATGGCGGCGAAGGCCAGACTGAAGAATAGGAGGAAGCCCAATATTCCGGTGACGGATATTGGGCTTTTTTTTCTTGTACGGAATAAGTGGATTTTGTTCACTCTTTAAGAGGAGTTTGTTCATTATCGGAAAGCGATTGCACTGGTAATGTATGAAGTAGGTATTCCATCTTAAGGAGGTCGGGAATCATGAAACCCACTACAATCAGATCTGCGCCAACGATGTCCGCCTTGTCTCTACGGCTTCTACACCATGTTAAACGGCTGATGAGATTTAAAGCGCTCTATCTGATGATGCTGCCCGGCGTCGTTTACTATATCGTGTACCGGTATATTCCGATGTACGGTGTCGTCATCGCGTTTAAAGATTTTAACATTTTGGAAGGGATTCTGAGTAGCCCATGGGCTGACCCTTGGTACAAGCATTTTAAACAATTTTACGAATCGCCTTATTTTGCCGAACTGCTAGGCAATACTGTTTTAATCAGTATCTATAAGCTGGTCTTTGGCATCGTTCCGCCAATTCTGCTCGCGCTGCTGCTGAACGAGTGCCGGACATACTGGTTCAAAACATTGATCCAAACCTTAAGCTACATGCCGCATTTCCTTTCGTGGATTATCATTTACGGAATTTCGCTGGTGCTCTTCTCGGAGAGCTCCGGTCTCATTAATTATTGGATTGTTAACAACGGAGGTAGCGCGATTCCGTTCATGACCTCCACAGAGTGGTTTCGAAGCCTTCTGGTTGGATCGGAAATTTGGCAGAATCTAGGATGGGGGGCGATTATTTATTTGGCTGCAATGACCGGCATAGATCCGACGCTGTATGAGGCGGCGCGTGTCGATGGAGCTTCCCGCCTACGAATGATTTGGCATATTACTTTACCAGGTATTCGGCATGTAATTATTATGCTGTTGATACTAAAACTTGGCCATGTCATGGATGCAGGGTTTGAACAGATCTATATTTTTTACAATATTCACGTTTATCCGGTAGCGGATATTCTGGATACATGGGTATTCCGGACAGGCTTGGAACAGCTCAATTTCAGCCTGGCTTCTGCGGTGGGATTGTTTAAATCGGCGATTGGACTTGTGCTTGTGCTTGGTTCGAACTGGCTCGCCAAAAAATGGGGGCAAGGCATATGGTAAGAGGCACAGAAGACAAACTGTTTAATACTTTCATTTATATCATCTTGGGCCTTGTGGGTCTGGCGGCCGTCGTCCCTCTACTCTACGTAGTTTCCGTTTCTCTTACTCCGTATGGTGAAGTACTCCGAAACGGAGGCTACGTGCTGATCCCTAAAGCAGTCACCTTCCAGGCCTATATGAAGATACTGAGCGCCTCTGATATTTGGAGCTCATTCCGAGTTACGTTGTTCATTACCTTTGTCGGTACAGCTATTAGCTTGATTGTCACGATGCTGCTGGCCTATCCGCTCAGTCGTAAAGGGCTACCGTACCGCAAATGGTTTCTATTTATGATTGTATTAACGCTATTATTTAGCGGTGGTATCATACCTACCTATTTGATTGTCAAAAATACGGGGCTGCTGGACACCGTATGGGCGCTGATTCTTCCGAATGCGATCTGGAGCTTTAATGTGCTGATCATGAAAAGCTTCTTCGAGAATTTACCGGAAGAACTATTCGAATCAGCAAGGATTGATGGGGCAGGTGAATTCCGGATTCTTTGGCAGCTTGTTGTTCCATTGTCAATGCCTTCAATTATAACCATAGGATTATTTTATGCAGTTGGCCAATGGAACCAATTTTTCCAAGCTATTATGTATGTGACAGACCGCACGCTATTTCCACTGCAGGTGGTGGTCAGAGAAATGCTGATGCTTTCCCAGCAAGCGATGGAAAATTCGGAAAATATGGTGCCGACGGTTACAATGCAGATGAGTGCTGTTGTGGTGGCCAGCCTGCCTATTATACTCGTGTATCCGTTCCTGCAAAAGCATCTCACCAAAGGCATGCTGCTAGGCTCAATCAAAGGCTGAATCCTTGGTAGGGTATCACGGGATTCTTAATCCCTTTCATATCAATCAACTCATTCATAGACGAAAGCAGGGGTAAGTATGAAAATGAAATTTTGGAACGCTTCAACAGGCATGTTCCTGGTGGTATCCTGCCTGTTGGCGGGCTGCTCAGGTGGAAGCCAGCCAGCTAAGGAAGGTGCTGCGGATGCGAAGAGTAAGGAGCCTGTGAAAATCAGCATGAGCTTAGAAGGAGCCGGTCTGCCGTCGCCTCAGGAGGACTGGATCAAAAAAGAACTCGATAAACGGTTGAACACCGATATTTCCGTAACCACGATTCAGGGTATGAATGACTATATGAATCAAATGAAAATACGCTCGGCGGCGGGGAATATGCCGGATTTGATGATGGTAGATCTGGCAACCCTCAATGACTTCGCCCAGAAGGGTTTGCTGCTGGATTTGACCCCCCATATGGACACAGATTTGAAGCAGGCCAAAGATTTTATGGGAGTTAACCTGCTGAAAAAGGGGATGGTTAACGGGAAAAATTATGCGATTACCCGAATTGCCGATGTACCGTTCTCTTCCTATTGGATTCGTCAGGACTGGCTTACTGCCTTGAATTTGAAAAAACCGACGACGTTGGAGGAGCTATATGCGGTCGGCAAAGCTTTTACCGAACAAGATCCCGATGGCAATGGCAAAAAGGATACTTATGGCTTTACGGGAGTGGAATTCAACACATTTGCTCCGATTCTTGGAAGCTATGGGTTGGGATTGCCCGGCAGCAGCTACGTGAAGGACAACAAGCTTTTTAATGCCTACTACGACCCGAACATGCCGGCCGCATTGGAATATTTGAAAAAGCTTGTTACAGAAAATTTGGTCGAACCGCAATTTATGACCAATAAAGGCACGATGGCACGTGACCAAGCGATTCAAGGAAAAGCGGGCATTGTTTTCGCGGGCTGGACGGAGATAGGCAAGCAGGAGTTCATTGATCAATATAAAACAGTCAACCCGAAGGCAGACTGGGTACAGATGGAATCCCCTAAAGGTCCGAGTGGACAATTTGATTCCGCTTACGATATGGAGAAGCCTTCCAGATTACTTGTCATTCCCAAATCGGTCGATAAAAATCCGGAGAAATTGAAAAAGATTTTTGAATTACTGAATTACGTATCAGGAAAAGAAGGCAACCGGCTTGTCATGTACGGCATAGAAGGCAGGCATTATACCGTAAACGGGGATAAAATAGAATTGACTGAGGCGATGGCTAAAGAAGGTAATTATTTCCATTTATATCAGATGACAGGTCGCCCTAATGAGGAATATTTGAAAGTTAAGTTTCCGAAGGAGGAAGCCTATATGAAGTTCGCATTGAAGCTGCCGCGTTTGAACAACATCGACAGTTCCATTATCCCTCCAGCTGGCTACAATGCCACGGATGCAGATCGCTACGGCAAGGAGGAAATTGTGAAGTTTATATATAATAAGCGTCCGTTAAGCGAATATCCGGCTTTTCTGAAAACGATGGAGGACACCTTCAAATACAAATTGCTGATGGATGAGGCGCAAAAACGTGCTAAAGAGCTGGAGTTTATCAAATAAGTAGGCTTGCTCATATGGTTTGAGGCGTGCTTCTAAAGGATTACAAAAAAATGGAGATGGAGTGTGGAATCATGACAAATTATACATTTCAAAAGGATGTAAGTGTCTACGACAGCGCGGATATTTTGGTGGTGGGTGGAGGACCCGCTGGGGTGGCTGCAGCGATTTCGGCTGCCCGCTTAGGCAAAAAAACGATCCTGCTTGAACATACGGGACAACTGGGCGGAATGGGGACATTAGGCAATGTGAGTGTTTTTATGGGTGTCGGCAATGTGGTTGGGATTTACAGGGAGATCATTGCAGAAACGATGCCGGACCGGCTCCCCAAAACCCATACGGAATCCATCAAGCCGCAATTCGATCCTTTTATCATTCGTCATTATTTAAACCAGAAGCTGGCAAAGGAAGGCGTGAACGTATTGTATCATGCCAGCTTTGTAGGGGTAATCAAGAAGGACGGATTAGTCAGCGGCGTTGTAGTGAATACGCGGGAAGGCTTAATAGCGATTGAAGCAGGAATTGTAATCGACTGCACGGGAGACGCCAGAGTGGTGATCGATGCAGGTGCGCCTTATACAACCGGACGTGATGAAGATGGACTCACGCAGCCAATGACGCTGATGTTCATGATGCGAAACACAGGTAAGCCAGTAAAGCTTTATTTACCGGAGGATGGTTACTATTACGAGCAAATATCTGAGCTTCCGCAGGGGCGGCGATTGTTTTGGGAGCAGGGAGATGAAGGGACTCTGCTGGTGAATATGACGCGTGTCAAAGGTAACGGAGCCAAGATAGAGGATATTAATTATGCAGAGAAAGAAGCGCTGCGCCAGGTGTTCTCGGTAGCTAATTACCTTCAACGCAACGGATTTGAGAATTACGCGTTAACTCACGTTCCAGGCCAGATCGGTGTCAGAGAGACGAATCAAATCAAAGGGCTGTATACCTTGACAGAGGAGGACGTCACCTCCGGCCGACGGTTCGATGATGTCGTAGCACAGACTAACTACGAAATCGACATTCACAGCCCGGACGGTAAAAAAGGCACGGATGAACGCCATGTCAGCGGATACGATATTCCATACCGTTGCCTGGTTCCTCAGGGAGTTTCTCGGCTGTTGGTAGCGGGAAGGTCAATCTCGGCCACGCATGTGGCGATGTCTTCGATGCGGGTGCAGGCGACCTGCTACGCAATGGGGCAAGCGGCAGGCGTAGCCGCGTCTCTAGCACTTGATGATCAATGTGAATTGGCCGATGTAGATATTTCCAAACTACATTCAATACTGAAGGATCAGGATGTTATATTCTTGAAATAATCATGCATGCTGCTGTGCAGTAACACGATGAGATGAAGATGTAAGGGAACGAAGCTGAAGAAATTTCTTCGGCTTTTTGTTTATTTATTAACATACCATTGATTTTGTCATGGATGCAGCGATACAATAATTATAAAATTTTAGATAATTAGGGGGTAACCTAGTGAAGGATCAAGTAGCATTAATTACAGGTTCTGCAACCGGAATAGGTAAAGCCGTCGCACTTCGTCTTGCCAGAGAGGGTGTCCATATAACGATCAATTATTCCAAATCGGACAAGGAAGCCGAAGAAACCCGGCAGGAAATTGAAGCGCTGGGCGTAAAATGTCTGTTATTTAAGGGTACCGTATCGGATGATTCGCTGGTGAGGCAGATGGTGCAGGCCACGATCGATGCTTTCGGGAAACTGGACATATTGGTGAATAATGCCGGAGTGACGGATTTTGTCAGCCATGATGATCTGGAAGGTCTCAAGGAAGAGTATTGGGATCGAGTGATGGATGTTAATGTGAAGGGGATGTTTTTCTGCTCACGTGCTGCATCGGCTGAGTTAAAGAAGAACAGAGGCTGTATCATCAATATCACATCGGTTGCAGGGCTTACTGGGCTTGGCAGCTCCATTGCGTATGCGGCTTCCAAAGCGGCGGCTAACAGTGTGACCAAATCATTGGCACGTGTGATGGCACCTGAAGTGCGTGTGAACAGCATAGCGCCTGGCATTGTGCAGACAAGATGGGTCGAAGGTCAGGAGGAGCATGTGAAGCGCTTGGGTGAAGGAACACCGCTGGGCAGAGTTGCCGCTCCTGAGGACGTGGCTGACGTGGTTTATGCGGTCATCGCGCACTCTCATTTTGTCACCGGTGAAATTATTAAAGTTGATGGCGGTATGTATATCTAGGAGACGGATCTCTTTTGCGTGCTAGTCGTATTTCTCATCGTCAATTCGGCTTCTGTTTTCAAGGATGAACTCTAGTTCGGTCTCGAAATTCAGCAGAAGCGGATCAGGCAGCACTTCGAGGATTTCCTTCACAACTGGTAATCCCATAGCTTCCTCAAGCGTTTGGGGCCGTTGCTCCAGCTCGTCAATCCAATCACGGACAGTCTCGATCCATACATAAAAAGAAGCTTGGAATTGATCTGCCGTTGACTCGGCTTCCTCGCTATCGGACCCAGCCATCGAGTTCCAGTTTCTAATAACGGCAGCTAGTGCTTGCTTAATCTTCTCATTCATAGTGAGTCCTCCTGACATTTACCTGCGTTACACTAAATTATCATAGAGCAGCCTGAATGCAAAGCTAAAGTTCACAGCTTGGCAAGACAGGCTGCTCTTTTCTTATAACATAAGAATTTATAAGTTTTCAGCGGAGCTGAAGGATTCTTATGTTTCAAGAAAACCTACCTCTGAACCGCGGTCGCTCATCTTTGAATGGCCTCGATAGAGGTTTTCTTATGATTTGCTTTTCCACAGACGTTCAATTTGTTCAAGAGATTTACCTTTCGTTTCGGGAACGACTTTAGCACAGAAGATGACCCCTAATAATGAAATCACAGCAAACATCCAAAATGTTGCGGATGTTCCTATACCTTCGATAAGAGAGGGAAAGGTTTGGGAAACAAGATAATCAGCCACCCATAAGCATAGGGATGCGACGGCTGTAGCGCGGCCTCTGATTCGTGTAGGGAAAATTTCCGA
Organism: Paenibacillus sp. FSL H7-0331; assembly: GCF_001956045.1. Next base: position 85,919 of record NZ_MRTH01000029.1, on the reverse strand, counting down.
AATCATGACCCATACGACCGGACCCAACGAAATGGCAAAAGAGGCGACGTACAGAAGAATGAACAATAAAATCAGGTACCCAGGCACAGTATCGGAATGAAAGCCATAACCGACTATAAACAAGCAGATCGTCATGGAAATGGAGCCGATGAGCAGCAGCAGCCTCCGCCCGACTTTATCAATGAGCCAGAGTGCAATCAAGGTAAACACAAAGTTGACAATGCCCACCCACACCGTTTGGCTTAGAGCGGTATCCGTCCCGGCACCCATTTGCTTGAAAATTTCCGGAGCATAGTACATGATCGCATTAATTCCGGTAATCTGTTGAAGAATGGCCAGAACGACTCCCACCAATAGTGGTATCCGAAGTGCAGGGCGAAACAACTCCCTGAGTGATGCTGTATCGTTGTCCTTCAAGTTCAGAATTTCCTGGAGGTCCGATTTTGCCGCTTCCTTGCCATTCATACGTTCAAGGACCTCCAGTGCGCGAACTTCCTGCTTTTGTTTCATCAGCCAGCGCGGTGTTTCCGGTATTAACATTAGGAGAAGCAAATAAATCACGCCCGGAGCAATGCCAAAACCAAGCATCCAACGCCAGCCATAAGCAATATCCCATGCTTCATCACCGAGTCCCGCAATAGTCGCATTAATAAAAAACGTCACGAATATGCCTGTAACAACGGCGAACTGGTAAATCGATACTAGACGTCCACGGTTTCTGGCTGGTGCGATTTCTGCAATATACAACGGAGACAATGTGGAAGCCATACCAACGCCCAGCCCTCCTATTATTCGGGCTATGATCAATCCGGTTACGCTGTTCGGTATTGCAGAACCAATCGAACCGACTACAAACAGGAAGGCGGACAGCATCAGTATTTTTTTGCGCCCGAATGTATCGCTCAATACTCCTGATAAGGCGGCACCTATCGCAGCCCCGACGATTAAACTTGAAACCATCCATCCCAGCATGCCTGCATGCAAATCGAACCGCTCTTTAATGAAGCCAATCGCGCCAGAAATAACAGCTGTGTCGTATCCAAACAGGAAACCGCCTATGGCCGCGATAATGGAATATAGTGTCGCAAATTGCGGAAAAGATTTACGCTTGGGGTTTGTAGTGGTCAACATCATATCTCCTTTACAATGGAAATGCCTGCAAATTGAAAACAAGAAGTAGTTTATTCTAACCCGTATTTCATCAAAATATTTGTATCTATATGACAAAATAACTGCAATAATCAGCGTTTTTTTATTTATTGTTATACGAACGATCTACTAGGGTAAGAGCTCATAGAGCTGTGTTGCGAAGGGTACTAGATGAATTTAGTACTTTTTTTATGGATCTATTGTAGTAAAATGGAAATCAATCGAATATCACTGAGAAACGGAGGGGAATTCATGGACGAATTTAAAGATCGGATGGTTTCGATCAAAGATAACCAGGCTGCGTTGATGAAGGAGTATCAGGCTTTAATCAATGAATACGAATCTCATGATTTGATTCATGAAAACCAGATGCTTCGTCAGCAATACGAGGATTACAAAAGCCGTTTATCCGAGCTGCAGGAGAAGTACAGGCATAAGGATGAAGAAAATGCCAAACTACGGGTTTCCCTGAACGAGCAAATGCTGGATGAAAAGCTGAGCCTGATCAAAGTGTCCCGTGAAAAGCTCAATACCTATTTCGCTGGCGCCGACCATGCTCATATGAATCGGTTGGCAGCCTTTGAAGCCGAGGCCAAGAAAAATGTCGACAAATTGATGCAGAGGGCCAACACAGAGCTTGGTGAGGAGAAGCAGGAAATCCTCAACAGGATTGTGCAGCTTTCCAGCGAGCTTAATGAGCAAATCACCGCCCATCGCGAGCGGCTGGCTGAGCAGGAGCGGCAGCGACGTCAGGACGTTAAGGGCGGGTTTGACCGCTTGGAGGCTGAAGGGGTCAGCGAAGAGGTAATGCAGAAGCGAATCAAGCAGAACCAGTTTGAAATGAAAATTGGCTTGAACTGGATCAATAAGCTCGGTATTCTGTTAATTATTCTCGGAGTGGGCGCTGCTTTTCGATACACCTATTCCACCTGGTTTAATGACTATATGAAGGGCAGTGTGTTTTTCCTGCTGGGAGCGCTGCTGCTGGTAGGTGGAGAATGGCTGTTTCGCAAGCAAAAGCAAACGTTTGCGCTCGGATTACTGGGCGGCGGGATTTCGATTTTGTATGGCTCGATCTTCTACAGCTATTTTTTACTTCATATTATAGATCTTTACGCCGGATTAACGCTGTCTGTGCTCGTTTCCTTAACGGCCGTGCTCTTATCGCTGCGTTATCAGTCGCAAACGGTATGCGCATTGGGTCTGGTTGGCGGCTTTTTGCCGCTGTTTTCTTACGCTGGAGCGATTGGTTTGGAAGGAAACGCCATCTATGCCGCGATGGGTTATTTGTTCCTGCTGAATCTCGTTATTCTGCTGGTTTCATTCCGTAAGCGGTGGACGATTATCAGCTATATCAGCTTTGCGTTTAATGCCCCCTCCATGATTGCTCTGGTGCTGTACGCACCAAGTGAAGCTGTAGGCATGCTCTACTCCGTGCTGACCTTTGCGATGTACGTGGGTGTCACCTTGGCTTATCCATTTCGATATCAAGCAAAGCTGTCGATCGGAGACGTATGTCTGCTGGCGCTTAATACATTAATCAGCTGTGGCATTCTGTATGGCCTGATGGGCAGAGCTGGATTGCAGGATTACATGGGCTTGCTGGCGCTGATTTTCTGCTTGATCTACATTGGCTTGGGCCGATTTATCGAGAAGGTCATGCATCAGGAAAAAGCTACGATGATGCTGTTCTATGCGACCTCGCTGACGTTCGCCGTCCTGATGATTCCGTTTCAGCTGGGTGTTCAGTGGCTGGCGATGGGCTGGCTTATCGAAGGTGTCATTCTGATCATGTTCGGCCGCATTAACGGTTTGAATAAGCTGGAGGGAGCGGGCTGGGGCATATTCCTGCTGTGTCTGGGTTCCTTTTACTTATGGGATGCGGCACTGCTTGAAGTACTGCTGTCCAAAGGCCGGTATTTTGATATCAAATACAGCTCTGTGATGATCGGCATGCTGCTGGTTATGCTGTTCTATGCTGTTGGTATCCATCGTGGGCAAGGCAACCTTCAAGAACCTTTGCGGTCGGCGCACCCTATCGTCCGTCATGGTTTAACAGGCTTTAAATATTTCACGCTCGCGAATCTGTGGGTATTCCTGTTGATCGAGAGCAATAAGCTGTATGAGCATTGGGTGCCCTATACATGGGTTCAATATGACTTTTACGAGCTGCTTATGGCGGCGATGATCACGATAGGGCTTGCTTATGGGCTGAGTCGAACGGCTATGCTTTATGATAGGATCGTCAAATATTTCAGCTGGTTCCTATACATGATCGGGTATATCTTGTGTCTGGTTATTACAGTAGGAGAACCTGTGCTGCAGCCAAGCTATATGGATAATACGGCAGCCGACTATTTTGCCTTGGTACTGCTAATCGGGTTTCATGTGCTTGTATTTTTCAGTGCACGCGATTTCCTGCTTGCCGCACTTCGTCGCACGTATACCAATTCGGAGCTGTATCCGGTCATACTCGGTGTATATTTGCTCGGGATTACGACCGCGTTCCTTGACGTCCAGCTTCGTTTAGGCGACATCAGCCTGATGTTCAGCTTCCTGTACCTGTTGCTGGCTATCAGCTATATCGTATATGGATTCCGTTACAAATATGTGTATATTCGCAGGCTAGGCCTCGGGTTGACGCTGTTTGCAACTGCCAAGCTGGTCTTCTACGATCTCAGCTTCATGTCGTCCGGAGGCAAGATGGTAGGCTACTTCTGCTTCGGTCTTGTACTGCTAGGTATTTCCTATGGCTATCAAAAGGTTTCGAGTAAGCTGGAGGTGCCGCCTAATGATAACAATCCATCACAGCTGGCTCCCAAAGAGTAGTCTCCTAAGAGTGATGGTCATCACGACTTTGGTGGTCAGCCTGCTGCTCTGCCTCAGCAGCACCGGGTTCGCCGCGGAAGCCGCCAACCCTAGCAATTGGAGGTATGCGAAACCGATAGAGCTGCAGGGGAGCGGTAAATATGGGGCGTTGTTTCTGGATGACGAAGTGTATAAAGGCGCACGTGAGGATCTGGGCGACCTGCGGATTATGGATGATAAGGGACAATTCGTCCCTTATTATGTGGACAGTGGTGCTGCCAAGGCTGTGGATACACAGGTTGTCTATAAATCGAATGTGATCGATACGGTCAAGAAGAATAACGATACCTTGATCGATTTTCGAATTTCTCCGATTGATGCTACCAAGGATATACAAGGCAATGGGGTAGTACTGAGCTTGCCCGAGCAAGCCTTTCTCAAGCATCTGGAGCTTTACGGTAGCTACGACGGCAATCAGTGGGAGCTGCTGCACAAAGATTATGTGTATCGGACCGAGCAATTGGAGAAAAATACAGTGGTGCTCGACAAGACGGTGAAATTCACTTACTATCGTGTAAAGATTATCGATAATGCTGAAAATCTGGCATTCCCGCAGCTGCAGCTGATACACCGTACACGTGCAACGAGCTGGCAGGAATTTGCCAAGACAACCTCGCTGCTCTATGACACGAAGCAGGAACAGGGACAGACGTTATTGCAGGTTCGCAACGATAATCGGCTGCGGATTACGAAGGTGCAGCTGGAAGCGCAAGGAAGCTTTCGACGTTCCTATACGGTACAGACGGCAGATGGGCAGGATGTTCCCATCGAGGGAAAGCGTGAGCTTTATCGTCTTGACTTTAAGGATGTGCAGCTGCAAAATACGACGATAGTCGGGGCTGTGCCGATCACGAATCCAGCATTTACGATCAAAATCAATAATCAGGATAATGCGCCAATCCAGCTCACCGGCTTGAAGGTAGACTATGTGATCGATAAGCTGGTATTCGAGCGTCAAGAGGGACGAACGTACCTGTTGGTGTATGGTAATAGCGGCGCAGGTAAGCCAAGCTATGATATCGCCAGCTTCCGAACACAGATCGAGCAGGAAAATCCGACTCTTGCCAAGCTGGCCGTACAGACCGAAGCCCCTGAGGTAGCTCGTGGAGGGCAAGCGAATTCATCATGGTTCCAGACCAAAGCAGGATTTAATATTATTATTATTGCCGTATCCGTGCTGCTGGCTGTTATACTGGGTATGAAGCTAAGCAGGTCCAAAAGATAGTAGCAATTGCCATAAACCTACACATCGATCAAGGAGGAACAGGGAATTGAGCATTCATATCGAGCAGGTCATTGAAGTTTTGGACAAGGTGAGGGCAAACAATCCGCTTGTTCACAATATTACGAATGTGGTTGTCACCAATTTTACCGCTAATGGGCTGTTGGCTCTTGGAGCTTCCCCGGTTATGGCCTATGCCAAGCAGGAGGTAGCGGATATGGCCAAGATCGCTGGAGCGCTTGTGTTAAATATGGGCACATTGGATAAAAAGGTGATTCGCGCTATGCTCATTGCAGGCAAATCAGCGAATACGCATCAGGTTCCGATAGTTTTCGACCCAGTTGGAGCGGGAGCGACACCTTACCGTACGGAATCTGCTCGGCTGATTATGAAGGAGCTGAAGGTCTCTGTACTCAGAGGTAATGCGGCAGAAGTCGCTAATGTGATCGGGGAAGCATCAACAATCAAAGGTGTAGATGCCGCAGGTTCAGACAACGGGAATGCGGCCGAGCTTGCTGTCCATGCGGCTCGTACTCTGGGCTGTGTCGTTGTTGTGACTGGCAAGGACGATTATGTTAGTGATGGAGAGACCAGTTATAAGGTAAGTAATGGCACACCGCTGCTAACGAAGGTGACAGGCACAGGCTGCCTGTTAAGTTCGATTATTGGCGCTTTTGCTGCGGTTGAGCCGGATCTGGTTCTGGCCTCAGCAGCCGCGCTGGCCTATTATGGAGTTGCTGCAGAAGCAGCAGTCGCCGTGTCCGGTGCGGATCGTCCGGGAGCTTTCCAAATTGAGCTGATTGATGCTTTGCATCGCACAGGTCAAGAGGCGCTGCAGCAGGGCGCTGTGATTCAGCAGCTGGTGTAGCGGGTGAATAACGAAGCGGAAGCGAAGCACGAGCAGTACGAACAACAGCCCTGCCATCATGAATGGTGGGGCTGTTGTTTGTGCGCATCCCGTTTGTGGTAATAATGGATATACAGACATTTCAAGCTGTGCAATCCATAGGGAGGGAATCAGAATGAGAACAATTCAAGTGTTGGTTCTGCTGCTGCTCGTCTTTATTTTCAATTCATCCATTCATACCGTGTACGCAGCCAATGTACCTGAACGCTCGGGAGCGGTGACAGACCCTGCCGGACTGTTTACTGTCGAACAAGTCAAACAATTGCGTGAAACCTTGCAGGATCAAAGCTTTGAGCTGGTTGTTGTTACAGCAAAAGGTTTGGATGAGGAAGCGATTCAGCAATTCGGCAATGATGTGTATAACACATGGAAGCTGGGAGCCAATCAACTGCTGCTTGTTGTCACCGACAAGTCTGGCACGGCCCAGCTGGTTTATGATAATGAACAGATGGCGAAGGCAGTATCGAGAACGGACGCAGGTAATGCGCAAGGGATTATTGATCTTCAATATAAACCGCTGGCGGCAAAAGGAAGCATGATCGAAGGTATCAAGAGTGTCAGCAGCTATGTGAATGGTCTGAATGTGCCGGTTACCAAGGAACCGTCTCCACAGCCTGTCCCGAGTGGGGTAGGGGTGACACCACCCGTTCAGCCTTCGGCCTCAGAAGGGGCTCCTGGATCGGTGACTCCGGTCCCACCAAAAGGAGAAACACCAACAGCACCAGTTACTTCTTCCCCATCGGGTCATGTTGGGGGAACGGGTGCAGCGGACGGGGCGAACCCGAATTCCTCATGGACAGCCTCAATAGTTACCATTATAGTGAGCATACTGATTGTAATCGGTGGTATTGTGTATATGATTATGATGAAACGTTCCCGGAGAACGTAATAAATCATTCTACAAACAGTACAACGATAACCACGCCATGTTCTGATGGGGTGGTTTTTTGTTTTCTATTGAACAGTTATTTATTTAATATATTATCCTCTAATACTGCCGATTTATCCCCGTAAACCTTTGTAATATGAATTTCTCCCCAATTGCACAGTGCGCTTAATATACTGTCCAGACTCCATCCATATTCACTCAGCTCGTATTCAACCTTCGGCGGAATTTGATGATAAATAATTCGCGTAATGACCCCATCATCCTCTAGTTCCCGTAACTGCTGGGTGAGCATTTTTTGTGTAATTTCGGGCATCAGGCGTTTCAATTCACTGGTGCGCTTTTTACCATGAGTTAGATGGCACAGAATGACGCACTTCCATTTCCCACCTATGACTTCCAAAGTCGCTTCGACTGATATATTATATTTTTTTTTCAGCATGGTGATCCTCCTTATTTATAGGTACTAAAAAGTGCCTATAGTACTTATTGGAGCCTATAGAACTTAAAAGTACGTACTTTTAATTATTGTCCATATAGATCATAATAACATTTGTCGACTCGTTACCACAACATCAAACAAGAATAGGAGGTTATGAAATGGTCCTGGATAAAAGAAGAAGCACACTAGCGCTGCTGGCTTTGGCGGTCAGTGCATTTGCGATTGGAACCACCGAATTTATTAGTGTTGGCTTGCTGCCACTCATAGCCGAAGATTTACAGGTATCTATGACAACCGCAGGGTTAACCGTTTCGATATATGCGTTAGGGGTCACCTTTGGGGCTCCGGTATTAACGGCTCTCACCTCTAGTATGTCACGTAAATCGTTATTGTTATGGATTATGGTCGTTTTTATTATAGGTAATGGCATTGCGGTCAGTGCTACCAGTATTGGTGTGTTACTCTCAGCGCGTGTCGTATCCGCGTTGGCCCATGGTATTTTTATGTCGATTGGCGCTACAATTGCTGCTGATTTGGTACCGGAAAACCGCAGAGCCAGCGCGATCGCGATTATGTTCACAGGGCTTACTGTAGCGACGGTGACAGGGGTTCCCTTTGGAACATTCATCGGACAACAATTTGGCTGGCGCTTTGCCTTCCTCATTATTGTTGTCATTGGTATTATAGCCTTGGTGGCTAACAGCATTCTGGTTCCGTCGGATATCAGAAAAGGCGCGCGTACCACCTTGCGTGATCAGGTCAAGCTGGTTACGAATGGTCGGTTGCTGCTTGTCTTTATTATTACGGCACTTGGTTACGGTGGAACATTTGTAGTGTTTACCTATTTGTCTCCATTGCTGCAAGAGATAACCGGTTTTCAGGCAAAAACGGTTGCGATTATTTTGCTTGTCTATGGTATTGCGATAGCTATTGGGAACACGATTGGCGGCAAGCTGGCTAACCGCAATCCGATTCAGGCTTTATTTTATATGTTTCTGGTACAGGCAGTAGTGCTTGTGATCCTGACGTTCACGGCTCCATTTAAGGTAGCGGGTTTAATTACGCTTTTTGTCATGGGACTGTTTGCTTTTATGAACGTGCCGGGACTTCAGGTGTATGTCGTGACGCTGGCCCAACGTTTTGTACCGAGTGCGGTTGATGTGGCTTCTGCTATCAATATCGCCGCGTTTAATGTCGGAATTGCCCTCGGTTCCTTCCTGGGCGGGATGATCGCTGATTCTATTGGACTCATCCATACAGCATGGATAGGCGGAGTGATGGTTTTTGCAGCTATGCTTCTGACAGGGTGGAGCCGCGCTCTGGAACGAAAGGATCAGCAGGTTCAAAAAGCTCAAGCGGCTCAAGCCGTAATCGAATAACACATCATTTAAGCACACAACTCAGTAGATGCTTACGAAGTAAGTTTTCTATCGAAAACTCTTAGGAGGTTTATCCAGATGACGAACAACTTACAGGATACAATTACTTTGCATAACGGTACAGAGATGCCGTGGTTGGGGATTGGAGTATTTAAGGTAGAAGAAGGGCCGGAGCTGGTTCAAGCTGTGCAAACCGCGATTGGGCACGGCTACCGCAGCATAGACACAGCGGCCATTTATGGCAATGAGGCTGGTGTGGGACAAGGCATCCGGGAAGGGATCGAGAAAGCAAGTATTGCCAGAGAAGCGGTATTCGTCACCTCGAAGGTATGGAATGCCGATTTAGGCTATGAAGCAACATTAGCGGCCTATGAAGATAGCCTGAATAAACTCGGTCTGGACTATTTGGATTTATACCTCATTCACTGGCCTGTTCAAGGTAAATATAAAGAGGCATGGAGAGCGCTTGAGACGTTGTACCAAGCAGGACGAGTGAAAGCTATTGGTGTAAGTAATTTCCAGATCCATCATCTGGAAGACCTGATGAAGGATGCAGTCATCAAACCGATGGTGAATCAAGTAGAATACCATCCGCGGTTAACCCAAAAGGAGCTTCAAGCATTTTGCCGACAGCACGATATTCAACTGGCTGCTTGGTCTCCTTTAATGCAAGGGCAGCTGCTGGATGATCCTGATCTTCAGGAGATCGCCACGCGCTACGGTAAATCTGTCGCTCAAATTATTATCAGATGGGACCTGCAAAACGGCGTTGTGACGATCCCCAAATCCACTAAAGAGCATCGGATTGTTGAAAACGCCGCGGTGTTCGATTTTCAATTAACAGATGCCGATATGCAGCGAATAGATGGATTGAATCTCAACCAGCGAGTAGGCCCCGACCCTGACAACTTTGATTTCTAAAAAAGGATACAAGGGCGCCGCTGCGGGGGGCAGGCTCGGAGAATATCCTCCATCCTGCAGCAGCTTCCTTATATAAAAGCACGACTCCAAGTAATAATCCTGAGTAGTTGAGGGTTATTGCTTTTTTTATGTAAGCAGCCTGGATGTGGAACGATGTATTGGGGTAATACCAGCATCGCTGTCACCATATGCAAACGCATGGGTTAAATTGAGAATGTAGGCAAAACCATAAAATGTCTGCTGCCAATAAACAGCGTTGTAACGAGCATTTTCATAGTTCAGTTTTAAATTGTTCAGCAACAAAGGACAATATGGCAAATCTCTCTTGACAATATAGGGTAGGGGGGTATACTATTATTACGTCGACACAAAAAAATAATAATCGGTTACATAAGGAGGAGGAAGAAAATTATGAAAAATCAAGCACAGAATTTACCGCAAGCAGATCCCAAGCGCTGGATGGCGCTGGCCTTATTATGTCTTGCCAATTTTATGGTGATCATGGACACATCCATTATTGGCGTTGCACTGCCAGCCATCAAAGTATCGCTTGGCTATACGCAGGCAAGTTTGCAGTGGGTGTTCAACGCGTATGTCATTTTCTTTGGCGGGTTATTGTTACTCGGTGGTCGATTGTCCGATCTATTTGGTCAGCGGCGCATATTCATGTGGGGATTCACGATTCTAACGTTAGCTTCCTTGCTGGCAGGACTCGCTTGGAACGAGGATGCGCTTAATGTTGGCCGCGCCCTGCAAGGATTTGGTTCCGCATTAATAGCCCCATCCGCGTTAACGATTGTCATGATGCTCTTCGGTGGCAACCCCAAAGAATTAGGGAAAGCATTAGGCTTCTGGGGCGCATCAGCTGCTGCCGGCGGTTCGGCCGGCGTGTTTCTTGGTGGGGTCATTACCGAGTGGCTAAGCTGGCAGTGGACCTTTCTCATTAACATACCCGTTGGTATTATTGCGTTGCTCCTGTCTCCTGGACTTTTGGCCAAGGGAATGCGAAGAAAAGGCAGCATTGACGTGATTGGCTCCATCTTCGTCACAGCGGCCTTGGTGTTGGTGGTATATGGCATTGTTACTGCAGAACACAATGGATGGGGAGCGCCGTCCACGTTGTGGACGCTTATTTCAGGAGTTGTGTTATTTATCCTGTTCCTGATCGTTCAGGCAACTAAAAAAGAGCCGCTTGTTCCACTGAAGATTTTTAAAGCGCCCAATCTGGCTGCAGGCAATATCGCGCTCATTATGCTGGCCGGTGGTTGGATTCCGCTGTGGTATTTCCTCAATCTCTATATGCAGCAGGTGCTAAAGTTTTCTGCTTTCGCTGGCGGAGTCGGCTTACTGCCGATGACGATCCTAATTGCTATCTTCATGATTTTGATTACCGGTAAATTAATCGGAAAATTCGGGATAAAAGCAAACCTGGTCATTGGATTGATTGCACTCGGAGGTTCGATGCTTCTGTTCGCTGGCAATACGCCGGTTGATGGGAACTTCATCGCCAACGTGCTTCCAGCTTCCTTGCTTGGCGCGCTTGGTATGTCGCTTGCCTATATTCCGGCTACGATGTCCGCCATGTCGGGGGTTAAACCCGAAGAAGCAGGGCTTGCATCGGGTCTCGCCAATACGAGCTACCAGATTGGGTCAGCTATCAGTTTGGCCATCATGGTTGCGATTGCGGGTTCAACAACTGCTTCCCAAACCGGTGTTGACCCGGTCGCCGCGCTAAACGAAGGCTTTCAACAAGCGTTTTTGTGGTCCGGTATCGTCGCTTTTGCAGGTGCAGTTCTAGCGTTTCTGTTTATCCGTTCACCTCAGCAGGGTGAGCAAAGCAACACGGCAGCCATGTAATCCATGAATCGAGCTCCAGAGCCAAATCATTGTAGTTGACTGGATCCTATCGATTTAACAAATTTATATTTTCTTTATATAGGGGTGGGGGGGATGTTATCATGATAAGAAAGGAGGGATTCCGATGAGCGAAGAATCGATACTCTTGGAACAAGCGATAGAGCAAAATCCCGGCTTCTGCTCTCATGGAGAAGGTGAGCGCAAGAGCCATCATTCCGATAAAGCCAAGAGTGGTTTGCTCAACCGATTGAATCGAATAGAGGGACAGGTTCGTGGCATTAAAGGCATGATTGAGAAAGATATTTACTGTGACGATGTGTTGAATCAGATCGCTTCGGTGCAAGCTTCTTTGAACGGTGTCGGGAAGCTGCTGCTTGAATATCATATGAAAAGTTGTGTCATGGAACGGATTCAAGAAGGGGATACGGAAGTATTAACGGAATTAATGACGACGATCAATAAACTGATGAAATGAAGGTCGGACCGCTTTCAAGCAGCAGCGATGCTGCTTTTTATATCCTCGTATTTATAGGGTACGGGGGTACTGTAAAAATGTAAATGTCAGGTTCGGGGAGTACAGCGGCAAATGGAACGAAACGACAACTGCGATCAAGTGCTACATCAATTAGCAGCCGTTCACGGTCGTGGGCGGCATGCTAGAAACCATGAACAAATTAATCCGCTAAAGGAGAGAAAGAACATGAGAAAACAAACATTGCAAGTCGAAGGTATGAGCTGCCAGCATTGCGTAATCTCCATTGAAGGCGCGCTGAAGGAAATAGGAGCAGCTGGCAAAGTGAATCTGGCAAGCGGCACGGTGGACGTCGCGTATGAGGAAAATCGGGTTTCCATCGAGGCAGTTAAAGAAGCGATTGAGGAGCAAGGGTACGACGTTGTTTAATCAACCCCAGGCGAGATAAGGAGTGAACACCAATGGCAACAGCAATCGCAGCAAACAATCAAACTACCTTGCAGCTCACGGGCATGACCTGTGTGGTCTGCGCGAATAAGATTGAGAAGGGTCTTGGCAAACTCGAAGGCGTGGCAAGCGCGAACGTAAACTTCGCATTGGAAAAGGCGAGCGTAACGTATGACCCGGCGAAGGTCGATGTCCGGCGGTTGGAGGAAACCATCAAAAAACTTGGCTATGGCACGGCAAAAGAAGTGGTCGATTTCAAATTGGAAGGCATGACGTGCGCGGCTTGCGCGAATAAGATTGAAAAAGGTCTCGGCAAATTGCCCGGCGTTACGGACGCTTCCGTTAACTTTGCGATGGAAACCGCACGGGTCGAATATAACGCGGCGGATGTATCCATCGCTGACATGCAACAGCACGTGGAGAAGCTAGGCTATAAAGCGATTGCGAAGCATGACGCAGCCGATCCTTCGGAGCATCGCGAGAAAGCCATTTCACAACAAAAGCGCAAATTGCTCATCTCAGCCGTACTTTCCTTGCCGCTGCTCTGGTCGATGGTCAGTCATTTCTCGTTCTTATCCTGGATCTGGATGCCGGATCTATTCATGAATCCATGGTTTCAGCTGGCAATGGCAACACCGGTTCAATTTTACATTGGCAAGCAGTTCTACGTGGGCGCCTTCAAAGCGCTGCGGAACAAAAGCGCGAATATGGACGTACTCGTCTCGCTCGGCACATCGGCTGCTTACTTTTACAGCGTATACTTAACGATTGAATGGGCTTCGATGGGCAGTATGGCTCATCACGGTCCCTCAATGTACTACGAAACGAGTGCGGTCCTCATCACCCTAGTCATTCTCGGAAAGCTGTTTGAATCGCTGGCCAAAGGCCGCACATCAGAAGCCATCAAGACGCTGATGGGCCTTCAGGCGAAAACGGCCCTTGTAATTCGGGACGGACAGGAATTGACGATTCCGGTCGAAGACGTGCTTGCTGGCGACATCTTGGTGGTTAAGCCCGGCGAGAAGATCCCGGTGGATGGGGAAGTGCTCGAAGGCAGCTCATCGGTTGATGAATCGATGCTGACCGGCGAGAGCATTCCAGTTGATAAGAAAGCCGGAGATACCGTCATTGGTGCTACAGTCAACAAAAACGGCAGATTGAGATTGAAAGCGACAAAGGTCGGCAAGGAAACTGCGCTTGCCCAAATCATTAAAGTCGTGGAAGAGGCACAGGGCTCGAAAGCACCTATTCAACGGGTAGCAGATGTGATTTCTGGCATCTTCGTGCCCATCGTCGTAGGAATCGCGGTTGCCGCGTTTGTTGTCTGGTACTTCTGGGTTACCCCCGGCGATTTCGCAAATGCACTGGAAAAAGGAATTGCGATCCTAGTCATAGCCTGCCCTTGCGCACTGGGGCTTGCTACACCAACATCGATAATGGCCGGATCGGGCCGCGCCGCAGAGCTTGGCGTATTGTTCAAAGGTGGCGAGCATCTGGAATCTACGCATAAGATCGATGTGATCATTCTCGACAAAACCGGTACCGTAACTAAGGGTAAGCCAGAGCTTACGGATGTTGACGCCTCACATATAGAGGAGCCTGTTTTTCTTCGCTTGGTTGGCGCTGCCGAGAAGGATTCCGAGCATCCGCTTGCGGAAGCGATCGTGGCCGGAATTAGAGCCAAAGGCATCGATCTTCCGGCAACGGAACAATTTGAGGCAATTCCGGGATTTGGGATCCGCGCCGTCGTCGAAGGCAGAGAGGTTCTGGCTGGTACGCGCAAGCTGATGGCGAAATATGAGGTTTCGGTTGAACAGGCGCTTGACCGGATGACGCAACTTGAGGAAGAAGGAAAAACGGCGATGCTGATCGCGGTCGATGGAGCGTATGCAGGTCTCGTCGCGGTGGCTGATACGATCAAAGAAACATCGAAAGAAGCCGTAACGCGGCTGAAAGAAATGGGTATTGAGGTCATCATGATTACGGGAGACAACGAACGCACCGCACTGGCGATTGCGGGGCAAGTCGGCATCGATCATGTCCGCGCTGAAGTGCTTCCGGAAGGCAAGGCGGAAGAAGTGAAGAAGCTGCAGGCGCAGGGCAAGAAGGTGGCGATGGTCGGCGACGGCATCAATGATGCCCCGGCGCTGGCTATGGCAGATATCGGCATGGCGATTGGTACTGGTACGGACGTGGCCATGGAGGCCGCGGACGTCACCCTGATGCGCGGCGACCTGACGAGCATTCCTGATGCGATCTACATGAGCCGCAAAACGATGAGTAATATCCGGCAGAATTTGTTCTGGGCGCTCGGATACAACACGCTCGGCATTCCAATCGCCGCGATTGGACTTCTCGCCCCTTGGGTGGCGGGAGCAGCAATGGCGCTTAGTTCGGTGTCCGTCGTACTTAACGCTTTGCGGCTGCAGCGTGTCAAGGTGCGCTCTGCATCCTCCAACTTATAATGAATCGGAGTTGTACGAAACATGAAGAAGAAAATCATCCTCGTCGCTGCAGCGGTGCTTGCTTTTAGCGTATTGGCCGCATGCGGCAAAGCGGAGGACAAGAAGTCCGCAGGCGGAAACAACCATGCCGGTCATGCAGCCAGCAGCGGGCAAGAGAACGCCGTGAAGCCTGGAGGAAATGAGAAAACGGAGGCGAAAAACATGGAGCACGGAGACGGCCACGGCGGTCATGGCGCGGATGCCGCACCTGCCACGAAGGAGCTTAACGTATTGTATGCCTTCCCCGCAGGCGCTGCAAAGGCAAACGAAGATACGGAATTTACCATCCGAGTTACGGACAAGAACGGGAAACCGGTCGATAAGTATGAGGTCAATCATGAGAAATTACTTCATCTCATCATCGTCAATCACGATTTGTCGTTCTTTAACCACATTCATCCCGAGTTTAAGGGAGACGGCACATTTACGGTGAACACTTCGTTCCCGGCTGGCGGTGAGTACAAGGTATTTGCAGACTTTATCCCGACTGGCGGCGCCAATACAACGCTCAGCGAGTGGGTAAAGGTAGAAGGTAAGGAAGGCAAGCATGCTGCGATTGCAGTAGACGCGAAGTTAGTGAAAGAAGTTGATGGCAAGGAAATCGAGCTGATCATGAGCGCCGCTAAACCGAAAGAAGACGTGACCTTGACCTTCAACATTCGCGATGCGAAGACAAAGAAGGGGATCGATAGCCTACAGCCTTATTTGGGCGCGGTCGGTCATGTCGTGATTCTCTCGGAAGATGCGAATCAGTATCTTCATGTCCATCCTATCGATGAAAAGGCGACCGGACCGGATGCGAAATTCGCGACTTCTTTTCCGCAAAGCGGGACTTACAGAATCTGGGGACAATTTCAGCAGGGCGGCGAAGTGTTCACTGTACCGTTCGTCGTCAATGTAAAATAACGAAAGCGCAAAGGAAGAATGATCATGGGAGAAAAGACAAAACTGGCGGTATCGCCTGCCATTCAAGTCGGTGGAAGCCTGTTCACGCCGGAGCAGCTTGCCAAAATTGGTACGGTTACAGGTTCAGACGCCAAAATTGAAATGACCTCCTTCAAGCAGCTCTACATGGAAGTGTCTCTTGATGAGAGAGCATCCATCCAGGAAGAGCTGGATCGAGCCGGTCTGGAAGTGTATCCGACTGGGTTTGTGACCAAAAGTCTGATTGCCTGCAACTTCTGCAAAGGCGCGGAAGAAGCCGGTCTGGAGACGGCGCGTATCTTGAATCGAGCGATTGCCGGCATCAAGACACCCACGCCATTGAAGATTGGTTACGCAGGCTGCGCGCTGGGCACGAGTGAACCATTGCTGAAAGATATAGGCGTCGTTAAAATGCGAGACACGTTCGATATTTACGTTGGAGGAGAGCCCAAAGGAATCAAGGCCGCGATGGGCCGGCTGCTGATCTCCGGCATAACAGAAGAACGGCTTGTACCTGTCGTATCCACGCTAATCGATTTCTACAAGGAACAGTCAAAAGGGAAAGAAAAATTCAGCAAATTCGTGGATCGAATCTCGATGGAGCAGTTGAAACAAATCGTCGCTTAAAGGAGGAGAACATCCATGTCAGAAATCAATCAGACAGAACCGCTCCAGATTTACACGATTCCGACCTGCAGTGACTGCCATTTTGCCAAGCGCTACTTCAATGAGCAACAGATACCTTTTATCGAATACAACTGCGAAGAAGATATGAAATATGCGAAAGAAGTGCTGGAGCTGACCGGAAAGCAGATCGTACCGACCATTGTCATTCAAGACAAGGTGTTCGTTGGTTTCGCTGAAAGCTTCAACGAGATAAGCAAGCTCCTGCAGCGTCAATCGGATGAACTATGAGATTAGCACCCTTCAAGCCCCTCCATGATAAGTTGCGATGCAAAGAAATAAGGGTGGTTGGCGCGAACCGGTACCGTAATCCAGATGAAGACCTATCTGCCGACTTTGAAGAACGCGTGTTGAAAACTACCCCGTATTGACTTCTCTCCCATTTATATTTAAACTTAATCTAAATATAAATAATAAAGGGTGAGCTTGCGATGACACGAAAAGGAACACTAACCATACAGCGCAAGACGATTTTGGATATCGTAACGATGGCAACAGATCATCCGACTGCTGCCGATGTGATGGAGAGGCTAAAGGAACGCGGCTGTCAGTTCGCCTATGCGACAGTGTACAACTCACTTCGCTATTTGACAGACGAAGGGATGATTCGCGAGCTGAAACTCGATGGAGACTCCAGCCGCTACGACGCGCGAACGGAAGATCACCAGCATATCGTCTGTGTTTCCTGTGGCCGGGTCGACGAGGTATTCACCGATGCACCGCAGGAGTGGCTGCACCGTGTAGCGGAAGAGACCGGCTATGATATACAGGAGCAGCAATATTTGTTTAAAGGAGTGTGTGCGGCATGCAAAATATCAACCAAACCGATCCATTGAGTCCGAGTTCGCAGTCGATTCCACAGCAATCGGTAGCAGCAGACTACCCGATGGATGGCGACTTTTGCGTCACCACACGAAGAATTATGATCATCAGTCCATGGCCAGCCTCGCTGCACAGCTTGGTTGGGGAATTGACAGTCAAATGCTATGATGTTCTCTTATTTCACCATGCCGATGATTCGGCACTCAATTTGCTGCAGGGTGATCTGCTGCTGATTGATCAGACACGGGGCAGTATGTCGGGTGAAGAGATTCAGCATTTGCGTGCGCGCGGCATTCCGATGTTGTCCCTGGTCAGTGAAGGAACGCCACCGAATCAGGTTGGGAGTGATTTCATTGTGTGGCCTTCATCAATGGAAGCTCTCGTGGAACGTATCCAATCGTTCGATGCTCCAAGCAGCCGTCCTGTATTCGGTGGCAATGATCAATTACAGCACAAAGATATCAGGATGGACTTGAAACGGATGGTTGTATCCCGTGGAGAGGTGCGAATTGATTTGACCAAAACCGAGTTTGATTTGCTGAAGGTGCTGCTCAGTGCTGACGGCAGTGTGCTCTCACGTCAGACGATGATGGATCTGGTGTGGGGAGATCAATATTTCGGAGGCAGCAATACTGTAGATGCGCATATCAAAAGCTTGAGGCACAAGCTGGGCGACGATCCGAAGCAGCCGCAATACATTGTTACCGTTCGTGGTGTGGGTTACAGATTGACCGATTAAGCTCTTCATGAAACCTTCACGATACCTTCATTATACCTTCATGCAGCTAACTTGCTTGAATGGTATTCTTTTTTTAGCAAGTTTTTAAACTTAGTCTAAATTTAATAAAGGGTCAAACGAGACCCCATACAAGGAGTGAAATGATATGTCCACAGCTGCAGCGAACGTCATCGTCTACACCGGTAACCATTGTCCCTATTGCAATCAGCTCAAAAAATATTTAAACGAGCAAAATATCGAGTTCGAAGAACGCAATGTCGAAACCAATGACCAATATGCTGACGAGTTGCAAAATATGGGGATGAGCTCCATACCGGTAACCGTCATCGGTGAGCACACCATTCTCGGCATGAACACGACACGAATCAAAAAAGCATTAGCCGGAGAATAAGCTGTTGCACGACCATCTATTTAACCCCAATATATAACCCAAATTAACGATCAGGAGGAACATCAAATGACATTACTGACACAACCATTTCCAGCCGTATCGCAAGCCAAAATAGGGGAAAAAGCTCCAAGCTTTAATTTACCCTCCACCAAAAATTTAACGACGCTAGAGGAAAATGTCGCTTTAGAGGATTATGCAGGCAAATGGCTGCTGTTCTTTTTCTGGCCTTATGATTTCACTTACGTATGTCCGACTGAAATTATCGCCTTTAGTGATCATGCCGCGGCATTCCGCGAGCTGGATTGTGAGATCGTAGGTGCATCTGTAGACAGCGTGTATACGCACCGTGCCTGGATTCAAACGCCGCGTGATCAAAGCGGTATTGGCAGCATTCAATATCCAATCGCCTCCGACTTTACGAAGGAAACCGCACGTGCTTATGGTATTCTGGACGAAGCTACAGGCTCTGCGCACCGTGGATTGTTCATCATTGATCCCGAAGGTGTGCTGCGTTATCAAGTCGTCACCGATATGAATGTGGGCCGCAGTGTCGAGGAAACGCTTCGTATCCTGCAAGCACTGCAAGCTGGTGGCTTATGCCCTGCCAACTGGAAGCCAGGACAAAAGCTGCTCGGGTAAATGACAGCTGTGCTCCGAGGATGAAGCAAATAGCTATGAGCAACAATGCACATATACACGAAAAGGAGCTGCCGCGGCAGCTCCTTTTGCTCGTACACAATGATTCTATTCGCTCTGAATATACACATACCCGAGCATGTCCATATTCATAATCCTAACAATTAGACGCCTATTAACTCACACTCGAACGCCGTAATGGATCTAATAAACGTGGGTACCGTTTTACGATGACAAGCCACAGCTGTGCAGCAATGAAAATCGAAGAATAAGTTCCACTTATTAAACCAAGAATCAGAGCGAGGGAAAAAGCATGCAGCCCCTCTCCCGCGAACCATTGGAGCGACATCGCGCAAATAAAGACAGTCAAAACCGTATAGATCGAACGACGCATAGTCTGCCACAGGCTTCGATTGACGAGCTCGTCCAAATCTGTAACGGTCCACGACGGAGTTCTTTTTAAATTCGTTCGAATCCGGTCGAAAATAACGATGGTATCGTTAATCGAATAACCGACGATCGTCAGGATGGCCGCAACGAAGGTAGGATCGATTTCAATCCGGAAGAAGGCGAATAGACTGACCGGAATGAGTACGTCATGAAGCAGAGCGACCACACAAGCAATACCAAATGACAATTGAAAGCGAATCGCCATGTAGATAACAACCCCACCCGAAGCTATGAGTAAAGCCAAGCCTGCTTTTTTCACCATTTCTTGTGCAATCACCGGGTCCACCGTAACATCCTGTTTACTAACCTGGTCCCCGTATTTGGCTTTAAGATCGGTTTCCATCGCCTTTAAGCGGTCTGCTGCGACCGGCCGATCAAACGTAGTTGTAGCGTACAGATTGCTGTCGCCGTATTTCGTCACGGGTTTCATTTCCGATTCAGGAGCATTTGTATGAATAATATCAGCTACTGCCTGCACCTCGAAAGGCGTACCAACATAGACATCCAGCCGCGTCCCCGATTGTGAAATCCACACCAAGCGTGAGCCCTTTAACCAGAGTGGTCCCTGTGCCGCAGAGCAGTATAAACAAGGACACGTATAAAAACCATTTCTTCACCTTCACAATATCCCAAGAGATTTTAGCTGCAGCTTTTCCGGTATTGTTGCTGCGGATTCCATACCATGTTAAGTGATTGAACCATCCAGTGCTCAGCACGATCCAGAGGATAAAACGCGTGCCGAATACGTTCGTAATCATGCTTGCAATAAGGGTCATGATCAAAATCAGGGAAAAACCTTGCACCGAGCTGCTTCCTGCGTTCAGTAAAACAACAGCGGCAATCAGCGTAGTCATATGAGCATCCAGAATCGTTACAAACGAATCCTTCTGTCCCTTGCGAAATGCCGACAATACACTTTTTCCGTCATGCAATTCTTCTTGTATCCGTTCGGAAGTAATAATATTGGCATCAACAGCCATGCCGACAGCTAGAATAAAGCCCGCGATACCAGGCAGCGTCAATGCTGCATTCATGAAATCAAGTATAACCAAACATAGATAAATAAATCCGACTAATGATAGGATGGCGACAAAACCCGGCAGCCGATAAACGACCAGCATAAAGACGCATATGAATAAAAAAGCGAGAAAACCGGCAAACAACGTTTGCTGTAAGGCCATTTCACCGAGAGAAGCGTTAACGGATACAACTTGTTTTTCGATCAATTTGGCAGGCAGTGAGCCCGCGTTGATCAGCTCCTTCAGCTCATTGGCAGATTCTGTCGTAAAGTTACCTTCGATGGTCGCAGTTCCGCCAGAAATGGGCTGCAGAATTCGGGGAAAAGAGATAACCTCATCATCCAGGGCGATAAGCAATAGTTGCCCCACATGGGCCTGCGTAGCTCGTACCAGCTTGTCAGGATCCAAAAAAGTCACGGTAATAACCGGCCTGTTGAGATTATCATAGTTCAGCTTAGCACCAACGGGCGCCAAATCGCGTCCATCCAAAAGTAATTCGCCCGACGAATTTTTAAAGGTAAGATTAGCGGGTTTTCCTATTAATTGTCGAAGCTGCTCTTCATTGGCGGCTCCGGCAATTTTCACTCTGATTCGATCTGTACCTTCAATCGTAATCTCCGGCTCGGCTACCTTGCTGATATTGACGCGCTTATCTATCATTTGCTCCATTGCGATTAATAGATCTGCATTCAAGGTTTGCTGCGAATCCAACGGTTCCACCTGATACAAGATTTCAAAGCCGCCTTTTAAATCCGATCCGAGCTTGATATTGTTGACAACCGTAGAGGTAGTCGAAGCAACGAGGGAACCTATGCAAACCAGAAACAGAAATAACCCACACAATCGGGCCCATTTTTTCATATTTAATTCTCCTTTTTTCTAAGTTTAATTTAGAAGAAAAGGAGCACACCTAAATAACGGGATTTATATTTAATGGGGAATAGAAGTAGAAGTCGCTTGAGCATAGCAGCGAATGCATATAAATGAGGCATCAACAATTGGGAGGGAAACAAGGGATATATCATCATAAACAACAGGCAAAAGAATATAAAAATCGACATAGGGGAAGAAACGAGGTTTGAACTTTCTTTGAGTACAGCATCGTAATGTAGAGTGTGATCGATACTTGCAAGCAGTGCTTGTTCGGACTGAACGTTTTGATCCAATGAAATGCCAAAAGGCACGACGCAGCACAGACAAAGCATAATGGCAGTCAGCAACAATTTAGTGAATCTTCCCATGGGCTCACCTCCTTTAACTATCGATACTTACCAAGATTATAGTTATGGTAGTCGAATTATACGGACAAGTCAATCACTGGAAATAGCAAAGTGAAATGTGAAATTATTCACGGCTCTGTGATCTTTGTCATAGTTTGGTTTCCAAATCATGTTTAATCTAAAGGTAGAACAACAAGATGGTGGCTGCAGCATGATGAGAAGAGTATAGGAGTGGATGATAACATGACAGCAAAAGAAGCGAAAAAGATTGAACAGCTTTCTGCTCAAGACGAAGTCAACCAGCTGGTGGCCAGAGCCAGGCAAGCACAGCAGCAATTTCTTAAGCTCGATCAAAACCAGGTAGATCAAGTTGTACAGCAAATGGCATTAGCTGGTATCGAAGGGCACATGCAGCTCGCCAAGCTTGCTGTCGAGGAAACAGGCCGCGGTGTCTATGAAGATAAAATCACTAAGAATTTATTTGCTACGGAGTATATTTACCACAGCATTAAAAATATCAAGACAGTTGGCGTGATTGAGGAAAATGCTTATGAGCACTACCAGCTGGTAGCCGAGCCCGTTGGCATTATTGCGGGAGTTACGCCAGTTACCAATCCGACGTCAACGACCATGTTCAAGTCATTAATTGCGACCAAAACCCGGAACCCGATTATCTTTGCCTTCCATCCATCCGCGCAGCAATCGAGTGCAGCGGCTGCAGCGACGTTACTTTCGGCGGCTGTTCAGGCGGGTGCGCCAGAGCATTGTATTCAATGGGTAAAGCATCCATCTGTTGAAGCTACCCAGCTGTTGATGAATCATCCTGATGTAGCACTGGTTCTTGCTACGGGAGGATCTTCGATGGTAAAAGCCGCCTACAGCACCGGTAAGCCGGCTTTGGGTGTTGGACCCGGTAATGTTCCCTGCTTCATTGAGAAAACAGCGAACTTGCAGCAGGCTGTTCATGATTTGATCCTATCGAAGACGTTTGACAACGGTATGATTTGCGCTTCTGAGCAAGCCGTCATTATTGAGGACACGGTATATGTAGAAACCAGAAAATTGATGGCTGATTCGGGCTGTTACTTTTTGAATCCGGAAGAAATCGAAGCGGTTTCCAAATTGGTGATTAACCCCGAGAAATGTGCGGTTAACGCTGTGATTGTAGGTCAATCTGCTGCCGCAATCGCCGAGATGGCTGGCATTCAGGTGCCTGTGGCAACAAAAATGCTGGTTGCGGAGTTAGCTGGAGTCGGTGAGAAATTTCCGTTATCGGCTGAAAAGCTAAGCCCCGTGCTCGCATGCTACAAAGTGAAGAATGCTGAGCAAGGAATTGACCGGGCTGTGGAAGTTGTCAAATTTGGCGGTATGGGACATTCGTCCGTTATTCATTCTCAGAATGAGGAGGTCATCCAGGCGTTCTCCAATAAGCTTCAAACAGGACGTGTTATTGTTAATTCGCCTTCCACTCACGGTGCAATCGGCGATATTTATAATACAAATCTGCCTTCCTTGACACTTGGCTGCGGCTCTTATGGTCATAACTCGACAACCTCCAACGTGAGCGCCGTGAATCTGATCAATGTGAAACGGATTGCTTACCGTACCGTCAACATGCAGTGGTTCAAAATACCCCCGAAGATTTATTTTGAAAAAGGGGCTACGCAATATTTAGAGAAAATGCCTGATATTACAAGAGTGATGATTGTTACGGATCCGATGATGGTGAAGCTGGGTTATGTAGAGCGCGTAGAATATTATTTGCGCAAGCGTCAGCTGCCCGTGTATATCGAGGTGTTCTCGGATGTGGAGCCGGACCCGTCGGTTGACACGGTGGAGCGTGGTCGGGCACAGATGGCCAGCTTCCAGCCGGACTGCATTATTGCTCTGGGTGGCGGATCACCTATGGATGCGGCGAAAGCGATGTGGCTGTTCTACGAATACCCGGATACCAGCTTTGATGCGTTAAAGCAAAAATTTATGGATATCCGTAAACGGGTGTACAAGTATCCGCGTCTGGGGCGCAAAGCCAAATTTGTTGCGATTCCCACAACTTCAGGCACAGGTTCGGAAGTGACATCCTTCGCCGTGATTACAGATAAGGACAAAGGAAATACCAAATACCCGCTTGCCGATTATGAGCTTACACCTGACGTTGCCATTATTGATCCTGATTATGTGTACAGCTTGCCTAAGACAGCGGTGGCCGACACGGGTATGGACGTTTTAACCCACGCGATTGAAGCCTATGTGTCTGTGATGGCTAATGATTACTCCGATGGCTTAGCGATGAAGGCAATCCAATTGGTATTTCAGAATCTTGAAAAGTCATTTGCTACCGGTGATCCTGCAGCGCGCGAGAAGATGCATAATGCCTCAACAATTGCCGGTATGGCCTTTGCGAACGCGTTCCTTGGTATTAATCACAGCCTGGCGCATAAATGGGGCGGAGAATACCACACAGCTCATGGACGTACCAATGCAATCTTGATGCCACATGTCATTCGCTATAATGCAAGTCAACCAACGAAGCTCACTTCGTTCCCGAAATACGATCATTTCATAGCGGATCAACGTTATGCCGAAATTGCGCGTATGCTCGGGCTTCCTGCGAAGACAACGGAAGAAGGAGTGAACAGTCTCATCCAGGCAGTACGCAGATTGAACACCGTTCTCGGTATTCCTGAGAAATTTCAGGATCTTGGATTCGATGGCGAGCAATTCGAGACGCGAGTCGATTACTTGGCGGATCGGGCGTTTGAAGATCAGTGCACAACAGCCAATCCAAGGATGCCTTTAGTGACAGAGTTGGCTGATATTTATCGGAATGCGTTTTACGGCAGGTTTTAATCGTGCAATAAGTACACATTGGAGTAGAATGAACAGCCTCACGCTGTTTGAGATGAATGCAGTGTCTGTAAATAGCGGCGTGCAGGTCATGTATGAACAATACTTCAGGAGGTGCCATGATGGCGATACGAGAGGGCGATATACAGACAGACAGTTATTGGCGAGGGTTTGCCAAGGGGAAATGGGAAACAGCAATCGATGTTAAAGATTTTATCGATACCAATGTCACGGTGTATACAGGGGATTCGGCCTTTTTAAAGGGTCCAACGGCAGCGACGGAGGAGCTGTGGCGTATGGTTAGCGAGCTAACCCGCCAGGAGAGAGACAATGGAGGCGTTTTGGATATCGATGTCCAGACGGTGTCCACGATTACATCGCATGCGCCAGGGTATATTGCACAGAGCATAGAGAAAATTGTCGGCTTGCAAACCGACGCTCCGCTTAAGCGATCCGTACAACCCTTCGGCGGTATTCGCATGGTTATCGATGCTTGTGAAGCTTATGGCTTCAAGCTGCCGGACGAAATCGTACGGTTGTTTACAGATATTCGCAAAACGCATAACCAAGGTGTGTTCGACGCCTACACCACGGAGATGAAAACAGCACGTAAGGCTGCAATCATTACAGGTTTGCCAGATGCTTACGGACGTGGTCGCATTATTGGCGATTACCGGCGTGTTGCTCTGTATGGTGTAGACCGATTGATCAAGGAAAAGAAAAAGGATCTGCTGCAATTGGAAGTGGATTCGATCACTGAAGAGGTCATTCAGCTGCGTGAAGAGCTCTCCGAGCAAATTCGCAGTTTGGGCGAATTGAATCAGATGGCCACAACCTACGGCTATGATGTGTCTAAGCCGGCTATGAATGCCAGTGAGGCTGTGCAATGGTTGTACTTCGCTTACTTGGCTGCGATCAAGGAGCAGAATGGCGCGGCGATGAGTCTTGGACGCGTATCCAGCTTTCTGGACATTTATATCGAACGGGATTTACACGATGGGACGTTAACTGAAATGGAGGCGCAGGAGCTTGTTGATCATTTTGTCATGAAGCTTCGTATCGTCAAATTTTTACGTACACCCGACTATAATGAGCTTTTCAGTGGAGATCCGACCTGGGTCACTGAATCAATTGGCGGCATGGGACTGGACGGCAGAGCGCGTGTGACGAAAAATTCCTTCCGTTTCCTGCATACCTTGTACAATCTGGGTCCTGCCCCTGAGCCGAACCTGACTGTGCTGTGGTCGACTCAGCTGCCTGATGGCTTCAAAGCTTACTGTGCCAAGGTATCCGTCGAAACCAGCTCGATCCAGTACGAAAATGATGATCTGATGAGGCCTTATTTTGGCGATGATTACGGTATTGCTTGCTGTGTATCTGCGATGCGCATAGGCAAGCAAATGCAGTTCTTCGGCGCCCGGGCCAATCTGGCTAAAGCTTTGCTCTATGCGATTAACGGTGGTGTGGATGAGAAGCTGGGCATACAGGTAGGCCCTCGTTTAGAACCCATGACTTCTGACGAGGCTCTAAACTTTGAAGAAGTGATGGAGAAATTCGATACCATGATGGAATGGCTGGCAAAGCTGTATGTGAACACACTTAACGTCATTCATTTTATGCATGATAAGTACTGCTATGAGCGGCTGGAGATGGCGCTGCACGATCGTGAAATTGTACGCACGATGGCTACGGGTATTGCGGGACTCTCCGTAGTTGCTGACTCGCTTAGCGCGATCAAGTATGCAAAGGTCCGCCCGATTCGCAATGAAAGCGGGATTGCCGTCGATTTTGAAATTGAAGGCGAATACCCGCAGTATGGCAATAATGATGACCGTGTGGATGCGATTGCTGTTCAATTGACGGAAACGTTCATGAACAAGATCAGGAAGCATAAGACGTACCGCGGCGCAGTGCCCACGATGTCTGTGCTGACCATTACCTCCAATGTCGTGTACGGGAAAAAAACAGGATGTACCCCGGATGGCCGCAAGGCTGGAGAGCCCTTCGCACCAGGCGCCAATCCGATGCACGGACGTGACCGGAAGGGGGCGTTGGCATCCCTGGCTTCTGTAGCCAAGATTCCCTACGAGCACTGCCAGGACGGGATTTCCAATACGTTCTCTATCGTGCCAAAGGCTCTCGGTCGTGAGGAAGATACACGTATTTCGAATCTGGTTTCACTGCTCGATGGCTATATGGCTAATCTAGGTCATCATTTGAATATTAATGTATTTGACCGTGCACAGCTCCTGGATGCGATGGAGCACCCAGAGCAATATCCGCAACTGACGATTCGTGTTTCAGGCTACGCTGTTAACTTTATCAAGCTGACGAGAGAACAGCAGCTTGATGTGATACATCGTACCTTTCATGGCTCGATGTAAATAGAGAGGGGTACAGAGCGATGAAAGGACGCATACATTCCTTCGACACCTTTGGCACCGTTGATGGTCCGGGCATCCGCTTTGTTCTTTTCATGCAGGGCTGTGCACTGCAGTGCAAGTATTGTCATAATCCGGATTCATGGGAAATGAATGCGGGCAGTCAGATGGAAGTTGAGGAGATTCTTGGTGAGATCGAACCTTATCTGGAGTACTATCGCCGGTCAGGCGGAGGCATTACAGTGACGGGCGGAGAGCCGACGCTGCAGGCTGCTTTCGTAGCCCGTTTGTTTAGCGCATGTAAAGCTCGCTGGGGGCTGCATACTGTGCTGGATACGAATGGCTTTTGTGAGCCTGAGCATGCACAGGAGCTGTTGAAGGTGACAGATTTGGTGCTGCTGGACCTGAAAATGATCAATTCGGATAAGCATATCGCGCTTACGGCACAGCCTAATGATCGTATCAAGCGCTTTGCTCATTATTTAAATGAGATCCAAAAAAACATCTGGATTCGTCACGTGCTGGTACCCGGATTTACAGACGGGTATGAGGATCTAAGCGAGCTCGGTCAGTTCATCGGATCATTGAATAACGTTAATAAGCTGGAGTTGCTTCCTTATCACAGAATGGGTGTCTATAAATGGCAGCAAATGGGGAAAGAGTATCTGCTTGAGCATTGTCCGACACCAACAGACCAAGAAGTAACCAGAGCCAGAGACATTATTGATCTTGGTATACGAGCACGTCAAGCAGATATGAAAGGAATAGGCGATTAAAGGTTCAACTATCCATACGAACATATGTGTGGTATAGTCGGAATAGATATGTACCTCGAAATGCTATTCCTGATTAATGGACAGGTGATACGATGCAAGGGAACGAACCGACCCAGCCCACAACACCCGTGAACCCAGCAATTTCTGAAGATGTACCTACACCGGGCGTATCTACTAAGCCTCCATTACCGATCATACAAATAGCGGTACGAGCCTTGGTGGAATATGTGTGCCGCAGCGGAAGCATCGATTCCGGATTTCGGACGGTCAGCTCGCTGACCGAAGGTACGAAGGCCCATCAGCATATACAAAAGCAGTATGGCGAGCACGACTTGAAGGAAGTATACCTGACAACGGAGATCCCTTATGGCGATCTCCTGTTTGTCATTGATGGTCGATGCGACGGGCTGCTGCTGTCCGAGGCTGCATACACGATTGATGAGATTAAATCGACTGCGATGTCCATCGCACTCATAACCGAGGACATGTTCCCGGTCCACTGGGCGCAGGCCAAATGTTATGCCTACATGTATGCTCGTGCGCAGGGGCTGGAACGGATGCGCGTTCAGCTTACCTATGTACAGGTGGATACCGAGCAGCAGAAACGGTTCGTCAAGGAGGCAGCATTTGAGGAGCTAGAGCAGCATATGCAGGAGATGATCCGGCAGTATGCCCCCTATGCGCAAATGCTGCAACGGCACGTACGGCAAAGGGATAGCAGTATTCATGAGCTGCAATTCCCCTTTAAGGCTTACCGCGAAGGGCAGCGCAAGCTGGCAGGTGCTGTGTATCAATCGATAGAAACGGGAAGCAAGCTGTTTGCCAAAGCTCCCACAGGTACAGGGAAGACGATCTCGACGATCTTTCCTGCTGTCAAGGCGATGGGCATGGGGCTATTGCAGCGTGTTTTTTATGTGACCGCGAGAACGACGACAAGAACGGCAGCGGAGGAATCCTTTACACTCATGCAGACAGCAGGGCTGCATATTCATACGGTGACACTGACTGCCAAGGATAAAATATGCTTCAAGGATGAGGTCAGGTGTACGAAGGAGCATTGCGAGTTCGCGGATGGCTACTATGATCGGATTAATGGCGCGCTGCTCGATATGTTAACCCACGAAACACTGATCAATCGGCCCATCATCGAGCAGTATGCCCGTAAGCACCGGGTGTGTCCATTTGAAATGTCACTGGATGCTGCCTATGCCGCAGATGTCATCATCTGTGATTATAATTATGTGTTTGATCCACGTGTATCCTTAAAAAGGCTGCTCGCCGAGCAGAAGAAGCAGACGGCAATCCTTGTCGACGAAGCTCACAATTTGGTTGATCGGGCGCGGGAAATGTTTTCAGGTGCGCTGCATAAATCGGACTTTTTGAACGTTCAAAGGGAATTCAAGGAACTTAGTCAGAGCGTCAGCAAAGCAGCAAAAGCCGTTAATGAGCAGTTCATTTCACTCAGAAAACAAAGCACGGAACCCATTCGAATTACTCAGGAGCCTCCGCAGGCACTGCTCGATGAGTTGGAACATTTTATTGTCCACGCGGAAAGGGAGCTCGCCTCCCACGGAGGGACGTCGGACCATTCGCTGCTGCTGGATACGTATTTTGCCGCTCAGAGCTTTGTAAGGATTTCCAAGCTATATGATGAACGCTTTGTAACCTACGCCGAATGCACAAAAAGCGAGGTAGAGATCAAGCTGTTCTGCCTTGACCCTTCCTACCTGCTGCAGCAGATGGGCAAAGGCTACCGTTCTCATATCTTTTTCTCGGCAACACTGGCCCCCTTCGCTTATTTTATGAGAATGCTGGGAGCGGGGGAGGATGATTACACGGTATCGATCCCATCTCCTTTTTCCAAAGAACAGCTTGACGTATACATTCAACCGCTCTCGACCCGATATCAGGATCGTGAACGTACGAAATCGCCGCTCACACAGCTGCTAAGCCAATTGCTGGATACAACGCCAGGCAATTATTTGTTCTTTTTCCCTTCCTATGCCTATATGAACGAGGTGTACGAGGCTTTTACAGCCTTAGTGCCCCATAGAAAAACAATTTTGCAGCAGGCGGACATGACAGAGGAAGATCGCGATAGCTTTCTGGGGGCATTTGATGCAGACAATCGGGAAGCCTTTGCTGGATTTGCCGTGCTGGGCGGAATTTTCTCGGAAGGGATCGATTTGGTCGGAGATCGTCTAACAGGTGTTGTGGTCGTAGGTGTAGGATTGCCGCAGCTGGGTCTGGAGCGTAATATCATCAAGGATTATTTCAATGCAGCGGGTCTTCATGGCTATGATTATGCTTATGTGTTTCCGGGAATGAACAAGGTACTGCAAGCCGGGGGAAGATTGATTCGCTCGGAGCAGGACCGCGGACTACTTATGCTGGTGGATGACCGCTATCTCCAG
The DNA here is from genome assembly GCF_001956045.1 of Paenibacillus sp. FSL H7-0331. The sequence continues at coordinate 55,562 of NZ_MRTH01000029.1, read as the reverse complement.
CCTCAATATCAACGCCTGCTGCCCGAGGAGTGGAGGCATTATACGGTGCTGTGATTAAATGGCGATACAGCAGGTCCGTAATAAATACCCTTACGAGAAAGAACAATTATAGTTAATATTTCCATATAAAAGGATTGACAGCACTTTACGCGCCATGTTAACTTACAATATATCCAATCGATCTTATTGACCAATCAACCCAAGTATCCCTAATCGTTCAGGAAAAGGAGGAGTCTACGATGAATAACATGAATACAAGCACAGTCCATCTACATTTTGGCGATCACAGATTTGCCCTTAATTTCATAGTTGATGACGTGGCCTTCCTGACCTTTGGACGCAAGAGATGCAGTTAACCCAACATGGGTATTGCTGGTGAATCCAAGGCTCATGTCACGTTTTTCGTGGCATGGGCCTTTATTATATAAGGCGCATCGCATACGAGCGGTGTGCTTTTTTGTATTTAGAGATAGGAGAGTGACTTATGATTGATGTGCTGCACAAGCTGGGATGGTTTTTTAAGCTGGAGCGCAAGCGGTATACCGTGGCGATTATCCTGCTCACCCTGGCAGGTATTCTGGAAATTATCCCGCCGATGCTGGTCGGGCGTACGGTGGACCTGATTCAGCTCGGACAAGTGACATGGCAAAGCATTACGATGACGCTGCTTCAGCTGGCGAGTATTCTGGTAGGTGTCTATGTGCTGGCGTATTTTTGGCATTATCAATTATTTGGGGGTTCCTTTGTAGTTGAACGCATGATGAGGTCAAGGCTGATGAGTCATTTTCTGAAAATGACACCAACGTTCTATGAACGGAACCGGACAGGGGACTTGATGGCACGCACGACCAATGACTTGAAAGCTGTCGCACAAACGGCCGGCTTCGGGATATTGACGTTTATTGATTCCACCTTGTGGATGGCTACCCTGCTTGTCACGATGACCGTGTTTGTATCATGGAAGCTGACGCTGGCCTCGATTATACCGCTGCCGATTATGGCGATTCTGGTCAGCCTATACGGGAAGTGGATTCATCAGCGCTTTATGGACGCGCAAAATGCTTTTGGACATATGAACGATGAGGTGCTGGAAACCATCTCCGGTATCCGCGTAATCCGCGCCTACACCCAGGAGCGTGAGGCAGAGCGGGATTTTGCTAATATTACACAGGATGTACTGGATAAAAATTTGGCAGTTGCCCGAATCGATGCTTTATTTGAACCGACAATCAAAATATTGGTGGGAGCCAGCTACCTCATTGGTCTGGGCTATGGCGCCTATCTGGTTTATCATAATGAGCTGACGATTGGTGGTCTGGTCTCCTTTAATGTCTATCTCGGGATGCTGATCTGGCCGATGTTTGCCATCGGTGAGCTCATTAATGTGATGCAGCGGGGCAATGCCTCCCTTGATCGTGTACACGAAACATTGGGTTATAAGCCGGATGTTCTGGAGCCTATGGCGAGTGAGACAACAGGAGTTGAGCAGCCTGGGCAAATTGAATTCAACCATGTGACCTTTCGTTATCCCTCTTCCTTAACGGACAATCTGAGTGATATCTCGTTTAAGTTGAAGCAGGGCAATACGCTTGGCATTGCGGGTCGCACGGGCAGCGGCAAAACCACGCTCATCAAGCAGCTGCTGCGGGAGTATCCAGCCGGTCAGGGGTTAATCTCCATCTCGGGTATAACCATTGAACAATTGGATATGGATCAGTTGAAATCGTGGTACGGGTATGTGCCGCAGGAGCCCTTTTTATTTTCCAGAACGATTCGAAACAATATTTGCTTTGGTAACGATATCGCAGAAGAGGAATTGGATCGTGCTCTCCATGCAGCGGCACTCAGTAAGGATTTGGCTTATTTGCCGAATGGACTGGAGACGTTGGTTGGGGAAAAGGGTGTTGCTTTGTCTGGTGGACAAAAGCAGCGTGTATCCATTGCCCGAGCGCTTATTAAAAATCCGCCTATTCTGATGCTGGATGATGCATTGTCTGCCGTAGATGCGCGGACGGAGGCGGAGATTATTTCCAACGTCCGTTCACTGCGAGCTGATCAGACGACGATTATTGCGACCCATCGTTTGTCGGTCATTCGACATGCCGAATGGATTATCGTATTGGATGCAGGACGAATTATCGAGCAAGGCACACATGAACAACTGATGCAGCTGCAGGGCTGGTATCAGGAGCAGTATGAACGGCAGCAGTTCGAAGCCGAAGGAACCGAAGGCGGGTGATCAAAATGAGCTTGGACAAGGAACGTAATGCGAAGAAAATGAACAGCACTAATGATACAGAGGGAGAGCTAGCCCAAGAAACGCAGGCTGGCAGCTCCGAGCCATATGGCACACAGCCACCTATCAAGGACAAACCGCAGCCAGATGGAACTGATCTCTTGCTGGAGCTGGATAAGGAACCGCCTAAGGGCAGTAAGACGGCAACGATCCGAAGGCTTCTCGCCTATGCCTTTCTCTATAAAAAGCAGCTGCTGGTGGCGCTGATTATGCTCTCGGTCGCCGTAGGCACGGATCTGGCAGGACCGTTCATAGCGAAACGGATTATCGATGTGCATATTTCCGGGATCAGCAAGCCTTGGTATACAACAGGAGTGGAAGGACCGTACACGGTTGCTTATGAAGGTGTCTTCTATAAAAGAGCCGATCATTTTGCAGCGAATGAAGCTTATGGCGGCGAGGTGCGTGTGCTTCAGGTAGGCAAGGATTATTACTTTATCCCAGAGCCGGTCAAGGCGGATGGTTTGCGAAGCATGACAAGTGAAGGGAGGATTTCCATTGACAGCGGCACGAATGTCAGCACCTATCCCGCAAGAAGACTGAATACCGGGGAGCTTTTCCGCTTCTTCGAGCCGGAATTCGGCGGATTGATTCGCTTGTGCGGGTTTTATCTCGGTTTGCTTGTGGTATCGGCCCTGTTCTCTTATGGACAGCGTTATTTCCTGCAAGCTTCAGCTAACCGGATTATTCGCCGCATGCGGACGGATGTGTTCGGGCAAATTAATCGGCTGCCGATTCGTTATTTCGATAACCTGCCTGCGGGAAAGGTCGTATCGCGCGTCACGAATGATACCGAAGCGATCCGCGAGCTGTATGTGACAGTGCTGGCGAACTTTTTTACAGGAACGATTTATATGGCTGGAATTTTTCTGGCATTGTTCCTGCTGGATGTACGGCTGGCGGCGATTTGTCTGTTTATCCTTCCACTGCTCGTGCTGTGGATTTACGTGTACGGCAAATTTGCCAAGCGCTACAACCGGATTATCCGTGCGGCGGTCAGCGAGATTAACGGGATCGTGAATGAATCGATTCAGGGGATGCCGATTATTAAAGCTTTTCGCAAGGAAAAAAAGATGAGCAATGAGTTTGAAGCGTTCAACACCGAGCTGTATAAGTATCAAAACAAGCTGCTGAGCCTAAACTCATTAACCGGACATAATCTGGTCGGGGTACTCCGTAATTTGGCGTTCCTCTCACTCATTTGGTATTTTGGCGGGATGTCTTTAAGTGGACCGGAGCATGTGATCACACTTGGGGTGATGTATGCCTTCGTTGATTATTTGAATCGATTGTTCAACCCGATCGTCAATATCGTGAATCAGCTTCCTAATCTGGAGACAGCCCTCGTATCCGCTGAGCGGGTGTTCGAGCTGCTGGATGTAGAAGGAACCGACGTAGCAGACGGCAAGATGGACCGCTATCAAGGTCATGTGCGATTTGACGATGTATGGTTCGCCTACAAGGAGGGTGAATACGTACTGAAGGGCATATCCTTCGAGGCGATGAAGGGGCAGACGGTGGCGTTCGTCGGGCATACCGGCTCCGGGAAAAGCTCGATCATGAACCTGCTGTTCAGGTTCTATAACGCGGAGAAGGGCGCCATCACGATAGATGGGATGGACGTAAACCGCCTGCCGCAGCAGACGCTGCGTGAGCATATGGGAATTGTGCTACAGGATCCGTATTTGTTTACCGGTACGATAGCCTCCAATGTGTCCTTGGATGATCCTGCCATATCGAGGCAGCAGGTGGAAGCAGCCCTGGAAGCTGTTGGCGCCAATCGTCTGCTTGAGCATTTGCCTCAAGGCATTGACGAGCCTGTTATTGAAAAGGGCAGCACGCTTTCTTCAGGACAGCGGCAGTTAATCTCGTTTGCACGCGCACTTGCCTTCAATCCGGCGATTCTGATTCTGGATGAAGCGACCTCGAACATTGATACGGAGACGGAGACCGTCATTCAAGAAGCATTGGAAGTTGTGAAAAAAGGGCGCACGACCTTCGTGATTGCCCATCGATTGTCAACGATCAAAAGCGCCGATTTGATTCTGGTGCTGGACCGTGGACAAATCGTCGAGCGTGGGTCTCATGATAGCCTGATGAGTGAGCGCGGCAAATATTATCAAATGTACCGCATTCAGCAGGGCGAGCTGCTGCCCTCAATTTGATTTTAGGATGAATCCATCCGGGAATTGTTAATTTCGAAGTAGAGCAAGGGGCAGATTGCTGCCCCTTTGCCTATTGATTTGGACGTATTTGACAAGAACACTTCGCCAGAAATGCTAACTGAAGTACGACTGGAAGAGATGGAAATAATTTATATTTGTTAAATCGCCAACCACAACTTGCTATCCTTAATTATGTGTGGTAAGATGAACTTAATAAAGAATCCGTAACCAATATTCACATATTGCAAAGGGTTATCATGCAAGATGGAACCTTTCGCAATGTGTGAATTTTTTATTTGTGGTAAACAATAAAAACAGCATGTTAATAAAATTTTGGAGGTCATTACACATGGCACAAACAGGTACAGTTAAATGGTTTAACGCAGAAAAAGGATTTGGTTTTATCGAAGTTGAAGGTGGAAACGATGTATTCGTACATTTCTCCGCAATCACTGGCGAAGGCTTCAAGTCTTTGGACGAAGGTCAACAAGTAGAATTCAACGTTGTTCAAGGCAACCGTGGACCACAAGCTGAGAACGTTGTAAAATTGTAATTTAAAAAGCTTTACAAGCTGCCCTTAACCTACGTTGGGGGCAGATTTTTTTTGAGATCATCGAGGAGGCTCATCATGTATTTTCGAAAAAAATCGACTGAGGATATCCCTTTGGAAAATATCGCGATTTGGTCATGCGAGAATGAATCCTGCATGGGATGGATGCGAGATAATTTTGCGTTCGAATCGGCGCCTGTCTGCAGCTCGTGTCAAGCCCCTATGGTCAGTGGTATGAGAATGCTGCCTATGCTGTCCAATACGAACAGTAATTTCAAATCGCTCAAAAAAGGTGTTCAGATTTCGTAGTCTTCGATCAGATGGTGTCATTCTTGACGCTTGCTCATAATAAAGAAGGATCGCTCCAATAGGGCGATCCTTCTTTGCATTGCAAAAGCAAAAGTAAACAGGTATCGAAAATCGTGTTTTACACGGTAGTTTTGGAATCATAGCTGGAGGACCACTCATGGTATTCCTTCTCAGCTCGGGCTTTTTCATAGCCATAGCGCTCCTGAATTTTACCGATCAGCTTTTCGCGCTCACCGTCAATAACATCCATATCATCATTCGTCAGCTTCCCCCATTGCTTCTGGGTTTCGCCTTTGATTTGCTTCCATTTGCCTTTAAATACGTTGCTGTCCATCGTAATCACTCCTTTTATAGTTTGAATGGATCATCGTTCTGCTCAAGATACTATTACCCGAAAGCAGCTTTTATTAATCATGATGGGGTAGCTGGGCCAGATGTGGAATTGTCGTTTACATTGTGTTTATATAAATAGGGTATGTTCTTCTTAACGAATCCAGATGGATAGGGAAAGGTTGATATATGATGAAGCAAGCAAACGGGACCAGTGGCTGGAGAGAGTTCATCCAGCTGATCTGGCAGACGAAGCCGCCGCTCCTGCTCATGGGTATTGCGCTCGCAATGAGCATGGGCTCTACATTGGTTGGATTAAGTATTCCGCTATTTACCAAAAATTTGGTCGATAGCTTTTCACTGGCCTCACTAGATCGAATTCATATCATTGGTTTGGCTGCGGCTTTTATTATGCAGGCGGTTGCTGCGGGTATCTCGATCTATTTGTTGAACCGTGCGGGTCAGACGGTGGTTGCATCACTGCGGGATCGGCTGTGGAAAAAACATTTGCATTTGCCGATCGCCTACTATGATAAGAATCAAACCGGGGAGATGATCAGCCGGATCATTAATGATACTGGTATCGTCAAAGGGTTGATCACAGAGAATTTGACCAATCTCATAACAGGCTCGATCTCGATCATTGGCGCAATAGGGGTGCTGCTGTATCTCGATTGGAAAATGACGCTGCTAATTATAATGGTCATTCCGCTCTCCATGCTGTTCCTGATGCCTTTGGGACGCCGTATGTACAAGATATCCAAAGGCTTGCAGGAGGAAACGGGCAAGTTCAATGCCGTGCTGGGGCGGGTATTGACCGAGATCCGATTGGTGAAGGTATCGAACGCAGAACGGGTTGAATACGACAACGGCAAGCAGGGGATCGATCATTTATTCCGATATGGCTTGCGTGAGGGCAGGATTCAAGCGTTCATTGCACCGCTGATGTATTTTGTGCTGATGTTGTTGTTCGTGACCATCGTTGGCTATGGGGGGCTGCGGGTATCCTCAGGCGAGCTGACGTCTGGAGATTTGGTAGCCTTTCTGTTGTATTTGTTTCAGATCGTCATGCCGATTACGCAGGTATCGAACTTCTTTACGCAGTTTCAGAAAGCGATGGGTGCTACTGAACGGATTATTGCGACCTTAAAGGTAAATGAAGAAGTGCTGGACAGTGGCGTTACCTTGCAGGACAGTCAGCGGGCGATTCGGCTGGAGAAGGTATCGTATGCCTACGAGTCCGGGGAGCCTGTGCTCAAAGATATAAGTCTAACGGTCGAGCCGGGTAAGGTGACGGCCATTGTCGGACCGAGCGGCGGTGGTAAAACAACGCTATTCTCACTGCTGGAGCGTTTCTATGAGCCGCAGAGCGGGATGATTCGGATGGGCACGGAATCCGTCAATGATATGTCCCTGAAGTCATGGCGGAGCCAGATCGGTTACGTGTCGCAGGAAAGTCCGTTAATTGCCGGCACGATCCGCGATAATATTACGTACGGCACGGAGCGGGAAATCAGCGAGCAGGAATTGCAGCAGGCCGCGCGATTAGCCTACGCCGATGTATTCATAGATGAGCTGCCCAAGCAGTACGAAACTGAGGTTGGGGAGCGGGGGATCAAGCTTTCCGGCGGGCAGCGGCAGCGAATTGCGATTGCAAGGGCACTGCTGCGTGATCCACAGATTTTGATGCTGGATGAGGCTACCTCCAGTCTGGACAGCATGTCAGAAGTTGTTGTGCAGAAGGCCTTGAAAAATGTGATGCAGGGCCGTACAACCATTGTGATTGCCCACCGGTTATCGACCGTGGTGGATGCTGATCAGATCGTATTTATCGAGAAGGGCAAAGTGACGGGCAGTGGCACACATGAAGAGCTGTATCAGTCCCATTCGCTGTATCGCGACTTTGCCGATCAGCAGCTGCGTATGCAGCCATTGGTTTAAAGCGAGAGGAATCTGTGTCTGATGAGCCTGATGACAAGGGAGGAGTATCACGATGCCTGTGATATTAGTTGTTGACGATGATCCGCATATCCGTGAGCTGGTGCGCCTGTTTTTGCAGCGCGCAGGATTCGATGTGCTGGAGGCCGCTGATGGGCGAGAAGCCCTCCTCAAGCTGGAGGGAGCCAAGGCGGATATGGTGATTCTGGATATTATGATGCCGAATATGGATGGCTGGGAGCTGTGCAGAGAGCTGAGGGAGCACTACGACATGCCGCTTTTAATGCTGACCGCCAAAGGTGAAACGACTCATAAGGTGAAAGGCTTCGAGCTTGGAACCGACGATTATTTGGTTAAGCCATTCGAGCCTGCCGAGCTTGTAGCGAGGGTGAAGGCGCTCTTGAAGCGGTACCGGGTAGCGGCTTCCCAGGAGGTGCAGATTGGTACGCTTTACATGAATCGTCATACGTTCGAGGTAAGGCTTGGAGATCAAGCTTTGACGCTGCCCTTAAAGGAGTTTGAGCTGCTGTTCAAGCTGGCCAGCTATCCCGGTCGAACCTTGTCACGGGAGCAGCTGATCGAGGACATTTGGGGTTACGATTTTCAAGGAAACGAACGTACACTGGATGTGCATATTAACCGCATCAGAGAGCGATTTACAGATGGGGATCCACTATTCAAAATCAGCACGATCCGCGGGCTGGGGTACAGGCTGGAGGGTGAAAGGTGAAGAAGGAGAGGCTGCGGCATTTTGCAAAGGGCGTGCTGGGTACGCTTGTGGCACTGCTGACTGAGGTGTCCTGTTGTGCTCTGGCGTATGCGATTACCTCCTGGTTTTATGCGTATAGGGGTATAGAGGTACCGGACCTGATCAGTCAGCTCATTAACGTGGCGCTGGGATCGATGTTCGCGATATCTATTATTCTCATCATCGGCTTCACAACAAGGCCCAAGCAGATGCACTTTATTCATGTGGTGATGGAGGCTATGAGGCAAATAAGTCAAGGGAATTTTAATGTCAGTCTGGACAAGACGAGCCGCCATCAAGGTCACTTCGAAGTGTTCGTCGACAGCATCAACCATATGGCGCAGCAATTAAAGCATATGGAGGCCATGCGCCAGGAATTTATCTCCAATGTATCGCACGAAATCCAATCACCGCTTACGAGCATCAACGGCTTTGCGCAGGCGCTGCAGCAAGATCATCTTAGCGAGGACGCGAGAAGGCATTATTTGCACATTATCGAGACAGAGAGCAGACGCTTATCCAGGTTAAGCGACAACCTGCTGAAACTGACCTCGCTGGAATCTGAGCATTATCCTTACAACCCTGGGCGGTATCGGCTTGATAAACAGCTGCGCAATCTGGTATTAGCCTGCGAGCCGCAATGGCTCAGCAAAAAGATCGACATGGACGTATCGCTGGTTGATATGGAGATTGTCGCAGATGAGGAGCTGTTGAGTCAGGTATGGGTTAATTTATTGTATAACAGTATCAAGTTTACACCGGATGGCGGTACGATTACGGTTCGCTTGGAGAAGGAACAGGATCAAGTTCTAGTCAGCATTTCCGATACCGGTATCGGGATTGCCGAAGAGGATCAGACACGAATCTTCGAACGTTTTTTTAAAGCGGATGTATCAAGGAACCGATCGGTCAGCGGCAGCGGACTGGGCTTATCTATCGTACACAGGATTATAGAGATGCATCAAGGAGCGATTACTGTCGAGAGCAAGCTGGGGACAGGAACGACCATTACTGTTAAATTGCCGGAGACAGCAGAACAACCACAACCGCAATCCCCGGAATAAGGGAGGTCAAGAACAGGCCTTAAGTGAAGCTTCTGACTTGATTCCGCCCCTCCTGCTTAGCCTGATACAGAGCCTTGTCCGCCTTACTGATCAATGATTCCTTGTCCATCTGCGGATAAGGAATCATCGTGGCTACTCCAACACTAATCGTCACGACGCTCTTTACCGACGAGCCTTTATGCTGAATGGCTTCCGCTTCAACCGCTTCTCTAATTCTCTCTGCGATCAGAAAGGCATCCTGTCCATTCGTTTGAGGTAAAATAATTCCGAATTCTTCACCGCCATAACGTGCGACAAAATCAGGCTTTCGGTAAAGTGATTTTTGGGCTATGGAAGCTACCCGTTTCAAACAAAAGTCACCGCCCAGATGACCATAGGTATCGTTATACAGCTTGAAATAATCAATATCAAACATAATTAAGGATAACACCTCCGAGCTGCGCTCCGCTCTTTTCCACTCACGTTCCAAATTTTCCTCAAAGGATCGTCGGTTGGCAATTTCCGTTAACCCGTCAATCATGGAAAGCTGGTGCAAAATACGGTTGGCCTCCAGCAGTTTTTCCTCCGCCTGCTTCTTTTCCGTAATATCCGTACCTATGCCCAGATAACCGGTAATTTGATGATCCTGATCTTTAATGGAGCTGACAATCATATTGACATGCAGGTGGCTTCCGTCTTTGCGTACGTAGGTCCATTCTTTTTGTTGAGAGTCCGAATGTTGGGAGAAATCGACCAGGACCTCAAATCCTTCAATCGGACGCTTGTGCAGACGGCTTAATTGCTCGCTGTACTCCTGTATTTCGGATGGCAGGTGCAGTACATAAGGTGTATGCTTGCCAATCAACTCCTCCGCCTGATACCCGAAAAGTCGTTGTGCTCCTGTGTTGTAGAGATGAATAATACCTTTGGTATCCGTTGCGATAATGGCAACATCTTGTGCAGCATGGAGAAGCGTATCATATAACGTAAACAGGCTGCGGTAGCGTTGTTCGTTTTGTTCAACCGTAACGAGCAATTGATCGGACTTTTCAAGAAAGCGGATCAAATAAGCCGCCAGCAGGCCGCTAGCTAACACCATTGGCAAATAACAAGGTAATATTTCAGCGCTTTGTGCGGGTAATAGGATAGTGACAGATGATATCGCAAGCAACATATTTAAGGAAATCGAGCCTAACCATGCCTTCCAATAATGGGTTACTTTTCGAAAAATCAGTACAGATACGAAGGAAACCACTAGGGCGTTGAATGTCCCCATAAGGGAGGAAGGGTTGATGCCTCCAAACAGCAGTAAGCGTCCAATCGATATGATCAACGTCGTTATCAGGGAAGAATAAAGGCCGCCAAAATAGGCAGAAACGACGATCGTATTGTTCCTGAAATCAAAAAATGTCTGAGGTGAAACACTCACACTAAAATACATAAGTACAACGCCGAACAGTCCATGTAGGACACCCACCTTGACTTTATTGGACAACGACGAGGATCGGGCTGTTGGTTGGAGTTTGAATAATCGGCTGGAGAAAAAAAGAAAAGTTGTCAGGAGTGCCAAATTGGATAATAATGTCTGGATCATAGCTGCAGCCACCTATCGTTGATGTAAGTAAATTTCACAGATATTGGAACTTATTCGACATGTTTCGCTTATATCCTCCGTTATTTTCCTGTTTTCTCAAATAAATTAATAATGGCAGAAAGTTTGCAAAGGGGTTGATTACATAACATAAAAAAGAGACGATGCCGGATACGACATGTCTCGGATGAATGTGAAAGCCAGCTTTTTGTGACTTGTGTTTAAATGGTATTGACGGCAGAGCTGTTTGGATGGGCAGGACGTTCAGGTGAGAGCAGAGCAAGCATAGGGTGCTCTAGCCCTAAGATGCGGTTACGCAGCATCTCTGCAGCGATCATACTGTAGACCGTGCCATTGCCTCCGCAGGACAAGGCATGAAAAATTCCGGGCTGCTCGGAAGTTTCTCCGAGAAAGGGAAGATCATCCGCCGATTCACCGAAGGTTCCACACCAAGCGTACTCAGCCTCCCATTGTTTATCGGGAAATAGTCCCCTAAGCTCTTCAAGCAGCAGCCTGGTGCGATTAAGCAGAAAGTTTGCATCGGATACCGGATCGGCTTGATCCTCATCCATACCACCTGCAATAATTCTCCGATCGGGTGTGGTCCGGAAATAAAAGTAGGGACGTGCTGTTTCCCACATCATACAATCGTAAGGCCACGAAGCGGGTAGTGAATTTGCAGGGGTGACCAGAGCATAGGAGCGTTTGAGGATCGGCTTGATGCGTGAGGAGCTTTCAATTCCCGGGACATCGCTGACGGCGCGTACAACACGACTGGCGATAATTTCGCCAAAATCTGTCGTAATCACGAACTTGTCACCCATTCGTTGGACGCCCTCTACTACGGTGTTTTCATAGATATGTGCGCTTTTATGTGCAGCCTCGGCAATTAAACCGTGAACAAATCGGATCGGATTGATTTCTGCATCCCCATGTGTCACGAGTGCGGCGGGTTTGCGGATCGGCAGGTGGTGGCCTGTATTATGCGGTGAGCCCCATTCGACAGGAAAGCCGTGCTTTCGCAGCATCGAATATTCCTTGAACAATCGCGGAACATCGCTGGATGTACTGGCACAGTACAAGCTGCTGCGTACATGAAATCCTGTATCGTAGGGGATTTCATCCGCGAGCTTGTACAGACGGGTTAAAGCTTTGCGGCATTCTCCATAAAACTGGACAGCGTCCGTTTCACCAATTTTATCGGCAAGCTCACTTAACATTTTATCATTCGAAAACTGCAGCAGCCCTGTATTCGCGGCCGTACTTCCTGAAGCTACACGCTGACTCTCAACCAATACGGCCGGAATGCCGGCTCTTGCTAGGACGGCTGCACATAATGCACCTGTGATGCCGCCCCCAATAATAGCAACCTCGGTTGTGATATGTCCTTGTAAAGCCGGATAGCTGGGTACATGCGACAAAGTTGTCGGCCAGTAGAGGCTGCCGCTGTGTAATTTGTGGGAATTGTTGATTTGCATCGTAAGTCCCCCCTCTTCATTAATGGTAATCATCTATAATAGCTGCCAAGTGGTAGGAAATGTAATGGATACATACAACTTTTAACCATTTCTCTCACTTACTGAAACTATTTTCATGAAAAATACTTGACAAAATCTACTTTTATATGCTTGCACCTTCATGAGGGTTGTACAAGAAGTCATGGCAACCGAAATGGGAATATCGTAATATAGAGGAAGGGAAATCGGAAATAGCGGGTGAACAGCCCTTCCCGCAGGTGAGGAGAGATAACGTAGATGAAGCTTGAGAGAAAAGCCGTACACAAGCGTGCCGCCGGGAAGCCTTCGATCCGATATCGGATAGGTTTAGGGGTATTGAGTGTATTGGTATGTGCGGCTGTCATAGTATGGTTTCGGTCTCCGGTAATGGCACCAGATGCGAGCGGCTCCGTTACGGCGGTTAACCCCAAAGCCGAGGTTAAGAAACGGGAATTGCTCGATTTTCACATGGATAACTTGACTCAGGGCTGGGCCCGTTACACCGATGGAATGATGACTACCAAGGATGGCGGTGTCCATTGGCTGGCGTCTGCGTCCGATTCTTCTACTAATGCTGTGTTGTCTTCAGAGTCCGTTGGTGTAAGTGATGATACGGTAAGCTGGATGAGCGGCAAGGAGCAGAACCCGTCTGTCATACATGTACAGTCCACAGATTATAAGGTGCTCAAATCGCAGTTTCTGACCCGCAATGTAGGTTGGGTACAGCTGGAGAATGGGACGAATGCAGAGGCGCCGCTGTGGGTGACGATTGACGGGGGTGCGACCTGGCATCCTAAGGTGACAGCGGATATGGCCAAGGAAATGGATGCGGAGCGTGTGCGAATACAGGCAGCTGTGAAAGAGGCGGCTTTCTATAATGAGCAGGAAACCGCACAAAAGACCATGGAGGCCCAGTGGGCGGTGCTGCCGGAAACAGCCTCACCAGGGGATGTGGTACTCGTACGGCATGGACAGCCGGGAGAAATTACATGGGAAGGGAAGACCTACAAGCTGGAGCCCTTCGGTGCAGGCTATTTCACTTATTTGCCGATGTCGCTTGCGATCAAGACGGGTAGCTACCCGATTGGTGACAGCATGCTAACCATCAAGGCCAAAAAGTTCCAAACTCAATACCTGCAGGTCACCAAGCAAATGGAAACCATGAAGCAGGAAACCAAACGTATTGAGGATGATCAGAAGAAAATCGATAAAGTACGGAGTGAGTCTCAAGGCGAGTTTCTGTTCAGCACGAACTTTATTAAGCCGATAGAAGGGATTTTAACAACACCCTATGGCTATACCCGCTATGTAAATGGGAAATTCGATAGCAGTCATCGCGCGCTAGATCTCGCAGCCAAGGAGGGGACGCCGATCAAAGCGACAAATGATGGCATAGTTGCCTTGTCGGAACTGCTCTATTTAACAGGAAACTCGATTTACATCGATCATGGCATGGGCTTGTTTTCGCAATATGCGCATTTGTCCGAGCTCCGCGTGAAGGCTGGGGATCATGTGAAGCAAGGGGATATCATCGGACTTGTAGGTACTACGGGTTTCTCCACCGGTCCGCATCTTCACTTTACATTTTGGGCACATAATGTACCGGTCAATCCGGATTTGTTTTTCGATACAACTCCATTTCACTGGCTGCCAGCACCGGGTGCTAACCCTCCGCAGTGAAACGGATAGAGGGATGAATTGTAGTTGCTATTGCGTTAAGTTCTGCTTGGTTGTGACCGACTTTGGAACCAATCTGGCCGGACCGATCAGAATACTGGCGATGAGGCTGACAACGATCAGAATGGCACCAACAAGAAATACGAGGTTCAAGGCATCACTGAATATTTGTTGAAGTGTGTGCAGAATTTCAGCAGGTAATGCAGCTCGTGAATTGGAGTCTAGAAGCACCTGCGGATCAGTAAAGTGCTGAAGCTGTTCCGCAGTAGTGCCAGTCATGGACGGGCTTAATGTGCCCAATCCTGCAGCCATTTGCTGAGTAAGCAGCACTCCGAGCACACTGACACCGATGGTACCTCCAATGGATCTGAAAAATTGCGAGGATGATGTTGCAACTCCGCGCAGTGCGGGTACAACGAATATCTCTCACACCCGATAAGTAATTGCCTAAGTGCATGCTATAATCATTTCATAGTTACCCATGCGTAACTTGCAATATTATCCATACCAACTGATCATTATTTCAGCTCTTCCTTCCATCGGTTATATTAGGTATGATTCGAGGTAATAGATCATAGCTTTACCGAAAGGAGACCGCATGACTTCGGCAGCTGCCCCACGTTCTTACCGTATTCCCTTGTTTTGTGCCGTGACGTTATTATTCTGGTTTTCGATGTACACCTGTGTGCCGATATTGACAGCCTATGTGGAGGAGCTAGGTGCCTCGCATAAAATGGCCGGCCTGATTGTCGGTATGTACGGTTTCAGCCAAATGCTGCTGCGTATCCCAGTAGGGATCATGTCCGACCGATTTCATAAAAGAAAGCTGTTTATTACATTCGGGCTCTTATTCTCGGTGCTGGCCGGGGCAGGTATACTGGTGACTAACAGTGTGACCTGGATCTTGATCCTGCGTGCATTGGCGGGCGCAGCGGCTGCGACCTGGGTTGATTTTACAATCCTGTTTACCAGCTATTACAAGAAGGATGAAACGACCAAGGCAATTGGTACGATCAGCGTCTACAACACATTGGGGCAAATGCTCGGCATCTTGTGCGGTGGCTGGTTTGCTGACACATACGGCTGGGAATCGTCATTCCTGATAGGTGCGGTTGTCGGAATGATCGGTATGGCCGGATCTTTCTTTCTCATTGAGAAGTTTGATGATAACGCACAAAAGATTACCGCCCGCGGCGTCATGGAGGTCGCAAGTGACCGCACACTGCTGGTCGTTTCGTCGCTCGCCATTTTATTTCAAATTTTGACCTTTGCAACCGTTTTCGGTTTTACACCGGTGTACGCCCAGTCGCTTCATGCAACGAAGCTCGATATGGGGCTGCTGACGTTCTTTTCTACGTTTCCAACGGCTGTGGCTGCATGGGTAGGAGGACGCCATCTGGCGCAAAAGTTCGGGGATCGATCGATTATTATTTTCGGTTTCGTGCTTAACGGGGTATTCAGCATGATGATTCCGTTTACGTCGGATTTGGGGTGGCTGATCTTCACACAAGCGATTGCCGGATTTGGCAGAGGTTTGGCGACACCCATTTTGATGTCACTCAGCATCAAGCATATGCATCCGGATAAGCGCGCGACGGCAATGGGATTTTATCAGGCCATTTACGGATTTGGGATGTTCGTCGGGCCGTTTTTTATGGGGGTTGCAGGTGATTGGCTGACGTTAAAGGAAGGCTTTGTCATTATAGGGGCACTTGGCTGTGCATCTGCGGTGTTGACTCACTATTTATTAAGGCAAAAGCCAGTTCCACAAAGCGCCGACAGCAAATCAATATCTAACTAATCTGAAACGGGAGAGATGACTTCTATGGAAAAAAGAAGATTCGGCAAAACAGATATGTTTGTTAGCGTGTTGGGCTTTGGCGGTGCAGAAATCGGCTATCAGCAGGCTTCCCTATCCACGGTGGAGCGGCTGCTCGGCAGCGCATTGGACGCAGGATTGAATGTAATCGACACCGCAGAATGCTATAAATCCAGTGAGGAGCTTATCGGCCAAGCGGTCAAGCATCGCAGAAATGACTACTATTTGTTTACCAAATGCGGGCATGCCTCAGGCTTCGACGCCAAGGATTGGGACCCGAGGATGCTGGCCGACAGCATCGACCGCAGCTTACAGCGGCTGCAAACGGATTATGTGGATCTGATTCATTTGCACAGCTGCTCCGAGGCGATATTACGCGATGGTGAAGTCATTGCCGTCTTACAGCGTGCACAGGAAGCAGGGAAAACCCGTTATATCGGCTACAGTGGTGATGGACAGGCGGCATTGTATGCACTCCAGTGCGGAGCCTTCGACAGTCTGCAAACCTCAGTCAATATCGCGGATCAACAGGCTATTGAGCTAACGCTGCCAGAAGCCGTGGTCAGACAGGTAGGCGTTGTGGCCAAGCGGCCGATAGCGAATGCGGCATGGATGTCCGGCAGTGAAAAGCCTAAGGAGGCCTATCACCATACGTATTGGGAGCGGCTGCAGCAGCTAAATTACGATTTCTTGAAGCAGGACGCAGCAGAGGGGATCGAACAAGCACTGCGGTTCACATTAAGCCAGCCAGCGGTGGCCACTGCTATTGTCGGCACGACCAAGCCTGACCGTTGGCTGCAAAATGCCGCTCTCGCTGATAGAGGAGTTCTCACGAATGCACAATTGCTAGCGATACGTGCGCGTTGGAACGAGGTAGCAGCTGGTAAAGACTGGGTAGGCCAGGGTTAATAAAGCTTAAAGCAATGAAACAGTGTGCTGGACGTAGATACACCTAAAGACCATCCTTCTACATTGTAGAAAACATGGTCTTTTTTTTGCGCTCCCAGGATATTGAATGGAGTCCTTCATTCATCTCATTGTCTACAAAGTAATGAGAACCACAGTCCCGTGGTTCTCTTCGGATTGTAAGGTCAAGGTACCGCCATGCTTTTCCACAATATTTAAACAAACCACTAAACCAAGTCCCGTGCCTTTCTCCTTAGTCGTATAAAAGGGTTCAAATAACTGAGCCATCTTGGCTTCTGGTATGCCGCAGCCCGTATCCGAAATTTGTAAAGCAACCTTACCCTCATTCTCCTTAGTGACGATGGTGAGGGTTCCACTCGCATCCATCGCTTCCATTCCATTACGTATGATATTCAGAAGCAGCTGCTTAATCTCCTTATCGTCCAGAAGCAGGTCGCTTATCGATTCGTCCAGGTCGAGCACCATCGTATGTCCTTGCAGATTGGCCTCTGCCGATAGGATCGGATAGAGTGTATGGATAATATCGTTAAGATTGCACATCTTTTTCTCAATCGTACGGTTTTTGGACAGCGCCAGGAAGTCGCTGATGATCTCATTAGCCCTATCTAGCTCATCCAGAATGATAGGGTAATAGCCTTGTGGATCTGAGGTGTGTTTTTCACTGAGCAGCTGAATAAACCCGCGAATGGTCGTTAGCGGATTTCTGATTTCATGTGCAATACTTGCCGCGAACTGACCGATTGTAGATAGCTTGTCCGTTCTGTCCAACAGTTCATTCTGCTGCTCTCTCAGCTGTTCTAATTTCTTTTTATCTGTGATGTCTTCAATTTGTGAAATAAAATATAAAGGTTTTCCCGCTTCATTGTGAACCAGTGATACGCCGAGTAATGCCCATACGATCGATCCTTGCTTATGTATGTATCTTTTTTCCAAAAAATAATGGCAAGCGATTCGGTTTTTAAGTCGATCCATCGAATTTAAGTCTGTTTCTAAATCGTCCGGATGTGTAATATCCTTAAGACCTAATTCCAGTAATTCCTGCTTGGAATAACCGATGATGCTGCATAGGGTTCGATTCACCTTGAGACACTTTCCGTTTAAATCGACAATCGCCATCCCGATAGGTGCATGGTCAAAAGATCTCCGAAAGCGCTCCTCACTTTGGCGCAGCTCCTCTTCCGCCTCTTTTCGTTTAGTGATGTCCCTTCCGATGCTTATTATGTACTGAAGATCGCCTTCCTCATTTTTAATACTTTTAAAAGAGGATTCAAACCACACATAATTGCCGTGCTTATGACGAAACCGGAAGATGAGTACGTCACTCTCCTTGTTGACAGCATAGGCTTGCAGCGCTTTCCTATCATCGGGGTGAATACAATCAAATGTTCTTGTTCCGATAAGCTCTGATGTTTCATAACCAAGTAAAGTGTGAACAGCAGGAGAGATATATTTGCACAATCCATCCGGTGTATAGTAAGAGATTACATCGTAGGTATTCTCGGTAATTAATCTGAATAACTCCTCAATTTCATACAGCCTTTTCTCGATGTTTGTATGACTAAAGCTGTCCATAGGATTTGTTTCCATGTCTACTATTCCTCCACGTCTAGTTGAATGCCAATGCGATATTGATGGTGGTCGCGAATACGCTTACAGGACTGTGTGATATATACGAACAAAGCCATACTTGAAAGACTATCTCTCTTAATAACTGCTTAGCAGCCTCACCTAAGATTTATGACTTGTAACTCTCATTTAATAATTATTTCGTTTCCTTGATGCAGGACTATTTTACCATTTTAAAAACATCTTGTCATGGTTCAGAAGCAAATAGTTGATCTTGGCGATACATGGATGTACTTGTGAAAGGGTGTGTACAAATTGTGGATAATTTTGTGGATAACTGTGGAGAAGTCGAACAAACAGCGGTTTTTATGTGTGTATAACATTCATTTTACATAATTAGGAAGGTTTATAGCTAATGAATTGGGGTAACTGTAGTCTAGTAAGTCTGAACTTATATGATTTACTATTTTGTTTGCCCCAAGGAGGAACCATTCGTATGTATCAAAGAAATATAAAGTCACTGTATGTTCTCATATTATTTATCTTACTGGGATGGAAATTGGACTTTCATTCTCATGCCAGCGGCATATGGGAGCTGAACGCTGCTTCGTTAGCTGTACCTGGTTCCAAACCTGATCTACCTGTTCAAGGTCCCGTTTGGGAGCCAAGCCCAAAGTCTGAACTGAATGTGGGTATGCAGCCCATAGCACCGAAACGAATCATGTATCAGGTCAATGAGGGAGAAACCCTTGAGCATATTGCGCAGCAGTTTGGCAACTCGGTGGAAACGCTGGCAATGGAAAATCAGCTGGAACCCTCACAGCTTCTCATTGTGGGTCAGCAACTGCATATCCCATCCGCTGAAGCTGTAATCCCATTGCCGGATGATCAGCCCAAGGTGATCAGTCAGGTGATGAATTCAACCTTAACGGCTTATACGGCAGGTGTGGAGTCTACGGGCAAGTCCGAGGGCCATCCTGAATACGGCATTACCTTTAGCGGAAGTAAAGCCGAGGAAGGGCGAACCATCGCTGTAGACCCGGCTGTGATCCCGATTGGCACTGAGGTGTTCATTGATGGAGTCGGTATTCGAACGGCTGAAGACACGGGATCAGCGGTACGCGGCGCCCGAATTGATGTGTATATGAATGATTTAGGAGAAGCCGTCAATTTTGGTGTGAAACGGAATGTGAAGGTGTATGTGCTGTCCGCAAGTCGTTAAGCATAAGCTGAAGCGGAGGAGCAATGACGAAATCATCCTTATGCTTTAAACAGCAGCTTGATTTGTGCAGTGTCTATTGGCTTTCCTGACAATAGGGGTATAATGTAATTTAGTGTTCCAAAAACAATTATATTCTTAAACGAATCAGGTGGAGAGATGAGAATAGCTTTTTTTGATTCGGGATTAGGCGGTATCACGGTTCTGCATGAAGGCATGAGACGCTTTCCCCAAGAGGATTTTTACTATTACGCAGATACGCTTCATGTTCCATACGGAACGAAGCCGAAGCATGAGGTTAAACAGTATATTTTTGAAGCGGTCGACAGGATGATGCAGCTGGACATTAAAGCGCTGGTTATCGCCTGTAACACAGCGACAAGCATTGCGATATCAGAGCTTAGAAGTGTCTACACCTCGATACCCATTATTGGTATGGAGCCAGCCGTAAAGCCGGCTGTACAGCTGAGCCGTGTGAACGGAAGGCGTGTGCTGGTGCTGGCGACGCCGCTGACACTGCGGGAGTCCAAATATATCGAGTTAGTGAACCGCATAGACGACCTCAGCATTGTGGATTCATTGCCGCTGCCTGAACTGGTCCAATATTGCGAGTCGCTGCAGTTTGATGAGGCCGTGATGACTGACTATTTCTCTGCCAAGTTTGCACCCTATGATCTGAATAACTATGGAACGTTAGTGTTAGGCTGTACGCATTATCCCTTCTATAGACAGATTTTGCGGAAGCTGCTTCCCAAGCATATTCAAATTATCGACGGCAGCAGCGGAACGGTGAACCATCTGGCTGAGCTGTTAGTCAGCCATTCCTTGCTTGAGAACACGGGCTGTGCCGATGTACAATTTATTTGTTCCGATGATAGCCCGTCCTACTTGCAAAGAATGGAGCAGGCGCTCAACATTTATAGGACTCATCAAAGCTGATACAAGGCTGGTTTCACCCAAAGGTATCGTTGATGGTATAGTGTACAATTAACTCAAGAGTCCCGAGATAGCAATCCATTCGCTGACAAAGCCCGTTGGGCAGTTTACGAGTATCAGTTATTCTATCAGGCAGGCGGAGTCTTAACTCTTCACCTGCTTAAATTCCGAAGGGGATATGCCGGTATATTTCTTAAAGCAGACGCTAAAATATTGCGGGTTGCGGTAACCAACCTTTTCGGCGACCTCATACGACTTGAGATCGGACATCCGCAGCAGCTCCATCGCTTTATTCATCCGCAGTTGGTAAAGGAAATCGCTGAAATTAATGTTCTTTTCCTTTTTGAAAATGATGCTTAAATAGGTGGGGCTGATGTGTACAACACTGGACACATCCTGGAGAGACAGCCCCTCTTGATCATAATGAAGCTCCATGTAGGCAACGGCACGATGGATAACCTTCTTCATCTGGTGGTCACGCTGATCGTTGACGATGGTGACGAGCTCGATGACAAGCTGGCGTATAGAGGCAAAGATTTCATAGACCGTTTGCATCTGCTGCTGCTTGGTGTAAACGGCATAGAAATCATCCAATTGCTTGGCCTGTTCCTCTAATTCCTTATACAGCAGTACCGTAATCTCTACACCAATCAGCCGCATTCGGGATAAGGAAACCGTGTGGCTCTTGATAATCGCCTGCTCCATGCTGCTCAATAAGGCAAGCGCCTCTCCCTCCAAGCCAAGCTTGACCTTAACGGCCAATTCCTTTTCCAGAACGTTCAATTCAACAGATTTCTTATGTGGAGCATCGCCGGTATCGGCTACGGTCAGGACACGATTGGTTCCTACTATATGCCGAAATTCAAGTGCAGAACGTGCACCTTGATAAGAAAATGCAATTTCTGCAGCCTGCCCATAAGCGGACCCTATACCTGCGGTTACGGTGGTTTTCAAAAACTTCTCTACATTGCCGCGAATGGTCTCCGCAATCTCATAGGCATGCTGCTCGGCCTCTTCCTGTCCACCTTCGGCGCAAACAATCAGCACGACTTCATCCTCAAAGGAATTAAACACAAGCCCCCTGCCCAAG
The DNA here is from genome assembly GCF_001956045.1 of Paenibacillus sp. FSL H7-0331. The sequence goes on along the minus strand of NZ_MRTH01000029.1, from coordinate 33,862 downwards.
TTGGCCAGCGTTTCCTCGGACACGTTGAGTACACAATATTTAAGTACCTCTTTGCCGAACCGGTTCTGGTATTCAGGATAGCTGTAGTCATCAGCCTTCAGCAGAATCACTGCGTAGTGTGAGGCCGCAAGCTGAAGATCGAGAAAGTCGCTTCCGGAACCAATCTCCTTGGGCGTGAGCTTTCCGTCGATCAGCTTTTCGAGAAAGCGCTGCTTCAAAAGCGGCATGCCCTCGACGACTTTTTGCTTCATGGTGCACTCATATTCACGCTCCTTCATTGCCCGTTTGGCGGTTTCCAGCAATTTATCACTGTCAACGGGTTTCAGTAAATAGTCGAATACCTTCAGCTGCAGCGCGCGCTTGGCAAATTCAAAATCGTCATAGCTTGTCAGCATAATAATTTTGGTATCCGGGTAATTCCTCACAACCTGCTCGGTCAGCTCAAAGCCGTCGACGAAGGGCATGCGGATATCGGTAATAATGAGCTGAGGCCGCTGCTCGGCAATGAGCTTCAAGCCTTCCTCACCATCGGATGCGGAACCGACCAGCTCGAAGCCGTTCCCCTGCCAATCGATATTTTTGCTTAAACCGCGAATAATGATGACTTCGTCATCGATGATGGCTACTTTGTACATGTGGGGTTCGCGAGCCTCCTATCTGAAAGCTACTGTTTTCTAAATGTGACGATAGCTACGGTCCCTGTCTCGGGGCTGCTCTCATAGCTAAGGCCACAGGACGTGCCGTAATTCAGCTGCAGCCGCTTATGCACGTTGCACACGCCAAAGCCGACAGCTTCTTCGCCCTTCATCATGACCTCTTGCAGCGCACGCTTGATGTGCGCCAGCTGCTCGGCCGACATTCCCGGTCCGTTGTCCTCTACACGAATGACACCATTCTCGCCCAGGATCGTACCGACAATACGAATGTGGCCTTTCTTGCGAATCTGCTTCATACCGTGATAGATCGCGTTTTCGACAAGCGGCTGCAGGGTCAGCTTGACCATTTTAAAATCCAGCAGCTCGGGATCGATCTCAATGCTGTACGTAAAGCTGTCGCCATAGCGCATTTGCTGTATCGTAAAATAATGGTTGATATGCTCGATTTCCTGAGAAACGGGAATAATTTCACTGCCTTTACTGATTGAGATACGGAAAAAATCGGCGAGTGCAGACACCATTTGACTGGCTTCCTTTTTTTCGTCCATTTCGATCAGATGCTTGATGGAATAAAGCGTATTGTATAAAAAATGTGGCCGAATCTGAAATTGCAGCGCCGCTAGCTCGGCTGAGCGTTTCTTTTCCTGCTCTTCCTCAACCTGGACAAGCAGCTGCTGAATCCGCTTCAGCATATCGCGCATGCCGCGGTTGAGCACGCCAATTTCATTGTTCGGATATTCCTTGAATTCGATATCGAGGTGCCCTTCTTCGATTGTGTTGATTTTGCGGGTCAATTGAATAATCGGCTTCGTTATATAGTTGGCCATGACGTTGGAAAAGAGGACCACGATCACGAACAAAATTGACATGACTGCCAAGCTGAGGTATTTGATATAGCTGACCTTGTCCAGCAGCTCTTCCTTTGGAATAACGGCGGCTATTTTCCATCTGTTGATTCGGAGTGTATCATAGACGACCAGCATTTCTTTGCCGTATTCGTTGGTTATGGTCATTTGTCCAGACGGCTGCTTCGTTTGCAGGATTTGAGGCTGTAGATCGGCATCCTTGATATCGTATTTGTCGGCAATTTTCTTGTAGGAGATCAGACCGTCCTCGCTCACGAGACAGAGATAGCCATTATTACTGATAGTTGGCGTAGTCAGGATCGTTTTGAAAAAGGAGTCCTTGATATTAAAAAGAATAATGCCTTTGCTGTGATCTACGTCTTTACCGAGCAGCTTATACAGGCTGACGACCTTGCCGTTGTAATTTTTATTTAACGATGCCGCAACCGGATCGGTATGCAGCGTCAGCCAATGGATCACGGAGGTGGGATCGGTTGCCTGCCGAAGCTTGTAAGGCTCAAGAGAAATTCCGACCTGTACGGTCAGATCATCCTTTCTGTAAAATGCAGGGCGGTCATAATTGTAATAGAGCAGAGTCGAGTCGATCAAGGCACGGTCGGGAAAAGCACGGTTCAGTGCTTTGTTCAACAATAAATAATCATCAGAGTGCAGCTGGTATTCGGGGTTCTGAGTACGTATTGTAATATCGGATAAATCGGAATCGCTGTCAAGAATAGTCAGACTGGTAACCACATCCGTTAGTTTATCGTTCAAAAAGCTTTGGGTTTGCGATACGGTATCGGAAATACTCGTAAATGCATTTTGCTGCAGCTGGTCGGAAGCGAGCAGGTACGAGAACAAGCCGGTAATAAAAACGAACAATGTCATAATCGGGATAAATAATCGCAAAATGGATGATTTCAGTGAACGGTTGCGAATGAACGACAAAGCTAATCCCCCCATGTTTTCATGATAGCATAAGGCCTGATTAAATAGAGGGTTTAAAATGGGAAAAACAACCAAGCCATAGAACAGCGTCGACATCTACCCGGGAGAAGGGAGTTGCAGCGCTGTTCCCAAAAGGTTGGCTTGGCAGCATTCAGCTTATTTTTATACACGCATCCTATTAATTGCTGAGCATGGTTGGAAAAGAAACAGACTATTTTTTAATACTCTTATCGTATTCCGCCTTGGCCTTCTCCATCGCGCTTGCCCATCCATCGAGGAAGGCTTCCGCCGTCATGGATCCGGACATCACCTTCTGGAAGTTAGGCTCCAGTGTTTGAGCCAGAATGCTGCTGTAATCCGGTAAATAGATCGGTACGTCCAGCACGACTGTATCTTTATCGGCCATGACCTTGGCACCGTCCTGGATGTGCTGTGATTTCTTCACATAATCGCTTTGCAGCGCATCTGCGTTGATCGGCATTTGTCCGATTTTTTCATTCCAATACGCTTGCGATTCACTGGAAAGGATGAATTTGAAAAATTCCCACGTTTCTTCCGGATGCTTGCTGTTTTTGAAAATGCCGTAGCCATTAGCACTTGGGGCCACGATGGTTTTGCCGGTGCTGGATTTAGGCAGGATCGTCGCTGCGAATTTGCCTTCACCGATTGATTGCACATGGTTGTTGTAGGAACCAAAATTGTGCTGAACAATGGCAGCTGTTCCGGTATCGAACGTAGCGACCATTTCCTTGTAGGCGTTTGTAATATCGCTCGTTGGTGTATATTTCTTATACATGCCCACATATTTTTTGAGGAACTCAAGGTTCTTCGGATCGTTGACGGTTGCTTTACCCTTATCGTTAAAATAACGCTCCACACCGGAATAGGCGTACATCGCGGTTGTCAGCTGGTTAATACTGCCTACACCGCCGCGAATCGTATAGCCAAACCGGTTCTTGCTGGCATCGGTCAGCTTCTCGACATCCTTGAAATAGTCATCCCAGGTCGTTGGCGGATTCAGCCCGGCTTCTTTAATCCAGTCACTCCGGTACCAGAACACATCCATATACATCGTGCCGGGAATTTGATACAGCTTTTTGTCAGGTACCAGAGTACGGTTGTAGTCGATCAAGCTCTTGGTGATTTTATCTTTGTCGCTCCATTTATCGAAGTAAGGGTCGAGGGCAAGCAGTACCCCCTTGGCGGCAAAGTCAGAAATCCATATATTATTGACGCCAGCGATATCCGGTGTATCGTTGGAGGCGATAGCGACATCGTATTTCTGTTTAGCGGAGGTGCTGGGAATCCCGACATATTCGACGGTGATGTTGGGGTTTTTAGCTTGAAAGCGCTTAATAATCTCCTGCAAATAAGGCGTTCGGTCCGGTCCAGCGTTCTCATCCCAGAAGGTGATCTTCACATTTTCTGCGGGCTTGGCCGGAGCGGCTGGTTTGGCGGTGTCCGCAGGCTTGCTGCTGGCTGGAGTGCTGGCAGTACCACTATTCGCCGCCGTATCGCCACTCCCACAACCTGTCAAAACGGAGAAACCAATTGCCCCCAAAGTAAGCATCGAAGTCATTTTTTTTAACATGCGATCCACATCTCCCTTTCAATCTCCTACATGTATGCTAATCCCCGAGGGAAATTAGTTCAAGCTTAACCTTTGACGGCACCAGAGCCCATGCCCTGAACGAGATATTTTTGTACAAAAGCGAACAAAATGACGGCAGGCAGTAAAGAAATCAAGCTTCCGGCTGCAAGTGCGCCGTAGTGGATATCGAATTCGCCCTGCATATACCTTAAACCGACTGGCAGTGTGAACAAGGCAGGCTTGCTGATAAACATCAGAGCGAACAGAAACTCGTTCCAGGCACTGATGAAGGTGAACACGGTCGTGGCTACAATACCCGGCAGCAGGATGGGGAAGATCACGAGGAAGATCGCTTTTAACCGGCTGCAGCCATCTACCATTGCCGCTTCCTCCAACGCTTCTGGAATATTACTGATAAACCCGCTCATGAGCAGCGAATTGAACGGAAGCTGGAACGTGCTGTACGTAATAATGAGAGCGAACAGGCTGCTTGTCAGCCCGAGCTGCTTGAAAATCATGAATAATGGAATGAGCAGCATTGCGCCAGGCACAAATTGTGTACAGAGCAGCATGATCATAAAGGCACCCTTGCCCTTGAACGTAAACCGGCTGATCGCGTAGCCTACCAGTACTGAGCAGATCAGCACAATGATGACGGTCATGGCTGAGACGAACACGCTGTTTTTGAAAAAAACCGAGAAGCCGACATTGTTCCAGGCGACGAAATAATTTTCAAAGGTAACATGCTCCGGCCAATAACGGATCGGCAAACGGGTGATTTCGCCCTCCTGTTTCAGGGAGGTGACTACAGCCCAATAGAGAGGGAATAAGGTGAATGCCATCGCTGCGAGCAGTGGCAGTCTTAATACGAATAAACGGTCCAAGCTTTTCAGCATCTGTCTAGCCCTCCTTGCCAAAACGACTCAATTTCAGATAACCCATAGCAAACACAAGCAGAATAAGAAAGCTGATGACGGTCAGTGCAGAACCGTATCCGAAGTTTTGCGCAACTATCGCCTGATTGGCCACATACATGGTCAGTGTTGTTGTTGCATTAGCCGGACCGCCGCCTGTCATCGTGAAGATCAAATCGACATTGTTAAATTCCCAGACCGCACGCAGAAGCGTGGAGAGGATAATTGAATTTTTGAGAAAAGGAATCGTAATGTGGATGAACGACTTCCATCTCCCAGCACCATCGACAGTTGCCGACTCGTACAAATCCTGAGGAATTGTCTGCAATGCGGCCAGCATCGTGATCGTGAAGAAGGGGATTCCCCGCCACAGCTCGGTAATAATAATCGCCGGGAACACGGTATTGATATCGGCCAGCCAGGCAAAGTTCTTATCAATGAACCCAAGCTTCATAAACAGGCTGTTAATCAGTCCCATATGCTCGTTGAACAGCAGCGACCACATGGTGGAGGTAATGACCCCGGAGACTGCCCAAGGCATGATTGCGATGGAACGGAACAGTCCGCGCATGGCAAAGGTCTGCGTCAGCAGCAGGGCAATCAGCAATCCGAACAGGAGTTGAAATACGACCTCGATGGTCACCCATTTAAAAGATATGAGCAGGCTCGAAGCGAACAGCTCATCGGTAGTGAAGATGGCCTTGAAATTGTCCAAGCCGATAAAGCCATTATAGTAAGGCTTGGCTGGGTTAAAATTCTGAAAGCTGTAATAAAATACATTCGCCATCGGGTAAAACAGAAAGCCCATAATGAGCAGTACAGCAGGGGCAATCAGTAAATAGGGCATCCAATAGGTGCGAGGCCGTTTCTTTCGATGTTGCAAGCGCTGGTTTGCCGCGTTGGTCGGCAGCTTGTCAGTGTAGGTGGAATCGGTACTCATCAGGTTCCTCTCTTTCAGTAAGCTTTGATGTGTGATGAACAGTTTGGGTATGTAGTTACTATAGAGGTAATTCCCTTTATCTGGAATCCAAAATCTTTTTCGCTTTGTTAAATATCTTTTCATCTTTATAATAAATAGTAATCAAAAGCACTTATTTCAGCTGAGGTTGAATACGAGAGGAGACCCCCTTATGAATACGACGATTTATTGGGTGCGGCACGCCAAGTCACCCTTTTCCCTCGAAAATGAGCGGCTGCGTGAATTGTCACCCGATGGCATGGCGGCTGCGGAGTGTGTAACTGAAATTTTGGTGCAGGAGCAGTTGGAGGCTGTAGTGTCCAGTCCGTACACACGCGCCGTTCAAACAGTGGAGGGTGCTGCGGCGAAGCTTGGCTTGACGATTGAGCTGGAAGAAAATTTGCGTGAGCGACCGCTGGCGAGTCTGGATCACGTTATCGAGGATCAGGATTTTATGGCTGCTATAGAGCGTGCCTTCACCGATCCTGATTATGCGCTTCCTGGCGGGGAATCGAATCATGAGGCACAGCGGCGGGGAATGGAATCCTTGCAGCGCGTGCTTGATCGTCATCAGGGGAAGCGAATTGCCATCGGTACCCACGGGAACATTATGACGATCCTGATGAGTCATTGGGACAAAGAAGCTTATGGATTGGCATTTTGGAAGCAGACCTCGATGCCTGATATTTATAAAATGACCTTGGATGAACAGCAGCAGTTGGTGGCCGTAAGTCGCTTATGGCCTGCCAATCAACAGATTTCCCCAATAAATTCATAGATTCATAGATTCAAGCATTATATTTCTCAGCGTTTTTGTGTATGATAGGGTATAAAACTAAACTACTGCATGAGAAAGGTTGATTGTATTGGAGAATCCGTCTGTTTCATCCCATTTTATTAAAAACATTGTCATTGACGACTTACAATCCGGTAAAGTCAACCATGTCGTGACACGTTTTCCGCCGGAGCCGAACGGTTATTTACACATTGGACATGCCAAATCGATCTGCCTTAATTTTGAGCTGGCTGACGATTTCAAGGGTCGCACGAACCTTCGTTTTGACGATACGAATCCTCTTAAAGAGGATACTGAATATGTGGAAGCGATCAAGGAGGATGTCCGCTGGCTCGGCTTTGAGTGGGACGGGTTGTTTTTTGCTTCCGATTATTTTGAAGAAATGTATGAGCGGGCCGTGCTGCTGATCCGTAAAGGAAAGGCATATATCGACGACCAATCGGCGGAGGAAATCCGTTTAACCCGCGGAAGCTTGACACAGCCGGGCCAAAACAGTCCGCATCGTGATCGCAGTGTGGATGAGAACCTCGATCTGTTTGCACGTATGCGGAGCGGTGAGTTCAAGGACGGCGATAAAATTTTGCGTGCCAAAATCGACATGAGCTCGCCTAACATCAATTTGCGAGACCCTGCGCTATACCGGATTTCCCACACAACCCATCACAATACGGGGGATACCTGGTGCATTTACCCGATGTATGCTTTTGCACATCCACTCGAGGATGCGATTGAGGGTGTGACTCATTCGATCTGTACGCTGGAATTTGAGGATCAACGTCCGTTCTATGATTGGGTCATTGCGGAATGCGAAATGGAGCATCAACCGAAGCAGTATGAATTCGCGCGGCTTAATATCACAAATACCGTTATGAGCAAAAGATTTCTGAAGCAGCTGGTCGATGAAAAGATTGTGGACGGCTGGGACGATCCGCGGATGCCTACCATTAGCGGTCTGCGCCGCAAGGGCTATACACCTGAGGCGATTCGCAGCTTTGTGCGCGAGGCGGGCGTAGCCAAAAGCAACAGTACGGTAGATGAGCGGATGCTGGAGCATTTTATACGTGAGGATTTGAAGCTCAAATCACCAAGAACGATGGCTGTGCTGCGTCCTCTGAAGGTGATCATCACGAACTACCCGGAAGGTCAGGTCGAGATGCTGGAGGCGGAAAACAATTCGGAGAATCCGGAGATGGGCAATCGCGAGATTCCGTTCTCAAGGGAAATCTATATCGAGCAGGACGACTTTATGGAGACGCCGCCCAACAAATATTTCCGGCTGTTTCCCGGCAATGAAGTGCGCCTGAAAAATGCTTATTTTATCAAATGCCACGATTTTGTTAAGGATGAGCAGGGCAATGTGACAGAAATTCACTGCACCTACGATATCGAGACCAAGAGCGGCAGCGGGTTTACCGGACGTAAGGTCAAGGGGACGATTCATTGGGTCGAAGCCAGTCAGGCGCTGCCTGCTGAATTTCGTCTGTATGAGCCGCTTATTTTGGATGAGGAAAAAGGCGACAGTGACTCGTTCATGGAGCATATTAATCCGAATTCTCTGGAAGTGCTCCAAGGCTTTGTAGAGTCCAATATGAGCTCAGCGCAGCCTCAGGACAAATTCCAATTTTTCCGCCATGGCTACTTCAACGTCGATACCAAACGTTCTGAACCGGGCAAGCCTGTGTTTAACCGGATTGTATCGCTCAAAAGCTCATTTGTCGTTTAGGTTGAGTGAAGCCAGATTCAGCTGGCGTATAGGTATGAATATGAACCGACGGTCCCTTAACGGGTGATCGTCGGTTTTTTTTATGATAAATATTTTATTCCTCTGTTTTCTTTGCATCATAAATCCATATCGCCATTTGGAGCGCCGTGGCGTCCTGAAAGTTCTGTGGGTCGTATCCGGTCAGCTCTTTGATCCGTTTGAGCCGATAGATCAATGTGTTTCGGTGCACGAATAAGGCTTGTGCGGCTTCCTGGATATTCAAATTGCAATCAAAAAAAACCTGGAGCGTTCGTACCGATTGCTCGGATATATCGGGGAAAATCCGGTTCACGAACCTTTGTTTCACGTCAGCATCAGAAGTGTGAACAATGGTTTGTGGCTCCATTCCCGCGTAGTTATTCCACGGAGCCGCAGGACTGCCATGCCTCAGCGCCGCCTCTGCTTCCTGATAAGCGATGTGAACAGCAGCAAGCTCGGATACTTGCAAAGAACAGCCGATTTGAATCTGCTGTCTGGACGGCTTCAATTCGGTAGAGAGCCTTTCCAGCATGGCATTCATGCGGGTTTCATTCATCGCAGAGAGTAGAATAAACAGCCGATGCGTGTCCAATACGCCAACCAGTGTTTGTGTGCCACCAAGCCGATCCTCGATGGCTGCGGCAAGTGGGTCATTATAGGACAAGGTAAGCTCCGTTCGCACGATAATCACAGTAAATGGTGGTTGCAGCTGTAGGCGCAGCAGTTGCAAGCGCTCGTCCACTTTATGGGCATCAAAATCAGCCTGGATTAACGTCTCAATTACAATTTCCTTCGTGCGGTTGCGCCATTCCTTCTCGGACAGCAGGAAGGCTTGATTCAGCATCAACTCTGTCGTCATTTTGACCAATGCTCCAAGCTCGGAAACCTCATCCGCTTGTCCTGTAATGCCGATAACCCCAACGATATGCTGGTGAAACCAAACAGGTATATTAATCCCGCACTGGCTGCCCTTCCATAGCTCTTTATTCGCTTCATTAATCAATAACGGTTTGCCGGAGCGAATGGCCTCAATAGCTCCCATATGCCGCTCTCCCAGCCTTGACAGGTCGCCAGAAGCGATAATTCGCCCATCCGTATCCATAATATTGATGTTACGATGCAGCCGTTCCATTGTCTCCCGGACAATATGCTCAGCCATTTCACGAGTTAGCAACGTCCAACCTCCTATGCACAAAAAAAAGCCTGGATATGAAACTTTTTTTATCGTTTGTAACTGAATATTTCTAGTTTCCCATCCTTTATAATGAGAATGAAAGCAGTAAGCTGAAATCAGAATTGTTGTACTCCATATATGTATTATAGACGAATAAACCTGTAGGAAGGTGGATCATCCCATGAAAATTATTATTGCCCCCGATTCGTTCAAAGGCAGCATTAGTGCGAGTAACGCGGCCCAAGCGATAGAACGTGGCATCAAACGATATATGCCGCATGCACAAACCATCCTCGTACCTGTAGCTGATGGTGGGGAAGGCACACTGGATTGCCTTATTGCCGCTGCCGGAGGTGTCAAATTGTCAGCCACGGTAACAGGACCGCTCGGAGCTCCCGTGACTGCCGCGTATGGATTATTGGAGCCGGATCAAACGGCTGTCATCGAAATGGCGACAGCCTCCGGGCTTTATCTGATCCCATCAGAGGAGCGCAACCCGCTTCTGGCGACAACTTATGGTACAGGTGAGTTGATTCGTCATGCCCTAAATGCCGGATGCCGCAGCTTTCTGTTGGCGCTTGGAGGCAGCGCTACGAATGATGGTGGTGCCGGAATGCTGCAGGCTCTTGGCATGCGGCTGTTGGACTCAGAAGGCAATTCTGTAGGCTATGGTGGCGGTACTCTGGACCGGATTGCCTCGATCGATGATAGCAATTGGGACCCAAGAATAGCTGAATCTCGTTTTCTGATCGCATCTGATGTGCAAAATCCGTTTATCGGGCCGGACGGTGCCTCGCGTGTATTCGGACCACAAAAAGGCGCCAGCCCTGAAATGGTGGAGCAGCTGGAGCTGAATCTGACGGCATGGGCGGATATCATTGCAATCAAAACGGGCAAGCGTGTGCATCAGCTGCCTGGAGCCGGAGCGGCTGGCGGCATTAGCGGCGCATTCCTTGCGTTTTTTCCTGCCTCGATTAAACGGGGTATCGATATTGTCATCGAATACTCGCATCTGCGAGACCATTTACAAGCCGCTGATTTGGTTATTACCGGCGAGGGGCAAATTGATTTTCAGACAGCTTCAGGGAAAACACCCATGGGTATCGCGCAGGAAGCGCACAAATTAGGTGTTCCGACCATTTGTCTGGCGGGCTCGGTAGGCCGGGGGATCGAGGCTTTGTATGAGGTCGGTATTACGAGCGTTCACAGTATCGTGACCGGACCCATGACCCTGCAGGAAGCCATGAGCCGCGCGTCTGAATTGCTGGAGCTAACTGCAGAGCAGGTGGTTCGTACCTTCCATGCATCTGCACAAAAGGATTAGCAGCCCTACGTTTCATGCCTCATCTATACAACGAGGTTAGGGTTTCCATAATAAGTAAAAATAACCTCCAAAACCACTATGATAGTGGGATTTGGAGGTTATTTTATATCTCAATATTGCATTGTGTATAGTGGGGACTTAATTACTGATTATTTGCCTGTTAAATCCAGCAGACGCTTGATAACAACTGCGGCTTCAGCACGACTGGCTGTGTCTGAAGGTTTAAACGTACCATCTGGAAATCCACTCAAAAGACCCACGCCACTAGCAAGTTGAACACTGCTTCGCGCCCAACTGCCAGTTTGGTTGTCGTCGGTGAACTTGACCTCCTGTGTAGTAGTGATTTCACTCACTGGTTTACCTGCTCCCCTGCTGTAGGCTCTTATGATCATCACCGCCATCTGCTCACGGGAAATGAGCTGGTTAGGTGCAAAGGTCGTAGGATCCAGACCTTCAATGATTCCGGCGCCATAAGCCTGATAGACCACATCGTTGAACCAGTCACTGGATTTCACATCCTGGAACGTCCCCGCGTCCTTTGACGTTTGAATGCCAAGCGTTCTGACGAGCAGCGCTGCGAATTCGGCACGGGTCAGCTTTTGTTCAGGACCGAATGTATGGTCGGTAATACCCGTTACAATTGTTTTTGACGCTAGCAGCTCGACCTCGCTTTTTGCCCAATGTGTGGTCATGTCCGTGAACGTTTTATTGTTTTCCAATATCACATATTGTGAAAAGTGATTCGTAGAGAAAGTAAAGATGCCATCAGCTGCCGCCTTGCCACCTACATAATCCCAGCTTTGCTTGGCTTCATTAAAGGTAAATACTCCAAGCTTGGGCAGCTGTACGTCCTGAGGAAGGTCAACCTTCCATTGGATGGAGACTGGCTTGGCAAATACATGGATCGGCAGAGCACCGAGGGTCAGGCTGAAATCATAGACCGAAGAAATGTCTCTCGCCTGATTCGGTTTCTTGCTTAAAGCAGTCGTCCCCGTGGTTGGGAGTACACTGAATGTAACGACAGCACTGCCGTCAGTCGCAGGAACAGCTCCGGCCGGGAGTTCGAACAACTGACGTCCAGTATCGATAACGACCGATTTATTTTTTTCGGCGGCGAGCATCAGGATAGAGGCATCAAATTCAATCTTCAGCCCAGTACCCGTATTAGATGTTTTGGCATCAATCGTGACTTGGGTAGACGCTGAAGACTCCAGCTCCTTTTTCAATTGCTCATTGGGAGCCTTCACTACAACGACAGCAGATGCACTCGTGTCGGTAGTAGTAGTTGTTCCACCCGTTGTAGGGATTATGCCAAATCCACCGCCACCGCCGCCACCACCACCGGCTACACCTGTGTTTGTCGCTACAGGTCGAATCAAGGAGAACGTATAGGTTTTGGTATCGCCAGTCACCGCGTTTACGGTAGCTGTGAATGACGTATCGCCGGAATTCAATTGGACAACCCCCGAATTGCCTGCAGCCATTACCGTATCGTTCAATTTCACCGTAGCTGTGGAGACCATCGGCTCCAGGTTGACGGTAATTTGGGTTGCAATTGAACTAACCACAGCCTGGTAGCTGGTCTGCTCTGGATTAAACGAAGGACTGATCGGAATCCCGCTGTCCAGCACGACGCTTTTCAGCGTACTGCCTAAAGATCCACTCAATCGGATAATATTAAATGTATAGACACGTATCGTACCGTCAGGAGCTATCACTTTAACTTGACGTGAGTTGCTTCCGACCTGGAACGGTACGGTATTCCTGACTATAAGGCCACTGGCAACGGGTGTGCTGTCGATGACCATGGTAGAAGCTTTATTTTCCAATAGCGCTCCAAATCCGATGCTCCTAACCGAGTTATCGACATAAAGCGTGTAATTAAGGGTATCTCTGCTGAACTGCGGAGTTATAGACCCAGAATCATAATAGATGGAGCTGATATAGTTATTTGAAGGCAAGTATTTTCGGTAAATGGACACGGTGTAGTTTTGGGTCGTGAGATTTTCCGCTGTCACCGTAATCGTAATCGAGTTGTAGCCCTCCTTAAGGGTTACGGTGCTTGAGCCTTCTGCTGCACCTAATGCTTGACCGTTGATGCTGATTTTGGCGGCAGTTGAGTTTGCGGCTGCACTGACCTGAATGGACGTTACCGAATTCTCCTGATCCGGTATTTCATAATAGCCACGTTCTGCCTGAAATGCAGGGGATAAAGCGATTTGCCCCTGATTCAAGCTGAGCGCTTTAAGGCTGCTATCACCAGAAGGCAGCATGGCTTTGGAATAAAGCGGACTCGACGGTACATACAGCTGCTTGCTTGCTGCTGCTTGCTGCACGGCGTTCACGCTGTACAATTGATTATTCAGTGGCAGTTCCAGCCCGACGAAGGCGGTGCCTCCAGATAGCGAAACCTCGCGGTCAAGCGAAGGTATAGCTGGAGTCCATTGCCCGGTACTTGAATCATATTGGTTTACTTTCAACAATACGCTGCCTGCCGAGGCAGATTGAATCGTAGCATTCACACTACCATTGTAATCGGTAGCATTAATGGTAACAGGCATATACGTATACGTACTCGTAGCCACAGTAGGCTGTGATGGCTGCAGGTACTTCAGTTCAAGTCGTGGTGTAGTGAACGCACGCACACCATCAATCAGGCCATTTCCATAAATATCATCCCTGCCGGGCACACCCAAGTCGGTTGCGGTGTTTATAATAATGGTTTGAATTTGATCTGCATTCAGCTTGGGATTGGCTGCCTTCAGCATAGCTGCTAAGCCGGTGACATAGGGAGTTGCCATGGAGGTACCGCTTTTCATATCGTTGGCTCCACCGGGCACTGTGCTGTATATGTTTACACCTGATGCGACAACCTTAAGCTCGGGACCTGTATTGGTGAAGTATGCATACCTATAGGCTCCTGTGTTGTTATTCGTAATATCGTCAGTTTCAGGTTCATCAATCGCACCGACACTGATTACACCAGGATAAGCAGCCGGATAAGCGACTGGAGCATGAACACCAGTTGCATGATTACTTTCATTACCGGAGGCAGCAACGACAACCGCACCTTTTTTCTGTGCATACTGAATGGCATCCTGCAAATAAGGATCGATGCTATCGCCGCCCAGGCTTAAATTAATAACACTGGCTCCGCGATCGGCAGCTTCGATAATGCCCAGTCCAATCGAACGGGAGTTGCCTGTACCCTTGGCATTGGTTACTTTAATCGGAAGGATGCGGACACCGCCGGCAACTCCTGCAATTCCAATGCCGTTGTTCGTAATGGCAGCAGCAATTCCTGCTACATGAGTGCCATGACCGTTATCGTCATTCGCGTTCGCTGTCGGGAGGGATGGGTTAACGAAGTTAGCTCCCCGTTCAAGGCTGTCTTTAAGATCGGGGTGGTTCAAATCTACCCCGGAGTCGACAATGGCAATTATAATGTTTTTGCGCTTCTCTTCCGAAACCATTTCCCAAAGCGGGTCAAGATGGGATGCCTTGATGCCCCACTGCTGGGACAGCAGATCATTCGCATATACAGCGGAAGAGACGCTGGGTGCTGATAGCCTATACACGTACACGGGCTGCGCATATTCCACATCAGGGTTGCTATGCAGCTCTTTGATCGTCTGCCATACATTAGAGCCTGTAGGCAGTTCTAGTCTGACCGCACCGATACTGGCATCGGTTTCCATGGATTGAGTCGAAATCTGCGGTGATGCCTGGGAAGGAGAATGGGCAGATGGGCTTCCTTTTTTATACTTCACGAGTACTTGGTCGGGCAGCATTGCTGCTTTATCGGTGACGGCAGTATACATGGAGTTGGCATTCAAATCGCTTGATGATCTTAGGTATGATTGTGCTGTCGTGCTGTCTGCAGCCCATGCCAAGCTGGGAGTCGTCTCTGTATCATACGATTGAGCATGAACAGGTGGGATGCTCCAAATGCCCAACAACAGTAGTGCCGATAACGCGACATTTATGATCTTCTTCAAAATAACGCCTCCTAGGCTAAACTGTAAGTTTTACCTTACAAATAAAGGTATATATAGGTAATTTCTATAGATGACAATGGAATCCTGCATCAGTGCCCAAATAAGCTGAAAATAGTCGAATCGTGGCTACTTATTGCAGTTCGAAGGAGGTTGCTATGCATGCTCAAAGTTTTTGTGCGTCGCACCAGATCGTCAGCTTTCGTTTTCCCACATCAGGTATGGTATCTTTAGAAGTATAGAGTTGGATAAGACCAATGATGGGGGTGCGGTGGTTGCCATTTATAGACGATTGGGTCGTTCCTGTATGGAAATTTATTAATAACTGGATTCCTGTCATTAACCTGTTATTTGCTGCGGTCATTATTTTTCTGGAAAGACGCAACGTGGGCGTTACCTGGGCGTGGCTCATGCTGCTGCTGCTGCTGCCGTTGATTGGCTGTATTATTTATATTTTTATTGGACAAAACCTTGCGCGCCAAAAGGTGTACAGGCTGAAACCGAGGATGGAGCGCTGGGTTCGGGAGGAATTGGAGGACCAGAGGGTAGCCATTGAAAATGAAACGTATGTGTACCATGATCCTGTGGTGTCGAACTTCCGTCATTTAATTTATATGAATCTGTTGAGCAGTGTTTCGCCATTGACCCAGAACAATGAGGTCACGCTGCTGACCGATGGCAAACGTAAATTTGAGATGCTGCTGGACAAAATTGATCAGGCACAGCAGCATATCCATCTGCTCTATTATAAAGTGGGCAATGACGATACCGGACGACGGTTGATTGAAGCATTAACACGCAAAGCGAAGGAAGGCGTGGAGGTACGGCTGCTATATGACGATATCGGATCGCTTGACATCAGTCGCAAGCTGCTGTTACCACTGAGGGAAGCAGGCGGGAGTGTATATTCTTTTTTTCCTTCCAAAATTCCGTACCTGAACTTTCGATTCAACTACCGGAACCATCGTAAAATTGCGATTATGGATGGAAAGATCGGTTTTATCGGCGGTTTTAATATCGGAGATGAATATTTGGGCTTGAACAAAAAAATAGGTTACTGGCGGGACACCCATTTGATGATATACGGGGATGCGGTGCATCGTCTGCAAATTCAATTCATGCGCGACTGGGATGTTGCTTCCAATCAGACGCTCTCCTTCGAGCCGGTGCTGTTCCCGGAGATGAGGGACGTGGCACGTACTGCGGTTCAGGTTGTCTCCAGCGGTCCCAATTCAGATAAGCAGCAGATCAAGAACGGCTATATCAAGATGATCTTTCAGGCGAAAAAACGAATTTATGTGCAAACACCTTATTTTGTTCCGGATGAGGGTATGCTGAATGCACTGCGAATTGCAGCACTGTCGGGTATTGATGTGCGGATTATGATTCCCAAAAAAGGAGACCATCGACTGGTCCAGTGGGCATCCTATGCGCATATTGGTGACTTGCTGAGAGCGGGCGCCAAATGCTATATGTATGAAAAAGGCTTTCTGCATGCCAAAACGATAGTTGTGGATGGAGAAGCGGCCGCAGTGGGAACAGCCAATATGGATAACCGCAGCTTTGAGCTCAATTTTGAAATAACGGCTTTCCTGTACGGAACGGATGTGGCCTCAAGGCTCGAGGTAACGTTCGAACGGGATATGCAGGACTGTACCTTGATGACTTGTGAAAGCTATGATTGTCGAAATAAGCTGCTTCGTGCTGCAGAATCGGTTGCCAGATTGCTGTCGCCGATTTTGTGAAATTTTGATATGCTAATGAAAAGGAATAATAAGGGAATGGATAAAACATTATTGGTCAGGATCACTAAGAGGGAGGAATCGCCGCCCATGTTGGAGGAATTGATTGAGCAGGTAGAGCGGGGACTAGTACCGCACATACGTATTGAAAGTGTGGACCCATTAAATCCTATCGTAGTCCGTCAGGTTCCGCCTCCCTGGGTGCTGCTGGGTGCGGGCAATTATGCAGCGGTTGTGAGACATCCTGATTTTGAAGAATGGGTTGTTAAGGTATATGCACCCGGTCGTCCGGGGATTGAGGAAGAGGCAGAGGTATATCGCAGGCTGGGCTCGCATCCTGCATACTCAGAGTGCCTTCACGTGGGGGATCGTTATTTGGTATTGAAGCGTCTAAGAGGCTTCACCTTTTATAACTGTCTGCTGCGCGGTATCCATATTCCGAAGCAGGCCATCAGGGATATCGATTCAGCGCTGGATTATGCCCGCGAACGTGGCTTACATCCACATGATGTTCATGGTAAAAATGTGATGCTGGACCACGGTCGAGGTAAAGTCGTCGATGTATCGGATTTTTTGAAGGAGGATCCCTGTACGATGTGGGATGATGTCAAGACCGCCTATAATCGGTTTTATTTCCCTGTGTTTCATAAGCTTCCTATACCGGAGCATCTTCTCAATATGATCAGAAAAAGCTATCGTTGGCTGGGCAAGAGCAGCCGCTTTCGAACGGGCTCGGGAAAAGACACATAGCGACGAGAAAATAGGAGATACTAGCATAAGCGTTTCAGATGAGATTTTAAAGGTTATATAAGAAGAGAGAGTCAGTTCAGAAATGTACATAAACTATTTGAGGAGAGTGGCAATTATGGCTAATGCAGTAAAAGCTCCAGCTAGTCAATTGGAAAAAGTATTGAATCATCAGGTGGCGAACTTTGGTGTGCTGTATATCAAATTGCACAATTTCCATTGGTACGTTAAAGGACCTAACTTTTTCACTCTGCATATTAAACTGGAAGAGCTATATAATGAAACGACGCTGCATTTTGATGCGATCGCAGAGCGTTTGCTAACCTTACACGGTCAGCCGCTGGCCACAATGGCGGGATTCTTGAAGGAATCCGATATCAAAGAGGCACAGGGCACCGAGAAGGCTGAAGATATGGTCCGCGCAGTTGTAGCTGACTTCAATTTGATCAACGATCAGTTGAAGGAAGGGATGGAAATCGCAGAGAAGGCCGGTGACGAAACGACCGGAGATTTACTGCTCTCGATTCATGCCAGTCTGGAGAAACATACGTGGATGCTGGAGGCTTTTCTGGGCAACTCCTAATAACGACACGATTAACGGTAAAATAATAGAAGGAGCACTGCTGCGGCAGTGCTCTTTTTGCTTGTTCATGCGCTAACGATAAGTAAGTGAAGTGTTTGCGATTGATCGGAGCAGCGTTTACAATGGAACTAAATCATAGATAAAACAGGGAGTGGAAGCAAGATGACAGCAACGGAGCACCAGCAACCGGATTGGGTAAAGGAAGCCTGGAACCAGACAGTTAATAAGGTGAAGCGAACGAGCAGCCGGATTGGAGACGGATTTCCGCATGCAAGTGTGGATGGTGTGTATAAGCTGGAGCCCGCTTCCTGGTGGACGGCTGGATTCTGGCCGGGGCTGCTGTGGCTTGTTTACCGCGATACGAAGGATGAGGCTTTAAAACAGCTGGCCGAGTCCTGCGAGCGGCAGTTGGATCAAGTAGTGACTGATTATTACAAGCTTGATCATGATATAGGCTTCATGTGGACACTTACAAGTCTGGCCCGCTACAAGCTGCTTGGTGCAGAGGATTCCAAACGCCGTGCCCTGCTTGCAGCCAATCTGCTCGCAGCCCGTTTTAACGTTCAAGGTAATTATATACGTGCCTGGAATCCATGGCGTGAAGGTGAGCAGAATGCCGGATGGGCGATCATCGACTGCATGATGAACCTGCCTCTGCTGCATTGGGCAGCAGCGGTCACAGGTGACCCCCGCTATAAGCATGTGGCGGTACGTCACGCCAATATGGCGCTCGAGCATTTCATTCGCCCGGATGGATCGGTGAATCATATCGTCATATTTGATCCGGAAACCGGAGAGAAGCTGGGAGTAAAAGGTGGACAAGGTTATGCACCAGATTCAGGGTGGTCGCGCGGCACGGCTTGGGCGATTTACGGCATGAGCTTGAGCTATCAGTATACGGCTGACGAGAATTACTTGAATGCGGCCAAACGTGCGGCGCATTTCTTCCTGGCCAACTTGCCGGAAGACCATGTACCTCATTGGGATTTCCGCTTGCCGGAGGGTGTGCCTGCTTACCGCGATACTTCTGCTGGCGCTTGCGCGGCCTGCGGTTTGCTGCTGCTTAGCGATCAGGTGAGCGGTCAGGAATCGGCACTTTACCGTAAGGCTGGGGAGCGCATCCTTCACTCCTTGTATGTGAATTATGGAGCATGGGATTCGGAAACGGAAGAAGGACTTATTGTTCAAGGTACCTCACATTTCCCGGAAGGGAAAAATGTCAACGTGCCACTTATCTACGGCGACTATTATTTTGCTGAGGGCGTAGCACGGCTGGCTGGGCACCGTGACCTGTTCTGGTAAATGGGAGACGGAGGTCGGTATGGACTTTGCTGCCTCCAACGTTTTTATTCCTGGCATATAGGAGGGATGATGAAACATGAGCGGAATCAATAGCTTGAACGAATGGATGATCACTGCAGCGATTTCTATGGTGCTTACATTGATAACGGGCTGCAGTGGAGCCTCCATCGATACGCAATCCCAACCGCCTGCCGTGACGGCCCCATCAGTGTCGGTGCCTGCAGCAGGAACGGGTTCCACTACATCGCAACCCAAACAAGGGCAAACTGGAGCTGTGAATACGGGAATTCCCTATACACAAGAGGTATTTGCTTCGAAGCTGAATGTGCCTTGGGATATGGATATCGCACCGGATGGCCGAATTTTCTTTACGGAACGCGGAGGCATTATCCGAGTCATCGATAAGGGAAAGCTCATGGAACAGCCTGTTTATCGGTTCGAGAAGCCTTTTCTTCAGGAAGGCGAGTCGGGATTGCTCGGACTGGTGCTGGACAAGGACTTCGCGACTAATCATGCTATGTACGTCTACCATACCTACGAAGAAGGAGGAGGAACCCGCAATCAGGTGCTGCGCATGATCGAAAGCAACAATCGACTGCAGCTCGATAAAGTTATTATCGACAAGCTGCCTGGTGCCAGAACGCACGATGGTGGGCGAGTCAAAATAGGCCCGGACGGTATGCTGTACATCACCAGCGGGGACGCCGGTCAATCCTCGATTGCTCAGGATCTAAGCCAATTGGGCGGAAAAATATTGCGCATCCATCCAGATGGCACTATCCCCCGGGATAATCCGTTTCCCGATTCTCCCGTGTATTCATTGGGACATCGGAACCCGCAAGGCTTGGCCTGGCATCCGGTGACAGGCAAGCTGTTCAGCACAGAGCACGGGCAGTCGGCCCATGACGAATTTAATTTGATTGATCCCGGAGCGAATTACGGGTGGCCACTTATTGAGGGCGATGAATCTGAGGTAGCGGATAAGGACAAGAGCAAGCTGGGTCCGGGAACACTCAAGCTGCCTCTTGTGCACAGCGGGAATGAAACCTGGGCGCCATCCGGTATTACTTTTGTTACCAAGGGACCCTGGAAAGGGAATCTGCTCGCAGCCAACCTGCGTGGAGCTCAGCTGCTGCGGGTCGTACTGGGCAGTGACCAGCAATCGATTCAACAGCTGGAGCCCCTGCTCAAGAATGAGCTGGGCCGCATACGCAATGTGATGGAGGGCCCAGATGGCTCGATCTATATCATGACGAACAACCGCGACGGGCGCGGTACCCCAGGTGCTGCTGATGACCAAATCATCCGGTTG
Organism: Paenibacillus sp. FSL H7-0331; assembly: GCF_001956045.1. The sequence continues at coordinate 13,234 of NZ_MRTH01000029.1, read as the reverse complement.
AAGCCCAACTTCTAGTCGGATTCAACAGCGGTTAAGTTTGAATAGACGGTCGGATATACAGCGAGTGAATTTTAAAGGACCGAAAGTATGGAAGAACAGAATGAACGGAGAAATGATATATATGTTATCCATGGAAACACTTGTTGACGAGGTCATAACCAAGCAATCGCTGATTCAAGGTACCTTTAGTCAGCCTCGTCCGAATAATCTCTCCGATTGCAGCAAGGTGATGGTGAAGCCGCTCATTTTAAAAGGAGAGCTGCAGTATCAGTTCAGCTCCTATTGTGGTAATAAAGTGCTGCATGACAACATGCGGCCCGATGCTGCAGCCGCTCAGATTCAACGATTGCTGTCAGAAGCATTTCGGCAGGGGCTGCTTCAGACTAAGGATGCCGATTATCAGGTGCTGATCAGCAAGAAGGGCAAGCTGGGTATCTTGACCAAGCCGCCCACGAAGAAGCAAGCTGCCGAGCTTACCCACAATCGCAAAAAAAATTATTTACTGGAGGAAGGCACGCCTGTGCCATTTCTAATCGAGCTTGGGATCATGAATGCCTCAGGTAAGGTGCTTGCACCCAAGTACGATAAATTTCGGCAAATTAACCGATTTGTCGAGCTGATCGCTGATATTGTTCCACATCTGCCAACAGACCGAACATTGAACATCATTGATTTCGGCTGCGGAAAATCCTATTTGACCTTTGCGCTGTACCACTACCTGAAGGAGATACAGGGCTTCGATCTTCGCGTTATCGGACTGGATCTCAAAGAGGATGTCATCCGTCATTGCAGCGATTTAGCTGAACGCTTTGGCTATGAGGGCCTCCAGTTTCTCGTTGGAGATATCGCTCAGTATGACGGGTTGGAGCAAGTGGATATGGTCGTCACCTTGCATGCCTGCGATACGGCTACCGATGCTGCGCTGGAGAAAGCCATCCGCTGGCAGGCTGGTGTTATTTTATCGGTGCCTTGCTGTCAGCATGAATTGTTTCGACAGGTGGAGGCTCAAGTACTAGCTCCGCTTCTGCAGCATGGTATCCTGAAGGAACGATTCTCAGCGCTTGCAACCGACGCGATTCGTGCCAGCCTGCTGGACCTGCTGGGTTATAAAACACAGCTGCTTGAGTTTATCGATATGGAGCATACGCCTAAAAATATATTGATCCGCGCAGTCAAAGCAGCCGCACCGAAGGCCGATGAACTGGCTGCAGCAGCTCGAAGCTATATGGAATTCCGCAGCCTGTTAAGCGCAGAGCCTTATCTGGAAAAAGCGATGAGCAAGGAACTGCAGCCATTGTTAGCTGTCGCAGGTAACATGGCGGAGTAACTTTTAACCATTTATTAGGAACGAGCATGTGAAAATTTACGACAAAGAGGCTCTGGTTATGTAAGGAGTCTCTTTTTGCAATGTTTGAAGTTAGACTATGTTCACAAAAAAATATATTTTGTCGAATGTTCATCTAAAAAACACATAGTTATTCCTTGTATTAGGTCTTTTAGCTTATATCATTGTATAATATTAATATTATAGCTCATTGCGGAGGTGTTACTGTGCTCAAGTGGACTCATTCATTAACTGCACGATTTATGTTATTTACAGGTGTGATTCTGCTAATATTGATCGGGGCTATTTATGCTTACGAGTGGAACAAGATTCGTGTCGATGCAGAAGCACAGCTTTTTGAAAAAGGGAGCGCCATGGTCATTTCTCTCTCCAAAACATTGCAAAGTATTGCTGAGGATGATATCAGGGACGGGACGATTTTGAAAAGCGGAAAGAAGCTCACTGGCGAGGAATTGAAGAAGAATTTGTTCAATGACAAGCTGCAGGTCGTACCGGAAAGCCAAAAGGAAGCCGAGAAGCGCTCCAAAGATCCCGCCTACGGAGACGTGAAGCAAAAGCTTTTTGATGGACGGATGATTCCGCTCGCTCAATATGAGCTTAAGTATACAAGTGCATACGATGAATATACGGATGATCACTGGAAGCGGGTTATCGATGGCTTTTTGGTCGATGAAAATGTGGTTTTTGTGGTGCCGATTGCGTATTCAGCGAATCCCGACTTTAATGGTTATGTGGCGACACATAATACCAAGCTGAGTCTTACAGGTGAGGATTCTAAGGATGCATGGGGAGCTACAGGACTCGCAAGTCAAAAATATCGGGGCAATCGCGTATTCAACGATATTGTCGGTTACTCGGCGGCTTCCTATCAAGATACAACCAAACCGCTGCTGCAAAAATATTCGCAGGTCGTCGAGCAGAAGGTTTTTGAACGATGGGATCTGGCTTATCCGTTAACCATTGATGGCAAGCACTGGGGAGCGGTTCGCGTTGATTTATCCAAAGAAGGCTCTGACGCGTTTATTAACAAGCAGCGTTTAAAATCAGGGCTCGAGCTGGCAGCATTATACATAGGTGTATTGATCATATTATTCATATTATCGGGAGCCATCGTATCTCGGAAGTTAAAGTTTATGCTGCAGGCTGCGATTAATCTGAACTCTCAGGAAGCAGATTTGACCTACCGCATTCCGGTTCGTGGTAAAGATGAAATGGACAGGCTGGCTGAGGAAATTAACCGCTTTATTTTTCATTTACAGATGATGATGAGAACGATAGGAAGGATGTCTAACCAAGTCGGCACGATCTCCAGTGATTTGACGAGCAGTGCCGAACGTTCGAACACGAACGCACAGCTAATGTCTCAGACGGTCCAGGAGCTCACAATGGGTGCCGGGCATCAAGCGACCAGTGCAGAAGACAGCGCTCGAGCGATGGAAGAGATGGCTACCGGAATCCAGCGTATTGCCGAGGCTTCGGCCGATGTGACGGAAGCGACGCAGGAATTGGTACGAGAAGCGGAGCAGGGCAGTCGCGCAGCCGGGCAGGCCGTTAACCAGATGATGACTTTGAGCCAATCCGCGCAGGAGGTTGGTTTTTCAATTGAAAAGCTTGAGCAGGACATGCAGGCGGTGGGCGGCATGGCGCAGGTCATCTCAGGGATCGCTTCACAGACCGGCTTGCTGGCGCTGAATGCGGCTATCGAAGCGGCGAGAGCAGGCGAGCAAGGCAAGGGATTTGCGGTTGTAGCCAGTGAGGTTAGAAAGCTGGCGGATCAATCGGAAGCCTCGGCGCAGCAAATTAACGAACGTATCACGGATATTCAGGCCTCGATGACTGCAGCCGTACAAGCTATGCAGCGGGGTGGAACGGATGTGGAGGACGGTGTTAACGAAGTTAGGCAGCTGCAGCAGGTGTTATCGCGTATGCTGAATTCGGTGAACCTGGTATCCACACAGATGGAGGAAGTATCAGCGGCGGCCGAGCAGATGTCGGCGGGGACAGAGGAAGTTACGGCTGGGATCGAAGAAATAGCGCGTATTGCAGGATCAGCAGCAGATCAGGCGCAGCATCTTGCGGATGCGTCCTTGCATCAGCTGAAGGACTCTGAAGAAACAAGCGATCGGTCCGTAACACTTATGGAGGCTGCTGGTCAGCTGAAAGGAACGGCGGATCGATTCAAGGTGTAGGTTGGGGTATTATAGCAGTAAGCATTGGGTAGAAGCGTATAATGAAGTGATAGTTTGTTCCAACAAAGAGGACGTAATGATGTCAAACATCGTTATATCCTCTTTTTTTCATGGCTAATCAAGTTGGAAAAAGCCGCTTGTTTAAGCGAATTCCGAAATGGTTAAGGAGAAGGTAATAGCATAGATACAAGCTAATGGGAAGACGGGGAGATGGTTAGATGCTACTCGAAGGCTTTTACCACATTGCCCAAAATAACTGGGCCTACGCATATGACAAGGATACAATCCATGTTCGGGTTCGAACGAAACGGGATGATGTGGAGGAAGTGACCGCGGAGACGGGTGACAAGTATAACTGGGACCGGTTTTATCGGGAATATCCCCTTAAGAAAACGGGGGCAGACAAAATGTTTGATTATTGGGAGGCCAGTATCAAGCCTTATAACAAGCGCGTTTCCTATTGTTTTCGCATCCGGGCGGGGTCTGAGACGGTGTGGCTGACGGAAAATGGTGTATTGAGCTATAGGCCCATGCCCACCGGAGGTTATTATGATATCCCCTATATCCATGAAATCGACCTACATACCGTTCCGGAATGGGCGAAGAGAGCTGTATTCTATCAGATCTTTCCGGAGCGATTTGCGAACGGAGACCCATCGATTAATCCGGCCCATACCGAACGATGGGGTGGTAAACCGACTTATGATATCTCATTTGGCGGTGATCTTCAAGGAATCATTGACCATCTCGATTATTTGCAGGATCTGGGCATTACAGCACTGTATTTGACGCCTGTATTTGAAGCGCCCTCTAATCATAAATACGATATTGTAGATTACAAAAAGGTAGACCCCCATTTTGGAACCAATGCGCTGCTCCATGAGCTGGTTCAAGCCTGTCACCTTAAAGGCATCAAGGTCATGCTGGACGCCGTGTTCAATCACTGCAGTGAACAGTTTCCTCCTTTTCAGGACGTATTGAAAAAAGGAAGGAAATCGCAATATGCAGGCTGGTTTCACATAAACAGCTATCCGCTTGCTACAAACGACGGCATTCCGAGCTATGATACGTTCGGCTTTTATGGACATATGCCTAAGCTGAATACGTCCAATCCTGCTGTAAAAAAGTATTTGCTGGAGGTCGCTGAATATTGGGTCAAGGAGGTCGGTATCGACGGATGGCGTCTGGATGTAGCGAATGAAATCGACCATTACTTTTGGCGGGAGTTTCGTGATGTCGTGAAAGCCGCTAATCCGAACGCCTACATTGTTGGCGAAGTGTGGAACGATTCTCTGAAATGGCTGCTCGGAGACCAATTTGATTCAGTGATGAATTATCCATTCTCCAATAAGCTGCTGGAATTTTTCTCTGATTCCCGAATGGATGGTTTTGACTTCGCAACCAGCATCAGCGGACTGTTGATTCGTTATCCGCAGCAGACAAACGAAGTGATTTTCAATTTATTGTGCAGCCACGATACCCCTCGGGTGATGAACCGTGTAGGTAACAATAAGCGGAGATTAAAGCTGTGCGTCGTATTTTTACTTACGTTTATGGGAACGCCGTGCATTTTCTATGGAGATGAGATTGGACTAACTGGTGGAGAGGATCCGGATTGCCGCAAATGTATGGAATGGGATGAGGACAAGCAGGATCGCGAGTTGTTCGATTTTTATAAGCTGCTGATTGCGCTGCGCCGTAAGCATGAGGTGCTCGTATCGGGAAGCTTTCGGTTTCTGAGAGCGGAGCATGGTGATCGTCGCATTATTTATGAACGGTTAAACCATCGGGTGCATTTTACGGTATGGATGAACAATACAGGAGACAAGACGATATTGAGTCACCCGATGGAAACGAACGATTGGGTTGATGCGCTGACGGGCGAGCCTGTGCGGACGAAGGATGGGCGGATGTTTATTCAGCTTGAGGAATTCGGCTACCGGATTTTATATCGCTCCCTGCAGTAACGTTGACAGTAGGATCGATTACTTTTTTTAACAACTGCACGGGAGTGGTTATCATGCTGCAAAATAAATTTTTTCGGTTGTGTATCGGTATTATTCTGGTTTTAATCATCTTTAATTTGATGGATCGGGTCGGTTATTTGTTTAGTCCGCTGCTGATGATGTTCCAAACTTTGTTTGTGCCGATTTTGATCTCGGGATTTTTATATTATATGATCCGACCGCTCGTTAACTTTTTGGAGAAAAAAGGTATTAAACGCGCTGTAGGCACCTTGTTGATTTATTTTGTCATTACGAGCCTGACTGTGCTGTTTGTCGTAGCGTTCGGCCCGATGCTGCAAGCCCAAATCCAAAATTTTATTACGAATGTACCTGAATTGGTCGAGAGCACCAAGGTGCAGATTGAAAAGCTGCAGCAAAATCGGCTGCTTGCCGCTTATTTCACGAAAGATCATGGGGATCTCTCTACCAAAATTGCTGAATATGTCAACAATGCGATTACGTATGCAACTAACTATTTAAGCAATATGATCAGCTTTATGACCAGCATTTTACTGCTGATTACGACGATCCCAATCATTTTGTATTATTTGTTGATTGGTGGACACAAAGCGATGGAGAACGTGGTAGGGATGCTGCCCAAGGGGTATACACATGTAGCTCGAGAAACGCTGGAGGAAATCGACGGTGTGCTGAGCGGTTATATTATTGGTCGTATCATTATCAGCGTCTGTCTTGGTGCTTTGATTTACGTTGGCTTTCTGGTCATAGGACTGCCGTATCCGCTGCTCCTCGCAATCATCGTTGCCGTCACCAACCTGATTCCGTTCATTGGCCCCATTATTGGTGCGGTACCGGCATTGATCGTGGCCTTTACGCAATCGTACCCGATGATGATGTGGGTAGCTCTGCTCATTATTGTCGCCCAACAGCTGGACGATACACTGCTGGCTCCACATGTATTTGGGAAACGGATGGATGTGCATCCGCTGACGATTGTATTATTACTGCTGGTTGGTGAAAATTTGGCAGGTATTCTGGGTATGCTACTAGCAATTCCCGTTTACATGGTGGTGAAAATTGTCTTGCTGAGGATCAATCGTCTATTCGTTTTTCGCTATGAATAACAAGTCGGTTTAAGGCTGTCGGCGGTTTCAATTAGGCGCTGGAGCGTTTAATAGAAGATACAACCTATGACAGGGAGGGATTATTGATGTCTAAAAAAGATTGCATTGCCATGCTTCTTGCAGGAGGTGAAGGGCGCAGACTTTCTCCTTTGACGAATAATTTGGCTAAGCCTGCCGTTCCCTTCGGGGGTGAATATCGCATTATCGATTTCCCTTTAAGCAACTGTGCGAATTCCGGCATTCATACTGTAGGGGTTCTAACGCAATATGCGTCCGAATCGCTGCATACGCATATAGGTGGTGGCGAACCTTGGGGCTTGTACGGCTCCGATGCGGATGGTGTTTCTTTGCTGGCGGCTTCTCCCGAGGACCCGTGCGGTTATCTGGGAACAGCCGATGCTATTTACAAAAACCTGAGCTTTATCGACGATCACAACCCGGATGATGTGTTGATCTTATCCGGTGACCATATTTATTCGATGGATTATCGCAAGCTAAGAGACGTTCATACCGCTAGCGGGGCCGATGCTACGGTGTCGGTCATGGAGGTACCGCTCGCTGAGGCGCATCGTTTTGGTATCGTCGGGGTTGATGAGAGCATGCGTATCGTGAACTTTGTTGAGAAGCCGACCAAGCCTCAGAGCACTCTCGCTTCGATGGGGATTTATATATTCAAATGGTCGTATTTGCGAAAGATGCTTATTGAGGATTCGGAAAATCCGAAGTCGAGCCATGATTTTGGCAAGGATATTATTCCGCGTATGCTGCGTCTCGATGGCAAATTGTATGCATATCCATTTGAAGGCTACTGGCGTGACGTGGGTACGGTAGATAGTTTGTGGGAAGCCCACATGGATTTATTGGAGCAGGATATGGAGCCACATCTCGAGCCTGATCCTCATGCATGGCAGACCTACAGCCGCGACCAATATATGGGAAGCGGACGTTCTCCCATCTCACGGACAGACGAGCACGATTCCTCGCTTTCCCATTGGAACAATGCGGTGCTTGGCGACGTACAGCGCACAGTCGTATTCTATGGCGTTCAGGTAGCTGAAGGCAGTGTGGTAGCGAATAGCGTGCTTATGCCTAATGTGAAAATAGGCCGTGATGTCCATGTAGCTTATGCTATTATTGGAGAAGGAGCCATTATCAAGGATGGGACTCGAATCGAAGGCAGTATAGGTAAAATCGAAGTCATTGCACCGCATGCCGTTATCGAAGGGAGTGCGTTCGCCCCTTCAACGGCCCTTAACATTCAACAAACCTAATAGTGGAGGGATTTGTGCATGATGAATGCGAACGACGCACTAGAGCAAAGCATACAGCAGAGGCTGCAGGGCAAGGTAGCTGTAATAACGGGAGGCGGATCCGGGATCGGTAAGGGCAGTGCCTTATTGATGGCGCGTCATGGTGCCAAAATATGCCTGTTCGATCGCACGCTGGACAACGCCAATAAAGTCCGTGATGAGATCATAGCGGCAGGCGGTGAAGCTGCCGTTATACATACGGATGTGTCCCAGGCCAACAATGTTGAGGAGTCCTATAAAGAGGCTTTGCATACGTACGGTCGTTTGGATATTGTGTTTGCTAATGCCGGGATTAACGGTGCGATGACTTCGATTGAGCATATGGAGGTCGAGGATTGGCAGCAAACAATCGATATCAACCTCAGAGGTACATTTCTGACTGTCAAATATGCGATTCCTTATTTGAAAGAAAGCGGCGGTAGTATTCTGATCAACAGTTCGATTAATGGCAATCGCGTTTTTTCGAATATTGGATTCAGTGCTTATGCCTCCAGTAAGGCGGGGCAGGTAGCTTTTATGAAAATGGCTGCCTTGGAGCTGGCACGTTATAAAATCCGTGTCAACGCCATTTGCCCAGGTGCAATTGAGACTTCGATTGACGATAATACATTTAAAAAGCCGGAATTAAAGGAAGTCCAAATTCCTGTGCAATATCCCGAAGGCGACCAGCCGCTAGCCCATAAATCGGGGTCAGCCGAGCAAGTAGCGCAGCTGGCGTTGTTCCTGGCTTCCCACGACTCCTCACATATTACTGGTACCGAGATTTATATTGATGGAGCAGAATCACTGATCCATGGATAAGCGGCGGCGAGTCGAATAAACAGAAATCCCCCTGATGATCAGGCAAACGGCACACCAAGTGCGCTGCCAGGTCATCAGGGGGATTGTTTTTTGTTTCTATATCCTTGTCTTCGATGGTCGTAGTTTATTCCATACGGTTTAGAAGCTCGTCTGTGACATCTACCATCGAGTCCTCTGTTTGCGACAATGGCTGGCTTTTTCCAAAGAAGGAACGGACCCTCAGCCCTTTAAAGGTTGCGCTCATTTCAAATAGCTTGGTGATGGCATCGTCCTTGCTCAAAGGCCCAGCCAAAATTTTTTTGCGATATACAATGTAATATTTATTCATCTAAACCCCCCGTTGGTCGCGCTGCTCATGTTGGCTTTGATTGGTATTCGTATAAAGTCGGGATTTGGATCACTCTATTTTTGAATTTTTTGAAATTTTTTTGAAAACCAAAGATGACAAGCCCGTTTATCCTCGCATACAGCTATGCTACAATATATAGGCCTCATGGGATGGGGCTTGTAGTTAAATATTAAAGGATCGGATGTCATCATGGGGTATTTTCTGCTTATATTGGCTACACTGTCATGGAGTTTTGTAGGGATTTTGGTAAAAACAGCAGCTGCGATGGTAGACAGCACAACGATTACGTTTGCCCGCTTCGGGATCGGGATTGTCTTTTTGGGGATATGGCTGCTGCTGAGACATCGCAGGCTTAGCTTGGATATCGGAATGAAATGGATTTGGATTGGTGTGATCGGCAAATGCTGCAATTATTTTTTTGAAAATATGGCGTTATCGATCGGTTCCTCTTACGGTAATATATTGGTTGGTCCACTGCAAACAGTGCTGTTGCTGATCATATCGGCCTTTGTGTTCAAGGAATATGTGTCAGGGCGCGGTTGGATGGCTGCGGGCTTGTGTGTAGCCGGGGTAGTGACGATTAGCTGGAATGGCTTGCCGATTGGCGAGGTGCTGACAAGTAATGGGCTGGTTACGGTATTGTATATGCTATCAGCCGTCGGAAGCGCGCTGCATGTGCTCAGTCAAAAGATGCTGATCCAGTCCATGGATGCAGGAAAAATGAATTTTTCCGTCTTTTTCTGGTGTTCTGTGCTCATGGCGTTACCGCTGCCTTTTCAAGCACATATGACGGGACCGGTTAACGGTTGGGGGATCATGGCATTGATCGGTTTAGGCTTAATCACAGGCTTAAGCTTTAACTGGTTTGCACAGGCGATGAAACGGGTGAGCTTCACCGTCGCCATCCTTGTCAGCAACAGCAGTATACTATTTACGATTGCATGGTCCTATTTATTTTTCCACGATCGGATCACGTTGTATATTTTGAGCGGAGCCGGGATGTTTATTGGAGGAATTCTGCTGCTTAATTGGCCGATTGAAGCGGGCTCGGATCAAAGAATTGGAAGCTTAAGTGAGCCAGGTGCAATAGGCGCCTGTCGGAGCTGCACAGCTCATAGCGATCAAAGTAAGGAGGTCATAACATGGAAACTGCAGGTCATTCGGAGTATCGACTGCAGGGATTGCCGCCAATCATCGATGCATCGAGTCGCACACTGATTTTGGGCTCAATGCCAGGTGAAGTCTCCTTGAACAAGCAGGAGTATTATGGGCATCCTCGCAATCATTTTTGGCCGCTGCTCTATGCCATTTGGGGTGAAGGAAGACCGCCAGAAACTGCATACAGGGATCGGTTGGATTTTGCGCTGGAGCAGGGTGTAGGCCTGTGGGATGTTCTGGCGGGCTGTGAGCGGGAAGGCAGTCTTGATGCGGATATACGGAAGCCGGAGGCTAATGATTTTATCCTGCTGCTGAACGAATACCCAACCATAGAGCGGGTGTTCTTTAATGGCAAGGCGGCTGAGCAGCTGTATCGCAAGCAGGTGCTTCCAAAGCTGTTGAAGCGAGAGAACGACACGAATATAGGGCGCGGCACCAATATAACGTACGATACATTACCCTCATCAAGTCCGGCCAGAGCCATGTCTTTACAGGATAAGCTGGTGGATTGGCGTAAATTGGGGGATGCTTAAGGTATAAGCTTCATTACACGGGGTTATTTTCTTGGACGAATGCTTATGAATCAATCGTTCCTTGAAGGGAACACGCTGAGGAGGAGTCATGATGGTCAAACAGCCAAGTATCGTGCCATTTGGGTATGAGCCAGAGAAGGAGCGGCAAGGTCCACGAGGGACCATGTGGGTATACGATAGCTTTGCGGATTGTGGTGCTCAACAGCTTGTGCGAATTGTAAGCTTGGCGTCACGAATAGAAATGAAAAAGCTGGTGTTCTATCCGCTGCATGAAGAAACCTTGCGACGTATGGGCGAGCCGGGAGCTGCACCCTTTTACCGTAGAACGGATGAGTTGGAGGAACTGCTGGATAACATGGAGCTGCCCGTTGATACGGCGATTGATCGCTGGGAGGGGCGTCGCAAAAAATACACCCCGATGGACACGGCCTTCCGATTTTTGGAGGAGAAGTATGCAGGTCCTTACTTTGTGTATATGACGGTGGATACGGCGAATACGGCAGCGAGCTTTGATAGCTTCGAATTCTGGATTAAAAAGCTGCGGCTCTGCATCGATTTCAAGCTCGCTTCAACGGAGTCCCTGCACCCCAAGCTGCAAGCTTTTGCTCACCGCTGGGAAGCTGTAGATTAGGGATCAGCTGTTGAACAACCGAGCGTTTTGTCTAAGTTTTGGCCCTTAATTTCTCATCGCGATGCGAATCTTATAGTACCCCTTAACAGGGGATACAAGATGAAGCTTACGTCGTAAAATGATGCGACACTCCTAAGGAGGATAACGATGAGAAAACTAGCATGGGTCATAGCTGCCTGCTTAGGCATAACACTGATCATTTATGGATTCACGGCTTGGGGCGGACAAGAGGTATCGGCAGAGGTTTCACAAGAAACGAAGGGCAGCTTTGTTCGGCTGGAGCCTGGGGGCAAAAAGCTGGTAGTCACCGCAGGGGGAAATGAAACGGTATATCCGTTGTCATCCACGGTCTGGGTATATCGGAATATGGAAAAGTCAGCAGCAGAGCAGCTTCAAGCTGGAGATGGGCTAGAAATCATATTGAATGCAAAGGAGCAGGTGGCATATATCAAAGCAACCTCACCTCAATTTGCAGCCTCGCAGTCATCTGCAGGAACAGTTGGTGCTGGGACGGGGGCAGATGGGAATGCGGGTGTAGCGCCTTCGCCTGGTACTGAATCCACTGTGCTCCCGAACGCAGCTGTCAAGCCGGATTCGAGTAGTGGGGCAACATCTCCAGCGGCAGGTGCAGCAAGCGGGAGTCCGACACCGTCGGGTGTGGCAGCGACGCCAGGGGCAGCTAATGCCGCCGCGGTAACGTCGAAGGACAATGAAGCTTATCTGGACAAACTATCGATCGAATGGAAAAGTCGCGATTTGATTCTCCGAGTTAAACGTCAGGGTGGAGATCCCTCGGCAAAAGCAAACGATGTTATTATTCAGGGCAAGGATCTTTCAGGCATACATTTGACGGGTACTTCGGCGGAGTCGTTTATACAACAGCTAGTCAAAGGACTGCCACAGCAGCAACCAGCTTTTGAAGCGCTTTTGAAGAAAAGAATTGCCGAGCAGTTTCAGGTGAAGGATGACAAGGTGGATTGGAAGCTGGATGTGAAATGGAAGCAAAGCTCTTCTGCTGCTGACAAGTCGAAACCAATCCTTTCGAACCAGGATAAAGAGGACGACAAGGACAACGAAAAGAATAAAGATAAAGCGAAAGGTAAGGATTTTAATAAAGGAAAAGATAATGGTAAGCACTTTGAACGAGATTAGATAACAATAAGCGATCATACAAGGCCTTCAATCCTGCGCAGTTTCTGCGATGTGCGATTGGAGGCTTTTCATATGAGACAAAGCGAATGTATTCATTTTATGCAATTTCAGGATACTCACAGTTTTCACTCAGGGTGAATTCAGGTAGGCGCGGTAAGATGATCTTGTAAACAACAAATACAAACTTATGGAGGAATATACGATGAAACTTAACAAAAAATTGGTTGCAACAACACTTGGGGCTATGCTGGCATTGAGCGCAATGGGATCGGCATTTGCCGCTGACCTTACTACAACGAATACGAATCCGAATCTGGGAGTAGCCAAGCCCTATACAGTGAACAAAGATGATGTCAGTAAAGGCGGGTTCCGAGGTGGTGCAAGCTTGGAAAAGCAGGCTGCAGAGAAAGGGATCACGGTTGATGCTTTGAAGGTGCAATTGGAGCAGGAGCGTCAGGCGAAGCTGGAAAAGCAAGCGGCTGAAAAAGGCATCACTGTCGATGAACTGAAAGCACTGCTGGAGCAGGAACGTGGAACCAGAGGTGGTAATAAGGACGGAGGCAAAGGCGGATTCCCTGGTGGCTTTGGTGGCGGTCAGGATCTGGAAAAGCTAGCCGCTGAAAAAGGGATTACGGTAGAAGCCTTGAAGGCACAATTCGAGCAGGAGCGCCAGGC
>NZ_MRTH01000028.1 GCF_001956045.1 Paenibacillus sp. FSL H7-0331 | reverse complement strand
CAGGAAAACAGGATACCTTTCCTCGAAATGGAGGTAAGGTATCCTGTTTATAAGATTTGGACTTTTTCAGTGGCCTCGTTGGTGAACGGTGTCGTCTTTTAGGATAACATTACCATATAATCATAATTATGAACACACCTACTTTGAATTTCCCCTCTGCTCAAATATCACCTTGGCAACATTCAAAATCATCGTATGATCACTCTTCGGACGTTTAATCAACAACTCCAACAGCTTCCCTAGATCATCCTCCCTAACAATAGGGTCTAAAGATCGGAACAATTCCTCTAAAGTTAGATTCAACCCGTCCGCAATTTTATACAAACTATCAATGGAAAGATTCTTTTCTCCCCGCTCCACTTGTCCTATATATTTTTCGTGCAATCCGGCTAATTCCCCCAGTTGCTCTTGACTTAATCTCATCTCTTTTCTTATATTCCGAATCCGCTCACCGAGCAGCTTGGCGATTTCCGTCATTTATATCACCTCAAAAAAAGCTTACCTGAGGTGTGACAAACAATTAAGAAACTACTAATTCCTTTTTGACTATAAATAGATATTAATAGTACCATTATTAACATTGACGATACTATTGTCAATCAAAAAGAGTTCTGTAAGAAGCCTGTGTACTACTAACTATGAAGGGCGATCAGAAAGTGGAAGGTGCTGGGGAATATATCGAATAACGAATCCAATGAACACCTCCATCCTAGGAGTAAGATTTTGCCTACATATACTTTGACAAATAAAGGAGAGACCTACAATGAGAAAGCTCTTACATTCTGAATTTATGTCGAAATTAAAAGATGATCTTGCAAAAGCAAGGAAATCGGTGATCATTATCTCCCCTTATATTACGTCACCCGCAGTAAGCAATCTTGTAGATGCTATTGCAGGAACAAAGACTATAGAAAAAATTGTAGTCACATTGCCCTTCGGAATCGAATATTTGACCGGGGCGATAGAATTAGATGCATTAAAACGGCTTCAGAAGTCTGGGGTCTCACTAAGGTCAATAACAAATCTTCACTCCAAGATTTATATTATCGACAATAAGATTGCGTATCTTGGCTCAGCAAACTTTACTGGTAGTGGTTGGGGTCTAGTAAGAAACAGCAATATCGAGGTTATGACCAGAATTCAACTGTCCAAAATGGATACAGAAGAAATTAGACTAACGTACTTAAACCACAGTAATACTCTAGAGCTGTCATCCGAATTAGAACAAGCAATTATCAATGGGAAAAGCTTCATACAGTCGTATCAGCAATCCTTAGCGAAGCTAAATGAATTCGTTATTAATGAGGTGTCTTCTCTTGATGAGCTGAAGGACAGGTATTATTTCTTTTTAAAAAATCTCAAAGATCAAAAAAAAATCACTTCATTTGTCCGCGAAAAAAATACAAAACAGTTCGGAATGAATGTATTTCACATCAGCAACAGTGCTATAATAGCTTTATAGATTGATGTTTTAAAACTAATTTTAAATACAGGTCTTCCCCCTGTTCTACTGTAAAACTACCTTCTTCAATAATTGCTGGTATGTAGTCATTATCTTCAAAACTTTTGAAAATTGTCTTTATCTCTTTAATTAAGTTTGGAATTGTATCTATTCGTTTTAATTGATTTAAATAATTTTTTGTATTCATATTAGTCACCACCCTAAATTTGATTTCAAATATACAAAAAGAGACGTGATCTTAAAATTTGTCTTCCAAAAGACGAATGTTTAAACAAAGTGCATTAAACAGGTAATGATTATTTCTTTTTCCATCAAAATTCCAATTAGTTCAATTATATAAAATTTAAAGCTTTATAACCACACCAACTTCTTGATATATTTGGGTACGCATAAACCGCTTTGTTCACCCTGTAAAAAAAGACGGTGGGTTGGTTAGTTCATTCCCCATCGTCTTTTCAGTTCATTTATGCCCCGCTACTTTGGCTATGCTTGTAGTTTTACGGCAGTTTTACGGCAATTCTTACGAAACGCCTCTGTTATACCACTTATATATAAACTGTACTAATCAATATCCCTTTATGTAGCAAGGTTTTCAAGAAACTGTATCAGTCCGAACAAGCAATGCGACATTTTCAACGTGTGTCGTATGCGGAAACATATCCACCGGCTGCACTTCCACCGCCCGATACCCGCCATCCTCCAGCACCCTTAGATCCCTCGCCAGCGTCGATGGATTACAGGATACGTACACCACGCGCTTCGGCTGCATCTCCAGAATCGTCGATAACAGAGCCGCATCGCAGCCCTTGCGCGGCGGGTCGACCACGATGACGTCGGGGCTGATGCCCTGACGACGCCACTCGGGAATGACGACCTCGGCTGGGCCAGCTTCGAACTGAACGTTGCTAATGCCGTTCAGCAGCGCATTGCGCCGCGCATCGTCGATAGCTTCCTCGACGATTTCGACGCCGTACACCTGGCGCGCACGCTGCGCCAGGAAGAGCGAGATCGTGCCGATGCCACAATAGGCATCAATCACCGTCTCTTCGCCGCTCAAGCCGGCGAATTCAAGTGCCTTGCCGTACAGAACCTCCGTCTGTACGGGATTCACTTGGAAGAACGATCGCGCGGATATCGCGAATCGGATATCTCCGATCGTATCGTAGATCACATCGTCGCCCCATAGTACTTTTGTCTGCTCACCGAAGATAACGTTCGTTTGTTCCCTGTTCACGTTCTGGCAAATGCTCTTGATGCCGGGAATTGCCGCGTGAAGTAGGCCCACGAGTTCATCCTTATGCGGGATGTCATGACCATTGGTAATGAGGACGACCATAATATCTCCGGTATTAAAACCATAGCGGGCTACGACATGACGCAGCAGGCCCTTATGGGTTTCCTCGTTATACGGACGGATACCCAACTCGCGTGCGATCCGCTTGACCTCGGACACGACGCGGTCGTTATTTTCCTGCTGGATCAGGCAAGCCTCCATATCGATAATACGGTGGGTACCTTGTGCATAAAAGCCACCTACTAAGCCGCCTTCCATAACCGTAGGCACGGCTTCGCCACTGCCGCTCAAGTCCAAAGCGGATTGAGCGCTAGCTTGTCCGATAGGCACCTGTGCTTTATTGCGATACCGCCACGGATCGTTCATACCCATTGCTGCATGAACGACGATGCCTCCGTCAGCATCAGCCTCGTTCTCTCCAATCCCAGCCACCTTGAGCTTCCCGATCCGCTCCAGATTGTCCACGACAAGCTGACGCTTGAAACGCAGCTGCCCCTCGTAGCTTAAGTGCTGCAGCTGGCAGCCGCCACACTGCACATAGATGGGACAGGGTGCCTTGATGCGGTCTGGGCTGGACTTCACAATTCGCAGCAGCTTCGCGTAGCCGTACTGCTTTTTCAGCTTCATTACCTTAACAAGTGCTCGCTCGCCCGGAAGCGCACCTTTAATAAAAAGGGTGAAGCCATTCACGCGGCCTACCCCTTCCCCTTCATGTCCGATGCCGACGATCTCGGCCTCATACTCTTCGTTCCTGGCAACCGGCAAATCCGCTGTATCCACACTTGGCGCAGTTCTGTTGTTTAATCCCCGATTCGAATTCGGGCGAGCACCTGGGCTGCCCACTTTACTTGCATCCTTGCCGGATCGATCTTTTTTATAGCCACTCTTGCCATTCTTTCTGTTCATATCCGTTCACTCCATGTTTGTATTTCCTGATTTGCACGGCAAGAGCCTGTCCATTGTAAGTAAACCAGTGAAGCATGCTCACCCTTACTTATCTTTTGAACAGACTCTTTGTGCGACTTAAATCATTGCCCATATACGTAATTCCCGCTCGAATTACTTGTATACCGATAATCCACTCTGATCCACGAAGATTTGTACATGGGAGGGCAGGTTTGTAAACGTGCATGGCAGCGTTCCGCCGAATTCGCCATCCAAATTAATTTGTACGTAGTCCGGTGAGCTGACCTGAATCGAACGTGTTTGCAGGTAAATAATATTAGGATCTCCCAAATGCTCACCACGCAGCGCTAACGATACGACGCGGATAAACTCGGCGAGATTGCACTTTTTGAGAATCAGCACATCAAACAATCCGTCATTCAGGGAAGCGTCCGGCGCCAGTCGCTCGAAGCCACCGACAGAGTTGCTATTGGAAATAAGGAACAGCATGACCTCTTCATGAAAATCATTATCGTCTGTACGAATGTAGAGCTCAATTGGGCTTAAGCGAGGTAGCTTTTCCAGACCCTTCATATAATAAGCCATTTGGCCGATCATCGTTTTCAGCTTGCTGGGCACTTCATAAGTCAGCTCTGTCAAGGAGCCGCCACCCGCGATATTAATAAAATAGCGTTGATCCATTTTGCCGACATCGATGTATTGTGCATGCTGCTGCAGGATCACGTCAACCGCACCTTCCCAGCTGCGCGGAATATTGAGCGCCCGGGCGAAATCATTGGTCGTTCCCAGCGGGAGAATGCCGATGGGAGGCCGGTATGCCTTCTCGGCTACGCCGTTGATGACCTCGTACAAGGTACCATCCCCACCCGCCGCGATAATAATTTCGAAGCCGCGTTCGACTGCATCAGCCGCAGCCAGTGTAGCGTCGCCCTCGCCGATCGTCGCATGAGTGGAGGTTTCGATCCCGCCGCGTTCGAGCTGCTGCAAAATTTCCGGCAGACGTTTTCTCATTTCCTCTCTGCCAGAGGTTGGATTATATATTAATCTTGCACGTTTGGCCATTCCTTAATCACCCGTTCACATATATTGCAATCCTAACGTTTCCAAAAAGGAGCCGTTTGCTGCTCAATCCACCTTGGCAACAGCGGATGAGGAAGCAACGACCTCCCATTATATTGATAAGTATATCCTTGCAGCCGCTCAGGAATGACCTCGTTTGTAAAATATCCCTCACTGAGAAAAAGTGGTACCACCAGCACCGTATGGTCTGGTTTCAGCTTGCGCCAGCGACCCATTTTGGCTGGAATCTGGTTGGGCAGCAGCATCGCTACATCCACCTCATCAAAGCCTCCACATTCTTTTAACCTTGAAGCCAGCTTCTCTAAACCTCTGCGCCACAGAAGATGAAAATTCCGTTCTATACTGCCATGACCGACCAGCAGAACAATCTCCTGGGAAGGAGCTGCTGACAGCGGCTTCATTTTTTCATACAATATTTGAGCAATAACAGGATCATCATCAATCGGTGCTGTAAAATGAATGACGGCCCGAATAGTAAAGGGTGTCATATCCGTCGGAAGAATCGGTTCAGGCTTAACGCCAAGCGCATAGCTGATTTCGTCGATATGTGTGCTCCCTGAGGAAATAAATAACGGCACCACGATAATATCTGTTACACCCAACGACTCCAGATGCGTAATTCCATCCTGAATGAGCCTACCCTCGACAATTTCTAGAAAGCTGGAAAACACCGGTATCCCCGTCGGTACCTGCACCGCATTGACGGCCTCGTCAACCAGTCGAACCCAATGCTCACTGCGCGAGCCATGGCTAATAACCAATACACCATACGTGACCAAAGGCCTACCCCTCTCTCGTAACAAAAAAGAAGCGCTTCGGTGCCCCTCCGTTAATTTTGCCGCTGTTTCTTCTATTATAGCACAAATCTACCCATCCCAAATAGGAAAACATGCCAATAGTCGCATCCGGTGGTAAGTTGCTGAATCATGAGAAGCTGCGTGTGCAACAAAAAAAGGAGTCTGCCTCAGCAGCCCCCTATCCTGTGGCAAAGCGACTTAAGCCAGCCTTCAACATCCAATCGCTCAAAAGTCAGACTATGAGTTCCTTGAACTCTGATTGAGTAATCCAGCCTGTTCACAGCAACTGTTCTGATCCTAAGCTTGGTTTGCAGCCAAGTGAGCAAGTCTGTCTGATTCAGCGTCCTATGCGCTCCAAAGCGAGCTTATAACCGTCATTGCCATAATTCAAGCAACGCTTAACCCGGGAAATTGTCGCCGTACTGGCACCCGTCTCGGCTTCGATCTGGTTATATGTGTTGCCCTTACGCAGCATTCTGGCGACCTCAAGCCGCTGGGACAAGGATTGAATTTCATTGACTGTACACAAGTCATCAAAAAAAACGTAACACTCTTCCACATCTTTTAATGTCAAAATCGATTCAAACAGTTGATCGATCGCTTTGTCGTTTAGCTTTTTCAATTGCATGTTCATTCAACCCCTTGATGGTCTTCTAAAATCCTATAATGGATGTATTCGACATGCCTTGTAAAAATCCTTCCTTTAGGTTAGCAATACGTTACTCTTTTTATGCGTTAATGGGCTAAAATCAGGAAAAAAAACAAAAAACCGTGACAGGAGTCCAATCCATCCATTCGCCTACCACATAAACTACATAAGGGCAATCGTCTATAACCAAACCAAAAAAGGAATGTGAATCCGGTGAGCATACAAAGACCACCTATAGGAAATCGAGGCGTGAATACCCGCAGCTTCACACAGCAACCTCCATCCTATTCTTTGGGGACACAGCTTCCCAATCCGTATCCAGGGATCGGCACCAACTCCTACACACCACAGCCCCAGTATACGCCTCAGGTAGTGCAAGCAGCACCAACTCCGCCAGCAAGTGGTGGGGGCGGAGCACTTAGTAAGCTGACTTCTTTCTTCGGCGGAGGCGGTTCAGGAGCAGCTACAGGGGCCAGCAGCACAATCAATATTGCTCAAATGAAGCAAGTATTTGATCGTCTTGGTGGAATCGATGGCATTATGGACACCAT
Organism: Paenibacillus sp. FSL H7-0331; assembly: GCF_001956045.1. The sequence goes on along the minus strand of NZ_MRTH01000028.1, from coordinate 98,421 downwards.
GGGCAAGGTGCAAAAGATGGTCCAGAGCGTACAGCAGATGGCACCGCTCGTTAAGGTACTGATGGGCTCTTTCGGTAAAAAGAAAAAGGATGGCGATAGCGATGCCCCGCTTCGCCGCCGACGTCGTAAACGCACCAGCGGCAAGAACACAAGTAAAAACCGCGGCAAACGCCGGAAAGCACGCTAACCAAGATCGCACTTTCATACCATCGTTATCTCCACCCTCTCTGCTGAAGGAACATCCGTAAAGCTGCATGACACAAAATCAGCTGCGCCCAGAAAACCGGGTGCAGCTGATTTGTTGTGGAGCCACTAGAGCCTCGTAATATAAAACTAACTTTACTCTTTTGCCTTGATCGGCTCCAAAGGCTGGCTGTTGCCATACTTCGGATACTCACGAGTTGTCGGAGCAGCCCAGTAGACACCGTTACGGATAACACGGCGCACCTGCTCATTATAGTAGGTAGGGTAAGATTCATGGCCTGGGCGGAAGTAGAAAATCTTGCCTTGTCCACGGTGGAAGGTGCAGCCGCTGCGGAACACTTCCCCACCCTCAAACCAACTGACCAGGATCAGCTCGTCCGGAGCTGGAATATCAAAGTGCTCGCCGTACATCTCTTCGGATTCCAATTCAATGTAGGAGCCAATGCCTTCAACGATCGGATGACCCGGGGATACGACCCACAGACGTTCCTTCTCGCCCGCTTCTCTCCATTTCAGATCGCAGGAGGTGCCCATCAATTTTTTGAAAATTTTGGAGAAGTGACCTGAATGCAGAACGATCAGGCCCATTCCATGCAGCACGCGATTATGTACACGCTGTACAATCTCATCCTGTACATCGCCATGCGCCTTGTGTCCCCACCAGATCAGCACATCCGTATTGTTCAAACGCTCCTCGGTCAAGCCATGCTCTGGCTCATCGAGTGTCGCATAGGACACATCCAGCTCCGTTCCCAAGCCCTCACCGATTACTTGATGTATGCCATTCGGGTAGACAGCACGTATTGCTTCATTTTCCTGTTCATGGCGAAATTCATTCCATACGGTAACACGCAGCTTTTGACTCATTGGGATTGTAGCCTCCATATCGATTGGTTTGTAATATAACCTGTATTATATAGGAATATACCCATAAAATGATATGCTCAAAACTGTGTGTTCTTTATTCAAAAACGCCATCGCCCCATCAAATCATGCTATACTAATCTATACATACAAACAAATCGACTATCCAATACTGGTATCGTTGATCGGTTAAATTTTGGAGGTAGCATCCATATGTTCATGGCTCCGGAGCAAGAAACAGAAGTTCACAATGAGCTGGTCGATTATCAAAATCCGTTACTTCGTTTGAAAATATGGCGAATTACAGATGACGATGCGGTTATGATAAGTGAAGATACGAGCAAATCCCCCGCGATCGTTCCTCCATCCAAATATCGTTGGCATTATCATAAGGAAGTTGAATTCCTCGCCATCATTGAAGGCTCGCTCAGCGTGCAGACGAAGCATGATATTCGTGTGCTGCAGAGTGGGGATGTCCATGTGCTGGGCAGCTCGCAGCTTCATCGCACCAAGAAGGAAAGTGCGGAGCCGTTTAATTATTTGGTGTGCCAGTTTGATCTGGCTCAGCATTTTGACGAAAGTATAATGCCGTATTTGCATTATTTCAGTGAAATCCGCCGCCCGCTTGGGCTTCTTAACTATATGTTCTGTGAGCATGCTGATATACAAAAACAGGCACATGATATTATTATGGACATTTTTACAGAATCACAAACCAAACAAAAAGGCTGTGAGCTTGCCATTACGGCTTCCATTCGGCGCTTACTCCTGCTTCTTCTGCGAAATGATACACGTGGTATGCTGCATGGCTCGGAACGGGATGAGCTGACACGCCTGCAGCCAGCGCTGGATTATGTGGAGCAGCATATGGCCGAGAAAATCTCGATCGAGCAGGCATGCGCAGTACTCAACCTGAGCTATCATTATTTTATTAAATATTTTAAAAAGGTGATGGGGCTGTCCTTCGTCGATTATGTGAACTTCAAGCGCATCAAAAAAGCCGAGCGTCTGCTGCTCACCCAGGATGTCAGTATAGTAGAAGTAGGCGAGGCTGTCGGGATTCCGAATATGGCGCAATTTTACAAGCTGTTTAAACGCCATAATCACTGCTCCCCGAAGGAATTCAAGCTGCGCATGAAACTTGAATCCTGAATTTCATCGATATGTACCCAGCTACACCTCTAAAGAGACATCATTTTTCGAACAGTATAGAATATGAGGAACAACGTGCGGAGCCTTTCATGACTACAAATTATCCTTAAACCAGCTTTCATGTTTGGCCCACCCCCTCTAGTGGTAAGAACCCTAGTACAACTTAATATGGGGGAACAACAGATGACTACTCAAATTAAACTAAAAATCGCAGTGCTGTCCCTTCTTTTTCTCATCGTGTTCACCGGACTCGGAACGGCTACTGTCGCTTGGTGCTGGAATTCCTATATGAATATATATCGAGCTATCGATATCTCAGCACTCAGTAAGGAGCCTCCGCGTTCTACGGTTTTTTATGACGGCAACGGGGACGTTATCACCGAACTAACGAATTCGCGGATGGAATATATGCCTCTCGACCAATTTCCCAAGACGGTACAGGAAGCGGTTATTGCCGTTGAGGATGCCCGATTCCGCGAGCATCAAGGCATCGATTTTAATGGAATCGCACGTGCTTTATATCATAACTGGAAGTCCGGGGAGACAGTTCAAGGTGGCAGCACCATTACTCAACAGCTTGCCAAGACTTTGCTATTCTCGCCCGAGCAAACGTATTCCCGTAAAATCAATGAAGCTGTCGCCTCCATTAAAATCGAAAATGAATATTCCAAAGATCAAATATTGGAGCTGTATTTGAATTATATTTATTTTGGTGAAGGTTCTTGGGGATTGCAGCGGGCTGCAGAATCGTATTTTGGCAAACAAGCTATGGAATTAACTTTATCGGAAAGTGCTTTACTTGCTGCCATTCCAAAGTCTCCCACCAACTATTCGCCTGTGAAAAAGCCTGAGCAGGCCAAGGAACGGCGGAATCTTGTATTAAGTTTGATGGCAGAACAGGGGCGTATTACGGAGGCCGAACGGGATAGCGCCCGTAATGAAGAAATCAAGCTTGCCATTCGGACGGAGCCTAAAGTTGCCAAGCATCCATCCTTTGTCGATCATGTGATCAATGAAGCCATTGATAAATACGGCTTGACGGAACAGCAGATTTTATCGTCCGGCTACCATATTTACACGACCATGGCTCCCACTGTTCAGAATGCGGCGGAAGAGGTATACAAAGATGCCTCCCTCTTTCCCGAGGATGCTGGTGGGTTGCAGAGTGGGATCGTACTGATACAACCGCAAACCGGTGCTGTACTTGGCATTGTAGGCTCCCGCAATCCAAAGCAGGAATTCCGTGAATTCAATTATGCCACGCAAAATGAACGACAGCCGGGTTCCGCCATCAAACCGATTCTTGTATATGCGCCTGCACTGAGCGAGGGCTATGGACCAAAGGATAAGATCTTTGATGCGGAAACCGATTTTGGCGGCTCCTATACACCTATGAATTACATGCGACAGCTGCATGGCTGGGTCACGCTTGAGGATGCCCTGATTCAATCCTACAATATTCCGGCTGTAGCTCTGCTGAAGGAAATCGGTATCGATAATGGCCTGGCTTTCGCCAGCAAAGCCGGACTGACCCTACAGCCAGAAGATCGAACCTTAGGGATAGCCTTGGGCGGCATGAGCAGAGGGACCTCTCCGCTTGCAATGGCACAAGCCTATACCATGTTCGCTAATCAAGGGAATATGTCCAAGGCTTATGCCATTACGAAGATCGTTGATCGCAAGGGGCAACTGGTCGGCACAGAGACGGTTCCGGTATTGGAGCCGCTGCTGGACCCCAGTGCAGCCTTCACGATGACCAGGATGCTTGAAGAGGTCGTTAATGACGGTACCGGACAAAGTGCTCAGATGGATCGACCCGTAGCCGGCAAAACCGGTACGACTCAGCTTCCGGACATTCCGGAATTCAAGGATGAGAACGGAAATCAAATCGACGGCTCCAAGGATGCCTGGTTTGTCGGTTATACCCCTGAGCTTGTTGCCGCCGTATGGCTGGGTTATGAGAAAACGAACAAAGATCATTATCTTTCAACAACAGGTGGTCGGTACCCTGCCGCATTATTTAAAGAAGTCGTCAGCCGCGCTCTGCAGGATGTTCCTGTATCCGACTTTGAAGAACCCGAGAGTTATGCCTACGTGCGTGGAGGGGGTAAAAGAATTAATGGCGAACAGGAAGTTATCCTGCTTGCCGCAGCCGCAGCCGAGAAAGCAGCCCGTGATAAGGAACAAGCCCTGAAGCAAGCCCTAATCGCCAAAGCAGAGGCTGACAAAGCGGCTGCACTCGCCGTGAAAGCACCATCAAGCAAAGACAAGCCTGCAGACACGAAAAAGGACAACAACGGCAAGCCGACAACCGCTCCCTCCAATGCTGACAAGAATAAGACGCCAACAACAGCAAGTACAACCAAGAAGGATACCGATAATAAGGATAATACCAAGAGCGATAAAGCGGTTCCCGCTAAAGATCAGAAGACTGCAGCGGCGTCCAAGGATTCCAATGACAAGAATAAAGCTAAAGATACTAAAGATAAGGATAAAGCTCCTATCGTCAAGAGCAGCAAAAATACGATCGAATCCAAGAAAACTACCAAGTAAATAAGTGAATCGTATTTAAGACAACAAAACAGGAGCATGCAGCTACTCGCCGCTTGCTCCTGTTTATTGTTAACCTGCTTACTATTTCAATCCCTTATCCACTTCATCGATCATTGCAGCAGTGGAGATCAGGCCGCCACCGGACAAGTACCAGTAGTTAGGATCCAGATAAATAATGTTACCATTCTTGAATGCATTCGTTTTCTTAACCAATTCATTTTCGATCACTTGTTTAGCTGTTGTTTTGCTTTCACCTACAGCGGTTTCGCGGTCAACAACGAACAGGTAATCAGGGTTTTTCTCAACAATGTATTCAAAAGAGATGGATTGACCATGTGTCGATACTTCAATGTTTTTCTCGGCAGGTACCACATTCAGTACATCATGGATAATACCGAAACGTGAGCCCGGTCCATATGCGGTTACTTTGCCACCGCTAACTAATGTGATCAGAGCTTTTTTGTTGTCGCCTGCGGCTTTGGCATTAACTTTTTTGATGGATTCATTGATTTTGGCTAATTCTGTGTCAACCGCTGCTTCTTTGCCAAATAGTTTGCCGATGATTTTGGAGTTTTCCGTAAATGAATCCATATAACGTTTCGCATCCACGCCTACGAATACAGTCGGTGCAATTTTGCTCAGTTCTGCATAAGAAGCATTCTGTCTGCCCGAAATCAGAATCAAGTCTGGACTCATTGCATTGATTTTTTCAAAATCCGGCTCTTGCAGGGTTCCGATGTTTTTGTATTTGGCATCCTTGTATTTAGCCAAGTAAGGCGGCAAACTGGATTGCGCCACCCCTGTGACTTCAATACCCAATTTATCTAAAGTGTCGAGCATACCGTAGTCAAACACGACGACTTTTTTCGGATTTGTTTTGACCTTGGTTTCACCCAATTGGTGCTTGATCGTAAGTTCAGTTGGAGCGGCAGGTGCAGCTGCTGGAGCTGGTGTGGACGCAGCAGGTGCAGGCGTCGATGCAGCCGGAGCTTTGGCAGTTTCATTGGAAGCGGTCGAACCGCACGCAGCAGCAACAATGGCAATTATTAACATACAAACAAACATGGATAATTTTCTTTTCACTCTGTTCACCTCTATAAGTTTTTTTATTTGTACTCATGTACAGACGTTAGTTCATGAAGCCAACGTTTGTTTATGAGAAATAAACACATATTTTATTGCCGTTAATCGTTTCAATCTGAATGTCCATATCGTAGACTTCCTTTAATACCTCGGAGTTGATGATCTCGTCAGTTGTGCCCTCTCTTACGACCCTTCCATCCTTGAGCGCTACGATATAGTCGGAATAACAGGAAGCAAAATTGATGTCATGGAGCACAAGCACTATCGTTTTGCCCAGCTCGCTGACCATCCTTTGCAGCACCTTCATAATTTGCACGGAATGCTTCATATCCAGGTTATTAAGCGGTTCATCCAGCAATATGTATTCCGTATTCTGCGCGACTACCATAGCAATGTAAGCCCTTTGCCGCTGGCCGCCGCTTAATTGATCCAAATATTTGTCCTGAATATCCACCAGATCCATATACACAATCGCTTCATCCACGTACTTCCAATCCTCCGGGCTTAGTCTGCCTTGAGAGTAGGGAAAGCGTCCAAAGCTTACCAATTCCTTGATCGTCAGACGAATATTGATATGGTTGGATTGCTTGAGAATCGATATTTTGCGGGCCAAATCATTGCTCTTCCACTTGCCAATCTCGGTATCCTCGATGAGCACCTCGCCGCTATCCTTCGTGATCAGTCGGCTTACGATAGATAGAAGTGTGCTTTTGCCTGCTCCGTTCGGACCGATGAATGAGGTGATTTTACCTTTGGCGATTCTAACTGATACATCATCGACGACATTTTTGTTACCGTATCGTTTGGATACCCGTCTTACTTCTACCACGATTTATTCTCCTTTAACAGCAAATAAATAAAGTAAATACCGCCGATCAGATTAATCACTACGCTGACGGTCGTTGTGAACGTAAATACCCGCTCGACGATTAACTGCCCGCCAACCAAAGCCACGATACTGATCAGAATCGATCCGGGAATTAATATGCTGTGCCGGTACGTCCTGAACATCTGATGGGCCACATTCGCCACAAGCAATCCAAGGAAGGTGATCGGGCCGACAAGGGCAGTCGATATGGAAATGAGAATAGCGACGAGAATCAGCAATCTTTTGACCACATGATCGTAATTGATGCCGAGATTAATCGCATGCTCCTTTCCCAGTGAGAGCACATCCAGGTATTTGGCAAATTTCCAGAAATACACCGCTACTCCAAGCACAACAATAAAGGAAACCGTAAGCAGATCGGAGCCTATCCGGTTAAAGCTGGCAAACATTTTATCCTGCACATGCAAAAATTCATTCGGGTCAATCATCACCTGCATAAAAGAGGAAACACTTTGGAACAAAGTGCCCATTATAATGCCGATCAGCAGCAGGAAATAGATGTTTTGCCCATCTCGCTTGAAAATGATCTTGTACAGCACCCCTGAGAACACAACCATCAAGCCCACTGAAGCTGCAAAATGCATATGCTTGCTCATCAACGACAATGCGGCAGAACCAAAGAAATAGACGATAAATGTTTGGAAAAGCATATAGAGCGAATCGAGTCCGAGTATACTCGGCGTCAAAATCCGGTTATTCGTAATCGTCTGGAATACCATGGTAGAAAATGCGATAGCAGCAGCCGTCAGCACAATGGCAAGGATTTTGATTCCTCTTCTGGGCAGCACATACCCCCAGTTGGTACCGGATTGAATAAATATAAACGTAATGATAAGTGACAGTGCGACTGCGGCCAAAATCGTAATTTTGACTTTATTATGCATAAGCCTTTCTCCTCAACAGCAGGTACAGAAAAATCCCACTCCCTATAACACCGACCGTAAGGCCAATCGAAATCTCATACGGATAAATGATGACCCGACCGAGAATGTCACAAAACAACACGAAGGCAGCGCCCAATAAGGCGGTATGGCTCAAGCTTTTTTTGAGATGATCGCCTTGATACAGCGTGACGATATTGGGAATGATCAGCCCAAGAAACGGAATCATACCGACGGTCAGAATCACGACTGAGGTAACCAAGGCCACGATGACCAGCCCAATGTTGACGACCTGCTTGTAGTTGAGTCCCAGATTAATCGAGAACTCTTCACCCATACCCGCTACGGTAAACTTGTTGGCATACAAATAGGCAATGATCACGACCGGAATACTGATGTACAGCATTTCGTAACGGCCTTTCATGATCATTGAAAAATCCCCGTGCAGCCAAGCCGAGATGCTTTGAATAAGATCATGCTTGTAAGCAAAAAACGTTGTCGTTGAACCAACAATCTGCCCGAACATCAGCCCCACCAGAGGGATGAAAATAACGTCCTTGTACTTAACCTTGTCGAGAATTTTCATAAAAATGAATGTACCGAGCAAGGCAAAGGCAAAGGAAACGAGCATTTTTTGCATCGGACTGGCGGATGTAAACATCATTAAGGAAACCAAAATCCCAAAGCGCGCCGAATCCTCAGTCCCTGCCGTTGTTGGCGAGACGAATTTGTTACGGGTCAGCTGCTGCATAATAAGACCAATCACACTCATACTGACGCCAGCAATAATGAGACTGATCAAACGCGGAAAACGGCTTATCAGCAGGATTTCCCACTGATCCTCCGTCAGACTCAGCAGATGCAAGGGACTGATGTCCTTCACACCTATGAACACCGAACAAAATGATAAAATCACGATCGCTATGACCAAATATCTCTGTTTCATAAGGCTTGATCGATGACCGTAATGCGTTCAGCAGCCGGAATTCTCGGTTGTGCGTTCGGAATTTGCTCTGGATAACCTACATGTAAACTGCCTATCGCTCTTTCACCCGGCTCGATGCCCAAGGCTTCACGGAATGCATGGTCCGACAGCAGCGGGTAGCTCTCCCATACCAGGCCAATACCCTGCTCCCAAGCTAACAAGCTAAAGTTATGAATGAGGCAGCTCGTAGAGGCGTAATCCTCCTCGCGAACGCTAATAGACGGATTTTCCTTCATCACAACGACAACGAACGTCGGTACCGCCATAAATTTATCGTAAAACTTTTGTCCGAGCTCCTTGGCTTTTTCCGGGTCTCTTTCTCTTTTTCCCACGTTGTTGCGACTGATTTCCGCGATCCGCTTGCGCCCTTCCCCACGGACAATCACAAACCGCCAAGGCTGTGTCATCTTGTGATTAGGCACCCATACTGCGGTATCAAGCAGCTCGGTTACAAGCTCAACGGGAACCTCACGGCTTTGAAACCGGTGGACGGAGCGTCTTTCTTTTAAAAGCTCTGCTAAGTTCATATTTCTTCCCCCAGAATATGGTCAAGATCAGTTGAAACTGCTAATAAGGTGAAATCATGATAGTAATAATCATTCTCACTTCGATATCATAAAACAGCCACCCTCTGCTGAGAATGGACTTTCCTGTAGGGGGCTTGGATATTCCTATTTGTACACATGCAGACATCGCCATTTACGCTGTAATTTAGTCCATTCTGACAAGCAATTGTTTCACCATCTGCTCCACCAGGCTCTCATTGACTACCGGATTGTAGAGCGGCGAATCATATTCGCGAAGAAACAGGCATCGTTTTTTTAGGCGACTCGGCTTCAAGACGCACCACTGATTTTCAAGCTCCACGCAAAAGGCTTCAGTTGTCGAAGAATGCATCAGAAACAACACATTTTCGCAATCAAGCTCAGCAATTTCTTCAAGCTTATCGACCTTCATCAGGCTGATCTGCTTGGCTGGAGACGGCGGAGTGACCTGTAAATCCTCATAAAAAATTTCTCTCAGCTTTCTCGACTTCATTCCAAACAAATAAAATCCGCCCTCAACCGCATGGACAACAAGAAACGGTTCATTACCGAGCACATTTTTCACATGACGGCGGGCATTCTCCACCTTCATATCGTAATAGGATAGCCACCATTCTGCGATCGAAGTCAGTCCTAACAACTCGCTAATGTCCAGCAGCCGCTCTTTCCATGAATATTCTTTCCAATGAAGCACAACAACCGGGGCAATCTCTGAAAGCTTCTCGTAATACTCGTCCGTGGTTGGCCCGCTTATAATCAATTCCGGCTGGGCAATGGCAAGCTGCTCCAGGACAAGCTCCGGATTATTTTCCCGCCAAGTCCGCTCGAACGATATATACGAGGTCATTCCTAGAACAGCAAGATCTCCGGCAAAAACACCGTTGAGATTAGCAACTTTTTTCTTCGCACGCGCGGTATATTCGGTTGGCGTCATCCCCATGTGCTTCTTAAACAAGCGGCTAAAATAGTACTCATCGAGATAACCGACAGCGTGGGCGGCCTCTACAATGGATGTTGTCCCTCCTGCCAGCAGGTGAAGCGAAGCGTCCATACGGATTTTGGTCATATATTTGTGCGGACTGAGTCCAGTCTGCTCTTTGAAAGCCATATAGAAACGACTGGGACTCGAACCCGAGGATTTGGCAAGCTCTTCAATATCCAACGGATGATTGTATTGTTCCAGCATGAGTTGACGTGCCTGTTCGACAAAAATGATCAGGTCGGTTTGCGTTTCCTTCGGCTTTTGCACCGATTCCAGATAACAGGCAGCTATCGCGTATAAATGGGATTGGAGCTGGTAATACAGCGCGGTTTCCACGTACTCATTTTCACTCATAAAATCATGAATCCAGCTGCGGACCTGCGGTGTGCGGAATGGATGGAAGTCTTCTGAGAGCAGCGCGTCCATGGTCTGGTAATCCGCTTTTCCTTTGGCTTGCGGCTGAGGTGTATCTTGGCTAAACCGGATGACGATGATCGTCACCATCTGACTCGCGGTCTGTTCCAGCTTACACTGGCAATGGGCAGGAATCAGAAAAATTTCTCCACTGAGCGCATTACCGATCATGGGCTTACGGGAGGTTCTCAGCGTCACCTTCACTTTGTGCTGCATCACAAAAGCAAAAGCATACTCGGTGGCTGTATGTATGTGAATTGGCTGGCCTTTAACGATTTTGAGTTCTTCAGTGCTTCTATAGGTTAAGTTCATAGGACCGTTCAGATCAGGCTGTCGCATAGTAGTAGACATCTCCTTTTTTACACTGACCAGATCGTGTGATGGGATAGAGCGAAAATTGAGCTGAGCAAGTATGGGAAAGAAACTTGTATGATTATGGAACCCTTATACCTGTACTGGAAGCTTAACAATGATAATGATAATCATTTCCTAGTTTAACGATTTTCCTTGCAGGTTACAAGCCGCTGGAAATCATTAGCTTATACTTAACGGATGAAAGGCAGATCACACGAAAACCCCGCTTCTTCCATGATGGAAGGAGCGGGGTGAACCCCATCGCGCAGACGGAGTTTGCTTTATTCTACTTTATCGGAGCTGCCTTATAATCAACGCTCGACAGCTTTTCGGGTAGTGAAGCTGCATGTGCACAAACACTGGTGCTGATTTTCACCTTCTTTGTTCTCTTTCGCCCCATTGCACGCTCGGCCTCCCTTGCTACCACAGGCTGGTTCCATAACGATGAAAAACATCGTTACAAGGAACACAACCCCGTTGGGATGCTTCTAACGATGTTATTCATCATTACAGCGCGCTTACCGCAAATTTGGGGCTCCATATCTTCCTGTTACGATGTTATTCATCGTACTGCAAGCCTATTGGGCTGTTCTGAGGTTTTTAACGATGTTTTGCATCGTTACAGGAATTGCAAAGTTCCTATGATTTTAGAAAATCCGCGTTTTCCAGCCAAGCAGCTTGGCCAACGCTTCGACGTAATAGTAGTCTCCATAGATGAGGGAGACGTCAACGTTGGAGTTGGCCGGCTTGTGGCCGGTGCCGGCCAGCAGAATCGCCTCGTGCTCGGGACGATCCCACGTGGCGTAGTTTTGCGTCAGCGAGAGCAGGATGCGCTCAGCGGCCTTGCGGTACGGGTTCCCCTTTACCGGAGGCAGCGCAGCGGCCAGCTCAAGCAGGCCCGAGGCGGCGCAGGAGGCCGCCGAGGTGTCACGCGGCTCAGCGTCAAGCGACTCTGCCGCGCGGAAGTCCCAATGCGCGACGTGGTCGTCCGGCAGCATGGAAAGGAAGTAATGCGCGACGCGCTGTGCCGCGTGCAAATACTTCGTATCGCCCGTATAGCGATACGTGTTCGCCATGCCGTGCAGCGCCCATGCGGCGCCACGGCTCCAGGCCGAGTCGGGACCGGCGCCTTGGCCGCCGAGCGACTCGATGACTTCCCCTGTCAGCGGATCGAAGCTGACAATGTGGTTCACTGAACCGTCGGGACGAATGAAATGATTCGCGACGGTGTCGGCATGAGCTTTGGCAATATGCGTAAACCGTGGGTCTGCAATCTCTTCGGCTGCCCAGAACAAAATCGACAGATTCATCGAGGAGTCGACAATTGACCAGCCCGTTTTATCCTGATTCCATGCCCGCAGGAAATTGCCTGCAATATTAAAACGGCCTGCCAGGAAATTCGCAGCCGCCAATCCCCTGCGTTTACCCTCTTCATCTCCGGTCAGCTTGTACTTGATAACGGCAGTCGGCAAATATTGAAAGCCCACATCATGATGAAAGTTACTCACTTGAATCGACTTCTGCTCAAACTTCTCATCCCAGCCCCAAGCCGCTTGCTTGTAATGCTCTTTGCCTGTCATTTCATGCATAATCCACAGAATTCCCGGCCAGAAGCCGGAAGTCCACCAATCGTGACGCATATCGTCATAAATACCTGAATCCCGGGTCGCCACATGCGGCGACTTGCTGCCAATCTGTTCAATCATACGGTCAACCTTATGCTGTAGTGCTTCCCATAATTGCGGCAATGCTTCCTGCAAAGTATCAGCTTGCAAAAAAGTTCTTGATTCCGGTGAATTCATCCTGTTCATCCTCCTGAAATTGGAATGGAATTGTCCGTGCTATGAAGCAGCTGTTAAAGCACGGCAGATTTATTAAATAGTGATAAATACGGTAGATAGTCCGTCACTCGCCACACTCACGACTGATGCAGACTTGCGAGCCGAAGCACCCGTTATTGGAGCCTGACTATCATGGATGATACCATCGTTGACTGCGCCAGTAGTCAGACCTGCTGTCACAGGCGCTGCTGTTCCGGCTCCCCCGGATGCAGGACCGCTTGCCGATACGAATCCGCTGATTTGCACATTGGCAGCAGCCCCGCCAACCGGATCGATCAAGATCCGGGCGCGACCGTTGGCAAGCTGGATCAGGCTGGAGCCTCGAACCGTGCCCTGATGGTCGATTAGCTCGCCATCACCGGTCAGCCCGAAGCGGATAAAGTTGGTCGCATCCAGACATAAAACACCTTGAGCATCATACGCCAGTACCTCAGCAAGCACGAGACCATCCTTTTGAACCTGTGCGCTTAATTTCAGTTCAGTCGGAACTCCCCAGCTCTGCGTCTGGTATTCGAATGACAGCTCATCCGTCACGGTCACGTCGTTCTTCGTCCCTACTACCTTCACCTGGTTGACCCCCGGCTGCAGCACCGTATCCCAGCGAAGTCCGGCAGCAGGAAAATTACGTGAATCGCGCTGTTTAACTCCAAGGCTGATTCCGTTCAGGAACAGCTCGGCTTCCGAGCAGTTGGAGTACACCTTGATTCGTTTGATTTCATCCTGACTGCCCCAGCGAACCGGCATCGTATGACCTTCGATCCGCACCATCGGCTGATCCGTCCAATACGATTGGTAGACGTAGTAGGCATCTTTTTTCGTGAAATCCCGCTCGACGATACCCTTCATATTCAAATACGGAATTGGTGAATCCGGACGTACCGGAGTCGCAAAATCCTTGAAGGACCACTGAGCGGTACCCGTCAGCCAGTCCATATGCTCCTGCGATTTTAAATACCAATCGATCATCTCGCAGAAGTACGTTTCAGACCAATCACCGTCACGCGATACACGGGGCTCTCCACCTGTCAGCAAATAGTCACCGTCGCGCTCATCGGTATTGCCGCCACCCTGTCCGATAAACTCAAAGCCTGTGAAGGTTTTCTCCACATGGCGTGTCGCCAAATTGTCCGCGCCCCATTCCATATGGAAAAACGCATCGACATTTTCAAAGGCCTGTCTGCTGCTTTCTTCATAATCCGTATAAATGCCACGGTACCATCCAGCCCAGATTGAAGGGGAATACACATCAATAATGTCTTTGCAAAATTCACAGCGGCGAATTGCTGTCAGGCGGCTCGGATCAAGCTTATGCGACAGATCGTGGAGCTCTTGCATAAACCTGCGAATTTCCTCCTGATCAAAATAATCAAAATCGCACTCCCAGTCGTTCTCATTGCCAAGCCCCCATAAAATAACGGAAGGATGATTGTAATGCTGCTCAATCATTGCGCTCAGCATGTCCCTACACTGTTGACGGTATTGCTCACCACCCAGACCACCCCGGCACCAAGGAATTTCCTCCCATACCAGAATACCCAGCTCATCACATAAATCGAGCACAATACGGGATTGCTGGTAATGCCCAAGCCGGATAAAGTTGGCTCCCATATCCTTGATCAGCTGCATTTCCGTACGGATCATATCCTCTGTCATTGCAGGTCCAATCCCTGCATGGTCCTCGTGACGATGTGTACCGCGCAGCAGCAAACGCTCACCATTCAGCTTGAACGGGCCCTGCTTTACAAATTCGAAGCTGCGAACGCCAAAGCGTTCCGTAATGCTGGTTTGACTGATTGGATTCGTCTGCTGGGTTTGACCATTCTTTAACTCAACGGTACAGCTGTACAAATGAGGCTCGGCAGGCGTCCAGAGAAAAGGCGTGGCAATCTCATACGAAGCAAGCTGCTTCATCCCCTCCCATGTCTGGGTTTGAACCGTAAACTCATCAATTTCCCGCCCATCGGGTCCATGCAAACGAATGACCAGCTCCAGTTCTTCATCCCGTTGAAGCGGGTTATATAAGGAAGCTCGAACAGCAATTTGACAGCTTTCCAAATCTGCTGACAGCGATGTCTCGATATGCAGGCGCTCCAAAGAAATCGCCGGAACATAGACTACATTCAGATAGCGGTAAATACCTCCATACAGGTTAAAATCGCTCGCATCTGAAGGTATCGTTTCCAGATCACGGCTGTTATCACAAGCAACTGCTATCGGCGTAACCCCATGATAACGCTCCAGCTTAAGTGCTTCCTCGGCAGCCTCTGTAATGTCGATAGTGAATTCATCATAGCCACCCAGATGAGAGCCAACTTTTTTCGTATAGACATACACATCAGAGCGCTGGCCTGCTCCTTCAAAATGCAGCAACGTCCGTCCCTGCGGATAGGGATTGTTCAGCTTCAGAAGTGTCCTGTACCAGCCTTGTCCCTGATAGTATTTGCCGTCTGGATCCAATACGTCCAAACCGTTATAGGTGTGCGGCAGCTCAACTTCATGCCAAGGTACGTTATAGTGATTTTGCAGCTTGTCCTGTCTCCATACTTCCCAGGGACCACCCAGACTTCCACGGTGATGCTGCCAATTTTCGATCAATCGATGCTTAATCAAGCCATTCACTCCCAGTTGTTTATTTATGCTCAGGTACGTTCTGCTTCTACTTATAACCTTAACAAAAAATAGCACCGGAATGTTTGGCATCCTTATGATAAAATGTTGTTATATTACGATTAAATAGTAACCAATCATCATGACGAAGTCCGGTTTCTTCTAAAGCTTAACAAATACTTTCGAAGCAAGTTTTTCCTAGAAAGCTTGCAGGAGGCTGCCCCTTGAAAATAATGAACTATATGAATCTGAACCAGTATCCGGTTCAGTTATCTTTTGCCAAAGACCGAACTTACGAATTTGTAGATATTTATCACGCCCATCAGGGCATGGAGCTTTTGTATGTTCACGAGGGACACGGGCGCGTCATTGTCAATCAACAAATTATTGAGCTGGCTCCGGGCAGTCTGATGTGCTTCAGACCTTTTCAGCTGCATCGTATCCAAATGGATATTCAACCGGATGCGCCTTATATACGCTCCCTGTTTGTATTCGAGCCCTCTGTACTGGATTCCTACTTAAGCCCGTTTGCGAGTCTTCAATTGTATTTTCAACGTTTATGGAAGGACCCGCTGGAGCCGCAAATTTTTAGCGAGCTTCCTCAGCAAACGGTTCTGCCGCTGCTGAATCAGTATCGAGATCGTATTGCACATACTGTACAAGGTGAGCTGCGGTTGGAGGAACAAATGTTTTTTTTGGTGGCCCTGCTGCATTATTTGAAGGGACAGGCAGTGACTGATCGGCATACCGAGCCTGTTGTCAGACCTAAGTCAACGGCATCCGAGCAGATTATGGAATGGGTTGAGGAGCATTATATGGAGGAATTTCAGCTGAAGGTATTAGCCAAAGCGGTTCACTTATCGCCTAATCACGCATCTGCCGTGTTCAGACAGACGATCGGCACGACCATCACCGAATATTTAACCGCACGCCGGATTCGTCAAGCCTGCTGGCTGCTGCAAACGAGCGACTTGAGTGTACAGGAAATCGGACAGATGATTGGCCTCGGGAATTTCCCTTATTTTTGTCAGCTGTTTAAAAAGCACGTGGGCATGAGCCCCTATCGGTTCAAACGTTCGGCGGGCTCTTGATTGTCATTGGACAAATATATAGAAAGGTGTTGACCTTGACGTTACGTCAACTTGTACGATGGAGTTGTTCACATTCATTGGATCGATACAAGGAGGATACAGCAATGCCTGATCACACCACTATTTATCAACAGGAAGCCGACACTTACCACGAGCTCATTTCAAAGCAAGCTGATTTAATGGGAAGGATTGAAGAGCTGCGTCCCTGCTGCGGGCTCGATATCGTAGACCTTGGTGCTGGAACTGGACGGTTAACGGTAGCGCTGGGGGAGAAAGCCAAATCGATTATTGCTCTTGACGCCTCGGAGGCTATGCTGCTCGTTGCCGCAGACAGACTGGAGCAAGCCGGATTAACCAACTGGCGCACACAGGCTGCTGACCATCGCAGACTTCCACTGGCTGATCAAAGTGCCGATTTAATCGTATCCGGCTGGAGTATTTGTTACTTGGGAAGTACGAACGTTGCCAACTGGCAGCAAAATATTCATCAGGTGATGAGCGAAATACGACGTGTGCTCCGACCTGATGGAACCGCCGTTATTTTCGAAACCTTAGGCACAGGCTCAGAGACACCAATCGCCCCTGATTTCCTGCAGCCTTATTATGCCATGCTGGAAAAGGATTACGGGTTTGCTCACCAATGGATGAGAACCGATTACACATTTGATCATTGGCAGCAGGCAGAACAGCTAACGCGATTTTTCTTTGGTGATGCCTTGGCTGAACAGGTGATCAAGCACAAGCTAGCCCGCCTGCCTGAATGTGCAGGGATCTGGTCGCTCCAGCTCTAAATAGGAGTGTTCCCACACAGCGGGATTTATTCGCCGTACTTTTAGGCTTCACCGGAAACATACAGCTCCCGCCCCATCCGTATCGCCTCGGAGATTTCAACGGCTTGCATGGCTGATTTCAAAGTATCACCTGGCCTACGCCCTGCACGAATATCATTAAAGAACAACGCATTCTCTGAATAAAAGCCGTTTACAATGAACATCTCTTCGCTTCTGCCGAGCTCGACATTGCCGAGCTCGGCTTTGATTTCGTTGTTGACTATATGAATCAGCTTGCCGGGAGCATCGGGCGAAGACCAAAAAGGAAGATGAAGGTGCATCGTATGATTCACGGCATCAATGACGACGCGCTCAAGCACACTGCCGGATAAAGGGCGATATTGAATTTGTGCCCATACGCCCGATTCAAATTCACAATCCAAATGAATATTAGATTCGATTGCACCTTGATGACTGAAGGGCTGATAACGAATACGAACTTGCTTATAATCGGAGTCAGCCAAATATTTGACCATATCAATGCCGTGTACCATCGTCATGGAAGCATTAGAGCCAATACGGTTAACACGACTGAGATCGTACCGAATATTATGGAGACTGCCCGGCGACAGCTCTCTTGATAACCATTGCTTCGTATAGGCCACGACGGGCATGTATCTGCGGTTCCAGGCCACCTGATGAGGTGCTCCGCTAAGCTCAGCCGCCTGGATCATCCGTAAGGTCTCCTGTCTGGTCATTCCTGGTGGCTTCTCCATCAACAGCGGATAGCCTTTCTCCATTATCGCTACAGCCAACTGAGCAGTCAGCTGATAAGGGACGACAAGGCAGACCGCATCGGGCTTCTCATTTTCCAGCGCTGTATCCATATCCGTATAAGCTCTTTGAAAGCCGAATTGATCACGGAATGCCTCCGCCTTATCTCCATCTATATCTACGCAAGCCGCCAGCTCCACATCGGGATTCGATTCGGCGTATTTCCGGTAGGCGGGTCCATGACCTCGCAGTGCAATACTGCCACAGCCTATCGTTACTATTTTAAAAGCCATCCTCGTCTCCACCTTCCATAGCTAAGGCTACATATCGTTTCCAGGCTGCAAGCTCGCGGGGGAGATGAATGTCGTAAGGCTCCCAATTGTACCATTCCCCGCTCACATAGCCTTCATAACCTGCCTGCAATAAAGCTTTCGCGATCCGCAGCTGATCAAATTCACCCGCTCCGATCGGCGCGTAATGCAGACGATCCAGCCGTTTCAACCCGTCATGGAAATGCACATGCCGTATCCATGGTCCCAAGCTGTCGATAACAGCCTCCGGTCCAGTCAATCCCTCACGCTCCGTATGAATAACGTCCCAAGCTGCCGCCACATTCAAATCGTTCACTTCACGCATAATATCTGCCATCACACGTGGGTCCGACCAATGGTCATGAGTTTCAGCAACAATCGTTACCCCATGGGTCCGGGCATACGGCCCAAGAGAGCGGAATGCTTCAATAATGCTGTGCCGGGACACCTCCCGTGTACCTTCAGGCGGGATTCTTCCGCAGAACACTCTGACATAAGGAATTTCCAAATCATGCGCCAACTTGATGTAGCTCTTCGTTTCATCGATCTGGGCTTCAACGTTCTCCGGTTGTGAATAGATATTGGAAATGCCGAGGCAGCAAAGCTCTATTCCCGAATCCGCCGCGTGCTTCCTGAGCTCTGTTCTTACCGACTGACTTGCACTCAGCTCTGCCCCATGCCGATGCCCCGTTCCGCTGCGCAGCTCTAATCCCTGGTACCCATAAGCCTGAGCTGCCGCCGTCATCTCGACCAATGTCAGGTTGGGACAAGAAGCTGAGTTAAATGCATATTTCAAAGGGTGTTCCTCCTTTTATGAGTGCTCATCTATTCATGCTTATCATGTCCATACACTCCGTACAGCTGGGCTGTAACCTGTTTCTTGTATTATATCAATCAAAGACATAACAATATTGCTATATAGTATAATAATATTGCGCTACCAACTTTTCCGACTTTACAACTCGGATTTGATATAATATTATAAGGAAAAATGACGAATTTTCATAAATCCTCCTAACTTCCTAGCCATATCTTCCTTTATTTAGCTAAATACCAACAAAAAAGCTCTTCCTTTGTATGTTATGCTTCATCCTTTTCTCATTACATCATCCGTTGAAGAGGCGACAATATCTAAAAATAGTTATATCAATTTTTAACAACATATAACAAATTCCAACTATTAAAGAGGAGCCAAGACCTGAAATGAACAAACAATTGCAATTATTAAAAGCCCCCTTAGCCGGTACCCTTATTCTCGGACTGTTGTCCGCATGCGCACAGTCGCCAGCACAGCCTGCTGGTCAAGCCGCTCAGACCAATGCCGAACCGACTAAGTATCCGATCCAGACGAAAGAAACGCTAAGCTATTGGATCGAGATGAACGCATCGTTTTTGGGGCTTAAATCAACCTTAAAAGATGTTCCTTTCTTTCAGGATTGGCAGAAAAATACCGGGGTGACGTTGAATATTACAGAAATCCCTAATGGACAGTCCAAAGAAGCCTTTAATTTGATGCTGGCCTCAGGCGATCTTCCCGATGTGGTTGAATACAACTGGCTGACGGGTGCACCTGGCGGTCCGGAGAAGATGATTAATGATGGATATATATTAAAGCTGAATGATTTGATCGATAAGCATGCCCCGAATTTGAAAAAGTACCTCAAAGATAATCCGGATGTCGACAAAATGGTCAAAACGGACAGCGGCAGCTATTATGTGTTCCCTTTTATTCGCAAGGACGATTTGGTCAAAACAACTGAAGGACCCGTTATTCGTAAGGATTGGCTCGATGAGCTGGGACTGCAAACTCCAACGACTATCGATGAATGGCATGATGTGCTGAAGGCGTTCAAGGAAAAGAAAGGCGTTGCAGCTCCTCTTTCTATCAAAGGAAAGCCTAGGGCGCTTGAAAGTCTGATTAACGGCTCTTTTGTAGGAGCATACGGGGTTGTGAAAAACTTCTATGTCGATAACGGTCAGGTCAAATATGGACCGGCGGAGCCAGGATATAAGGAATTTCTGACCACGATGCATCAATGGTACGAGGAAGGGCTGCTAGACAAGAACTTTACGACAGCAGATACCAAATCGCTGGACGCAGCTGTTACCTCTGGAGCCACGGGCGCTACTATTGGTGGAGCCGGCGGCGGGATCGGCAAATGGGGACCGATATTGACTGCCAAGGATCCGAATGCTAATCTGGTACCCGCTCCATATCCAGTGCTGAAAAAAGGTGACACACCGAAGTTCGGACAAAAAGAGTTTTCCTACTCGGGTGCTTCCTCGGCCGCTATTTCAGCCAAGGCCAAAAATCCGGAG
Organism: Paenibacillus sp. FSL H7-0331; assembly: GCF_001956045.1. The sequence goes on along the minus strand of NZ_MRTH01000028.1, from coordinate 77,802 downwards.
CTTGCCATCAAATTCCTTGATTACGCCTACGGTGAGGAAGGATACAACTTCTTTAACTTCGGAACTGCGGGTCTGAGCTACAATCTGGAGAACGGATATCCTAAATACACCGATCTATTATTGAAAAATCCGGATAAGCTTGCACCATCCCAGGCAATGGGCTTATACATCCGCGCTGCGGGTACCGGACCTTTCATTCAGGATAAACGGTTTATCGAGCAATTCTACGCTATGCCTCAGCAGAAGGATGCACTGACGGTATGGAAGAGTGACAACGATAAATATGCACTGCCTCCTGTCACAATCTCTCTTGCTGATTCCGGTGAGTATTCCAAAATCATGTCGGATGTGAATACGCTGGTGGATGAGACTTCGCTCAAAATCATTCTTGGCACGTTACCTGTTGATTCCTTCGACAGCCATCTGGCCAAGTTGAAATCAGTAAATTTGGACAAAGCGATTCAAATCACGCAAAAAGCTTATGACCAATACAACAAAAGATAAGTAATACCAGTGACGGGGCGACCGATTTATGAGCCCCGTCTATCATTTTTTATATGAGAAAGGGTGTACCTATGCGCCGGAACGCCGCCCCCCAAGCCATGACGACTCAACATAAACGAAAACCTGGCGCTTCGAAGTATGCCAAGGATTTCTTACACAATAAATATTTATATCTGCTCATGCTCCCTATCATCGCTTATTACGTTGTCTTTCATTATATGCCCATGTATGGTGCGATCATTGCCTTCAAAAACTTTTCTCCGGTGAAAGGCATCTGGGGAAGCGAATGGGCCGGCATGGAGCATTTTCAAGCGTTCTTTTCCAGCTATTATTTCTGGAGGCTGCTCACCAACACGCTGCTCCTCAGTTTGAATACACTGTTGTTCGAATTTCCGGCTCCAATTCTGCTCGCCTTGCTGCTTAACGAGGTGCGGAACCGTCGCTTTAAAAATATGGTGCAGACGATTGCTTACATGCCTTATTTCATTTCGCTTGTCGTCATTTGCGGGATCGTTAAGGATTTTACCGGCAGCGGTGGTTTCGTCAATCTCGCCTACACCTTTGTCACGGGTACGGATGGACAAGCGTTGCTGCAAAAGCCGGAGTTATTTCGGTCGATCTACGTGTTATCGGAAATTTGGCAGAAGATCGGCTGGGAATCGATTATTTATATGGCCGCTTTGACCGGGATCGATCAGGAGCAATACGAGGCAGCCAGAATCGACGGTGCAAGCCGGCTCAGACAAATGTGGCATATTACGCTTCCCGGACTGATGCCCACGATTATGATTATGCTGATTCTTCGTATCGGCAATATGCTGAATGTCGGTTATGAAAAAATTATTTTGTTATATAATCCTGTGATCTACGAAACAGCCGATGTGATATCGACCTCGGTATACCGCAAAGGGCTACTTGAAGCGAACTGGGGATTCAGCTCCGCGGTGGGACTATTCAATTCGGCGTTCAATCTGCTTCTTCTGGTGGGCGCGAATTATCTCAGCCGCAAATGGAGCAAGAACAGCTTATGGTAAAGGTGGTACCTATGAACACTTCGCGTCTCTCAGATAAACTCTTTAGCTGCATCGTTACAATATTACTTTCTATTCTGGCTGTTCTGACTTTGTACCCCCTGTTGTATGTCGCTTTCGCATCCGTAAGCGATGGCAGCCAGTTGATCGCTCATCAGGGCCTGCTCTGGAAGCCTCTTGGCTTTAACCTCGGCGGCTATGAGAAGGTTCTTGCCAATCAAGCCTTGTTTAAAGGTTACATCAACACGTTGTTTGTCGTCGGCGCCGGTGTTGTATTGAATGTGGCACTGACAACCTCAGCAGCATTTGTGATGTCGAGAAGAAACGTGCTGTGGAACAAGTTTTTTATATTTTTTATTATCTTCACCATGTTCTTTAACGGTGGCTTGATTCCGCTCTACCTGATCGTGAAGCAAACCGGTCTCATCAATTCGTTGTGGGCTGTGGTCCTGCCTTTTGCCATGAATACCTTTCATTTGATCATTATGCGAACTGCCTTTCAAGCTCTGCCCGAAACGTTGGAGGAATCCGCCAAAATGGACGGTGCCCACCACTTGACGATCCTGCTGCGAATCATTATTCCTCTCTCCATGCCTGTCATTGCGGTAGTTACTTTATACTCTGCCGTAGACCGCTGGAATGCCTGGTTTTATGCTTCGATTTTTTTGAAGGATCGCGGGCTGTATCCTCTCCAGCTTGTGCTGCGTGAGCTGCTGATTGCCGATTCGACGGATACGATATCCAGCGGCGCTGTTAACGAATTATTACAGATCGGAGAAACGATCAAATATGCTTCCATCATGGTCGCAACCTTACCGATCCTGTTAATTTACCCATTTCTGCAAAAGTATTTCATCAAAGGCGCTTTGATCGGTGCTATTAAGGGCTAATCTGATGGAAGCTGCCTACCAGCCTTGTGGAAAGAAAGAGGTGGATACATGAGTCAAATGGTGGAACCTAAGCCGAAGTTTCAGGAAAACAACTACATTTTCCATTATCGTCGGATCACTCAAGAAGGAGATTGGGAGCAGATTCATTCCCACCAAGGCATCGAATTTCTATACGTGCATGAAGGCAATGGTCATCTTATATTTGATCAGAAGCTGCATTCGGTATCGGCCGGTACCTTACTGATGTGCCAGCCTTACCAGCTGCACAAATTCAAAATGAATATTTCCCGGGAATCGCCTTATATTCGGACCGTGTTTGTGTTTGATCCTTTTTTGTTTGAACGCTATGCAGCAGCTTTTCCCGCTCTGCACGCTTTTTTTCATAAAATTTGGAAGGCAAGATTGGACCAGCAGGTTTTTCAGCTTAATCCCGAGGATCAAATGCTGCTCAGTCAGCTGCTTCAGGATTTCCATAAAAGTCTTAATTCCTGTCCCGGCTTGCAGCAAACCGAAGAGGTTGTACTCTTTCTCTTCACCCTGCTGCGGGAATTCCGCAAGCTCGCCGAAGCTGGACAGAAGCATGCGTCTGACGGTTCGCTCCGAACCAACAGCCGACATGTCGAGCAGATGATGGCATGGATCGAAGAGCATTTTCAGGAAGAGTTTTCGCTGGATCGTTTGGCGGAGAGCCTGCACTTATCCCCCTACTATGCATCCCATTTGTTTAGTAAGGAAACGGGCTGTACATTGAGCCAATACGTACTGGCTCACCGCTTACGCGAGTCCCGGCTGCTCCTATCAACCACCGATTTAACGATCGCTCAGGTTGGACAGCAGACCGGTTTCAACAGTAGTGCTTATTTCGTCAAATCGTTCAAAAGCAAGATGGGGATGACTCCACATACGTATCGCAAGCAAGTCAACAAATCATTCGAGGATTAAATCAGGGGCCAATAGAAAGGGGAACTCAGCTATGAGCAATGAAAATAAGCAAATGAAGCTTGGTGCAATACTAATGGAAACCGGACATCACGTCGCGGCTTGGAGACATCCCAATGCCGGGGCCAGCAGGGTTGTAGACGTTAAGTACTATCAGGAGATGGCTCGTACAGCAGAACGGGGCAAGCTGGACCTCGTTTTTTTTGCCGATACGCTTGGTGTTCCTAACTACAACTCCTTCTTCGATCACAATGTGACCATTCGTCTGGAGCCGCTTACTTTGCTTGCTTCCCTGGCAGCGGTTACGAGCCACATCGGTCTGGCAGCCACAGCCACAACCACTTATAACGAGCCTTTCCATGTCGCGCGCATGTTCTCATCACTAGACCATATTAGCGGAGGACGCACCGGCTGGAACGTGGTGACATCGGCACTAGCTGACGAAGCGTTGAATTTCAGTAAAGAATACCATTTGGAGCATTCCCTCCGTTATGAGCGCGCCAAGGAATTTTTGAAGGTCGTGACCGGATTATGGGACTCCTGGGAAGACGATGCTTTCCTATTCGATAAGGAGTCAGGACATTTCGCGGACAGCAGCAAAATGCATGTCCTCCATCACCGCGGGGAGCACTTCAATGTGCGCGGCCCCCTTAACATCTCGCGCTCCCCTCAGGGCTACCCTGTCATTATTCAAGCCGGCTCATCGGAAGAAGGCCAGAATCTAGCAGCTCAAACGGCCGAACTCGTTTTCACCGCACAGCCTACACTAGAAAGAGCACAAGCTTTTTACGCCGGACTCAAAGCTAAGGTTGCCGCATTCGGACGATCAACGGATGAGCTGCTCATTATGCCTGGTGTGTTTCCTGTGATTGGAGCCACCGAGCAGGAAGCCAAGGATAAGCTGGAGCAACTGCAAGAGCTGATACACCCCGCAGTCGGAATTGACGTTCTCTCACGTAAGCTCGGACACGATATTTCCGGATATCCTCTGGACGAACCGTTGCCTGACCTGCCTGAAAGCAATGGAGACAAAAGCCGGAATCATTTGCTTATCGATATCGCCCGCAAGGAAGGGCTGACCATTCGTGAGCTGTACATGAGGGTAGCTGGATCACGTGGTCATCATACAGTCGTCGGAACTCCGGCACAGGTCGCCGATCATCTGGAGGAATGGTTCGTTAAGCAAGGCGCGGACGGCTTTAATATTATGTCTCCGTACTTGCCGGATGGTCTGGATGAGTTTGTCGATCTCGTCGTACCGGAATTGCAAAGACGTGGACTGTTCAGGACGGAATATGAAGGGACCATGCTTCGTGATCATCTCGGGTTGTCTCGTCCAAATAATCAATTCGCACGGGAGGCGAGATAATGAAAGTTATCGATGCGCACTGCGATGTGCTGAACAAGATGATGCTTCACCCGGAGATCGACTTTCATGATGCGGATCGCCTGAATGTTACGCTTGAGCGTTTGATTGAAGCGGGCTCTGTCTTGCAGCTGTTTGCCGTCTATATGTCCGTACAGATCGTCAATCCGCAATTCGATCACATCCTGAAAGCTATTGATTTGTTTGCTTCCAAAATTGTATCTCACCCAAAGATGATGCAGATCCGATCCGCAGCCGATTTACGGCAGGCTGAGGCAGAGGGTAGAATCGGAGCCATGCTGACACTCGAAGGCGTTGAAGCGTTAATGGGACGAGAGCTTTATCTCAGGACGCTCTTTCATTTGGGCGTCCGCTCTATCGGGATCACATGGAACTATGCGAATTGGGCAGCCGATGGGGTGAAGGAACCGAGACAAGGAGGCTTTACGTTAAAGGGCAAGCAATTCGTGAAGCAATGCGATGAGCTCGGCATGATTCTGGATGTGTCCCACCTGACGGAGAAGGGGTTCTGGGAGCTCACAGAAATGTCCGAGCGACCATTTATCGCCTCACATTCCAACGCCTACGTCGTCTCTCCCAACGAACGCAATTTGACCAAAGATCAAATCCAGGCGATCCTGCAAAAAGACGGGCGTATTGGCCTCACCTTTATTCCCCCTTTGGTCAATTCGGAGAAGCCAGCTGTTATGACCGACCTGCTGCGGCATATTGATTATATAGCCTCGCTGGGAGGCAGTAAGCATATCGGCTTCGGATCCGATTTTGATGGTACAGCCCAGTTTACGAACGGACTTGAGCATATGGGTAGATACAACGCGCTCGCAGAGCTTCTTGCCAACCACTATTCGAATGATTTTGTGGAAGGCTTACTGCACAGAAACTGGCGCTCCTTCTTTGACAAACAATTGCCTGCTACATAACTACCTTTGTTCATAACCACCCGTATAGCTATTAAGCTTGGCCTGTTACCGGACGAGTCCGATGGTATTTATTTGCTTTGTGAAAGTAAATAAATTATCTTACCTCCCCCCTCCTTCTTGGTTTAGAGGGGGGCCTCGACTGAGGATATTCTACTTTCCCTTGCTATTGCGCATAGCGGCGACCAGCTTGATCTCGGCATGATCGCCATCGATAAAATGCTGATACTCAGCAGATTCCATAGGGACGAGAGCCATTTTTCCTTCCGAATTAAAATGAATGCCCCATCCGTATTTCTTGGGCAGCATGGATGCCCTTAGACAGGCCGTCGGTTTTTGAAAAAACTCATCTCTGTATTGAGTTCCATGATCCAATAATACTTCTTGCGGAATTTCCTTGTGCCGAATGTGTACTTCGTACAACAACTCCTCTTGCGTATATACATAAGGAGCCTGCGACACTAACTCAAATTCAATTCCGGGCTTCGTCTTTCCAGATTTCTTATCTGGCGGCACCATACCCATCACTGCGGGACAGTCCGGCGAAACCGTAATAAACGTATTATAATAATTCCATTCCACAGCTAACCCTCCATCCACAATGAGTTATAAGTGTTGCAGAAGCCAGTTGGATAAAACGATACCAGCCGCTGTTTTCTATGCTTGTTTTTCTCCATTATAACACGAATAAAAGCCCATTTGATTGATGGGCCTGCCGAAGCATACAACGAGCTGAGACCACACCGTTTCACGGTATGGCCTCCTTGTATCATTACTCATTACGGCTCAAACCGCCGCGCCAGCTCCACATCGCTTCTTACATCCTCCGCATAATATGGGTAACCGAAGGTTCGCTTCACCCGGGCCATAAAATATGGCTTGTTATGCTGGCTCCAGAAAAATCCAAGACGCTCCCAATGGCCGCAGGCTTCCTCCAGCAGGACAACAGCCTGCTCTTGATGGGATGACTTCCCATTGAGCCTGTACCGATTCAGCTCCAGTGCTGCGGCAAACTTGCAGCGGTAATAGTGTCCCATCGCCGCGTAGGCTTGTAAATCCAGCAGTGTGCATTCCGCATGACTACCCCGGTATTCGCCAAGTATTGTCTCCAGATGGGCTGCCGCAAGCTCCGTAGATTTGGCTGATTCATCAAGAATGCGTATAATATCGGCAGGTGTTTCCCCGTATTGTGCCTGTAAGGCCTCCAACCGTCCATCTTGCTCAGCCTGAGCATACTCAACAATACCCATCACGCCTACTCCAGGCATCGGAACACCGTCGACAAAATCGAGAATCGTTTTGAAGCCGCTCACCTGGGACAAGCAGCTCTCTGCATGCCATTGGAAATCGTAGTCGATCCAGAACAAGCGATTTACAGCAGGTATAATTCGCGAGGCCACTCGCAAGCCCTGTAAAAAGTCGGGAGCATGCTGCGGTCCATATTGCTTTTGCAATAAATACGTCCACGTCGAATCGTCGGTTTCCGGGTCATAGGCAAGTCTTCCCCATAGCTGGAACTGCAGCAGGTGCCGCTCAAAATCATACTTCCACGTTTTATGTCCATGGTCGATATGCTGAAAATCGCGTCCCCACACATATCCATCTGAGCCCCAATAAAATCCTTTAATGTAGGGTTTGATCATTCCTTTTACATAGGCCCTCACATAATCGGGGTCACCCCAGCGGTGGGTGAATACATCATCATTACGTACCGTATATAAAATTTGGGTCGATGACAGATCAATCCCGTCCCAAGCGTCCCACAGCTTCTCGAACTGCGGCTCCGGATGGGAGTAAGCATGGGCATTCGAATATTTCCAGCTAATATAGAACTGCTTCGGATCGAATAACGGCTGTACCAGCTCCTTGATTTCCTTCCCGGCACTCTGCATATTGGTACGATGAATGAACGGGATGGTTCGCCCCGACTGCTTGATGGCTTCCACATACGTTTCGACGATCCATTGCTCCCGTTCATGCCCGCTGCCATCCATCCATTCGCTTGCCGATGTCCCCAAACCCTTAAGCTCAGGATAGGTTAACAGCACCTGCAGCACCATCTCACGAATATAATCGCGGATTACCTCGGATTGGCCGCGAAAGCGATTAAGCGGCAGCCCAACGCGGTGAATCAGCTCATCGTACATGTCGCCGTAATCACCAACATTTTCCGGGAGCCCCAATCCGCGTGCTACCTCCGGCGTCAGCCTGATATTCCATGTAAACAAATAAATATCAATACCACGATTGGCTGCATGACGAAACAGCTCTCGGAAAAAACGGATATTGCGGTCGATCTGTACATCGCTGTAAGGATTGGCTTCCCTGTACTTGGACGATACGACCATCAGATGGTAAGGGTGCTCCGACCACAGACTGAGGCAATTGTAGCGATTCAGCGCCAGCATATCGATATACGCGCGCCAGAACTCGATATCCATACAAGTAGCCGCATTCAGTACAAAAGGATCTCCATCATCGAATGGAACATAAGGAAGATTGTACTTGATACCACGAACACCTAGCGCAGGCTCACGGCAGATCTCCTCGTTCTCCTTCAAATCCGCTCCACACCCAATGCGTTCAGCCCACTCCAGACACCCATACATGACACCTCGGGAATCCGAGCCCTCAATGTGTACCCGGTTTCCACTTTTATAAATACGAAAGGCTTCATTCGCATACAACGGAGCCTGATTTCGTGCTGTCGGCATGTTACGAATTACGATTCCTTGATCAGGCAGCACAACCGTTCCATGTCCCTCAAACTGCTCGATATAATAAATACCTTTAAGCTCAAAAGCTTTTTTCAACTGCTCCACACCAAATTCAATTACAGCATCACGATGATTGTAAATCAGCTTCACGGACTTGTCCTCCCTCAACCCTATTCTCGTTCACTTAACCTTGCATGTTCAACACTTTTTGAAGACTGGCCCCATGTTACCATGGATCAGCACGGCGCTGAACAGACACTTTTTGTACTGTTGAAGGTAAGACATTGCCTGTTATCCAATTACAGCCGTAGTGCTGCTCCAGACTTACATGTATCCATTAAAGGGAGACAAATATTCACCCCCATGCTGCTCATTTACATAGGTAAGACAAAAATTGATCTGACGAAAAAACACAGAAAACCAAAAAAAACTACTACAGCAAGATTAACTATCAGGTATTTCCAGTCTTCTGTCGAAGGTATATACCGCATGGGAGAAAAAGATTGTCACAAGAGACGGAATCATCCATGCATGGAGCATGGCTTATGCTTGTAAAAATCCAGACTGCGCACACGTAGGCGTTGCGTATAAATCTGCTGAAGCTGAGATGCTTAGCATGAAGCATTCCTCGTATGGATATGACGTGCTTGCTCTCGTTGGGGAACTACGCTTTAAGCAACATCGAACGGTTGCGGAAGTTGCCGAAGCATTGAACGAACAAGGCATTCCAACGAGTCAAAGACATGCTCAAAATTTGTACGAACGTTATCAAATCTTGCTTTCAGCGAGTTTAGATGATCGTATTAGTGAATGATGCACTGCGCCAAGAACATGTCATTTCACGACTGCGCTCAGTTTGCTTTACTCGCTATAAATCTCGAAAAACATTGTGGGATCAGCGTTTAACCAACGTTATATTACGCAAAAAATTTAATCGCAATAGCGCAGGCTACCTCAACGACTTAGAGCAAAAATGGAATTCACTTATGATCTAGTTAATTATGCTGTCATAGTTAAAAAACTATTTGGTTAAGGGAAGGTCGGCTTATTTGGAAATGGAAAGGACAGTTAAACCCAGTTCAGACATTGTCATAGAGGGTTATTTAGATACATTCTCCATTGTGAATCGAATATCTGAAGAAGTAACAAAAAGGTTATCTTTACTCAACTAACCGTTTCCTATTTTGGCCAACACTCGCCCTCCGCGTTCGCGCTGCCATCGTTCCGGTCCCATTCCTTTTCTAAAATTTATTCAAATTTAGGATATATCAAATTTTATAGCGATTTACATCCTTTCAATAAGATTGCATAATGATGTATTATAAAGTATGCATATTTATATCATATACTTACCAAAAGGAGAGTGTAACTTGTGCGCGAAACCTATATTCCAACTGGTGTGAAACTAAAAGAAACTGGCTTTGGATACACGTTGTCCTTAATAGGCGGTAAATATAAAATGATCATTATGTATTGGCTGTCTGAAAATAAGGTAATGCGGTTTAATGAGCTGAAGCGATGTATCGGTACCATTTCCTTTAAAACGCAAAGCATCATGTTAAAAGAGCTGGAGGCAGATGGGCTTATCATACGCAAGGAATTTCCCCAAATACCTCCAAAAGTTGAATATTCATTATCTGAAAGAGGTCTTTCTCTCATTCCATTGTTAAACATGATGTGCGAGTGGGGAGAGAAAAACAGTTCGCCAGCTCTGGAAGCTGTACAGCGGTAGGCATAGTTGTTTTGTTTATATTACAAAGAAGTATCTCCTGAACAGGGAAATACTTCTTTTTTATAGCAGTCTTAATAAAGCTAATTATTACAGATTGTCAAGAAAACTCAAATAATTTAGTGTGCTTTTTTCCAATTCACTTACAGACGGCTCGTTTTCTGTAACAGGCACATTTTCACCAGGCTCGTTTTCCGTACCATAATACGCAAAGAACGAACGATAATTTGCATTGCAGTATAGGAAGGTAGTTTCAAAAGGAGATAATAAATAATCAAGTACATAGTGATATCTTCCATCTTCACTATAATCTTCTTTTTTACTTCCGGCAGATACAGCTAAAGCAGCTTTGCGATTCTTTAATTTATCTCCTCCATTTGAACCATGAGCCCACCCATAAGTTAAAACATCGTCAAGCCATTTTTTAAGGAGAGGCGGACAATTAAACCAATATATAGGGAACTGCAAAACAAGATTACCATGTGATTCAACCAATTTTTGTTCTTTTTTCACGTCTATGCTTCCATCAGGGTAAGCCTTATGCAATTCGTGAACCGTATACTTTTCAGGATATTTTTTGAGTTCTTCTATCCATCGCTTATTAATCACGGATGTTTCTATGCTTGGGTGTGTCACGACAACAAGAGTTTTCAAAGATTTGTCCTCCTTATTTCTTATATAGCCTCTCGGCATTCGCCGAGGCAGACGGTGCAAGGGTTTCCTTGAACCGTTAAACTTGCTTCCCTCCTACTTTTCAGTAGGAGTTTTTTATTTTTCAGTTCAATGAACTGGGAAATAAAATTCACAATTTCGTACTTTAAAGCACGAAAATTCACTTGACTTTTCTAAAGTGCCCAAACAATTGCGCCAGAAGGGGCTTTCCTTCCCTACGGCTTCGACCATGCCAAATACGGCCGAACCTTCCATACCTGCAACAAGGATAACCCCCGGTTGTTTCCCGATGTGGCCAGAAGCTCAGAACAGTGGAATCTCACCTACAAACGCCGCACCACCGTGGAGCGCTGTAACAAGCGAGAGAAGAACGATTACAACTTGAGGCAGGTCGCCATCGTTCCACCAAGATGTGGTACATCCGTCTTTACGGCATTATGATGTGCCAGCACATGGATGCTTGGTATCTTCATAAGCGTGAGGAACTTGAGGCCAAACAGCACGATTTATTGCCTCAAATAGCTTAACTCGCATAGCCTCCCGGCTAAACTGTGACGGGCTCTTTTAGCCTACGCGGAAGGTCGCATCGGAGGCGGGCAAGGTTTCCTTTAACATTAAGCGCCGTGCTACTTGCAAACGCACCGTTTTCTGGTATTGCAACGGGCTCAACGTAGTGACGAGCTTGAAATGTTTATGAAACGCCGACGTGCTCATGTTTACGGACTTTGCAAGCTGCTCGATCACGAGCGGACGGTCGTATTGCTGGTTAATCAACTGGATCGCTTGAGCGATTTTGTGCGCGTTGACTTTTGCAGTTGGTTAAGCACCAATCTTTTAGATATTAGTTTCTTCTATATCTTTCTAAGTTCTGGTGGAGTTTTAGAGTGGGTTACTCGTAAATATACCATAACGGTTGTTGCAGCGATGGCAACAACCGCAGCTCCAATCCAACTAATCAAAGCTAAGGAAGCTTGTTCCACGACTACGCCTCCAATTCCTGCACCAGCACCCATAGCAAGCTGTAAAACTGAAGTATTCATACTCACCATAATGCCTGAAGCCGCCGGAGCAAGCGTCATTAAGTGATATTGCTGAGTTGGACTTGTTGACCAAGCGGAGAGAGCCCAAAATATGAGCACAAGGAAAGCGATAGCAGGCCATTGGGCTGATAATGACAGTAGAACTAAGGCTACTGCATGCAGTACCATACTGACAAATAAAGTACGAGGGAATCCCCATTTATCTGTACTATAGCCGCCAAACTTTGAGCCGAATAAGCTGGCAATCCCGAAAGCGAATAAAGCAATGATGACTGTTTTACTGTTCATCCCTGTAACCGACAGTAGGAAGGGAGAAATGTAGGTGTAGACAATAGAATAACCAGAAATCCATAAGAAAGTGATCATTAGGGCTGCCATTATTTTCGGTTGCTTAATTAAAGCAAGCTGTTTGCGCAAGGGAACCGATTCATCGCCATTTGAGCGTGGGATGACTAAGAGTATAACGATCATCGCAAGAATACTAAGTGCACCGATTCCTCCGAAGATTAATCTCCAATCATAAACGGAAGCAATAACTCTGCCTAGCGGAACACCGATAATCAACGAGGTGCTAAAGCCCATAAGGAGCGTTGCAATTGCACTTCCTTGTTTATCAGGTGGAGTCATCTTGGTAGCGACAGTAAAGGAGGTTACTACGAATACTCCCATGCTTAGTGCAAGAATAACGCGTGAGACTATAAGAAATCCAAAGCCAGGTAAAACCACCGCGATAATATTTCCAATCACAAATACGCCAAGTGAATAAACTAAAAGCTTGCGTTGCTCCATTCGTGCTGTAAATGCGATAAGGAAAGGTGTTCCAAAAGCATAGGCGAGTGAAAAAACAGTAATGAGCTGACCAGCAGCAGCGACGGAGACATTAACGTCTCTTGCAACTGTGTCTAGAATCCCTGCTATGATATACTCGGATGTTCCAACCAAAAAGCTAACAGCGGCTAATAAGTAAATTTTCCAGACATTTGACATAAAATTATCCCTCTTTCTTAAGTTTCAATATTTCCAAGTGTATAGAAATTATTTATTTCATTCTTTGAGTATAAAGATCGTACTATAAATATGTAAGTACGCACTTTTAGTACAGGTACTGTCATAAAGGTGAGTGTCACCCTGAGCATATGCACTAAATTTAGTTAACACCGTATTATGATTATTAAACTCCCTCGGGGAACTATAGTTCAACATCGAAAGGGCAGCTGCGTGGCAGCCCTTCGCTCAGCTAACGGGCAGCATAGTTTATTAATCTAAGATTGTTGTTGAAGTGATAAAAGTTCTTACCTAAGCACTGACGGTTGCTGTCCCGGCATACCGATTGCTGAATCCATACTTTATGAATCTCAAAACCAATGAAAAGGGACCCCGGTTCAAAATTGATTATTCGCGACAAAAAAACGTGGACACTCATGAGGTGTCCACGTTTCTCATTGGAAATTTTAAAGCACGGATTACTTGGTACTTGGGGTTGATGACTTCAGTTGGTCGATTTGAAGTTGGCCTTTCCAGCTTCCCTTAGTCCCACCGATGCGATTCACATTTACTCGCTATAAATCTCGAAAAGCACTGTGGGATCAGCGTTTAACCAGCGTTATATTACGCAAAAAATTTAATCGCAATAGCGCAGGCTACCTCAACGACTTAGAGCAAAAATGGAATTCACTTATAAGTTAGTTAATTATGCTGTCGCAGAAAAAAAAGATCGTACAATCCGGCCCATAAGGACTGAATCATACGATCTTTGATGGTTGTTCATTTAATTTTACGAACCGAATTGCGCCTGATGCAGACGACTGTAGACACCACCCGCAGCGATCAGCTCACCGTGTCGGCCTTGCTCAGATATGCCGTCCTCGGTAACAACAATGATTCGGTCAGCATTCTTGATCGTAGCCAGTCGGTGGGCAATAATCAGCGTCGTACGTCCCTTGGACAGCTCGGTTAGCGACTGCTGAATGGCAGCTTCGGTTTCAGTATCCAGCGCCGAGGTCGCTTCGTCGAGGATCAGGATCGGCGGGTTTTTCAAAAACATTCTGGCAATCGCAAGCCGCTGCTTTTGTCCACCCGACAGCTTCACGCCCCGCTCACCGATAATCGTATCCATGCCAAGCTCCTGCGAACGGATAAACTCCTCCAGACGCGCACGTCTGGCCGCTTCCCATACTTCCTCTTCGCTTGCGTTCAGCTTGCCGTAGGCGATATTTTCCCGTAAGGTTCCGGTGAACAAAAATACGTCCTGCTGGACAATCCCGATCTGCTTGCGCAGCGAGGACAGCTTCATTTGGCGAATATCGATCCCATCAATTTTGATGCTTCCCTCCTGAACCTCATAGAACCTGGGCAGCAGGCTGCAAATCGTCGATTTACCGGCACCTGACGGACCTACAAAAGCGATCGTTTCCCCTTGATGAATCGTCAGATCGATGTTGTGCAGCACATGGGCCTGCTCCTCATAGCCGAACGAAACACCACGATAACGAATATCACCGCGCAGCGAGCTGACTTCCACCGCATCCGGAACATCGTCAATATCCGGGGCTGTCTCCAGCAGCTCCGTGTATCTTTTGAAGCCGGCAATCCCCTTCGGATAGCTCTCAATAACCGTATTGATCTTCTGAATAGGCTGCAAAAAGACATTAGTCAGCAGCACGAATCCGATAAATGATCCATAGCTCATCGACTCGTTCAGCACAAACCACGTTCCGCTAATGAGCACGATAAGTGAAACCGAGCGCATCAGCAGGTAGCTGATCGACGAATTCCAGGCCATAATCTTGTAAGCAAGCAGCTTGGTGAGCCGGTAACGACCATTGTTCACAGCGAAAAGCGATTTTTCAAACTCTTCATTCGAAAAAGCCTGCACAACGCGAATACCGCCTACATTATCCTCCACACGGGCATTAAAGTCAGCAATATCAGCAAACATGCGCCGGAACGCAGCAGTCATTTTTTTGTTGAAATAGATTGAAAAGAAGATCAGGAAAGGCACCATCGCAAAAGTAAGAATAGCCAGCTTCACGTTGATGGACAGCATGATGGCAAACGCTCCAAGCAGCGTCATCACAGCAATGAATAAATCCTCAGGCCCATGATGCGCAACCTCGCCAATTTCCATCAGATCGTTGGTCATCCGAGAAACGAGATGGCCTGTTTTATTGTTATCAAAGAAACGGAACGACAGCTTCTGTACATGCTCAAACAGCTTGCGCCGCATGTCGGTTTCAATATTGATTCCAAGCTTGTGACCCCAGTAGTTGATCACAAATTGCATGCACATATTGAATACATAAATCACAAGCAGCCCTACGCACGCCCATAATATCAAGGTCCAGTTTTTGCTGGGCAGCAGTTTGTCTACCACCTGATTGACGGCTAGCGGAAATCCGAGCTCCAGCAAAGCAGCAAACACCGCGCAAGCAAAATCGAGAATAAAAAGCCCTTTATAAGGCCGGTAATAGGAAAAAAAACGGCGAAGCATCCCAATCACTTTCCTTTCTATGTATCCGAATATATTTGTTCTCTGTCCCCATCATAATCAATTTTGAATAATTATTAAATCCCCAATTCCATTAATAGCCAAACTTTCCTTCAGGTGCACTGAATAACTAATCCTCCCTAGCCTCTTGTTAATGAGGGAAAAGTCCGTTCGGTTCCTGCTCTGTCTCCTCTTCGGAAATATGCGCTTTCCCGGAAGCCTTGCGGTACTCAGATGGTGACATGCCTGTCTGTTTTTTGAAAATACGCGAAAAATAATACAGCTCCATTCCGATTTCATCGGCTATCGCAGAAATCGTATGCTCGGTTGTTGTGAGCAGTCTGCGTGCCTTGTCCAATCTTTTTTTGTTAATATAGACGATCGGCGAAAGGCCCATCATGGTTTTGAAATAATGCATAAAATAATTCGGGTGAAAGTGCACCAGCTTGGCCAGCTCATCTACCGACATCTGCTCGGACAAATGGCTTTCGATGTAGGACAGCACACTATGAATCTTTGATGTGCTGGTAGTTGCAGTCAGATGCGGTTGCTCGGTAGACTGCTCGATATATTCGGAAATAATCTCAAGCAGGATGGATTTGATCCTCAGTGGTGCGGTCAACGTATTGCTGCGATGCAGCTCGACCAATTGTTGAAATTGCCGCTCCAGCCGCTCCTCATCCTGAACCTGAATCCAGTGCGGCTGCTCCAGCATTTGAAACAGATTCACATCTCCCACCGTAGCCGAGAAATGGCACCAGTATTTGCCCAGCGGGTCGGCATCATCCCGTGCATAAGCCAACTTCATCCCGGCCGGAAGCAGATACAGCTGACCCGCTTTCGGATAATAATCCTTGCCGCGAATGTGAATCCACCCGCTGCCCTCACGTATATAATAGAGCCGATTCACGTCGGTCATTCGGTATGAATCCCGCCAGCTTGGCCCAACCTTCGTATAATGAGCCATCTGCATCATGATTTGAGCATTTTCCAAATAACTGCGTATCAATTGCAGCTGCAGCTTGTCCTGATCCATATGAGCCCTCCATTAGACTGATAACTCCTTAGTATTGTGTAAACTTATGCTACTATCATACATCCTCAGATTGCCTTTTGCATACTACAATACATATATCAGCTGGTCACACACAAGCCTGATACCGCTTACGAGGTGAATGTGCTAAAGCAAATTTCAATACCACTTGAGTAACACTCAGCAGTGAATTTTATTAAGACAATACTCAACAACGCTTAGTGAGCAAGTTTGCTTCGCAAATTCAAGAAGTTCGGTGAATAATGAGCGCAGCGGCCAAATGGTCCTGGAGAAGCGTCAGCGTTCGCCTTTGAAATCGTGAATAAACCACTAAATCTCATCCCATTTCACGATTTCAACAGTGATCGGAAGGATATTTGGTCGCGCAGCGGGACTTATTCACCGGGCTTCTAAGTAAATGCTTTCGAAGCTAGTTTGCTTCGCAAACTCTAAGGAGGACTATTCATGAGCTTGACCAGACAAAAGATTTTGATACTCCATTCCAGTGATCCTGATCTCGAGAGCCGCACCGTAGCCTGGGCGCTCTACGATAGCACAATTCCCAAGGGGCAGCTGCAGATGAACACGGGCGATTCCAACGAGCCGATCTACGGTTCCGTGCTTGACGCTATGCGCGACGGCTGGAACGTCATCCAGCTGCCGACGATGCCGATCTTCCGCACAGGCTTTGAGCATGACCAGGGACATCTGCCTTATGAAACCGTATTGGAAAAGAAGGTGACGATCGATGAGTAGCATAGAAAAGCAACATCTCCTGACCGCCAAGCAAATGGCCGAATTTGCCGTTAATGGTTTTCTCCGGCTGGACGAAATCGTCCCGCAAGAACTGAATGAAGCCGCTTATAAGGAACAACGGGAATTCCAGGGTAACGGTTCCACCTACTGGAATGAATCCAAAGTGATACAGGATATCTTTAATCTGCCTCAAGTAAAAGGCGCACTTCAAAGCTTTGTAGGTCAATATCCTATCTATGACCATTCATTTATGCATATTGTTCGCGCCAAACACCTTAAAGGTCAAGGCTATCATGCCGATTCCGTCATCGATACTCGCCCGTTTGGCTATGATATTCAAGCGTTCTATTTCTCTCACGACGCGCCGGATGAAATGGGGCCAACCCTAGTGCTCCCTGGCTCGCATTTGCGTAAGGTAAGCAATGGCAGCATCAGCCGCTACAAAAATATCGTCGGACAAAAACGAATGGTAGCCAAAGCCGGTACAATCGGTTTTCTCCATCACGGCATATGGCACTGCGCCCAGCCCAACCATACGGATGAAACCCGTTATGTGTTCAAGCTGCGGCTGCGCCCCGGTCAAGAGCAGCGCAATCTGTTCAATACCGACGGTTACAATAGCGAGGAAGTTCGTGAGGTGTTCAAGAAGGCCTACCATCCTTGGTGCGGCGACGAGGCGCGTGTCAATCAGATCCAAACCGCCAAGTTCTGGCGTTTCTTATGCGGTGATGATAAGGTCGATACCTCATTTGAGGGTGCGCTCACCCGAATGGGCTTATAAGTAAAGCGTCTAAGTACACATGTTCAACACATAGAGGCTATCCCACAAGTCGATTGACTTCGGGATAGCCTCTTCATTATTGCGATGGGAATACTATCATTCTGCGGATGCCTGCTTGACAATCTCAATAACGGCAGCGCGATTCAGCTTTTCTTCCCCAGCCTCCAGAGCCGAGAGTGTGCCATGAGCCAAAGCTAACGGCAATTTGCAGAAATCAAACACTGGGCCAGGCTTTAAATTAGCGACATAACGGTCAGCTAACGCCAGATTGCCGCGAGTGTAGGCGAACATTTCTTCCGTTCCCCACTGATCGGGAAAATAGTCGACTCCCCGTTCCATATCCTCTTTACGATTACGAAGAATATTAACCGTCTGTAAGCCGCGGCCAAAAGCTACAGCCTCCGTATAATCGGATTCGGTACCGTCATGCCATAACCATAGCTCCGACAGCAGCACGCCCACCGCACCTGCTACACAATAAGTATAGCTGTCCAAATCCTCTTTCGTATGAACCTGCCAGTCCCTTTCAACCCATCCCGCCATATCTCGGGCCATGGTTGAGGTTGATTCCCGCACGACGTCACTCGCCGACAACGGGCAGAACCGGACCCAATCCGCCAGCCGCAACGTAACCTCCGGCAGCACTGATTTATAAGGGGTTAACAGCGCTGCCAAGGCTTCCTCATAGATTGGCTGATGGAGAATGTCACTGATCTCATTCAACAGCTTAACCTTAATCTCAACCGCCAGAGAGGGGTCATCCTCGATCTCATCGATGGCCCGCATGCACAGATAAGCAGAAGCTACAGCCTCCTGCAAGCCGGGCACAAGACGGCTGATCGGTATAAAAAAGGTTCGACTGGTTTCAGCCAATACATCCATCGCCTCTTGGTATAAAGCGTTCGTCTCATTCATTATGTTGGCCTTTCTTTATATGGATTTGGTTAAACTAATCTCACTTTAAGCATATAAATTTATTTTAGGACATTTTAGTATGTAAAAACAAGTCCAATTGAGGCAGACTGCTCCTTAATCACAAATTTTCTCTAAATACTCGATGACATCCTGCAAGCTCATTTCGCTCATGGAATGAATCCTTAAATCATATTGGTCAAAAATAATCGATTTTGTAACCTCATTAGGTACAATAACACAATGTAATCCTGCCGCCTTAGCCGCTTTTGCACCATTGGAGGAGTCCTCAAAAGCGATCGCCTCATCCGCAGCTACCCCAAGCTCCTCTATCGCTTTTATGTATAAAGCAGGATCTGGCTTTACCTTCTCGACCTGATCGCCTGTTTTTATCACTTCGAAATAGTCAAAGATCCCAAGCTGCTTCAAATAACCCTCCACCCATGCCCGATTAGAGCTGGAGGCCAGTCCGATTTTCAAACCAAGCTCCTGGGCTGCAGCCAGATAGTCCTTAACCCCATCACGGATTTCCGACGTTTGTATTTTCACCAAATAACTTTCTTTGGCCAGCTTTCGAACGACTGCGGTTTCGGCAAGACCCACCTTAGCCTCAAGAAATTGATTCAGCAGCGCATCATGAGTGCCAATAACCTTCACAAACTCCTCTAAAGGATATTCGACATTGTACGCTTGCAATACTTCCTTAAAAGCTTCATACCATACGGTTTCCGTATCTATAATCAATCCATCAAAATCAAATACGACTGCCTTAATCATGAAAAAGCCCCCATTCATATGCTTGCTTTGCTTATTTGCGATGCCATATGCTCTATCGTACCATAAAAATTCTAATTAAAGCTTGGTTCCTTATCCATATATCACGCTTTATCACTTTACCACTCTACTATAATAAAATAATAATCCATTATTCGGTTTATGTAAATACAATTCGAATCGAATCAAAAAGACCCCCAGCTCTGCTGAGGGAAACAATTCTTATTGATTTCATCCGTCTTCCTACTTGACCTCAGCCGCATAGGCTTCATCCAGTGCCTGCTGACCCTGCTCCTGAATGCGCTGCAGGCCCTGCTCGATGGTAACTTCTCCTGTTAGCATGGCGTCAACCTGCTGCTTGGCAATGGAATTATACTTTTCAAAAAATGTACCCGGAACGTTTTCGTTATAGCTGCTCTGCACGTTTTCCTCATATTTCACTTGGTAAAAAGGCTCCAGACTGTGCCCATCCATCTCATGGGCGAACGCCTTGCGAACCGGCAAATCGTTGGAAGTCTTCGCTTCAATCCTTGCAGCCTCAGCACCATTGAAATATTTAATGACCTCCCAAGCACTCTTTATATGCTCAGCCTGAGCATTAATGCTGTAGATGGGCGATAAATAAAAATTGGGATTACGCGTATGCCCTGGATCTGCTGATGGTGTGCCCACCATCCCCCACTCGAAAGCGGCTCCCCGCTGCCTTAGAGCATTGAGCTGTCCTTCATTGGAAATCGTCATCGCTGTGCGGCCGATACTGAATAAATCCTCTGCTTCGACATCCTCTTTTTCATAACGGGTTTTTCCCGGCATATAATTCCATTGCAGCACACCGCTTCGGTAGCCATCCATAACCAGCTGATAGATTCGCTTCCAGGAATCCGTCTGCATCAGCAGTTTTTTTCCTTCAGCATCTATCATTCCGAGTCCCTGAGCTTGTCCTATATAATCAGCCAGATCCTGTGGAGAGCTCATATAGCCCATATGAAAGCCATACACCCGCTCTCCTTTGCCACCCTCTGCCGGGAACCGCTGAGCCAAGCGGAACATATCCGCCCAGGTCATTTGGTCTGTCGGATAAGGGATGTGATAACGATCAAACAGCTCTTTATTATAAAACAATACGGAGTTTGTAAATTTCGGAGCCAAACCGTATATACTCCCCTGCCCTTTGATTCGTAAATAATCGACCGCGGCCGGCAGTAAATTGTCCAGATCAAAACGGTCCTTTTCAATTAGTGCGGACAGGTCGTACAGCTTACCCTGGGAAGCCAGCTTTTCATAATCAAAAGAACTCGTGAACAACAGGTCAGGCTTTTCCTGATCAATCAGCTTGGTCAGCTCCTGCAGTGGTTTTTTGCCGGGACCATAAATCCCTTCCGTCGGTATAATCTGGACCTCCAATTCAGGGAACTTGGCAGCAAAATAATCGGCATACATATATTCAAAAGTATTCTCGTTGCCTATGGCAATACGAAGCACCCCCTTGGGAGATGCGGCCGCTTCCTCATGCTTGTCACAGCCACTTAATACAAGCGCAAAGCCTACGATGGACACAGCAAGCCAGTACCATCCCGGAGTCCGTGCTGATTTGCTCCTTCCATTAACAGCTATATTCATACTCAATCCCTCCTCTATCTGGTGCAGTGGTAACCCCACGTATTAATTCCGACTGTCAAGCAGCGCCGAGAACAGCGCATTTTGCGAATCCTCCTGCAGCTGCTTCAAAGCGTCGTCCAGCTTCAAGCGCCCTTCCACTACCGCTTTCATCTGTTTGACTGCCAATGGGCTGTAGGCTTCCTTGAACTTGCGCAGCACACGAGGATGAAGTCCCGATTCGGCTCCCACCGTGCTTGGCTTCATGCTATAGAACGGCGCATAGTTGCGGCCATCCTCAGGCTTTAAGGATTGCAGCCTCACTGACAAGCTGCCCCCCCCTGCAGAACGGTTCAACTTCTTAATAATTTCCGTGCTATTGATAAGCTTGATCATTTCCCAGGCCGCACGCTGATGTTCGGATTGTGCATTCACTGCATATACAGGACCCAGCGCGAACGATGCGGATTCATTCGGTCTTGATGAATCAACAGGCTCGCTGACCATATCCCAATTAAATGAATTCATTTTATACTGTGATTTGGCCGTCTCCAAATCTCTACTGAGTGAATAGCCGGAATACGCCATTGCTGCCTTGCCGGTAATAAAAGGATTCCTTTTGTACATATCCTCCATTAAGATATTGCCCTGCGGATTCGCCCTTGGCTCAGGCTGATAAACATAACCTTGGCTATACCCGTCAGCAGCGAGACTCCATGCCTTTTTCCATCCGTCTGTTCGCAGCGTTACCTGATTCCCATCCGCATTCGTCATGCTCAAGCCCATCGTTCTGGCAATTTGTTCAGCCAACTGTGAGGCATCACCGTAATAGGAGGGCAATAGGCCATACACTCGATCGCTTCCTTGACCGTTCACAGGAAAACGCGCCGCCAACTGCATCGTCTCTTCCCAAGTCATCCCGCTTTTCGGATACTGCACACCGTACTTGTCGAATAAATCCTTATTATAGTAGAGCGCGTTCATCTCGTAATCGGGCGACAGACCATACAGCTTGCCGTCAGCTGCTGTACGCAGTGTTTCCGTAACGCCGCTGTACATGCTGTTCAGATCGTAGCTGTCCTGCTTCATTACAGGATCAAGCGGATATAGACGGCCTTCCTTGGCCAGCTCACCGTACATATTCGGGGACAGGTAAACGACGTCGGGCTTTTCCTTATCCAGCAGCTCAAGGATTTTGTCCTTATCGTCATAGCTATTCCAACCGTTATCCCCCATCGTAATGACCTTGACCTCAATATTGGGATAACGAATGGTGTAGGCTTTGCCATAGTGCATCATGAAGGTGTTCTCATGGAAATAGGCGACCTTTAAGGTGAATTCCTTTTCTGCATCGATAGGTTCCAAGGCCATGGGTATAACAGGCTTGGACATGGGACCGACCATACTTTCTAACCGTTCCCATTGAAAAAAGCCGATCACAAGCATCGCAGATATAGCCAGCAGCGGAGCCAGCTTCAGCCACCGCCTGTTTGTCGGACGTTCCTGCATTTCAACACGCTCCTTAATTTTTTGCATTAAATCCTTGGAAAAGCCCGCTTCACCTTTGGGGATTGGTGAGTTTGCCAGCTGTTTCTCCCAATATTCCGGTTCGTTGTGCTTCATATTGTTTCCCCCTTAGAAGTGCGGTGAATAAATCCCGCTGCGCGGCCAAATATCTCTCCGATCACTGTTGTTTCCATGTAGGCTCCATGAGCTTGCCAACCTTCAACCGCGCCCGATACAACCTGGACTTTACCGTCCCCTCGGAAATGGACAACAACCGAGCTATCTCGGTATGCGTCAATTGATGGTGGGCATGCAGCAGCAGTACCTCACGCAGCTTGATCGGGAGAGATAGCACAACCAGCCACACTTCCTCGCTGACGAGTCGGTTCAGTGCCTCTGTTTCCGCTGAGGGGGCACTCTCCCCTTTGGCCAGTGGTGTTCCAAATGGCATAACCTTGCGAAACCAAGCCGAACGCCAATGGTCCCTAACCAAATTTCTTGTAATCGTGAGCAGCCAGGTTTTCACGGAGGCCTCTCCCCTATAAGAAAACAAGCGTTCATATACCCGTACGAACACATCCTGCGTAATATCGTCCGACAGCTCGGATTGCCGTGTCAGAAAAAACGCATAATTCCATACATCCTCTCCATATGCCACCATCAAATCCTCTAAGATGACATTTTTGTCCATACCGCTGGAGAGCGATTTCAAATATTCAAATGCCACCCTTATTCACCTCTCACACAATTGGACGAAGCATCGGATAAAAGGTTCCCTGTTCCAATTTTATGGTCAAAAAAATAACGCCGTGCCAGCGCGAGAAGAACAGCGTCAGTACGGCGATCAAGGAAACGTTCATTATTTAGTTTGACTTGAACCCGTAACCTCCGAGGCGCCAAAAAGTTCATAATCCCAGAAGGTACGGCTCTCGTTGCGTGTTTTGTTCGTGATCGTATTTCCATCCACCTGGAATAGATCATAATGATAGCCCTCTACATACGCCCCGTAGGGAAGATCTGCTCCATATTCGCCATAGAGCTTTTTGACGTTCAACTTCGTATCCAGAGCATACGTGCTGTATGAAGGCGAATGGGTTTTAATAATCAACGTCCCTTCACTCGTTCTCGGATAACCAAAGTGCGGAATCTCTACCTCCGATCCCTGAAACAGATCGTTCACAGTTGAAATTTCACCTTGAGAACTAACGAGCAGCAGCTTCCAGTTATCGCCCACTACCCAGTGACTTCCATCCGCGTTACTCCAGGACTCACGGATTATTGAAAAAGGCAGCTCGGTAACTGCTCCCCCCCGAATCAGATAACTGAGCTGGTATTCTTTGGGCCCTTGAAAGCGTCCTTTCACCGGTACATCGACGATAACAGAAAGCTTCAGCAGGGTTTGCTTCTCGCTTAAACGATGTGTCAAAGCACGATAAGTCACCCCGTTATTCACAGCATCAGGATACTGCGCGAATAGCGTCTGACTTTCACTCAGGTACTTCGTCAATGAGGTCAGCTGCAGGTTATTGTAGTAGAGCTCATCCTGTTTTCGTTCCAAAGCCACCTCATCCTTGTAGGTCCACATCCATTGCGATGCATGTTCAAACAGCTCCCCCACCGTTGCTCCTCTGATCCACTGCGGTGGCTCCTGAAGAGATTTAGCGATTTTTAAATAGCCGTTTTCGTTGTTTTTGTACATATGATTCCGGATGTACACATAATTTTCATCATCATATTCGATACGGTCTAACAGGCGGTTCTGATCTGTTGTGATCGTCAGTCCAGCTATGTTCTCCCACTGCAGATTCATATGAAATAGATCGTGAGCGTAACGCCAACTCATCGGAAAATACGTAATGTCGCGGAATTGCAGCAGTGGATACGGCTCTGATGCTTGATCAACCGGCTGTTCATATACCGTAACGGCAAAGGATGCGATCGTAGCATTGTAGCTGGCACCCAGACGATTCGTGACGGAATCATCCTGACTCCATTTGTCTTTGCCTGGCAGCCCCTGCTCGTAACCGGGAACGATCGTAAGTCCACTTTGCTGATTCCAAGTGTAAGCAAGCCCTAATGCGCGCGCAGCGTTCCAGGTAAGCGGAAAGTAAGTAATGTCCTTATAGGTAATCAGCGGGTAGGCGCTATGCTCCTGATCGATCTGCACCCCATCCAACGTAATGGGAAACTCGGGGATTTTAACTTGCACTTGCCCAGACTGTGCCTGAAGCTGCTGCGGCAGCTGGCCAAGCAACACGATGAATAGCGCTGCCGTTAATAAAAATCTCCACATCGCAGTTTCCTCCTGAATCTATAATTATTTTCCATTCAGTTAGACGCTGCGGTACATGGATTAGTTTCAGACGAGTACCCACTCTTTGAAAATTACTGTTTTTTTATAATTAATCTTTCGCCTTATTGATCATTCCCGTGGTAAAATAAAGGTAAAAGGAGAGTCATGGATGCGAAACACAGAAAGCCATCAGCACAAGGGCAATCAATGGCGCAAGGCTATCGTTTATCTCATGCTGGGACTGCTAAGTGGCATTCTTCTCTGGGTGATTGTGCTGTGGGCTGCCTTACCAACGAATACGAATGTAATGAACTGAATACAGGGCTTGGAGAGTGAACGGATGGCTAACCAATTTTCGCGATATACGGAGGAACCGCCGGACCAGAAAAAGGGAAGAATACAGAAACATTTTTCGATACGGCTGAATATATTCTTTTTTGCTACCTTTTTGATTTTCACTGTACTGATTGTCCGGTTGGCCATTTTACAGTTTGTGGAGAGCAAGTACCTGAAGGAAGAAACATCCGAGATTACCAAAAGCAAGAGCCCCATCGCCCCCATCCGCGGTACCATCTACGACCGCACGGGTTATCCAATCGCACAATCGCGATCGATGCAATCCGTATATTACCGCGTAGAAGGCCGAGCAACCGATAAGGATGACATTATCCGCCTTGCCAAGGAGCTTGAAGATATCTTTGCCCGCTTCGGTAAACCGGAGCAAAAGCGTCTTAGCGCCAGTGATATCCTCAAGCTGATGGATGTCGGATTCGACCTGGACAAGAACAAGACGAAGGAACCCAGCTATTATTACGTTCCCCGAAGAATCAAAACCGACCTGACCAATACGGAAATTGCCTATTTATTGGAGCATCGCGATCAGCTCCGCGGCATTGAAGTGTTCGAGGATAGTATCCGCGTGTACGATAAGCAAAGCATCTCAGCCCAGCTCGTCGGCTATATGAAAAGGTATAATGCCGCAAGAAACCCTGTTTCAGGGCTTGATTTCTACAAGAACAAGGGAGACGAGTATCTGGAGGTGGAGGATGTCGGATTTGATGGGCTGGAGCTGATGTATCAGGATGAGCTTCGCGGGCAAAAAGGAGTCAAGTCGTATCCGGTCAATGCCCTCCAAAAAATTATTGGTCCTGCCACACTCACACCACCGGAAAAAGGCCACAACCTGCATCTGACAATCGATAAAAATGTACAGCTGGTCGCTCAGCAAGCAATTACGGATCATCTGAACTTCCTTCGTAACCGCCGTTTGGCAGGCGATATCGCCTACGCGCCCAATGCCCGCTCAGGCTATGCAGTAGCTATGGAGGTCAAAACCGGTAAGATCGTAGCGATGGCCAGCATGCCGGACTATGATACAAACACGTGGACAGGCGGCATGAGTACGGAAGAATACAACCAGATTATGCCTTTTATCAATAATGGTACGATCACGACCTCTTACCCCGATTATCCGGAAAAAGAGCGCAGCAAGCATCCGTCTTCCTTGGTCTACATGGGCTCTACGGTTAAACCGTTGTCGGTAATGATCGGCTTGATGGAGAATGTGATTACACCTTCTTCTACTTACAGCGATGGCGGCTCGTTTACGTTCGGTAAGGATAAACGAACCATCAGCAACTCGGACGGACACGCCTATGGATTGTTGAACCCTACAACGGCCATTCAAGTATCGTCCAATACGTTCATGTCAGCCATGATCGGGATGCCGCTCTATAACAAATACGGCGGAGAGAAATCAGAGGTACTCGACGTATGGGCTAAGTATTTTGCCGAATTTGGGTTGGGTGTCAAAACAGGCAGCAAGCTGCCCAACGAGTACGAGGGCTCCAATGAGTTTTATAAAAATGCCAAATCCAGCAGCTATCAGTCTGCTATGGTCTACGCCTCCTGGGGACAAAACGAAAAGTACACAACACTGCAGCTTACACAGTTTGCCGCAACTCTGGCCAGCCGAGGTAAACGCATGATGCCGCAATTCGTGGAAAAAGTGACCAAATCGAGCGGTGATCTTGTTCGTGGTTATGAGCCTGTAGTCCTTAACGAGGTTAATTATCCAAAGAACTATTGGGATACGGTCATTAATGGAATGCGAAGTGGAGCGGAAGGCATTGAAGAGCTGCCCTTTCCTGTAGCTCGCAAAACCGGAACCTCCACACAGGACGTTCCTGGCGGACGTGTAGATAACGCGGTATTCATCTCTTTTGCCCCTATTAATGATCCTGTTCTAGCGATAGCCGTAGTCGTGCCCGAGGGGCGGTTTGGAAAGTACGGAGCCGCACCTATCGCTGCCAAAATGTATCAGGCCTACGATCAATATATCGGGGGTCTAAGCGCGCCTGCTGGTGCTGCCGGAGCTGGCAATGCAGTGAAAAGACCCTGATGCTTCTGCATATATAACGTGACAAGACCTTGTTTGCCCGGATCCGAGCAAGCAAGGTCTTTGTTCTATGCTTACTATTGTGCACAAAGCATCGCTGGTCTGTTTAATTCTGAATTTTGGAAGTTATACCTGAGGATGTTGGAGAGGACTGCCTACGCGGTTTGTGATAGCTGACCTTGCTTGGCTTGCTGCAGTTCTTCGCGCAGTTCATACATCAGGCGATTAAATTCTTCCTGAAGCGTATGTAATTCCGAGTAATAGTTACCTTGTAGGCGATTAAGCTCGAAGAGAGATAGTCCTGTAAAATACTGATACTCCGTATAGCAACGGTTTGAAGCATCCACAATCGACTCATGATTTCCCTCGGAAATTCTCATCAGCTATCCGCTCCCCTGCAAATGGTATTTTGGAATAAATAAAGCATAATTTTGTAAGCATTTCCATGTCAAGCAATAATTCTGATTGTTTTTAATTTTCTGATTATTAGGTATTTCAAGTCATTTAATAAATGATTTTTATCTGAACCCATTCTATTGCAAGGCATGTGTCGTCATGATAGTGTATCAATTAATGGATTGTACTAAAAATCCATTAATCAGTAATTCGAACAATCCATATTCCTATTTACTTGCAACTACGCCTGGAGGTGAATCGAATGCTAAAAGTCAACCGAAACGACGATCGTCCCTTATGGCTGCAACTGCTTGACCAAGCTATCCATAATATCACAACTGGAAAATGGCCACCAGGCGAATTGCTACTTCCATCTCGTGAACTCGCCCTATTGGTGGGTGTCTCGCGCTCAACGATACAGATCGTTTATGAGGAATTGTTCAGCCGCGGTTATACATTAACCTCTCGGCGCGGCGGAACAAGGGTAAGTGAGTGGAGCTATATGACCTATTCTTCAGAGGACGTTACATCTCAAGGACCTGTCCCGCCCGAATTGCCTTTATTAAACACTGCAGTTAACCATTTGCACAATTGGTTCAGAAGCAAAGAGAATCGGAAAGTGGAGATCGATTTCAGTCCCCATGAACCCTATTTGGACGAACAATTTCAAAAAAATTGGAGACAATCATTTTTACAAGCCTCAAACGAAACTGACCTGACCAGTTGGACTTACGGCAATGCCCACGGTTTCGTTCCGCTACGCGAACAGATTCAACGCTACTTATCATTAGAACGTGGCATCCACGTGCATATCGATCAGATTTTATTAACTTCAGGTGCCCAGCATAGTATAGATTTGATCGCCCAAGCACTTTTAAATGAAGGAGATACGGTTTCTGTTGAAGATCCCGGCTTCCCTGCTGCCTGGATGGCAATGAAATATCGGCGAATGAAGGTTGCTCCTGTTCCTGTCGACGAGTATGGAATACAAGTAGACCATATTCATCCACAATCCAAACTAGCCTTTGTTACCCCTTCGCATCAGTGCGCGATTGGAGTCATTATGTCGGAACCTCGCAGGCAACAATTACTCCACATGGCCGTTCAAAATCGATTTTGGATTGTCGAAGATGATTATGACAGTGAATTTCGATATCGCGGTGATCCTCTTCCAACTTTGTTCAGCCAACAACCTCAAAACACATTATATATGATGAGTTTCTCCAAAATGGTTGCTCCTGGTATCCGAATATCAGCAATCGTTGGTTCAAAGGAGGCTATAGACCAACTTGCTCGAGTCCATGAGTTGACCTATCGCCATCTTCCAATTATGGAGCAATTAACGCTTGCTCACTTTATCGAACACGGGCATTTCATGCGCCATATGAGAAGAGTTAGAAATGTATATCGGAGGAGACACGAAGCCATGACAAAGGCCATAGTCGCGAGCGGTCTAGGCGAACGCTTTAAACTAAGTGGCGTAGAAACGGGATTGCACATGCTTCTAGAAGGTGAGGATTCATTTGATGAGGAAACCGTTACTTACCAAGCGCTCGAAATAGGGATAGGTGTCTATCCGCTCAGTACTTATTGTTTGGAAAGCGATCGAAAAGGATGGGTGCTGGGCTTCGCAAAAGTAGATGAGGCTGCAATTGAACGGGGAATATATCGTCTTGCGGAGATGCTTTCATAATATAAGCATCCCCGCATAAATCTTATCTTTATCTGAATTAATGAACGCGTGCTAGTGCCATCACCGCTATCGCCCCCCGTGGCTATGGCTATTTTCCCAGTATTCATTTTTAATGCCTCCTTCTATTTCTGTTCAGCTTGTTGTAATCCACTCGTTCTACTTTGCTTTCTGCGAAATTGTCCATGAATCACAATATGTGCCGCCAAACCAGCAACAAGCCCCCAGAATGCACCACCAACTCCAAGTAATGTAACGTTCGCAGCAGTCGCCAGAAAAGTAATTAACGCTGTCTCACGTCCCTTGGGATTCGCTAAAGCATTGGTGAGGCTGCCACCAATTGTCCCCAGCAATGCCAATCCCGCTAATGTCGCGATAAAGGTAGCAGGAAGAGTCAAAAACAAAGCAGCCAGCGTCACACCAAAAATTCCAACAAAAATATAAAAAATGCCACATGCAATACCTGCAATATAACGCTTTGTTGAATTCTCGTGTGCGTCTTTCCCTGTACAAATCGCCGCAGTAATCGCCGCTGCATTAAAGGCATGTGAGCCGAATGGAGCTGTAAGGAGCGAGCCCACACCAGTAACCACTAAAATCGGATTCGCACTCGTCTTAAATCCATCATTTCGCAACACAAGCATTCCGGGCATATATTGTCCCGTCAAGGTAATAACAAACAGCGGCAATGCAACTCCCAATAAAGCATGAACCGAAAACTCCGGAACGACAAATACCGGTGATGCTATAGCCAGTTTGATATTACTGAAATCTGCTTTCTCAGTACTAATCAAAAAAATAAGACCGAGCACCAAAATGCCAACGACAGCGTATCTAGATGTATACCGCCTCAACACCACATAAGCTACAAACAGGACAACGACAAGCAAGGGATCAACTTTCGCTCCTCCGAATGCTGAAATTCCAAATTGCAATAAAATACCTGCCAGTAACCCGGAGGCAATGCCTGGTGGTATAAGCCCGACTAGACGTTCAAACATTCCAGATAGCCCCAAAATAATAAATCCTAATGCAGATATCATATAAGCGCCAATAGCCTCCGCATATGGGGTTACAGCTAGCGCCGAAACAAGAAAAGCCACTCCTGGTGTTGACCAAGCCGTAATAATGGGTTCACGATATCGGTAGCTTAGCCATATTCCGGTTACACCCACACCAATGGAAATCGACCATATCCATGAAGCAGTCATTTCGGGACTCAGACCCGCAACCTTTGCTGCCTGAAACACGAGAATAAATGTGCCCCCATAGTTGACAATGACAGAAATTAAAGCAGCTAAGGTAGGCGATATCAAATCTCGGACGCGTAACGAAGATGATGTTGTGTTCATATGCACTCTCCTACCTCTCTCCTAATCGCCCTGACGCACGCTTTTTCGTTCCGGTAATCGTGACGCACGGTTTCGAGATTTTCTTCGACAAAATGTCCCATCTTCTCCCCACTTTCTGCTTTTTACTCATGTTTGTTGATCGAGCAATCTTAGCTTAAATTACTTTGGATTGTATTAAAACATCCAAAAATACTAATTCAATAAATCCATAAATCAATTCATAGTTTCGATTTCCAAATAATATAAAAAAGACGACTCTAAAATTCAGTAAATGAATTTGAGTCGTCTTTTTTGATTACACCTATTCAAAATATTTTGCAAAAGGTCAGTTGTCCAGTGTCCGCTCGTTGATTAGATTCGAACGATCGTGATCTCAGGCGTGTAGCCAACGGGACATTCGACCTCCAGCCGTATCTCTTTCGGGGCACTTACCCGCATCTGGAACAGACGCTGCTGTGCATCCAGCTTCCAGGATACCTCTATGCAGCCTTGAATTGGTAGCGGGATTCGTCCCTTGGCATAGCGCAAATCTCCTGGAGACGGCGCTACCTTGACCTGAGTCCAGCCTGGAGTTAACGGTTTGACACCGAGCAGCTGATCTCCCAGGAAATATCCCGGAGCCGCAGACCAGGCGTGGCAGTGACTGCGTGTCAGCATGCGCGGATTCGCCCGATTTTCCTTAAAGCCGGGATACATCTCCCAGCAGGTCGTCGCATCATTTTCGATCATTTCGCCAAAATGTTGACGAATATCTTCCAGCATACGGCCCGTTTCACCGTATTTGGCAAGCGCCTCGTAGTAAAAGAAAGACATAAACGGGCTACCGATTTTCACAAAATGCTCCGGAGGTGCAAGCAAATACTCGCGTAAAATCGACTCGCGCTCCCTGCTGGCAATATGACAAATCAGTGCCACAACCTGTGTTTGCATGCTAAATATAGACGAAACCCTTCCATCTACATGGATACAATCCACGTATGCCTGCTGCTCCTCTGACCACAGATGACGGTTGATCGCCTCAGCCAGCAACGCGGCACGCTCCCGATACAACACGGCCTGTTCGCTGTCGTTTGCTGTTTCGGCCAATTCCGCAGCTGCATACAGCGTCTTCACCAAAAACATCGTTTGGTGAGTAACGACACCATCCCGCGGTTGGTCGATAGGTGCCCAATCCAACAGGTTCCAGCCTCTAAAGCTGAACAAGCCATCCTCACCAATGTGCTGCAGGTAATGATCAAGCGTGTATTTCACATGCGGCCAAATGTCCTCTGCAAACTGGATTTTGCCTGTGTAGTCGACATATTCCTTGCAGGCAATGACCCAGAAGAAGGTCCAGTTCGGTATGACGCTTACCCAGCCGCTTGGCACCTGATCCCCATAATAAGGGGTCTGTCCAGCCGACCCCGGCACCAACCGCATGCAGCGCTCAACGATATCGGTCGCCCCAAATACATAATAATTAACTAATGCTTCATTACGGCTATCACCTACCCAGAAGGTCTGCTCATAAGCTGGACAATCTACGAATGTATCCTCCATACATAAACGGGTCGTATGACGACTGATTTCCCATATATCATTTAATAAGGGGTCAGAGCACTGAAACTCGCCGATTTGTGCAACTGGGAAGTTGCTTTGACGGACTACTACCTTATACCACAGAGTCGGACGCACGGCGCCGCGTACGGTGACCATGAGATAGCGGAAGCCCCGGCGAACGGGCGATACATAGCTTTGCCTGCCCTCACGGCATGTATATCGCAGCGTATTATCCAGACCGTAGGTTTCCTGACGCCAGCCATCCTGCTGGAACTCATAGCCATACAAGTCGATTACCGTTCCGTCTGGAGCATTCAGCTCAAATTCCAGAAAGCCTGACCATTGCTTGCCAAAATCCAATACAAATTCCGTATCGCTTCCCTCAAATAATGGAGCCTCCACAGGTACCCCATTGGCCGCTGCCAGAAGCTGTAAGGATACGGGAACGGCATGACTCACGGAATCCTGTTTCCAAATGGACATCGCAAACGTATCCTCCAGTCGAACCAGACTTGGAGAAATGGCTTTCACCGGATAAGCCCCACTAAGCAAATCATCTATCGTCTTGATCTGTTTGATGGTCTCGTTAACCTTGGATAAGGCTTCAACATAATCCTCTGTCTCCTTGGCATCCACGACATCGGTATCCTTGATAACCATATGCTTATAAGGTCCTACCGTGACGACTGGCGATGGTTGCGTTCCATTGCCTATTGATGACGACTCCAAAGGTGATACAACCTCAAACGGAACGTTCGCATCCAACGCAATCCGGAAGGCTTTGCCATGGTCTTTGCCGGATACGTCCAGCAGCAGCAGGTGGTCTCCTACAGTCAACTCCACACCAAGCTCCAGCTTCGGATCTTCCCCGTCAAAATCCGATTTCTCATACAGCTGTCCATTAATCGCACAAGCGAGAAATGAGGTTCCCACCATACATAGAGTCACCAGTCCCGGCTCGGACAGACGTATTAGCGCCGCCACCATCCCGGCAACCTGATAGTGATTGGCGTGATCAGCGCCATAGTCCTCCCACTGGTATTTGACATCGATAGCAATCGACCATGCCGGAGGTCTCGTTTGGTTCAACGATTCCACCCGTGCAGGATAAACCACTTCCTCAGTAAGCATCGGAATGTCTCTCTCCATCATACCCGTCCACGGTGCCGTACCTACCGGACCAATGGTGTGTGCGGCCTGCCACCCGCTATCATCGAACCCGGCCTCTGTCCAACTGTCATCCCACAGCCTGGCATCCGTACTCTCGGCAAATGCATGCTGCACGGACATCCGCGCCTGATGAGGATCGTGACCTGCGTGCAGCGCTGTTTTCCAACTGGAGTCCGTCACAATGGATTTCCTTGGCTCCGTACTCGGTTCTGCCCCGGCTCCAGAAGCTTCACTCCTATTGGCAGGTTCAATGCTGCCTGTACCTGACAAGGTCAGTTGTGCCAGCAATCCGCCGCGACCCCGCAAGCTATAAAAGGTCGCCACCCCAAAATGCAGCACCAATACAGCGATACTGTTTGGAGCTCCCGATTGAAGCAAATGAGAGATCTCGTAAACATCATAAGCATACTGGTGATGATACGATCGTACAGGACCACGTCCAACCAAAACCCCATTCACATACAACACATAACGGGTATCTGCGGATAACAGCAGCTCGGCTTTTCCTGTAGGGTCGACTACAGGGATGAACGAAGTTCTGAAGCATCTCCATTCGTTTCTCGGGCTTTCTTCCCCTTCTCCCCAAATCCAGCGCGCCTCTGGTACAAACGGTAAATCGTGAACCGTTCCAGTTTCCATGTATTGTCCTCCTTAGATTTCCTCTGATCATATAAAACGTTCATAAAAACACTTACTTCGTAAGTGGATGCTTGACTACTGTCTATTCTTATTTTAATATGATCGCAATGGAGTATTAGGGTCTATACGGACATTTAATAGGGGTATTTTTACAAGGAGGTCATGGAGTATGGTTCAGCAAGCCGTTTTTGTCACCCGAGGTGAGCAATTTTTTGACAAAAGCTTTCCTATCTATGTGAATCGGGTCGCGGAATCGTTCCATCTTGGGGTGCATTCGCATGATTTCTATGAAATTTGTTACGTCGGGGAAGGATCCGGTTTTCATTTTATAGGAGGGCAGTGCTTTCCGGTACGTAAAGGGGATGTGACCTTTATTCCAATTGGGGTTTCTCATGTATTCCGTCCCGAATCACCGACCGCCAAAACCAAGCTGATCGTCTATAACTGCCTATTTACCCAGGAAGCCGTAAGTCATATGCAAAACATCCTGCCGTGGGAACCGGGAAGTGGAATGCTGGACAGCATGAACGGAGACAGCTGGCTGCGGCATCGTGAGGAAAGAGATGAATTCGAGCGGATTTTCAGCTTTCTTCATCAAGCTTTCTCCGCCAAAAAGCCCGGCTGGCAGCTCATTGTATATGGAGGGATGCTCCAGCTGAACGGTTTACTGTTCCATACAGCACGACCGATGTCCAATCCCGCAAGTTTACCGGCCCTAAGTGCCGGAAATGAACCCTTCGATCAAGCTTTGGTCATGATGGAACGTGATTTTGCTCATCCTCTGACGGCCTCCATGGTTGCTTCAGCGATTAAGGTCAGTGAACGCCACTTGTCACGGCTGATCAAAGCCCGGACAGGAATGACCTTTGTCGGTCTGCTCCAGCATCTGCGTATTCGCGAGGCATGTTTTCTTCTCAGGGAAACCACCTTTAAGGTAAGTGACATCGCTTCTCGTGCCGGATATCAGGATATGAAGTTTTTTAATCGTTTGTTTAAAAGCAAAACAGGTGTCACCCCAAGGCAATACCGGGACTCCACCTGTTGAACCGCAATTTATTTATCCCGGGGTTATGCCTAATCCGGTACCCTGTCTAAGACTTTGCCTTGCTCTGCCTATGATACAGCACGCCGAAGCCCAGCAGCAGGACTCCCATGACACCGAAGCCGCCAGCAAGACCAATAACCGTCGTCATCATACCAAACAGCAGCGGATTCGTTAATTGCACGATTCGGTTGGACATGGTGCGGATACTCATCCCCAAGCCACGTTCGCTTGGCTTCACGGTTTGTGACACCATCATGAGTGCAACAGGTTGATTGACGCTCGTACAAACTCCCCAAATAAACACATTAGCAGCAAGCAGCCCATACCCGGTATTCAGCAGTAGTGCCAGTAAGCAGCCAGCTCCGCTAAAAATACTGATCATCATAATTCTATGATAGCCAAGTCGATTCATCATATACCCGGCCAATGGCCGAACGATAAGTGCAGCCAAAGCAGCCACGGACAGCATGCTGCCGATTTCAGTATGTGTCAGTCCCCTATTGACCAGAAATAATGGAAAAAATGTAGTCCGCACATCGATGAGCATAAACAGAATACCATTTAACAAAATAGCGACAGCAAACGGCTTATTGGTGCGCATCATCGCATATCCCGTTCCATAGCTTTTCCAGAGTGGTTCTTTTTTGACTTGTCCGGATTCGGAGCTTGGTTTCGATTTCTGCTTGGACTCTAAAGCTGCTTCCCCCTGCACAGGCTCTTGAGCGAGCAGCTTGTCCATACGACTCGTGTATGAGCCTGCAGGCAAAGCCATCGACAAAACCAGTCCCAGCAGATTCAATCCGACAAACAGGTAAAATACCAGCTGGAAGCTTCCCCAATCCGATACCACCCCACCGACCGCCGGACCCGCCAGCTGTCCCATCGAGTTAACGAAAGAAAAATTGGAAATCACATGATTACTTTTATTGGGATTGTGCTGTTGATTGGCTGCAAGCGAAGCGGCTACCTGCAGCGCTCCCCAGGCAAACATCCCACTGACCCCGTTGATGACTTGTCCGAGCAGTACGATCAGGATCATTCCCTGCGAGCTGCCGACCATAAAAGCGACTCCGCTAAGCAAACCGAGCAAACAGCCTATTACGACAGCTCGCCGGGTGCCCATACGATCAATCCAGCTGCCAATGGGCATCCCGAACATAATCGGAATAAATGCATTCAGCGAAGCAAACAAACCAATCATCACCGCAGCATATCCGACACTATCAAAATATAGCGCCATGATCGGCCGCAGCATGTGGACACCCAGCATGTATACAAAAGACGAAGTAAAGATCGACAGTAAACCCACTCCGGCAAGAAGCCTGCCCCTGTCTCTGGACATCATAGGATTACCCATAACCATCATTCCCCGGTCTACAATCAGATACAAAACGTACAGCCTAACGAAAATCCGATCAGCAAAGCTTCCTGTTATCATACCATACGATCTATTGGATGCGCCTCCATTTCATTCTGCTCCATATGAGCGACAAGCTCCTTTACAAAAAAAGCCGCTGCTTGCGACAAGGCCCCATCCGGTATCGTAACGACCCCGATCGAGCGGGAAGGGATCGGCTCTACAAGCTTGAGCTCGACCAGCGTACCTGCCGCCAAATCATCGCCTACAAACTCCTTGGTTATAAAGGAAATGCCCATCCCCTTACGGACAAAATCGATCAGTAAATCAACGCTCCCGAGCTCAATATCCGGTACGACATCCAACCCATAGGTTTGCAGCAGCGCATGAAAAAATGTACGTGTCCGACTGTGTGCCGACAACATAACAAAAGGCTGCTTGCTCAACACCTGAAGCGTAATCGGTGCTTGGGCAAGCGCTGCATATTCAGGCCCCGCTATGAAGCAGTCCTGGATCGGCTTCGTCGTTTGCACAAGAAGCCGGTCATCGACCGGCAGATGGGCAATTCCGCAATCGATCTCCCCATCCCGCAGACGCTGTAGGATGGACTCCGTTTTTCCGTGAGATAAGCAGATGCGTATGCTCGGATGCGCCTTGTGAAATTTATCGAGAAAAGGAAAGAGGAAATATTTGCAGAGCGAGTCGCTGGCACCGAGACGAATCGTCCCCGCTATATAGGTTTTCATCTCGCTGATTTTCCGCTCTCCGGCAACAAGCAGCCCGTAAGCCTGCTCCACGAATTGAAACAGCACCCTACCCTCTTCCGTCATTTCAATTCCTTTGGCCTTGCGCAGCAGCAGACGTACGCCCAACTGCTCCTCCAGCTGTTTGATAGCGTAGCTGGCACTTGGCTGCGTAATGTAAAGCTGCTGCGCGGCTCCGGTTATGCTGCCTTCCTTCACGGTGTGATAGAACACCTTATAGTAGTCCATCGAGCTCATGACATAGCACCTCTCTATGTGAAGTATAGAAGATAACAATTTTTTGTATGTCTATCTATTCCTTATAATAGAGAAAACATCCAAATTCGTAAACAAGGAGTGACAAGCTGATGTCTGCTAACCAGTCGCCAAATGATGGCAAGAACGATTCTAAACACAGTTTCACCCCCGATCTTCAAGCCCGCTCTCCATGGGCCGCTCTGTCAGATACGAAGGAAGTCGAGATTTATCCTCCCCTTCATGTACAAGATGGCGCCATCGCCATTCCCGGCAGCAAAAGCTGCACGAATCGTGCACTCCTTATAGCTGCATTAGCAGAAGGCACATCCACAATCGGACATATTCTTCGCAGTGATGATTCTTACTGGTGTCTGGATGCTTTGCAAAGGCTGGGCGTGAAGCTTGAGGTCGATGGAAGCACGGTAACCATTGAAGGAACTGGAGGCCAGTGGCCAAATCAGAGCGGAAGGCTGTATTTGGGTGCGGCTGGCACAGCAGCCCGTTTCCTGCCAGGTGCTTTGGCGGCAAGTGCAGCGGGCAGTTGGTTGGTTGAAGGCAGCCAACGTCTAAGCGAACGTCCGATTCGGCCATTGATTGAAGCCCTTCAGCAGTTAGGTGCAAGCATCGAATATAAGGCTCTTGATGGGCAGCTGCCTATAGAAATTCAGGCACATGGACTTCGTGGGGGCAATGTACATGTATCCGGGTCTGTTTCCAGTCAATTCATAAGCGGATTGCTGCTTGCTAGTCCATATGCGAGGCAAGCCACACGAATCAGAATCACTGACACCATCGTCCAGCACGCATATGTGAGTTTAACGATAAGCCTGATGAAGCAATTTGGTGTTACCGTAACGCACCATGAACGATTGAATGAATACGAAATTTTGCCCCAGGTGTACGCAGCCCAGACGCTGACACTCGAAGCCGATGCATCAACCAGCTGCTACGCGCTGGCCTACGCCGCACTAACCGGTGGTCATGTGAGAATTACCAATCTTCCAGACCAAACAAACCAACCGGATCTCGGTATGCTGGAGGTTTTTGAACAAATGGGCTGCCGTATTCAGAAGAGTGCCGCCGGTATTGAGCTATGGGGAGCACAGCAATTAAAGGGTGGTTTTACGATCAGTATGAAGGAAATGTCGGATCAGACGATGACTTTGGCAGCCATGGCTATCTTTGCCGATGCACCGATTACGATTACGGAGGTTGGTCATATACGAGCACATGAATGCGACCGCATACAGGCCATGTGCGAATCACTTGGCCGTCTGGGGATTCAGGTCGTTGAGCACCCTGACGGAATGACAATCTATCCCGGCAACCCGCAGCCTGCTGTACTGCCAACCTATGATGATCATCGTATGGCGATGTCGCTTACCCTGATCGGCTCTCGCATCGGCGGTATCCGTCTACTGGACCCCGGTTGTGTATCCAAGACGTATCCACGCTTTTTCGAGGATATGGAGCAGCTTGGGCTGCAAGTGCATAGACGCTGATGATGTATCTGCAAACAACATGCCAGAAGATGCGTACCTTAGAACACAATACATCAAAAAGGCCAACCGACGTTCCCGGTTGACCTCATCATACAAAGAGCACCTCTCCGGGTGCTCTGCTTTTCATGCAATAATTACCCCAATAACACTGCTGCCTGTTGTTCAAGTTTCTTTAAAACTGCTTCCAGCTCAGTAATCTCAGCCGAAGTAATATTTAATTGAGGTGCTTTCATCAATCCGGCATCGACACCTCTGAGCTTGAGAGCTTCTTTAAAGTAGGACATGTTGCTTCCACTCTTCAATGCTTCACAAAACTGGGTAGCCAGCCTTTGCATCTTTCTTGCTTTATCCAAATCATTTGCTTTATAGGCGTTGTAGACGGCTACAAATGGTTCAGGGTATACGCAGGACACACCTGATACAACGCCCTCACAGCCCATAGCCAATGCAGGCAAAAACAAGCGGTCAGCACCCGGCACTACCGAGAAATCACCTTGATTAACGGTAAGATATTCGTTCACTCTTAAAAAGTCGGGATAACTGTATTTGATGCCTATCACATTCTTACATTGGTCAGCCACACGCTGAGCCACATCCGGTTTAATATCATTCGCCGCACATTGCGGAATGCTGTACAAATATACAGGAAAATGATCCGGTACGCTGGAAGCAACATTGACGAAATACGTTTCCAGCTCTTTATCGTTTGCTCCAAAAAACACAGGTGTAACGACGCCGATCCCGTCCGCACCAATCTCATAAGCATGCTTAGCCAGAGCAATGGTCTCTTCTTCGTTCATTGCACCGACATGAATATAGACAGTCACACGTTGATTTGCCTTTTTGACAACGGCCTGTGCAACTTTTTTCCGTTCCTCTACCGAAAGTCTCAACATCTCCCCTGTTGTACCGAGCGGGTACAAGCAATGAACGCCCTTGGAAATTAAAAATTCCGTTAGCTCCTCCACTTTATCGATCTGAACATTGCCTTGCTCATCGAACGGAGTTACCATAGCTGTCGTTACACCATATAAATGTTTCATTTGTCCTATCTCCTTAATGATCAGATGATCTTTATCATTGCTAGCGTTGTGTCGATCAAGAGTGCTCAACAAACAGTGGCGGTACTGCCAGATTACCCAAATCATCAAATTCAAATGGTATAGCGTCTCCCATAATAGACAGCGTGGAACAGCCACTCAAAGCCTCGTCGTACGTGTCCGAGATGTAGATATGCTGCAAAAATAATGTATTTTTAATCCAAACGATTTTAACATTTCCCGGAACAATCTTGTTGCACGTTTGAATTGCAATATTCAAGGCATCACGGTCCGCAGGCATCGTAACCGGTATTTTGGCACCTGTCAGAACGGTTGAAGTGATACAATTCGTATAAGTTTTGTTAAAATCAATCTTATCCACCAGTCGTCTTGTCGTAATATCCGCCAACCCAATTCCTGTAGCATTTCCATGAGATTGATAGGTTAAATCGCGGACAAACACCTTTTGAATAGACGGAGCTTCAACAGGATGATGAATCGGTCCGCCAAATCGGCCCGTAATGTTGGGGTCCATTCCTGCTCCGCTGATGTTCTTGCCTATCTC
Source organism: Paenibacillus sp. FSL H7-0331 (assembly GCF_001956045.1). The sequence continues at coordinate 37,144 of NZ_MRTH01000028.1, read as the reverse complement.
ATCGATGATCAGCACATCTATCTTGTCCAAATGAATTCGCGGCATATAGGTTTTAGCTATAGCCAGCAGCTCCGGCTCCTTGGCAGCTATTTCTTCGGAGGTGAGGATTTGGATATCTGCTATTTCGTCATACGCATTCTCAAGGATGGCAACCCCTAATACGATGGGTGTCTTCGCTAACAAAATAGCGCCGGCTTCCGGAATCAACGCTGCAAAAGAGTCAAAGCCCTGGCTGTGAAGAGCTGCTGCTCCCTTATGCTTGCCTAAACCGATCGCTGCCATTTTGAGCAGCCCGCTTTCCACAGAGCCCTTAAAATCGGTATGGGCTTTAATTCGTCCCACCATGACGACGGCATCCGCTTCAAAGGCATGCCGATCAAAGTACAAGGGGATACCACCACTCGTCATCCCTACCTCAACCGTATCCATCGAGCTGACAACAGGCGCTCCAACCTCAGCTTCCGTAATTCCGTATTCCGCCAATATCTCGATTTGGCCTTCGGCAGAGGCTCCACCGTGGCTGCCCATAGCGGGAACGATAAACGGCTTCCCTCCATAATGCTTAATCATAGCGATAACAGCAGCTACAACCTGCTGCAAATCAGCAATGCCCCGGCTGCCAACTGCCACTGCGACCTTCATGCCGCTGCCAATTTTACGGTGAATATCCTCTAAAGCAAATTGCTGCTGTATAGCTTCCAGTATATGCCCAACCCTTTTACGTGCAAAATGCTGTTCAACCGGAATCATTCGGGGAAGAATTGTGTCCATCAACATCTGCATCTGCATCCGCCTCGATCTCGTAATAAAATGTGCTGCTGCAAGCTACGTGAGCAGGTTGGCCGGCTGCTTGTCATTGAAAACATCGAGAATCGCTTGGGCCGTCGTCAAGCTAACCAAATGGTACGTTTCATAGGTTTCGGCAGCCGTATGCGGCGTGGTGACGATATTGCTGATTTGAAATAATGGATTATCCGCTGAAACCGGTTCTTGCTCATACACATCAATAGCCGCTCCAGCAAGCTTTCCTGATCTCAGCGCCTCATACAACGCCTTCTCGCTAACAACAGCTCCTCTTGCGGTATTAACAAAGTAAGAACCGTCCTTCATCATCCCGAATGTTTCATTATTCATGAAATGATGCGTTTCCTGGAGACTTGGTAAATGCATACTCACTACGTCGGATTCACGTAAAATATGCTCATAAGAAGTTAGCGTGACATTAAGCTCTCGGGCTTTGTCGGCATTTGGATATTTATCGTAAGCTGACAGCTCAACTTCGAAGCCTTGCAGCTTCTTGGCAACCATCTGGGCAATGTTTCCAAATCCAAGTAAACCAATTTTTCTGCCTTTAAGCTCCGCTCCGACAAACCGGTCCCACACTCCATTTCTTGCTGACTGCTGCAATGCCGGAATATTTCGCACGGCGCCAAGGATAAGTCCAATGGCTAGCTCCGCTACCGCGTTCGCATTTCCGCCTGGTACGTTCGTTACCTTGATGCCGTATTGCTTGGCCTTCTCCAGATCGATATTATCAACGCCGACGCCAAATCTTGCGATAACCTTCAGCTTGGGAGCGAGCTGGAACACAGCCTCATCCCATGTATCGACACCAGCGACAACGCCATCGATATCATGCACGATATCCTTTAATTCCTCAAACGTGAAGGGGCGGCCCAGCCTATTCTCTATAATTTCACAGCCGTTATCCTCCAATAATTGTTTCGCTTCTGCACACAGCTTGGAATAGTTGGTCGCCGTTACTAATATTTTATTCACTTTAGTCATTATTTAACTCCTCCGACAGTCATTCCGCTGACCATATATTTTGAAGTAAACAAATACATAATGATGACTGGGATTGAAGCGATGATAGAACCACCCATGAGAGGACCCCAAGCAAATACGTCACCAACAATCATATCAGCCAAGCCTAACGTAATCGTTTTGTCCGCACCTTTGGTTACCACCACTAATGCATACAAATACTCGCTCCAGCACAACGTGAAGGCAAAAATAAAGGTGGCCGCAATGCCCGGTGCCGATAACGGAAATATAATGCTCATCATCGTGCGAACCCTTGTGCAGCCATCGATCATAGCCGCTTCTTCGATCTCTACCGGTATGGACTTGAAATAAGAAATAAGCATCCACGTTGCATAAGGAATCGTAATCGTTGGATAGATAACCATCAGGCCAAATATGGAATCGTTTAGTCCGATCGCAGACACCAGCATATACAAAGGAATGAACAATACGGCTCTTGGCATTAAATAAGCGTATAGAATCCCTTTGGAAATAATGCCTCTGCCTGCAAAGCGCAGCTTCGATATCGCATAAGCAGCCAGCATACTAATCATAATAGACACCAAGGAAACAATCAGAGACACAACCAGACTATTCTTAATGTTGTCGAGGAAATGCTTCTCGGTAATCAGCTTCACATAAGCGGACCACTCGAAATGCTTTGGCCAAAACGATGGCACCATATTATAGATTTCACCCTGCGATTTAAAAGAAGTGTTCAACATCCAGTAAAGCGGAAACAAGGCAAAGATTAATAAAATGGCCAACGTCACGTATACTAAAATTTGTTTACTTACATTATTTTTTTCCATAGCAGCATCACCTACTCATTTGATGAAAGCGAACGCTTTGTCACATAGTTAATCAGCAGGATTAACGGCGGCATCGTAATAATTGCAATAGCAATCGCTTTACCAAGGCTCAAATTCAAAAATCCGGTCGTATAGCTAAGTGTGGATAAAACTTGAGTGCCGTTGGATGGTCCACCACGGGTTAACAGCCAAATAATTTCAAAATCGTTCAGCGTCCATATCGTTGTCATCACAGCCGCCAATATCGTGACTTCTTTAACAGAAGGCAATGTCATATATACAAATCGTTTAATTGCGCCCGCACCGTCCAGCATAGCCGCTTCGTACATCTCCTTGGATATCGTCTGCAAACCGGCAAGAATGGCGATACCCATGAATGGAATGCCTCTCCATACGTTAACCAGAATGACAGAGAACATTGCCAAATTGGGAGTAGCCAGCCAGCCTACCTGATGATCGAGGATTCCGGTGTTCATCAATATATAATTCAACACGCCTCCAACATCCGAATAAATCCACTGCCATGTAAACACGGAAACGATGGTTGGAATTGTCCACGGAAGAAACAGCAGCACCCTGAAGAGATTACGGCAAACAATTTTTTCATTTAAAACTAAGGCCATCACCATGCCGAACACGGTTTTTCCAATTACTGCCACTATAGTAAACAGAACTGTGTTCCAGGCTACCTTCCAGAACAGCGAATCTTTCATGAGATCGATATAGTTTTTCAGACCGATAAAGGTGGCAGGAGTACCCACCGCTTTATTGGTAAAGCTTAAATAGACAGCCCAGCCGAACGGCAGCACCATAACGGCGAGCAAATAAAGGAGCACAGGACTCAACAGTACGTATGCAAGCTTGCTATCTTCGTTTGTTTTCATGCTTCATCCCGCCTAACCCGCCGGACCTGCGGAATGACGGCTTTTCGCCACTCCGCTGCCAAGCTTGGTAATTATTTTTTGTTATAAACTTCCTCAATCTTCGTGTGCAAATCCTTGACCGCGGTTTCAGGAGTGTAGCTTGCTTCCAGCAGTAGACGCTGGAACGCATCGTTAACAAGTCTCAGGTTGAAGATTTCTCCCGCCTTTGGATTGTATTCACCTGGATATCCAAGGAAATTGAACCCTTTGACCGATTCAACGAAAGCTTTATTTTTCTCATCCTGCCATATAGGCTCGCTCATCAGCTTCGTGTAAACCGGACCCGATAATGGCGCTCCTTTTTCTACCCAAGTTTTGTACCAGTCGTTGGCCAGCATATACTCCATAAATTTTTTGGCCAATTCTTTATTCTTGGAATCCTTAAAAATTCCGAGGTTGTTGCTGATTCCGGGAATAAATACCCCTTTAGGCCCTGCAGGATAAGGAGCAATCCCGGTGTTTTCGTACATCTCCGGATTGTCTTTTTTCAACGTGCTGAGCACACTTCCTGTGTTGAAAATCATCGCAGCCTGTCCACTCAAGTAGGCTTTGTTGTTGCCGCTGTCATCCCAGCCAATTGCACTTGGCGGTGTGCTCTTGTCCGTCAGGAAAATATCCCGGATGTATTTGGTCGCTTCAACCGTTTCCGGTGAATTCACAATCACCGTTTTACCATCCTTCGTATCGACGGAGCCACCGTATGACCAAATGATCCCGCGCGTCAAAAACTCTGCATCCGAATTTCCTTTTCCGTAGCCGATCCCTGCGCCATATAGCCCTTTGCTTGGATCCGTGAGCGCCTTAGCCATTTTTCTAAATTCATCCCATGTTTTCGGAGGCCCGTCGAATCCCGCCTTTTTCAACAGATCCTTACGATAGTACAGTACTTGCGATTCGGTCCAATACGGTACGGCGTACTGCTTTCCTTGAAAGCTGATTGCTTTTTTCAAGCTCTCCTGAATTTCACCGTTGGTGCCTTCTATTTTTTTGACTACATCCGTTATATCCTCAAGAACGTTTTTACCGTAAAACTGGCCAACCTCCTGATAACCGAAGAACGATACATCGGGCACAGTTGAGGTTTCGATAGCTGCCGACCATTTGGGATAAAAATCTTCATATGCGATGATCTCGACGTTGACATTCACATTATTTTCAACACCGAATTGCTTGGCCCGCTCCTGAATCATTTTGTTCTGGTCATCGAACAGCTGCTTTTTCATCCAGAAGGTTAAGGTTTGCGACGGCTTGGAGCTTGTATTTGTTTTGGCTTCACCTGTCGGCTTCTCTGTACTACAGCCCGCGGCAACAGACGCGATTAAAGCGACAGCCACAGTTTTGGACACCCATTGTTTCATGTGAATAGACCTCCCATAGTCGTAAAATCTGTGCATGTTTTCTTGGATAGCAAGATTTACTGAGCATCCCCTGCTCACAGCATCCTTGCCTCTGTATTTATTGTATTGCATCTAAGATAACGTTAAAATGCTAACTATTTAACATCGATAGTACTAAATTAGCAGACTCTATTCTCCCTCTTCGAGTCTCAAACGAAATTCCTGAGGGGTTACAAAATAGTATTTTTTGAAAACTTTAATAAAATAATTCGGATTCTGATAACCCAGCTTTAATCCGATTTCATAGTTTTTCAGCGCACCGTTGGCAAGCAGAGAAGCCGCCAGCTCCATTTTCAGGCGCAGCACATAATCGCTTAAATTCTCGCCCGTCTCCAGCTTGTACACTCTGGACACATGCACAGGATGCATGTACATATGGTCGGCAATAGCCTGCAGGGAAACATCTTCAACCAGATGCTTCTGGACAAAAAGCTGTATTTTGCGAACTGCACCTTCACGATCATTCCTCGTCTCATTCTCCATCCCTTGCTGCAGCTGCCGGAACGAATTAAAGATCCACTGCTCCAAGGTGGCTATCGAACGGCAAGCAGGCAAGCCCGAGACTTCGGACAAGCCCGGACCTATCATGTCCGCTAGCTCACGCCCATTCTTATGTGCAAACGAGCTGAAGGACGCATAGACCGAGAAAAACACCTCAATAAGATGCTCCTGCGAGTCGGCCCATTTGATGCTTAACTCATTTAAAATGCTGGTCAGCTTCTCGTGAGTCACTTCCCAATTCCCGGATTCCAGTAAATGAATGATATGCGGTGGTTCGTACAGCTTTTGAAGCGATTGAACGCCAAGCTGCTCGATTTCATCAGCTACATAAACTAACAGCTCACTTTGATTTCCGATACGTCTGCGAAGTGAAAGCAAGCTATCCTGGTACAGCTTCTGCACATCGCCAGGGAAGCTCCCCCATTTATTAAGCAGAACGGAAACAGTCCCTTTCAAATAACGATTCACGTTCAGCTGCAGCTGGGAGCCCATAAGGTCAAGCTGTTCTTCAAGAATAGCCATCCCCTTATCCGGAGTTCCGACAAGCTCAGACTGCTTATCCGGAGAAACCGTAGCCAGAAATACCAAATATCCATGGACGTCTTTACTTGACCACAGCTGAAAAAATTCCCCGGATAATTCTTCGGCCATGTTAACAATGGCGTATTCCATTAAGGATAAGCTATAGAAGTCGAAATCGAGCATCGGACCCTCCAGTCGAACGAGCATAAAAGCAAACTGCTCATCCGTTTTAATGGACATTTTTAGAGAGTCAAGCTTCTCCATCAAACGCTGGGAGGCATACTTCCTTCCTTGAAGCAATTCATTTAATAATTCTCCTCTTAGCTTAGGAAGATTTTCCTCAAAGGCCCTTACTACTTGCTGATAGGACTGATTCTCTTCCCTTTCCTTGTGCAGCAAATCTACAGCTTCCTTCACCTTGCTCATGACATCTTCATCACTAATCGGCTTCAGCAAATATTCATACGTGTTATGCTGGATCGCTTGCTGGGCATACGTAAATTCCGCATGTCCAGACAACAGGATACACTTGATTCTTTTCCAGCTGCGCCGCACCTGCTCCAGAAGCTCCAAGCCATTCATTCCGGGCATTCGAATATCCGTGATCATAATATCGATCGAGTTCGTCTTCAATATATCAAGAGCCTCGAAGCCCGAATAAGCTTTAAATACCGCTGTGACGCCTATTTGCTCCCATGGTAATGTATCGCCAAGACTATCGACGACGAAGGCCTCATCATCTACGATCAGTAATTTAAACAACTCAAGCTCCCCCTTCGGCGGATGATTTTATATCTTCCCATCTCAACTCGACACGGAATCCGGTTAACGGAGACTGGGAAAAGGACAAGCCTGATGTGCCACCGTACATATGGAGCAGTCTTTGGTGAATGTTCCACAACCCACAGCCCATTTCTTCATTCAACGGAATCGTGATTCGCCTTTGCAACTCCTTCAATCCTTCAGGGGCAAGGCCAGGTCCTGTGTCATCCACAATAATGGTATGGACACCGTTCCTAGACTCCCCGTGAATTCGAAGCATGCCGTACTCCAGACTATTTTCCATCCCATGAATAACTGCATTTTCAACAAGCGGCTGAATAATGAGTCTTGGAATTTCCATTCCCATCATCGCCTCAGGAATCTCAATTTCGTAATGAAACCTTTGAATACGCAGCATCTGGATTTTCAAATAGTTTTCAATCAGCTTCAGTTCTTCTCTCACTGTTGTCATCGTTTTCTCCAGCCGCGTGGTGTAACGGTAATATTCGCCCAAATTTAAAGCCATCGCCACCACTGCCTCCTGATCGCCTAATTTGGCCATGCTTTTAATATAAAATAAACAATTATATAAGAAATGCGGGTTGATTTGTGACTGCAAATGCTTTAAGGTGGCCTCCCGGGACTGTAAGGTTTCCTTATACACTTTTTCGATCAGCTCTTGAATTTGCTCAGCCATTTCGTTAAAGCTGACGAACAGAAAATCAAATTCATTGTTAGGCTGCTTCCTTAGCCGCGAAGAGTACTGCCCCTGTTTAATTCTTTGCACGCCTCGCAGCAGCAATTGAATCGGCTTTTGAACATTGCGGTATAACAAAAGCGTCGCCAAAATACTCAACACCATTAACAATCCCACAGAGGTATAGAACAAATTCCGGCTCGTTGTAATAGGGAAGAAAATGCTCTCCAGCGGCACAATATCGATCAGATACCAGTCCAGGCTCTCGGAGCGGATATAATTAACAATATACTTTTGTTTATCCAGCGAGATGTTCAGACTTCCGTTATAGGCAAGCTGCGAATGGTCCAGCTGTTCAATAATCCGGTTTACAAGTATCCGGTTAGCAGAATAATTAACGATAGGCTCCATACCTGTCCGGTATAAAAAAGGCTCCCTTTGGCCTCCTTGCTTCAGCGTGCTCAGCATGTTTTTGATATTGTCATCCGTAAATCTCACTTCAACAAGCAGGTTGGTCAGGTCGGTTTCATGCACTTTGGCAAAATAGCTTTGATACATTCCATATACTAATGAACTGCGGTGCAGCCATTTTCTCGAACCCGGATTAAGCAGATAGTTCTCCTCATAACGCACTGAGTAATCGGGAGACAAGATTTCTTTGGAATCCAACAAGTATAAAATGAGCTGATTATTCCAACCACTAGTTGCTGTTTGAATATTAAGGGTATCAGCGATCCGAAGCTGTTTTTGCAATAACGTACGGGATTCATCGGAATTGCGACTGTCAAAATATTGTTTGATATTGTAGTCCCGGCTGACCGTAACCGGAAACTTCGTCAATTGGTCAATCATCATCTCCATCTGACTCATAAAAAAAGACAACCTGTTGCGATTCGTGTCCTCCACGGTCTCTCTCACCACATTTACGCTTACCTGATAGGAGTACCCATATAATAAAATGATCGGAATCAGCAGAAAAAAAACAAGAGCAATTACTTTACCGAAGGTGTTCATCCTTAATTTCATACCAGTAACCTTCCCCCATTTCCTCATGATGTCATCTCTAACTTTTATTTTATTGTGTCCAGCATTTTTAGCTATAGCATTAACTTAACATTTAGGGGATTAATTTAATTGAATTCAGCGGGCTGCTGTACGCTGAGATATGTAAATTGGTGTTTGACAACCACCATATAACAACAAGAACGCACGCTTTGGAGCTGCGTGCGTTGGAAAAGCGAATTAAATAGATCCGTATGCCGATGGTTTTACTTAATACTGTGTATCTCTGGCAGCAGCATATTAATAAACCGGTTGGCCGCCGCAGATACAGGAACGCCCTTGAGCGTAACAATCCCAGCCTGCCGCGGCGGTATGGGCTCCTTCAGCTTTATTTCAACCAGTACGCCCGATGCGAGCTCAGGCGATACGAAATTCCGGATCACATAAGCAATACCAAGTCCAATCCGCGCAAAATCAACCAGCAGATCGATGCTGCCCAGCTCAATTTCCGGCTGAAGCTTCACCCCTCTAGCTTCCGCAAAGCCGTCAGCGTAACGGCGAATACTGCTACCCTTCTCTAACAGCAGCAGTGGATAGGTAATCAACCGTTCCATCGTAATCGGAGCTTGCGCCAGCGCCAAATAATCCTTTCCTGCTACAAACGTGTCCTGCAATTCCAACGCTTCCTGTACCTGCAGCTGTTTATCCTCGATTGGCAAATTGACAATACCAAAGTCAACCCTCCCCTGCTTCAGCAAATCAATCGTTTCCTGTGTCGTCCGATTCGTCACTCGCAGCTTAACGAACGGATAATCGTGGTGAAACCGCTCCACATGTGGCAGCAAAAAATGCTTGCACAGCGTATCGCTTGCACCAATAGTAATTTCCCCGCTGTGCAGCTCATGTATCGAGGCCATTTCTTTTTCTCCTGCTTCAATGAAGTGGTACGCTTTCTCGATATATCGAAATAGCACCTCTCCCTCGTGCGTCAGCTTTACCCCTTTATAGGTCCGAAAAAACAGCTTGCTGCCCAGTCTGTTCTCCAGCTGCTTAACGGCATAGCTCACTGCCGGCTGGGTAATATAAAGCTCATCCGCTGCTTTGGAGAAGCTTCCAGTCATAGCGATTTTGTAGAAAACCCTATACCATTCCAAATTTTCCAACACCAATATCAACCCCCTTTATATCCTATATCAATAATATCAATTTAACTTATATCTTAATACAGATTATACTGAAACCTGTAGGAGCAAGCAATCTGATGGAAAGAGGCGATGAATATGCCGGTTACGGCTGTAGTAGGAGCTAATTGGGGAGATGAAGGCAAAGGTAAAATGACGGATGCTTGGGCATCCCAATCGGATTATGTAGTACGTTATCAAGGGGGAAGCAATGCAGGCCATACAATTATTAATGACTACGGCAAATTCGTGCTCAACTTGCTGCCCTCAGGTGTATTTGATCCTCATGTGATCAATGTAATCGGACCCGGAGTTGCACTTAACATATCTGATTTGATGAAGGAATGGAACAATCTGCAGGCACGTGGGATTCCGGCTCCCCAGTTGGTCGTATCGGAGCGTGCTCAGGTGCTGATGCCTTACCATGTCCTCTTCGACGAGTTGGAAGAAGCCCGCCTCGGTGCGAACAGCTTTGGATCGACCAAGATGGGAATTTCGCCATTTTATGCCGATAAATATGCGAAGCTGGGCATTCAGGTCTCCGAGCTCTATAATCCAGAGCATTTACGGACCCGACTGGAGGCCTCGCTAGCTGCCAAAAACGTACTGCTGCAGCATCTATACGGGCAACCGCCTGTTCAGGTAGACGAGCTGATACCGGAATTAATGAAGCTGGCTGCATGGCTGAAGCCTTTTGTTACGGATACAACAACGATGCTGAATCAGGCATTGGCGGAAGGTAAGCACATCCTCGTTGAAGGTCAACTCGGCTCCCTGCGTGATCCTGATCATGGCATTTATCCATTTACGACCTCTTCCTCTACGCTGGCTGGCTTTGCCGCGGTAGGAGCCGGGATTCCTCCCCATTCGATCCAACGTGTTCTTGCCGTAGTGAAGGCATACTCAAGCTGTGTCGGGGCTGGACCTTTTGTGATGGAGCTTGAGGGAGATGCTGCTGAAGAGCTGCGCAAACGCGGTGGGGATGCAGGAGAATACGGCTCCAAAACTGGACGCCCAAGACGGGTAGGCTGGTTCGATGCTGTGGCAACCCGATATGGCTGTGAGGTACAGGGAGCCACAGAGGTGGCCTTAACGAACCTGGATGTACTCGGTTATCTGGATGAGATTCCGATCTGTACAGCGTATGAGCTGGATGGTCAGACAACAATGACATTTCCGGTGTCCGAGCAGCTTCAGTATGCCAGCCCGGTAATCGAAACAGTCCCTGGCTGGAAATGCGATATTTCCCACATTCGCCGTTTTGAGGATTTACCCGAGCAGGCACAAGCCTATGTCGCCTTACTGGAAAAGCTGATCCAGACGCCCATTCGTTGGGTATCCAACGGTCCGAACCGTGAGCAGTTGATGGACAGAGTCTAGAGCTCTTCAAAGCGAAAAAACCGCTTTATCCCCCTGCGGGTATATGAGCGGTTTTTTAACATTTTAACAACCAGAACGGGATCCATCGATCAGATCTATCTGATTTTATAACGACTTGATAGCTTCCAATACTTCGGCCACGTGCCCGTCGACCTGAACCACACGCCATTCTTTGATCAGAACACCCTGCTCGTCGATCAAAAATGTAGAGCGCTCCACGCCATAAAACTGCTTTCCGTCTCGTTCCCGAAGCTTCCACACGCCGAATTGCTCGCATACCTGATGATCAACATCACTAAGAAGCAAAAAGGGCAGCTGGTATTCGTTGATGAATTGATTATGGGAGGCTAGATCATCCGGACTAATTCCGATCACCTCGGTATTTAATTGGCCAAATTGACCGTTAAAATCTCTGAATTCGCAGGATTCCTTGGTGCAGCCAGGTGTCATATCTTTCGGATAAAAGTAGATCAGTACCCTCTTGCCACGAAAATCACTGAGAGAAACTTCGGCTCCATTCGCCGCTGGTAAAGTAAAATCTGGTACCGCTTGTTGAACTTGAACAGCTGTCATGGTTTGGGCTCCTTTACACGTTATTGGAATGGGTTTATAGACTTGCACATATGCAGCACTCTGAGATCGTTATTCCTATTTTACCATAAATCCCACCTGATATAAGAACTATCCATTTGCATGCTTGTATGTATCAAATCGTTATCATTTTGTCATCTAACTGAAATAAATTATTCATCTTCTCTTCATGTAGTTAGGCTATACTAATCCATGACCCCCTTTTTAAAATATAGTTTTACTTAAGACCCGCGGCCCGTTGCTAGCGGGTCTCTTTTTGTCCTGTTTCGGGTCTCATGCAGCAGGGTAATAGACAACATGGAAGGAAACCTTATCCGAAAGGAGCGTGGTGACATGGTTGGAATCGTCATTACTATTATCATGGCAATCGTTATTGGAGCTATTGGTTCCGCAATAGCACCGGGCGGAATGCCGGGCGGCATCCTCGGCTCAATGATTGCCGGATTTGTAGGAGCGTGGCTCGGTAGCTGGCTGCTGGGAGCATGGGGTCCTGTTATCGGAGGCTTTGCCGTAGTACCTGCAATTATTGGGGCTGCATTGTTCGTCTTCCTGTTGACTTTATTGTCAAGAACGATGAACAGCAGATCCTATTAATTACACAAAAAAACAAATGGGAGTGGATAATCATGAGTACAGTATCGAATCGTAGCAACGTAATCACAGCAACAATTATTGGTGGCGCCGTAGGTGCAGTAGTCGCTTTATTATTGGCACCGAAATCAGGTCGTGAGCTTAGAGAAGATATTAAAGAAACAGTTCAAACTCTTCAATCCAAAAGCTCGGAATGGGTGGAGCAAGCCAAAACCACTACAGCAGACGCCATTCAGCTAGTTTCCGAGCATGGCTCTGAGCTGTTGGACAAAGCCAAGAGTGCTGCTGACAGTGCAGCTCAATCTGCTCGCAATGCTACTGAATCTATCGCTCAGGCCGTTCATACAACGACGGATCAAGCCGCAAATACGATTCATCGAGTGACGGATCAAGCTGCTGATTCCACACATAGGGCAACAGATACGGCAGCTAATGCTACCAATCAGGCGTTACATGAAACCAAAAAGTTAGATGCTGTTGGCAGCAAAAACTAATTGAATGCTGATACGTACACCGCATCGGCATCATAGCAAACACTAGAACGGTTCCCCGCATGATAGGGAATCGTTCTTTTGCTATATTCCAAGCCTTAAAACATTTGTCTAAACCCATCATTCGCATGTGCGGAGAGAATGGGTATGGGACTCCGGCCGCTGTTGAAGCTCGTGTTCCCTGAATGGAAAGCTTGCAGCGGTTGGAACACGAGCGCATCAAAGGCGGACGCTAGCGCTCCTCCACCCCACACCCATTCCCTCACTTGTTCTACTCTGAGCTTGGGGCTATCCCCTTCTTTCAGAGCCGATCTGGAAGCCGATATCAGCTCTGTCACCTACCTTGTAGTATTCCAGGTACAACAGATTTACTCTTCCTATGTAGTGACACTGGCGCAACCTCCAGCAGGTCATACATGGCATCGTGTTAAAACTAAACTGCAACGGCACTACCGTATCGCCATCATCCTCTTACTCAGCACAAATACCAACCGTGGCCGCCTTCTACTGCAATAGTTTATGACTAAATACGATCAACAAATATGGATAGGGTACTTGTATCGATGTAAAACATCGGATTGGCGAATTTCAAACTGATCCAGACACTTTTAATGATGTAAAACATCGTAATAGATGTTATTTAGATCAAAACGCTCGTTTTTAAATTTTAACGATGCTTTACATCGTATCAGATACTCATTCAATGAAAGATGCTTGTGTTACGATGTTTTACATCGTACCAGATACTTAGTTCATGGCAGATGCTCCTACTATGATGTTCCCGCTACCTTTCCCTTCTATATATACAAAAGAGATGGTAGCAGGATACTCCCCGCTGCCATCTCTTATATTCGCTTACAAACCCTTGTCGGGTGCTTACTTTTCCAATAGCTGCAAAAATTGCTCCGGCTCTTTTCTTTCATTAAGCAGCTGGCCTACATGGAGCTTGGGTCGGTCTGGTTTAACAAAATGCCCATTTTCCAGATAGTAGCCCTTCTCTTTAGCGGCAGCGTGCAGCTTGCAAAAGTGTTCCGCCGCAACGATAGCTTCCTCCAACCGAGTGAACGTTTCCAACACATTGCCTTTTCCTAACGGATTTGATTTAGATTGAATACTTACCTGATAGGAGTTTGAATCTGTCTCATGGACCAATACATCGCTGCCCTCACAGGTAATACTGTGTTTTATCGTCATAACATCCACCGCCTTTTCGAGTTGTACTACTGGAGTTCTTACTACTTATTACCCGCTGTGCGTTACCCTGAATCAATTTAAAAACGCGCCCTCTCCAGAGGACGCGTTTTACAGGAATAATCTATGAGTTCTATACATCATGGCTACCTCTGGATTCTGCAAAAAATGTTTTCAGCTTATCCAAGGCTCGCTTCTGGATTCGTGAAACGCTCATCTGTGAAACCTCCAGCTCTTGAGCGATCATTCTTTGCGACTGGCCCTCCACATAAGCAAGATGAAGCACCTGCTGCTCCTCAGGCTTCAATTGACGCATAGCTTCCTCGATATCAAGCCGCCTCTCCAGCTGTTGAAAATCGTCTTTGTCGGTACCCAACAGATCACCGATGGTAGCCCCATTTTCTTCCGTGGAAAGAGGTGTATCCAGAGAGACATAGTGGTAATACTCTCTTCCTGCCAAAATTTCTATCGTTTCTTCAACGGTTAATTCCACGTCAGCCGCGATCTCTTCTACATTTGGTGAACGCTCCAGAATCACTGTCAGGCGATCTATCGCTTCCTGAATCCGACCGCCCTTTTCCTTTACCCGCCTGGGCACCTGAACATACCAGGATTTGTCCCGCAAGTAATTTTTCATATGCCCAATGACACTTTTCATCATATAAGGCTCAAACTGCACGCCTTGCGCAACATCAAACTGCTTAAAAAGTCGAAGCATCGACATTTGTCCCACTTGATATAAATCTTCGAAGAGGTCCGGACGATTGCGCGACATTTTACCTGCTGCCATTTTTACAAGGGATTCATACTTTAGCAGTAGCGTTGTTGCGACTTCATTACTTCCCGTTTCCTGATACTGTGTGATCAGCTCATGGGTATTGAATGCCGGTCTCTCAGAATTTAATTTCATACAAGTTCCTCACTTTTACTCAGCCATTTTGTCAAAATGACCTCTGTGCCTCCGTTGCTTTTCACTTCGACTTCATCCATCAAAGCCTGCATGAGATAAATACCCAAACCACCGATATTGGCTTCATCCAACGTTTGCTCATGTAGGGACTGCGCTTGCTCTACCTTTTCTGCATAATTAAAGCTGGCTCCCTCATCCTTCACAGAGATCCGGATACCTGTCTCAAGCAGCTCAAATTTCACATCCATAGTTCCTGTGCGCCCAGGCTCATAGGCATGTACAACTGCATTGTTGCATGCTTCGGCAACAGCAACCTTCATGTCTTCAATTTCCTCATAAGAAAAACCAACCTTGCTGCATAGGCCATACAACGTCAACCTTACCACATCAATAAATTCCGCATCCGCAGGCAGAGTCATACAGACCATTCGATTGTTCCCATTCATATCGTCGCTTCTTTCCTTTCTAATTCGTATTATTCGAGGATTGTTGGATAAAAGATGTCAAGCCGGTCATATCGAATAAACGCTGAACCTTGAGCGGAATCTCCACCACTTCAATAGGTGCTTTCAACACGTGTCTGGCTTTTAACAAGGATAAAATCACACCAATTCCCGTACTATCGATATACTGAAGGTCCTTTAGATTAAGGATAAGCTTGCGTCCTGTATCTGCTACATAAGGGTCAGCGGCAGCCCGCAGCTCTGCAGCCTTGGACAAATCCAATTCTCCCTTTAAATACAGCAGCCAGCTATCCGCTGTAGCCTCTTTCTCTATCTCAAATACATGTTGACGATTCATTCAAGTAGTTCCTCCTTCAAATCACCTTATAAGGGTGTACAATATATCTTATCTTTACCCTAACCCAAAGACTTCGAAACAGCAATTACGAATTATTTTGCTACTGCTGCTTCTTGCCTTCTATGTTTGATCTGGTGCCAGATATCAAGCACAAGTGGAATTGTGTTGATTGCTTTCGCAATGTTACTGGTAGTCGGGGAATAAGCCTCACTAGCCACCTTCTCCTTAATGGTCCTCGCAACAGATACCGATGCATTTTTCACTGAGGTTGTAATTTCATCCACTGCTTCACCAACCTGCTTCACCGAATGAAAAGTAGGCTCCAAGCTATGCAGTTTATTCAGCACATCCACCGTGACAGCATTAGTATGACGAAGCACATCAGATGCTTCTTTAGTAACACCCACAACATGATTCTGCAGATCGTGAATCGTTGTATTGGTTTGGACCAATAGAGCCGACATCGACCTTAAAGTTGTGATCAAAAACACAACCAACACTACAAAAGCCAAAGCTACCGCTGCAACACTAATTTCGATGATCATACTATTCATACGACATCCTCCTCCATATGTACCCCTGAGTTTACCTGCTTCAGTTATGTTACTCATTACCCCTGAGGCCGTTATTTGAACCATTGATTCAAACGTATTTTACAAGGGTAATGGAAGTCATAACAGGTATCACCAACAACCTAAAACTAAAGGAGAGATCTACTATGGATGAGTTCAAAACCGAGAAGGTCAATACATCGGAAACACGTCTGGACAAAGGACAGGTCGCTTCTACCTTTATCAAGTATGCGGCTTACATCATTATTTTCTTCGGCTTTCTATACTTTATCGTCAAGTACGTATTCCCGGCTTTTCATTAAGTGACGGTAGAAAGCATCGAAGAACAAAGTAAAAGAAAAGACGTTAGCAGATGGGGATTATGGTAGCTAATCCCCATCTGCTAACGTCTTTTTAATGAAGCCAATCATCATGCATATGCATTAGATACTCCTACTGATTCCCTGCATGAAAATAGCTAACGGATTTGATGTGATTATCATGAGGATCCATGAATATTTTGAAGGCCATATTGCCTTTTTTATAAACGATCCCATCCTCACTAATGAAGTAAGGCATCCCAAGTCTATCCTTAAGCTTATCAAAAGAAAAGCTGATCCCATCGATCTCAACCTTTCCGACTGCTGCACCGACGGTAACGCTTTGAACTGCGCCGTCCACGATATTAATTTCACAGTCCTTGAAAAGGTAAGTACGCGACGATTTTATGATCTCATCCTGGATCATGCTTAGAGGTTCTCCTTTAAGCTCAACAATCGTTTTTAAATCATCAGATAAAGCAATCCCGTTGACTGAGCCAAACCGCAGAAGAGATGAAGGTGTTTCGGAAGCCGAAGTACCTGCAGCCGTAACCTCAGGAGTCATATAAGTGGCTGTGGTGATGTCTGTGGCCGCGATATTCTCGGCTACTGCAGACACACTTGTGGTTAGCACAGGATGTTCGTATTCCTGATATTGCGTCCATAAACCACCCGTTACCAGCATGGCTAATGGTAAACCCACTCCAAGCAGCTTATTCATGAGCTTCTCCTCCTAAGAGTTTTTGCCAAGCAACACCGGCTTCATAAGCATCTTTTGTTGAAACTCCTTCATGGGCCATCTTCGCTTGAGCATTGCTGGCTTCAAATTATCTTCTGGGTTTTGCAAAGCTAGTCAACTATAGCAAGTTAAGGTTTAACAGCTCCCGCGGGATTTTGCTCATCTATATGGTTTACGCAGCTGTTACCCGATTCGTGCGTGAGAGAAGCTTAGCCAATCATTTCTACAAGCAGTTTATTGGCTGGAATATATACTTTAGGCAGTTTTTCACCTTTAACATGAATAATTTCCTTGTCACCTATGACAGAAACACCATTACTATTAGGAATTCCGAGGCTGACGCCATCATGGATAATTGCATTTTCACCAATAATTGCTTTGTGCAGCGTTACGCCTTGACCAATTACAGCACCCGGCATAATCACACTGTCATAAATCCGACTACCTTGACCAATCTTGGCTCCTGCCGATACTACGGAGCGCTCAACCATTCCTTGGATACTGCAACTATCATACACCAACGAGTGACGAATCATACCTGTGGTCTCCTTAAAAAGTCGAGGCTCTCCACGTACAACCGTATGCAAAGGCCAAGCTTGCGAATGAATAGCAAACTTAGGGTTATCACCCAACAAATCCATATGCGCCTCCCACAGACTATCCAAGGTCCCTACATCTTTCCAATACCCGTCATAGGCAAAAGCATTCATCCTGGCTCCACTCTTCAGCATAGCGGGGATAACATCCTTGCCAAAGTCATGACTGGATAAGCTGATCCTTGCATCCTGCTTCAAGTATTGCTGCAAAAAAGCCGTATCGAACACATAAATACCCATGGATGCCAGATTGCTTACAGGCTTGTCCGGTTTTTCCGAAAATTCGGTAATGCGTCCATACTCATCCGTGTTCATAATTCCGAAGCGGCTGGCTTCAGCCCAAGGAACAGCTGTAACGGCAATCGTAGCCATAGCCTTCGTGTCCCGATGCTGCTTGATGAGCTTACTGTAATCCATTTGATATATATGATCTCCAGACAATACAATGACATATTCAGGTTGTTGGCGTTCGATAAAGTGCCAATTCTGGTAAACGGCATCAGCAGTTCCTGTAAATCCATCCTTACCTACATGCTCCTGAGTTGAGCATAGAATAGCCACTTCTCCCTGTTCTGTGTCCTGAAGCCAAGGTGTGCCCTCACCAATATGTTGGTGCAAGGCCTCAGGCCGGTATTGTGTCACAACACCGATGTGCTGGATGCCCGAATTTCTGCAGTTGCTTAATGCATAATCGATCATTCGCGCAGCCCCGCCAAAATGAACAGCAGGTTTCGCTTTGTGATGTGTCAAGACACCGAGTCTGCGTCCCTCCCCTCCGGAAAGTAACATTGCCACACATTCCCTCTTGCCCATTCCTTATCACCAGACCCTTCATTAGTTTCATCTTTCCCCTTATGATCTCCTAATCTCTATTAAACGATGAGGAAATCATTGAAACATTGGGTTCAGAAGCAAAAAAAAGCAGCCCTGCCATAATGGCCAAGCTGCTGCTTCCTTATTTTGCTTATCCAGTTAAATTGTCCACTCCGCCTACCTTGGCACGTATCGTAAATATGAATAATGCTCCATTAGTGTAGTCCGGATCCAGGCGAATCGTTCCACCTAGCAATTCGGCCAGGTTTTTGCAAATGGCTAATCCAAGCCCGGTTCCTCCATACTTTCTCGTCGTCGAGGAGTCAAGCTGTGAGAATGGACGAAACAGCTCGTTTCTTTTTCCTTCGGGTATGCCGACACCTGTATCCTTTACGCAAAATTCCAGCTCGATTTCCTCATCGTAAGTTTTGAGCACGGCCACACTCAGATATACACCGCCCTCTTTGGTAAACTTCACAGCATTCCCGATTAAATTCATTAATATTTGTTTTAATCTGGCTTCGTCACCAATGAGATACTCCGGCAGCAAAGGATCCACTTCAAATGCCATGTCAAAAGACTTTTTACGTCCATCCAGCTGAAATAAATCAAACACTTCCTGTAAGCTCGAACGCAGATGGAACAGCTCCTCGCTTTTTTCCATCTTGCCGGATTCAATCTTCGAGAGATCCAATATATCATTGAGAATAGCCAGCAGGGAGGCACCGCTCTTACGGATCGTCTCGGCAAGCTCCAACTGCTCTGTACTTAGCTCTGTATCCATTAACAGATCGGCCATCGCCAAAACACCATTCAAAGGAGTCCGAATTTCATGGCTCATCACAGCCAGGAATTCAGATTTAGCCCGCACGGCCTGCTCCGCGGCTTCTTTGGCAAGCTCCAACTCCTCATTGCGCTCATTTAAGAGCGCTGTCTGCTGCTGCAGCTTCAGCTGCGTCAAATAAATATGGACAAAACCGGCGATTTTAGACCTCAGCACGTGAGGAATCACGGGCTTTACCATGTAGTCAATCGCTCCCACCGAATAGGCGGTGAAGGACTGGTCACGCTCCCCGTAAGCGGCTGTTACAAAGATGATCGGAATATCCTTGGTCCTTTCGCGGGATTTAATCCATTGCGCGGTTTCAAACCCGTCCATTCCCGGCATTTGCACATCCAGAACGATGACAGCAAAGTCATCAGAAAGCAGACAACGAAGCGCCGCCTCCCCCGAGTTCGCTTTGACCAAAAGATATTGCTGGTCTCCCAGCACCGCTTCCAAAGCCAGTAAATTTTCCATCTGGTCGTCTACCAGCAAAATACGAATCGGCTCTATCATAGTCGCTGCTCCATTCTTTTGAGTCTGCTGTCCGTTCATTTCCGTTTGCAATACAGCTTTTCCTGCGGGTTCACCAGCTCATAACAATCTGAATATTTGGTAAAGGTAATCGTCTCTTTGTCACCCAGTACAAGAAATCCCGACTTACACAGGCTTTCGTAAATAAGCTCATGAACCCTTGTCTGCAGGTCAGCATTAAAATAGATCATGACGTTACGGCAAAGAATCACGTGGAATTCATTAAATGAACGGTCAGTTACGAGATTATGCTGGGCAAACACGATATTATTGCTGAGTACGGAATGAAAGGTTGCAGCATTGTCGCTGGTTGAGTAATATTTGGAAAACTCATTTTTGCCACCAGCTATAATATAGTTCTTCGTATACTCCCTCATTTTATTGAGGGGGTACGTCCCCGCTTGCGCATATTCCAATACATCCTCGCTCATATCGGTTGCATATAGGGTCGTACGATCGTATAACCCTTCTTCATGTAAAAGGATCGCCATGGAATACACTTCTTCTCCCGAAGAACAACCGGCGTGCCAGATGCGTATCGACGGCAGATTACGCAGAATCGGAACGACATGCTTTCGAAAATAAGCAAACATACGGGGATCGCGAAACATTTCCGTTACATGGATGACTAACTCCGATACTAATCTTTTCATACTTTCATGATCATGGAGTACCTTGGCCTGAAGCTCGGATACTGACTGCAGACGTTCCGCATAGACTCGGTTCCATATTCGGCGTCGAAGCGAAGGATAGGAGTAATTGCGAAAATCGTAGCCGTATAATCGAAACATGCCTTCGAGCAGCAGCTGTATTTCTACCTTCTCCCGTTCCTCATCCGAAAACCCGCGCAGCTGCTCCAGTATTCCAGATGGCTGTTTTGATTTGTCCAATGGCATTGTCCCCTTTCCTCTGTACGTTCTTCTATGGTGAACTGCTAATTGATCTTATTGGCATAACCAAACACGAATTAACGAGAGCAGCTGCTCCGTATGAATCGGTTTCGTAATATAATCGGAGGCACCGGCCTGAATACATTTTTCACGATCATCCTTCATCGCCTTTGCGGTCAAAGCAATGATTGGCAGCTGTTCAAAGCCCGGTTGTTTACGAATTTGGCGCATCGCCTCATAACCGTCCATTTCCGGCATCATAATATCCATCAGCACGATGTCATAATCCGAATCTGTACGCAGCCGTTCCAGGGCTTGCTTACCGGTTTCCGCAAAATTAACGATCATGTCAAAGCCCTCCAGCAAATTGGAGAGTGCAAACACATTGCGGATATCATCATCAACCAGCAGCACTTTTTTGCCTGTAAACATCTCTTCCTTGCTGTGCAGCTTGCGCAGAATCTGCCTTTTCTCCTCAGGAAGATTATCCTCAACCCGATGTAAGAAAAGCGAGGTTTCATCCAATAATCGTTCAGGCGACCTCACATCTTTTATGATGATCGATTCCGCGTATTTTTTCAACCTTAGCTTCTCCTTTTGCTCCCATACCTGGTGTGTATAAATCACAATAGGTAGTCCACGCAGCTCAGCGGCCGATTTAATTTGATCGAGCAGCTCAAATTCTTTTAAATCGTCAGGACCCATATCAATAACCATGCAATCAAAAGACTCCCGCTGCAGACATTGCCAAGCCTCCTGACCCCCGTCTGCTGCCACAATATGTACGTCATCGTGACCGATAAGTTCCATCATATTATGCCGTTGAACGGAATCCTTGCTGACAATGAGCAGCTTGCGCGGTCCTTTCTCCAGAAAAGCTTCAATCTGGGCAAAAGCTTCCTCCAGACGATCCTTGCCGGAAGGCTTCTGCAAATAGGCAATCGCCCCCATAGCAAGCCCCTGCTGGACCTCATCGACGACTGAAATCACATGAACCGGAATATGACGCATTTCCGTATCGTTCTTTAGCTGTACGAGAATCGACCAGCCGTCTATGATTGGCAGCTGGATATCGAGCAGAATCGCATCAGGCTTGTACTGCTTTGCCAAGCGAAGTCCGGATTCCCCGTCCAGAGCTATCAATACTTTGAAGCTGCGCTCACGAGCCATATCAGCCAGTATACTGACAAAATGGACGTCATCCTCCACGAGCAGCAATACACGGTCATCTCCTCCAATGGAGTCCCGGTCATCCAGTAACAGCGGATCGGTTGTCTGAGCCAGCTGTTCCTTATGTGATGTCAGCTGCTCTTGAGCAGGCAGAGGCAGGGTTAAAGCAATAACGGGATCAGGAGAAGCCGCTTGTCGCGGTTCAGTAAAAAATGCTTCCAATTCGGCAGCAGCAGCTATTTCTCGATTCCCGATCTCGTCGCTTGGTATCGCATGATGAGGTACGTACAAGGTGAACACGCTGCCTTGTCCTTCCGTACTATCCAATTCGATTGTCCCACCAAGCAGATTGGCCAGCTGCTTACTGATCGAGAGGCCCAATCCGGTGCCGCCATACTTCCGACTTGTGGTGCCATCCGCTTGCTGAAAGGCTTCAAAGATCATGCGGCTTTTCTCAGAAGGGATGCCAATCCCCGTATCGGTTACCGAAAAGGCTAATATCGAAGGATCCTTTTCTACAGGTGCTATATGAACAGAAACGCTGCCCTCATTCGTAAATTTAAACGCGTTGGACAGCAGGTTTTTCAAAATTTGCAGCAATCGCATACTGTCCGTAAACATATGCTTAGGTGTGTGCTTATCCACTTCAAACTGAAATTTCACATTTTTCTTTCTCGATATGGGCATGAAGGCTTTCATTAATGATTCCTTTACATCACATACGAGTATATTATCGTACTGAATATCCATTCGTCCTGATTCTACCTTGGCTAAATCCAGTACATCATCAATCAACCTTAGCAAGTCTGTTCCAGAAGAAAGGATGGTCTCAGCATACTCGACTTGCCTGTTGGTCAAATTGCCTTCCTTATTCTCTTTTAACAGCTGAGATAAAATAAGCAAGCTATTCAGCGGCGTACGGAGCTCGTGTGACATATTGGCCATAAATTCCGACTTATACTTGGAGGCAAATGCCAGCTCTCGTGCCTGCTTTTCCAACGTATCCCGGGCATGTTCAATCTGGCGGTTTATTTCCTCGGTTTCCTGTATTTGTTCCTCCAACAGTCCCGTTTTCTTCCTAAGCTCATCATTGCTGTGCTCCAGATCCCGCTGCTGCTGCTGCAGCTGCTTTTCGGACATCTGCAGCGCTTCCGTCTGCTGCTCCAGCTTACAGTTGGAAGCTTGCAGCTCCTCCTGTTGAGTAAGCAGCTCCATGGATTGATTTTGCAGCTCGTCTGTCAGCATTTGCGAAATTCGCAGAAGCTCCTCCACTCGAAGCTGTCCTTTAATTCGATGAAACGTAATGGCTATAATCTCGTTCAGATGGTCCAGCAGCTGCAGTTCAAGCTCGCTCCATGGTTTGACAGCAGCGATTTCATAGACGGCAATCACCTGATCGGTATGAGTAACTGGCCGAACGGCCAGTGAAACGGTAGGAATGGTACCAAAGGCAGCCGATATTTTAATATAATCCGGGGGCACATCGCTTATTGTTATCGATTGACCGTTCTTAACCGCTTGTCCGATCAAACCTTGTCCAGGTTGAACGTGCTTTACAGTAGGGTGCTCAGGCATGGCATACGTACCTTTTAAAACAATATTACGCTCACTGCCCTCCTGCTCCACAATGTATATCGCCCCGCTCTGAGCTCCAATAATACGACATAAAGCATCGATGAACTTCTCCGATGCCTCCTCCAGCCGTTGTGTATCCTGTAATTGGGTAGATACCTCAGCGATATTGGTTTGAAGCCAAGCGCGGTCCGCGTTAAGCTTGCTCAGTGTACGCTCATTGTGAGTCGTGCCTTCCAGATCATCCGTGATAGTATTGAAAATATGAGCAATTTCTCCGAACTCGTCCGTGGTTTTTACCGCTACCCGATACGAGCCTGAGCTTCCTCCCCCATTGCCAAAGTTAGAAATAATACCTGACAGCATGCCAAGGCCACGGGTTATCCCCAGAACGATCCAGAACATAATAGCGACACTTAACAGCAAACTAACTATCGTTAGCATTCCTGTGTACATGTAGGTTTTACGACTTTCCTCCTGAGCGCTTTCCATAGCTTGAATCAAGGCATCATTCTGATACAAACTCGCTGCCGCGATACTATCCAGAAACTCCTTCTGATAGGTCAAACCGTCTTCAGATCGTAAGCTATTGGCTTGCTCTTTTTTATTGGCTCGGGCTAAATTGACGATATCATTTTTGTAATCCAGGAACTGCTTGCCTTTCTTCATCATATCCATTGCCAGTTGCTGTTCGTTCGGTCCCTTAAACAAATTCTGGATCTGCTCCATCGAATTGTTCACCTTTTGCGTAGAGGTACGAATCGCTTCAAGTATTTTGGCGTTGGAGCCCGTATCCTCATTCAAAAGCAAATTGGCCACATACTTAGCAAGCTCAGCGGTATCATTACGCAGCGTGGATGCGATTTGCACCTTCGCATAACGGTTACTGAATATTTCATTCATGCTCTTATCCAGCGTAGTTAACCGGTTAATCCCGATTCCCGCCAAAGCAAACATCAGGAGCATCAATATGCCAAAGCCAAGAAATAGCTTTGTTTTTATTTTCATCATGCGCTTCACCTTTCTTCCTGCTAACCTGATCGACACACCGGCTATCTCGCGCAGACCAGCACCATGCAAATATCATCTTCCTGCTGATCGCGAATTTCCAGCGGCAGCAGCTCGTCAACGATACAAGCCAAATCCTGTCCCGAGCAGGCCTTCAACCCTTCCGTCAGCTTCTCAATTTCATCAATACCGTCTTCTTCCAGCGCCTCCAGTAGCCCGTCCGTAAACAGAAACAGTTCGATTTCATTATCGTAAGAGAGCACACCCTTTTGAATGTCCATTTGCTCAAAAAATCCGACCGCAAAGCTGCCCTTATTGAGCTGAACAGGAGGTTTGTCCCGTTCAAACAGCAAGGCAGGGGGGTGTCCGGCATTCACATACTCAATGGTTTTGTTATGGGTATCGATCACCAAATAAATCGCTGTAAAGTAATAGCTGACCGACGAATTTTTCTTATTCAGCTGACTCATATACCGGTTTAATTCGGCAATAACCATCTCAGGAGCTACAAAGCGGGTAATCGTGTCCTGCATAACCGAGGAAATAAACATACATACGAGTGAAGAGGAAATTCCGTGGCCCATCATATCCAGCAATATGATGCCATAGCGATGATCATCCAACCGATACCAGGAATACAGATCCCCAGCCAGCTCAAATGAAGGATGATACGATGCGGATATGCTCAGCTCATCTCGATGAATCGGCTGACTCAGAACACTACTCTGTACCTGCTTCGCCAAATCCAGCTCACTGCGAATACGTGCCTCATTTTCTTTGTGCCAGTCCTTTTCAAACTTTAGGCGCAGGGCGACCCGAATTCGTGCAATCAGCTCCACCTTGTTGATAGGCTTCATAATGTAATCAATCGCTCCGGCTTCCAGAACATCAGCAAGCAGGTTCGAATCACCAACTGCCGTAACAATGATGATCGGTATATCCCGTAAGCTTTCCTGCTTCTGTATGCGCCGGCAGGCCTCAAGTCCATCCATTTCGGGCATCATCATATCCAGTAATATCAAATCAATAGAAACCTTGGGCTGGCCATCTGATTCCGCATTCAATAACGCCAGCAGTTCTATTGCCGACTCCATCTTAATGAAATGCTCGTATCCCGCACTCTTTAATATTTTCTCGATTACCATTAGGTTAACCGGGTTATCGTCTACAATTGCGATGCTCATAGTGGGTCCCCTTATTAGTTGAGTTACGTAATTAATTCTCTTTTAAGTATAACTTAGTTCTACTATGTATGTAACCTTGTGTCGGTGCATTGAATCACGTTGCTTGTTTCAATTACCATTTATAAGGTTAATGAATCTTATATTTTATCCAAGCGCTGGAAAAATTAATGAATGAAAGACTTCATGAAACCGTTTTCTTTACAAAAAAGAAAGGAGCGATATGATGAATAACAAGGTGAAATTGGTGACGCACGAGGAGCAGGCGATTATGGAGATTCGTGCTTTTCAACGGGAAGGCTATACACTGGAGGAAATTTATGTAATCGCCCATGATGATGGAACGACAGATGGTCTTAGTAAATTAATGTCAACCAATAAATTGGGTATGCATGAGCAAGGACTTACAAATACGTTTACCAATCTATTCCGTTCTCGAGGTGACCAGCTGCGTGTCAAGATGCACTCCCTTGGACTATCCAAGGAAGAGGCGGATCGATATGAGCAAGAGCTGGATAAAGGTAAAATTATGGTGATGGCATGGAATGATGACGCTGACCTGGATGGGCTGGAAACGGATTGGACAAGCCTGCGGCGAGAGGATACTGCTGTGGCAGAACGTACGCGTATCTACACAACAGAGCGTACGAGAACACGAGGAATCTGGTAATTGGGTACGATTTTAGTCATTCTTTTATAGTAGTAAACAATCAAAAGCCATTCCCTATATGCGATGATAAGGGATGGCTTTTGATATGCAGCGGCATTAAAGATTAAATGATTATTTGCCTTGATGGAGTAAACTTAACAAATTCTCCAAAGCACGGGCGGTTTCGGCACGAGTTGCAAATGCAGCAGGCGCAAAAAGACTTTCCGTACGCCCTGACAGCAACTTTAGCTCAAGTGCCGCTTCAATCGAAGAAGCAGCCCAGCCCGCGACTTGGGTCTGATCGGCAAATGATGATAGCTGCTGAATAGTTGTACCAGAACGGTTACGGACTGCTGACTGTACTTGTGAATCATATACGCGTACAAGCAGCACCGCAAGCTCCTGACGGGTTAACTGTTCATTGGGTGCAAAGTGATTCGAATCGCTGCCCTGTATCAGGCCAGCCTTCACAGCTGAAGCCACAACAGCTTGAAACCAATCGCTCTCCAACACATCGCTGAAGGGCGCAGCTGCAGGAGAAGCCGGCAAATGAAGTGCCCTTGCTAGCATAGAGGTAAACTCCGCCCGAGTCGTTTCCTGGCTTGGCCGAAAGCGCAGCGGCTCCACACCATTCACAATGCCCTCACGACTTAAGTTGTCAATCGTAGTGTAGGCCCAGTGAGACGGTGTCACATCCGCATAGCGCTGTCCCGGAACAGGCTTATGGATCGTGAACGAGTCTACGCTGCTGCCATCGCGAGCTGTCACTTTGAACGTCAAATCTGCTTTGGCAACCGTGACTGCCGAAAAAATTTGTGTGTTATCATCAAACTTAACCTTCATCCATGGGTAGTCACCCATATCATAAAACTTGGGCCCAGCCGTACCTCCAATCACATAGGTAGTGCCTTCGCCTTCTGCTACATTCTGGCCTTTATATAAAGGCCAGCTGCGCATATAGGCATGGTCATGGCCTGTTAGCACGAGATCAACACCCGCTTCGTCAAAGATCGGTGTCCACGCATCTCTAACATCAAGACTGGCGCGTGCGGCATGGCTCTGGTAAGGCGAACGATGGAACGCAACGATTTTCCATGGCAGTTCACTAGCCAACATATCCTCGCGAAGCCAGGCAGCCTGCGCCGATAAATTACCCTCACTATTGAGCACGGCCAAATGCACAGAACCGTAATCAAAAGAGTATGCCAGCTCCTTCTCCCCTGCAGGCCCATTTTGCGGTAGTTGGAACTGGGCACGGAAATTTTTCGTTCCGGTTTTCAACACATCATGATTGCCAAGTGTTGGAACCATATTGAGTCCAGGCAGCTTATCTTTGGCCGCTTCAAACCAGCGTTCCCAATGTGCCTGCGAGTAACCAACATCGACAATATCACCGGAAAGCAGCAGGAAACGTGAATCTGGCTGTTGGTCGAGCGCCTTATTCAGCATTTCGCCCCAAACACCATAACCGCTAACGCTCGTTGGATCGGCCGCAGCCTGTGTATCAGACACAAATAAAAAAGTAAATGGCTGCTGCTCCTCAGGTGCCGTTACAAATTGAAAGGGACCGCTCCACTCCCCATCCTTACCACTTCCCACACGATACGTATAGGATACACCCGGCTGCAAATCAACAGCCTCAGCCTCATGCATCAGCATTTCACCCACGTCGGAGAGAAACGGCACCTCCGTACCTGTAATGTGTTGAGCGCTTTGGGAAGGAAAGCCGCTATAATCGGAGGTTTGCATATATTCGACAACTGTTCCCAACCGTCCCTGTGCCGTACGCCAAGTAAAGCTTTGGGTAGTTTTGGGATCATGCTGCCAGGTCAGATTAAGATGCTCTGGAAGCTTCGTTCCGATTCCGACCGCCTGGACCCTGTTCGGTATTTTGAGCGCCAAAAATATAAGTAAGAGCACAACCGCTAACAGCAGTAAGCCGATAACGCCCTTCCAGCTGTTATTCATGGGTAAGCGTTCCGTTTTTACCAGACGGTTAGCAGGTTTTAGATGATTTGGCTCTCGCATACATGCCCCCCTTTTCGGTTCTGAATCGGTTTTCCTATTTATTACCACTACTTTCCTATTACCACTAAAAGGTTATATAGAAACCTTGTTAGTAGCAGCTGGCTTCGCAGCCCGTCTCCAATTGGTACCGATAACTCCGGCAATGATGGCGGCGCCCCCGATCATCGTATCCAATGTCAGCTGCTCCTGCAAAAAAATAATCCCACTCGTCACGGTAACCAGCGTCGATACATTGTTAAATACACTCATCTTGGAAGCCTCCATCTTCGACAACGCATAATTGGATAGAAACGAAGAGACCAAGGAAGCCATCACACCCAAATAAAGAATCGAGCCTACGAACCACATATTCGTAAAAGGCTCGAAATATTGCCCCAATGTCCCGTTTTCTACATGACGTACAATATTCATACCATTAAAGAATACAAAGCCGATAGCTGTCATCGTATAAGTGATGCTCGTCGCACTAATATTTCGCAGCAGTTTTCTGGCAAGCACCCCATAGCCGGCCAAAGAAATCGCGGAGGCCAGTATCAGCATGTTCCCTTGAAACCCACCGGATTGCCAATGAATCCCCTTGGACACAAACAAATAAGCGACACCTGCAACGGATAGCAGGGTTGATAGCTTTTGACGCATACCCGGGCGTTCCTTTAGCCAATACATCGCCATTAACAGCGTAAAAATAGGGACGGTCGCCTGAATGATTCCCGCCTCGGATGATGACGTATCGACCATTCCATAAGTTTGAAACGTAAAGAACAGTACCGGATAGATTGCAACCAAGGGTACAATGGCCATAACTTCTTTAAGCTTGATGTTTAAGCGAAACCAGCCAAACAGCACCAGAATCGAAGCTGCCGCGAACGATATCGTAAAGCGGTGTGCTAGCAAGTCCACAGGATGTGCAGATTCCAGTGCCAACTTGACAAATAAATACGAGCAGCCTATGATGCAGGCGTAAAGAGCCGCGGCTACATAAGCGATTTGATTCGGTTTGTTGTTCATTTCCCATTCTTCTCTCTGTACGCATGCAGTACATTGGATTTATCGGCCGTTATGGCTTCATAGTAACCGGAAATCAGCTGTGCTACAATGATCAAAACAACGATCTGTACCGATACAGATTATCACGGAGGAGTGACAAGATGCTAAAGTATGGGCTGCTGTTGAATGAATTGGAGGCATTGATCAAGAGCCATCCATATAAAGAAGGGGACAAGCTTCCCTCCATTCGCACGCTGTCGGAGCAATATGGCTATAGCAAAAGCACCGTCATCAAGGCGATGGATGAGCTTGAGAAGCGGCATCGAATTTATTCGATACCGAAGAGCGGTTATTATGTAGTAAAGCGTACGGTAAATGTGGAACAGGAGGAACCGACTCAAATCGATTTTGCTGGGGCCGCTCCGGATTCCGAAATTTTCCCCTATCTGGATTTCCAGCATTGCATCAATAAAGCTATCGATACGTACAAAAACGATCTGTTCGTATACGGCACTTCCAAGGGTCTGCCCTCTCTCATCCAGGTTGTTCATAAACAGCTGGCGAATTATCAGGTATTTACAAGTCAAAGCCGACTTTTCATTGTTTCTGGCGTACAGCAGGCCTTATCCATACTGACCTCGCTGCCTTTTCCAAATCGAAAACAGACGATTTTGATCGAACAGCCCAGCTATCATTTGTTTATTGAGCATCTGACAACGCATCAAATTCCGGTTATCGGCATCACAAGAACTGCTCAAGGCATTGATTTGCAGGAGCTGGAGACGTTGTTCCGCACTGCAGATATCAAGTTCTTTTATACAATGCCTCGATTTCAGAACCCACTTGGTAACTCCTACAGCAAAGAGGACAAAATCGCTATTGTCGAGCTGGCTCGCAAATATGATGTGTACATTGTAGAGGATGATTATTTAGCTGATTTGGAGCAGGACAGCAAGGCTGATCCTTTATATGCATATGATACCACGGAACATGTGATTTATTTGAAAAGCTATTCCAAAATTATTTTCCCCGGCTTACGTATCGGTATCGCCGTCATTCCCGAAGTATTGTCGGACCTATTCAATCGTTATAAGCGGCTGCTAGATATCGACAGCTCCATGCTATCACAGGGCGCGCTTGAGATTTATCTCAAAAGCGGGATGTTCGAAAGGCACAAGCAGCACATCAGCTCCTCTTATGGACAGCGGGCCCGGCTGCTAGCTGATACCTTGCTGCGGTATTGTGATCATCTTTATCCGGATTTGTTTAGCTTTACCCAAACCAAGCAACCATGCATTCATACCCATATCGTGCTGAACGGCTCGATTTCCGTTTCCAAGCTCGCGGCTCAGCTAAAGCCACATTCCGTTATCATCGAAGCAATTGACAAGCATTTTCTACCTCACTTTCCCAAAGCACCAATCCTGAAGCTGAATGTTTCCAATGTGAAGGATTCTGCGATTGAACAAGGGATAGGTATTATGATTAAGTGCCTGATTACTGCCACAAAAGCTTGATTCTCAATATGTGCAGTCGAATCACTGTTTAAACCCAAAAAGAGCTGTGCGCAAACACAGCTCTTCAGGAGTCAATTCATCAGCTTCCTACCACTCCGTAACAACGCCATCCTCATTACGCCATACCGGATTGCGCCATTGATGACCGATAGCAGCCATTTCGCGTACCTTCGCCTCATCAATTTCAATGCCCAGCCCCGGTTTGGTCAGCCGCTTTACAAAACCACCTTCGTAATCGAATACTCCCGGATCAACCAAATAGTCCAACAGATCAGATCCTTGATTGTAGTGGATGCCCAGGCTTTGTTCCTGAATAAAAGCATTCGGGGTGCAGAAATCCAACTGCAGCGAGGACGCCAATGCAATTGGCCCAAGTGGACAATGCGGGGCAACTGCCACGTCAAAAGCCTCTGCCATCGCTGCGATTTTGCGAACCTCCCAAATGCCCCCGGCATGACTCAAGTCAGGCTGAATGATGTCAACGCCACCATGTGTCAGCAGACGTTTGAAGTCCCAACGCGTATACATCCGTTCACCTGTTGCAATCGGTACGCTGGAGCCTTTTGTAATTTCATGTATGACCTCATAATTTTCAGCTAATACCGGCTCTTCGATGAACATCGGTTTGAACGGTTCCATCTCCTTGATCAGCACCTTGGCCATCGTCTTATGTACGCGTCCGTGCAAGTCGACACCGATTCCGTTACTATTGCCAATAGCTGAGCGAACAGCAGCCAAACGCTCCACCGCTTCCTCAATTTTGGCCGGAGAATCAATCCACTCCATCTCGGAGGTACCATTCATTTTAATAGCTGTATAGCCCTGAGCAATCTTTTCCTTCGCAGCTTCCGCTACATCGGATGGCTTATCGCCGCCAATCCATGCATACACACGCATCTTGTCGCGAACAGGACCCCCAAGTAAATCATAGACAGGTACACCCAGCTTTTTCCCTTTGATATCCCACAAAGCCTGCTCGATCCCCGAAATAGCACTGCTCAGGATCGGACCGCCTCTATAAAAGCCGCCGCGATACAGCACCTGCCACAAATCTTCAATATTTCCCGGGTCCTTGCCAATCAAATATTCACTCATTTCCTCTACGGCCGTCCGCACGGTATCAGCCTTACCCTCAACGACCGGTTCACCCCAGCCGACAATTCCGTCATCGGTCGTAATTTTCAAAAACAGCCAACGCGGCGGTACTTTAAACAGTTCCATCGATTTAATTTTCATCTTTAATCTCTCCCTTATGAAATTCAGTTAGCATATCTTCCAAATGGCATTTCATCAAAGCTCGAGCCTGTGTCGGGTTGCGTTGTATAATCGCCTGCGCGATCAAATAATGAAATGAAGACGCTTTCTCATTCATCCCCTGCCATTTCATCGATTTACGTCGGCTGTCCACTAACAAGTCACTCATCCGATCCAGCATATGGTACATAATCTCGTTGTGCGAGGCTTTGGCGATTTGATCGTGAAACTCCATATCTTCCTTTAGAAAATCACGTTTTTTTTCCACCTTGCGCTTCATCGTCTCAGCCGTCACCATAATAGCTTCCGCTTCCTCCTGGGTAGCTTTGTCGGCAGCCATCGCGGCAAGCTCCGGCTCTATGATCAACCGCGCTTCCGTTAGCTGCAGCATAGTCGCCCGCTCCAGAAAGTCCAATCGATGCTCCGGTGTTTCCGTCAGCTCACTTTCCACATAGGTGCCGCGGCCCTGCTCAATTCGTAAAATTTTTTGCTTACCGAGAATACGGACCGCTTCACGAACCGATGAAATACCTACACCCAGCTCAGCCGAAAGCTGCTCTAGCGGCGGCAGCTGCTCACCCTGCTTCCAATGCCCTTCCTTGATGTTCCGTTTGATCTCATCGTAGACGGTTTCATACGTTAACTTCTTGTTCACCGGCTCACCTGCACTTCATTTTTTTGAAAATTCATATGATGTATTATTAATATATTACAATTCATATGATGTTTCAAGCTATTTTTTGCCTTAGCTCCCAGTCCTTCGATATACAAATTTCAACCTGGCTTCGTGACGAACCGAGCACTAACCTCATTCCATCGCTTGTCCTTCATATTTTTCGCTTCCAAGCCGCATACTACATGTACAATACATACCAAGCATGGGCGGGTGAACAGCTTGAAGCACAGCATTTTGGTCATTGAAGACGAGATTAAAATTGCACGGGTCCTGCAGCTCGAACTTGAGCATGAAGGCTACTCGGTGCATTGCGCCAAAAATGGCAGAGATGGACTGGATGCTGCGCTGGAACAAAATTGGGATCTCATTTTACTAGATATCATGCTTCCAAAGCTTAATGGGCTTGAAGTGCTCAGGCGCATTCGACAACAAGGCATTCAAATCCCGATTATCCTGCTAACGGCACGGGATACGGTTCCCGACCGCGTCAGTGGTCTGGATCAGGGAGCCAATGACTATATGACGAAGCCATTTGCCATTGAGGAGCTGCTGGCACGTGTTCGCAATCTGCTGCGTATGTCCGCAGTAAGCCTTCAATCGCAGCCTACCGATACGGGTAGTGATGGTGCTCACGGAGATGAAATTCATATAGATGGCTTAAGCATGAATATACGTACCCGACAGGTGAAACGGGAATCACAATCCATTGAGCTTACAACCAAAGAATTTGATCTGCTCTATTACTTGGCAAGCCGACCTGGGGAAGTGATGTCCCGTGAACAAATTTTATCACAGGTATGGGGGTATGAATTTATTGGGGATACGAATGTAGTGGATGTGTACATCCGGTACTTAAGACAGAAGATCGATCAGGGCTTTCACAACAAACTGATCCATACGCTTCGTGGTGTCGGCTATCTGGTCAAAGATGGTGAGACACCCAAGTGAAACTGCGCACAAAAATAACACTGCTGATTGCTTTTTCCTTGCTGCTGGTTTTGCTACTCTTCAATGTGATTACCTACATCACGGTCGTCAACATGACAACCCAAAATGAAATCCGCCTTCTATGGGAAGCTGCTCAGCCCATCATGTCGCAGCCAGGGTTATACAACCCTGAACGTTGGAATCGTGTTGGCTGGCTTCGGCCTTTTCTTACGCCACAGTCCATGATCCGGATTATCGATACGAATTCATTAGTACAGGCTGATCTACATTCTGAGGATCAGCTGACCCAAATACCGGCAACCTTCAGCTCCCGTGGTTTTGCCAAAACAATCAAAACAGCCAATACGCTGATCGTTTACATTCAAACTCCCATCATCGATGAAAATAACATAACCTTGGGAGCACTCCAGATGGGGCGTGAATTGGATACTCTGGATGAGTATTTGCGTGTGCTTATTACTGTACTCATGTTTACAACACTTGGGGCGGCTTTCTTTTCCTTAATGAGCGGGATGTATTACACAAGAGTCATTTTGCGGCCGATACATCGTCTCGCGTTCATTATGGAGGTCAACCAACAGAACGGCGTGTTCATGCAGATGGCAGTCCCTCCTAATGGGCAACAGGATGAGCTTGGACAATTGGTTCACACTTTCAATACGATGATCGGCAAGCTTGAGCACAACTTCAATCGGCAAAAGCAGTTTCTGGCCGATGCATCCCATGAGCTGAAAACACCTCTGACCATTATTGAAAGTTATGCCGATCTCTTGAAACGATGGGGTGGTAACGATACCGCGCTCCGAGAAGAAGCTATCGAAGCGATTCAATCCGAAGCAGCCCGACTGCGCAACCTAACCCAGTCCCTGTTAACACTTGCCAATACGGAAGCGGAAGGCCAAAAGCTCTGGCAAACCTTCGACTTGACCGAGCTTGTGCGCACAACAGCAGCAGCACTTCAGCAGGCGTTTCATCGATCCATTCTAGTAGAATGCGAGCAGCCAAATATTCCCCTATACGGAGATTCTGGACAAATCAAACAATTGCTCATTATTCTGCTCGATAATGCGATTAAATACAGCCAAAAGCCGGTCCGTATCAATATGATCAAGGATCAGCGGGATGAGCATATCATTGTGCTGCAGGTTATTGACCAAGGGATCGGTGTAGAAATCACGGAGATCCCGCGACTCTTTGATCGCTTCTATCGCGTCGATCAAGACAGAAGCCGTGAAACCGGGGGTAGCGGCTTGGGGCTTGCTATTGCCCGCAATATCGTCCGGCTCCATAAAGGAACCGTCACCATTACAAGCTCAATCGGTGCCGGAACTCAGGTGACCGTGAAGCTGCCTCTCCGATACGATACGCAGGTTTTAGACACGCCAGAATTTCACGCCAAAAACTCTCCATCGCAAGGGACGGAGAGTTAAATGGCGGCAGAAATATTGATTTTGAAGCTGCTTACTTAGCCTACAACTAACAGCTTGTCCAGCTTAAAGTACTCTGCGTGCCGTCTTATATTTAGATTTCCAGAAGGCGTTGTTCATATTCGATATCGTAACACCCGGTTTGCCATACGTATGCAGCACTTTGCCGTTACCGATATAGATCCCAACATGATGGATTGGGGAATAGAAGAATACCAAATCACCCGGCTTCAATTGACTCTTAGGCACATAGGTACCTACTTTTGATTGCTGCTGGCTTGTACGCGGAAGATGAATTCCGTACTTGGCAAATACAAATTGCGTGAACGTTGAACAATCGAAGTTACGGGTCTGTCCCGATGTCGCACCAAACTTGTAAGGTACACCCATATATTTTTTACCTGTAGCAATTATCGAATTAGCTTTGGATGCGCTGTACGCGTATGCTGTATTCGACGGAATCATTGCAGATACCGAGAATAACATGGATAAGCTGACTGTAGTGGCGATCAATGTTTTACCGATGTGCTGCTTGTTCAAAATTTTCATTTGTATTCCCTCCTGTTTTTAACAAAAAATTGAATACTTAGTGGGCTTTTCCCTGTCATGCAACGAGTATAACACGCAAAAAAAAGCCAGCATCTACCAAGGGCTTAACGATCCCTTGCTGCTTCTGGCTTTCAATCACTCTATTAGAATCAGATAAGAAAATTTTAATCTTCAGGGGGTTGACAGTTCAAATGTCTGTACTGCTTGCGATTTACGCATGTGCAACAATCTCATTCATGTTCAAAACACCAACCGGCACACCATCACGATTCGTAGTTCCTTTAAAATAAGTACCTTTTACAGTGCCTAATTTATCCCGCACAGGCTGTATATTCTCATAGACCGACACTTTGTTTACCTGATCGACGATAAAGCCTATGGATTCACGATGATGCTTGTGAATAATAATACGCGTGGCTGGGGTAAACACCTCTTCTGTCATACCAAAGAGGGTACGCAAACTAATAACTGGTATGGCTTTTTCACGTAAATATATAAATCCTCGTAAATAGGAATTGTCTTCAGGAGTATCGAAAATGGTCTGCATTTTGATAATCTTATCCACCTCTTGAGTGGCTAGTGCATAATAAGCCTTACCCAGCACGATTTCAATATATTGCTCTTGTAAAAGTATGCTCATCTTGTCATCTCCGGAAGAATTATTTAGGATCATTGCGGGAACCCAAAGGCTCCAGATGAAACAGTTGGATAAAAATACGCACATAATGTTCATCAAATTGCTGGCCAGCATGCAATAGCAGTTGATTCGTTGCTTCTCCGACTGACATGCCTTGTCGATATGGACGATTCGAAACCATACAATCAAACGCGTCAATAATCGCACAAATTCGAGCAAAATCTGGTATATTGCGTCCGCTTATACCAGTGGGGTAACCTTTGCCATTCCAACGCTCGTGATGAAATTGGACAATTTCTATGATCTCTTTATCCAGATGTCTATACTCTTGCAATAGCTTGGCACCTATGCTCGGATGAAGCTTCATCAAATCCCACTCATGCGGCGCCAATGCAGATGTTTTGTTCAATATCTCTACAGGAATACGCAGCTTGCCGATATCATGTAAAAAACAGCCAGTTACCAAATGATTGGTTTGTCGTTCATTCAGATTTAAACCGCGGGCCATCACTTTGGCCAATGAGGAGACTCTGACACTGTGGTCGTATGTGAGGCTGTCCTTGTCCATCAGTTGATTCATTTCATCAATCATCAACGTGTATTGCATTTGACATTTTGCACCACCCTCCAACAAAATACGACACACATTTACATATTTCCTACTGGTGGGGGATTACACTCCCTCCAGTCATGTCGTACAATAACTGTTGTGCGACA
>NZ_MRTH01000027.1 GCF_001956045.1 Paenibacillus sp. FSL H7-0331 | reverse complement strand
TCGTTCAATACGTTGATTTTGTCTGTCTGATTGCTTAAACTTCATAATAAGAGCGCCTCCTTGATGGTGTGGGTATTTACCCGTCAACAAACCCATCATACCGAGGCGCTCCTTTTTTGACAAAGCCCATTTCTTAGGCTATACAGGAATGTTTAGCGTAAAAGTTGCCCTTTAATTCTAAGTTCCGGCACAGTAATTTAATGTGAACTCATCATGCTCGATTAAACAAAGCAGCCGCAGTCTCAGCTTCTTGAAATGCATTTGCCAATACCTCATCTCTTTTCAAGATATAATTCCCTTGTGCACGGATGATTCGATAGTCAACTCCCATAAAGTTGAACATTGCTTTTAAGAATTTGTGGGAGTACTCGACTTCCGTGTACCAATCCTGATTCGTATAAATCCCGTCGCTCGCTTGAATGACGAGAACGTCCCTGTCATCGTTCAGAAGACCAACCGAGCCCTTGTCCGTATATGCGAAGGTTCATTGGCAATCAAAATATTATCCATATAGTCTTTTAGCTTTGACGGCTCTTCTACAGTTAAAGGCTCATCTCCCTGTATTTTTTCCTGTACACTTAGAAAGGAACGATCAATGCAAGGAATGTGTTTCCGATATAAATCGATTTGTTCAATGGGCCCTTCCGGATTAATTTATTTATAAGTCTCCAGAAAATGCCTAAGTACTTGTAGGCTTACGGACGAATCAGAATCCACTTTGGGATGTGCATTATTAACGAGCAGCTTCTTTTTTTGTTACGTATCTCAGACAATTAGCAGATATATTTTGTGACATGAATGGCGTAGGATTCCAAAAAGAACCAACCTCAAACTTCGGAGGCTACTGAAAAGTCCAATTTTCAAAAAAAATAAAATAGCAGAAAAAAAACGAACCTCTAAAATCGCTTCTAAGGTTCGCTCCGTATTAAATTCGCACACCTCACCTTGCCGAGTGATAACTGTCCTTCGTAGCCGGGAACTTCCAGAGGTTTAGCCTAAACCAAAGTGAAACTAAAAGGCTTGAAGGGTTTTTCCTGTTTCGAGGAGGCTTTTTAAATTACTGAGGATGGCAGGCCATCCATTGTTAAACCCTTCCATTTTACCTTCATCTTTGCGAATATCCTTTTCTAATAAATCCTCGTGTCGAAGCGTCAGTTTTATCGTAGAGGTCATGGGTGTTAATTCATATGTAACCTTAGAAACTCGCTCTCCTTCAACGTCTTTGACACTCCAGGTAACAGTGAGTAATCGATACGGCTCACATACAAGAACTTCACCATAATGTTCAACCTTATCTTTATTCATCAATTTAAAGCTGGAACCAACTTGCCAATCCGAAACGATTTCACGACCGAAAAAATACTGCTTGGTAAATTCACTGTTAGTTAGGGCTGCCCATAGCTTCTCGGGTGTGGTTGCGATGTAAGTCGCATAAACGAATGAAGCTTTATTCATGATTAGAATCCTCCTCTAAGGCTTGCTTTAGTGTGTTCAATGCCTCAATCCGGTGACGCTCAAACTTACCGATCCAACGTTGATAAATTTCCCCGATAGGTACCGGGTTAAGATAATGAAGCTTTTCGCGGCCTTGCCAAACGACAGTAACTAGATTTGCCTCTTCCAGCAGCAGAAGGTGCTTAGTAACAGCTTGACGACTCATTGTCATTTGTTTACAGAGTTCGCCCAAGGATTGCCCGTTATTGACGAACAAGAGGTCAAGTAATTCTCTACGTGTTCCATCGGCAAGTGCTTTAAAGAGTTTGTCCATATCTCCATTATATGCAACTTTTTAGTTGCATGTCAAATCATAAAAAAACCTGTAGCATATGCAACAGGAACTAGACCTTGGTGAACCTTATAGAGTAACGTTTTCAGCTCGAATATTCATCATCTTTCCATACGGTTATTATCCTGCCTTTTCGTTTAATGAGGTTGCCGATTTTTTAGCGGCTGCCCTCTTGTCATTACTATTCAGCTCTCGTTCTTCGTTAGTTTAAAGACTTAATCGACTAATATTCGATCGCCCTTAGTTATAGGTTGAGAAATGACTAAAAATTCAATATTTTATTTTTTTGAATTATTATATATAAAAAATGTTCAATAATCTATCCTGCCCTTTACTTGAGAAGTAACAAATGAATTTCCGTTGTGTTAGCGTGTCCAGATAGTTCAATGGAAAAACAGACCGCATCGGCGGTCTGCCCCCATGTACTTACCTTCCCATTCAACATTAAAAATCCAGCACCAAGAAGAGGCCAGATAACACTTTGAACTTCAAAAAGATCAATCCTATTTCCAGATGACTTTACAAATGAGAGCCCCCACTGGCATCGATCAATT
This sequence comes from Paenibacillus sp. FSL H7-0331, assembly GCF_001956045.1. The sequence continues at coordinate 103,444 of NZ_MRTH01000027.1, read as the reverse complement.
GCCCGGTTACCCAGCGACTGTCGGGAGAAGCTAGAAAAGCAGCTATATCCGCGACATCTTCTGGTTGGCCCCATCTTCCAAAGATAGAAAAATCAGCACCAAATTTTTGTGAGGCAGGATCTTGCAGCATTGCAGCATTCATATCCGTGGCAACGAATCCAGGTTGGATGGCATTGATCGTAATTCCACGTGGGCCGAGTTGGTTCGATAAGGCGAGCGTGAGTGTGTTGATTGCCCCCTTGGTCATACTGTATGCGGGAATGGCAGGCAGGGAAATCCTTGTTACAGAGGATGACAAGTTAATAATTCGACCTTCGTCTCGTAAACGTGGCAAAGCTTGTTGAGTCAGGAAAAACGGCATCTTTACATTGATTTCCATGATTTTATCGAATGCGTCTTCTGTAGTATCCTCAATTGGGGCTACTAGGGCGATCCCTGCGTTGTTCACTAGTATATCGAAGTGAATGTCACCTGTACTTTCTTTCAACAATTCATCCAATGTCTTATAAAGTGTCTGTATGCTTTCTGAAGAACCAAGTTTCGTACCAATCGTGAATGCAGCCCCTCCATTCTGCTCGATATCATGTACTACTTCTTCTGCAGCTTCACGGTTCGTGCCATAATGAACAGCTACTAATGCACCTTCTTGCGCTAAACGTGTCGCAATGGCACGTCCAATCCCGCGGCTTGCACCCGTAACCAAAGCAACTTTACCCTTCAATCTAGTCATAATTTTAATCTCCTCTTGTGTCTAATACGTACACGATAGTTATAACACAAGGTAAATTTTGTAATGTTGCTTTCTTATTCGTAGAACCCAGATTTAATTTAGAGTCATTCACTGCATCACCGTTATTGTTCGTCCGCGCTGGGGCCGTACATCCCTGGAACCGGTATTCCGAGCAGTCGGAGATAGACCGTCAACTGACCCCGATGATGATAAACGTGATTGAACATCAGCGTTCGCACCATGTCGATCCGGGGCGCTTCCAACACGGTCTCCCCCTTGCTGACGAGCTTCCAGGTATTCCTTAGCCCGTCTTCTCCCCATTCCCGAAGCTTGCTCTCGGCGAGAGACACGCTCCATTCCAGCGCTTCGAGCAGTTCTTGCCGGGTGGTCGGCTCCGGCAGCGGAACGACCGGAACTTCGCTGACCGCCTCGTCCAGCAATAGAGCCAGCCCTCCGGGCACTCCCGCAGCGTGTAGGGCGAGCTGTCCTAAAGACATCGATCTTGGGTGCGGTCTCCAAGAGAATTTGTCTTCCGGGAGCCTTTCGAGAAGCGACCGCGTCGATTCGGCTTCTCTTTTCAATTCGCCACCCCAATCCTCAATAACGTTCATAATCATATCCTCCTCTGGCCAAGGCCGTTCTTCACCTCAATCCTATCACGCCATGCGCGCGAACGTTTCTTACGGATTGCGGAAATCGAGAAAGTCGGTGTTCAAGGAGTAAAGACATTCCGTCATCCTTGGGGGCTGGCAAGTGATCTTTTATATGGTTACACCCGACGGATAAGTTAAGATGGTCCACAGTACCTTTAGCGGAGAAAAAGGACTACCACATGGCTGCCCTTGGATATTGAACTATGAATTGAATAATTGCTTACAACGTGGCACATCTCAACTACCGTGAACCCTCTTCGTTACAGCAAACGATCATGAAGGGTACACATTGGATTGAAGAGCCTCGTTTAATTGATTAGGAAAATTAACCGTCATACCATCCACGCCACATTCGAGACAATGCTTCATTAATGCATCATCAGCTACTTTCCAGGCCCGAACTTCGAAACCCTGCTGCTTCAACAAACGGACTCCTTCCAGAGTCACAGTATCTGCTTGGGGGCACAGCTGGATAACTCCATATTCCTTCAATAGCGCCAAGTGATTCTCATCCCAATGACGAACCAGATGACCTAACCGAATGGAGCCATGCGCTTGCCGAACAGCTTGCAAATTCTCAAAGTCAAAAGAGGTAATGGTTACCTTTTCAATGAGATCGTGTCTTTTTAATCCATGTATAAGCTCTTCCTCAAGCCCGGATTCTTTCAGCTCCAACGCCAGATGGATGGGCTTATTACCAAAAGCATAAAGAAATGCGTCCATACTCACTAATCGTTCCCCCACATACTGATCAGAAAACCAGGAACCTGCATCCAACTGCTGCAGTTGTTGCCATGTATAATCGGAAAGACGCCCCGTGCCGTTGGTCGTGCGATTCAGCAATTCATCGTGATGCAAAACAATAACACCGTCTTTGGACATTCTAAGATCGGTTTCCAAGCCATTGGCTCCCATTTCCAATCCTTTGTAAAAGGCTGCCAATGTGTTTTCCGGCGCGTTATGTGACGCTCCCCTGTGAGCAATATTCATAATCATTGATTTATTCACACCTTTGACTTTTATTTATATGATTTCATATAATTGATAACTTCGGATTGCAGAGCGTCCATGACCTTTTGCGGATCAGCCTTGGCATCGTTGTGTACAGTCTCAATCGCATTGACAATACCGGACCAAATGAGTGCGTCAGCAGGATGAATGCCTTCTGCGCGTAAAAATTGGGTTTGATCAATGGTCACTTTAAAGTTCGGATCCTTCGTCAAGTGCTGCTTGAAATCAGGCAATTCGTAAGCTGCTTTGTTGACAGGAATATATCCGGTGCTCATGGAGTTTTGAGCTGTAATCTCTGGACTCGTCAGAAAGGACACTAATTTCCAGGCCGCTTCTTCATGAGCCTTATCCGATTTAAAAATACCCAGTCCGTTGCCTCCGATCGGTACCCAGCGTTGATTGACCTTTGGCAAAAACGCTACTCCGATTTCAAACTTATTGCCAATTTGCTTTTTCAAAGCAGCAAGCGATGCGCCTGAGCGGAATAACATAGCCAGCTTACCCGCTGCAAAATCCTCACCTGATGTTTTAATTTGATTTTGCGGCATGATCTTGGACGTATGTACAGCATCTTGAATTGATTTTAGCGTTTCTACGACCTCTTTGCTGTTCACATTAGGCGTACCGTCCGCTTTGATCAATTGCCCTCCACGATTCCATACCATTGGCTGGAAATACCACGGGCTGTCGCTGTTTAAGTTAAGCCCCCATTCGCCATTGCCGCTCACCTTTTTCCCCGCTTCGATCAGTTCATCCCACGTATCGGGCACCTTTAAGCCCTGTTTCTCCAACATTGTTTTGTTGTAATACATGACCGGAGTGCTGCTCTGAAACGGAATGACCCATTTCTTGTCCTTATACGTGTACCGTTGCCAAAATCCAGGTAAAATTTGTGCGATCTCTTCCTTGGACATAAAGCTTTCGATTGGCAATAGCTTCCCGCTGTCCGCGATTTGCGGAATCGCATGTCTTTGACCTAGTTGAACGACATTAGGCAGACTGTTAGATACGATACCCGCCTGAACCTTTTTGGCCATTTCATCATAATCACCCATGAATTCAACTTCGATCTTAATATTGGAGTTGGCCGCTTGGAATGCATCCATGTAGCCTTTCAATAAATCCTTTTCCGTAGACCACAGCTTAAGCGTAATCGGTCCGCTTGCAGCTGCCCCTTTTGCAGTCTCCTGGGTGTTGGTGCTCCCCTGCTGCTCTCCACAACCAGATAGAATAGCTAATAAAGCTGTCATTGTCACTAATACTTTCTTCTTCATCTTGTCCATCTCCTCATTCATTGTATGATTAAATTAGCTTCAATTAGGATTCAATAGAAACGACAGGCCACATGATGGGTTACTTCAATCCGCTGGTGACGATACCACGAACAAAATATTTTTGCAGAAACAAGAACAACACCAGAATCGGCAGGATGACAAAAGTAGAGGCAGCGAGCAGCTGCGACCATTGCGTTCCGAGCTCCTTATCGATCATATATCTAAGACCAATTTGCACCGTACGCATCTGCGTCGTATTCGTCACGAGCAGTGGCCACAAATAGCTGTTCCACGAATTAATAAAAGCAAACAGACTGACGGTAGCTAAAATGGTTTGCGATAAGGGCAGCACAATCCGGAATAAAGTTGTGAAATGGGAGCATCCATCGATTTTGGCCGCATCAAGCAAATCTTTAGGAATTGTAAGGAAAAATTGCCTTAGCAAAAAGATACCAAACACACTCGTCAAGCTCGGTATAATAAGCGCCAAATGCGTATTGATAAGCCCCAAGGACTTGACCACCAAATAGGATGGAATCATTGTCGATTCGAAGGGAATCATCGTTGTAGCAATGAATAGGAGAAACCAGCCTTGCTTACCTTTGAAATCAACACATGCAAATGCATAGGCGGCCATGCTGCACGTAATTACCTGACCCGCAACCGTACAGACGGATACCAACACGCTATTCATAAAAAAGCGATCGAAAGGCGCACTTTGCCAAGCTTGCAAATAATTACTCCAGCGTAAGGAGCTCGGTATGCTTAACAGCCCTCCGCCAAATATTTCATCCGGCATCTTCAGTGAGCTGATCACCATCCAGATGAATGGAAATGCCATCACAAGTGACGCACTGATCAGCAATAGATGCTTCAGAATGGATGCGGCTTGTTTAATCATCGTGGATGAATTTTGCAGACTTTTAATCCGATGACCTTGAGGAGAGACACGGCTTACTAACTTGGTTGAATGATCCAATTGTTTACGCCTCCGTCATTTATTGATAATGCACTTTACGGCCGACTAATCTCATTTGCACCCAAGTCAGCAAGAGAATAATGCCTAGTAATACCATGGCAATGGCTGAGGCATAACCCATCTGGAAGCGCTCAAACGCATAATTCCACAGGTGCATGACCACAAGCTCTGTGCTTCCGGCTGGACCTCCCTTCGTCATAACATCGATTTGCGTGAAGGTCTGCAGCTGCTCAATCGTCAAATAAATAAGTAGGAAAAAGATTGTTGGCGTCAGTAATGGAAGCTTAATGCTTAGCATGATTCGCAGTGGACCTGCACCGTCCATTTTGGCCGCTTCCTCCACATCTGTTGGAATCCCTTGTAGGCCAGCCAAGTAAATAACGACACAAAACCCGATGTGCTTCCAGATTGCCATTATGGCCAAAGAAATTAACGCCGTCTTGGTGTCGTTCAACCAGCGCAGGGGCTCCAGTCCCAGCCATTTCATAGCCGCATTGGCCATGCCGTAGTCAGGGTGATAAATAAACATCCATACAACAGAAATCGCTACTGTAGACGTGACTATAGGGGCAAAGAACAACGACCGGTATACCGATAGTGCCAAACGAAGTCCCTTGTCGAGCAATAATGCGAATCCAAGCGAAAGGATCATGGAAATTGGAACTGTCATGATCGTGTAAAGCAGCGTTCGAAATAACGAGTTGTAGAAGCTTTTGCTTTGAAATAAGCTCACATAATTATTTAATCCTATAAACTCGGGCATCGGCCTCATCATGTCCCACGAGAGTAAGCTTAAGCCTGCACTATAAAAAATGGGAATGATCACAAACACTAACAAAATGAGCAGGGAAGGAAGTAACAGTACATATCCCGCCGTATTCTCGCTTCGCTTCCTGACTGTCATAGCATCACCTCATATCGATTTAATGACTTTCCTTATATATTTTTATTATAAGTGATAATGAATACAGATCAAGTTAACGTTTTGTAAAACGGAAATTCAGTCTTTTTTGATCTATAATAATACTATATATGATATTAAGAGCAAATATTACCATATATTTACTTGAAAAATGATGTAAATATCGATTCTTGATCTCTATTAAATAATTTTATATAATAAACCTATAATTAAAAATTATAAGGATGGTGAGCCTTTTTGCAATTACGTGACATTCAGTATGCACTCACTGTAGCCAAAGAGCTGAGCTTCTCCAAAGCTGCTCAACAACTTTCGATCAGCCAACCGGCCTTGAGCCAATGTATCAAAAAGCTGGAGCAGGAGTTGGGAACCCCTCTATTTTTTCGGGAGAACAATACGGTCAAGCTGACAAAAGCCGGAGAGGTGTTTATTAAAGAGGGAAGCGAAATTATGAACAAAAGCGAGCGATTAACCCAGGAGATCTCAGCAATAGCCAACACGCGAGAGGAAAACCTACGCATTGGCATTTCTCCCTTCTACAGCTACCATTACCTCCCGAGGATCATACCTGCTTTCAGCAGACAGTATCCTTCTGTCAAATTAGACATTATGGAGAAGCATTCTGCTACACTGGAGCAGCTGATCATCAATGAGGAGGTGGATTTTTGCATGATCCCTCTTCCCTTTTCTTATAAGGAGATCGAGTATCAGCATATTTATCAGGAACAGATTTTATTTGCCATTCCGAAGAACAATGAGCTTAACGATTATTTGACCCCTGCCATGTCCGTTGGTTTACCTTTTATTGATTTGCAGTTGGCCAAACATCAGCCGTTTATCTTTCTCAAAACCGAACAAAAATTTACACCCATGGGACATCGCCTCTGTAATGAGGCTGGCTTTACACCACATATCGTATTTGAAACGATGAATTGGGACACGATCAATTCCTTGGTGGCCACCGGGATGGGGGTAGGGTTTGTGCCTGAGATTTTGATTGGATCATTGACTGTTGATGAGCAACCCACATATTGTCGTATATTGGCTGAGAATACGACCCGCAGCTATGTGGTAGCACATAAAAAAGGACGGAGTCTCTCGACTACCGCCAACAATTTTATACGTGTCGCCAAAAATTCGTTCCTCAGAGACTAATCGTCCAGAATAAATCATGGAGAGCATTCTTATTGGGTTGAGTTCGGTTCGGACTCAGAAAAAAACCGGAACCGTAATATGCGATCCGCTGGCGTGACCCAGTTCATAGTCAAATTAAGTGCTTCCTTATTGATAACATCATTGCGCATGAAAACTTCAAAGTGCTCCAAAGCACCCTCTTCAATGCGAATGTGGTCTTCACCGCAGCTGTATACGGCGGTACCCTCAGTCAAGCGCTGCATGGAAGGCGCCGTATGCTCAAGGCCTTCACCCTGCAGCTGTCCATGAGCATCAAACATGCAGACGGCCTGCAGGTAGATGTCGGCTCTCTCCTCCGAGATGATGCGCACATCAACGCCATCGTCAAGCAGCTTGACCTCGACACCGATGCGGAGATGGAGAATATCGGTGCGCTCGCGTAGATGATTCGGCAACTTCACATACATCCCTTTGGCATCTCTCGTATGCTCTTCAGCAAGCGGCTGGAAATAACAGCCCTCCAGCTCAACGTCCATTCTGTACGTATCCTCCGCAAGCTTGCGGATACCGGGGAACGCAGCCGCTCCGATACCGAACCAGCCGACACCCAATTTCAATGCCGGCATTCTAGCTTGGCCGTATTGGATATACATCATTTCCTGTTGGCCTGCCATCACTGTTACGCTCAGCTTGCCCCTGCGGTGGCGCAGTACTGATGCTCCATGCGGATGCTTCACAACGGGACCGAGATAGGGCACACGGTCCGGTACCCGTACCACATTGTTTTCCCCGAACAATACCGTATAACTGTCGGACAAAGGCGTATCGTCACCCGGCAGCTCCATCAGCTCCGGCTCCAGCATCCAGTGAATCAAACCAAGTGAACCCTTCGACGACGTCCGGTCGGCAGTGCGGGCCAACGCTGCCAGTATCGGGTCCTTGCTGCGTGCTGCCATCAAGTGGCAGGCTGCATAGAAACGGTCATCCAGCTTCGCCACCTGACCGAGATCCTGGCGCCCCGAATATTCGGTCGCAATCGTGTCGCCCGGATGAAGCAGATAGCTCATCATGACCAAGGTACTTTGAGCGGCTTCAAAGGCAGGCTCGTAATCGAACGTCCGTCCGACTGTATGCAAATAATAAGCGCAGATGGCGTTGTATATCGCATTGCTGCGCTCCGTCCATTCCCCATACTCAGTAATATCGAGACCTTCATTCAGAAACTGAAAAGCGCGGTCCCGGAATGCCGTGCCGCCGAATAGCTCATGCATTTTGGCAAGCGCAGATGCATGCACCCAGCGATGGTTCGGCGTGTGGATGCCTCCGTACAGCATGCTGTCCTGCGCCCTTTCCATGAATAACACAAGCGTCTCCGTGATTGCCGCCGTTTCCGCCCCGCCGAAGCGCCGTCCCAGCTCTGCCAGCAAAGCGACCAGATGGGCAGTAAACGCGGTATCCGGCGGTGAATCAATATTGCAGTTGTACAACGACACAGATCCGCTCGGCAGCTGGATTGCAAGAAATGCAGCCGCCAGCTCATGAAGTATCGCAAGCAGCTCGCTGTTGTGGTAATACCGCGAATCCGGCTGGCAGTACAGCGGAAGCATCAGCGCCAGTCTGCCCAGCTCAAGTCCCTGGGAGCTGAGCTTCCTCCCATGCACCTGCTCATCGCGAAATCTGGCCAATTCCTCATCCAATCTATCATCCTGCAGATCAATCAATTCCCTGATCTCGGCAGCACTGTTATACGGGATACCGTTCATTCCTATTCGCTCCTTCATCTCGTTATCGCACAGCCTGTAGTTCCTATAAATAGACAGAGGAGGAAAGGAGAACAAGCTCCTTCTTCCTCCTCCTCTGCACTACTTGGCAGATCTCTTCTCACTTTTTGTTGTATGCCTGTTTCCTGCTGCCTTTTACTATTTATTGGTCGTTTTCCAGTTGATGCTCTTCAGGTTCTCGGTAACTTCCTTGTCATACTCACGACCGCCATTTTTCTCCCAGCCGGCTACGAGAGCATCCCACTCCTGGTCAAAGTTCGGAACGATAATAACCTTGGACAATTTCTCGTACAAATATTTGGTGATGTTCACGCCGTTTTTCTCGGCAACCTTACGCTGTGTATCGAAAACCGGATAGCTTTTTCCATATTTTTCGAACATGCGATAGTAAGGATCCATCAGTTTGGCGATCTCTTCCTTCTTCGGATCAGCCGCATTGATTTGCAAAATCTGCTCCTTCGTAGGAGGTCCCATATAACCTTGAGTCAGCAGATTCAGGTCATTGAAATACCAATCGATCTCCTTGACGTTTTTGGCCGGATCGATCACGGTACGTACGCCGTTATCGACTTTATAGTGCGTGCCTTCCAGGCCGCTCTGCACGACCGCGACGTTTTTGGCGAGGAAGTTCAGGAACTTGACGGCCGCTTCCGGATTTTTCGTTGACTTTGGAATCAGATTAAGCAGCCCGAACTGCGATTCAAGCGAGGTAAGCTGGGTACCATTCGGTCTCTTGAACGGCTCCACCGTTACCCAGGTAGCAGTCGGTACCGTCTTTCTCGTCTCAACAGTCATTTCCCAAACCGGATTATTGGAATCAATAAAGCCCGCTGTGCCTGACGTATAATGCTGTTGATACTGCTGGGAGTTGACGTCGGTTACGAATTCCTTGGACAACAGGCCCTCCCGGTACAGCTTATTCATAAAGGCGAAGAACGCTTTGCCCTCGGGAAGATCAACCGCGGAATGGAACACACCATCGGTATAGTTGCCTGTCGGCATATACACCTCGGTCTTCGGACCGTCCATCGCAACGCCCGCGCCCCACATCGGACCGTAGAAGAAAGCTTTCATCCCTTGATTAATCGCCGGAATCGCCCATGGCACCACGTTGTCTTTTCCTACGCCGCCGGGGTCCTTTTCCTTAAACGCTTTCAATACCGTATACAGCTCATCGAGCGTCGTAGGTGCTTTCATATTCAGCTTGTCAAGCCAGTCCTGACGGATTTTCATGGATGGACCGACCGCCGTGCTCATCCGCATAGCCGGTATGGCGTAACGCTTGCCTTTGTACGTACCCGCGGAATCCAGTGCAGGCTTGATCAGCTTCTTGATGTCGGGTCCGTATTTATCGAGCAGGGTGTCCAATTCCCATAAGCCACCCTGCTCGGCCCATTTGAACATCGCATTCAAATCGTACGTGATCAGGATATCCGGCGATTCACCGGAAGCCATCCAGGTGCTGTTCTTCTCACTTTCCTGAGACCGTGGCAGTGTGACATACTCAACGTCCAGACCTTCCTTTTTGGCATTCTCCTTGATCCATTTGACCAGCAATGAATCGGTCAGCTTTTCGCCGCTTGGCGAGTTGGAGCGATCCCAGAGCGATACCCGGACTTTCTCTAATTTAACCGGATCGGCCGCTTTTTTGGCATCGCCGGTAGCTGCCGTGGAGCCGCTTGGATTGGCACCTCCCGTACAGCCGATCAGCAGGCTTGGAATCAGCATAGCTGCCATAGAAAGCTTAAGTCCCCTGTTCAATGTTGCTTTCAAAGTCGTTTCCTCCTTGTTGTCTGTCACAGATTTATATGAAGTCAGGCGCTGCAGGCAGCCTCCCGCATCGTATACAACTTTAGCCTTTTACTGATCCTAATAATGAGCCTTTGACAAAATACTTTTGCAGGAACGGGTACACAATCAGAATCGGAACCGTAGCGAAAATAATGACCGATGCCTTCAGCGACTCCTGAATGATGCTCAACTTGCTCTGCTGCAGCTGCATCGTTTCCAGTGACGTGTCCATCTGCGATAACAGCAAAATATTGCGCAGCTTAACCTGTAGCGTATGAAGATCGGGATTATCGATGTACAGAACAGCGTTGAAATATGCATTCCAGTTGCCTACCGCATAAAATAATCCGATGGTTGCGAGCGAGGCGCCAGACAAGGGAAGCACAATCCGGATCAGGTAGCGGATATTGCCACAGCCATCCATAATGGCGGCTTCTCTCAGCTCGTCGGGCAAGCTTTGAAAAAAACTCTTCATTATAATGACATTAAATGCACTGATCAATCCAGGTATCATCAGCGCCCACAGCGAGTTGAGCATACCCATGTTTTTCACAAGCAGGAAGGTTGGAATCATTCCCCCGCTGAACAGCATCGTGATGATCATAAAATTCATGAACACCGCCCGCCCCTTCAAATCACGCCGTGACAGCGGGTAAGCGGTAACGACCGTAAACAATAAATTCAGCGCCGTGCCCAGTACGGTAATATAAATCGTAATGAACAGTGAGCGGATAATCGTAACGTCCGTCATAATCGATTTCATCGCATCCAGCTGCCAGCCAATCGGCCACAGCACGACCTGACCCGTCTGAATCGCCTGATTGCTGCTGAAGGCGTTAGCCAGCGTATTCAAAAACGGGAAGAGACAAAGGAAAGTAAAAAAAGTAAGTGCACTGTAAAGGATCACGTTAAAGCAAATATCACCGATTGGATAAAGACGCTTTCTGGACCTTTGTCCGGCCGCTGTGCTTTGAGTATCAGCCATGCAGCTCCCTCCTTTCTTGTCTGCAATTTACCACAGGCCTTCGCCTCCCGCTCTTCTCGCCCAGTAATTGGCTGTAAGAATCAGTGTCAGGTTGATGACCGACTGTACCAGACCGACGGCTGTCGTCAGACCGAATTCGCCCTGCTTGATCCCTACGGCAAACACATACGTACTGATCACCTCGGATATTTCATTGACTACCGGGTTGCCCAGTGCAAGCGGCTGCTCGATACCGATGCTTACCATATGTCCGATCGCCAGGATGAACAAAATAATAATTGTCGGCATAATGCTCGGAATGGTGACACTGACGATCTTGCGCAGGCGTCCCGCTCCGTCGATAGAAGCGGCCTCATAAAGCGAAGGATCAATGGCGGTCATCGCCGCCAGATAAATGATCGTACCCCATCCGGCGCTCTGCCAGACGGCAGCCAGGGTGTATACCACGACCCACCATGCTTTATCAGCCATAAAATAAATCTCTCCGAAGCCGAGCCAGCGGATAATCGCATTGACGATTCCATATTTCGGAGAGAGCACAGCGTATATGATCCCTCCCAGTACGATCCATGACATAAAGTGCGGCAGATAGAGCAGCGCCTGGGAAATATTTTTGAAATATTTGGAGCGGATTTCATTCAGCATCAACGCGAGCAGGATAGGAGCCGGAAATCCGACCACAAGACCGAGCACGTTGAGCAGCAGGGTGTTACGAATCATTTGCCAGAACTCGGGAATCGAGAACATTTCCCTGAAATTTTCCAAGCCGGACCATTCACTGCCAAACACACCTTGAAAAATATTGTAATCTTTAAAAGCAATAATCAGCCCTACCATCGGAATGTAGGCAAAAATGATAAAAAAAGCTACAGCCGGCAGAAGAAGCAAATACAAATCATAGTTTTTCTTCCACTCCCGAACTCCAGGACTCGACTTTTTACCGACCTCCCTTTCACGGATGGCCGCAGTGTGAACCTCCATATCGTCTCTCCTTTCTGCACAACCCCAGCTTTGACACCTTATTCTGCTGATAGTGGTTACTACTTTCTGGTAACGCTTTCAGTGGGGGTTGATTCGCTTCGTTGTTAGTAATTGAAGTATAAAATAATATGTAAGCGGTTTAAATACGGCAATTTCTACTTTTTATTAGTTTTTTTAACTTCCTGGATAGGAAGCTGGAGCCCGTTTTATATAAAAAGACGTCCCGTGGGACGTCTCTATCCGTTGCTCATCTGCTCATAACGATCGCAGCGCCTGATCCAGATCCTCCATCAGCGACTCGGCATTCTCCAAGCCAATCGAAATTCGCAGCAGCCCCCGGGGATTACCGTGGCGCACGGACGTTTCCTCATCCAGCCAAAGACCGGGCGAGTTGATCAGGCTCTCAAAGCCTCCCCAGCTCGGTCCTTCCTCGAACAGGCGCAGCCCTTTGATCAGCCCAAGCACCCGGTCGCTGCCGCACCTGGGTACAAAGCTCATCAGTCCCGAGTACCCGGACATCTGGGATTGACCGAGCTCGTACTGCGGATCACTGCGCAGGCCGGGATACAGCACGCGCTCGACGCACGGGTGCGCCTCCAGAAAGGCCGCTATCCGCAGCGCGCTTTCCTCGTGCTGCCGCATGCGCACAGGCAGCGTCCGCAGCCCGCGGATCAGCAGCCATGCCTGATGTGGGTCCATCACCGCTCCGAACAAGCCGCGCTCCTCACGGCTGATACGAGCAAGCCGCTCTCGGCCACCGACAACCACACCGCCAAGGATATCGCTGTGCCCACCCAAATATTTGGAAGCGGAGTGAACCACAATATCCACTCCCAGCAGCAGCGGATTCTGGAGCAGCGGAGTCGCCCACGTATTGTCGATAACGGTCGTGATCCCTCTGGATTGCGCCAGCCCAGCAACGGCGCGCAGGTCCTGCAGCTCGAACGTATTGGACAAGGGACTCTCCAAATAAATCACCCGTGTGTTCGGTCTAATCGCCTGTTCGATTTCCTGCAGGTCGGAGCCCTGCACGGCTGTAGCCTCAACACCGAAGCGAGACATATAACCCGCGATGAACGTACGCGTTGGCCCGTACACGTTCAGTGGATAAATCACATGGCTGCCCTGCTCCAGCAGGCTGATCAGTACAGCGCTGATCGCTCCCATACCCGAGGAGAAGCACAGTCCCGCTTCGCCCGATTCCAATGCGGCGATCTTCTGCTCGGCGATTTCCGTGGTTGGATTCGCCACGCGCGTATACGTGTAGCCGTGATCCATGGTCTTGCGGGTGAACAGTGTATTCTGAAATATCGGCGGTACGATAGCGCCAAGATAACGATCGTAATCGTCACCCAAATGTGTGCAAATTTCCTCTTGATCTGATCTCCCGCTCATATCCTGTTCCACTCCTTCGTCTCTTGTTCCTACTGTAAATCGCGGTGTCGGCCTTTACCATATCAATATTTAAAGGTTTTATTAGTTTTCTTTACTTTTTATTTTTGAACTCCTTGGGCGAGCTTCCCTCGATCCGCTTGAATACCTGATAAAAATACGCGTATTCCTTGTAGCCGACCATTTCCCCTACCTCGTTGACTTTATATTTGGGGTCCTTGAGCAGCCGCTTGGCCGCTTTGATTCTCGCCTTAGATAAAATATCGACGAAATTTTCGCCGGTCTCCGTTCTCAGCAAACGGCTCAGATAACCCGAGCTGATGCCAAAATGAGTGCTGATCGAAGTCAGTGTAATAGACTCAGCAAAATGCTCGTGAATATACTCCATAATACTTTTGACTATGAGGCTGTATTCCTTCTCCCCACCTTCGAGCTTGACACGGATCCGGGTTACCAGCTCCGTCATATAATCCGACGCCTCCTTCAGGCTGCCCAGCCGGTATACCTCCTCCAGCAGTTGGTCGATGCTCTTGCCCAGGCCAAGCTCGTCACCTGTCGCATGAAAATAATAACGGGCTGCGGATAAACAAATCTCCGCCAGCAAACCTCTGGCTACCGTAATATTGCCTTCGGCATATATCCCGATTTGCCCAACGATCCGCTTCGTTTCCTCAACCAGCTGTTCCATCGGGATTTGCTCAATGGACTTCTCGAAGCGCTCAATATCCTGCATCACGGAGAATTTGACCTGGGTTCTGGCGGCCTGCTCGCTCTCCGCTGACAAAATCATTTCCTCGCTGCGGAAGAAACCCGAGTCGAGCAGTGCGCTGACCTCTCTGTATGCCTGCTCCAGCTCCTGGGGCAGCCGGTACACGGAGCCAAAGGATGCACGGAATTCGGCTCCTGCCGTTTTCTTCGCCACCCACAGCCATTCGACCGCAGCAGCATTCAATTTCCTTCTAACCTCACGGACAATCGGGACACGGTCGAACTGGCACATCACAATCAGATCGCCACCTTGGTACAGCGTGATCGTGCCCATACCCTCTTTGCGGCAGCATTCGGCGGCTAGCTCGGCCAACGCCTCCCGATTGGCTGGCTTTTCAAAGCGTGGTCCGTTACCAGCCAGAGGCCTGAAAGCCAGCAGGACAAAGCGGCTGTACTCGATACCAAGCTCACTCATCGCCTGCTGCGCATCACGAGCCTCCTCCGTCCCGTTAATTCGCCTCTCCAGCCATTGTCCTCGCAGGGCGGGAAGCGAATGTGAATGTCGCTTCACCAGTCTGGATACCTCGTCGTTCAGCAGCGCCGATTGCCGGAGAACTGATTGTTCCTCCTCGATTTTATCCGCTGCCGCTCGTACTATTCTTGACAGCTCCTGATTATGGATCGGCTTGACGATGAAATCGAACGCCCCGAGCTTAATCGCCTGTTTGGCGTATTCAAACTCCTGGTAGCCTGTGATCAGGATCGTCTTGGCATGCGGTACATGCTCCCGCATCCATTCCGCCAGCTCCAGTCCCGTATGACCCGGCATCTTGATATCGGTGATGACGATGTCCGGCCGCTTCTCTACCAGCAGAGCCAGTCCATCAATACCGTCCTCGGCCTGACCAACAACCTCACAGTCGAGCTCCTCCCATTTGATCGTCTGCACAATAGCTCTGCGAATAATCGGCTTATCGTCAATCACCACGACTGTTTTCTTCAATTGTCTCTACCTCCTTATCCTCCAGTACAGGCAGCCGAATCCGCACCTTGGTTCCCTCGCCAATCTGGCTGCTGATTTCAAGCCCGAACTGCTCTCCATATAACATACGGATCCGCTTATGCACACTGAGCAGTCCGACCCGCGTATGGTTAGGTTTGGCCGCTGCTCCGCCTGCATCCTCTTCCAGCAACGCCTCGACAGTGGCTGCATCCATACCCATTCCGTTGTCCGCCACCTCCAGAAGCAGCGAATCTTTTTCCCTATAGGCCATAATGCCAACAAAGCCTTGTCCCGGCTTCATTTCGATACCGTGCACAATCGAATTCTCCACAAGCGGCTGCAAAATAAATTTGGGTACCCAGCAGTCCATCACATCCGGAGCCATTTCGTAGCCGACCTCGATTTTATCTTCGTACATAATCCGATGTATCTCCAAATACTTCGCTACAAAGGCCACCTCGTCCTTGAGCCCTATCACATCACCCTTCCTGCTAATGCTCTCCCGCAGCAGCGAACCGAGCAGGTACACCATTTCCCCGATCTGCTCGTCGCCCTTCAGCTTGGCAAGACCGTGAATCGTTTCCAATGTATTGTACAGAAAATGCGGATTGAACTGTGCCTGAAGTGTCCTGTATTCCGATTGCAGGGTGCGGTACTCGGCCTGCTGTTTCATCATCTGCTCTTTATATACCGTATTAATAAGCTCATTGATGCGGGTCGTCATCAAGTTGAACCTGTCAGCCAGCAGACCGAATTCATCCCGGCTTTTGGGTACGATCCATCTGGGCGTGAAATCGACGGACAGCTGGCTCATGCTCTGCAGCAGCAAACCTACGTTCTCGGTGATGCGTCTGGATAGAAAGGCCGCCATCACAAAGGCTAGCAGCAGCGCCACAATAAGAATGGTAAACGTCCAAAAACGGATCACTACCGTACCACGGGTCAGCTCATCCACGGAAATAATCTGAATAATTTTCCATTTCTCATAAGGCATCTCCAGAATCGTATATATATAATCCCGGCCGTTCAACTCAAAGGTTGGTTGTTTATCTGCAGTCTGCTCAAACAGCCGCTGCTCGATAAAGTAACGGATCGTGGATTCCATCGGCTCATCCTGGACCAATCGTTCATTGTCCTCGTTAAGGACGAGCACGCTACCCTGCGTAAGCTCGTCCACCGTCGTATAGATACTGCGGATCTGCTCACTGTCGATGCCGACTATAACTGTCCCGGCGTAAGCGCTGCTTTCCCCGCTGTACAGCGACTTGGCCATAAAGACCAGATTCGATCCGCCGGGAAGCCATGAGGCTCGGCCTCGCTTCTCCCTGATAGCGTTTACATTGAAGCCCTTCGGCAGCTTGCTGAGCGTGTTCAGCCCGGCGGAGCGTTCTGCAACATACAGCCGATCCTGCTCATCATAAAACAGGACGGATTGATAATAATTTTGCGACAGCATCAAGCCAGCTATGAAATCGTTCGTGTTACGTCCACGGAACAACGCTTCAACTTCATACTCCTGGCTGCCCACCTCACCAGGGAGATTTAACCGGGACACTTTGAACTGCTGAAACACAAACGTCTCGAAATCGCGTGTCCGCTTATCCAGATTAATGCCCATTTGCTGGCTAAGAAATTGCGAGTAGACGGAGGTATTGCTTTTGATCGTCTTGATCGAGACTTGGTAAATGACGGCGACGACGAGCAGCACGGTGACCAGTATAACAGCAATAAAAGAAAGCAGAAATTTCGTGCGCAGCTTTAAATCGTGAAATCGGGATATCCATCCTATCAACGTGATCACCTGTCGGTTCAATATAGGTTCTTCCCCGAGCATAACACATTCCTTCTCGGCAAACGACAGATGAATGCGTTTTATTCTAAATCTCATTGGTTGCTGCAATTGAACATACACCAAAAAACCGTCCGCGATTGATCATCGGAACGGCCTTTTATATGCTGACTCCTCGGTTTGAACATTATTGAGGTTGCAGCCGTTGTTGAATTCGTGTGTTGTTGAAATAGCACTTACACGCGTCCTACTTTTTATCCACTTGAAGCAGTGAGATATTCTTAATCGAAAAAGTATCCTTAATCTTATCTTCTGTAATGACGTTCAATTTGAGCAGACTGGCGATCTTGGAGGAATCCGCTTTGGAGAGCAAACGCCATACCTCCGGATCAGGCAGCGCTTCGTACAGCTTGCTATCATCGTATTCCTTACGCTCCTGAAGAACAACCTTCACCAAGTAACTTCCAACCTCCAGCTTGGATACGCCGAGCTCCGTGCAATGATTCAAAATATCGCTGCGCAGCTCTGTCAGTTCTTGCTCTATCTCTTTATGCTTTTGCTTCAGTTGGTAATATTGCTTTATTTTCTTGTCCATCGTATTCACGCTCCTCTTTACTACATATTTATGCGGAGGAAATTGATTTAGGACAAGATCATACGGAGTGACTTATGCAGGTTCGTCTCGTGCTTCATTTCTTACCTTTCGTTTCATTGATTTTTTTGGCATGCTTTTTTATTATATCCATTTCTTTGTTCAATTTTTCCATATCTTTGAACATTTTTTGCATACCTTTATTCTCCTGCAGAAATTTGTAACCATACTCCAACAGCTTTAAATTCATGAAACCAACCATCCTCTCATTGATCTTTTTAATCAATATACGTGAGGACAATTCAACGTGCTTCCGCGTATGCAGGGAAACCACATGAAAACACAAAAAAGCCAAGCATAGCTTCAGCTTGACTTTTCAACGTGTCCATGCAGATAAAAGGTGGCTACTTACTCACTATCTGCTCTGCACATCACTACTCAGGATTCACTGGAATATTCGACATTCGCCGTGTCCAGCATGGATTTCCAACTAGCAAAATCCGTTTCCCTTACAACATGCCGATCAAAAAGCTCGTCATGAATGTTATTAATATCTTCTTGTGTCTTTACTTGAAAGTTGCCTTTCTCTAAAAACTCGTCAAAGCTCTTGAAGCTGGAATGCTTGCTCATGAACGATTCATTAAACAATTTGTCTAATGAAACATGGTTCGGGTCTTCCTGAATCGTTTTTTGGCCTTGTAAATCCTTCAGCAGATCCTCAAATGACATTGGCTTTTGCTTTCTCAGAATACCACCCCTAAATCAGTTTTATCGATCCCAGCTACCTTGTTGATAACGGAATCGTTTTTTCACATCGCAATACATAAGGATAACACAAATGCATGCAAAAGACGAAGCGGGATTTTAAAAAGATCGGAGAAATTGATTTAAAGTGTGCTTGAGGATTAATTGCGATAGACTACCCTATTCCCTTTGTACTAGGCTTCTTTGGGCTCTAGTCACAATTCGTTTCGTATCCTTTGTATTGGAGGTCTCCAACCACTTACCACAAATCTGCTGTACCCAATCAGGATTAGTTTTGCTAGCATCATTCAACCAATTGCCTACGGAGTCCTGAACGTATTTGACCGGATCGGATTTAACCGCTTCTAATAGCGAAACTGCCATAGCCGGATTCTCTTTTAACTCAGTAATATGCTTGGCCCACACGCCTTGTGGACGTATCAATTCGATGGCAAATCTCCTGATATTCGCATCTTTATCATATACCCAATCGTTCAAAATAATGAGTGATTTCATTAATTCCTTGGTAATTGATTCTCTTAGAGCCATCCATGCAATCTCGCGCACACCAAAATGGGGATCTGCAGCAAACGAACGAATACATGTCAATTTTTTTCTAAACTTAATCCTCGACTATGCCCAATGATATATGCAGCCCAGCAGCGTACACTGTCTGAAGGATGAGTGGCTAACGCATCGTAGATTCGGGAACGTTTCTCTTCAGATTGGTGATCCATGAGATGAAGCCACTCTTGTGCGATTGCAGGTATTATTTTCATAATCTTCTTTTCGTTCAAATGATTTAGTCTTTGTATGATTGACTCTGACTCTTGCTGCAAACCGAGCTCATCAAAAACGTTGTGCAGCAGTATTATATGATCCACAGCCAGCCATTCGGTTAAATTAACCGTCTGCAATTGCCCCTTCAGCAGTAATTTAACTACTTCATGCGGAATATCGATGATCTTTCTAGCACCTTTCCGCTGTAAAATTGCGTCGGAAAGCAGTACCGCCTTTTCATTTTCCATGGGCTTCCCTCACTTGTATGTTAATAGGGTCAACATATGTATGTATACGATACTTCTTTTTTTTGAAGAAATATGTAATGCAGCTTACAACTCTAAGTTATATTTCTTTCCAAAAGCTTTTCCCGATGGATGTAGATTGTTTTAAATCCTGTCTTAATGAATCCTTCTTTCACAAGCTCTTGTAACGTGACAGTTACCGCTTCTCTTGTTGCACCAACTAAATTAGCGATTTCTTGATGCGAAAGGGGGACATCGATTCGGTAGTACTCATCATTACTTATAAGTCCAAACTGATCCGACAGCTTCATAAGAGCATATAAAATTTTATCGTGTAAATTCCCAAGAGCCAGATTGTGCGTTAATTGACTCATACCGACAATTCGATCACTCAATACTTTTAATAACTGCATCATAAATCGAGGTCGTTGAATTAAAAAACTTTCAAATCTCTCCTTGTTCATCAGACAAATGTGGCTTTCCTCTATCGTTTCAATATAATTATCTCGTGTACCCAATGAAATGATATCCATTTCGCCAAACACATTTCCTTCGTTGAGTATGTCCGAAGTAAACTGCTTACCTTCCGCATTCAGCTTATACAGGCGTACTTTCCCTTTTTTCACAAAATAAAGCCCCTCGGCAAATGTTTCTGGTGTTTGAACAAACGTATTTTTCGGAATAATTGTTATTGAAGTTAATTGATCCATTTCTATTAAGTCTTCCATGGATAGCGAATGAAGCAGATTGAATTGTGATAAGTATTGAATTTTATCCATATTTCCTCCTTTTTATCCTGCCTACGCCGTACAACACTATGAAAATCAACAATAACTTGAAGCTTTAAGTCTCTTCATCGATGCAAGCGAAGCTTTCTCCTACCTGAGCTTAAATCACAAAAGCATCAAGTTGTCGAGCAACGATTCAAACAATCCCCATCAACCTTTGGTGAATCAGAATACGTTCAAAGAATACATTCGGATTTACAGGATGCTCAGACTTGATGCCGTCTCTACGTCACTCCAGCAGTTGTTCTTCGGTGTCGATCTTAAGCACAGCTAGCTCCTTCGTCGTTAGCATACACTTTCCATTTATTGAATCAAACCTCCACTCTATATATAAATTGATCTTGATAAATACTCTCAATTGATGAGATGAGAATATCAATTTTGGTCATTAAATTAAGCATATGTTGTTCTGAAGGTTGACTAGTGAAAATGCTATCGTAGTGAATAGAAAGATATTCAATAGAGTATATTAATAATTCTTGATCCATATCCAATAAGTGTTTCACACCTACGCAGTTCAATAACCCTTCAAAAGGAAAATCTATAGGCAGCAATACATTAGAGTCATTCATATGACAAGCTTTGAGCATCGATGCTATAGCTAAATATGCTGAAGATATACATAACATGTACTTACCTTGATGCAGAAAAAGTCGAGATAGTTCCATACGTTTATGAGACATTTCATGAGAGTAAAGACAATATGATATTAGCTCATAGGATCGTTTTTGCATATTCTTTCCTCCATTCGGTCCTTCATTGCGTAAAATCTCTATTACACTGCTTTTATCTTTGAATATACGAAGACTATAGTCACATATATTTTAACATACTCAATCTGATGTGACTATAGTCCGTAGACTGTTTGTCTCAAAAATAGAAATAATGGCCTCAAGGAGTTGATAACTAGTGAGTATTGAGGTCTTTTTTGGAAAGCACTTGAGAGAAATGAGAGAAGAAAAGAAATTAAGCCAAGAGGAGTTAGCTTTTCTCAGCAATCTTGATCGAACTTATATTAGTCTGTTGGAACGAGCGAAGCGTCGTCCTACTATTAATACGATTTTTGCTTTAGCAAAGCCATTGGATATTACTCCTTCTGAAATGGTTAAAATGATAGAATTAGACTTGGCTAGTGAAATAGGTAGAAGTGATTCTTAATGAAGCGGGCTCGGATAGGGGAAAAGCGAACCATGGAAAGTAAATCCACAGTCCGCGTGGCAATTTAATTTTAATCTTAATAATTTGCTTAAATTACGATAATGCAAAATAAAACTCATCCAATTCTAATATGAATAGGCAGCTTATCAAACCTTCGTTTCTCAAAATAATACTACATGTGTCAGGTTATGCTGCAAATATTTTTCGTATGTTCCAGGCGAAAGACCAAACCAATACATACTGTCTATTTCATAATATTGATTTAGACCTCTCTGAAGATAAATATTCGACGGAACCATTTGCGATGTATTTTTGTACTCTAAAAATACTAATTGTTGCATTCAGAGCCTCAGCCAATCCTCCCATTCTGCTCAACCCATTATGTGAAGTTCTTCTTCTTTTTCAAAGATTATACGCTCTATAGACAAAATACCATCCCCTATTCCTGAAACAATAAATCAACAAAATTATTACGGTAAGCTTCTTTGAAAAATAATTCGTTAACTCCGGCTCTTGCCTGGTAAGCGATATATCGATTAATGATATTCTGAACATAATCTTTTTTTAACACAATTAACTTTTGATACTTGTTTCTTAGCTCTTGCTCATCCATAGATGTAACATTAAAAAAATCCCACTTCACAAATTTTAATGATTTAGATTTATCATTAGGTACACCAATATAAGCGAATCCTGCTTCCTTATTTTCTAGAAGCTTATCTGATGGCTTAACTTCTTTTCCTACAATAAACTTATAGAGATGATCTACTTTCTCTGGCCGATATGTGTCGCAATAAGGCGTTATGCAAAGCATATAATTATTTCCCTCGCCATTTATTCTCCATATACTTCCAGTATCAATTTGATTAGTTGAAGTATGATAATACTTTAATAATTTTGTAAGATAATACGTTTGTTTATGAAAATTGGCAGAAAATTTTAAAGTATCTTTCCTATATTCATCTATTAACATCAATATCAACAGTAAGTCACGAAGTTGCTCCTCACTCAGTTGGTTATTTGTAATGTGTTGTAGTCCTGATTTGAAATTTTCAACAGAATCAAGAGAACCATTTGATAATAGAGCGATTAATCGATCTACAAATACATGATCCTTTAGCAAATTATTAATATTGGTTTTGCTCTTATCTTTGAATTTAATGACACCACTGATACCATTGACCTCATCTTCCGTAATTGGACGCAGTGTTATTGCTGACCTGATATTCTCAAGCTTTACTCCGAACAGAAAATTACTCGCATTCATTTGTGAATGTTGAGTCAATGCATCTGAAAGTAAGGTACTGTCCAAAAATGAAGGAATATCCTCATGTTTGATTTCAGATGAAAGAATTTGGGTAAATAAAACCTTATCAAATGGGGCATTAAATTTATGCATGACATTGCTAATACTCTGTTCCAATCTATGTGCACTATCCATGATATGCAAGGTAATGCTTTTATCCTTTAATAATATATCACCTATAGCGGACATGATTTGAGAAGCTTGTACTTTCTTATCTATGACAAAACCGAATAGAGAATTCCCATTCTCTCCCCCACGTTCTTGAAAAAAGAATGCTTCCTCATCAACAATATCAAAGTGTTTACCAATCTCATCAAGAACATCTTTACAATTTGTTTGAGTGTAAATTACTGCACACTTTAACCCTTTTCGATTAACCATATAATTATTTAGAATTTTAAGGGAGGCAGTACCAGGTATCAAATTAGATCCTGACTTCGCATCCTCTAGATTCCAATCCAACACTAATAATTTTGCTTGGGATAACACAGGAGACAAAAGATTCAACTGGATCTCATCTTTTGTATTTTGGTATTTATATGGGAAAGTAATAATCCCCTCTTTTGTCAACTCGTAAAAAAGTTCAATTGGTTGATTTTCAAAGGGGGTTAATTGAGTCGCTGGCGCAGCTTGTTCCCCAGTTTCAGTATCTATGACATCCAAATCATCAGGAATAAATGCCAGATCGGCGTCTTCAATCTCCGGTAATACTTTGTGTTCATAATCGAGTTGATCATCTATTATAACCGCGTTATCAAAATAATTTTTTACAATTCCAACAACTGTCTCCTGAATACTCATGTTTGTCCATCTCCCATTGATTCATTACTGAATTCGATACAAAAACACGCTCCACCCACAGGATAAATTTCATACCCAGGTTCAACCAAATATAACTTATGCCCTCTGGATGCTAATACATCTTTTGATAAATATAGACCTAATCCCCTTCCTTCCACTTTTTTGGTGAAATATGGGTCGAATATGCGCAATCTATCCTTATTTTCTATCCCAGGCCCTGAGTCATGAATGAATAAACATTTTCCATCAGATGAAGCATAAAAATGAAGCTGTTTTTTTTCACTGTCAAGCAACCAATATATTGCATTTGAAACAAGGTTTACAAGAGGAGTAAAAAGTACAGAATCGGTTTCCCGTATCGTCAAGTTTCCATCGATGTTACAAAATGTTTCAATACCAAATTTCTGAACATCAGAATCAAAATACTCCAGTACATTCTCAATAAATTTTCCTAATTGCAGGTTTTCTTTTCGTGCCCTGACTTGACGATACAAAGGGTTCATTCTCTGATGCATTCTTTCAAGTGAACGAAATGCAGCTCCAGCTTTATCGACAACAGGCAGTATAGCACTATTGGCAAGAGATTTTCGAAGCAATCCCAAATTATCTTGTATTGTCTTGTATAAAGCGTTGAATTCATGGCTTGTTAACTCTGCCGCGAGACCAACTGCCGATAAATCTCGATACATATGTACTTCTTGTTTCAACAGTCCGATGTAAGCATCATCCGAGACCATTATTTCACCATTAACAAATTTTGTCTTCGTTTCTGTCATTAAAGATATTAACTCTTTAATATTATTAAATTTCTCATTTTTATCGCTAGCAAATATAATTGACTGTTGAATCTCTTCTTTTAATACCTCAAACTCGTTCAATAGTTGATTAACTCTTGATTCAACCTCTTGTGCATCCATGATAAAATCAATAGAATTTACAGAATCAAGTGCTTCCTCCATTTCTTTTACTGAAAACTCTGTTTTGCCGAGAACAATTGCCATATTGTTATTGACCTGATTCTTTATTGTTTTTAGGCTGTAATTCAGAGTCTCCTTGCTCACTTTCTCTACCTGCTCTTTAATTTCGTCATAATGTGAATTAATGGTATTATCAATTAGTCGTGGTACCTGCAGCTTAATCCATTGAATGGCATACTCCAAGCGTTCTTGCAAAATCAAAGATGCATCCATTCTTGTTTCATCAAATTTAAAATTGCTTTCAATCGACTCGATTTCTCCTTCAATATTAGTCCTTAAATCTTTTTTTGTCTCAAATAACCGATAATGTAATGAATCGATTTGGTCCATCAACTCAACTGGATGGAAATATCTTAAATTACAGTTTACTTTTAAAACATCCAAACGATCTGTTAACTGAAATAACTCCAGTTTATTCTTGTAAAGTTCATCCTGATCATTACTATCATTGTATCTGGATAGCAGCTTTTCTTTTATCAAAGTTATTTTCCTCGAAATCTCTACTTTAAGATTACTCATTAATGTGTTCAAATCATTATCAAAGATTGAAATTTGATTATGGAGATTCTTAAAGTATTCGTTTTCTTGCTTTTTCTCATTACTTTGTTGCTCTTGAGCCTGACTTTCTTTTTCGCGTTCATTAGCCAGTCTATCAATGCGTATCCCTCTTTTACCCTTATCCTTTGAATTTGTTTCTAAAAAATCTATAGCCCACCATTTAAGCAAGTTTATCGCAACAGCACAAAAAAACTTAAAGGCACTATTTTCAACAAAACCCTCACGGCTAGATTTATCGACTAAGGATGGATTGTTTAATTTACTGATTTCCATATAACCATACATCCTTCGATGGCTAAACAAGTAGTAAGTTATACCTTTTGATCGACGTTCTTCCATCTTTAGGAAATCGTTTCCTGGTTCTCCATATGGCAAGATTCTTAAACCATCTCGAAAGACATAGAGCCCTCCAGAATCATCCAGCTTGTTTATCATCATTTTATGTTTATCCAAAGTAAGTGAAGTATTCCCCGAATTTCCCTCCACAAAAAACCACTTTATATTTACAGGACCAATATCCACATTACTGCTAGTATGTATACCTTTTGTTAAGCGTTCGTTTTTAATATCGTAAACTTGTGTATCCTTCAAATTTTTAATAAAAGCTTGGCCAGTAAAGTGGCCTTTATCGATTGTTCCCTTCAAAGCATAATCATACAGTTCAATGTCATCGGGATTAAACCACGACTTATTAGCTATATCCTCACCATTAATCTGAAGTATTGGTGCAAATTTATTGGTTTCATCTTCCAGTTCCTTGCTATCAAAGAGCTCGATTAGGTTCGTAAATGAGACCAATACGTTCTCAAGACGTAGCCTCCGTTCTTTTCTACTTTCATCCTCAACTTGCGTCGTTATATAATTTTGCCAATCCCAGTCGCTTTCGATATCATTTATGTAAAATAACGTTCCTTTTCCTCTTCTTTCATTCACTCTAAGTCTCTTAATAGCATCATCATTGACATGGAAATTAAGTATTTCTTTCTCGATTTCCTCCCTTTCCTCAGACTCCCACTTTTCAACATCGGAAAGATTTTTCAGTAATTCCTTCTTAATTTCGTCAAGATTATTTTTCAAAAAACCAGAAACTTCCTCGTATGAAGAAAAAGTCCTAGTCGGAAGTTCAATGTCTTCCATGTATAACTTTTCGTTTCTGAATAAATCCCAATGCAAATAGAGCAGAGACCATGTGCCCTGCCCCTTCTTCTTTGAAACAATCAATAACTGATCTCCTAATAAGGAGATTGCCAATCTTCCGATCCCTTTTTCACCAATTTTTATCCGTTTTTTTCCGGTAGGCCTAATATCTTTAATTTCCTTGACTTTCTTTGAATATGTTCCTATTGTGAGCCAATTATCGGTGAGGTCTTTTTCATCCATACCATCCCCATCATCCCATACAACAATTCGGCCTTTTCTTGTGTCGACATCTATTAGTCCTTCTGAAGCATCTGCGTCATAAGCGTTCCGCAATAATTCCGAGATCGCGGTTATTTCATCACGAATTTGTTGTTTTCCCAACAGATCCACAGCTCTGGCTTTAGTTCGAAACCTTGCCATCCATTTAGCCTCCCGAAGCAATTTCTTTAAAACTTATCTGATTCATCATTTCCTGTAATGCTATTTGTTTCATCATTTCCTGCTTTTGTTTATTTTTGATTGCCGAAATTATTGCCAAGCCAAGTGATTTACCAAGCATAGGAGGAACTGCATTACCGATTTGTTGTCTGACCTGTCCCTTATTACCAAAAAACTTATAATTCACCTTGAACCCTTGTAATATAGCTGCTTCCCTTGCAGTAATCGGTCTATTTCGGTAAGGATGTGCAAATCGACCACGAGTGAAATTATCAAAGCCACCTGTTATTGTAGGTGCAGGCTTGTCCGCAGACATTCTTCCGTAGACATCAGGCCACCCCGTCTTCTTTTTGTGGCAAGGTAACTGCAATCTTCTGGGCAAACATTTTCGCCCACTACCCTGAGGGACATAACTGATTCGTTCAATATTTACTTTTGTTATTTTTGGCACTGTGTGATTCGGATAATTGGGATCTGGATACTCCGATCCATCCTCACGTGGCTCTGGAACTCCCTTAAGTGCTTGACCAACTGTAACCCGTATTTTGTGAGTTGCTTTCGGAAATTCGAAACTGATGTTCAAATCCTTACGAACTCCAACCACAATCGTTCTTTTACGCAATTGAGGAACACCAAAATCAGCACAGTTAATCTCTTCAATTTTTATTTCATAATTACCTTCCAACCCTGATTTGAGTAACTCAAGATATGCCTTTCCTCTTTTTTTCTTGAACGTATCAACATTCTCCATCAAGAAAAACATCGGTTCTACCCCTTGAACAAGGCGTATATATTTAATAATTAGCCTATTTCTGCTATCCCCGTTTTCTCCACCCTTAGTTTGCCTGGAGAAGCCTTGGCAAGGTGGCCCTCCCGATAATAATACTAATTCTCCTTTTTTTACACCTGCCCTTTTCAACAGTGTCTCAGCTTTTAACTTTGTGGCATCCTCCACTGCAACCCTTTTTGAGACATTTTCTTTATAAGTATTTATTGCTTGAGCATCATTATCGAAAGCCCACCTCAGGTTAAAACCTGCCTCTTTTAACCCTATCCCTAATCCACCAGCACCACAAAATGTTTCGATACATGTATATTTCACAGCAAAACCTTCCAGTCAAATGTGTTGTTGTTATATATTACTAATCTAACATAATTCACCCCTTCTCGCTTAATCTTTTTAGTATCTTCTAAAATTGATGATCTCTTGAAGTTTACTTCGTGGAACATTAGCAACGAATAGGTCATATTTCACAACTTACCTAGACGTGTCCAATACATTCGATCCTTAACAGAATACTTTACACATGTACCATAGCGTTGTCCTCTAATTTTATAGAAGTTAAATCAGCATTTCATCTTTGTTTATTGCCATAAAGCACCTATATTGGGTTATCCAATAAATCCAATATAGCACATTAGACTTTTATCACATCGATTCTTTACTTATCGTTGTCACCATCTTCCCCTTCTCTCGTCTCTATATGGAAAAAGAGCTCTTACTTTGATAGTGTTGATGGTGCCGAAACACATCAAAACTTCAAAGAAGGCTCTTCTATGACCATTTTACAAGAGTATGGTAGCAATCGTTGAAAGAAGTTGGCACTGCTCATTCACGGCACTTTTATAAACTCACGCCGTCTTTATGTCAGTCCGATAACTCCAAAATCGTTGAAGCAGCAAGCATTCGCGTGCCCGAAAAGACCGTTGAACGAAATCATAAAATGACGTAGAAGATCGATGCGAGCTCTTTATAACTGCGAATATTTTCAACTCTTATAGGGGTACAGCCTCAATAATGACTGAAGGCGATCCGCTCTTCAGCCGCAACGTATAGTACGAAGGACCGAGCGGCGAGGGCTGCATCTCCTCTCCGCATATCGTGCATGAGCGCACCCAATCAGGCAGCTTGACAACCGTGTCCGTATCTCTGTCCGCAATCAGTTCAGCTTGAAACTTGCCCGCTTCCCTATCCCACTCTAAGGAGACCTTACCCGTGTGGAATCTCCAGTCGGCCAGTCGGCCTCGCTTCCATCGTCCAGGCAGCGCAGGCAACAGCTTGACGAGACTCGGCGACACTTGAAGCAGCATCTCTTGGACAGCGTTCACCCAACCCATATTGGCATCGAGCTGAACCGGGGCCGTTGGCATATTCATCGAAACGCCCATCCCCCGCCAGTCGTTGTGCAGCGTGAACAAATTGGGCAGCAGACTCGATCTTGACAAAATGTTAAGACAATCCAGGGAGCTATCACCGTCGTCCAGCCGGGCATAGATTGAAGCCATATGAGCTAGAGACCAGCCGCTTTGTGCCCCAATCTCGCGCCTTCGCACCGCCGATTCGAATGCGCCGAACAAGCCCCAATTGCTCTCTCGCGTCACTTCGTGCCCGGGAAAAACCGGATACAGATGCGACAGATGTCGGTGGGCGTAGCGGTCCTCAAAGGCCGGATGAATCCATTCGCAGACCGCACCGTCCTTATTCACCCGATACGTTGGCAGACGCTCCAGCATTCGGCTCCATTTCTGCGCATCCTCAGGATCGCCGCCGATCGCCCGGTTCGCTTCGATCAGATGCTGCAGCAGCTCCCTCAGGATGGCCACATCCATCGTTGCATTAATCGCTGTAGGCATCGGGTGCGCCAAAGGCTTGCCGTCCGTTGGCATGAAGTTCAGCGGTGTATTCTCGGGCGATACGGAAGGGTACATTTTGTACAATCCGTCCTCGTCCGTCACGAGGAAATCCTCATAAAACTGCAGAGCCTCTCGCATGAACGGGATCGTCATTTCCTGCAGAAACCGCAGGTCCCCGGTAAATCGAAAGTGCTCGTCATAATGACGCGCCAGCCAACCGGCCGCTCCTATCCAGTTCAAGATCACCGGCACAATCTGATTGGGCACGCCGATACCCGGCGTGGAGCCAGCCGGAATATAGATGCCCCGGCAGCCGTACAGCTTGCGCGCGTTATCACGAAAGTCATCCATCAGTCCCTCGTAATAGCGGAACAAGGATGGAACCAATTCGCCCAAACCGCCAACGTGCGCATGCCAGTACATCATCTGGATGTTCTCATTCGCCATGTTATGGCTCCATACCAGCCTGTAATCCCCTCCCCATAGTCCGTACAGGCCGAAGGGCTCAGCCTCCTCCGCAGCGGCGGTGCCGCTCAGGAACAAATATCGGCCATACGCCCACATCTTGCGTACCAGTGACAAAGGCGCCTCTCCCTCATATGCATCCAGCAGCAACCGTTCATTGGAACGCAGATCCTCCTGCTCGTCATCCAAAATCAGAGAAGCGGAACGGTAAAGCGGCCGATGTAACGCGGTATGCCGCTCCAGCAGCCGTTCGTAGGAGGTACAGGCAGCAAGTTCGGCCAGTTCAAGCTTCAGCCGAGCCCAATCCCGTGACCGTTCGCCGAGGACAAACACCTTCACTAGCACTTGTACACGTCTGGCCCCCTCGAACCGGATCATGCCTTCTGCCGCTTCGACGCGGCCTCCTTCTGGAATCACCCGCATTACCGCACCGAAATCATTCCCATCGTCGTTAGTTCCGGCGTACCAGGCATAAGCTTCGTCGGCGCCTGTTTCTACCGACCGCTCCAGTTCCTTGAATTCTGGAGTATCGGCCCAGCGGTCGCTTGGGTGAATAATCAAGCCGATCTCGCCCGTTACAACTGCTTCATCGCGGCCTTCAATCTCGTAGACAACCGCATCATCGGCACGCGAGACAAACAGCTTCCGCTGATACCAGTGAGCTCCGTCCAGCCAACCGACTGTTATTTCACCGCTGTCCATATCCAGCGTCCGGCTGTATTGGCGAAAGGCGCTGCCACAGGGCATGACCAGCTTGATTGCAGCCAAAGGAAACCGGGAGGCAAGCCGCGTCTCGTAGCCGCGTCCTTTTAATGCATCAGCCAACTGCCAGCTGGCCTCGGAATAACGCCCCTCGTCCATCAGCCGCCGGGTCCGCGCAAGCGTATTGCTCACATCCGGCAGTTCATCCTTTCGCCCCCAATGCCACAACCGAGCATGGTTGAGCAGCACTGTCTCCTCCTGTATGCCGCCGAATACGGACGCGCCCAGTATGCCGTTGCCCGAAGGCAGGGCTTCGCGCCACATATTCCGCCACCATGAAGCGGGATAATTCATCACGAGCTTATCTCTGTGCAGTCCGTCCAATTGTTCTGGCATCTCTTCGTGTCTCCTTCTCCTGTTCAAGGCATGAACAGCGGCAAAGCGGTGAAATCGTCCGGGATCTCAACCAAGTATAGGTTCCCATAGCCGTTCTTGTCGCTCGTGAACAGCAGTCGCTTTCCGTCCGCATCAAACCGCGGATGGGCATGCACCTTCTGTGAATGAAAGCTGCAGCGCAGCTCACACAGCATGCGGGGGCCATCATACACACCATCGATCATGCGCCACATACTAAGCGTCTTGACTGCACCTTTGCCATCTACAACCACCTGTCCCAAGCCATCCGCGTACCCATGCCAAGTATCGAAGGCGAATTCCGTCTCTTGCATGCCCGTATTGTCATAACGGATGCTGCCAAAGAAATTGGTACCGTTAGCACGGAAGCCGTGATAGCCGATTGTCACCCCATCCGGATAGAAAAATTCATGTCCGATCTTCTCACCAGGCTCCAGCCGCTCCCGTATTTTCCATACAGTCCCTGTTCGTAGGTTCAGAACCCATATGCGGTGGTCGACCAGCTGCCACGGACCTTCGTGGCAGAACGTCATGAGCCATGGCTTTGTCAGCGACGCATTGATATGAGTGATAAAACGGTTCTTCTCGTATACAATCTCCGAAGCGCCCCCGCGAGCATCAATACGTACGATCCTACTATGGGGAGCAGCCTCCATCAGCTCCCGGTGGCCGACATAACCGTTACCCAGATCAAGCTGAATGCGGTGCGACATATCCTCCTGCACGCAGGTTAAGACGGACAAGCTATCGGCCGTCGCACTGCAATTCCCAAGATGATAGCCCTCCGGCGCTTCATACCATAGCTCCTCCTCCAACGACTGCAGATCCAGCCGGATGAGGCGGCTCCCGATTTTGATGAATACAGCGCTCCCATCCGGCAGCAGGCAGGCATCCAGATAATCGTTGTCCGGGTAATCAGTTAACTGCGTCATTAGGCCGCTTTCCAGGTGCATGCTATACAGATTTGTGCTATTGCCCCTGTCCGAGATAAACAACAGACGCTGTCCGTCGTCATACCACCCGCTCTCTGTAAAATAAAGATGATAGCTATGCGCTTTGTAATCCGTCAGCTGTGTAACCTCAAGCCCTGTCAGCCGATCGATAATCCTCTTCCGTTCTGAGGGCCAGACTGTTCCTTTGGTCATGCTCTCGCCTCCTCTGGCATATTTTGCTTACATAACTTCCCCATTTTCTACAACCACGGCTTCAGGCCTTCCCACTTCACCGACCATCTCCCATTCTGGGGAAAACCAGGGTTATATCCTTGCTGACTGCCGTTCCAGCCGCAAGCCATCATCGCAACGGCAGTCAGCAGCCCGCCGTTGCCCGGCAAGTAAGCCGATAAGCCTGGACGTTGATAATTATGACCATTGGTCAAATAAGTGTTCTTCGTAGCATCCAACAGCAGGAAATCCACCGCAAGATCAGGTTCCCCAAGCCTTGCAGCCGTCATCGCGCACATCGGGAAGTCCCAACCCCAAGCTGAATCCCAATTCCATACGTCCTTGACCTTCAGCAGGGTGTTCAGCATGACCTTACGGTCGATCAGCGTACCCGGCAGGATACCGAGCGCGCCCAGCATAGACGGATGGTCGTGATTTTTGGCTGTGAAGGTGTCCTCACACCGTTCATGGGCAAGATAAACACCGTCCGCCTGCGGGGGCTCGGCCATCGCTTGGGCAACTTTAGCCCATAGCGGATTGGCCGCTACCTGCAGACGCTCTGCCCAGCGTACAGCGATTTCCAGGCCGTACTTCCAATATTCCAGCTCATACGGCGGATTTATACTGTCCTGCATAGAATGGCATTCCTGCGCCGGGATCAGCGGCGGCCCCAGATTATAGACGCACTTCTCTTTATCCGGATGCGCGTACGACACCATGAAATTAGCTGCTTCGAACACCAGGTCGCGGAACCGCTCCAGTGTCACGCGCGTCGGATCGGCTTGATAGCACAGCTCAGCAAGCGCCATCGGATGCGGCTGCTGCCAGATCAGGCCGGGAGCGACTGGTGACGGACAAGGCTGACCGTCAAAACCGACCATCTTGGGCCAGCGCGCTCCTTCATAGCCTTGGGATTGTGCCAGATCACGGGCGATCGGCAAAATCTCACAATACCAATTCATGCTTTTCAACAGGTAGCTCTCTCGGCCCCATAGTGGAAAATGTGCAGCATGCCACCAATGCATCTCCAGATGAGACTTACCGAACCAGCTGTTATACATGAGCCCCGTCTCCTGCGGTGGCAGTGAACCGCCACTATGTACAGCGCACAGATATTGCGACAGCACCACACGGCGCTCCAGCTCATACGCTCTGGGATCGGCGCTTCCGGCGAAATCGATCGCCGCGCCGCTCATCCAGAACCTCTCCCAATGGCTCCTGCTTGCAGCCACGATATTGTCAACAGGTTTCGTCTGCGGTGTCCGAGGGGCAAAGCCGACGGAAAATTCAAGGACCTCGCTCTGTGTGTCAGGCAGCAGCGTGAATTCATGTACACCGGTTCTCTCTATGCGGCCTGCGCTCCATTCCCAGCCTACTTCATAGCTATCCTCGTCCATGCTCCTCTCCAGCAAAGCCCGCTGATCACCCGCCTCGCGTAGCACCGTCCGATGCCTATCGTCATGGCCCCAATCCGGAAACACGGCCTTGGACCATTCGGTATGGGTCATATCGGGCGCAGGGAATTGGATGAACACCAGCAGCCGCCCCTGCCTGATCAACGGCGATTCCACACGTACACCTATGACGTCAGATACCGGATGGGATGCTGTCATCACGCGGATCGGCACATCCTGAACGCAGAATTCGCTGTTAAGAATTCCGGTCCATAAATTCATTTGCTGGCGGATATTCGTTACATCGCCCGCTTGTGCCTCTGCCCCTGATTCCAGCAATATCCGAAAGGAAATGCGGCCAAGCTGCAGGCGATGAGGGTTCTGCCGAAGCCAGTGATAAGCCTCGACCTTGTCCCCCGGTTTCATTGGATACCCAACCGGGCGGCCATTCGTATCCAACATCTGATAGGCGGCATCACTAGCAGTGAACCGTCCGTGCCCGCCCGTGTAATGCCAGCCCCAATTCGATTGTGTGCCGAGCGGTACCTCATACTGTTCCGGGAACGTCTGCAGGCCGGTAATGTCGGCGCTAAAAGCAAACTCCCCGTTACCAACAGAGAAAGGGGACCACGGGTCCCATTTATTCAGTTCCGGTTGATGTCGTTCCACGATCCGTCGTCTGTCCATGGCTCCTCCTTCGAGCTTGAATCGGAGGCTCCTCCTTGCCATTTACTCAAGCAAGGAGTCCATCCGGATTCTCATCATCTCCCGGTACTTGCCCGGGGTAATATCCTTGAATTTGCGGAAACTGCGGATAAAGCTGTTCTCATGCTGATAACCGACCATAACCGCAATTTCTGATATGCGCCATTCTGTCTTTAGCAGCAGCTCGGCCGCCCGTTCCATCCGCAGCTGAGTCAAATAGTTATAGATGGTCTCGCCCATTTCCTGCTTGAACACCTGACTTGCCAAACTACTGCTGATCCCGATCGATTCAACAATCTCGGGAATACCGATTGGCTCACTCAAATGCTGCTTCATATAGTCGATCATGCGCTGGCACACAATAAAATCCTTGCTCTCGATCAGCCTGCGGAACCGCTGCGCCAATGGTATGACCCTCGTATTCAGCTCATTTTGAATATCCTGTATATGAAGTGTATCAAAACGCTCGTACATCTGTTCGAAAACGCCTTCTTCGGCTGGCCGAACCTGCGCGATACGCTCCGCAGTCGCCTGAAGGAAGGAAATTGCCGCTGAAGGATACTCATACTGACTGCGTATATGTGTGATGATTAGATCGACGGCTTCCAAGGAGGCAATCTCATCGCCTGCCTCAATCGCGTGGGTCAATTCATTAAGCACAGACTCCATTGGCAGCGACTCCGTGACCTCGTGCCCCGACACCTCATGGAATAGGATCACCTGCCCATAGCCTTGGTATAATCGGTAAGTAAGTGCATTCTCCGCTTCGAGCATGGCCTGCTTCAATCGGGTGATATCCGTTTGCGCTGTGCTAACCCCTACAGACACGCTGAATTTCAGTAGGCGGGACACGACTTCGATCGCTTCGACCAGCTTCCCCTTCAGCTGTGAGCCAGCAACGTGCGGCTGCAGTAGAATCGCTGTCTTGTCTTTGCCAAAATCAGCACAGACGATCCGACACTGCGGCTCGAAAAGCTCGGCGACAATGTTCGCGACTGCAAATTTCAGGAGCGACCGGTCGCCATCAGAAAATGTCTGCGACCATGCTTCATAACGGTCGATTGACAGAATAGCGACAGTCACCGGTGTCATTGTCCATTTCCCAAAGTACCGGCTCCATTTCTCCTTGATATCCCGCTTCCCGGTCAGGTTGCCCGTATATATATCATGGAGCAGCTTGGAGGACGCTTCGGACATGGACTCCTGGACGAGTTGGGCCAGATGAGCGTGATTGCTTAGCAGCTCTCCGGCCAGCTTCTCCAAATCAATGCGCTCCGAGCTGCTGGACTTGCCGTCATAAGCCGAGAATAGCTGCCTCAGC
Source organism: Paenibacillus sp. FSL H7-0331 (assembly GCF_001956045.1). The sequence continues at coordinate 67,986 of NZ_MRTH01000027.1, read as the reverse complement.
CGGCGGACCGGACGGAATGCAGCGGCATTGATATAGAAGATCGTTACCCCACCCAGCCCGAGTGCGGCGATGGACACTAATAATACGGTATTTCGCACTTTCTTGGACTTTGCCAGCAGGCTGTCCTGCACGACGATGGACACATACTTCCAACCCGTCACCGGTGACTTGAGCTGATTGACCAGCAGCTCTCGGTTCTGATATGTAATGTCGCTGCTGCCATCCTCCTTCAATGCACTAAGCGCCTGCCGGATCCCCTCCTGATCGAAGGCATAATTCGAGACGGAGTACAGCACCTCGTCATGTTCATCAATGATATAGCGCATACGGTTCAAATTGTTCATGACCGGCGGATTCAGCTTCGCGAACAAATCCTCGTCCTTGAGATTAACAGCGATGATCCCCTTGAACTCACCCTGGATCACAATCTTGCGAAACAGCGTAATATCAGATCCCTTGCCGCCAGCCCCTTCGGGCACCTGACGTTTCTTGATCAGTGTCATCTTATCGCCGAATTCGCCTGCTACGCTGACCCACTCGGAATCCACGAACATCAGCTTGCTGGAGCTGTACCCTTGTGGAAGAGCGATGAAGCTGCTCCGCGCAATATCGTAGACATAGATGCTTTTGACATACTTGGAACTGCCGATTAGAGTCGACAGCAGTTGATACAGCTCCGAGATGTTTGCATAAGAGTTTTGGACCTCGTTCGTCAAAAATTTGTAAATGTTGCCGTTCACCGCGACTTTGATCGCAATCTGATCGCTCTCTTTGATGGAATCATCAATCACATTCATATTGAGCTGCAGCATCTGGTGCTGCGGCTCGCTTAGCTCTTCCTGCAGCACCGACTTCGACGTATAATAGGAAGTCAGGCTGACGGCCAGAATAATAAGGAAAACCGATACGGTTAGAATCAATATGAGCCGGATTTGTGTATTGGCCAAATTATATTTCAGCCATTTCTTGAGGGATTGTATCACGTTAGAGCCCCACCTTATGGAAGTATCTTCCCATTATATCTCGATCCGGCCCTCATGACACACTCCGCCCGGTCTCCTCATATCACCAGTCTTCCATTTTCTTCCTTAATGCCATTTCCTCTACTTCTTCACCTTGGAATACCATTCCTGAACACGCTTGGTGACTGTATCCCCCCCTGATTTTTTCCACCGGTCTACGAACTCATCGAACTTCTCAATTGGCCAGTCGCCAATAGCTATTTTGGTTAAATACTCCTGAAAGAGCTTATGGGATTGAATATCCGGAAAACCTTCATATACCGTATTCGGCAGTCCATCTCCGGCGATTCGACGCGCATCGACTGTACTGACAGCAAAAACGTCCTGGACCATCTTCTGCATATTCTCAGGGATTGTCTGCTTGATCCTGATGTCCATATCGGCCTTGGTCGTCAGATTGCGCATACCCAGTGCCAGCGGTCGGCTATCCTCCGGCGGTAACAACACCTTCTTACCATTCACAATTTTATGCTGAAGCCCCTCTATACCGAAACGAATGAATTCGTCATTGCTTTGATCGTAGAAGAAGTCCAACAACTTCAGCGAAGCCTCCGCTTTATTTTTGGCAGAGGCCGGGATAACCCATTCCGGTTCTCCCATGCTTTTTTGCGTGACAAAGCCTTGAAAGCCATTCACCTTGGGCATCGGCATTCCGACGATATAGGCGTTCGGCGCCCCCTTCAGCATCGCGTTGTAGCGATCGACAACGTTAGCAGGAAGATGGTACCAGCTGCCGACCAGATTGTTGTTGATTTTGGCCTGCCAGACATCCCCCTTGTTCAGGAAAGTCTCGTTATCCAGCAGCTTCTCCACATACAGCTCACGGATATTGCCAATGGCGGCCTTCATGTTCGGGGTAACTCCCGCGTATTGAATCTTTCCATCATACTCATCCCACTCCGGGCTGCCTTCCCACATGGCAATGCCGTACATGCCGAACAGATGATCCATCCACTTGCCGAATTCGCGTCCCGAGGTCGGCAGCTCGTCTTTGACGCCGTTGCCGTTCGGGTCCTTGTCGCGGAAGGCCCGCAGAACGTCCTTATATTCCTCCACTGTCTTCGGCATAGGCAGACCGACCTTATCAAGCCAATCCTTACGGATCATAGGCGCCCGTTCAGGGACGAGAAACACCTTCGGTATATAGTAGATGTGCCCATCCGGGGAAGCCGAGCGCACGATGTCCCAAGCTTCCTTCGGAATGTTCTTCCATACATTAGGTGCATACTTGGGCAGCAGGTCATCGAGCGGCAAAGCTCCGCCCTGCTTGATCAGCGTCTGTTCGATGCCCCCGATCGGGCGGAGAATATCCGGCATATCGTTAGAGGCGATCATCAGATTGAGGAATTCGGTCGGTTCCGAGCCCGGAGGCGTCGTAATCAGCTTATATTCCACGCCTGTCTTCTCTGCCACATATTTGACATGCGGGTTGCTGCTATCCGGAATAGAGCCGGCGCCCATATGACTTTTGAATACTTTAACGGTAACGGCTTTGCCATCCTTTCCACTAGTATCTGAGGATGACGAGCTGTCTCCCGTATTGGTGCAGCCAGTCAGCGTGGCGATCGCCAGCAGCGAAGCCAGAGCCGACATTCTTGTCGGACTCCGAAATAAACGTTTCTTCATCTGTTAATTCCTCCCTTTTTATAAAAAACTATCTATCCAACTTCATATCCGAAACCGCTCTTGCTTTAATACCGCTACTCTTTAACTGATCCGAGCATGGAGCCTTTGACAAAATATTTTTGTAAATAAGGATATACCAAAATTATCGGGACTGTTGCAAAAATAATGGTTGCCGCTTTCAACGTTGTCGTATTGAAATCGTAATCGCCCAAGGCCATGTTCACTGCAGCAAGCTCCTCCGGCGAAGTCAGATAAGCGCGAAGCTTCATTTGCAATGGCCATTTGTTCGGATCTCGAATGAACAGCACCGCCCGCTGGAACGTATTCCAGTAGCCTACAGCATAGAACAAGCTGACTGTCGCCAGCACTGGTTTGGAGAGGGGCAGGTAGATGCGGAACAAGATCCCAGCATCATTGCAGCCGTCCATACGAGCCGAATCGTAGAGCTCCGACGGAATACCCATCAAAAAAGTCCGGATAATAATCATATTGAATGTGCTGATAAGTCCGGGCAGAATCAGAGCCCATACTGAATTCATCATGCCCAGCTCGCGAACTGTCAGGAAGAACGGAATTAGCGGCGCATTGAAAATCATCGTAATAATGATTGCGAACATGATTGGCTTGCGCACGAGAAATTCTTTATGGGACAACGGATAAGCCGTCAACACCGAGAACAACATGCTCAGCAGAGTACCCATCACCGTAATATAAACAGTAATGCCAAACGAACCCCACAGCCCCTTGTTCTGAAGAATATGCTCCCATGATGCCACCGTAAACTCGATGGGAATCAGAAATACCTGCTTGGAATCCGCCGCAATGGGCGAGCTTAAGGATACGGCCAACAGGTGCACCAGCGGCATCAGCATGGTGACGGCCGCACCCGTCAAGCATACATAGTTCAATATGGAAAATATCTTGTCTCCATAGGTTTGCTTCATTTACCACAACCCCTGTTCTGTTTTTCGGGCCATTCGGTTGAAAATCCACAGCAAAGCGAATCCGATAATCGACTGAAATAAACCGATCGCGGTCGAAACACTGTACTGCCCCTGCAGCACCCCAGCCCGATATACATACGTCTCGATGATGTCGCCAACGGAATACGTCATCGGCGTCAACAGATTAAATATCTGATCAAAGCCGAGCTCCAGGAAATTGCCGATGTTAAGCAGGAACAGTACCAGGATCGTCGGGAACATGGTGGGTAATGTGATGTGAGTCGTCTGCTTCCACCGATTAGCTCCGTCCATGACAGCCGCTTCGTACAGATTCGGATTAATGCCTGCGATGGCAGCCAGGTATATGATCGTTCCCCATCCAACTTCTTTCCAGATCCCGGATAGCACGACGATCAACCGGAAAAACTTTTGCTCCTGCATGAACAGGATCGGGTCAAGTCCAAACCAACTCCGTACCATGTTGGCCACGCCCTGAGTCGATAGCAGCTCGAACACAATACCGCCAACGACGACCCACGATAAAAAGTGCGGGAGGTAGAACAAGCTCTGCACCACCCGTTTGGCCAACATCAGCCTCACTTCATTTAACAGGAGCGCCAGGATGATCGGCGCCGGGAAGCCGAATAACAGCTTATACAGAGCGATGATCGCCGTGTTTCTCAATACATAGTAAAAATCCTGGTATGTAAAGATAAACTTGAAGTTATCCAGACCGACCCAGGAGCTTCCCATCATGCCCTTGAAAATCTGATAATTCTGAAACGCGATTACGCTTCCCGCCAGCGGTACGTATTTAAAAACAAGAAAATAAAGCACGCCGGGCAGGATCATCACATACAACATCCAGTGTTTTTGGATATTGGCGAGATACGGGTTCTCGTTAGATCTTAGCTTTCCCGCCGATGCTTTGGTGGTTCTGGGTTCCAATTGAGTATGCTGTTTTGCCACCACCTCGAACCTCCTTTGCTTCAGTTAACGTCATGTTACCTGCTTCAAAACGCTAATTCAATTGTTCAATCCTCCACGGAATGCGCAATAACGCGATACCGCCTAGTTGGACGGTTCGCGTGTTCGATTAACAATAGGTTGATGGACACGCAGCTGTTCCAGTGCTACCCGGCAGTTCCTCGTGACAAGCCCAAAACAGCCAGAGCCTCAGAATGGCGGAATTGTTGATTCAGTGGAGCATCGGTTCATCAGAGAAAGAACACATCGTTAAAACAGATCCTGTTTTTGCTTAGTGAATGAATACTTAAGTAAGTTAGAGGCCTAAACATACATACTAAAGTATCTGTTTTATCTTACCTTTTCCTGTTATTTTATTATAAAGTGTAGGTATTATAAGGAGGTTAATCGTGTTGAGGAAGAGCACAAATTCAGGTAGAAGGTCTGCAGTAATTACTGGGGTGTTATTAATATCCGGGTTGGTTACAGGTATATTTAGTGTTGTTCCTGTTATAGATGGAGCAGACTACCTTGTCAAGGCTTACACAAATGGAAATCAGGTACTGATAGGAGCGTTTTTCCAGTTGTTAATGGTTGTTGCATATGTTGGTATTCCTATTTGGATGTATCCGATTTTAAGTAAGCATAATAATGGTTTAGCTCTTGGATCTGTTGCTTTCGGCATCATTGCGGGTGTGTTCATTATTATTGGTGTAATCATTCTTCTGTTGCTATTGACATTAAGCCACGAATTTGCAAAAGTTGGAACTCTGAATGTATCGTATTTTCAGACCCTGGGTGGATTGTTACGGGAAGGACGTGATTTGGTGAACCATGTGGCAACAACACTGGCATTTGTTTTGGCTATGTTCTTGTTTAACTGCATATTTTACCAAACAAAATTAGTTCCCCGTTGGTTGTCAGTTTCGGGTCTTATTGGGTCTACATTGTCCATATTGGCAAGCTTATTATTTATGATTCGCTTCATCGGTCTGGATGCAACCTACATGATGTTGAACATTCCAATAGCCTTTCAACAATTGGTTTTGGCTATATGGCTAATCGTTAAAGGATTCAACCGGACGGAACAGGATTCTATATCCAATTAGATTATTTTATGAAGCTATTTTGTTCTCTTAAAGGCGTACAGTGCAGGTTGCGGTTGCGACATCACATAACCTCATTCCTCATCGCTCCCAACCCTTTCCCCACTCTCAGTTCTACATACATAGTCAGCACAATCAAACAAATAATCCCAACAACAACAAAGCTCGTCATCCATCCCCCTGTAAACCGACCGACTTCCATAAAAAGGCCCATGAACAGGCTCGGAATCAAAGGCTCTCCGTAAGCCTTCCACCAATTGAGCGTGAAATTTTCCAAATAAAAGAACCAGATCATACAGATGGCAGAGATAGCCCAGCCGCCCGTATAGATCCATACCGCCAAGACAGGATGGCTCGCGGCAATAGTTGGAACCAGCGTGATCACAAAAATACCGGCCACGATCATCACCCAGAAATTTGCTTTGGTTTTGCCAATTCCCGCTAAGATATTGCCGCCTAATCGGCCAACAGACGAGAAGAACACCCCTAGCGCCAGCAGACGGATATATGTCGCCGAGTCCTCGCTCGTATAGCCCTCACCAAATAAATATTCATTAATCTGATCTGGATACAAACAAATCACAACCGTTAGAGGGTACAAGATCAGGTTGTTATATCGGATACATAAGGTCCCCCGCCTCTTGCTTTCCAGAGGGTCCTGATAGCTCGCCGCGACAAACGGAAAGGTCACAATCATGAACGCCCACGTCACAATTCCGATAAATCCCGTTATGCGAAAAGCGTTGCTGATATGTCCAACGGCAATGACCGAGCTGGAGCCAATAATCATTGTCACAAAAGGCTGTTGAAACGCCTTCGCGATATTTCCAGCCCACAGCGGAACGCCATACTGCATCATCTTCCAGATTTCAGAAATAGACACGCGGCCCAACCATTTCGGATGATGCACTTTTTCTACCTTCCAACAAATGAACAGCGCAGCCAGTACCGATCCCATACCCATCCCAATGGACACTCCCCACAGGAAGCCATCCTCACCTACAGGCCATAGCACGCCTAATACCGTACCCACAGTGGAAAGCGTCGTTGTAATGACCATAAATAACGCCTGCGTGCCAAAATTGCGATTACCAGAGAAGGAGGATACCCCGATATTAATGATCGAATTGAACACCAACATGATCGAGCTTATGAGGAGAGCACCTTGTAAAGAGGGCAGTGCATACGTCTGAGCGAGTAGCGGCGACAAGGCTGCAAGCAGGATGCAGACAACCACTCCAAAAAATACACTGCCCAGCATGGCCAACCGAAACTTATTTTCAATTGCGTCCTTCGAGTTCGTTGAAAACGTATAGACCAATGAAGAATTAAACCCCACATTGAGAAAAAGGTTCACCATCCCGAAAACCTGCAGTAATAAATTCACTTCACCAAATTTGCCAGGATCATTTAATACACGCGCTACCACGATGCTCCCAACCGTCTGCAGCAGTTGGTTGATAAAAAGACCCAGCACGATGATAGAGACACTTCGTATAAGAAACCGCTGATTGTCATTCAATTGCATTTTAGTATTTAGCATGTGACATCACCTTAGGCAAGCTGGATTATTTGAAAAAAACACGTCAATACAACAATTATTGTGATTATATGCGATATCGTCATGGACAACAAATACTATCTTGTTTTACAACAAATACTATCTTGCGAATTCATCATGAAGTGTACAAAAAAACAAAAAATACCCCCTGCATCGCTGTAACTCACGATTTGCTGGAGGTATGGGTTGTTTATCTATTCGGTTTACTTCCTTTTTTGAACCACTCGGACCTGGGCTTGAGCTTCGGATTGGCCTTAGGGCTAGTCTTGGGCTTAGCCGGTTTAGAGACTGCCGGTTTAGATGGCTGTGCAGCCTTGGAGGGAGGGGCTGTATTCAGCATCGGATACGGATGATCCTTCACTTCAGGAATGGTCTTGCCGATTAATTTCTCAATATCCTTGAGATATGGAATTTCTTCATGTTCGCAAAAAGAGATGGCGATCCCGCTCAGTCCCGCTCTACCGGTACGGCCAATTCGATGAACGTAGGTTTCCGGAATATTAGGCAGGTTGAAATTGATTACATGCGAAAGCTCATCGATATCTATGCCTCTTGCTGCAATATCTGTCGCTACCAGCACTCGCGTGACGCCACTTTTGAAATTGCTAAGTGCATTTTGACGGGCATTTTGAGACTTGTCCCCGTGAATGGCCTGAGCGGTAATATGCACCTTGGTCAGTGCTTTCACAACCCGATCTGCACCATGCTTTGTCCGGGTAAATACGAGTGCTGAAGCAATCGATTTATCCTGCAAAAGGTAGCTCAACAATGACTGTTTGTTTTCCTTATCTACCCAGTATACGGATTGCTGTATGCGGTCTGCCGTAGAAGAAACCGGCGTGATTTCGACTTTCACTGGATCTTTCAGCAGGTCTTTGACCATTTTGGATATTTCCGGAGGCATCGTGGCCGAGAAGAAAAGCGTTTGTCTTTTGGCTGGCATTTTGGAGATGATTTTCTTCACATCATGAATAAAACCCATATCCAGCATGCGATCGGCTTCATCCAATACTAAGATTTGGACATGCTGCAAATCGATATGCTTTTGATTGATGAGATCGAGGAGTCTGCCAGGAGTGGCGATCACGATATCCGCACCCAAATGCAGCGCCCGCTCCTGCGCCTTTTGTGAAACACCACCTACGATAGCCGTGCAGCGCAGCTGGGTGTATTGGCTGTAGGCCACAATGTTATCTGAAATCTGTAAAGCGAGCTCTCTTGTTGGTGTCAAAATAAGGGAGCGCACTCGACGCTGTGTATTGGGTCTGCCCTGCTGCTCACTTAACAGCTGGATAATCGGCACCGCAAACGCGGCCGTCTTCCCGGTTCCGGTTTGAGCGCAGCCCAGCAAATCTCTGCCAGCCAGTACAGCTGGAATCGCCTGCTCCTGTATGGGTGTAGGCTTCGTATAGTTCTCCTTGGCTAAAGCTTTTAAAATCGCGGGCGTAATATTCAAGTCATTAAATGTCATGTTGTCTCCTTAATTGTATACCCTGTATATTTGTATTCACGTATCTTTAACATATCTAGTACTGTCTCCACAAACCGTCCCTTTATGTCATAACACGTAAGGATAACACAAATATACGCACAAAAGAAGCGAGATTTTCAAACAAAATAACCCGATGCTACCAACTATCGGCAGAATCGGGCGGTTTTCCTCGTATTTCTTTTAGCCTAACCAATGGAATACCTTGTTTTTTGCAGATTCATTCGGAAGTCTGGTGCCCAAGGGAACGAGTACTTGCGGATTCCACTGAGCGGTAGCGGCTGTCAGACCTGTATGATTGTTATCACGGATGAACACAACGGTTCCCTTGGGAATAAACGGATATAGCTCCTCAATATCGGCATTCGTCATACGGATGCAGCCCAGTGAGAGATTGCTTCCGATGGAAGCAGGATCGTTCGTGCCATGCAAGGCGATCGCGCCCATTCCGAGGGCAGAGCTACCGTACACGTTGGGATGCTTGCCTTGTGGCTCCTTCACCCTGTCCAATACGGAAAAACTACCTACCGGTGTCGCATCATCTGCCCCCAGTCCTACCTTCTTCTCCATCAGCAGCGTTGAGCCAGCTAACAATTGCAGAGAATGGTCGCTTTTCCCCACCACTACCCGGTAACGCTCAAAATTTGCCCGATGTGAATTCGGTTTCTCCACAGTATTAGGATAAAACATATCGCTATACTGCTTGGCCAACGGATCAAACACCCATCCGCCATCACCGTCGTACTTCCCCACAATTTGATTAGAGCCCGACTGTATTTCCTGGGGGATGAAGCTTAAATAGTTTTGCGGGTAATCGGCTACCAGCTTGTCCAGCTTGTCTGGTGGAGTGCCGTTATCGGAAATATAAGCCTCCAGTGCAGTACGTACAAGATTAGCCCCTGCTTCCGCAAGCGTAAGCTTTCCAAAATCTGTATTGATAAAGCGAATTTTTACTGTTTGATCCTGGGCTGAATTGTATTGCGCCACCACGAATGCCTTAACCTTTTGAGTCTCATCCGTTAAAGGAACTAGTTTCTTATCGGGATTTTGACCATTGCTCGCGATTCCGTACAGCCAAATATTTTGTCCAGGATTGGTTTTGGCCAAGTCCAACGCCTTGTTGTACAAATCATTCTCGATTTCTTTGTGAGGCTTGTCCTTTGTTAAATAAATAATATAAGGCATGTCCACGACCTCATAAGTAATCTCTTTCCCTACACCCCACAGCTGAAAAGCGGATACCGTTCTGGTAATCGAATCTTTTCCCCATAGGAGTCCCCATAGAAACACACTCAGCAGCAAAATCATGAATAGTATGATTTTCCACAAACGTGGAGACGTAGAACTGCTCTTGTAGATGATAGGAAAATCAGAAACCGGAAGCGATTCAGCCCCCTTTCCGTTACCTTCCAAACCTCGTATGGCGCTGGCCGAAGCAAAGTAAAAGGGTGATGGATAGGTCTTCCTGCATTCCTTGTAATGAAAAATCGCCTTATCCATGATGCCTTTTGCTTCAAATTTTTGACCTAGCTTATAATGCGCTTCAGGTGAACGGGGGTCCAAATAACGAATAACCTTTTCATAATACATCGGGTCACTGCGGTTGATATACAAATTTTTATGAAGATGCACCATCTCCTCATCCAAATGATTTTTAAAACGACCCTTGATGGGACTCATGTGAAAACCTCCTTTCTTTGAATCGGAATTTTGAAAAAACGCTGGAAAAGAAGAAATGAGTATCCAGGCTGGTCACGTAATTGATACATTTTGTATCATTAAATACATGATTTTCCCTATACATTTTCCTCCTTCCTGCGAATTCACCTAAAATAGGCCAAACCTCTCAAATATAGCGTAAATATATCAGGCATATAAAAATATTACGATACATTTTGTAACTAGTCAATATTTCTTATATAGAGGTATCTGACATGACCCTGTAAACCTATAGATCACTTCCATGTAACTTACTGAATATGAAGATAGCTCTTAAATATTACGTTGATCTTCGATATACTAAGAATATGAATGAGAACATAATCATAACGAGAAGGTGATAGTCTTGAACGTTCTTCTATTAGGTGGAACCGGTGTGATTAGCAGGCAAATTGTATCGCAGCTGCTGCTCGCTGGTCATGAAGTCGTTATATTTAATCGGGGCTCCCGAAAGCTGCCATTTGCCGGTGACGTGGAATGGATAACCGGTGATAAATCAGATGCCCAGCGCTTTGAGGCATCCATGAGCAAGCGCACGTTCGATGTCGTGATCGATATGATCAGCTTTAATGAAGCTGACGCCCGTTCAACGGTTAACACCTTTAACCATCGTGCCGGACAACTTATCATGTGCTCCAGCATAGCTGCGTACAAACGGCCATACAAGACCAATCCGATTAAAGAGGATGCCGAGGAGCTTTTCGATAACCCGGAATTTGCCTATGCTTACGAAAAGGCAGAAATGGAGCGGTATTTGCAGCGTATTACCGGGGAGCAGCAGCTTCCGGTCACGATTATCCGGCCATCGTTAACCTACGGAATCGGTGGCAGTAATCTGGGTGTGCTGAGACAAAATTACAACATTGTTCAGCGAATTCGCCAAGGCAAGCCGCTTGTGATGTTCGGGGATGGAACAACGCCTTGGGCTTTTACCTTTGCCCCTGATTTGGCCAAAGCCTTTGTTGGCGCTGTTGGAAATACACGGACCTACAACAAGGCTTATCATGCCACCCATGAGAATGTACACATCTGGAACGATTTGTATGTGGAGTTCGGCAGCATTATCGGGATCGAGCCGCAAATCGTCCATATCCCCTCAGAGCTTTTGGCAAAAGCAAACCTTGGTTTGTTTGCCCATCTAGTATTCGAGAAAAGCTATTCCGGGCTGTTCGACAATTCTCTTATTAAATCAGATATCCCCGGCTTCGAAGCTACTATATCGTTAAACGAAGGTCTTCGTATGATGCTCGATTGGTATGAGAGCGAAGCCAACACCGTAGATGCGGATAAGGACCTGCTGGAGGATCGATTGACGGAACTTTATTTCGAATGGAGCAGGCAGATGGAGGCTTTTCAGGTTTAGTACAATAGCTTCCTGACTTCCAAGATAACGAAAAATGACCATCGCATAAGATGGTCATTTTTCGTTGGAGCATAAACAGTGGGACGCGGATGCAAGTAGCTGCTTCACTTATGATTCGGGCGGTACCACTTCATAATGGCAGAGCACTTCGATACGGGCAAACCGTACAGCTCAAACTGAGCACCCGCCAGTCGGGAAGCAACGGAGATGCCGATTGTCGCCAGCCCCCAACGCCGTTCCAAAGGTCCATGTTCCATCCGACATGATTGGATCCGGTTACGCGGTACCCTGACAGTGGTTAACGCAAGCCGACGCATGCGAAGCACAAGCATGTCGTTGGTCAGCATACTTCCTGCATCCTTAAAGCTCCTATAACCGAGAAGAGCTGACCCCAAGCAAAGTATCGGCCCGAGCCAGCCCCAATTTGTAAACCATACCGTCACCGCAGTCGCTATCGCAAAAATAACCGTCCAGGGCAGGACATAGCTTCTCCAGGCTTTATGTGGCAGTGCTTCGAAGGCTAGTGTCGATTGTACAGCAAACCTGGGTGCCATTCGCTGCAGGAACCTTTCGATTTCAGTGCGCCGCAGCAGCGGGAACAGCAAGGTCGTCTCCCCTTTCTCATTACCGTATCCAACGCTTTCTACATGAATAGCAGCAAACCCGAACGGCTGCCACAGAAGATCCTCCACGATACGAATCGCCTGAATTCGGGCAAGGGGCAGCGTGACCTGCCTTCGCTCCAACAGTCCCCGCGAGATAACCAGCTCATCCCCCGAGCGAATAATAGTAAAATTAGTAAACTTAATAATCGATAGACACACTCCCAGAACCCAGGCAATCAACAAACCAGCCGCGACGATCAACGGGATAGCCGCAAATTCAAACATATCTACGACCATTTGAAACACCTTCAAGTCAGGAAAAATCTCATCCACTTTGGACATCAGGGCAAGAACTAACGCAATCGCGAGTCCCATACTGCCTGAGCTCATCCCCGCAATAAACAAGCTGCCCAGAGAGCTCTTGTACATAGGCTTCTGCTCATCCACTTCTGGCTTCGTCGGCCCTGTCCAATCCCCCGACAGATTCCCAACCTTGCCTGCCTCAAGGCTATCGGTCTCAGCAATGCCTTCATCCTGAGCATTGGTTTTGTGTGCACGCAGCTGCTCCCTCAGATGATGAGCCTCCTTCCGCGTTACCGCGGAGAGTACGACTTCAGGTTTATTGCCTCCAGCAGTCTGCACTTGAACCCGGGTAACCCGGAATATGCGATGCAGCAACCCTTCCGTCAAATCAATCGTCTGAATACGTTCAATCGGAATGAACTGTCGCTTGGTCACCCAAATACCCTGTTCCACTTTGAGCTGCCCGTCGGATACCTCATAGCGGTAACGAAGCCAGGACAAGATGCCGAACCCGAGCATGCAGACTACAATCGCTGCGATCACGATGATTCTCCAGTACCCTGCTCCGCTAGTCCCTTCCCCACGAAAAAACCACGTCGTTAACAGAACGACTAATGGAATCAACGCTTCTTTTATGAGCCCCATCGAAGAGAGAAGTGCTGTTAGTGGATGCAGTCTTTTACCGTTGTGAATAGACTCAGATGTCTTCATTATTCACCCTCGCGAGTTCAGCAATTCGGTTACGTACAAGCGCAGCCGTTTCGTCAGCAAGAGCAGGAATATGATGCTTGCCCGCAGCTGTGGAGAAGGTTACGCTTGTCAAACCGTATTTGCGTAGTATCGGTCCCTGATGTGTATCGACATGCTGGATTCGAACCATCGGAATCACCGTTCTTGTAACAAAAACAACACCATGCAGCAGATCGATCTCCTCTTCCCTGATTTCATAACGCCACCGTTTCCATCTGAGCGGCGGGATGACGATAATATCCAGGTACATTTCCAGTATAATGGCAGCCCCTATGAGCACCGTAACCCAGCCAGGCCAATTATATTTAATGGCAATAATTATAATAACGGCACCAACCGCCGCAATACATAAGCTGGTAATCGCTGCACCCCACTGCCACGCTGTGATCGCACGCCGGTCTATCGTTTCACTGGGTTGTATATCCATCGTCAACAGACCTCCTTCATATTAACAACGGCTAACCTAACTAGCCTGTTCGGGTTACATGGAGCTTAACTCCATCCTATTTGCGCGCTCCACAACCTCTTCCAGAGGGATATCGGGATTTTGAACGATCAAGGAATATCTTAAACCCTCCTCATCCCATACGAGCGCATGAATTTCGGCAAGATACTTTCCTCTCGATTCACGAATGTTGATAGTTCCGGCATCGTGTTCCAAACTTGTATCTTTCGGCGTTTTGAAAACACTTAACAGAAAAGAAGGCTCGTTATTTCGCGCATAATAAGCGGTGATTTCCGTACGCTTCAGCTCCCCCTGCAACTCGTGCATTTCTACTTTTGTCAGGGTCACATTGTTGTCATGTAACACTCGAAACGGTTGACCAAGAGCACGTCCCCCTTCTTCAAGCGTTACTTCCTGGATCGGATTACTATCCTGAAGCGATTGAATAATGACATGCTTAGGAATTTCCAGCCTAAAGGTTGCATCTGTATATTTCGGAGAAAAATCCACTTTCGTATAGGTGGACTCAATGGCAAAATCACCACTGGACGCGATTGATTTCAAGATAAACCATGTTTTCTGGTCGACCCAAAATTCCATGTCGCCTAGCATCGTATTAGCTGAATCGGCAGACACCTTCATATGATATGTGTTCATGCCGAGTATGCTCTCTTCCCCGACAACCTCAGATTTATGCGTCGATTGCATGGCTCTCAACATACTCATCAATTGCTCCCGCTGCGTCATTGAAGTGATTCCCATATCATTGGTAATATTCATCGAAAATGCGCTATCTTTCGTCCGATCGTAGACAATGACTTGCTTGCCATCATTAACAGACGTGACAGTCTCTTGTCCGCTGCTTCTGATGTCCACCCGTTTCTTTTTGCTGTCTGCATCATACCACTCTTTATACACAGACGCCTCGGTCTCCATATCTTTCTGCTTCACCAGCATCGTTCCTTCAGCGTAGTAGGAGTCGATTTTTTTCTGCGATTCCAAAACTTTGGAAACGATATCTGCAGGCGTAGCTTCTGTATGGTCCATACAACCCGATACGACAAAAAGCAACGATATCCCGATTCCCAAACTGAGATAATTCCACTTCAAGCTTGATCCTCCTTCTTTCTCTGCAACCAACATACAACAAGGGTACCATACCCCGGCGCTGACCATAACTGAATCTTACCATTATGCTTATCCATGATGATTTTTGCGATACTGAGTCCCAATCCCGATTGACCTGTTTTCGTTTTCGTACGGGATGCATCCACCTGATAAAATGGCTCAAACACTTTTTCCTGACTAGCGATCGGAATCGCCTCGCCTTCATTCTGAACCAGCAGGATAACGCCATCCGTACGCCACTCCGCTAACGCCTGTTGAAAAACAGGGAATACCCAATCCGGCAGCTTGAATGGTTCAGATACAGCTCCAAGCCAAATCGTATCGTTCGGCAGCGTATGGCGAATTGCATTGTTCATTAGATTATCGATGATTCTGACCATTTGCGAAACATTAACGGCATACATCCCTTGAACGCAGCTTTCCTTATGTAGATCAATACTGTTTTGTGTGCACAACTCATCGTAGCCGGAGAGCAGCATGTCAAATAATTCGTCTCCATCCACGTCGACCCGCTCCATCTCATGATAAGACGATCGCAGCACGGTATACATCGTTAAATCGTCCAGCAGTTGTTTCATATAATCCATTTTTTCGAACAGCATGGAGAAGTATTCGATCCGTTCCTGCTCATGAAGCAGCTGCTTTCCTTGCATTAATTCGGTATAGGCACGGATCAAGGTCAAGGGAGTTTTCAGATCGTGTGATAATGAGGCGACGATGTATTCTTTTTCCTGCTGCTCCTTCTTAATCGTTTCCTGTGATTGCATGATTTGTGACCGCATATGCATAAAATGGGAGATCAATTCGCCAATTTCGTCATGAGTCTTATGGAGAATGGGCTGAAAGGGTCGATCATAGGCAAACGAAGTCATCTGTTCCATTAATAAACGGATCGGCCTCGCGAATTTTCGATGGATAAAATAAATAACCGACGCATACATCACGACAAAAAAGAAAACAAGACATAATCCAATCCACAACGTTCTGTGCTGCACCCCTTGAAGCCACTGCTGCCGGGCCAGCTTGATTTCGTAAAAACCGAGCAGTTTCGATCCGTTAAAAACTGGTTTTTTGATTGAATATGTATAATAGCTTTTTTGCAATTCATACAAATGCGCATACAGGTTGTCTCTATTGATGCGAGGCAGGGAGGCAGCTAAGGAATCCGTTCCTGAAGTGAACAAAGTTACACCATCATACCGGTATAAACTAATTTTGACCGTATCACTCGCCAGCTCTTCTACGGCACCATATGGCTCTTTGGACTGAATTTCGTAATATGAAGGGCTCTGCAGCCTGGATTCAATCCCGCTGATTGTATTGGAAAATTCGATATACTCCAAAATATCCTGTCTTTGGTCATACTGACTTAACCATACATAGAAGGCGTACAGGGCTGCAACAGGCAGCAGCATGACAATCAAGAACACAAGCATTAACCAATATTTAAGCTTCATCGCAACGCTGCTCCCCTATAAACCGATAGCCGCTTCCCCACATGGTTTGAATAAACACAGGCTCCCTCGTCGTATCCTTCAGCTTGGTCCGTAGGCTTTTGATATGAACCGTTACGGTATTGTTGCCATCCACATCCGTCTGCTGCCAGATTTGCTCGTAAAGCTCCTTCTTTGAAAATGTCCGATGCGGATGCTTCGCTAATAGCAGGATGAGCGCCAGTTCCTTAACTGTCAGCAGAACCTCTTCCCCACTCAGAAATATCCTTGGCGTCATCGAATCGATTGTTAAGCCGTACTGATAATCAATCTGATTGCCGCTATCTGCCAGCTCATTGCGAAATCGGCGATAGCGGCGGAGATGGGAGTGAATTCGAGCAGAAACCTCCACGAGACTGAACGGCTTGGTAATATAATCGTCCGCACCCAACTGCAGGCCGCTAACTTTATGATGATCTTCTTGATGGGCACTTACGATGATCATGGGAACGTCACTCGCTAAACGAATGTTACGGCATAAGGTAAACCCATCCATTTCGGGCAGCATCAGATCGACGAGCACAAGATGATACGTATCCCGGTTGAAATCCTCCCAACCCTCGAGTCCCGTAGAGGACCAGGTGACCCTGCACCCTTCTGTTGTCAAGTAATCACGGATTACGCGGGCGATTTCCGGCTCATCCTCTACGAGTAAAATATTGATTGTTTCCTTCAATAGCCCTCTCTCCATTCTCCTTCGCTATCATAACCTGTCAGCCGCCAGGCATCCCGGATTACGCTTATTGCTTACTGTCCTTGCCGCTTTCCTGCTCGAACTTCGCCTTCGTCATCTCCTGCTGTCCTTTGTCTTCGATTTCTTTTAAAGCATCCTCTATCGTTTTTTTCTGATCCAGCACCGATTTAAACTCTTGATTGACTATAGTATCAAAGGCTGTATAAAAGCTAAAAGGGATTGCTGTCAAAGTATTAAAATCGTTATAGCTTTTATCACCCGGCCGCAGCTTATAGAAGGCCTCCAGGCTGCGGCCGTCCTTATCCTTCACGTAAGCAGTTCGGGTCAGAAGTTCAAACGTCGATTTCGATATGATTTTGGCGTATTCGTCACCGTTGAGATATTTGACCAGTTCCCACGCGGCAGCAGGGTCCGTGGTTTTGGAATTAATCGCCATAATCTGACTCAAAGCAAAGCTTGTGGCCGTATCCGGGTTGCTTCTGTCTATCGGCTCCGTGACCAATGCCCAATTAACAGGCTTCAGATCCTTGACAGTTTTTTGTGCCTCGGACATCAAAGCAATCATGTTGAAGCTATCTACGGTCATAGCAGCCTTACCCGATATAAAATGATTTTGGGTGAAGATGGAGTCCAATTCATTCATATTAGCTGCCAGATTGGAGGGCTCGGCGATAACGCCAGCTCTATACGCATCCACAGCTGATTGAACAATTTTTTTCCAGGGCTCACTGTTGATCTTGACAGTCATAGATTCCGAATCGACCATGCTCAGACCTTTCGTGTGACCCATATTATTCAACAGCTCATAGTACCCGCTTTGAAAGCTGCCCTGATGAAATCCATATATGCGATTGGGTCCCTCCCCACTCGTCGGGAATCGCTTGGCCAGTTGAAGCACCTCATCCCAACTCATCCTGTCTGTAGGATAGGGCACACCATTTTGATCAAAAATATCTTTGTTATAATAAAGCGCCTTGGCGCTAAAACCCGATGCCAAACCGTACAGTATGCCATTTCCTTTTGTCTTCAACAATTGAGTGCTGGCTGGAAGCATGCTATCCAAATCGAATTTATCTTTTTTAATAATCGTTTCCAATTCAAGCAGCTTCCCATCTCCCGAAAGCTTTTCATACTGCTCCTGACTCAAGAACATGACATCCGGTGAGGTTTCCTCCAGCAGCTTGACCAGTTCTTTATTCTTATCCTTGCCTGGCAGCATCAATGAGGTCATAGGTATAACCTCTACCTCGATATTGGGGTACTTGGCGTTAAAGGTATTGCCATACAGCATGGCAAAGGCCTGCTCATTATAAAACAACACTTTGATTTTTGCCTTCGCATCCTTGCCCAGCGCTTTGAATCCGGTTGTACTTCCCTTCTCCTTGCTGCTAACCGATAATTCGCACCCTACTGTACCCACAAGCATAACCACAATCAGCAACAAGCCAACTAACCATCTTTTCACATTTGTTACTCCTCACTATCTGATCTGGTGGAGTTTGCACCACTGTATGAAAAGTATAGCTTTGCTTATTTGGCTTTTTTCAGATTTAAGAAATATTTTATAATTTTTCATAATTTTTTAAAATCTTTAGCTGAAGCTTGAGCAGGATAGGATTGATCAATACCGCCATCAATAGAAATACTTACTTTGTCACCAATATGTATGGAATCGTTATCCGTATGTACCGTAATCCATATCGCATCCGGCTGAGCTTCCTTTAATAGCTGCGATACGGTTTTATTTTTGATTTCAGCGCTATTTGTATTTCGCACTACTAAATATTTATGATATTCTTTTGCAATTACGTAGCCTTCCCTATAGTCCCAAACCTTAGGATTCCCGTCATTTGGATTATTCGTTGAGCAGCCTGTCATACAAAGGAATATAGTCGCTACAAGCATCACATATTTCATCGGTACACCTTTACCTTTTTGCTAATCGTCACAACTACTTAACGACAACAAGCTCAATATGGTTGCAAAATAGTAAAATAATACCATGACCATCTAAACATAGCTTGACTCCAACTTCTTATCATAAAAAAGGGTCACCCCACAAAGTCGCTTCTTCAACGCCCTGCAGAATAACCCTGATGAATAACCTATGTGGTATCCCCTAGCTCTGTTTCAGTCGGCTGTCAGCGCACTCAGCACCTTGGCAATGCTATCCGAAATGATATAGTTGGCTAATCTGTCCATTGGCGTGGCACTTTTATTAATTAACAGGAAGTGGTTCCCTTCATATAACCGAATTAACCCCGCTGCTGGCTGAACGGTAAGAGAAGTACCTGCGACGATCAATACATCTGCTTGTTGTATATATTGGGCCGCGCGTTCCAACAGTTCCATGTCCAAGCTCTCTTGATATAAAACGACATCCGGCTTAACCAGTTCACCACACCGCTCACATAAAGGTACAGGTCCACGTGATCCAACGATCGACGCCAAAGGATATACCGCATGGCAACCCATACAGCGATTCCTGTGAACAGATCCATGCAGCTCAAGTACATTCATACTTCCAGCAAGCTGATGGAGACCATCGATATTCTGTGTAATGATAGCCTTCAGCTGCCCTCTCTGCTCAAGCTTCACCAATGCTTCGTGAGCCGGGTTAGGCCTTGCATCTGGATAAAGCATTTTGGATTTATAAAAATGATAAAACATCTCCGTACGCTCCAAGAAAAAATCACGGCTCAACATTTCTTCCGGCGTATACTTCTCGTCCGTTCCTTCATTATATAATCCATCAGCAGAGCGGAAATCGGGAATTCCACTCTCGGTTGAGGTACCAGCACCTCCGAAAAAAACGATGTTGCTGCTCTCACCCACGATTTTCTTGATTTCATTAAAGTTCATGCCTAAGACCTCTTTCCTCTGATACGGATGCTGGTGTTTGTTACTTGTTTCATATTTTCGTCAGCTCTGAATTTAACTATCCGACTTACTAATTCGTAAGGGAGCGGCTTGTCTAAAGGAAATTGTATAGACCCTTTTGCCCATTTGTATGGTGATAATTCATGCTTGAACGCATCAACCCCACTTGGAGCTGGATAAAATCCTATATGATTTTTGTAAGCAGCAAAATGCACCAAATTTCCATGCAGATCAAATGTAGGCATTTGATAACTTATCTTTTCCTTGGCTTCTGGCGCCGACTCTTGTATAACCTTTCTTAACGTATTAAGAATTTCCTGAACCTCTGGAGGGAATTTTGATATGTATGCATCAATTGAATCCGAAGTATTATGGGTTCCTTCCATAATTTCTCCTTTCATAAGCCCTTATAGGTAGCCGTCTTAATATCTCATTATTTACTTTCGACCATACCCGATAACTTCCTGCTTCTGGATCCATATTCAAGCTCTCTATAAAACAAAAAGCACCCATCGCGCCCTTACTCAGGCACAATCTGGTGCTGTCTCAATGTTAACTATGGCTTTTCTAACAGTCCATGTACACTGCTCCGTGCATGTCTCCTATGAGGAATAGATGACCCCTGCCACAAGTTCGATTCGTTCCATCAAGAGATAAAAAACTTTGGTCCTACACGTTACCGTTATCGAATAGGCAATTGAACAACCACTGTTGTACCTTGGCCGACCTGACTTTTCATTTCGATGCTTCCGTGATGAAGATCCACGATTTTCTTAGCGATGGCAAGCCCGAGACCATTACCCCCGATGTCGCGGTTCCGCGATAGGTCCGTTTTGTAAAACCGCTCAAATACATAATCAAGCTGCTCCGGTGCTATTCCAATCCCTGAATCGGTTATCACGAAGCAAATTTCATTCACTGAATGCGTAACGCGTATTTCGATATGCCCACCTGCGGGTGTAAACTTGATGCTGTTGCCGAGTACATTCATCCACACTTGGTTAAGCTGGTCCCGATCAGCCGTTATTTTGACAGCAGCAGCTAATTCCAAATCGATACGAATGCCCTTCGCCGACCACTGAGGTTCGCAAGTAACGACGATTTGTCTGATTTGCTCGTCGAGATTATACGTAGACGCCTCGAATGGATGATGCTCCGAATCCAGGGAAGCAAGCTTCAGCAAATTATCGCTAAGTCTGGATAATCGTCCGCTCTCCGCGATAATGATATCCAGGTAATAAAACCGGTCGCTTTCCGCTACCAAGCTGCTGTTTTTCATCGCCATAGCAAAACCGGAAATAGACGTTAGCGGGGTTTGAATTTCGTGAGAAACGTTCGAAACAAAATCCTGCCTCATCAGCTCCAGCTGCTTCAGCTCGCTCGCCATTTCATTAAAGCTTTGCGTCAAGGCTCCCATTTCGTCCATTCGTTTCGTTTTGATTTCCACGTTAAAATCGCCCTTCGCAAGTCGTTTGGTCGCTTGTGTCAATGCCTGGATCGGCTTTACCAAATATCTGGCCGCAATCAGGATACATAAGCTTCCAATCAACAAGGCGAGCAGCAATACGAGCAGGACCATCCGATTAATAATATTTTCGTTTTGCGAGGAAAACTGCATAAACATCGCATGTGGCGCCCCTTCAAATGGAAAGGGTATACCGATGAAGGTTTGTTCCACTTCGCCAGGAGAACGGTAATATTGTCCCCGCAGCACCTGCTGAACGGCTTCCGGCGCGATTTGGACGTTACTCGTATTGTTTAAGCCATAGATCGTTACGTTACCCGAAGCATCATAAATGTGAACCGGATAGGCAGAGACGTTTACCATGCGCTTGATGAACGTATCCCGATCGTCGGGCTTTGTTTGTTCATAGAGACGGATAATTTCCTCGCCTACTGCAATCATGTCGTTCTGTCCAATATGATTGATTTCCTTCTTGAACAAAAAGAATCCAATAAAGAATGCGGATAGCAAGCTGAGAATAATGACGGCCAGAAACGTGCAAACAATACGGACGTATAAGGTTTTGATCATGTAATCACTAACCGGTATCCCAGACTACGAGCCGTTTCAATTTGAAAATGGTGCGTATCGTCAGCAAATCTTTCCCTTAGCCGCTTAATGTGAACATCGACAGTTCGGTCATCACCTTCGTAATTCATCCCCCAGATATGCGCGATCAATTGTTCACGGGTAAAGATTTGCCCGGGATGATTTGCCAGCTTGAACAGCAGCTCGAACTCCTTTAACGGCAGATTTAGCGTCTCCTCTCCCCTAATCACTTGAAAGCTGCGGCGATTCAGTACAATGCCACCCAGCTGTATCGTTTGCGAAGAGACAATCATATAGCGCTTCAGCAGCGCTTTTACTCTCATCACGAGCTCCAATGGATCAAACGGCTTCGTTAAGTAATCGTCCGTTCCAAGCTGAAAACCCTTCACCTTTTGTGCTGACTCTCCTTTGACCGTGACCATTAATAGAGGGATATTCGAATCGATCCGTCTGATCTCTCTGCACAATTCCCAACCGTCTAATTGGGGCATCATAATATCGAGAATAACCAGATCGACTCGAACATTTTCCACAATCGACAGTGCTTCTGCACCGTCTCTTGCCTCCACGATCTCGAAGCCTTCGTTCCGCAAAAATAAGGTGATCAGCTCGCGAATATGAGCATCGTCATCTGCGATAAGGATTTTGGCCATGAGCATACCTACCTCCAATCTTTAGCGTGTTCCACCGACAAGGGCAGATTGTTGCTTTAACCAAATTGCCATCCCAATAGATTCCAATGATAGTAAAACAGACTCATCACAACTGCCGATAGCGCCACGAGCGTGTAATGCACGCGCTTCAACACTGTCCAATATTGGTTTTTCCATGCTATTACGCTTAAAGCCAATATCGCTACGGTCATTCCAACAAGTATGATGGGCATGAACAGATAAACATTTAACGATGGCGTAATGCGGCTAAGCCGATCCAACTGATCCATGTTCAACACTACGACGTACGTCGCGATGAGCGTCACTAACGCCCATGCAGAGGTAGCCGCGGACAGCCGAACTGCCCACTTCTGCGCTTTCGGCAGCTCTTTGATTTCACGTCTGCGATAAGCAAACCCTGTCAATACGGTGATGAACAGAATGGCCGAGATTCCGAGTAAAGGAAGCCAGAACATGGATTGATCAAGCAGCGGTGTCGGTTCGAGCGGCATTTCTGGGAGAATATCCAGAAGCAGATGAGTGACCATTCCCGATGCATCGGTGCGAAATCCGATCTGATGCGTGCCTCCAACCTCTTGAAATAAATTCGGTTCGATGGGAGCATATATTTGCTGTTCAGCTCCGCTTCCAATGGACAGACGGTTGTCGGAAACCGAAACACTGATCTGCGATAAAAAACTGAAAAACTTATCTATCTCCGAGTGGTTACGACGCGTGAATTGATAGGAGCCAGCATATTTCGGCACGGCATTCTCAAGCTCGGCCGACACAGCAGGCAGTTTGCCTACTTGTGCTGGATAGTATCGATCGAAAAAGGCTTTGGCCAAACCTGCCGCTGCTGTTCCACCTTCGCCCCCGCTATAGGAAACAAAAATACCGATTTGTTTATCAGGTACAAGATAAAGCTCCGTGTTGAACAACGTGTCGGCGCCCCCGTGGGCAATAACGCGCAGTCCATTCATCCTCAGCTCGTAAAAACCAAGATCCATAGCAGGCAGCCGTTTGTCAAACTGGAAAGCTGGCGCATGCATCAATTTGGCGGTTTCCGGCTTAAGAATTTGTTGGTCTCCATAACGCCCGTTCTGAAGATGGGCGATCATGAAATGAGCCATATCGACTGCGGAGACTGATCCCGATCCCGCAGGGCGGAAACCTCCCTCGTACGTAAGCGGCTTGGTGACGAATTGACCGTTCTCGCGAGCATAGCCGAGCACCGCATAGGGCTCTAAAGAAGCTGGAACAGGCTCATGTACGGTTGCATATTTCATGTCTAGCGGATTGAAAATGTTTTTTTGAATATAGTCATTATAATCGATACCGCTAATTTCCTCGACAATAAGCCCCGCCAACGCAGCCCCATAGTTGGAATAAGACATCATCTCGCCCGGAGGTCGAACAAGCGCCAGCCTATGCTTGGATAGCGTGTCAGAAATCGACACCGGGAGTTTGGTTGGATCCGTGGTTATTTGATAGCCAACGCCCCCTTCCTCAAACCCGGCGGTATGGGTCAATAGATGACGCATCGTTACCGGCTGCGGATAGGTTTTTGGTATTTTCACTGTTTTGAGGTAGGTGTTGACGTCGGTATCGAGATCAAGCTTCCCCTGCTCAACCAATTGCATCACTGCCGTCCAAGTAAACAGCTTCGTTGTCGAAGCAATCCGAAACAGGTTCGTCCTGGGGTCAACCAGCTTGCCTTCTTCCAGATTGGAGTGCCCATAGCCCTTGGCGAGCAGGACCTGTCCATCCTTGACGATCGAGATGACCGCCCCTGGAATTTTAAAATTGTCCAAATGTACGTTCATGATACCATCGATGAATGCCGTTAGCTGGGCAGTGTAGTTCAAATCCGCCGCCGCTTCCTCCGTTTTAACGGATAGCGATGTAGAAATGGGGAGCGCTGCCGATACGGGCGTCTGAATCCCTAACAAACTCACACCCACCGTAACGACCAGTAACGCTGATACAATCATTTTGCAAGATATCTTTCTCATAAACGATGGCATAGTAAGCCTCCAACACTCCACAAATTTTGATAACTACGTCTCTACTTCATTGGAGAGCATAGCACAAAAGTATGAACGGAGAGTGAACCTCGCTGGTATTCGCTGCAACGGGGAGTCGTCAATTGATATTGCCTGATAATAGAAGCGGATCTTTAACTGAAAAAAGCCCAAGCGTTTTCTCCACCTGAGCTCTAAGGGTATACAATTAGTATAAAGGGATATAGCATCTTTTCCATGCACTTAATACAGATTTCTAGATTTATTTAAAAGCGCAATATTTTATCAAATTTCCAAATCCCATTCTCTTTAATCATTATGTAGGTAATATTATTTGAGCTGTTATGTGAGAAATCTCGGTGAACATGCAGCTTAACTTGATCCTCATCACTTTTCAGGTCAATAATATCATATCGAAGCAAATGGACCGATTTTAGATTAATTTGATGGAGCGCTTCTGCCATCTGATCTAATGTTTTAGTATCCGAGTTATCGTCCGTGCAATCTCTGTATACCTGTTTCAGAAAATTTTCTGTAACATACTCTTTGTACCCATACACATCATCGAAGTTATCGAAGTAATCTACTATAACGTCTCTAAGTTCTCCTTCTACTCCATTCAGCACTTCGCTTGTATGAGTACTCATAGCTACTTTCGCTTTCTCCAAGGAGCATCCGGTTACTAATAGACTACAAATGATAAAACACCACATGATTTTCTTCAAATCAAAACCCCTTTTTTAACTATATATGTAATTTAATCAAAAAATATTCATATAATTAATAATCTATACGCAGAATTTGTGATCCATCTGATGCAAATAGCTTCATTAGCGATTATTCGAATAGTAAAATCATACCATATTTAAGATGAGTCTGTATTGTTTTTGATATAAAAGCGCAGGCCGATCCCCTTAAGCGAGCAAATAAAGCAAACAAAACGAAAGCCCATGAGCGCCTTATAGGCATCATGGGCTTTAACGTTTTAACGCTTCTTTTGCTTATTAATGGTTCGGTGCTACATACACACTACCATCAGACAACAGCTTCACCGTGCCGGAAGCCGACTCAATTTCCTGTATTGCCCAATGGTCCTGCGGTACGTCTGGCCAACTTGAAGACTTCACGTTCGCCAACGGCCGTTCAAACAATCTGTTCAATACCTTTACCGCTTCTGCGCGATTCAGCTTGTTTTCCGGCTGGAAGGTGCCATCCGGATAACCCTGCAAAATACCTGCCTGTGATGCCTGCTTGATCACTTCGGAAGCCCAGTGATTGCGAGTATCACTGTAATCGACAGTCGGTGCATTGCCAGTCGCAGTTGCCGGAAGCAATCTGGCAGCGATGCTGGCCACCTCTCCGCGGGTAATGGCGTCGTCAGGGCGGAACAGCCCGTTGTTATCGCCAAGCATCAGTCCCGACCGCTGCATATCAGCAATTGCTTTGGCAGCCCAATGTCCTTCAGCTACGTCAGGAAAGCCCGCCGCTGGTGTTGATGCCGTTGTGCTTGTCGTGCTGCGTGCCCCGATGCGCTGCAAAATCGTTGCCAATTCTGCACGCGTGATCGCTTGCGATGGACGGAAGGTACCGTCCGGATAGCCGGACAAATAAGGTTGCAGCACCTTCAGCGCATCTGTTCCATTCTTTTGAATGGTTGTGAATGTGCTGAATTTATTGATTTCAATAGCAATACCAGCCAGCTTGCCTTCTGCATCATAACGGATTTCTCCTTGCGAAAGCGCCTTGTCGCCGTCGCTGTGCTCAATATAAACAGCCAGCTCCGATAAAATTTGCTTGGCGGCAGCCTCATTTTCAGGCAGCGTCAAGTTATTGAGCGGGAACAAGAGCTCTGTCTTGTATCCAGAGAAATTAGTTTCAATTTTGATCGGTTGGCCGATCACGATGACCGGTTGACCTCCTGCCGATTTTTGTACCAGCTCGGCTGCCTGAACGCGTGATGTAACCTCGCTGCGCTCGGCATCGGCGCGAATTGGAACAACTCTGAAATAAGCATCCTTACCGTCTTTACCCATTTGCTGCAGTGAAGCTGCCGCTAAAGTAAACTGCACATCTGGAAGTACGATTTGCAATGATATGCTGCTATCTGCAAGCACGCTCAAGAAATCAGTGCTCAAGCTTACAAACCGCTCATCTGCAGGTGCATCAGGCACGTCAGTCACATAAATGCGAGCGATATTATCCTTGTTCTGAACCGCTCTTTCCAATATGGCACGCGCTGCTTGCGCATCCAGCTTCACCGAATCGACCGTTTTACCGCCTTCTGCGGTCCGAACGATTGAGGTTTGATACGTCCACCCTCCGGAGCTGCCTGAAATCGTTGTTTGACGTTCGTTCTGGTCCGGCTTACTAGAAGAATTGCGTACACGCTTCATATCAATGGAGTAAGTCTGCGACACGGTACGATCAGCCGACTCGACACTTACAATGATGGTATTATCTCCAATACTGAGATCAGGAGTGAAGATGCCCCCACCCTTCAGTGATACGCCTTTTATCGTCACTGCTGCCTGCGGATCATTGGCAATTGCCGTTATATTGGCTTTACCACTAGTGGTCGTAAAACTGCTACCGTAGTTAAGCTTATAAGGATTGAAAACACTATCCAAGGTTGTATTCACCTGCAAGCTCGACAGCAAAGGCGGCTGTACAGGCAGCGTCTTCTGACGCAGAACGGAAACATTATACGTGAGCTTGGTTCCGTCCTGTGCACTTACCTCGATCGCCAATGGTTGAGCATCCTTGGTAATCGGAATCGATAGGGCTGTTCCATTCGTTACAGCTTGACCGTCGATGCGAATTGTTGCATCAGACTGTTCCGCAGCAGGCAGAAGCGTAATCGCACCTGTCGCATTAGGTACAAGCACCTGATAATTCAAGGTAGCCGGATGGAACTCAGACACCAGCTTGGCTCCGTCTGTAGCCAGTCCCAGCTGCTTCAGCTGTGCGTTACTGCTCGGTTCCCGCCATACGGCAACCTTATAGCTGCGCGTTTCCGACTTATCCGGTGAAGTAACAGTCACAGGAATTTGATTTTCTCCTACTTGCAGCTGAATCGTTTGGGAAGCTTGCCCGCTTGGAACCGCTTGTCCCTTAACCTTAATGTCTGATCCCGCCTTCAGGGCGCCAGGTGTCAAGTTAACTTGGTCCACTGTATTATTCACATAAACGGCATAGCTTTCTTCCGCTCCTGTAAAAGCCTGCGCAGCGAGCTCATCACCCGTTTGCGAAGCAGTGGCGTTATTCAGCTTCAACGTACGCAGTACCGCTACGCTGGAGCCGGTTCCGTTAATTTGCAGCGTATATTGCTTGTCTGCCGCATTATCAGGATGAACCAGTATTTGAACGGTACGTCCAGCAGCAGGCACATCTACATCTACATAGCCGTTTTCCGGAAGCGTCTGTCCGTCTACTTTCACCACGGAGGATACAACCATCGGAACCGCGTAGACACGAACCTTATCCGCGTAAGCTAACGCTTGATACGAGTTTGTACCAAATTTATAAGGTGTGCTCATCTTAGCACTTCCTGTTGTCAGAGCAGCAAGATCACCAGGGTAAGTTGGGATCGTTCCTACCAAATCACGCAGTACCTCAAAGCCATATTCCGTCTTATTGCCGATCTCATCGGATGCCGTGATCTTGATCTGGTTCCGATCTGCCTGCGTCACCCAATCGAGCGGCGCATAATATACGAAGCGACCTTCATCATTAAGAGGAACACTTATTCCATTAATGACAAGCTTCGCTCCGGCATCCGTTTGACCGGTAATATAAACCTTGCTGTCATTGGTTACAGTACCGTTCAACGAAATCGGTTTGCCTTGCGCATCATCACCCCCGGACGCGATAAGCAGCGGACCGGTACGATCGACAAACAGCTTGCGGTACGCCACGCTGCGGTCACCGCGCTCATTGACCGCTTCGATCAGCAGATTGTATTCCCGCTCTTTCAGCACACTTACATTAAGCAGAGAATGCAGAGCAAACCCATAAGTGCCATCTGCAGCTACTTGTCCACTGCCCAACTGCTGCCCATTGACCGTCAGTGTAAGCGATGCGTTTTGATTCGCCGTTACCTGTAAGGTAGCTTGCTCAGCCGCTGTAAGAAGCAGCTTTTCCTCATTTCCGTCAAACGCCGTATAGGCGCGCTCGATCGCATGCGAGGCTGCATCCAGCGAAACCGCCAGAGTGGCTGGTTGAGGAACAGGAAGCTCCGATGTCACGCTCGAAGAAAGAGGACTCAATACAAATCTTCCTTGCTCTTGCCCGATAGCTGATACCGCAAAGGTATACGAAGCTCCGGCAGTCAAACCGGAAACAATCGCATACTGCCAATCTCCCGCCTGCGGATTAAAGTCCATAATCGGAACAGCAGTCTGGCCGTTTGTGCCTCCGCTGACCCAAATCCGATAAGCCTTCACATCTCCTGCTATGGAAGTAAAGCGCAGCGATACTTCTCCGTTGCCTGTAGAAAGTATTTCAGGCTGTGCTGGCGCATTAAGCGTATAAGGAGCAGTTACCTCAACCGTTCCTACCGCAGTTGCGTACACAGGCACTTTGCCTGCACTCACGCCCGCTACGGACACATAATAAGTCCCAGGCATCGTTGAGGCCGGTATATCGATGGTTGTGCTGCCGGAAGCAGATAAGCCACCTGCGATCACTTCCCCGATAGATTGATCGGCGCTGTCGGTAAGCATAACCGTCACTTCCGCATCAGACGCTGCATTTTCCATCGACCACGTTACTCGAATACGGTTTTCTGCACCGGAAACAGGTGATACCGACGCCTTAATTACAGGCGTTGGGATTAGCTTCTGGATCTGCAGATTAACCCTTTTCGCATTTTGGATCATCCATTGGCCTACAGGCGCGCCCAGCAGCGAAACATATAGCGTATCCCGTCCATCCTGAACAGGGTTTGGTGTGTTAACCTGCGTCTGCTTGAGCGGATCTCCGCCTACATTTGCACTTAATACCCGGTCTGCAGCAGGCTGCAGGTAGGCATTGCCGTTTGGAGTTTCAAAGTTCAAAGTATACGGCGTTCCGTCCGGAGCCGTGATTACCGTGTCAGCAGTTCCACCGCTGATCGTCAGCATATAATCTCCAGGCTCACCCAATTCGAAGTTCTTGGAAAAGCGCCCTTCCGCCAGCAGTGGTTTGATCGATTTGAGCTTCCTTGTGGCTGTGTAGGCAACAACACTCGTAAAGCTGCTGCTTACTGCCGTCCACTTCCCGCTCAGATCAGCCCCGTTAAGCAAAATGGTCAGCTTTTGCTGTGATTCATCATAAATGGCGTCCATGCCCGCTTGGTTCGGATCAAGCTGCAGTGTATAAAGCTCGCCTTTTGGCGTATACAGCTTCGTCTGCGCATTGGCCCCGTAAATCTCGACAATCGCCTGACCATTGTTCGTTGCGCTCATTTGAAATGCCGTAGGATAGGCTTGAGCTTGCACCCATTGTGCTACATCGCTGATTTTCGACTGCGGCGGTACGACGTTCAAGGCTGCTGTCGGACTAGTGCCGGCGCTGATAATCCAGGTTCCAGCCTCCACCGCATCGAGTAGTGCGTACAAATTGCCGTTTGCATCACGGTAGGCATTCCAATCTGGCTGATTCTGCACGGCTTGCAGGCCGTAAGGCCGCCCATCAGGCTTATAAATAATAACCTCGCCCTGCGCTGCGCCAACCTTCAGTACGTAGGCTCCGCGTTCCTTCATCGTAAGAGATGTAACTGACCGCTCAGGCGTTTGCGCCCATAAATTCGCCAATGCATCAAGCGTCAATGTTTCGTTCGCAAACAGCAGTTCATTGATGCTAATACGGCTGTTGCTGTTCGTCACCAGCTTCCAGTTTCCTGCATATAACGACATGCGCATAAAGGTTGTATCGCTAGCTGCATGATAAAATACTTTCGGCTGTACGAATGGCTCGGACGCTGGGTCCGTTACTGCAGGAGCGTTCAGAACGGCTGATCGCTGATCACCCTTCATAGTGATGAACGCATTATAAGTGCGATCCACTGCAAAACCGTTGGTCACCTGTCCACTCGAAGCGTTCACCTCGGATGTCATCAGCGGTGTCCGATCCAGTGTAGTAAGCTGTCCATCAACTAGACGCGCCTTAGCTTCCGTGCGCACCGTATCCTCTGGTTGGAAGGACAGACTTACCGGTGTTAAATCAAATACCCTCTTTAACGCGCCGGCCGCTGCAATAGTTACCTGCTTGTTCGAATCCGGCTTCATCAGGAACAATTCTTCCGCGATATCCAGCCATGGTTCGGCCGCATCCATAAAGTCGGAGACACTGTTCATGAAGTCCAGGCCTTTTTCCCACCACGATTTCTTCGGAGGCTCAGCTTCCACCTCAAACAGAATCGTGTTGTTGTTAAAGGTATACTTTACATTAGCGCCAATCTTGTTATGCTTGAACGTACCATATATTCCAGTTTCAGTAACATAGAGTGCTACGTTGTTCACCGTCGCTCCGCCGATACGCGGGATTCCTTTAGGAACATATACGGTTCCCTTTATGGCCCCGTTAAAGCCTTTTTTATTGAAGGAATAGTTGGTCATCGCTCCCTTAACCACTTCGAATAGATTAATATCGCCCTTCGAAGCAAAGCCCGGGGAGGAAAAGCCTTTTATTCCAGCTGTCGCCGGATTAACCACAGTCTGCATGCTCATGTTATTCACAGGCAGCCAGTAATAATACTCGATTCCACTGGCGTTAAAGCCATAGGAGGATACATCCATATACACCGAATCGGTTCCGATCAGGTTGAATTTGTAATTAACCTGTGGGTGCTTCAACTCAGGTACAATTAGATCCATCACAGAACCGGTAACGTTAAACTTCTGGGGAATTTGCGTTTTTTCCGCCAGCTTGTCTACATTTCCGAACAAATAATTAACCTGAAGGCCTGTCGAAGCCAGCTTCGTCTTGTGATACATGCCAAAGTTCACACCATCAAGACGTCCCTGCTTGGTCTTCATGTTCAAATCAAAGCTAAGATCGGTATCAGGCAAGCTGCCCGTACCCCGAACGCCAACATAAGGAATGCGACTGTCCACAACAAATTTGGTGTCATTTGCGTTAAACGGTCCAACCTTAAAGCTGTTGTTCATCGTATACGTACCGGATAGATCAAACCGGTTATTGCGGAATTTCAATTCTTCAATCGGTACGGAACCTGTAACCTTCTGGCTCCCTACCTGCAAGCCGATCTCAAGATCGCCAGTCAAACGCAAGCCATCCTTGGCAAAAATAAGCTTGCTCGCCTTGACAGGCATGTCGATATTCAAATAATCAGTTGCCTGACTACTGTTCAGAGCAATGGAAAAGTTGTCCGACGAAATCGTGAACGCTCCGTCCTGAATCGTGTAGGACAAATTCGCTCCCAACGTTCCACCGCCATTGACGAATAAGCGACCCTCTCCACTAATCGTGGCCTTGCCGGTCGATGGATCCTTGGTCACCGCAAGACGGCTGCCTTTAAACATGACGGATTCATTGATCGTCACGGTTTCTGATGTGTCGTTAAGCGTATACGTATTCGCCGTATCTGGGTTCTCCGTAAACGGACCTTGCAGCACAAGGCTGTTCACTTCATTGCTTGCGGAAGTGCTCGGAACTTCTACTCGGGCAAAGTTGCGCGGTTTGTAGAAATCAAGTGCCGTCACTGTCAGCCCTTCTGTGAATACAGGTGGGTTGACAGGTGGGTTGCGCTCGTTGTAAAAATCATGCTCCAGGTGTACATCATATTTACCTGGCGGTAATACATCCTTCATTTTAGGGTCAGTCACCTTCAATGTCAGTTCAAGCTGGCGATCATTTAAAATATTATAAGTCAACGGATACTGTGTACCGTCCTGAGCTTTCAAATAATAATGAATGCCATCCAAAGGCTTGCGCAGTAAATTGGTAACACCCGTACCAACAGCGACCAGCCGCTTCTTGTCATTAACATGCAGGAACGATGCGCCAACCCGGTCGAAATGGACATCTGGCCGCAGCATGTTCGGATCGTTCTTCATCGCAAAATCCTTGATTTCTGTGTAGCTAGTGCCAATCTCATTGACTGCATAGCCGCGGATTTCGTAATCCTGCTGCCAAGTCAGACCGGTGAGTGTAATCGTAAAGGGACTTGGGTCTTCGGGGATCGTATCTGTACTAGGCACCCGCGTCCATGCGCTATCTCCCTTCTTACGGTACTCCACCCCTTGTGAGGAGATCTTTCTGGTACCATTGTCATAAACATTGGTTACGACATTGACGGTATCATTGATATGCTGAGAGTCAAAGTTGATAACCGGATCTACATCAAACTTAATGCCTGGCGCTGTCGGAGGCGAATAACCGAACACCCAGGTTTCGTTCATAATAGTTGCAGGCCACGTCCCGACTTGAGCATTGCCGCTACTCGGGAAGTTTACAACACCAATTTCACTGCGGCTTCCGCCAAATACGACAAAATTTTTGCCGTCAAACGCCATGCTGGCATAGCTGAGCGGAAAGGGAAGCTGCTGATTGGAATCTATCTGAACATCATAGACCTTGCCATCGGATCCCGTCTTGCTTTGAAAGATTCCTTCCATGCTGAACTTCGGCCGCGCACTGCCTTCCCACTTGTCGCTACTCCAACCGTACGCCATGCTGTCGAACGCAGGGGGATACCTGGTCGTAGGCAATTTCAAGCCTTTCACCAACTCGGCAGCGTACGTATGCACATAGTCCCGTTCCCCACTAAAGAGCACAACGCGGCGTCCGTCATAAGCCATGACATGGCCCCAACGACCGTAATCAACATGTGGACCATTCACCGAACTCCATGACTGTGCAGCCCGATCCCACTTCCACAGCAGCGGAGAACTGTCATCATGGGTCACTGAATGAGTCGAATTGTCGCTGGTGGCTACATACGATTTCGTCACCGATCCCGAGTTACCGCCGTACAGCACCGCCGTATTGCCGTCGTAGGCCATCTGGCCGCTATATGCAGCAGGAGGTGACTGAGCTGGCTGCGCCTGCGTCCAGGTTGTTCCGTTCCACAGCCATGTATCACCAAGCAGCGTCTTCGAATTTCCACTTCCTGTATAACCGCCGAACAAGACTAGCTGCTCACCATCATAGGCGAGCTGAGCTCCTCCACGGGCTGAAGGAGCTGTCCCGCTTACTTGCTCCCATTTGGCATCTGTGCCGTTCCACAGCCATGTATCGTTAAGTACACCTGACTGACCTACGCCGCCAAACATAAGTACTTTTTGGCTAGTAGCGTCATAGGCCATTACCGCTCCTTGACGTTTGGGAGGCTTGGAAGAAGTAATCGTCAATTCTTGCCAAGTTTTCTGTCTACCATCCCAAATCCAGGTCTCATCAAACAGTCCGCTATTGCCCTGACCACCGAACATGACCACATTGCCTGCCTTCTCGTCATGAGCCATAGCCGCAGCTTGTCTGGCAGTGGGAGGTAAATTTGACGTGACTCTCTCCCATTTATAGTCTGCTATTGTTGAACTGTCCGATGTAGGCGTAGTCAGTTGCAGCATCGGAGTAACAACGGTGTAGGTATTTGACTGCACGGTATTAGTTCCGCTGCCGTAAGTCTGTCCCGTTACCGTTCCATTTGCTTGAGCCGCGCCCATCCCCCCATGCAATAGAGGCATACACTGAACCAACAAAGCAGCAATTAATATTTTGGCCAATCCGGAATTCCAACGTTTTCTCACTAAATACTCCCCTTCACTTTCACTTGTATTACGCTTGCTAGAAGCGTTAATAGAAACAAAACTATCAACTTACCTACTGCATTCAAGCAGGCGAAAATCCTACAACGTTTGACACAATCCGCCCTTTCCCCCTGTCTAATTTTGTCTTATTCTTTTGTATAGTTAGTTTAACATGTGTATTCTGAACCAATTCTGAGCATAGCGAGGATAATGCCTAGCAAAGTGAAAGAATAATCCATTACAAGCACATGATCAAACTCAAATAGGCCATTCAAGTATGGAAGGCACCCTGTTGATTTTGGTGTTTTGCATCAAGACATTAATTACATGAGCGGCCTCGTCGTTCTGGATATTTCCCCCTCTGAATGACTCATTAATCCATTTAGATCAAGGATCACACTCTTTTCACATGCCAACATAGACCTAAGACGGGTTGCAATCGGTATAGGTGATGATATAATTCAGTTTATCAATAGTGAACATTTCGTTCTCTTTTGAATTATCCATTAAGCAGGTGATAACTCTTGCAAATTTTAAAGGATGAAATTCGCAGCAGAATACGAAAGGCTGCTCTAGCGGAATTCAACAAAGAGGGATATGTGAAGGCCTCGATGCGGAATATTGCCGGGACTGCCGGGGTAGCTATCGGTAATGTTTATCGTTATTACAAAAACAAGGATGAATTGTTCGATGAGCTTGTTCAACCCGTCTATGAGAAATATGAGACAAATATGATTGAAATGCGTCAAAAGATCAATTTCAGTTACGAGAACGATACCCCCGACGTGCTCAAATATTACAGCAAAATCGAAGCAACACTCGTCGATTTGTTCAAGACGTTCACCGCTGAAATGACCATCGTCCTTAACCGAAGCGAGGGCACCAAGTACGAGCACGTGAAGTCGGATTTGATCAAGCTTTCGTTTTCCGTTATCGAGAGTATGATTCTAAAAGCCAGGAGGAATGAGATTCTGACCGAATACGAAGCTGCGCTGGCTCGGATGTTATCGTCTTCGCTTGTAGAAGGGCTGTGCCTCATTCTGAGAGATAACGAGGAAGGAGAGACGTACAATAAGCTTGTGGACCAGCTGCTGAGTATCTATTCTGCGGGTCTTAACTCCGTTATCAAACAAATGGAAGCTTCATGGAGGGATCAAACAGAATGAGCGACAATAAAAAAATCCCCGCCATCCTTTTATTCATCGTAATTGCCGTTCTATGTCTAGCGTATGGCTTTATAAAATCTCTGACCGCATCCTCAAGCAGTACGAGTTATACGGCAACCGATATCCAAAGCATTCGTGTCGACGTCGAAAATGCCAAAATTCATATTGAAGCCATAGAGGGCCTGAAAGACAAAACAGAGGTTGAGGTCGTAGCCAAGGGCAAATATGACAGCAGCCACATCAACTTCGAGTCAAAAAATAACTCTGTTGTTATTAAGCAAACCGGATTTCACAAGCTCCTGAATTTTAACTTTAACAATAGCTTGGACGTCTTTGTGAAGGTAGCAACGAAAGGGACAGAAAATCGGCTGGATCAAATCTTCGTCTCCAGTGAAAACGGCAAAGTATCCATCCAAAATATCAATAGTCGAGCCATCGTCGTTCATTCCGAGAACGGGGAAATCAGTATGAAAGATATCACAAGTGACGAGCTTTCGGCCCATTCAACGTCCGCGGATATTCGTTTGGAGGGGCTAAGCTCTTCCGGAAGCATCGACTATATTTTTCAAAATGACATCACACTTGAGTTCAAATGGAAAGGTAAATGGGAGAGCAAGCTCCAAAGCGATGAAGCCTCCACCAATAAAATTGTTATGGAATCCGACTCGGGCCATATGTCTGTCAGTAGAAAATAGAGAGAGGGTGTACCATGCGCAAAGATTACATCGATTGGCTAAGAAATATAGGTATTCTGTATTTGTTCCTATATCATACAGCAAGAATTTTTGATGACATCAACCCGTTCTATATTAAGGGGAGACGAATGTTGTTTCTTCTCTAGTGATTCATTCCTGTTTCTGGTTTATGCCGCTGCTCTTTCTTCTAGCTGGTATGTCAAGTTTTTATGGGCTTCAGAGAAGATCGGCGAGTCATTTTGTCAAAGAGCGTTTCTCTAGACTGCTGATCCCACTTTTTATTGGTATTCTGGTTATCGTCCCTCCGAAGGGGTATTATGCGAAAAAATTTCATCTGAACGAACAGGAAAGCTACCTCGCATTTCTAAAACGTTATTTTACCGACATTTCCAATTGGTCTGAATATGCCGGAGGCATTTCTCCAGCACACCTGTGGTTTATTTTGTTTCTTTTTCTGATCTCGATCGGCCTTTTGCCACTGATGCTCAGGATTATTAAAAAACAATACTCACCATCTTGGATGCGACATCCAATTTTCATGCTTTTGCCGTTTGCTGGCTTGACCGTTCTTTCCGCCCTGCCGGATGTGAGCGGCAAAAACATTTTTCTATACGCAGGTTATTTTATGATTGGCTTTTTCATCGCAACCAGCGATACGATCATCGATATGATTGAGAAACACCGGAGGTTCTATCTTGTAGCGGCTCTAGTTGGAACAGCTCTTCTTTTGGGGGAAATCTACACCATTGGAAGTCAGTCGGGCTTTACCTTTACCTCTCTCCATCTGATCATTTATTGGATAGCTCTACTCGCAATTCTCGGATACGGGAAAAGGTACTTGAACAGAAAATCAACGTTTATGAACTACTTTAACCCGGCTGCTTTTCCGGTCTATATCTTGCATCAGACTTATCTGATTATTATCGGATATTATATTCTAAAGGAGATCAATTACGGCATCATATCGTTTCTGCTCATTGCGTTATTAGCATTCATCATGAGTATCGCTACCTATGTGATACGCAGAGTAAAACCACTCCGAGTCTGTTTTGGCCTCAAGGCCTGATGGTAGCGTGTTGTAACGTCTCGAAGGCGAGAATATCTCTGATTTGGACTCCGCAGTCAATAAGAATGGGATCAAATACTCCATAACAACTGCAGTAAAGCTCAGCGTTTGGTTTTTTACACAAAAGTCTTAATACATTAATATCCCAAGTATGTAAGAAAGCCCCTCAATTCCGCAAAAAGAACGAGGGGCTTTAGCAGTATTGTCTATTTCAATGTTAGCCATTCTCATGCAATTCATACAATACAACACCCAGTATTTCGGGAATTTCATCCAACACAGCACGGAATTAGTAGCTAAGTTTTTAAATAATTCCTGGGTGGCCGGACTAAAATTAATATAATTGGAGATCCAGTAAACATCATTGATCCGCGCATCCAGCCGTGCCATAACCTCTATACAAACAGCCTATCTTTCAATAACTTAACGACTTTTTTCGAAAAAATTGATGTAGATACAATGTCCCTTACAAAAGGCTTGCCATTATTGAGGGCGAACCTGCCGTCTGTATTCGCTAGGTGTCATCCCAAACCGCAAACGAAATAAACGATTAAAATGCGTATAGTTGGCAAACCCGCAAAGAAAGGAAACCTCCTGCAAGGTCGAGCCACCGATCAGAATACGCTCTTTGGCAATGGACAACCGCACCTCGATGGCATAATCCATCACCGATTGATTGAACGCCTGCTTAAAAAGCTGCGAGGCCCGGGACACGCTAAGCCCGACAGACATTGAGACATCCTTGAGCGTAATGGGCTCCGTAGCATTTTTCTCAATGAACATTTTGATTTGGTTGGACACCGAGCGTTCATAGGTATTAGAACTTACGCCATCGGTAATCAGGCGCTTCAAATGCAATAGAATGCTTCGGGATAAATAATCCATGATGTCGGGATTGGAGTCCTTCACTCTCCGCTTTTCATAGACCAGATGCCGCCAAATGGAAATAAGCATTTCGTCAATACCTACATTGAGCTTGACTTCTTGCTTATAATCCTCCCACCATTCCTGCATCCAGCATTCATTGTGATCCACGCTTAGAAAGTAGTCTCCGCTCGGCGGCTCATTGGTGCCAAGCTGAATCATCAGCTCGTAGCTATCCCCGGGTTTGCATAGCAGGAGATCGCCTGGGCGAATTACGTATAAGGTACCATTCACAATGGCCTGGCAGAAGCCCTCTGTCTGCAGCCGAACTAGAAAATACTTCAAGCCATGAGCTTGGTTAGAATAAAACGACCGTGTGTGCCGGGAATACCCTGCAGTAGCAATTCGCATCATAAGTCACCTGGATCCGCCTTAGGATAAATAAGATACATCAATTAATTGTAACCGATATCATTGATTGTATTTCAAAGAAATACCTATGTAAAGCCTTCCTAATCCACAGAAAGCTGACAATAAGATAAGAGAATAAAATTGGAAGATAAGTAAAGGACATCGAAACCGATTACATGTATACTGAAAAACGTTAGGTTTATGTCATTCAGTATAGAATAGGGAGCGACAACATGCAGAATCAATTAGCCATTCAATTGTACACGTTACGCGAAGAATGCAAGGCCGATTTCCCTAAGGTACTTCGGCATATGAAAGAAATCGGATGGGCTGGCGTCCAAATG
This sequence comes from Paenibacillus sp. FSL H7-0331, assembly GCF_001956045.1. Next base: position 28,867 of record NZ_MRTH01000027.1, on the reverse strand, counting down.
GCCGGATACCATGATTATGATCCTGCCGAGCTTGCAGCTCTAATCCATGAGCTTGGCATGCAAACAGCTGGACTGCACATTGGCTTTAATGACCTTGTTGGCGATCTGGATAAAGCAGTACGTGATGCCGAGCTGTTTCAAACGAGGGATTTGGTATGCTCCTCACCTCCGCAAGACAAGCGGGATGAAGCTGGCTATCGCATGATCAAGAAAGCTTTGAACGAAGCGGCTGCGGCTGTTCAAGAGAAAGGGCTGCGTATCAGCTATCACAATCATGCTTTTGAATTTGATGTTGCTGTTGACGGCACAAGCGCACTGGAGCATATACTGGAACCTGCAGCAAGCAATCTTATTTTTGCCGAGCCAGACGTATTTTGGGTAAAAAAAGGTGGCCGTGACATCGTACCATTCCTTGACAGCTACGCCAATCGGACGCCGATCATCCATCTAAAGGATATGACAGCAGACGAGCACCAGGTATTCGCCGAAATTGGCACAGGCAGTATTGATTTCCTGCCCATTCTCCGCTGGGGAGCTTCGAACGGTGTGGAATGGTATGTGGTCGAGCAGGATAAATGCGACGGCAATCCGTTGGATTGTGTAGAAACCAGCTTTAACAATTTAACCCAAATGATTACTAAGCTTTAAAACTACATATCGGATTAGAGGAGGAAGCATCATGGAAAATCAGTTAAGATTAGGTATTGTTGGCGTCGGCAACATTTTTCGGAGCTCACATATACAGCCATTGCAAGCACATCCCGAGGTGGAAATCGTCGCTGTTTGTGACATCAACCAAGAGCGGGCTGAGTCCGTTGCAGCAGAATTTGGCATCCCTTCCGCATACGCTGATTACCGCGAGCTACTAGAGCGTGATGATATCGATGTCATCGATATTTGCACTTCGAATTACTTTCATTCCGAGGTCGCGATTGCAGCCTTGAAGGCTGGCAAGCATGTATTCTGCGAGAAGCCGGATGCCATCAACCCTGAGGAAGCCCAGAAAATGGCCGATGCAGCCAAAGCCAGCGGCAAGGTGCTGATGACGATGAGAAACAACCGCTTCACACCAGCCTCTAGCTATTTAAAGCGTTATATTGACGAAGGGCATATGGGTGAGATTTATACAGGTCGCTGCGGTTGGGTTCGTCGTAGAGGCATTCCCGGAAAAGGCGGCTGGTTCACAACGAAGGAGCTTTCTGGTGGCGGCTCGTTAATTGACTTAGGTGTCCATTTCATCGATTTGGCTGTATGGCTGATGGGTAACCCCAAGCCGGTGGCGGTTACTGGCGCTACCTACACCAAATTCGCTAATAATGAAATTTCCAACTCTATCCACAGCCGTTTCGGTGAAAAGAAAGAGGGCGGAACCTTTGACGTCGAGGATCTTGCTATCGGATTTATTCGTTTTGAGAACGGAGCTTCACTGCAAATTGAGTTCAGCTGGGCCTCCAATATTCTTGAGGATGCGAACTTCGTCGAGCTTCGAGGCACCAAAGCGGGCAGTAATTTGCGGAATGGCGTGCTGCAGCTATACTCCGAAGCAGCAGGCCAATTGACGAACATCACCCCTGTCCTGAAAAAAGACGCCCCCCCAGGTCACGGAGAGCATCTCAGGCATTTTATCGAAGTCGTCCAGCAGCGAGCAGAACCTATCAATCTGCCGGAGCATGGCGTAGATATGATTAAAATTTTATCAGCCATCTATACATCTGCGGAAACCGGTAGAGAGGTCGTTCTATAGTTTCTTAATCCGATAAAATTATTTTCAGGATCTGTCAGATACAGACAGGCAAGGGCTAAACCCTCCGGTCTAAGACTGTTATAATCACCCGTTTCAATCCAGCCTGGGCTGATGGCATTAACCTTAATGCCATCCTTGCCCTCCATTTGCTACTCCACAGTACAATAACTTAATCAGTTATCCACATGCAGGCACAGTAAAAAGCTTGCTCCCCCGATCCCTGCTGACAATTCGCTGTTACCTCGAAGGACAGCATTTCTTAGATAATGGCACTGGTCTACACGATCTTTGATTTGATCCATGAAGCTCAAGCTTTCTTTCCAGGCCCTTCATATTCCCTCCAATACAAACTAGAACAAGAAAACCCTCCTATTAACATCACAGCGTGATCAAAGCGGTCAAAATCCATGTCTGAAACACTCGTAGCCGTACTTAGCAAGGGAGATTCCTACTTTTTATTCAATCAAACGGATTTTCCATACGCATTACAGCTACTTTATATCTAAGAAAATAAGTGAAGACTTGTTGTTGAAGTAGGATATGTTCTTCTATAGAAGCACGTAATTTAGGATTATCTTGCGTTAAAAATTTTATTTTCTCCAGTACCATTTTGTTATAATACACAACAAGTTGTTCAAAGTGGTTTGAATGATAATAATATTTTCTGCTTTAAATCTCAACTTTCGCAGCTAGAAATCGGCAAGTTAGCCTTGATGGCTTCTCTGCCAGGACAGTTCCGCTGCTGCTCGCCATTTACGGCGGGGCAACCGTTATCGGCAATCTCATTACCGGACGTCTTGCCGATCGCTATACGATGCCACTGTTCGCTGCCGGACTGGTTTTGCTTGTTGTGGCGCTCCTGAGCTTCCCCCTCGGCGCTGACCAGGCCGATAATGACGATTGCCGCGATCGTCATTATCGGCCTGGTCGGTTTACCGATGAACCCGCCTATGGTGGCCCGCGTCATGCGAACGGCAGGAGATGGCCTGATGGTCAACACGGTTCATACCGCCGTGGTCACGTTTGGCGTCGTTGTCGGTTCCTCGGTCGGCGGGCTTGCGATCAGCGCAGGTTATGGTCTGCTTTCACCGCTCTGGCTCGGTTTTTTATTGGCGCTTTTGGGACTCGTGTCTCTGCTGCCTTACCTAAAGCGCAGTGAAAAGAAAATAAGCTCAAGCGTCGGCTAGGGAAGCCCGGCGCTTGAGCTTTTTCATATAAAGATCACGAATGACAGATTACAAGATTCAGACACCCTATCTAATGTTATAGACGTGGATCGATCTCCCGCTCCTGCGACACCTCAAACAGCAGATTGGCCGCGATCTCTTGATAGGCCTCATGCTCAGGCGCAATATCATCAAATGACACCGCCAGCATTTGCATTCCAAGCTGGTACTCATTAAGCGAGGTACGAAGCTTTTTATTAACATTCTTTTGCTTGAGCAGCTTGCGGTATTTATGCGGAAACTTGTAATCATACCCGTAAATGATGGACAAATATTCGGGATTGCGCACCTTCATATAAGGTACCGTTTTTCCGTTCCACATCTCCGGTTTGATCACGATTCCCTCCATATGGTTCTCCATCGTAAGTTTGGAGAAGTAACTTTCGGCTTTCTTCAGGTACTCCGGCTCAGATAGATCAAGCGTAAGTGACTCGTCTTCCGACAGAAAGCCGTACATTTCGGAGGTCTTCCATTCCGGGACTTGTTCCTTCCCGTCTTCATATACGATTTTTAGAACGGCAAACGGTTTATACTCCATAACCTCGTCTTCCGCGTACAGCTCCAACTGCCTCTTGTACGTTTGATAGGCCTCCATATGTTCGGATAAAGGGACATAAGTTTTCCAAATATCATGGACGTACTTATAGTTTTGGTACACACTTGGGCCGTACTTGTCGCTTAAAGCGGACTTGGTGGTATGATGCTGGTCTTTTTCAAACCCGCTCGCCTCATATTCGACAATGAGCTTATTATATGCTTCTTCAAAACCGTTTTGCTTCAGGAACGTAAGCTCTGTCTCCAGCGCCCTCTCAATGGGCTTGAACTGTCTTTCGATAAGCCCTTCACCCAGCGACTTCCACGGGAGAAGCTCACCATCCAAAATCAGCATCACAATCTTCTGCTCTTGCATATAGCCGCCGAACTTGAGCAGCAGCTTGCCGTAAATCTCCGTTAAATCGACATGATTGATCTTGTAGCCGTTACGGCTCACAGCAAAGCATTGCTCCAGATCTTTATGTAAATAAATATTGCATCTCGAACCCATATATTTGGGTTGCAGGACAACTTGCTGGGTGCCGTGTTCTCTGAAATAATCGAGACCCCGTTTCAAAGACTCAAGTTCATTCGTCTCCTCGTTCTTATCCGCTGGAGACATAGTGCCTGAAATGAAGTTGATTTTGTTTCGCGAGCAATAGCGAAGTCTGCGAATGTCATCTTCCCCAAGGTCTCGAATGGATACTTTTCGCACATTCTTGAATAGAGTTTGCAATTCCTCAGCAATCACCGCTTGATGGGACTTCCGGGACTTCATAAACGGTTTATATGAAATGCTTACGGAAGTTAGCAGGTTGCCGTGTACGCTGCCGGTGTCGATGTGGATTTTATTGCCGATACGGAAAGACTGCTTGGCTGCGACGTGCCCAAACACGTGGTACGGATGATTTTTGACCGCTTCCTCCTGCAGAAAAGCAAGCTGCCCCTCCAGCGGCGCTTCCCGGTCGATTCGAAAATTCCTTTGATGCCGGACGGAATTCGTATCCAGCTTACCGATGTACTTATTCCGGCACGGGGCATGAGTGACATAAAAGGACGGTCCGTTGGCCCCCACATACCTATAGAATGGCTTCGAAATCGATACCAAATGCTGAAATTTCTCCAGCAGCTCTGGATCGTTCAATAATACCTGTGTTGAGTCAAAATAAGCATGGAGCAGCTCTTGGTCGACACCGTTAATTTCACCCTTCATATACTTGTCAACGAAGTTCTCGTGGTTCCCAAGTACGAGGTAAAAGTGCTCTCGATTATCGTACAGAAACTGAATGATGTCCTTCGTTTGTTTGCCTTTATCAATCCAGTCCCCAACCAGAACCAGCTTGGTTTGCTTCAGCTTATCATTGGAAATCAGTTTACCCATCTCGATCTTGTAACCGTGATCAAGCAGCAGCCCCTTCAAATCTTCCACACATTCGTGGACGTCGCCAATGACGATGTACTGCTGATCTTGAGGAAGAATGGTAGATACGTAAGCATCCAAATCCTCGATGACGATGTTATATTCAGGATTTGCCCTTCCTTCTTCGGCCAGATAAAAGTCTTTTGCACGCACTTTATGAATCTTGCCGTAACCCTCACGGGCTAGCGAGCCAAGGACGTCCTTTTTTAGCCGGTTAATGTGGTTCGTGATCAGTTTCTTTGATCGGTCCGATGCATAGTAATCGTCCCGCTTTCGATAATCGAACACAATGACCTCAAGGTTGTAGTTGCTCTGAAACGTAATCTCCTTCACCTTTGCCCGAAAATCCTCGGACAGCCCGGTTGTATCGACGACTACAAACTCTGCATTGACCGGAAAAGATGTCGCCACCTTCAGCCTTTCAAGCAATAAATGAAAAGCTTGCTCGCTGGCCTCGAGCATCACCTGATCATACTTGTCGTATTCATATCCAAGTATCTCTTGACGGATCTGGTCGGAGGACAAATATTGAACGTTGGCCCTGATATTCCGACTAGCATCCTCAAAACGCACTCCGGGAATCAGAACTTCCTTGGCAAACGTGGTTTTGCCGCATTCCGTAGACCCGATCAGCATGAAAACCGTGTGAACCTTCGTTTGGATGTTCATGGGTCAGGCCCTCCTCTTCTTCAGAATGACGCCCTGCGTAGTCTTGATATGGTTGACACCGTCTCCGACAGCTACAAATTCGGCATGCAGATTCGTTTCCTTAACCACATCACGCATCCACTGTTGAAAAGATTCTTCACCCATCTCCCACTTGTGGTCGTCATGCCGGAAATCGCTCAACTCGTAGTAGCGGTTAAAATCAGCGTTGGGCGTCGTAATGATAAAATTATCGAAATCAACATGCGAGCAAATTTGTTGGATCAGTTGCTTGGCTTCATCATGACTCATATGTTCAATGACCTCTGTAAGAATCACATCGACCTGCTCCCCGTTGTAGCTATCCAGGAACTGATCGATCGAACCGAATGTGACGATGTTGTCGATCTCTTTTACCTCCGCTTTACGCTTTACCATCTCTAGCAGCTCCTCATTGATATCAATCGCATAGTAGCTGCCCTCAATTTTCCCGGCAAATGGGAGCGCATAGAATCCCTCTCCACAACCCACATCCAAGATCGACTTATCAAAAGCCAGCGCACTACCGATATAATTTCTCCGTTGTAGACCCGTACCTCCGTAAGCGAACTGAATGTCATATCGATCCGTTTTCTCAAGCTCCGCCTTATATTTCTGAAACCGATCTCTGGAGGATAAGAAGTTCCGTACAAACAGGCTGCGAATATAGAACGGTGCATCGATCACGTTCATGCTCTTGATGTACTTATCCAGGATACTTTCCGAGATATCAATATATTCGTTGCCGAACATCGAGAGGAATAAGGCCAACACACTTACGACATGGAGCAACTGATACAAGCTTTTCGTAGTCGTAACGGTAAGCGAATAGCTTTTATGAGCATGATAGGTGATTTCGAAAGAGAAATCCTTCAAATGCTTCTCAAAAAACTCAATATACCTGACCAGTTCGATATGTATCATATTGATGAAGAAAGTATGCTCGTAGCCCTCCGCGTCGCGTTCATCCTGTGCCTTAAGCGGAGCGGAGAGAAATTCGTTAATCGCATTCAACGAAAATAAGGGCGTATTGTACCTCGATACATTCAGATATTCGAAGTTTTCCTGCTCATGCTGCTTATAGGAGATATCATTATCCGCATCTTTAAAATAAACATTAAAAGTCTGCTGATCGGCATACCATCCGTAAGCTATTCCCTTGCGGATCGAGCGAAGCATCATGCCGGAGTTTGGATTCTTCTTGATCAAAAACGAGAACTGCGGATTCGTGGATCTGACTTGGATTACTGCCATATCAATCTACTCCTAAACTACAAATTGGGAACCTCGCGGGATTGCCTTTACCGGACCTCCGCTATCTTAATTATTGTGGTGAGATCAGAGAAGAAGTAACCCATCCAGACGCCAAGATGATCTTAGTCATGCTTACCTTTAGGCGTCTGCCTCTGATCCTATTTTCGCTTACTTATATGCAAACGAACAGGGTGAAAGTATTACGAAATCAGAGATATGAATCATACGTTATAACTAAACTTTATTATCAGACTCTTTATCATCTTGTGGTATTATTACTTTAACGTTAATTTATGGAAGGAATCAATAATGAATATATCTGCCTCTGTTTCGTCAAAACAAATAATGGATCTTTTATTGAACATAGCCGTAGTACGTCCGATTTTTATTTGGGGACCACCAGGAATCGGGAAGTCGTCACTAGTTCAACAATTTGCTGATATGGTGGGGTTGCCTTGTGTCTCGCTATTGGGTAGCCAACTGGCACCAGAGGACTTAATTGGGGTCCCACAGATTGTAGAAGGAAAAAGTCGATTTTGTCCTCCCAGCATGATCGCCCGAAATGAACCCTACTGCTTGTTTTTGGATGAACTGAACGCTTGTACTCATGAAGTTCAGAAAGCATTCTACAGACTGATACTGGAAAAGCGTATTGGGGAATACATACTACCAGAGGGCTCCGTCGTGATAGGTGCGGGGAACCGCGCTCAGGACAATGCCATAGTGAAACCAATGTCATCAGCACTTATCAACCGAATGTTTCATGTCCAATTAAGGGTTTCCCACCGAGAATGGTTAGAGTGGGCATACGAGAATGATATCCACCCTCTAGTGATCAATTATATTGAGACCCGCCCGGATCATTTGTGGGTTCAGCCTCCGAAACACGAAGAACCCTTCTCTACCCCTAGGTCCTGGCACATGTTAAGCGATGCATTAAAGGAATATGGTGACCGACTGCAACCTGAAATGTTGGATATTCTGGCAACAGGTTGTTTATCACCCCATCATGCTGGTCAATTCAAGGCCTTTTACAAGCAAACGAACAACAAATATAAACTGAATGCGATTCTGGAAGGAGAAACCGGCTGGCCTCATCAACCGGAGGATCGGGATATATTATACTTCATGGCACAATCCTTCCGTGCATACCTAATTAAAGAATTACCGGGATCTAAAGACATTCTGACCGAGCACCATAAGAAGCTCGCCCACCGTGCCAAAGCTCTAATTAAAAGTCTAAGCACGATCAGTCTCGAAATTGCCCAACTATCCGTTGCAAAGAGTGAAACCGGTGAAAGTCTTCCCGATTGGATCCTCGTTGAGATTGTCCGTGATCTACCGAGATTAGTACAGAAGAAGGAAGCTTGATTATGGCCAAACAAAAATCCCGAGAGTTGGATCCTGCTACAAAATCCTATATGGAGGGGCCTGCATTTCATCAGTCAACACCCCATGTTCGCCCCCCTCGCATCCCATTCACGATTTATACATCAAGAAGGGAATCTCTGTCCGGAAAATGGATGGGCCGTCGCAACAAGTAACGGCCATATTCATGTTCATCCCAAACGAAGAGGTTTGCCCGAGGAATGGGTGTATATTCTTGCTCATGCCTTGCTTCATCTTGGATTCGGACATTTCCGAGTTATGGAGCGGCAGGATCTGTGGAATGCGGCATGCGATTGTTTTATCGCGAAGTTTCTTTATGACATGAAGCTTGGGCAGCCGCCTGCAGGTATGGATGGGCGAGTGGATATTCCAGCGAAAAGTGAGGAGGAACTGTACTACAGTTTTGTAGAAAGGGGATTCCATCCTTCCTTCCACAACTTTGGGTCAGTCGGGCACGGATTTCAGGATATGATCATGAATCCCCGAACAACCGCTCCCTCCTACTGGAACAATAAAGATGTAAATTGGCAGGACTGTTTGGGTAAGGGACTAATAATGGCTGTAACCAGCGCTGTCAATGTCACGGCGGGATACGAGGATTACTTGGGGGCTAACAAGGAAGTTCTGACACCTGTCTTGAAAGCTCGCAATTGGTTTATCAGCAGCTACCCTCTCATGGGAGCCATGGCGGCCGACTTCAAAATTATTGAGGATCCTATTCTTTGCACAAGATTATCCATCTCTGTAGCTGCTGTTGATGCTGAGGCAAAAGAGATCTACGTTAATCCAGCTGCAGGCCTTGACGAGCAAGAGTGCCGATTCGTGCTCGCTCATGAATTTCTGCATGTGGGATTGAGGCATCATGCCCGTGCCGATGGACGAGACCCTTATTTATGGAATGTAGCTTGTGATTATGTCATCAATCAGTGGTTAATGGAAATGGGACTGGGGGCATTTCCCAGGATCGGAGGGCTCCATGATCCGGATCTAAAGGGATTGTCAGCTGAATCAATCTATGACCGTATCGTCAACGATATAAGGCTCTTTCGTAAAGTAGCTACATTCCGGGGAGTCGGTCTGGGAGATATATTGACCCCACGTGTACCAGATTGGTGGAACCGGAACGATGGACTTACACTGGATGAATTTTATCGAAACTGTTTAAGCCAGGGTCTTGATTACCATTATGAGCAGAACCGTGGCCTGCTTCCTGCAGGCTTTGTTGAAGAAATCCGGGCTCTTTCTCAGCCGCCAATCTTGTGGGATGTGGAACTTGCGAAATGGTTCGATCATTACTTCTCCCCGGTAGAAAAGGTTCGGAACTATTCCAGGATCAGCCGTAGACAATCTTCTACTCCCGATATTCCAAGACCTCGATGGGTACCGGATGCAGGTGACGAGGATGGTCGCACCTTCGGTGTTGTGTTGGACACCTCAGGTTCCATGGATACAAAGCTGCTGGGGAAAGCTCTGGGGGCTATTGCGAGCTATAGTATGTCACGGGATGTTCCGTTAGTACGAGTAGTTTTCTGTGATGCGGCCGTTTATGATCAAGGGTATCTCGCACCGGAAGTGATAGCAGACAGGGTATCCGTCAAAGGCAGAGGAGGCACAATCCTGCAGCCTGGCATTGATTTCTTGGAGCATGCGGAGGATTTCCCAAAGAACGGACCGTTATTGATTATTACGGACGGCTTCTGTGACAGAGTAATCATCCGTCGGGAGCACGCTTTCCTTATTCCCAAAGGCCAGCACTTGCCGTTTGTACCTAAAGGAAAAGTTTTCAGGGTGGAATAGTAACGGAAACAATACGCCTCGTACCGTCCGGCACCATCCAGCATTCGAAAAAAAAGGTTGTTCTCGTCATTCCTACAATTCGAATTACCCAAAAGACGTTTCTTGAGAGAGATTAACCGCAATTAGCTTCGAAATTTTTAATCTTATTTTCCAATAAGCTTTTCTCTAGCCTGACATGAAGTAACTCTGTATCTAAGTCCTGACTCATAGCATGAACCGCGTTAACGATGTCCTCTGCTGTTAGTATATGGATAGAATCTGATTTACCTGAGATATATTTTAAAAGAACTTCAATAAACTCCTTGCATACTCCGATTCTTTGAATGAGGACATTTTCCTCTGCTAGAAATTGATCATATTTAATAAGATTGTCTTGAATGGCTCTCTCCCCCAATCTATGCATTGGAACTAGAAACTTTACGTGTCTATTTAAGTTGAATGAATACGCATCTTTTGCCCATTAACCAATAGCGGTCAAATCACTCCCTGATACAAGAAACAAATCGTGTCCTTATTATCTAATATATCTCCTTATCCTCCATACGTCAAGCATAAAAGAAACTTATCGTGTCCATTATAGTACCAACAGATTCCTGTTCCTTATAATGGATGAGAGGTGATTATCATTGTTCGGTAAACGATTAGCAGAACTGAGAAACAAATTAGGGATTAGCCAATATGAGCTTGCAGCACGGATGAAACTATCCCGAGGGCAGATCGCTAATTACGAACAAGGCACCCGAGAACCAGATTTTAATACGCTTATTGCATTGGCAGATTTTTTTGGGGTGAGTTTGGACAACCTTCTTGGAAGGGAATGGAGCGCCACTGAAGTTACTAATGAGTTTGCTTATATTACATATTTGGATGGGTCGAAGGAAGAGCTTACTGAGGAAGAGGTTGAATATTTAAAGGGAAGCCTTCACTTGCTTCGTCAATATGATATACAGATGAAGAAGAAAGTAAATCATACAGCTTTATAAAATTACCGTGTATTTGTGTCTGTCAATAATTTTGTGCAGACTCTTTACAGACCTTTCCCCCGAGGGGGGATTTCCAAGTTACAGACTCTCATGCCAAGAAGAAGTAGACAGTAAGAAAGCCTCAGTTACAACTGTTAGTTTCAATATTTATACCGCCTGAGATACTTTTAATGGCTGTTTAGATCCGTTAGAGCAATAATAATAAATTTATAGGCTATCTACAGCATATTCTAGTATTTCTTCTCTTACACTCCTAGGTAAGTCATATCTGTCATATCTCAATGCGTATGGATTTATCTCTACCGTTCTTCCTGCACCTGCTTCTTGTTTAACTATATATGATAACGTATCTAGTGGATTTGAAGATTCCTTTAGTAGTAGAGCCCTCAACTGTGTTAGTAATCTTTGGCGATCTATGGAGTGGAATTGTAATAGACCTCTAGTACTCCTAACCTGAGATTCATAGTCACAATAATACTCACGGACCTTCCAATCAGACCATTTAGTTACGAGTTGCTTGGATATATCAGGGATATTATTAGCATGCCAAAACTCCACTCTTTTTTCTGTAACGTCAATATGGAAGCCACCGACAGGAAAACCCTCCGTCCATTCACTTAGAGAAAGACTTGTATAACCATAAGATTTATCAATTTTATTAACAATTTCAGGACCAAAAGATAAATAAACTTCAATCTCCCCACATAAGGGGAACAATAGCATTTCATTATCTGAGAATTTTACACTTGCCACTGTATTAACCCAATTTTTCTCTTCAGGAGGTGCTAAACTTAAATCTTTAATATCATCTACACGACCTGTTAGCACCTTTTCTTTGGGGTAGCCTACATAGGATGCTAAATCCAATATACCTTCGTAAGCCCATTCTATTTTCCAACCATACCAAGTTTTATTCATAAGGCTCAGAAAGAGATTCCTTAGGGGAATGTCGAATAGTATATCTTCGCCACCATAGAATACCAACTTCTTATTATCTAAATCAAGAACAGCCCCACCTTCAGCCCAAACATCATCCAACCACCCCGACACATCAACCTTTGTCTGCATTTCGATAAATTTAATGGCATATTGTGGTCCCCAAAATAAATCTTTTGGCAGAGTGTTTGCACACCAATGACTATAATACAAATCGTAAGTGTCATTACTAACAATAATTAGATTCGCTCTTTGCCCCATGATCCCCCTCCGCTCAAATAACATTACACACTAAACTAGCATTAATATTCCATTTCGAAAAGAAAAACCCTTCCAATCGTAGGAAGGATCCGAGCACCGAGACATCTCATTTATTAAATCATTCCTCAAACAGCGGTGAATAGGACAAAGACCCCAAGGTGTCAAGAACCGTGATATAGCTGTCCATCATTTGTATGATCGCGCCGGACAGAATGGAACATCAGATGAGCCCATACGACCGATCTACACTGCATAGGCTAAATAGAAAAAGAGTTCTATCCAGCCCAGCTTTCAATAATTCGTAATCATCCTATTTTTCAACAATAGAATTTTCGGCAGCGCTACGACTCCTCATTGCCGATGGCGGAACCCCATACTTCCTCTTCCAGACTTTCGAGAAATGCGAGACGTTTTCGAAGCCTGTAGCCAAACAGACTTCTGTTATGGATATTCCGGAATGGGTTAATAGCTCCTTTGCCTTCTCTAACCGACGGTTACGAATCCATTGAAATGCAGGCTCATTATAGATCTTCCGAAAATCCCGTTTGAAGGTCGATAAGCTTCTGCCGGACAAGTAGGCCAGATCCTGAAGCGATACGGGATTTAGTAGATTCTTCTCCATCACCTCTACAATGCTTGTGTGACGCTGTTGCCTCAGCTGCAGAATTCGGCTCAATAACCCTTTGTCCGCATCCAAAATATCAAATAGAAGCTCCAGCATTTTCAGTTTAATTAATTCGTCTTGAATGCCCTCCGGCTCTTCAAAATAGGGCTTGAGTGAAGCAATATAGCTTAACAGGCGCACATTCACCGAATGAACGGCAGCTGGAGCGGTTGATACAGGCTTGGAAGAAGGAAAACTGGATATCCTCATAAACTCATGAACCAATTCATCCTTCAGAAAGAACATCATATAATCCAATACATGCCTCGAATCCTCTTCCCCATACTTCTCATACTTAATGACGATGCCTTTATGCAAGAGCACCATTTCATTTTTCCTTACCGTATATTCCTGATCACCGTATCTGACAATGTAGACCCCTTCCAGAACAACTAATAGAACATGATCCTGCAGATACATCCTCCCGGTCTTGATTTCCGAATAGGCGCATGACCCCATGACCGACAAACCTTTCATCTTCAGCATGCCAACACTGGCTTTGGCTAGACCCTGAGGCATTTTCACAGCCTTACTAATTACTGGCCCCATTCGTCTCACTCCTTATCTGAGTAAAAGATAACATGAAGTCACCATGGCAATCCAATATGAATCACTGGAATGGATAATGCATGCTCCGGCACTGTGTAAGGTTCCAATATTGTCGGTTCAAATGAGCCGAATTGACAATAAAAATGAGCTGCACGACAAAGCTTTAATACCTCGGCTCGGTTACTATGAGGATAGATGTGATGCAAAATATATGTAGAAGGAACACATACAAACAAAATGAAAAAAGGTGAGGAAAAAATGGAAAATGTGAAAAAACTATCCCTTGAAGAAGTTGCTGACCGTGTTGCGATACGCGATCTCATTGATGCATATGCATATTGTGCAGACACGAGGGATGCTGAAGGCCAAATGGCACTATTTACTGAAGATACTCTTTTTAGAGTATTTATGAATGAACGTCAAACAGAACCATCTCAAATCGTATATAGTAGGAAGGAATTAGCACCTATTTTTGATAGCTTAACTACTTATGTCTCCACGATGCATTTTAATGGCCAAAGTAAGATAATCTTATCTGGTGATACAGCAATTGGGGCCACATATTGTTTTGCTCATCATTTAACAATTGATGGCGATGACAAAAAATTAATGGTAGCAGCTATAAGATATAACGATGATTTCATAAAAATTAATAATACGTGGTTTTTCAAAAAAAGAGATCTTAAGGTTGCATGGATTGAAACTAAACCTCTAAATAGCTAGAACGTCAGTGTCATCATTTTGCCCGTGGCTTTGCCGCAGCACGCGTAAAATAACTATCCCTGTGTGTAGTAATTTAGGAGTGCCCCATGCCGCGGACACAAGAAAAAAATCCCTACATCACTATTCACGATGATGTAGGGATACTATGTTTCAAGGACTATTTCGTTGAATCGATTTTTCTAAGCATGTGTACGGGAGACTTTCACTTCTTGCTCGATTGCGCTACCAAACACGGGTTATGTTCGCATTAGAAATTAAGGAATTGCCCACGACTACTCTCATTGATTAAATATCTGATAATTCGTTTCACTACATGATTTGCAGCTTCTTCGATTGAAAGCTTGCTTGTATCGATTTCGATTTCCGGGTTCCCAGGTGTATCATTTGTGCTCGAACTGCCTGCAAGCGGTCTATTTACATAAACTTCAATATATTCTTTGCCAATGATGTCTCGCGCGGTTTCTCGGTCGTTTTCGATCGGGGAATCATTCGATACCAATGCAATAAGTCCAGCATCGTTCATCAATTTTGCCACTTCTGCTAATCGCTGCAACGATTCTCCCTGGCCATTCCCCAGTAACATGGTATGGTGGCCTGTCGATACCAAACGTTTTTCAACTTCCTTCGCAAGGGTTGAGTTATCCGGAACCGTACCGGTGAACCAGAGGGTTAATGGATTTTGACCTTTTTGCTGAGCACGAACATCTCTGTTGATTTCCGTATCTAGCCCTACCCAACTGTCGGATCCTTGAAGGGCTTCGTCAATGACTCCGCAAGCGGATGTCATATTGGTTACACGATCGATCAGAATAAATCCGCCTATGCTTTTATTTTGTTCAAAGGAATCAAAAACGATGTTGTCCGATAAAGTAAATTCACATCGTGCCACTTCATTTTTGACAATATGATCGGTTGGAACCGTATTTCCAGTATTAATATCGATTTTATGCTTAATTGCCGTCACAGTACCGGGCAGGACCTTCGTTCCTACTTTGACCAAATAATTTTTACCGGGAGTCAGTACAGAATCATCCATCCAAAGAATCGTGGCGGCGAAGCTATCAGCCTCTTGGATTTGATTGTCTTTCGTAAATACACAGCCCCGCGAAACGTCTACTTCACGGTCCAATTGAATGGTTACCGGTTGTCCGGCATAGGCTAAGTCCCTGTCTTGATCTGTCACTAAGATACGTTTGACTTTCGCTTTCTCACGACTAGGTAGAGTCGTCAACTCATCGCCAACTGCGATGCTCCCAGCCTCAATCTGGCCTTGGAAACCGCGAAACGTATGGTCCGGTCGACATACCCGCTGAATGGGCATCATAAAATGCTTCGTATTGCTGGCATCAAGAACATCCACATTTTCTAAATAGGACAACAAAGGAAGACCCGCATACCAAGGCGTATGTTGTGACTTTTTGGTAATGTTATCCCCTTCTGTGGCAGAAACAGGGATAACCTGTATGCTTTGAAAATGAAATTCAGCGGCCGTTCGGGAGAAATCTTCTTGGATATCATCAAATATCTTTTGATCAAAATGAACTAAATCCATTTTGTTTACAGCTAATACAAGATGTTTAATCCCCATGAGTGCGCAAATCCGGGTATGGCGTTTGGTTTGGGTAATGACCCCTTTGGTTGCGTCCACAAGAATAATGGCCAATTCCGCAAAGGATGCGCCTACTGCCATGTTACGTGTATATTCTTCATGTCCTGGTGTGTCCGCTACAATGAATGAACGGTGATCCGTCGTAAAATACCGATAAGCCACATCAATCGTGATCCCTTGTTCACGCTCGGCCATCAATCCATCAAGAAGCAAGGAATAGTCAATTTTTCCGCCGCGACTGCCGAGTCTGCTATCCAACTCTAATGCTTTTTCTTGGTCGGCGAACAAAAGCTTTGCCTCATAAAGCATATGTCCAATCAGGGTAGATTTTCCGTCGTCTACACTTCCGCATGTAATAAATTTAAGCAAACTTTTCATATTAAAAATAGCCCTCCCGTTTACGTCTTTCCATGCTTCCAGCCGCCTCTTGGTCAATAACCCGAGTTGTCCGTTCGGATGAAACCGCACCAAGCGTTTCTTCGATAATGGCATCTAGCGTATCCGCCTCCGACTCGGCGCCGCCAGTAAGCGGATAACAGCCTAATGTGCGGAACCGCATCTTCTTCATTTCAACCTTCTCATTAGGTTCGAGCTTCAACCGATCATCATCCACCATGACCATATGTCCATCGCGATTGACGACGGGTCTTTCTTTTGCAAAATAAAGAGGCACAATATCAATGTTTTCTCTTCGAATGTATTGCCAGATATCTTTTTCTGTCCAATTGGATATGGGGAAGACGCGAATGCTTTCGCCTTTATTAATTCTTGTGTTGAACAGCTTCCACATTTCCGGCCGCTGGTTTTTCGGATCCCACGCATGATTCTTATTCCGGAATGAAAAAATCCGCTCTTTCGCACGCGACTTTTCCTCGTCACGTCTTCCACCGCCGAACGCAGCCGTAAATCCGTATTTGTCCAATCCCTCTTTTAATGCTTGGGTTTTCATAATATCGGTATACGCGGAACCATGATCCATTGGGTTGATCCCTTGTTTAATACCTTCCTGATTCGAGTGAACAATCATGTTGATTCCGAATTCTTTCGCTTTGCGGTCGCGGAATTCGATCATTTCTTTAAACTTCCACGTCGTATCAATATGCATGAAAGGAAATGGCGGCTTCTCAGGATAAAAAGCTTTCAGAGCCAAATGCAGCATCACGGAACTATCCTTCCCGATCGAATACAGCATCACGGGATTTTCACACTCTGCCGCTACTTCCCGTATAATATAAATCGCTTCAGCCTCGAGTTGATCCAGATGCGTCATTTCGTGTATGGAATCAAGCATCAGTTTTTGCATGGAAAGGTGCCTCCTTTTAATTCGCACTAAATCTATCGTATTTCTTTATATTCTATCAGATTCTAGCTTTTATGCAAAGTGGGAAAAAGTAAAGTTTTTTATATTTGAATCAATTTCATAATTCCAAACCCTTGCTGGGCTTAAATCATTAAGGCAAGAAATAAGGAGTACCTCCCCAATCCCGAAGTGTTTAGCACCGCTACCACACACTTGAGAGAAGGTTAGACTCCCTATCGATTTTAACAAATAAAAAGGGGATGAGCCTCAATTCCTTGATTAAACGATACTCGTTTCATGTATCCCCATGATCGTTCTATAAACTACGATAGACCCTACCGTATCTATGCTATGCTTGTTATGCAACCTGAACAAAAATCATGTTATAATAATGATAAGTACGGATTGGAGTTGATTAAATTGACTGAACTTCTTGACCCCAAGAATGATTTTGTCTTTAAGCGGATATTCGGAAGCGAAGAGAACAAGGACGTACTGCTTGCATTCCTGAATAACACCTTTATCGAAGCGGGTGAACCGCCTCTGACAGAAATTCTCCTAATGAATCCGTACACGGATAAAGATGCGCCGCGTGACAAGCAATCTATTTTCGACATTCGAGCCAAAACAACAACCGGTGAACTGATCAATATAGAAATGCAGCTCTTTAATCAATATGATATCGAGAAACGAACACTTTTCTACTGGAGTAAACAGTATTCAGGGCAACTCGAAGAAGGTCAGAGATACCGCCAGTTGAAGAAGTGCGTAACGATCAATATTCTCAACTACTCCTTTCTTCCGAATGATCGCTATCATAATGTATTCCATTTAAGGGAAGACCAAAGTGGCATTCCACTTAGTAACGATATAGAAATCCATATGATTGAGCTTTCAAAACTGGATGAGCAAATGATTCCTATCCAAGGTGGATTGGTGAACTGGTTATTGTTTTTGAAAGGTGTGAGCAAATCAAACTGGGAGGTACTGACGATGAATGAGCCCGTGTTACGTAAAGCTATGGATACATTGGAGTTTTTAAGTCAAGATGCTGAAGCCCGGCGCTTGTATGAGATGCGGCAAAAATTCCTTCACGATGAAGCTTCTATGCTGGCTGGTGCTAGAGAAGAAGGAGAAGCGGTTGGGGAAGCAAAAGGGGAATACAAAAAAGCGATTGAAGTAGCCAAAAAGCTGTTGGCTAAGGGAACAGACATTGCCGCCGTTGCTGATATTTCTGGTCTCTCGCAAGAAGAAATTGGGCGTTTAAAAATACATTAAATGAAATTAGGCTGCATAGTAGGTTCCTCTGTATATTCTATTCTTAATTGGAAAAGTATGATTAGATCGAACTGGGGATATGCTCATGAGTAAGCCCACGTTACGTAAAGCTATGGATACATTGGAGTTTTTAAGCCAAGATGCCGAAACTCGACGCTTGTATGAAATGCGGCAAAAATTTCTACACGATGAAGCTTCCATGCTGGCTGGTGCTAGAGAAGAAGGAGAAGCGGCTGGGGAACACAAAAAAGCGATTGAAGTAGCTAAAAAGCTGCTTGCTAGAGGAGCAGATATTACTTCCATTGCTGATATTTCCAGTCTCTCAGAAGAAGAAATTGAGCGTTTAAACACGCGTTTAACAAACTAAGTTGCATACCCTACCACTAGCTAATCCAATCCATTTTGACAAACAACTAGGGACGCGAAATCACTCGCGTCCCCATTTCGTCCCCAACTCCCCTAACTAATCACTCAAAACCCTTATAAATCAAGGAACAAACGCTCTCAATATGTGTCGTATGCGGGAGCCCACCTAGTTACCGCGGCATCTGTTATAATCACTTTATGACGCGTAGAATCAAGGCCTTAGCAGTTGCTTTACTATCTATTTACTTGGTTTACCATACCTTATCACGAATTTTTACGGCAGTTTTACGGCAGGAGCGATCTCACTTATTTTCCTCCCCTGTACCACTTCCCAAACCCGCTCCACCACTACAATTTCCTTTACCATCCCTCACCAACAAAGCGACCGATTCAACGTGGCTTAAGTAGACAAAACTTTTTAGTCTTATCTGATTGGTGAATAGAGTCTTTAAAACGTTATTATAGCGCCATAGCAGATAACTATACTCAATAAAGACTTCAAATATTGTGCCTTTCTTGAAAGCTTTATTCGGCACATTTATGTTTTTCTTTTATAAAGGAATGTTAATACCTACTATGTACTACTTCTTAGAAATCCAACCAAGCAAGTCTTTAAACTCATTCTTACACAAGTATTCAAAACTCTTGCCGTTGTTATCAGCCAAGTATGTCATAAACTCACTAATATCATTGCGATAAATCTGTCCAATTTCTTTCAAAGAACGTGTTGCATCACTGATGGCCTCATAATCATCAATACCACGTATAGTCTCATTCAGCTCATCGTACTTTTCTTTCCAATATGTAACGTATTGCAGACGCTTTACCTCGCTTCCATATATATTTGCTGCTATTTTTTCTGTAAAACCTTCTGGATAGTATTTTCTTTCATTTTCACTCAACACAACAAAAATTAGCTTTTCATTAAAATGATGATCTTTAATTATTTCTCCAACCTCATACATGCATGCCTGTGATCTTAAATAACCATCACTTACAACGCACAAAACAACATCATGGTCCTGTATGCCGTTCATAAATTCTTTAAAGCTTGCCTTATATGGAATCCTCGTATAGCGTGAAATATTTATTCCATCACTAGTAAGTCTTTTGAGATTATCTTCTATTATATTTACGATTGGAGTATCAATCTCCCTATACGACAGAAAAAGCGTTGGTTTATCTGGAATTTGCTCATCATACTGTTCTGTTTTATTAGCTATTTTTAAAACTCCGTTACTTTTGTAAATATAATATTCTTCATCACAAAGAATTTTTACGGTTGCTTTTTCTACTTTGATAACGAATATATTCTCTCCTTTGAAATTCAGAAAACAAAAATCCAGTATTATTGGGGATGACAGTTTTGATATCGCAACATTTAGGATATTCGTTAGCTGAAACGTTGTACTTATACCATTAATAATAAATTGAGTTTCATCCTTCTCGACTCCAAGAAATATATAGCCCCCAGATTCATTAGATAATCCAGCAATATAAGTAGCAATAACGCCTGGCTTTAATTCAAGGTTTCTGCAAATAACATTATCTAGTATATTTTTTTCTAATATATCAATAGCATCCTTTTGATCCATAGTTACCTGATCTCCTTAATACTCTTTAATGGTATTCTATTAATACCAGTCAATTTCAACACTTTCCCAAAAGTAATCTTTTCCGGCTCATCCACTCCGTTTTCAACCCATAGTTCCCAATCCTTGGTATAATCAAGTAGATCTTTTTCTGACTTATAGAAAATCCTTATTTCTTGATAATCAGATGGCCTAGCAATTAGAAAAATCTCCTCACCATTTTTCTTTATTAGAAAAATAGTTTTATCCACTTCAATTATCTGCGATAAATCATATTCCGGTTCTGATTCCGATTCCAATTCCGATTTTTTATTCAAGTATTCTATTATCCGTTTTTTTGACCTATCTAAAATTCGGTTTACGTAATCAAATGTTTCTTTATTATGTCGAGAATCTCGTATAAAATTGTCTGCAAAAAAACTATTTCCATAGGCTTTTTCAAGACTCTCTTCTGAATCAATCCCCCACTGAACTAATGTATCAATCGTGATTTTCTCCTTAGTTTTCTCAGCAGGCACGTCAATTTGTGCAGACTGATACAATATTCTCTCTAACTTTTCAGGACTAGATATGTCGTATTTTTCCATTAGTAAGTCATAGGCTTCTGCCTTCTTCATGTTAAGTGCAATTTCCTTATCATCATAAAGCCAGTACTTTTTCTCAAATAATTCCCCAAAAATTCGTGCAGCTTTTTCTTCATTTTCATTAATCCATATCAGCAGTGTTCTAAAAAAGACCTTTGTTTCTTCATTATCAAGATTACTGCCTCTATGATTCTTGACATATAGAGTTATTACTACGGTAAGATCTGTTTCTTTCTTTTCCCTATTGTCTGGAAGCTGTAAATAAATATTTTTATCTAAAAGCTCTTTTCTAACTTCATATCCAGCAATATGGGATAACTCTTTCAAAGTATCATCAATTTCATTATCAAGAAATAGATCATCTTTTGTTAAAAACTGACCATTTTGATTAGGTAAAATAGGGCGTGTTGTTTTATTCAATAAATGGTCATATCCCGCTTTCACTAAAAAATCGATCCAATCTGCAAGCCATTTTATTGCTTCATTTTCTCCTAAGCCTATTGAATTTGCTAATGACTTAATCTCTTTTTTTTCACTAATGTAATCTGACACAAGCGTTACTATTGACTTCATAGCCTCTTCGTGCAGCTTATCAGAAATAATATCTACATATTTTATCTCGCGTTTTATATTGAAAACCGCTCTCGCATATTCAATTACTTTTTTTTGATTATTAATTTCTTTTGCATTTCTGCCTATCAAGTATATCAATGCCAAATATATTTCTTTTTTACTTTCCTTATCAATATCCGTTAGAGCATCTTCAATTTTTAATAACACATCTCTATTGCCATAGGTTTTACACTGAAACCAATTAGCTAATTTAATATCAGAGTGAACTAACCATTCTTTACAGTCTATATTCAAAAGCTCTAATACTTCCTTATACTCAGGCACAATATTATCATCAATCCATAATTCCGATAGTTTGCAAAATACACCATTTTGATTTGGAACAATGGCATATTTGTCGCTTTCTATTTCATTAACATGGTACTTTTCTTTGCTGATTAGTTGATAATATTCTTCAAGCCAGTCCTTCCATTCCCCATCAACTAATGCAGAAGCCAGTTTTTCCACATCACCGATTGCGTCTAGTCGTTTAGTCATCTTACGAATTGTGAAATTCAAACACTTATCCCAAAGCGAATTATACCATTTATGGACATCTGCTTTGCAGCATATCAAAGAAGGATAAATTCTGCTCCCAAGACTCCACAAACCGTTTCTTAATTCTTCGATTGGATTCGATACGATTAGCGCTTGTTCATTACCCCAAACGTCTTCTAATTCAATTCTAGTTCCATCACAAGTATCAATAATGGGAGTTTGCAATATTACTTTTTTGCACTCATCAACTACATTGTTTTCTAGCCAATTTCTTGAAAGCCATTCCTTTTCTCCAAACTCACCTATGCGAGTTATGTTATATATCCCATTCCATCCTTTCCCTGATATATATTCCAGCAAATTTTTATATAACTTACATGCCTCTAGCAGTATTTTTTTATTTTCATCAATTTTTTCAGAAATAGCATCCGTTAAGTGAACACCATCCCTTGGTTCAGTTGGATTGAACTTGCTAGAGTTGACTACGACCGGAAAAGGGAAAATATCCGTTCCAATTAATGGGAAATCACAAAATAATTTGGGTTGAGACAAATCGTACTCCCTCAGTGTGACTTTATCTCCATCAAGCAATAAAGCTACTGATATAGTTACATCATTTTCAGTTAAATTAAGGATAAATACATGAGTCACTTTATTAGCTTTCGAACAAATAATTTCATGAACAGTCGCATTTTCTAAGCTACATTCCAGTTCTTTAAGATATTTATATGTATCTCCATATGGTTCAACTTTTACTTCTTCAATTTCACGAATCATTGATAAAACATAAGGTATAGAAATATCCAAATCCTTCAATCCTGATTCTGCTACTTTTACGCCGGATTCATCCAAGTCATAAGTAAAAATTGTGTTATAACTATTATAATCAATACCTTCATCACTAGTTATTGGTTGACTAGAATACAGTTGTTCAAACGACTTACGAATAGAATCAATAATTTCCTCTTTGCTTTCTCCTGATCTATCTAATAGAATATTGAACCTCTGCTTTAGTTCTCCCTCATCTTCCATGATTCCAGATACTACAACTTTATTTGACAGTAAATGAGTAGTTAAAAAACCCGTGCCAAATTTTCCGCTTTTTCTTTCTGTAGTACCAGAAATCTTACGGTCTTTTGTAGAAACTTGCTCAATCAAGTACACAATATTATTTGTATTGAAAGTCCGACCATTGTGACTAAATGCTATTCTCTTTCGCTCTTCGTCAAAACGAATTTTAATTTTTATCTTTCCCGAGGAGTTGCATACATCTTTTGCATTTTGACAAAGCTCCCAGACCCATCTTCTCGAACTATATTCATTGTTACTTAAACGCAATTTATCCAGTGAATCCATTATACGATTTGCCACATTTGTCTCGCGTGCTTCTTGTCGAGCTTGTTCAATTCTGTCCGAAAGTATTCTTTTCTCCATTACTTAATACTTCTCCCTCACAGACATTTCGCCTCACGGATATGGAAACGTTGGGGTAATGTTTACCCTACACCTTTTCTCTTTTACTGCTACTCAACACTCAAAGCTAGTTCCTGATTTTACTCCTGAATAAATCTTACTTTTCTTTAAATCTTATCTGTAATGAACTTTTCTGTATTTTTCCACAGAAATTTGGTATCTGTCGGATAAGTTCGATTAAAGTCTCATAGTCTTTATTTGTTGATGCTGGCCCCAGTACAAAATTCGCATTAGAGAAATTGTGTATATCAAACTCTATATCAGCAAAATCAATATCGTTTGGTTGATTATTGAACATCGAATTAGCAAATCTCTCAAATTGGCTTCCACCCAAATTAATCAAATACTTTTTGTTAATCCCATAAAATCTGAATCGAACTTCTTTTTGAAATTCCCAAGCCACCGGCTTAACGAGACCTATATCAACAAAATTATCATTAAAATATCCTCTTGGCCCATTTATTGCGGATTGCCAAACGGCTGAGTATTTAACTGGAGACAGTAATGAATCTTTATTACCATACTGAATGGGGTATGCTACTAGATTTGAATTCGTACTAATTATGTTGCCTTGTTTATCTTTATTCATTTGCAAGAAATGACTATCAACTTCTACTCGAACTCCTCTCATCTTGTTTGTATACATATACCAAAGTGGTATACTCTCCTCTTGGTTAGAACTCCAACTACTCACGTAATAGTATTTTGATAAATCGCCAAAGTCTACACTATAACCCTCCATCATATCATCCATATGACTGAGTGAGTTAAATCGAATTGTTTTATTCGATATAATAAGTTTCAGTACTTCCAACGTGGTATAATGAAATATCCTCTCCATGTTCCATTCCTCCCTATTTACAGTATCGTCTATAGCGGCGTAACGCAATTTCTGCACCACACGCACTCCCCAGCGCGCTGTGCAAAGTCGTAAGCAAGCCGTCGCAATGAAGCTCCCTTCTTCAACAACATCAAGTTATATAGTAAAGATACTATTAAGCTTGTCCATTTCTTCATCTGACAGCAAGTCCGGATTTATAGTAGTGTTTACCTTTACAAAGAAACTATCAAACTTTAATCCAAGTTGTTCACTATAATTAAAGGTATGATAGCCTATTCTCTGCTTCTTTTGCTGGAGTAGTGGACTTTTTTCTATTAAATCAATAAACTGCTCAGTATTTACTTGTCCATTATAATATTCTTCATATAAAGGAGAAGCAATAACAGTCTCCCCATCTATCTGTACAATTTGTGGTGATCTCCTCTCAAAGTAGCCGATAAAATAAGTGTCATCGACAACATAAGTGCCATTAATCTTTAGCTTTTCCCCTTGAGAGGTATTAGTAACAACCATTTTATAAATGCGGTTAACAGAATCTATATTCAATAGATTCTTTATATCTTCTATGTTTGTTGATTGCGTGTAGTAATCGACAATCCGTTCTAGCTGTACGCATGCATCGTAAATTTCATCAAGATTACGAACATACTCTCTGTAGGAGGTAGGATGACTTAGATGTTTGGTCTCTACAAAAAAGAGGTCGTTTCCTATAGCGAAAACAGCATCGCACTCATAGTCCTTCTTCTCTAAATGGACGCATCGAAGATTAGAATTAGTCACTGACTGCCTGATTAACTTTTCAAACTCATTTCCTTTAATAGATACATTTATCCCCCTACTACTTAGATTAAGCAGTATGGCTCTTGAAGAATCAGTAAGATATGTTGCAGTTGGAATAAGTACATAGTCATTCCCCATCTTGATAAATGGACATTCAAGTATATCATTTGAGGTAGTGTCGAAAGTCATAAAGTTCAAGATTTTCTCTGCCTTGCTTTTCCGAATCCCCATCTCAACAAATTTATTAATCCACTTATTTTTGGATTTAGCAATACAAACATCATTTAAAGCAATTTCATTCAAATTAGTTCTTAGGGTCTTCCTATTTCTTATAAATTTTTCACTTTCTAACGCTGCAATTGAATATGCCCTTGTAAGTTCAGCTAGTGAAATTCCATTAAATTCGATGCTAAGGTCGGTTGTGGAAAAATATTCCTCAATGAACTCACAAGCTGTCTTTTCATTCGAAGAAATGTACTTATGTGGTGGCAGAATATTAGTATTCGAATAACGTGTATCGAATAAATATTCTTCGTAACCGTGCCTGCTCATCTTAGCATTCCTAATATCCATAAAACCCAAATGAGAAATATGCTTGCCTAAAGCGCCTTCACCAATTGATTTTATTGTAACTTCTCCATTATTATCCACTTGTATATCTGCTTCGAAATAATTCCACAGTTCCATTATTGTATCCAGTAGAAATTTCATTTCAGAGTTTTTAAAGTGCTCTCCTGCAACTCGTAGACTTTGTTTAGGAATCTTTTTAGAAATACCTGCAAATGGGTACTGCTTGTACAAAAAATATTTTAGGACTACCCCTGTATTTTGAACAATATTTTCGTATATATCAGATTGATTATTATTTAATCCGTTTACGTTACCATAATATAAATCCCTCAACATTCTTTTTTGTAGTTCAGTCAAATGAAGCTCCAATGCTATTAGATATGAGGTTACATGCACATCACTTGGAAGTGAACTTTCGGTTTTACTCAAATACATATCGGTAAATTTCTTATAGAGAGTATTTATAGTGTTAGTCTCTGCTTCAAAGTCTTTTAATTGCTTCGCCTCTGGTTCTCTATCATTAAGCAACTTAATAACGTCCTTGTACAAGGCATTTTCCTTTGGCTTCCCTGTGCCATAAGGATTCACACAAATCCCTGACTTTTTTATTAATCGAATTGTCTCATTTAATCCTTGCTTGCTATATGTTTCGTCAATTAAACATATGAATTCGTTCTTGTTTTCTTTAGAAATTTTCTCCAACTCGAACAGATACATAAAAATGCCCCCCTACTAAAAAAGCCCGAAATCGGGCTCTCACTTTACAATATAAACTTCAAATATGTCCTAACGTCTTCTGGCAGCTTTTCAACCGGGAAATTCACCAGTTGAACCCTGTCTATGCAGCTTGCAATTGCATATATATTATCGAGTAATTTGGCACGTTCCTCAGTCCTTGACCAAAGCAACTCATTTTTTTTATTTACAACGTGCTGAATTTCTTGAAGATAATTATTGCTATCATAAATATAGCGGTATTCATGCTTTATTTTCTTTTCATGAAAAAAACCAACATCAAAGAATTGTACACTGCAATGAATATTTCCAAACTGCTTTTTTATCTTTACTTCGTTGTAGTCTTCTTCATAGATGCTCGATGCTAATTCAACAGGTGAAACTCCCATATTAAGTTCTAAATAAATTAATTCATCGACTTTAGATTTCAGATCATCAAGAAATGCCATGTAGTATCCTCTCCAATTCTGGTTTTAGGTCGCTCTCCAGATACTCCTGTGCGCTAATCAAATCTTCAATTTACATTACGTCTCTTCCTGCAAATCTGTTTTTAATTTTAGTATTCATATAAATAACCAGTACCCCATCATTGTTTGTTGTCGGCTTCGTAAACGGCGGCAAGGAACGTTTAAACTTCGAATATAGTGTGTTTTCCTTGGGTTCTATGCTAAACTCCTCTAGCAGATCAACCGCAACTAACTGTACCTTTTCAGTTAGAATTTTCCTTATCATCTTCCTGCGTTCAAGGGGTCTTTTCTCGTTGTAGATGTGATTAAATTCATTCGTTTTAGCTCTAATTTTCTTTCGAGCCATTTTCTCCAAAGTTTCTTCAATAAGTTCATCGTCCATCCCAATAGCCTTCAATTCTTGTCTTTTGGCTTCGGTCTCTTCCAAAATCAAGATTTTAGCCTTTTCAAATTCAATATGAAAGTCGATAAGTCCACTATATGAATCAGTAGACTCTGTGGATGCTCCTTGTACCACAGCTTGCCCATATAGCGTTTCACGCTTCTCATATTCGATATCACTAAATTCGATTTCCCTAACTTTTTTATACCGACCAATATCCTCGACTTCTTTTTTGAAAAACTCCCATAACTCGTCTAATCCCAGTTCATCATGATAAATTACTATGGCATTATTATCAACCTCATACCTTGTAATCTCATCTTCTGGAATCGCTCTCAACACTCGCCCAATAACCTGTGCAAACCTATTCAAACTTTTATAGGGGCGGAACAATGCAGCAATCGTCAAATATTTATGATCGTACCCCTCGCCCATCATATCTACATTCACTACTACGTTATATTTATGCTGCTCGATTTCTTGGAATTTAATATCTTGCTCATCGCGTGGCATTTTACTATGAATTAACACAGTATCCATGCCTTCTGCTTTGAAAAGCTGCTCCAATCTTTTTGCATGTTTAATGCTACATGCAGAAGCCATGATCTTATGTGGCACTTGAGGAGATATGCTTTTTAGTAGTTTTAACTCCTCTATACTTTTCCTGATTATTTCCAAAGAACATGCATCAGACATAGCAACTGACTTCTGAACCCATGCCTCATCCTTTAGCTCCTTAGCTTCATCAAGAGATAGTATCCTTCCATCCTCTAAGTAGAACGTTATTTCCTCAGACTCTATGGTTTTGTTTCTCAACCATTTAACGTACCTGCTCTCCATTACTTCGGACAGTTTTGTTTCATGAATATTTTTCCCCGGAACAATAGCCCCGTCTCCACGATATGGCGTTCCAGTTACATGTAGTTTCTTTGCATATGAAAAATAATCTAATACTCTCTGCCATGATTCGGCAGGAGCGTGATGTGCTTCATCAACAATTATCATATCAAAATGGTCTGGATTTACTCGCCCCAACAATCCATTAGTGGAATTTAGCCGTTGAACATTAGTGTAGATAATATTGGCACTATTTAATTCACTATCCAGCACCTCGTTCTCAAAAGAAACTAGTACTGGGTTATCTTGTATATCGAACAACACATTGGTATTTATCCAAAAATTCTCATCCAATGCTTCCATAGTTTTCGCAATACTCTTTTTCGTTACATGCCCCGGAGTAATAATTAGCACTCTACCCTCACATGTACCAAAGGGAGCAATAGCAATTAAGCCGCTTTTTCCCGTTCCCGTTGGAAGTACAACTAATGCTTCCTCGTGAGGATTTGCAGCAAAGTGAGATTGGATTTTTAAATAAGCCTCAATTTGAGGTTTACGAAGTTTGCTGTTGCCTTCAATAAAGCAGGGAGTCTCTTTAAAATACATAAACCCATCCGCATCCTTTTCTATTATTTTGTCACAATACGACTTATTTCGACATTCCCCTATAAACCACAAAACGACAGCCGTTGGTGAAGAGGCCACTGAAAAACTTGCGCTTTTAATTAATTGAAGGCATGCTTCAAATCAAAAAGGCGATATTCCGTTCAATTTCGAAT
>NZ_MRTH01000026.1 GCF_001956045.1 Paenibacillus sp. FSL H7-0331 | reverse complement strand
GCAAGGTCTGCAAGGACCACAAGGCTTGCAAGGACCGCAAGGTGCACAAGGGCCGCAAGGTCTGCAAGGACCACAAGGTCTGCAAGGACCGCAAGGTGCACAAGGCCCGCAAGGTCTGCAAGGACCACAAGGCTTGCAAGGCCCGCAAGGTACACAAGGGCCGCAAGGTCTGCAAGGACCGCAAGGTGCACAAGGCCCGCAAGGTCTGCAAGGACCACAAGGCTTGCAAGGACCGCAAGGTCTGCAAGGGCCACAAGGTGCTCAAGGGCCGCAAGGCCCACAAGGCGGGATTTTCCAGCAATTTCAGGTATCTGAAAATACTCCAAATACCACTGGTAGTTCAGCAATCGCAGTAGGTCTTGCCCCGGCTACATTAAAAACGATCACAATAACAGGGGTTCCTGCTGGAAGTCGCGTTTGGTTAACTGGTCTCGTTGGTTGGCAAGATACGGCAGGTAATACAATAGTTCAATTACAAATTCTTCGTGGAGCAACTGTTATTTTCAGCATTAATCAACATGGGACCGGGAACAACACATTTGCAGCTACAAGTGTCAACCATGTTGATTTAACCCCTGGAACTGGTAATGTTACGTATTCATTAGGCGGATTAACTACTGTCGGTACGGCTAATGCCATCGGGGCCATCACTTTTACAGGCGCTTTAATACAGCCTTAGCAAAAGGTGGTATAGACGAACAAGCTTTGATATATTTAAGTTTCTTAAGAAGTTGTTCATATAAGAAAAATCCCCACGCAGCTGCGCGGGGATTTTTCTTTGTCGGTACTTCCGAACAAGCTAAATATACGACATTATGGTATACGTACAAGAATTTATCTATAGGATTACTTTTTCATTCTAGTCAATAAAACTTTAAAGTTTTCCCCCATCATGATACTAATACGCGTTCTAAATACATCTCGCATCACGGTGAAAGGATACTCGTAGCCCCGGCAAATATATTTATAGTGCAGGTCATCATCTATACGGTTATCCTCAAACACCTTGATTTGTCTGGCCAGCAATTCATTTTTGTTTTTACCATTACAGTATGAATTCGATTCATTAGGATCTGTGTTGCTGCTATACGAGCGACAACAGCGATCGGAAGGATATTTGGACGTGAGCGGGACCTTATTCACAGGGCTTTTAGAGAGTTAAAAATAGAAGTGGAAAATTTGTACGTACAAATATATAATGGGTATAGTGAAGCGAAAACAAACTCGATTTCAGGAAAGGTGTGGAACCGTTTGTTAAAAAAGTTAAAGCAGGAAGTGCTGCAGGCTAATCTGGATTTGCCAAAGTACGGCTTGGTCACCTTTACATGGGGCAATGTGAGTGGAATTGACCGTGAACGCGGACTGGTGGTCATTAAGCCAAGCGGTGTTCCTTATGAGGAATTACAGGCAAACGATTTGGTCGTTGTGGATTTGCAAGGCACTATTGTGGAGGGCAGCTATCGCCCTTCATCCGACACGCCTACGCATTTGGCATTGTACCGCGCTTTTGAAGATATTGGCGGAATTGTACATACCCATTCGCCTTGGGCGACGAGCTGGGCACAGGCTGGCAGACCGATTCCGGCACTCGGTACGACGCAGGCGGATTATTTTTATGGTGAAGTGCCCTGCACACGCCATATGACGAAGGATGAGATTGAAGGCGCTTACGAGCTGGAGACCGGGAATGTGATTATTGAAACCTTTCACAATTTAAAGTTGAATCCACGGCAAATCCCTGGTGTATTGGTCAATTGTCATGCTCCATTCGCTTGGGGCAAGGATGCCCATGATGCTGTTCACAATGCTGTGGTGCTGGAGGAAGTCGCCAAAATGGCTTACCATACGTACCAACTAAATCCGCAGATTGCTCCGATGGATCAAGTGCTGCTGGATCGGCATTTTTTGAGAAAACACGGAGCTAACGCATATTACGGACAAAAATAAAGCGATGGAGGCGAACAGGTTGGGCAACAAATATGCAATCGGAGTCGACTACGGAACTGAATCCGGCCGAGCTGTACTGGTCGATTTAAGCGACGGAACGGAGCTGGCGGATCATGTTACGCCGTATCCACATAATGTTATTGACGAGCAGCTGCCGGAATCCGGTGTCAAGCTGGATATGGATTGGGCGCTGCAGCATCCTGCCGATTATATTACAGTACTCAAACAATCGATTCCGGCAGTACTGAAGTTATCCGGTATCGATCCGGCTGATGTGATCGGGTTGGGCATCGATTTTACAGCGTGTACGATGCTGCCTGTTGATGCAAAAGGGGTGCCGTTATGCTTTGACTCCGAGCTGAAGGATCAGCCCCATAGCTGGCTGAAGCTGTGGAAGCATCATGCAGCTCAGGATGAAGCCAATCTGCTGAATGAAATCGCTGAGCAGCGCGGAGAAGCGTTCCTACCCCGTTACGGCGGCAAAATATCGTCCGAATGGATGATTGCGAAGATTTGGCAAATCCTGAATGAAGCGCCTCATATTTATGAGCGTACGGACTTATTCCTGGAAGCGACTGATTGGGTTATCGCGCAAATGACAGGCAATACGGTCTGTAACAGCTGTACGGCAGGCTACAAATCGATATGGCATAAGCAGGATGGATACCCGAGCAAAGATTTTTTCAAAGCATTGGATCCAAGACTCGAGCATTTAACGGACACCAAGCTGCGAGGAGAAGTCCTGCCTCTTGGTACCAAAGCAGGTGGGCTGACTGAAGCTATGGCCGCACTTACGGGACTCAAAGCCGGTACAGCAGTAGCTGTCGGCAACGTGGATGCTCATGCCGCGGTTCCCGCTGTTGGCGTCGTCACACCTGGCAAGCTCGTGATGGCGATGGGTACATCGATTTGCCACATGCTGCTTGGCGACCATGAAAAGCAGGTCGAAGGCATGTGCGGCGTCGTCGAGGACGGAATCATCCCCGGCTATATGGGCTATGAAGCCGGTCAGTCTGCCGTAGGCGATATCTTTGCCTGGTATGTAGAGCAAGCCGTCCCGGCTTACGTTCACGAAGCCGCTGCAAGCGATAATATTTCCGTCCACGAATGGCTGGAACGCCAAGCTTCCACCTACCAGCCAGGACAATCCGGACTGCTTGCTCTGGATTGGTGGAACGGTAACCGTTCCGTGTTGGTCGATACCGACTTAACCGGTCTGCTGGTCGGCTGCACACTCCTGACCAAGCCTGAGGAAATTTACCGTGCGTTGCTGGAATCCACTGCATTCGGCACACGCAAAATCGTCGACGCCTTCCATGATAATGGCGTCGAAGTCCAAGAACTATACGCCTGCGGCGGCTTGCCGCAAAAGAACAAGCTGCTGATGCAAATTTACGCGGATGTCACCAACCGCGAAATCAAAATCGCCGCTTCCAAACAAACGCCAGCGCTTGGCGCTGCTATGTTTGGCGCTGTTGCCGCCGGCTCCGCTAATGGCGGCTACGACACCATTGTCGAAGCCGCTCAGCAAATGGCCCGCATCCGCGAGGAAACGTTCAAGCCGATTCAGGCTAACGTCGAGGTCTACGAGAAGCTGTATCAGGAATACAGCAAGCTCCACGATTATTTTGGCCGTGGCGCGAACGACGTCATGAAGCGCCTAAAAGCGATTAAAGAAGAAATCAATTAATCGCTAAAATCGCTCCGCTGCTATTGCACTGAAGTCTCTCAGTCGTCACTATCGTTGCTCAGTAATCGCTCAGTCGTCGCTCCACCGTCGTTTTGCTCTCGCCCTGCTCTTGTTCTGCTCTTGCCCTGCTCTCGCCCTGCTCTTGCCCTGCTGATGTTCCGAAAGGAACGAAGTGCCCTTATCCTTAACTAAATCTATACACCAAAGTCAAGCGTGTCCCATTGGGACGAAAAGTGCCCCGAATACACAAAACCATGCACCCGCACCCCAGCACCCAAAGCCAAGCGTGTCCCGCAGGGACGAAAGCGCCCCGAGAACACCCCAGTCTGCAGACAGTCAGGGGAGTCCAGAGGGCAGCGCCCTTTGGGGCCCTCCCTACAGGGAGGGTTTGGGAGGGTCGAAAAAAAGGAGATTAACCCACCGTGTTAAAAACAAAACCCTACGAATTTTGGTTCGTTACCGGAAGCCAGCACTTGTATGGCCCTGAAACACTATTAGAAGTCGAGCAGCATTCACGTGAGATCACTCAAGGCTTGGACTGCGATAACGCAATTCCTTATACAATCGTCTTCAAAAGCGTGCTCACAACGCCTGATGCCATTCTCCAGCTTTGCATTGATGCCAATGCAGACGCAGCCTGCGCGGGGATTATTACCTGGATGCATACCTTTTCCCCAGCCAAAATGTGGATTGCTGGCCTGACCGAGCTGCGCAAGCCGCTGCTACATTTGCATACGCAATACAACCGTGATATTCCATGGGACACGATCGATATGGATTTTATGAACACCAATCAATCGGCTCATGGAGATCGGGAGTATGGCTTTATCGGCAGTCGTATGGGGATTGTTCGTAAGGTCGTAGTCGGATATTGGGAGGAAGCTCAGGTTCGTGAACGGATCGGTGGCTGGATGCGCACAGCTGTCGCAGTAATCGAAAGCCGCAATCTGAAGCTGGCCCGTTTTGGGGACAATATGCGTCAGGTGGCGGTGACCGAAGGCGATAAAGTAGAAGCGCAGATTAAATTCGGCTGGTCGATCAACGGATATGGCGTCGGTGATTTGGCGCAGCGGATTAACGATGTATCGGGCAGTCAAATCAACGCTCTGTTCGATGAATATGCCGAACTGTATGATATTTCCGCCGAAGGACGTGCGCCGGGCTCATTGAAGGATTCGATCCTTGAACAAGCGCGTATTGAAATCGGGATGAAGGCTTTTTTACAAGAGGGCGGATTCAGTGCCTTCACGACCAGCTTTGAGGATTTGCATGGCATTAAGCAGCTTCCAGGCCTTGCGGTTCAACGGTTGATGAGTCAAGGCTACGGCTTTGGCGGAGAAGGTGATTGGAAAACAGCGGCTTTAACACGGATGATGAAGATTATTGCGGGTAACGAAGGAACCTCATTCATGGAGGATTACACGTATCACCTGGAGCCGGGAAATGAATTGGTGCTGGGCTCGCACATGCTGGAGGTTTGTCCAACCATCGCAGCGACGCGTCCCAAAATTGAAGTTCATCCACTTTCCATTGGCGGCAAAGCAGATCCAGCACGTCTGACCTTTGATGGTCGTGCCGGTGCAGCCGTGAACGCATCCTTGGTCGATATGGGTGGCCGTTTCCGCTTGATCATCAGTCAGGTGGATGCTGTAGCTCCGCATAAATCGATGCCTAAGCTCCCTGTAGCGAGAGTTCTCTGGAAATCCCAGCCTTCCCTGCAAGAGGCCGCTGAAGCCTGGATTTATGCCGGTGGGGCGCATCATACGGTGTTCTCCTATGTGGTAACCGTTGATCAGCTGCTCGACTGGGCAGAAATGACGGGAATCGAAAGTGTCATCATTAATAAAGATACCAACCTGCGCGGATTCCGCAATGAACTGAAATGGAATGAACTGTTCTGGCGCCTCCGCTAAGAAAGGGTACAGAACCAATATAAGGAGCTTTGTCCCGTAATAGGTGACAGGCTCCTTTTTTACGTCACTGGTGAATAATGAGTGCAGCGGGTCTTATTCACCGGACTTCATACTTAAAACTTTTGTGCAATGCTTACATTTCATGTTATATTAGAACGGGCAGATTGCTATTATAATATGGAGGTATTCGTGATGAACAAGATAAAAGTAGGTATAGTAGGTTATGGTAATTTAGGCCGTGGTGTGGAATCGTCAATTCAGCAAAATGCAGACATGGAGCTCGTTGCGATATTTACAAGACGTCAACCCGCAGATATTCAATCAGCTGTAGAAATGGTTCATATTTCGAAAATCGATACCTACATAGGCAAAATCGATGTGATGATATTATGTGGTGGTTCAGCAACGGATCTACCAGAGCAAGGTCCGTACATCGCGTCCATGTTCCATACGGTGGACAGCTTTGACAACCACGGCAAAATCCCTCAATATTTTGATGCCGTAGAGGCTTCAGCCAAAAAATCCGGACATGCCAGTGTCATTTCAACGGGCTGGGACCCAGGATTGTTTTCATTAAATCGTTTGCTGGCTGAAGTGGTGCTGCCTGAAGGAAAAGAATATACATTTTGGGGAAAAGGGGTAAGCCAGGGTCATTCGGATGCGATTCGTCGAATTCAGGGTGTGAAGAACGCTGTCCAGTATACCATCCCTAATGACGATGCGGTTAATAAAGTCAGAAATGGCGAAGATCCCGTATTAACTACGAGAGACAAGCATCTAAGAGAATGTTATGTTGTGGCGGAAGCCGGAGAAGATCTGTCACGAATTGAAAAAGAGATTACTACGATGCCTAATTATTTTGCTGATTATGAGACTGTGGTTCACTTTATTAGCGCTGAGGAATTGCAGGAACAGCATGCGACTATGCCTCATGGTGGGCTTGTATTTAGAAGTGGCAAGACAGGCGTCAACAGCAAGCAGATCATTGAATTTGGACTTAATCTGGAAAGCAATCCTGAATTTACGGGCAGCGTACTGGTAGCTTATGCCCGAGCCATCCATAAGTTTGCTGCCGAAGGTTTTGTCGGAGCCAAAACGGTATTCGATATTCCATACGGTTATTTGTCACCCAAATCGGCGGAACAGCTGAGAAAAGAATTGTTATAGCATTAAACGAGAGTAAAGCTGCGCACAAAGGTCATACCCTCCATTTTCTTGCGGGAAAAAGGAGGGTATGATCTTTTCAATTTTTAATTATTCCTTGACAGCTCCAGACGTCAGACCCGAAACCATATATTTCTGAAACATTAAGAATAACAGCAATATCGGTATCGTTGAGGAAACACAGACCGTCATGATGTTAGCCCAATCGTAGGCGACCTCACCCATATAACGAATGGAAATACCGGGGTTAAGCGTACGCAATGGATCTTTGGTAATGAGCGTGAGCGAATAGAGCAGATCGTCCCACGACATGATGAAGGAGTAGATACCGACAGCAAAGATGCCAGGCTTGGATAAAGGTAGCACGATACGGAACAGGATCCCGGACCGGCTTACACCATCAATTTTGGCGGCTTCTTCCAGAGATATCGGTATGCTGTCAAAGAAAACCTTCAGCATCATGATCGAGAAAGGAAGAGCAGCTGTTGTCAGCGCGATGATAAGTCCGATATGAGTATTCAGAAGTCCGTAGCTTTTATACATCGCGTATAGGGCAATCAGCAGAGAGACGACTGGCAGCATTTGCGTCGACATAATGGAGAGCATAGCAAGCTCTTTAAAGGCAAACCGGAAGCGGGAAAACGCGTAGCCAGCCATCATAGCCAGCAATAATGTAAGCAGAGTCGTTGACAAGCTGACGATCAGACTATTCTTGTAGTAAACAAGGAACGCAGATTCACTGAAGAGCTTGATATAATGCTCCAAGATGGGTTGGGTTACAAACCATTTGGGCGGCATCACGAACAAATCTGAATTGCGCTTCAGAGACGTAATAGCCATCCAGTACAACGGAAAGAGCAAGAAACTCAGATAAACGATCATTAGAGCTGGGGACACTAGATAACGTAGTATCCGTTCATTCCAGGATTTATTCACGTTAGTGCCCCCTTCCATGTGCATGTTCACTAATCGTGAACAGCTTGTTATAGCCCCACGCGATGAATAGCAGCAGAAGCAGCCACAGTACGCCGATTGCTGCGCCCTCACCCAGGTTTAATTTTACAAATGCCGTTTTGTAGCTTAAAATGGCCAGCGTCGTGGTAGCATTAAGCGGACCTCCGCCTGTCATAATCCAGAAGAGGGGAAACATTTTGAAATTTTCGATCATCGCTATCAAGGTGACCGTTTGAATGGTACTCTTCAGCTGGGGTAAGGTAATGTACCAAAATGCTTGACGGCGGTTAGCTCCATCGATATCTGCTGCTTCATATATTTCGGGCGATATGCCCTGCATCCCGGCCAGCAGCATCGTTGCCATAAAGGGCAGCTGTCTCCAGAGGGCAGCCGCCATGACGGCTGGCAGAGCGAGATCAAGAGAGGTCAACCAATCGTAAGGCTTGCCGATCAGTCCCCAGCTAACAAATAAGTAATTTAATACGCCGTATTGAGGTTGGAACATCCACATCCAGAGCAAGGCTACGACAAGAGTCGGAATTGTCCACGGGATCAGGATGAGCGTACGCAGCCATTTGCGCATAAATACGATCCGGTTAAGTAATGCGGCCAGCACAATTCCAAATATAAATTGTAGCAACACAATACCCACAACATATTTTAATGTCGTACCCAGAGCACCAATAAATTCGCCATCCGTCGATAAATGCACATAGTTAGCAAAATTGTTCCATTGATAGTCATTCATCCGCAACAGTGTAACATTAAAAAAACTCATATAAATCGATTTGGCGATCGGAATGCCAATCGCTAGCAGCAGCATGACCATCGGGGGGGCCAGGAGGAAGAACAGAAACCATTTATCTTTGGCTCGATCCGATAACCAGGCCCTTCCATATGGCTTGTGCGTCGTCACCTTTACATCCTGAGTGCCGTTCAAAGTCGTTCACGTCCTTCTATCCGGAATTTCTATTTGAGAGCTTGTTTCAGCTTAGCGTCGATATCTGCAGCCGTTTTCTCCGGTGTTTCCTTGGCTAATGTGACTTTAAGGACAGCATCTGCCATATCCAGATAGGATTGCTCCAAACCGGGATTATTTTTCGGGAGAGCTTTTACAATACTCATTTGCTCGTTAAGTACTTTGTCAAAAGGGCTGGTATTAAATTCTGGTAAGGAGCTTATCGATTTTCTGGCGGAAACCACATCGCTTTTTTGATGATACAGCAGCATCATGTCTTTATCCGTTAAAAATTTGATGAAATCGGCAGCCTCCTGTTTATGCTTGGAATCTTTACTGATGACCAGACCATGCGCTTCGCCGATAGAGACACTTTTGCCAGAAGAACTCCCGGCAGGCACCAGTGCTGCTTCCCATACGTTGTCGTATGCTTCTCCCTTGCCACTTAATGAGCGAAATACCGCTTTTCCATAATATCCATCTACATACATACCCAATCGACCAATAGAAAACAGGTTGCGTAAATCTTTGAGCTTGGCCGATTGTGGAGTGAGGTTTTCGTTGGTTAGTGTCTGGTAATATTTGTAAGCAGAAGTGGCTTCAGGTGTGTTCAGGTTTACTTTGCCGCTCGCATCAAAGATAGACCCGCCAAAGCTATAAAGGGTTTTCAAGAAAATCATTCCGTTAATCGGCAGTTTATCTGTAGGCTCGCCCAGTCCGTAAACAGCTTCACCGCTATCGGTTTTTAATTTAGCAATTTTACGTGCTGCTTCGAGCATCTCATCGTAGGTTTTAGGAGGTTTGGCTTCAAGTCCCGCTTTTTTGAATAACTCCTTGTTCCAGTAAAGAACATAAGGGGAAGCGGCCCAAGGTACACCCATCAGCTTGCCTTGATACGAGTAGTCATCCTTATAGGATGGCAGCAGGTCGTTGACATAATCTTTACCGAGCAGCTCATCAAGAGGCGCAATGATATCAGAGGTTGCATAAGTCGGAAAGGAGGCTGTAAAGGTCTGAATGACATCGGGTGCATCACCGCTCGAAGCCATTACGAAGGTTTGCTCCTTAATGTTGCCGAAAGGAATACCAATGAATTCAATCTTGACATTAGGCTTCAAGCTTGTGTATGTGCTGGCCATTTGCTCCAGGGCATCTTTGGTTGCTGCTTCACTAATGCTCCAGCTGGCAAATTTTAAGGTAATGGGTTCGCTTGATGATCCGGTTGCAGATTTGTTCGTTTCAGGAGTCGTGCCTCCTTGAGAAGAACAAGCGACCATGGATGAAGCAAGACATACGCTTAATAATACGGTAACTTTTTTATTCATTTCGTTGGTATCCCCCTGTATGGATGAGTGGTTTGACTTACATTTTGATCATAATGTCCGGTAAGCTCTACTGTATATAGGAAGTATTGGCAGGTGAATGCTCAGAAAGCACAGTCCGGCATCATACATTTATGACTTCCATCATTATTTCCTGACACTGAATACTCAAATCGGAGGAAATATGGCATAATGAAGGCACTTTAATAGATGAAAGGGAATAGTGATGAAAGTCTTTATGCAGATGTGGAAGCAATGGAGGAAACCCAATCGGCTGCTGCTTTTATATTTTATTTCTTATGTGCTCGTTATTCTGCTGCCTGTAATAAGTATTGGTTATTTTTCATACAGACTTGCTTTGTACACGGCAGAGGAGGAAATCAGCCGCTCCCATATTAATTCCCTAAGGTATACAGGTACAACCTTTGATGAAACGCTTCGTAAAATTAATTCGCTAACCGTTGCCATTGGTTTTGATAGTCGGTTGAACAGCTACTCAGCCAATATGGATAATCGCTACCTGTTGAATGAAGTTCAAGATATGCTGAAGCAGTCAGTCGCCTCCGACCGAAAGATTCATTCCGTACAGCTGTTTTTTGAATCGGGTGGACAAATCATTTCATCAGATGTTCTGGTGCACGACTATCAAGGAGATCACGACGATCGCTGGGTAGACATGATTCGTCAATCGGAGCAGGACAGCCTCTGGCTTTCACCGGAACTTATACGCAATTATGACGGGCATGAAGAAAGCATCATTACCTTCATTCGTAAGGTACCCTTCGGCTCCCGCAACAAGGTTGGTTATGTGGCCATCCATTTGTTTGAGCGGCAGTTGCAGGGGCAATTAAAGCAAATGCAAAATATGGACAACATGAATACCTATATGGTTTCGGCAGCTGGAGAAATTATTACTTCCTTCAGACAGGCGGATGTGAGCACAGGGGTGACTCGTATGCATTTGGAAAGGGTCGCTTCTTTGCAAGGAGAAGGATTTTTCACGGACAATCATGATCATCCAAGCTCTTTGGTGGCGTATTCGAGCACATTATGGAATGGGTGGAGATTGGTCTCGCAAACGCCGCTTACCAATATATACGAGAAGCTCTCTTATATCGGCAGGCTCACGTTCGGATTTTGTGTGCTTTTGAGCATCGTAGGCATTGCGGTTTCGTTCTGGCTATCACGCAAAATGTACGATCCGATTAAACAATTGATGGAACGAACCCGATCTTACATGAGCGAGCTGGAGCTGAAGGATTCTTCCAAGCATGGCAATGAACTGAGTCAAGTATCGGATGTTCTGGAGACTGCGGTCGGACAAAAGAAGCTTATGGATCAGCAATTTCGCCAGCAGGTGCCTGTCATGCTCGATCGATTCGCGATGGCCTTGCTGCAGCATAGATTGAGCGATACGGAGATCAGGGACCGAATTGAGCAGTATCGTCTTGAGCTGTCGCTGCGAGGGTATGTGGTCATCGTTATTGAGCTGGATTATGCTGCAGAGCTGGCTCAACGATTTACAAACAAGGATATGAATTTATATCAATACGCTATTGCCAACATCGTTTCCGAGCTGATTCAGACCAAAACCCATTACAAGTTTGTGATGACCGATATATCGGAATACCAGCAGGCCGTGGTTATGAACGTTTTTGATATGATGGAGGCTGAGGAGCTGCGTGATCTGGCACAGCACATACAGCAGGTCATTGGAGATGTATTGAAGCTGTCGGTTTCCATTGGTCTTGGCAGCGTCTATGCGAATATCATGGAAGCGCATGTTTCTTTTCAAGAGGCTCTACAGGTGCTCAAAACAAAGCTGCTGCAAGGAGCTAAATCCGTGCTTATATTCGAAACGGCGGGAGAAATGGAAACGGGGTACTATTCATTCCTGCAAACCGGCAAACAGATGACGAATAATTTGAAGGTGGGTAATACCAAAGAAGCGTTAGCTATACTGGAAGGGCTGAAGCAGGAGATTGCGTTAAAGCAGCTATCACCCGAATTGGTGTACATCGCGTACAACCGGCTGCTGGAAACCGGCATTGAAACGCTGCTTGAGCATAATGGAAACCCTCAGGAGCTGTTTGGTCATGATACCGTGCTTCACCGTGAGTTAGCCCAACTTGAGACTATTGATGATATTAACCTATGGATGACAACCATTATTGTGAAAATCTCGACCTATATTCAAGAGCAAGACAACAAGAATAACAAAACCGTGGATAAGGTCACCTCCTACATTAATTTGCATTACCCTGAAGATTTGTCAGTTGAGATGATTGCCGAAGGGGTCGGGTTTAATGCCTCTTATTTAAGTCGTATGTTCAAGCAGCATACAGGCCGCACGATATTGGAGAACTTAACGTTGAAACGAATGGAGCAAAGTAAGCAGCTGCTGCTGGAAACGGCGATGAATTTACACGATATTTCGATGGCAGTTGGCTACAATAATGTGAATAGCTACATCCGTTTTTTCAAAAAGCTTGAGGGCATCACGCCTGGGGAATACCGAAAGCAACGAACAGGGAATTGAAGAGCTTTGTCACTGTTATGGGTGGCACGCTCTTTTTTTTGTTACAACAGGGATAAAAAGTGCAAGCGAATAAAAAGTGTTATAACCACCTAACAATAGGGGAGAAATGTGTTATTGTCGGCAATGGGCAGTTCCGTCTATGATTGCGCTATCGAGCAATAAGGGAGGAACACCATGACAGTTAGCAAAATATGCAGGGTAAGCCGTTGAACGTACTCACCGATTCGGATTGGGATAGGCCCCGCGAGGCCGTGTTGTTCGGGACACACGGAGGCCATGTCAATTGCACGGATGGCCGCTATGTATACATGCGCGCCCCTATCCAGGAGGATAATAAACCGTTGTACGAATACACGCTGATGCCAACGCATATGCACACAAGGTTCGATCCCCGTGAATTTGCAGGGATGGAGCTGGCGGGACCTTTTTCCTTCACCAAGGGTGCACAGGTTATGAAAATTAAAGCTAAAACCTATCTGAATCCTTATCGATACGGCAGCCTGTTATTCGATCTTCATCAGGACCCGAAGCAGGAATCGCAACTGGATGATCCCGAGATTGAAGCACGCATGCTTCGTCTGATGGCACGATTGATGCGTGAGCACGATGCGCCTGCGGAGCAATTTGAACGGCTTGGTATGACGATGGACGGTGATTCTGCAAGTGCACACAAGATGGAGTAACTTTAAGAGAACAAAAACGGTCATCCTACTGGATGGCTATTTTGTGTAGGGATTTATGGAGTGGTCTGGCCCAAGCTCCTTTTTCTATTTTGATGATAGGTGTCAACCTTTGGGCAGGATTCTTTCTTTAGTATTACTTAATATTTATACGTAATATATTCCTTACAATAATACCAGTTTTATACTATAATTAGTTTTTATATACTTTACTATAAAGGAGAATCCTTATCGATGAACCGGGTACTTTTTCTCAAAATGACTAGGCTCTGTATATGTACAATGGTTTTCATGCTTCTTGTACCCGCATTAACCTTTGCTTCTATTTGGGTACCGAATAATCAGTTTAGCTATGATCCTGTTACGAGTCGAGTTTATGGAACCGTTTATTCAGATCAACCGCAAGTTTCTGTTAGTTTTACTGACAATGATCATTGGCCAAGTGTGAATTTTGGTAATTTCTCGGCCAGCAGGACGGTTTACGGATTAAATCAATTAAAAGTATTTGAATTTAATTTGGATACTGTAGTACAAGGAGTATATGATCCAAGTTACTTTAGTATCTCAGATAATGGTAGATATCTATTGTCTCAGAACGCGAATCTATTTAAGAATTATTTCGGTAACGTAACTTCACAAACTTACTTATACTCTAATCCATCCACGGGTATTTTCAAGGATTTTTCGTTAGATCTTCCAAGTACTACGTATACCGGTCCGAATAATACTCCGAATTTGTTATGGATACATGGATCAGCTGCTTGGGGAAATCCCTTTACTCAGGGTAGTAACAACACCGGTGGGGCGGATTTATCTTCTTGCGATATTACTTCATCGAACCCTGATGTTGCAACTATTAGTAGTAATCTTTATACAAAATATTTAAATGTGTTTGAAGCAGGGAGTGCCACGATAACTGCCGTTTGTGGTGAGTTAACTCGTTCTAAGATCGTAACCATTAATCCCGGATATTATAAGAGTTTCTATACATCATATTTGAGTACGATGAATTCGGGATCTACCTATTATTTTAATGTTGGAATGTATGATGCCAATAATAATTCGTTCGATGTGAAACCATATGCCAAGTACTCCTTAACCAACCCATCAGTACTATCTATTAATCCTGCAACAGGTCAAGTGACAACACGATCTGTTGGATATACAGTGATTACGACGACTTATGGAGGCTTCACAAAACAAGACCCTGTCTATGTAGTTGGTGCGTATGACTCTTCCATTTCCTCACTTTCTTTTTCAAGTGATTCAGTTAATGCGGGAAGTCAAGGGCTTATAGCGGGCACGATGTTCTCTCCAAAAGTTTATGCTAGCTACTATAACTGGAATACAGGTGTAACAACGATCACTGACATAACCAAACAAGCTACTTTTCAATTAGCTGATATGACGATGGGGCAAGTTAATCCAGATCAGTCACTTCTTTTGAAAAAACCAGGTAATACGTCTCTCATCGCATTTTTTGGGGGCCAATACCAAACCATGCCTTTCAAAATTTTGCCTCCAACGTTTTCGATTGCTGCGGATTCTTCTATTTATTCCCTAACAGTAGGAGGTACTCATCAAACTGTAATTAAAGGTGTTTATTCAGATGGAACAGGGATGGATATTACTAACGATT
This sequence comes from Paenibacillus sp. FSL H7-0331, assembly GCF_001956045.1. The sequence goes on along the minus strand of NZ_MRTH01000026.1, from coordinate 91,421 downwards.
CCACCTACAAGTCTTCGAATATTGGCGTAGCTACAGTAAGCTCTACGGGTAAAGTAACTGCTGTGGGTGTGGGAACTGCTGTGATCAGTGCAACCTATGGAATCTATAGTGCAAGTGCAACGGTTCAGGTTCTGGATGCACCAGATACGCTTCCTCCTACATGGGCTAGCCATCCATTGCTGGCAGTCTCTGATGTTGATCAAACAAGCGCTAAACTAACATGGACCAGTGCTGAAGACAATGTAGGCGTGACTGGTTATACAATCTTCCAGCGTGGTAATCAGGATACGAACATAGCCAGCTTGGGAAACCAATTATCCTATAACCTAACCGGACTTATACCGAATACGAGTTATACCTATTCTCTTAAAGCTGTCGATGCCTCAGGCAATTGGAGTGAGTATGGGTCGAGCTTAACTTTCCAAACGCTCTCGGTGCCTCAGGATTTGGATGCTCCAACATGGCCGAAAGACAGTACATTAACATCAAGTAACATATCCTCCAGAGGGGCCACACTTAGTTGGACGGCGGCAGAGGATCATAACGGAGTCACCAACTATAAATTATTCTCTGTGTCAGGCAGCACCTACGCTGAAATAGGATCTACAAGTAATATGCTGACATACAATCTAACGGGTTTGATGCCTAATTCAACGTATACGTTTACTATAAAAGCTGGCGATGCGTCCGGTAATTGGAGTGAATATGGTCCACGTACGGCAATAACGACTCGAACCGAAGGAAGCAGTGGTGGCGGAGGAGGCGGGGGCGGTTCAGGTGGCGCAAACCAGAAGTTGGCGACTCTAGATACAACTGAAACTGGAAACATTCTAATATCAGATGCTGTGAAGGAAGCGATTTCCAATGGTGTTGTGATCGTTGAACTGGATACTACCAAATTGGCTGCCATCGTTGCTAATGCTTCTTCTAACAGTAAGGTTTATACGATTAAGGTAAGGAATAGCGGGGATATTGTGAAGGTTGAAATAACTCCGGATGCACTAAGTATGTTAACGAAACAAAATCCATTGGCTGTTCTTCAGATCAAAACAGAAGCCGGGGATTATCAGCTTCCGTTAGCGGATGTGGACGTTAATTCCATAGCACAACAGCAAGGTGTTGATGCCAAAGGGGTTAACATTATTGTCGGTATTGAAAAAGTACAAGGTAACAAAGCGGCAGAGCTTACGGCAGCAGCTTCCCAAATGGGAGCACATTTGTTGAGCAGTCCGGTCGAGTTTACTGTCACATTTGTTACAAACGGTAGTCAGGTACAAGAGGTGAGTTCTTTTAACCATTATGTGTCTCGCACCCTGCATCTTGCCCAAGAGCCAAAATCAAAAACCTCGATAGGCGTGTGGTTTAACCCAGAGAGTAAGACTTATATTCCGGTACCCACCTTATTTAAAGGATCTGAAGCGACGCTTTTGAGAAAAGGGAACAGCATATATACCGTTCTTGATCACCAGAGGTCGTTCAGTGACGTCTCAACACATTGGGCGAAGGAGGATATCGAACTTCTTGCTAGTAAACTGATCGTAAAGGGTATCGACGAAAATAGCTTTGCACCAGATAAATCAACTACTCGTGCCGAGTTTGCTGCACTTCTTGTTCGGTCTTTGGCTCTTACTGAAAAGGTTAAAAAGGTATATAAAGATGTGGACCTGACAGAGTGGTACTCAGGTTCTGTGAGCGCCGCGCAAGAGGCTGAATTAATTAACGGCGATGAGTTTGGTAATTTTAAACCGAATGACCTGATTACCCGGGAACAAATGGTTACGATGATCGCTAGAGCTTTAAAATTTGTCGGGAATCGAGAAATTACGGATACGACGGTTCTGAATAAATTTGCGGATCGTACTAATATTTCGGATTGGTCGCAGGAAGCAGTGGCAAGCCTGGTACAAACGGGTATTGTTCAAGGGGTTTCGAACGAATTATTTGCCCCTCAAGATCATGCAACCCGGGCTCAATCCACAACTATGTTAAAACGGATGCTTCAATATTTGCAGTTTATGAACTAAATTGTAAAGGGAATTTCCTCTGTAATATAACTGAATTTGGTCGTAACCTTATTTAGTACATATGGGTTATGGATTAACTGACATCGATAATCTATCGGTGTCAGTTTTTTTAGTTTTCTCTGTTTCTTGGAGGTAAGGCAGCCCCTGTTATAAAACAGCATTCACGCGATTTACTAACTTTAACAAAAAAATGTGCGAAGGGCAGTCGCAAATTTTGGGTAAATACGAATCGAGAGCTAGGAAAAATATTTCTCAAAGGTGGGTGGATAAGCTTTCTGTGGTTATAAATACGTCTTTGAAGTCGTGTTCCCACCGCCCAGTCTTATCCATGGAACACGACTTCAACAACGGCTGCAACCCCATACCCATACCCTCGCCAACGCACAAACGTATGGGTTTAAACAAGGACCTAGCCGCAGGCTGATTTTTTCATGTGGATGCAGCATCAACCAGACTTTCTCAAAGCTTATCGTGGACCTCCTGTTTTCATTTTTAAATTAACCGCGTCTACACCTCCATCAGAAAGGGAATAGTGTCTAGTAGCTTATCCAGTCTCACATCTCACTGCAAACAATAAATTTCATATTTCCATACCTAAATGCAGCTCATTGTTCATATATGTCATTGGATAAAGGGAAGCACGCAGCACTCCACAGTTTTTATATGAATGGAAAGGAAGGACCGAATACGATGCAGAGATATATCATGGATAAATTTTTCGCAGGCATGAGGTCGGTACCGTTTCAAGTTCATTACTGGGATGGTACCTCTACCGCGTATGGAGGAGATGCACCACGATTTGTACTGACTTTTAAGGAAAAGGTTTCGATCAAAGATTTTGTTAAAAATCCCGTCATGTCCTTTGGAGAGGGATATATGGATGGGGTCATTGAAATCGAAGGGAAAATTGAGGATGTAATTCAACTAGCTACCGGTAATCGTGAGCAACTCTGGAGCCGCGCAATGCCTCTCCTATCCAAGCTCACTTCCAAGAGCAAACAAAAGGACGATGTTCAGCATCACTACGATATTAGCAATGAGTTTTATTCGCTCTGGCTGGATGAGACGATGAGCTATTCGTGCGCCTATTTTCGCACCCCAGAAGATACGCTGGAGCAAGCCCAGCTTCAAAAAATAGACCATGTGCTTAAAAAGCTCCAGCTTAAGCCCGGCGAGACGCTTCTGGATATTGGCAGCGGCTGGGGTTGGCTCATCATCCGCGCGGCGAGGCAGTATGGAGTCCAAGCGAAAGGGATTACATTAAGCGAGGAGCAGTACAAAAAAACCTTGGAGCGTATTGCGGAGCAAGGTCTGCAGGATCAAGTGAAGGTTGAGTTAATCGACTACCGTGACTTGGCGGCGAGAGGTGAGCAGTTCGACAAAATCGCCTCTGTGGGCATGTTCGAGCATGTCGGTCAAGCCCATTATCCTACATTCATGCATGCACTTGAGACGCTGCTGAAGGATAAAGGCTTAATGCTGCTGCACACCATCACCCATGCCAAGGAGGAGCCGACAGATCCATGGATTCAAAAATATATTTTCCCTGGGGGCTATATCCCTTCTTTGCGGGAAATTGTAAGCCTGCTTCCTGATTATGATTTCAACACCCTGGATATCGAAAATCTTCGTTTGCATTACGCGATGACCCTGGAGCATTGGGCAACTCGTTATGAGAATTCGCTTGAGGAAGTAAGAAAAATGTTTGATGAGCGGTTTATCCGGATGTGGGATTTGTATCTGCAATCCTGCGCGGCCTTCTTCCGCTCTGGCAACCTGAATATTCACCAGGTGTTGTTTTCCAAAGGCTTTAACAATGATTTATCGCTTACTCGCCAGCATCTATACGATTAGTGCGTGCTTTCAAGCCCACCGCCGGAATGCTTGGTACGCTGTGACGATGGAAGTCATGCTTCATCGAAACGCACCAGGCTTTTTTCCTTACAATCCCCACTGCTATGAACCCGTTCATAGCAGGGCTTCGTCGGTTTCTATAGGGAGTGGACAACACGATTTACGAATCACCAATTGCGTATCGATCAAAGATTTAATCTTTACCATATCTCCATGCTCGATCATATCCACCAGCTTAGAGACAGCCAGCTCCGCAATGGTGCCCTTTTCCACATGAACGGTGGTCAATTCAGGTGTAATGATCGTGGATTCCTGAATGTTGTCGAAGCCGACGATGGATATATCCTGAGGCACCCGAATACCAAGCTCATTCAAGGCTTTAATCACACTGATGGCGATATAATCACATTCGCAAAATAACGCGGTCGGCAGATCATCCTTCAGCTCGGTTATTTTGAACATAAACTCATGCTGTGCAGTGACGACTGTTGGTGATACCTCAAAATAGTGAGCTTTATCAACGGTTAGCTTATACTCCTCCAAAGCCTGCAAAAAACCTCTCTTACGGGAATCAAAATTGTACATCCGCGAATTCGATTGAACATACCCGATTTTTTTATGCCCAAGCTCCAATAAATAACGTCCTGCCTGATAAGCACCCATAACATTATTCATCACGATAAAATTCATATTTAACGTTTCGAGACAAGTGTCGAGTACGACCAAATTCGGCTGTTTTTTGGCGATCAGTTGAATTTGCTCTGGAGTCAGATTGGTACCGAGTAAAATAATTCCGTTCGATTCATGCTCGGTTTCCATCGTTTCCATGGCGTCCTCCAAATGGTCAGTGGTCACGGAGGAGAAGAACAAGGAGTATCCGCGTACACGGCACTGCTCCTCAATATGATGAATCAGCTCCATAAAAAAGGGCTGTTTATAGTACTGCTCCAAGACGATCCCGCTATTGGTGCAAGCGACAAAACGTAGTGTTTTGGTTAAGCTGTAGAACTTGTCGGCCTTGATCATGGACCTTGGCAAATAGCCGCTGTCCTTGACAATTTTCAAAATTCGGGTTCGTGTATCCTCACTAATGCCTGGTTTTCCACTAAGCGCTATCGAAACGGCTGATTTGGATACATTGGCCAGTTTAGCGATGTCCTCCATTTTCATGCTGTACTACACTCCTTCTAAATCACAGATGCATTTACTAAACTATTTTAGTTTACTACGACCTTGTTTATTTAACAAGTTTGAATTTTGCAGTGGTGTTATTCGCTTCGTATATATCATGTTTTGCTTTGATGGAAAATAAATAAGTGCAACATTTACATAGACAAGTTTAGTTATTTTTATAAAAAAGTTTATTTTGTATATTGACTCATTTAGTAGCCGATGTTATGATTCGAGTGAGATTAGCAACTAGAAAATACATCGAATAAGGCCGTATAATGTCTTTATTACCCGAAATTGGCGAAAATTCAGAAACGAAGGAGGTTTTTTGAATAAAAAGATAACGCTTTCATATTTATTATAAATGTGGTGTGGGGATTAAACAAATTTAGTGAAGATATTAGAGGAGGATATACAATGAACGTTAAAAAGAATGCGTCCTTGCTCGTTATGCTGGCCACTATAGCTTCTATGGTTGCTGCATGTACGCCAGGGGGAGGTGGATCTGCACCTGTAGAGACCAAACAGCCAACAGCAGCAGGCGCTACACCAACTCCAAGCAGTGATAAAAATGTTGAGCTGCGTATGATGTGGTGGGGCTCTCAAGCTCGTCATGATGCTACTTTAAAAGTGATTGATTTATTTGAGAAGAAAAATCCGAATATCAAAATAAATGGCGAATACATGGGCAGCGATGGGTATTTTGACAAATTAAATACTCAGGTTGCAGGGGGGAATGCGCCAGACCTGATCCAGCTCGGTAACAACTACCCGGATTATGTGTCCCGCTCAGCGCTTTTGGATATTAATCCTTATATGGGTAAAGAGATCAATGTGGATAACTTCGATAAGGGGAATATTGAATCCGGCGCTATGGATGGTAAGCAGTACGGCGTTATTTTGGGATCCAATGCATTTGGTATTGCTTATAACACGGAGCTGATTAAAAAAGCCGGACTTCAGCCCCCGACAGGCAAGTGGACGTGGGAGGAATTCGGTAAGTATGCGCAAGACTTGACCAAAGCGTTAGGCAAAGGCTATTACGGAGCTGTTGATGAATCGAGATTTCCATTATATCTGAACTATTTTGCCAGACAAACGAATAAAACCTTGTATAAGGATGGAAAGGCTGGTCTGGGCAAGGAAGAGATCGCCAACTGGTTTACGTTATGGGATAACTATCGTAAAGCAGGCAGCACACCTCCGGCCGAAGTCACAGCCGCTTATACAGAAGCACCGGAAAATTCTTCGTTTGTTGAAGGAAAAACGGCGATGCACTTGATCTGGTCCAATCAAATAACAGCGTATCAAAAGCTGATGAAGGACGAAATCAATGTTGTTCTTCCGCCAACAGGAGGATCAGCACAAGGCTTGTGGCTGCAGCCGAGCCAATTTATGACGATTAATGCAAAATCGAAGAATCCGAAGGAAGCGGCGATGTTCATCAGCTTTATGGTTAACGATCCTGAAGCTACGATGATTCTTGGCAGCGAGCGCGGCGTTCCAGGCTCCTCCAAAGCTCGGGATGCTTTAAAAGCGAGCGCAACACCTGTTGATAAAAAGGTTTACGATTATATCGACATCGCCTCCAAAAATTCACGAGTGCCGGACAGAGAAATTCCAAATGGCAAAGAGTTTGAAACGACGCTCATTAATATGAGCCAAAAAGTAGGTTTCGCCAAGGAAACAATCGCCAATGCGGCTCAAGAAGTATTTGCAGCTGCGGAGAAAGCTATTGGGAAAAAGTAAACTAACTTGATGTGAGAATTCGGACTCGGATGAAGATGATCCGGGTTCGTCTCTGACACAGCTTACATTTAAGAGGTGAAACAATGAATCAGGTTACAGTAGCAGATAAGAGTGCTCCCAGCACTATGAGCAGGTATTGGGTGAAGCTTTGGAAGAAAAACAATGTGCCTTATATGTTTTTATTGCCATGGTTTATAGGATTGTTCGCTCTGACGATTGGTCCTATGGTGAATTCCTTCTATTACTCACTAACAAAATTTGATGTGATTTCCCCGCCACAATTTATCGGGTTTGACAATTACAAGACAATGTTCACTGCTGACCCGAGATTTTTTACTTCATTGAAGGTGACATTTACTTATGTGTTTTTGTCTGTGCCATTAAAGCTGGCCTTCGCTCTGATGGTCGCTGCGCTAATGAACAAGGGACTGCGAGGTCTTGGGTTTTACCGTACGCTGTACTATTTGCCCACCTTGCTTGGCGGCAGTGTGGCGATAGCGGTACTGTGGCGCAAAATATTCGGTGGCTCCGGTGTCGTCAATCAATTCCTTCTTCTATTTAATATTCATGCACCGGACTGGGTATCCAATCCATCCTATGCACTGTACTCCATTGTCGCGCTTTCCGTCTGGCAGTTCGGGTCCTCGATGATTATTTTTCTGGCTGGACTGAAGCAAATTCCGCAGGACTATTACGAGGCTTCGCAGATCGATGGAGCAGGCAAAATCAAGCAGTTTTTGCATATCACATTACCTCTGCTCACACCGGTTATCTTTTTTAATTTAGTTATTCAATTGATTGGTTCGTTTCAAGCCTTTACCCAATCCTTTATTATAAGTGGCGGGCTTGGAGGCCCCATGGACTCGACGTTGTTTTACACGCTGTACTTGTATATGAAGGGCTTTGCGTTCTACGAAATGGGCTATGCTTCCGCGATGGCGTGGGTACTGCTCGTTATTATCGGCATTGTAACCGCTATACTATTTGGTTCATCCAAGTATTGGGTGCATTATGCGGACGGGGGGAAATAAGATGGCAGCTACCAACCGAATAAACCGTTACCTGCTCCATGCTGTTATCCTCATCCTGGGTCTGATTATGCTGTATCCGATTCTTTGGTTGATCAGCAGCTCCTTGAAGCCTGCAAATTTGATTTTTACAGATATGAGTCTGTGGCCTAAGGAAATCACTTTTGATAATTACATCAAAGGCTGGGCGGGGATTGCACGTGTAAGCTTTTTAACCTTTTTTACGAATTCCTTTATTATCTCGGCTCTTTGCGTGGCAGGTAACATCTTATCCTGTTCGATGGCGGCGTACTCGTTCGGCAGGCTTGATTTTTCCTGGAAAAAGGTATGGTTCTCGCTCATGCTGGTTACGATTATGCTGCCGCATCATGTGACGATCATTCCTCAATACATTTTGTTCAAAGAGCTGAACTGGATTGATACGTACTATCCATTGACAGTGCCGAAATGGCTGGCTACAGATGCATTTTTTATTTTTCTGATGGTTCAATTTATTCGTGGGCTTCCCAAGGAGCTTGATGAATCAGCAACAATTGATGGCTGCGGACGGACACAGATTTACTGGCGGGTTATTATGCCGCTGGCAGCACCTGCACTGATTACAACAGCGATTTTTACCTTTATCTGGACGTGGGATGATTTCTTTAGTCAATTGCTTTACATCAATACAGCCAAGTTGTACACAATTCCGCTTGGTTTGCGGTTGTTTATGGATTCATCCGGGGAATCTGCCTGGGGCGTGTTGTTTGCGATGTCGGTATTGTCGTTGATTCCAAGCTTGATTATTTTCTTCAGCAGTCAGAAATATTTTGTTGAGGGGATCTCGACCTCGGGGATTAAAGGCTAGATTCGGATCATGAGGTATAGAGATAAAGACTAATTCGTATAGGAGTGATGGGTTATGAAATCGAGTCAGCTTGCTTCATCTACCGTTAAAATCGAATGCTGGAGCTTTATCGAGCTATCCCTGGAGGGTCCGATTGACGGTAACCCCTTTAAGGATGTTCACTTGCAAGCACAGTTTAAGCATAAACAACGGGTCATTGATGTGGATGGCTTTTATGATGGAAATGGTGAGTATAAAATTCGGTTCATGCCGGATACCGAAGGGGAATGGACGTATTCGGTCAGCAGCAGCATAGCGGTGTTGAACGGATCAGCAGGAAGTTTTGTATGCTCGGCAGCCTCTGTCGGAAATCATGGCCCTGTTCATGTTCGTGATACCGACCGGTTCGCCTATGCAGATGGAACCACCTACCGACCTTATGGTACGACCTGCTATGTATGGACACATCAAGAGGAAGCCTTGCAGGAACAAACGCTGCAAAGCTTAAGTCGTTCGCCATTCAATAAAATCCGCATGTGCGTGTTTCCGAAGCGCTACAGCTTCAATACGAACGAGCCCGAGCATTTTCCGTTTGTTGGTTCCAAGACGGATGGATTCGATTGGACCCGCTTTAATCCGCTTTACTTTGCAAGACTGGAACAAAGAATTGGGGAGCTGCAAAGGCTGGGTATCGAAGCGGATTTAATTCTCTTTCATCCCTATGATAATGGGCAGTGGGGCTTTGATCGGATGGATGCTGAAACCGACGAGTTTTACTTGCGTTATGTGATCGCCCGATTGAGCGCATTTCGAAATATTTGGTGGTCACTTGCCAACGAATTTGATTTTATGAAAGAAAAAAAGCTGGACGACTGGGATCGCTTCTTCCGCATCGTGCAGGAGAGTGACCCTTATCAGCACCTGCGTTCGATTCATAACGGAACGAAAATGTATGATCCTACCCATTTGACGATTTACGATCATACAAAGCCTTGGGTTACACATGCCAGTATGCAGTATTGGGAGCTATCGCCAACCACGGCTTGGCGCAAGCTTTACAGAAAGCCGATTGTTGTAGACGAGTGCTGTTACGAGGGGAACCTGCCGCAGCGTTGGGGCAATATTACGGGTGAAGACATGACGGCGCGAATGTGGGATGGATTTATGCGTGGCGGGTATGTGGGGCATGGAGAAACCTTCTTGCATCCCGATGAAATCGTATGGTGGTCCAAAGGAGGCCAGCTCTATGGGGACAGTCCGGCGCGAATTGCTTTCTTAAGGCAAATTTTCGATGCTTCTCCCGAGGGGATTACGCCAATCGAGACCTTCCGCGATGCCCCGACGCTCGGTATTGAGGGAGCGTATTATTTACAATATTTTGGTGTTCACCGACCGGCCTATCGGGAGCTTCCACTGCCCGAAGAGTCATGCTTTCAAATCGAAGTCATAGATACCTGGAATATGACTATAACAGCTTTAAATGGCGTTTACTCAGGTTTGACCCGTGTTAACATGCCTGCAACCCCATACATTGCATTACGGGCTTACCGAGTAGAAAGGGTGGAGAACTAATTCATGAGAACATTCAAGCTGGGTTATGCGCCGACGAGAAGATTTGTGTTCAGCGCGGAGGATGCTTTTAAATATAAAGTCTTGATTCGTCAAAAGATGGAGAGCTTCGGACTTCCAATCGAAATTGTTGATTTGGAGGGTTTGAATAAGGAAGGTTTATTGTATGACGACCTTTATAATGCAGAAGAAATTATTAAGCATTTTCAACATCAGGAAGTAGATGCTGTGTTTTTCCCGCACTGTAATTTCGGAACAGAGGATATGGTCGGTCGTGTAGCCAAAGCGATTGGTAAACCGGTCCTGCTTTGGGGGCCGCGTGATGAAGCGCCGCTTGAGGATGGTATGCGTCTGCGGGATACGCAATGCGGCTTGTTTGCTACAGGTAAAATTTTGCGACGTTTCAATGTGCCATTCACTTATATCACGAACAGTCGGGTTGACGACCCGGTATTTGAACGGGGCTTTCGTAATTTCGTGGCTGCAGCGAACGTAGTCAAGCATTTCCGCAGTATGCGGATTTTGCAAATTGGACCGAGACCGACTTCGTTCTGGACGATGATGTGCAATGAGGGTGAGCTGCTGGAACGCTTCGGGATCGAGATTTATCCGATCACGCTGGAGGATATCAAACGCGCCTCTTTGAAGGCAGCAGCCAAGGATAGTCCTGAATTATTGGAAGCTATTCAATATATCAAAGAGAAACTCGACTATACCGAGGTTGGCGAAGAGGCCGTCCGCAAAATTGCTGCATTAAAGGTTGCCATGAAAAACTATGCGATCCAGTCGAACTCCACCGCAATTGCGATTCAATGCTGGTCGTCGCTGCAGGATGCGATGGGGATCATGCCCTGTTTGGCGAACGCGATTCTAACAGATGAACAAATTCCGGTTACTTGTGAAACGGACATTCATGGAGCGATTACTTCCATTATGGTGCAGGCGGCTTCGATGAATACGGCGCCTACGTTTTTTGCTGATTTGACGATCAGACATCCCGAAAATCCGAACGGCGAGCTATTGTTCCATTGTGGGAACTTCCCGGTCTCGTTGAGTGTGGAAGAGAAGCCGAAGCTGCGTAAGCATTTTTTGTTTGATGATCATTCTCCGGGTACGCATGAAGGGGAAATAAAAGGCGGTGCCATGACGCTGGCGCGGTTTGACGGGGACCATGGGGAATATTCGATTTTTCTCGGCAAAGCCAAAGGGATTCAAGGGCCTTACACTCGGGGCTCCTACGTTTGGGTGGAAGTGAATGATTGGCCGCTATGGGAAGAAAAGCTGGTTAAGGGGCCTTATGTGCATCATGCTGTCGGTATTCATCAGGACGTGATTCCTGTTTTATTCGAGGCCTGTACGTATATTCCAGGTTTGATTGCAGATCCGGTTGATCCGACGGTCAGTGAAATTCAGTCCTGGCTGCGTGGGAACGAGTGGAAGTGACAGGGAAATCCGGTGAATAGATATCGCTGCACGGCCAAATATCCTTACGATCGCTGTTGTTTCCGTATTTTTTGATTATATAAAATATTTAGCGGTAAAAGTACGAAAACAAAGGCGAACGCTGACGCTTCTCCAGGATCATTTGGCCGCTCCGCTAGTTATTCACCGGATTCCCGTATATAAAAAGGAGTGTAGAGAAAATGAACATTCAAGATTTAAAGCGCAAAGCGGTTCAAATTCGCATGGATCTGCTGCAAATGGTATACGACGCGAAGACAGGTCATACAGGGTCATCCTTGTGCAACACGGATATTTTGACCGCGCTTTATTACCATGTGATGAATGTGGATGCGGCTCGGCCCCAATGGGAGGATCGCGATCGTTTTATAGCAAGTAAAGGTCATGCAGTCGAATCATTGTATTGCATACTCGCGGATAAGGGCTTTTTTCCGAAGGAGGAGCTGAAGACCTTTAGCCGTTTTGGCTCGCGGTTAATTGGGCATCCGAATAATAAAGTACCCGGTGTGGAGATGAATACAGGTGCGCTTGGGCATGGCTTATCGATTTCAGTTGGTATGGCCAAGGCAGCCAAGATGGACGGCAAAGCTTATCGCGTCTTTACTTTGATGGGGGACGGGGAGCAGGCCGAAGGCTCAGTCTGGGAAGCAGCGATGGCGGCGGCTCACTACAAGCTGGATAATCTGGTCGGCTTTATCGACCGCAACAAGCTGCAAATCAGCGGCAGTACCGAGGATGTCATGGGGCTTGAGCCGTTGGATGAGAAATGGAGCAGCTTCGGCTGGGATGTTATTCAGGTTAACGGCAACGACATCGCGGAGTTGTGTGAGGTTCTTCATCAAGGACCGCGTGTGGCAGGCAAACCAACGCTCATTATGGCAAATACGATTAAGGGTAAAGGGGTGTCCTTCGCCGAAAATGTACCGCATTGGCATCATCATGTGCCAAGTGATTCCGAGCTAGAGCTCGCTTTGGCTGAATTAACTGAGGAATTGAGGGTGATCGGACATGAATAAAATCGCGAATCGACAAGTGATATGTGAAACCTTATTGGATCGGGCCAGACAGGATCGGGATATCGTGCTGCTTGCCAGCGATTCAAGAGGTTCGGCGTCGATGGCGCCTTTTGTCAAGGAGCTGCCTGAACAATTCGTTGAAACCGGAATCGCCGAGCAAAATATTGTCGGAATCGCTGCGGGTTTGGCTGCCAGCGGTAAGAAGCCATGGGTCACCTCCCCGGCCTGCTTTCTCAGCATGCGTGCCATAGAGCAGGTAAAGGTTGATGTCGCATACTCGGGTACGGACGTTAAGCTTATTGGTATCAGTGGCGGGGTTAGCTATGGAGCACTAGGCATGTCTCATCATTCCCTTCAGGACATCGCGGTGACACGCGCTATTCCCGGCTTAACGATCATTCTGCCTGCTGACCGTCACGAAACCAAGAAAATGACCGAAGCACTTGCCGCCCATAAGGGAGGGGTTTATGTAAGAATCGGACGTAATCCTGTTCAGGATTGCTACGAGTCTGACGATTATCCTTTTGAAATTGGCAAGGCAGTGACACTTCGTGAAGGAACGGATATTACCATTATTGCAGCCGGAGAAACTGTACGTGTTGCACTGGATACATCGGATGCACTTGCCCAGGAGGGCATTAGCTGCCGGGTAATCAACATGCATACGATCAAACCGCTGGATACGGAAGCGATTATTAAGGCCGCTCAGGAAACGGGGCGTATCATTACGGTTGAGGAGCACAGTATATTCGGAGGATTAGGTGCAGCCGTTGCCGAGGTCGTCGTGCAGAACTGCGCAGTTCCGATGAAAATTATTGGCATACCGGATGAACCGGCCATCACGGGCAATACAGCTGAGGTGTTCAACCATTACGGGATACATGTGGACGCCATCCGCACCATTGCTGTCCGTATGGTTAACCGAGTGTGAGGAGCTTGCGCTATGGAGGAGAACGAGACCTCACAGGGTCATCAAGCTTTCAACAAACATTATGATCACACTTATATATTGGCAGTCGATCAAAGTACATCGGGCACCAAAACTTTATTGATTGACAAGTCAGGCAGTATCGTAAGCAAATATGCAATTGAGCATGCCCAGATCTATCCGCAGCCCGGCTGGGTCGAGCATGATCCGATGGAGATTTATCGGAATGTAGTCCATGCGATCAAGGAGATTATCAGTAGAAGTAGGATTTCTACACGGCAAATAGCAGTTATCACGATTACGAATCAACGTGAAACGGCAGTAGTTTGGGATTCGGCAACAGGGCTTCCGGTATATAACGCGATTGTGTGGCAATGCCGCAGAACCGCTGATCTATGCGCAGAATTGAAGGATCAAGGCAACGAGCCTCAGGTTAAAGCCAAAACAGGTCTTGTTCTTGATCCTTATTTCTCAGCCAGCAAATTTCGCTGGATTTGTGATCAAGCAGCCCGGCATCATGGCAATGAGCAAAAAGCGCAGCTGCTCGCGGGTACGATCGACAGTTGGTTGATCTGGAAGTTGACTGGTGGAGCTGTTCACGCAACAGACTACACGAATGCAAGCCGGACCTCATTGTTTAATATTCATACGCTTCAGTGGGATGAGGAATTAATCGAGCTATTCGGTGTAGGAAATCTTAAGCTCCCTCAGGTCAAATCAAGCAATGAGATTTATGGCTATACGGCAGAGCCTGAGCTGTTCGCCGATTCCATTCCGATCTCAGGTGTTATCGGGGATTCACACGCTGCGCTATTCGGGCAGCTGTGTCACCGGCCAGGTATGGCCAAGGCTACCTATGGGACGGGTACCTCGGTGATGATGAATATTGGAGAGAATCCGGTACCACCAGTGAATGGCTTGGTTACGGCAATAGCCTGGGGGATTAATGGCAAGGTGGAATATGCGCTGGAAGGGATCATCCACTGTACAGGTGATTGCATGAAGTGGGTACGCGATCAACTAGGACTGTTTACGGATTATTCGGAGGCAGAGACTCAAGCAGCTGCGCTTGCAGATAATGAGGGCGTATACCTGGTTCCGGCTTTTGTTGGACTTGGAGCACCTTATTGGTTTCCAAATGCCCGAGCCGCTATTGTTGGTCTGAGTCGAAGTAGTGACAAGAGACATATCATCAGAGCGGCGCTGGAAAGTATTGCTTATCAAGTGCGCGATACGATAGCATTAATGGAAGCAGAGTCCGGTGTCCCCATTGTGGAGCTGCGAGTGGACGGAGGCGCCGCCGGAAACCGACTGCTGATGCAGTTTCAGGCGGATATGCTGCAGGCAGATATCGTAAAACCGTCCATTGCAGAGCTGTCTGCTATCGGATCAGCGTTTCTTGGCGGGCTGTGCATCGGCTACTGGAGCAGCATAGAGGAGCTGCATAAATTGGCTCAAACTCCAATCGGGTACGCACATAAGATGGATAAACAAGTGAGTGATGGCTTCCATGAAGGCTGGAAAAAAGCGGTTCAATCTGTTATTTCCTGATCAGGGACATTGACAATGCAAAGGAAGTGAACAAAACAAGATATGGAACCTATCAATCAGGTCGAATGCTGGGGCATCTTTGAGCTTGCCTTGCCTCCTGTGGCGAGTGTGCCCGGAGGAGAGTTTGCAGGAAAGGTTATCTTTTCAAAGGGCAGCCGTGTAAGGGAAGTGGATGCCTTTATCGATAACTCAGGCGGGTATCGGGCTCGTTTTATGCCGGATGAACAGGGTGAATGGCTATATCAAATAAACAGCGACTCTGTGGATTACAAGAATGGGTATGGCAGTGGTCGCCTCTACTGTACTGTGCCTATAGAGGGAAATCACGGTCCTGTTGGCGTTATTAATGATAAGGATTTTTGCTACGCAGACGGTACGCCGTATTATCCGTTCGGTACGACTTGCCTGAACGGGTTTAAGCGTGAGCATATGGAATCGACTTTGGCGTCAATGGCAACCGCTCCATTTAATAAAGTTCGAATTTCCCTGGACAGCAGCCTTGATGATTTCACCGTACTTGAGGAAGTGCTTGTCCGTCTTATGGAACTCGGCGTGCAAGCCGAGTTGTTGCTGGACTGTGGGTCTGGTGAAGCTCAGGTTGCAGCTTTTGTACAGCATGTCGTCATCAGACTAGCGGCATATCGCAATATTTGGTGGTCGCTGCATCTCCATGGAGAACAAGCTTCATTGGAGTTCAACAAGCTGGAGTTTCTTCGTATACTGGAGGAGCACGATCCTTACCATCATCTTATAACGATCCATAGCAGCACTCCGGAAAAGGATTACGGGCATAGGAGCCTGACTCATGTCAGTCTGCAGGGTATGGATCCCAGTCAAGTTGCCTATTATGCCAGATTACACCGTAAGCCCATACTGATGGAAGTGTGCGGCTGTGAAGGAGATGCACCCACGTTATGGGGAAGCTTGCCTGGTCAGGAAATGGTTAACCGAGTCTGGGAAAGTATATGTAGAGGTGGATATGCCGGGCATGGCGAGATGTTTATCCAGCCGAATGGTCACAGTTGGCATTACGATGGCGGCTCCTTGCAGGGATCTGCTGTCCCGAGAATTGCTTTTTTACGCCGTATTCTGGAAGAGGCTCCGCTCGGACTTCGTTATATGCCGGTTTTTTATGATGCAGCAACGATTGGCTGCGAAGGGGAATATTATTTGCAATATTTTGGTATTCACAGATTTCCTTCCAGAGAGCTGCATTTACCTGAGGGTCGCTATAACGTCGAGATCATTGATGTGTGGAATATGACGGTTACGGCTGTAACGGGTATTTGTGAACAACATGTAACAGTGAAGCTGCCTACGCTTCCTTTTCATGCCTTACGCATACGCAGATGGTACCCGCAGGAAGCCAAATCCATCAAGAAATACGATTTATCCTTACTAGGCTCAGGTAGTACAAGCTTCACTACCGATGCACGGAGTTCAGAGATACGCGATGCCGAACAGAATGACAACTATACGACTGATCTTTCCAAGAAGGATCATTCACAGAGGTAAATAGAGGCTAGATCGGAGATGGTGAGATGTTCAGCAAGGATGCAATCGGTATGGCTACCGATACGCTGGAATGCTGGGGACGATTTGAGCGCAGCTTTCATGGACCGGCTGCTGGGAATCCCTTTCAAGAAATCACGTTTCAAGCGGAGTTCAGGCATCATAATCGTGTGGTGAAAACAGAAGGTTTTTACGATGGTGGTGGTATATACAAGCTTCGATTTATGCCTGATGCGGTAGGAGCCTGGAGCTATGTGACATTCAGTAATTGCAAAGAGCTGGACGCTCAATATGGACAATTGCAGGTGTCAGCTCCCATTGGAATTAACCGTGGGTTGGTAAGGGTGAAGGATGCATACAGGTTTACTTATAGCGATGGTACGCCGTACCTGCCTTTTGGCACGACGCTGTATCATTGGTTTCATCACGGGGATGAGGAGCAGGAGCAGACAACCTTGGCCACACTCGCTGCGTCACCTTTTAATAAGGTTCGGATGTGCATACTGCCAACAGGAGAGATGAAGCCTTCGATGCTTGCTTTTGCCGGTAACAGGGAGCAAGGGGTTGATATACAGCAGTTTAACCCGGATTTTTTTACGCATATGGAAAAAAGGCTCGATGATTTGCAGCAGTTCGGCATTGAGGCTGATATAATTTTGTTCCATCCGTACGACCAAGGTGTATGGGGCTTTGAGCAGCTGGAGCCAGAGGTAGAAGAAGCTTATCTGCGGTATGTGATAGCCCGGCTCTCTTCATATCGCAATGTATGGTGGTCGATTGCCAACGAGTTTGATTTTAATATACATAAATCCATGAATGATTGGGATCGGTTATTGCAAACCGTGCAGCGTTTGGACCCCTACGGTCATTTGCGCTCCATCCACAATGGAACCAAGATGTACGATTATGAAAGGACAGCCTTTTATGATTACACCAAGCCTTGGATAACACATCAAAGTATTCAGCATTGGGATACTTCATGGACAACAAGCTGGCTGGATAGGTGCGACAAACCGGTCGTTATCGATGAATGCTGTTATGAAGGCGATTCGATTCGCAGATGGGGAAATATCTCGGGTGAAGAGCTGCTGCGGAGAATTTGGGAAAGTCAGATCCGGGGCGGGTACGCGTCGCATGGCGAAGCTTACGAAGGTCAAGGGGGCGGTACCTGGATTTCCCGCGGCGGTACGCTGGTGGGAGAGAGTCCGAAACGTATCCAGTTTTTACGCGAATTGATGGAAGCGGGTCAAGCAGACTTGTGGGAACTGGAGAGTGAACGCACCTGCTTCTGGATTTATTTGGGGCTTAGCCGTCCCGGCTATTGGGAACTACAGCTTCCTGAGCATCGGGTCTTCCACATCGATCTTATTGATACTTGGGAAATGCAGGTGGAGAGGCTTCCTCAGACGTATTGCGGAACCTGCAAGGTTACACTGCCAGGTAAATCGTACTTAGCACTGCGGATTACTGCTGTTTCGTAAAGCGTGAAGAGGACTTGCAGGCAATTTTAGGGTACAATAGGGAGGGAAAATTTAACCGAGAAATGGAGTGGTTCTTTTGGAAAGCTCGAGCTATGTGATTTATTTGGGTTCCTATACGGGAAAGGAATTACCTGGCATTTTTGCGTACCGGTTTGACGAGGATACGGAGCAGCTAACTTTTATTGAATCCGTTGACGGCCTGAAGGACCCGACCTTCATTAAGATCAGTGAAAAGCATAAGATGCTCTATTCCTTTACGCAGGCTTATGAAGGGCAGCCAACATCCGTCATTTATGCTTATCGGATTGACGAGACTACCGGCAAACTGACATTGGCGGGAAGTCAGGAAGGGACAGACAAATCGGCAACCCATATCAATACGGATCTTGGCGAGCAGTTTCTGATGACAGTCAGCTATGGAGAAGGCAATGTTTCCTTGTTCAAGCTGCAGGGTGATGGGAATATTGGCGAGCTCTGCGGAAGCATGCATCATAATGGTGGGAGCGGCGTTGTTGCCGATCGTCAAGGCTCCGCTCATCCGCATTCGATTTATCCGGACCCATCGGATCAATTCGTCATTGTACCCGATCTCGGACTCGATAAAATTATGGTATATCGACTGGATCGACAAGAGGCTAAATTGGTGCTTCACGATGAGGTTGCTGTCAGCCCGGGGGCAGGCCCGCGCCATTTTGCCTTTCATCCGACCGGCAACTTTGCTTATGTCATTGAAGAGCTTAGCTCCACAATCACAGTGTTCTCCTATGAGCGTCTGATCGGCAAGCTGCTTCCGCTTCAAACCGTGAACACACTGCCTGAAGGTTTTGTGGGAACCAGCTCTACAGCTGAGGTTCAAATTTCTCCTTGTGGCCGTTATCTATATGGCTCGAATCGTGGGCATGACAGCATCGTTGTGTTCGCCATCGACCCGCTTAACGGTAAGCTGAGCTTGCTTCAGCATACGTCCACCTTGGGCAAGCATCCTCGTCATTTCAGCCTGACGCCAAGCGGACGATTCCTGATCGCAGCTAATAAAGACTCGGATTCGGTATACTGGTTCAAGGTGGACCCCGACAGTGGTAAGCTGACGCCAACCGGACAACAAATTACAATGCCTCAACCAACCTGCGTACGTTTCTATAAGCTTCCCTAGTTCAATGAAGCTGCTCAGGATACATGGATGATTTTACATAAGAGCTGGTCTTCCTTATTCATAAGGAGATCGGCTTTTTGTCATTTTAGAGCGCTTCACCCGACTGGTTTCTGCCTTATCCGGATGTACAGCGATGCTCATTAGATTTGTTTTTATACCCGTAAACCCTTGATATTGCTGGGAATAGCTGTGGATTGCAACAAGTTAAATAAAGAGGATTGTCTGTAATGGGGCATGGCGATATACTCGGCTTACATGAAGCAGCAACCAGCAGTTTCATCCAATTATCAGATGGGCATATTTGCAAAACTTAGTAGGAAAAGGGGTAATGGTTTAATGAACAGGACACCTAGGCAATGGTTTGCAGCAGTCGGGACGATTACAATGGCGATGGGGGTATTAGCTGGCTGTGGAGGAGATCAACCGGCCAGTAAGACAACAGAAGGAGCTAAACCTGCTGATACAAAAGTGGCAGATGCCAAACCGGTAGAAGTATCGATCGTGATGCCGCAGGTTGGAGACATTCCAGCCAAGGGTAATACCATTGAACAAGCGATTGAGAAATATACCAATACCAAATTAAGTATTCAGTGGGTACCCAACTCGACATACGACGAGAAGATCAATGTGATGATCGCGTCAAATGAAATGCCCAAAATTATGAAGGTCAATTATGTTCCTACTATTATCAGCACCGTCCAGGGCGATCAATTCTGGGAAATTGGAGCTTATCTGAAAGACTACAAAAACCTGGCTGCACAAAATCCACAGTACTACGAAAATATTAAGGTGGATGGCAAGCTTTACGGAATTCCCAATTATCGGGAGATTGGCCGTCCGGCTGTTATTTACCGCAAAGATCTGATGGGTGCTATGGGCTTAAAATTACCAAAGACATTGGATGATTGGTACAATGTTGTGAAAACGCTAACATTAGACGATCCCGATAAAAATGGCAAAAATGATACGTATGGAATCATGCTGGACAAAAAATATAATGATGGTGTAAACTCAGTCCTGACCAGGATGGCTGTAAGCCAAGGCGGGGTCAACAAGTGGGGTGTAGACAGCAGCGGGAAATTCACACCTGAATTTATCACACCGCAATTTGTTGATACGTTGAAGCTGTTCAGAAAGCTGTATACAGAAAAATTGATCAACCAGGACTTCCCGGCTTTGGATGCTACCGAGATGGATAAGCAGTTTGAATCTGGACGTGCCGTTATCAAAATCAATGGCGTGGCTACCAACGCAGCGAATATTCAGGACCGGATTGTCAAAGTAGTGAGCACAGCCCAAATGGATATTACGCCATGGGAAGGGCCGGCAGGTCCGAGAGTTTCTGGTCAGTCCGGCAATAACGGATTCCTCGCATTCCCTAAAGCAACTGTAAAAAATGAAACCGAAGTCAGACAACTCTTATCATTCCTGGATAAATTATTGGATAAGGATATGTCTCTCTTACAAAAGCGTGGTATTGAGGGCGTTCACCACAAGAAGGCTGCGGATGGCTATGTCGAATGGACTGATCTCACGCTCTTCAACCGTGAGGTAAAACCTTACCGTGATAATCTGATCAACTTTGAAACCTATAACGTACCCCCACTCAAGGATACGGAACTCGCTATGAAGGGGTATAAAATGGAGCCAGAAGGTCTTAAATACGCGATTGCCAATCCGGCATTAACGTTAACGTCTCAAACCTATTCAGATCGAGGCAAAGAGCTCGATACCCAAATTGCAGATGCACAGACCAAATACATTGTAGGTAAGATTGACGATGCAGGCTGGGCTGATGAGGTTGCCAAATGGCGTAAAGCGGGTGGTGACAACCTGATTAAGGAATATGAAGCGGCTTATGCCAAAAACAAGAAATAATGCTGTATTCGATCACAGGAACCATATAACGGGTTAGCCTAAGTAAACTGTCTGTTACAAGGAATGAGCTAAAAAAACCTTGCCATTGGTAAGGTTTTTTGGCTCATTCTTAAACATGTTATATGGTATATGCTATAATTATGGTTACCACGAACTAGAGAGGAGATCGACCGATGCCCAAATTTTTGCTGCGGCTGCTTGGCTTCAGTTTCATACTCGCAGCAATTCCTGTCATCTCGATCGGTCTGATTTCTTACTATATTGCTTCAGGCGATATTGAGGAAAAAGTCAAGGAAGGCAATATGCAGGTGCTTTTGCAAACACAAATGCGCGTAGAGCAGGTTTTGAAAACGCTGGAGTTTACTTCCCTGCAATATTTAAATTCTCCGCTAGTTATGGAATCGATGAACAAGGACCTGAGTGTAGACGACTTTTCTGAAATTCGGGATTTATCCAAGGGTCTATATAATTTGCAAACGTTTACCGGCATACGTGAAGCTTATCTGGTCAATTTGCAAAAGGATTGGTTGGTCAGTTTCTCCATTTTTCGCCAATTCAGCACATTTACAGACCACGTGCGGATGGCTTCGTACGCCCAGTACCCTAACAGCTTATTCTGGATGACAGGCAATCTTGTGAACAACGAAGCCCAGACCAACTTGACAGAGGCAACCTCCGAGGGAGCAACCAGTGGTTCCAAGGTTATCAGGATGATCTATAAGATTCCTATTCCAACGAAGGGACAGCCCAAGGGACTGTTGATTGTGGAAATTGCCAACAGTGAACTCAAGGAGCTGCTATCCTCCAATGCCAAGCTGGGAGAAGTTTTCCTGGTGAATCGCGACGGATACGACTTTCTGGCCGAAGGCAATACGTCTGACAGCAACCGTGCAATTCATGCCTTGGTAGCTGAGCGGATCATCCAGACCCAGGAGGAGTCCGGTTTCTTTAATGCGGATGTGAATGGTGAGGCTCTTGGTGTTACGTTCCGGTCCTCGCCTTATAATGGCTGGCTGTATGTATCTGCTGTCTCGATCAAGGAAATTACCCAGCAATCACGGAAAATCGCCTGGATCACGTTTATCGTGTGCTCGATCATTTTTGTGCTGGTCGCTCTGTTTGCTTTGTATGGAAGCAGGAGGATGTATTCACCGATTAAGCGGCTGTTTGAGTTCACGAAGGGGATCGAAGTCGAAGACCAGGATAACAAAGATGAGTTGGTGTCGATCGAGAAAAGATTCAGCACCCTGTTCAGCACGGAGAGAAGGCTGCAGCAGCAGGTTATCGGGCAATTCAGCCAACTGAAGGAATTTTTTATGTTGAAGCTGTTTGCGGGTCAGCTGTCTGACAGTGACTTCGCCTATCGTTCACAAACTTTCGGGTATCCTGCCCATTGGAAGCGGCTCGGTGTATTGGCGGTGCAGATTGATTCCTTGCAGGAAACGCGTTATCGGGAGCACGATAAGGACCTTCTGCTGTTCGCTATTAATAATATCGTAGGCGAAATCATCTCCAGGGAGGAGCGATTCAGTCCGATCTTGCTGGATCAATCGCAGGTTACGCTGCTGCTCAGTTCTTACGAGCATGAGGCACAGCTGAAGCAGCAGTTTTATGATATCGCAGAGCAGATTAAAGCCAAGGTGCATGAATTTCTGCAGCTCCCCGTCAGTATCGGGATTAGTCGGCCTTTTGAACGGGTGACGCAATCGGTGCTGGCTTATGGAGAATGTCTGGAGGCATTGAAGTGCCGAATGAGCTTGGGACAAGAGATCATTATCCATTATGAGGATATCGATGCCGGCAAGAAAATGATGGAGGTCACGGTGTATACGCAGCTGAAGCTGATGGAGGACCAGCTGGGCAACGCTTTGAAGGCCGGTGATCAGGCAGCCGTGGATATGATTTTTGATAAATATATCGCGGCGATTGTCGAGAAAGGGATTCATTTCAATGAATACCCGGTACTGATGATGCAGCTTATTGCCAAAGTGTTTCATTTGGTGCAGGAGCAGGGTGGCTCGGTTAAACATGTGCTCGGTAAAAAGGCGACGATCGAGCATTTTCTTAAGCTGACTACACTGGAGTCGATCATTAAGTGGTTTAAGGCGGAACTGTTTGAGCCAATTATCAGCTTCTCCAATCAGCAGGCCGAATCGCAATACATGAATATTGCCAATCAGATGATCAAGCTGGTTCATGAACGCTACGATCAGGAGATTTCGTTGGAGGCTTGTGCGTCTATTTTGAATTTCCATCCTGTATATTTGAGTCGTGTATTTAAAAAGGAAATGAAGGTCAATTTCAGTGAATACCTGGCTGAGTACCGGATGAACATAGCCAAGACCTGGCTGGAAAACACATCATGGAAGGTTTCTGAAATAGCCGAGAGATTGAATTATACGAACACGACGGCATTTATTCGTACCTTCCGCAAGATTGTAGATATGACCCCGGGACAGTATCGGGATCAATACAACAAGGATTTGTGAGGTTCTCTCCATGGAGGGGCGAGTTATTCGCTCCATATATAGGGGTTACAACCGGACTGACCTGCAGTCCGGTTCTTCGCTGTGGCTCGGTAATAAATTAATTCGATGCGGAAGGAATTAATACGCGAAGGTCGAATATTTAATTGCTTTATGTACACGTGTTCATTAATGAATGAAAGGTGATAGCTATGAATAATACCAATAAGCAGCGTTTTTCTAATCCTGTTCTTCGAGGAGACCATCCTGATCCATCGGTGATCCGAGTCGGCTCCGACTACTACATGGCCACTTCAACTTTCCAGTATTTCCCATCAACCCTGATTCATCATTCGCGGGATCTGGTGCATTGGAAGCCCATAGGCCATGTGATTACACGCCGCAGCCAGCTTGACTTCATGGATATACCTGACTCTCATGGCGCATTCGCACCGGATATCTCGTATTACGCCGGGAAGTATTGGGTTGTAATTCCCTATTTTCACGGCCAGCCTCGCTGCACCAATATCGTATATACGGCTGACCGTCCGGAAGGTCCATACAGTGACGGTGTGGTGCTTAACCATCACTTCATCGACCCCTCGATCTTTAACGACGATGATGGTAAACGTTATCTGGCTTTTGGTGGAGGCTGGGTACACGAGCTGGCGCAGGATGGATCAAGGTTGATTGGAGAGGCCAGGCAAGTTTGGTCCGGCACAGGCGGAAGCACCCCCGAGGCT
The DNA here is from genome assembly GCF_001956045.1 of Paenibacillus sp. FSL H7-0331. The sequence goes on along the minus strand of NZ_MRTH01000026.1, from coordinate 67,013 downwards.
CCGCATATCGTGAAGCGAAACGGATGGTATTACCTGCTGCTGGCGGAAGGCGGAACCGCATTCGGACATATGGAAACGCTTGCTCGCAGCCGGTCGGTATGGGGACCCTATGAGGCGAGTCCGTCCAACCCGATTCTATCCCAGCAGGACCCAACCAAACCTCTGCAAAAGGCCGGGCATGGCAAGCTGGTAGAGGACCCCGATGGTAACTGGTGGATGGTCCACCTTGGTGGACGTCCGTTAACACCGAATGGTGCTACACCACTGGGGCGCGAAACATTTCTGGAGCCTGCACGCTGGACAGATGATGATTGGCTGGAGGTTGGTAACGAGGGTGCGCCATTGGAATGGATTGAGATGTCCCAGAAGGCTGCATTGACTGCTGCAATCTCCCAAGAATTCACTGATGACCCCGTAGACAGATTCGAGGGCAAAGAGCTGTCACCGGTATGGGAGTGGGTACGGCATCCACTGGAGAACAAATTTAGACTCACTGCTGCTGGACTGGAAATGGACTGTGCTGCGTATCCCCTGTATGTACCGGGCTCGACACTGCTGCTGACACGCCGTTGGGAGCATTTTGGATTTGAGGCAGAAGCGTGTCTCTCTTTCGCACCACAGTCCCTCGGTGAAGAGGCGGGACTTCTTCTGTACCGGGATATGGATGGCATGCTGCTGGCGAGTATTCGCAATGGAATCGGCCAAACCTCCGGGCAAAAGTTTGATGTTTCCCGCTCGCATGAAAAGCAGGAGCACGAGGGACTGTATTTGCAAATTGACCGTTCCGAGAAATGCTTCCGTACGACCTTATACCAGGTCCGGCTGGAGCTTCCGGTGGGTGCGGATATTTGGCTAAAGACCCGACTTGAGAGCACGAACGACCAGCTGTCTTTTTCATATTCGATCGATGGCATTCATTATGAGGGGATTGATCTTTCGGTACCTGCTGCCTTTTTATACCCTGAAAACTATGCGAGATATAAGTGCTACACCGCGCCCCGCGTCGGCATCTATGCAATGGGTGTCAAGTATCAGCCGGAAGGCAAGGTACTGTTCAAAAGCTTTAGCTATCGAGGTGTGGATGCAGCGAAAGCAAGCAGCGTCTTGGAAGAGAGCCTGGAATAGAATTCATTCATAAGGCTCAGTAAATAGGGGGGATGCAATTTGAAATTAGTCCCGCAAGGCTTAAAGGTATTTAAGCAAAAAAGCATCTTTGTCAAAATGCTGTTAGTATTTAATTTGTTTATTCTGATCGCTATTCTTGCATTTGGCTATGTTTCGTATACACAATCCTCCTCTCTGCTAGTCGAGGAAGTCGTGAAATCCAACTATAAATATGTCGAGCAGGCCAGGGATAATATCGATGAAACGTTGACTTCACTGGATAATTTATCGTATCAGGTTTCACTTCAATCGCAGATTCGGCGGGCGCTCTATTTGTCGGAAACCACCTGGGATCAGGACCAGCTGTTGTTTCTCGATATTATTAAATATTTAAAAAGCGTCAAGCTCTCCAACACACTGATCTCGGATATATGGATTCAGTTTTACCGCTATCCAATCGTCATCAATCAGGAGTCCAAATATAATTTGAATTATTTCTATGACGATATTTATAAAACCGATAAGTCCTCAGGTTGGGAGCGTCCTAGTCCATCCCATCATGGACTTAACCCGATCGGCAGATTTCAAGCGACTACCTATGGCGTGAGCTCATCTGTGATTACCTTTGAGAGGACGGTTCCACTAAGTGAAATCAAGCCTATGGGAGGCTTGTATCTGAATATCAAAACCGATGATTTTGCCAACAGGGTGCAGGGTGCAAGTGATCCGTACCCGGCATTCATCTATGCCTTGGACAACAACGGAGAGGTGGTCTTCAATAGCAAAATCCGCAGTGACCAGGACGGGCTGATAAGTTCGGTCAAAGGGGCCATTACAGAGAAAGTAAGAGGAATCGGAGCACGTGAGGGCTATTTGGAGCAGACCATTGCGGGGCACTCCTATCAGATTCTGTTTACTTCATCGAAGGTGAATGACTGGACCTATATCAGTGTGGTGCCGACAGCCTTTATCACCGAGAAAGCCAATGCGATTCGTCAATTCACATTTGTAACAGCGATCATTTGTTTGATTGGCGGGTTGATTATGTCCTATTTTCTTATTAACCGGATTTACAGTCCCATCAGCAAAATAATTGGATACATCAATGTGTTGGGCCGTACACCATCCAATCAAAACCGAACTGCCAAGGAGGATGAGCTTGGCTTTATTGATCGTATTATCAACTATGTCTATTATGAGAATGAAAGCCTGAGAGGCTCCTTTGAAAAGAATTTGCCGGCGCTCCGCCAAAAATTTCTTTATGATCTTATTGAAGGTAGAGTGTCATCGGCCAATGTGAAGGAGCTTGCCAAGGAAATTCAACTGGATTTCAGCTATGATTCCTTTCAGGTGATCGTATTTGAAACGGTGGATTTTTCTCTGGAGGATAAAATAGGCCTGCATAATCGCGATATTCTGGAGATTGTAGATGGTAGGATCGCACAGTTGGAGGATGCCCATATCAACGTGAGGTCAATTCGCAAGCGCAATGATAAAATCATTTCATTATTAAATCTGGACCATCCCAACCCGAAGCCCGAGGTTATTCATGATTTTATCAGCAAGGTGATTTCATACTTTAAGCAGGAGCATTCCCGGACCTTCACGGTGGGGATTGGCAATATTTACAGCTCGGTTGAGGAAGTACCCTTGTCTTACGTAGAGGCGTTATCTGCTTTGCAGTACAAGATAGTCAAGGGAGAAGGCAGCGTGATCTTTGTTGATGAGGTGGGCAAGATGCCTGAGAGCTCCTTCAGCTATTCGATTGAAGCCGAGAAGCATATTATCAACTGCGTGAAAACGGGAAACCGGCTTGCCCTTCAGCAGCATTTGCACAAATTATGGGGGGACAATTTAAAACAGGGAGATGTTACACCTGAAATTATTACCTATTTGTTTCAGGCTCTGGTAGGCACCGCAATACGAACGATTTATGAGGTCCAATCTACAACCGCCGAAATCTTCAGTGACTCCATTGATTTGTACAGGGAGGTTAATCAGCAGCCACGGCTGGAGGACAAGAAGGAGTACATTGAACGGATGTTCCAGAGCATCAGCGACTGGATTCACAACAAGAAGCAAGGGCAGGACAATACCCTGTTCAATCAAATCAAGGATTATGTGGAAAATAATTATCATCTGGATTTATCATTAACGATCCTTGGTGAGAATATCGGATTATCACCTTCGTATCTGAGCAGCATTTTTAAAGAGGTCACGGGAATGAACTTTGTCGATTATATCAATACCCGGCGTGTCGAGCAGGCCAAAATACGGCTGCGGCAAACGCAGGATACAGTGGTTGATATTTCTGAACAGGTAGGCTTCACGAATTCCAATACGTTTATCCGGGTATTCAAGCGGCATGAAGGTGTTACACCGGGGCAGTTCAGGCAAATGTATGTGAAGGAAGACTCCAAGTAGACTTGGAACAGTAGCAGCCAGAGGAATCCCTCATTCATGCAGCGGAACTTAATTATCACGTTTCTATGACCGCCAGGAGCTGATTCCTGGCGGTTTTTTGGCATGCATCATGAAAAAAGTAGATGCATCCAAAGAATTAGCGATATACGAAATTCGTGTAAGGGGATACATTGAGTAGGCAAACGAAGCACATGAAACCATTGAAAGGAGTGTCTTGCATTGGCTAAGCAAACTGTGGTTACTGCGGGCCCGTCATCGATAAATGCGGGCTACAAAAAAACATCAAGCAGACGAAGTACCTTCAAAAAAGTTTTGCCTTACTATCTGATGTTCCTGCCGCCACTAATTTATTATCTGATTTTCAGATATGTACCCGTCGTTATGGCTGTCGTGATTTCGATGATGGACTATAATATCTACAAAGGAATACTTGCGAGTGAATGGGCGGGCTTCAAGCATTTTATCGATTTTTTCAATTCGGTGTATTTTGGAAGATTGCTGCGCAACACATTGATGATCAACCTGTTGAATCTGGTGTTTGTGTTCCCTGCACCGATTATTTTCGCTTTGCTGTTAAACGAGGTTCGCAATTCGCTTATTAAACGCACGGTGCAAACGATCAGCTACTTGCCTCATTTTGTTTCAACAGTTATTGTGGCCAGTATGGCGGTCACCTTCCTGTCACCTAGTGTGGGATTGGTCAATAATATTCTGGTGCAATTCGGCATGGAGCGAACGAACTTTTTGCTGGATCCGAACTATTTCTGGGGAATCTATACTTTTATGGATTTGTGGAAAACGCTCGGCTGGTCAGCGATCCTGTACTTTGCCACATTAACGGGCATTAATACGGAATTGTACGAGGCGGCTAGAGTAGATGGCGCCAATCGCTGGCATCAGACGTGGAATATTACCCTTCCGGGTATCGCGCCTACCATTATTATTTTGTTCCTGCTGAAAATCGGACATATGCTGGAGATCGGCTATGAGCTGATCGTGCTCTTGTACAACCCCAATACGTACCTGACTGCAGATGTGATCGGCACCTATGTGTATCGCAGAGGGATATTGGATGCCAACTACAGCTTTGCTTCCGCTGTTGGACTATTTCAGTCGATCATGGGGCTAGTGCTGATTGTTATTGCCAATAAATTGGCCCGAAAATATTCGGAAACAAGCTTGTGGTAGCGCAAATGCTTACGAAGTCAGTTTTCTTACGAAAACTTGGCTAATGCTTACGAAGTCAGTTTTGCTACGCAAAACTTTTAGGAGGTAAAAGTATGACTTTCCGGCGTATGACGCTTGGAGGATTGGCGTTCGGTTGTATCAATGCATTGATTCTCGGTTTGGTCGTTGTAATGACCTTGTACCCGTTTTTGTATGTCGTATCCGCTTCATTAAGCGAGCAGCTGTATATTCAGCAGGGAAGAATCGGGATCATCCCGATGGGCTTTCAGCTGGAGGCTTACCGAAGAGTGCTGGAGTTCCCGATGTTGGGACGCTCTTACCTGAATACGATCCTGTATACGGCGCTTGGAACCGCGATAAGCCTGATATTAACGGTTTGTGCGGCTTATCCGATGTCCAAGCGGGATCTGCCCGGTCGTAAATTAATGACCACCATCGTGCTGATCCCGATGCTGTTCGGTGGCGGCCTGATCCCGACCTTTCTCGTCGTGAATGCGCTTGGGATGCGGGATTCGATCTGGGCCATCGTGATTCCGGCGGCAGTAACCTCTTTTTATGTATTTATTCAGCGAACCTTTTTTGAGCAAATTCCTCTGGAGCTGGAGGATGCTGCCAAGATCGACGGGTGCTCGATGGTGCAAACATTGGTCAAAATCATTTTGCCGTTGGCGCTTCCGTCCTTGGTGACGATCGGTTTGTTCTATGCGGTCAACGAATGGAACAGCTTTTTCCCGGCGATGATTTATTTAAATGACGAGAATCTGTTTCCAGTGCAAATCCTGCTTCGAGCCATCGTGATTCAGAATCAGACGGATCAAGTGTTGGTTGATGTGTTTGACGATAAAAATCTGTTAAGCGAATCGATCAAGTATTCAACTTTGGTAGTAGCGACATTACCCATTCTGATGGTGTATCCTTTCATTCAAAAATATTTTGTTCAAGGCTCCATGATGGGATCTATTAAAGGCTGATCATTACTCATACTAAAGGGAGGCGTTAACATGAAAAAAGCAAGATGGATGAAAGGAATGACTGGTGTATTATTAGCATCGGTTGCATTGGCAGGCTGTCAGAGTGGAGGTCAGGAGAAAGCAGTGGTGACTCCGGATGCCAAGGCAGGGGAAGCCGGGAAGGCCGCGAATGCGAATGGCAAGATTCTAGATAAGCAGATCGAGGTCAGTGTGTATATGAGGCCGAGACCTGAATCAGTCGAATCCAATGAGCTGCTGTGGATGAAGCCGATTTCGGAGAAAACCAACGTCAATTTCAAATGGCTGAAGGCTCCTGCCGATGCCAATGACTATATCGAAAAGTTTAATCTTACGCTAGCTGGCGGAACACTGCCTGACCTGATGGAGGCACCGCCGGATTTGTTGAACAAAGGCGGAGAGAACGGCGTATTTGAACCATTGAACAAGCTGATCGACCAGAACATGCCTAATTTCAAGAAGCTGATTGAGCAAAACCCGGCAGTTTTGAAGGATATCAAATCCGATGACGGCAACATTTACTTTTTTCCGCAAATCTCTGCTGTCAAAACGATCAACCTACAGATTTTCCGTCGGGACTGGCTCGATAATCTTGGTTTGAAAGCACCGAAAACAACCGAGGAAATGTATCAGGTACTGAAGGCATTCAAGGAAAAGGATCCGAATGGCAACGGTAAGAACGATGAAATTCCTTTCACGACAAGAAGCAAGATCAAGGGACTGCTGCCTTTCATCGAGCCTTTTGGTGTATCATTTGAAGAGGATTTTTATGTGGATAACGGTCAGGTCAAATACACGTACACCGATCCCAGATTAAAGGCTGCGCTTGAGTACACGGCGATGCTGTACAAGGAAGGTCTGATCGACAAGGAATATATAACGAATGATCAGAAGATCTGGGAGTCGAGATTTACCAATGAAGCGTCGGGTGCCACCTTTGATTCCTTTCCACGGATCGAAGCGCTGGAGAAGCTGGTTGGCAAGGCAAATCCGAAGGTCAATTTAACCGGTTTGACGCCTCTACAGGGGCCTACAGGCATCGCTCCTTATACCAAAAGCCAGCAAAATCTGATCAAGAACGGCTTTGGCATCAGCTCCAAATCGAAATTCAAAGCTGAAATTGCCAAGGTACAGGATTGGTTCTACAGTCCAGAGGGCCAATTGGCCATGAACTTCGGTAAACTAGGTGAAACGTACACGATGGACAATAATGAACCCAAGTATACGGATCTGGTGATGAAGGATAAAAACAACTCACCGTTGATTAAGATGTACGAACTGGGACACCGCGAGTTTGCCTATCAGTGGGATATCCGCTACGAGAATGCCATGGTAACGCCAAAGCTGGCGCAAATCCGTGACTCCATCACACCTTTTATTAAACCGAAGTACCCGGTTGCCCTTTCCTTCAAGCAGCAGGAGCGTGACGTGCTCAACTCCAAGTTCACGGAAATAACCACTTATAAAGACGAGATGCTGAACAAATTCATTATTGGCTCAGAGCCGATCAGCAAGTTTGACGATTATGTCAAGCAGATCGACAAGATGGGTATTGACGCCGTTGTGAAAATCCAGCAAGCCTCCTATGACCGCTACGCGAAAAGATAAAGGAACGAATCAGCCTTCGCTGTCTGCCCATTGCGGTAGAAGCGGAGGCTGATTGTGCAGAGATGGACAAATGCTGTACGGATAAAAGATGCAGCAGAGGAGAAAAGGATTGACGAAGCTGCCCTCTTCATTTAAAATCTGATATATCAGATATCAAATATGAAAACCAAGTGAGGATGTGTGTGTAACGATGAGCGATACAACGGCGTTTACAGCTTTGAATTACATTGGAGGTCAGTGGCAGCCAGCCCTTACCGGAAAGTTGGATGCCAGCCTGAATCCTGCAAAAAAGGGCGAGGTCGTAGGCTATTTGCAAAGCTCTGATCAGGCAGATGTCGATTTGGCCGTTCAGGCAGCCAAGAATGCACGTATAGTCTGGAGAAAGCTGGCAGGATCGGCTCGGGGCGACTTTTTATATAAAGCAGCGAATATCGTAGAGCAGCATATCAACGAGATTGCTGAAACGATGACTCGGGAAATGGGTAAGACCTTTGCCGAGGCCAAGGGCGAAACAGCCCGGGGTGTGGCTATTCTGCGCTATTATGCCGGTGAAGGGATGCGTAAGGTGGGTGATGTCATTCCATCAACGGACAGTGAGGCGATGATGTTTACCACTCGTGTTCCTTTGGGTGTCGTTGCTGTGGTTACACCATGGAATTTCCCGGTAGCGATTCCGATTTGGAAGATGGCGCCTGCTCTGGTCTACGGAAATACGGTCGTGCTGAAGCCTGCAAGTGAAACTGCCCTTACGGCAGCCAAAGTTATTCAATGTTTTCATGAAGCCGGGTTCCCGAGCGGTGTCGTCAATATGGTGACAGGTAAAGGCTCAATAATCGGTCCGGCGCTTACTGAGCACCCGGATGTTAATGGAATCACCTTCACAGGCTCCAATACGGTTGGCAAAGGAATTGCGGTGGGGGCAATCGCCCGCGGCGCCAAGTATCAACTGGAAATGGGCGGCAAAAACCCCGTGATCGTAGCCGCGGATGCAGACCTGGATTTGGCCGTGGAGGCAACGATCAGTGGAGGACTTCGTTCTACAGGGCAGAAATGTACGGCAACCAGTCGTGTCATCGTGCAGAACGAGATTTATGAACCGTTTGTAACGAAGCTATTGGAAAGAGTCAAGCAGCTGCAGGTGGGTGACGGTATGAGTCCGCAAACCTGGATGGGGCCGTGTGCAAGCGAGAATCAGTACAACAATGTACTTTCCTATATCCGTCAAGGCGTGGAGGAAGGCGCTATACTGCTGTATGGAGGTGGCAAGCCTAAAGGCTTGGACAATGGCTACTACGTTGAGCCGACCATCTTTGCTCAGGTTACATCCAAAATGACTATTGCCCAGGAAGAAATATTCGGACCGGTGCTGGCCTTGATCAAGGTGGAGTCGCTGGAGGAAGCGATTGAGGCAGCCAATGATGTCGAATTCGGGCTTAGCGCCTCGATCTTCACACAAAATATTGGTCACATGCTCTCATTCATCAGCGAGATGGATGCTGGTCTTGTCAGAATCAATGCAGAAAGTGCAGGCGTTGAGCTGCAGGCACCGTTCGGCGGCATGAAGCAGTCCAGCTCGCATTCGCGAGAGCAGGGTCAAGCGGCCATTGAGTTTTATACATCAATCAAAACCGTATTTGTAAAAGCATAGCAATTGCGGCTTGTAGCATAGAAGGAGGCTAACAACTATGGATTCGGACCAGATGGCAGAAGAAAACGCAATACAAACAAAGTCGATTCGTGACGTTGTTTATGAAAGATTGAAAGATGCTATCATATCCGAGCAGTACAAGCCGGGGCATCATCTGAAGGAGCGAGAGCTCGCCAAGCTGTATGGAATCAGTACAACACCGCTGAAGGAGGCGCTTCGCCGTCTGGAGCAGGAGGGGCTTGTGACAACCAGCGCAAGACGGGGGACCTTTGTTTCCAGTGACATCATGAATTCCGTTGAGGAAATTAACTGGGCCCGGTCCGCACTGGAGGGCGTGGCAGCAAGGCTGGCAGCTTTAAAAATATCGGATGATGAAATCAGCCAGCTTGGAGCTGTTGTCGATCAAATGAAGCAGTTCACGGAAAGTAAAGACGCTGAGAAGTTGCTGATACTCAATGCGGATTTTCACAAACTGATTCGCACGTGTGCGAAGAACAACTATATTTTTCAACAAATTGAAGCGATCCATTCGTTCGACCGATCTTTCCGCAGGAAGGCATTGTCTCATGAAGAAGAGCTGGAGAGAGGCTTTCAGGAGCATGTGCAGATTTACAGGCAAATTTGCGCAAGAAACGCAGATGGGGCTGAGCACGCGATGATTTCCCACATCCGGCGTACGATTGTATTTATTAAGGGAAATGCTCAACCTGCTGAATAATTCAAATAATCTATAACTACTAGAAAGAAGGCGAAAGTGGCCATGACAACCTCGATACAGTCCAGGCTCAAAGGTATTAACGCAATTAATGTAACTCCGTTTGATAATCAGTTGGAGATCGATTGGGAATCCTTGAAGCGAAATGTGAACTTTTTGCTGGATCGCGGTATTCAGGCGATCTACCCATGCGGCAATACCGGTGAATTTTATGCGTTAACGCTGCAAGAAGCCAAGGAGGTTACAACCTTCGTTACCGAGGCAATAGCCAAACGCAGCCTTGTGATTGCAGGCGTTGGATACGATGCGAAAACAGCCAGCGAATTGGCAGCGCACGCGGAGCAGGCAGGGGCAGACGGTATTATGGTTCATCAGCCTGTGCATCCCTACTTGCTGTCTGCGGGCTTGATCGCCTACTACAAGCAAATTGCTGCATCGACCAAGCTGCCGATGATCTTGTATGTACGCAGTGAGCAGATTACCTCGGAGGTATTGGCAGAGGTTGCAGAGCTGCCGAATGTGATTGCGGTCAAATATGCTGTGAACAATCCCCCATCCTTTAGAAAAGCCGTGGAGGCGGTGAAGAAGGATATTGTCTGGATCTGCGGGACGGCTGAAATGTGGGCACCTTCCTTTTATGCGGCTGGAGCTGAAGGATTCACCTCAGGTATGGTCAATGTCGATACTGAGCGTTCTTTTGCCATGCTGGAAGCGCTTCAGGCAGGTAACTATAAGCAGGCGATGGACGTGTGGACGGATATATTACCATTTGAAGAGCTGCGTGAAACGAATAAAAACGGCAATAATGTCAGTGTTGTGAAGGAAGCGATGTACCAGCTGGGTCTCATATCCAATAGTGCAGTTCGCCCTCCGATTGCTCTGCTGCAGGACAGTGAAAAAAGCAGAGTTACAGAAATTTTGAAATTATGGAAATTAAAATCATACTAAAATTGTTCATAAAGGAGCTAACAAGATGAAAATTTCAGATATTCGTTTAACGGTAGTCGGCATTCCAAGAACTACAGGATTTGTGAGTAAGCATGTGATTGTTGAGCTAATGACCGACGAGGGTGTGACTGGAATCGGTGAGATGTCGGATTTCTCGCATCTCCCCCACTATTCGCTGAATGTTGATGATTTGACACACTCCCTGAAAGATATTGTACTAGGCAAAAATCCATTTGATATCTCGTTAATCAATAAAGAATTGACAGCTAATTTCCCCGAAGCGATGTTTTATTATGAAAAAGGTAATTTTATCCGTAACGGCGTTGACGCGGCGCTGCATGATCTGTGCGCGAAGGCTTTGAATATTTCCGTTGCTGATTTCATCGGAGGCCGCATTCAGGATAAAATCAAGGTTTGCTTTCCGATCTTTAGACATCGCTTCATGGAAGAGGTTGAGGAAAACCTAGAGGTCGTCAGGAAGCGCTTTGCCCAGGGGTTTGATACGTACCGCCTGTATGTCGGTAAAAATCTCGATGCAGATGAAGCTTTCCTCGATGGTGTGAAAAGTGAATTCGGCTCCAAGGTGACGATAAAGTCGCTCGACTTCAGCCATTTGCTGGATTGGAAGCTGGCATTGCGGGCGGTTAAGCGCCTATCCCAATATGATTTTCAAATGGTCGAAAGTCCTGCCGTTCAAAATGATTTTGACGGACTGCATCATTTCCGGATGAAATGCGAGCATTTGGTCAGTGAGCATGTATGGAGCTTCCGCCAGCAATACGAAATGATTCGTCACGATTCCGTAGATATTTTCAACATTTCACCTATTTTTATTGGTGGATTGACGAGCGCCAGAAAAGCAGCGGCCGCAGCAGAGGTTGCAGGCAAAGGCTGCCTGATGGGTACGACTCAGGAACTATCGATTGGAACCGCAGCGATGGCGCATCTGGGCAGCTCTTTAATCAATCTGAATTATACCTCGGATCCTACCGGACCTGAATTATACATCGGTGATATTGTCAAAAACCCGGTGAAGTATGAGAACGGTTACTTGTTGGTTCCCGGTCGTGATGTACCGGGACTCGGGATGGAGCTGGACTGGGACTTAATTGAGAAGTACCGGGTTCCCGATCTGAGCTGGGGCACCATATCCGTCCATCAACTGCAGGACCGTACCGCACAAACCAAATCGTAATAGACGGATTTTTTAACGATAATTCGACAGCAGAGGATGAATACAAATGATAAGCAAACGTTGGGTGGCCGGTACGTGTACGGTTTTATTAGCTGCAAGTGTAGCAGCAGGATGCAGTAATACGGAGAAAGCAAACACACCTGCAGTTGAAGAAAAGGATAGCAAGCCCTATGAGTTGACGATAGGGCTTCGTCAGGTCGGGGATATCCCGACCAAAGGAAATGAAGTCGAGACAGCTATCGAGAAATATACGAATACCAAATTATCCATACAGTGGATTCCGCAGGCTGCTTTTGATGATAAGGTGAACATCATGATCGCCTCCAATGAATTACCCAAGATCATCAAGGTAAATTACGTTCCAAGCATTATTAACGCAGCAAAAGATGGGGTTTTTTGGGAGCTTGGTCCTTATATTAAGGATTACAAAAATTTAGCCGCCCAGAATCAGCAATATTACGACAATATCAAGGTCGAGAACAAAATTTATGGAATTCCCAATTATCGTGACATTGGCCGTGCTGCTATCGTTTTTCGTAAGGATTGGTTTGACGCGACAGGTTTGAAGCTTCCGGTCACACTGGATGATTGGTACAACGTTATGAAAACGTTCACATTGGGTGATCCAGATAAAAACGGAAAAAATGATACCTATGGTACGGTCTTATTCAAGAGCTATAATTCCGGGACGCAGCCGGTTATCACCAGACTTGCAGTCAGTGTCGGCGGTGTCAATAGATGGGGTGAAGATAAAGGGAAATTTACGCCTGAATTTATGACACAGCCTTATTTGGATACGTTAAAATTATTCAGAAAACTATACGATGAAAAGCTCATTAACCAGGATTTCCCTGCCTTTGATGTAACTGAAGCGGATAAAATGATGTACGACGGACGTGTCGGCATCCGACTGAATGTTTCTGCTCAGAACGGACAGGGGTATCAGGTTGCCATGTCCAAAACCAATCCTTCCGCTGTATGGGATGTCGAGCCCTTCAAAGGTCCAAGCGGTATTCGCATTGCAGGAGAGCCAGGAAATTTTGGTTTTCTCGCGATTCCCAAATCATCCGTAAAAACAGAGGCTGAACTCAAAAAGGTTTTGACCTTCATGGATAAATTGATGGACGAGTCGATGTCCACGCTTCAAATGCGAGGGATAGAAGGAAAGCACTATACCAAAATTGATGGAAATAAAACGGAATATAAGGATTTTAGTTCCTTTCAAAGGGAAGTTAAACCTTATCGCGATGCTTTACTGAATATTGAAGGTTACAATGTCGCCGATCTGAAGGATATTCCCATTGCAGAAAAAGGTACCAAACTGGCACGTGAGGATATCAAATATGCGGTGCCAAATCCTGCATTAACTTTATCTTCAGCTACGTACTCAGAGCGTGGTAATGAACTTGATCTGTTGATCAGAGATGCAGAAACCAAATATATTGTGGGCAAAATTGATGACGCAGGCTTCCAAGCAGAAATTGAAAAATGGAAAAAAAGCGGCGGGGATAAAGTGATCAAGGAATATGAAGAATCGTTTGCTAAATCGAGTAAAAAGTAAGAAAAGCAAAAAGCAGCTTGTATAACAGCCAGCTGCTTTTAATTTAGATAATTACAGGTAATATCTAGTTGAATAAATCTTTAATTGGGATATTGGCATGCAGAATCGTACATTTAGAGGGCTAAACATTGGTTTCAGACAATAAGTTAAATTCAAACTATAGCATGTTACGGCAAATCGAAACATAATGAGATCAACAAGCAAGCTGAACAATAATGGTCAGGAGGACAACTTATGAATTCACAGATTGAAGCAGATGCAATTAGAAGCAGGACTAGATCGATCAGGCGTAGTCCTCTCTTGAAGGATTTAATCAGGGACAAATGGATGTACTTTATGCTGCTGCCAGGAGTGATTTATTTTATTATTTTTAGGTATGTACCGATGTATGGAGTCATTATTGCTTTTCAGGATTATAAGCCTCATCTCGGTATGTTAAATAGCAGTTGGGTCGGCATGAAGCATTTTGAACGCTTTTTCAGTGAACCACAGTTTTGGGAGTTGTTTCGGAATACGGCACTGCTGGCAGTGTATAACCTGGCCTTCTTTTTCCCGCTGCCGATTGTGTTATCGTTAATGATGAATGAAGTCAGAAGAGAACGCTTCAAAAGATGGGTGCAGACTTTGATCTATGTGCCGCATTTTGTCTCATGGGTCGTTGTAGTTGGTGTATTTTATATGCTGCTTACAACAGAGGGCGGTATCATTAATGAATTGCTGTTTCTTGTAACTGGTGTTAAAATCGCATTTTTGCTCGAGCCCGAATGGTTTAGGACAATGATCGTAACGCAATCGATATGGAAAGAGGTAGGCTGGGGAACGATTATTTTCTTAGCTGCGCTGTCTGGAGTCGATCTGCAATTGTATGAAGCTGCACGGATGGATGGAGCGAATCGCTGGAGACAAGTGTGGCACATTACACTGCCTGCCATCCGGGGAACGATTGTTATCCTGCTTATATTACGCCTCGGTTCTTTTATGGATTCCGGATTTGAGCACATTTTCCTTATGCTGACGTCAACGAATCGCGAGGTAGGGGAAGTATTTGACACCTACGTATATGTGAAGGGCTTAACACAATCACAGTTCAGCTACAGTGCCGCAGTCGGATTATTCAAATCGGCGATTGGTCTGGTATTGGTCATGGGAGCTAACTGGATGGCCAAGAAATTCGGTGAAGAAGGCGTATACTAATTGAACAAGGCAGATGCTTACGAAGAAAGTTTGCTCTGCAAACAAGGTAGATGCTTACGAAGAAAGTTTTCTACGAAAACTTGAAGGAGGAACAACCCGATGAATCATGATCGTACAGTAGGTAATAAAATTTTCGACGGCGTGAATTACGTGCTTCTCGCACTGATCAGCCTCGCAACTATACTTCCTTTTATTTACATTTTAGCTGTGTCGTTTACAAGTCCTCATGAGGTAGCCAAAGGCGGCTTTATCCTGTTTCCCAAGGAATTTTCGCTGTCTGCCTACAAGTATATTTTCTCTACAGATACTTTAATTCGGAGTTTGCTTGTATCCGTTTACATTACAGTCGTAGGAACCTTCATCAACCTCCTGCTGACCTCCTTAATGGCTTATCCATTGGCACGGCAGACGCTTCGTGGTCGTCAAATTATTTTGATGGCAGTTTTGTTTACGATGCTGTTCAGCGGCGGTTTGATTCCAACGTATTTTGTAGTTAAGGCGATGGGTTTAACGAATTCCTTATGGTCATTGATGATTCCCAATGCAATTAGCGCATTTAATCTGATCGTGCTGAAAAACTTTTTCCAGCAAATCCCCGATGGGCTTGAGGATTCTGCCCGAATCGACGGGTGCAGCGATGTTGGTGTTTTGTTCCGGATTGTGCTGCCTTTATCGATGCCTGCGATGGCTACCTTCGGTATGTTCTATGCGGTTACGCATTGGAATCAATTTTTCAGTGCGATCATGTACATTAATGATAACAACAAATGGCCGGTGCAGGTGCTGCTGCGCGAGATCGTTATTTTGGCACAAAGCCGGATTGGGGATACAGGCTTCGATGAAACCGAAATTCAACCGTTAACGATTCGGATGGCAGTCATCGTGTTTGCCACTTTGCCTATACTGGCTGTTTATCCGTTTTTGCAAAAGCATTTTGCCAAGGGAGTCATGCTCGGATCGGTTAAAGGATAAAGTTAATCGTAAAGGAGAAGCTGATGAAGCCAAGCGAAAAGCGAGACAAACAGCCAAAGTCGAAAATAAATTCCGGATTGAAGCTGCTGGCAGGCGCGCTCGTAGTAACGACATCGCTAACGGCTTGTGGCGGTGGTGGTGCTTCAGTTAATAAACAGCCTGCAGGCGATAAAGAAAGTCAAACACCAATGACGATTAATATTGCACTTGCCCAGGTTGGCGATATTCCGAACAAAAACAGCGAAGTGGAGCAATTGATCGAGAAATACACGAATACCAAGTTGAATATTCAGTGGATTCCGAACGCCGCATACGATGATAAGGTAAACGTGATGATTGCATCCAACGAAATGCCGCAGCTGCTCAAAATACAGTACACACCCAGCACCATCAGTTTCATGCAGTCGGGACTGTTTTGGGAAGTAGGTCCGTATTTGAAGGATTATAAAAATTTGTCAGCGCAGAGCGAGCAGTTTTTCGATAATATTAGGGTCGATGGAAAAATGTACGGGGTTCCTATTTTCTCGGAAATTGCACGTGCGGCGATAGTGTACCGGAAGGATTGGCTGGATGGTCTCGGGCTCAAGCTACCCAAAACCACGGATGACTGGTACCAGGTGATCAAAGCGATGACATTGAATGACCCCGATAAAAATGGGAAGAACGACACGTATGGGATGGTGCTGTTCAAAAAATATAATGAAGGCCAGGCCTCGCTGCTGACTCGATTCGCCGTAGGATTGGGTGGACCTAATAAATGGTCGTTATTGAATGGCAGCTTTGAGCCGGAGTTCATCTCCAAGGAATATAATGATGTGTTAAAGCTGTTCAAACGACTATACGAGGAAAAGCTGATTAATCAGGACTTTGCCGTTTTTGATGCAACTGAAGCCGATAAGCTGTTTGACTCCGGTCGGGCTGGTATCAAAATAGCGGTTGCTCAAACTGCCAAAAGCCAGCAGGATCGTTTATCTAAAGCAGATCCCAAAGGAATCGTTGATGTAGAGCCTTTGGATGGTCCAAAGGGAATTCGTGTTGCAGGACAAACGGGTAATTCGGGCATCTACGTCATTCCCAAATCAACAGTAAAAACCGAAGCTGAAGTCAGGAAGCTGTTAACGTTTCTGGATAACGTCATGAACCCTGAAGCCACTACGGTTCTGCAGCGCGGTATCGAAGGCAAGCATTATGTGAAAACGGCCGATAACCAGGCGGAGTTTACCGATCTGACTGCTTACCAGAGGGAAGTCAAGCCTTTTCGAGATAATCTTCCTTACATCGAGGGCTATAACAGCTTACCGCTGAAGGACATCCCGATCGGTGAGAAGGGGATTGCGGTTGCGAAGGAAAATACGAAGTATTCGATCGCCAATCCGGCGCTTACGCTGAATTCAGAGACTTATACGGAGCGCGGGAAAGAGCTGGAGCAGATGATTTGGGATGCACAAACCAAATACATTATGGGCAAGCTTGACGATACAGGCTGGCAGGCCGAGATTGAAAAGTGGAAGAAGGCCGGTGGCTCCAAAATTATTGAGGAGTACAAAGCCGATTACGAGAAAACCAATAAGAAAAAATAACGATTTTGAAAGGCTGCACACTGAAAGGGCGTATGTAAACAATCTCTTGTGCCATCAAGGGATTGTTTGCGCTTTATAGCTGTCCGAAAAACTGGTATCATGTGAACCAGAAGCCCACGATCACTAAGGAGTCTTGTGAACGTTTGCAAGTTAAACCAGTCTGTGATCCCGCAATCATTTACTTTGATATATGGAAATGGAGTGTATAGAAATGTCAGTTGGAATATTGGCTCATAATGTAGGTCCTCAACCCTTCGCGCAGCTCGCAGCCAAGGTCGCATCTTATCGCTTTAACTATGTGCAGCTGGCGCTGTCCAAGGCCATCACAGATGTCGATTGCAGCTTGGGCAAGCTTAGCCCCGGTTTGGCCAATGCAATAGGAGAGGCCTTTGATAAACAGGGTGTAGGCATACCTGTATTGGGCTGTTATATGGACTTGATTGAACTTGACGATACGAAGTGGCGGCATAACGTAGACCGCTTCAAGGAGCATTTGCGTTATGCACGCCAGTTCGGTGCCTCGATTGTTGCTACCGAAACGGGTGTACCTGTAATTCAAGATCAGGATCGAAATTGGCGGCGTTTGCGTTCAGCGGTTGAGGAAATGGCTGAGGAAGCGGAAAAATTCGGTATCATGGTCGGAATGGAGGTCGCTTCAAGTCACATCGTAGGTACAGCGGGAGATTTGGCACAGTTGATTGATGAGGTACCTTCTTCCAATATCGGCGTGGTGATGGATCCGTGTAATCTAATGACCCAGGATAACTATGAGCGTCAGCATGAAATTATGCAGGAAGCGTTCCACCTGTTGGGTCATCGTGTGGTCAGCGCACATTCGAAGGATATCAAGCTGGATTCCGACGGCAAGCTGCAAACCGTTTCCTCGGGACAAGGTATATTAAACTATCCGATGTTCATCGAGCTGCTGAACCAATATAAGCCGCTATCCTATGTAACGCTGGAAAATGCCCAGGAGCCCTACACGAGCGATGCCCGTGATTTTGTTCTTAAGCAGCGGGGTTAGGCTGTAAATTGTAAATAAGAGTAGAGCAAGAGCCGTGTAACTATAGCGGCTCTTTTTGGCCTGGATTGAATGAAGTCAACAACGTCCAGCATACTCACAGGTTTAGTGATGTCATCGGGAACAAATCCTTTTCTTCTTTTTCAGTTGGCAGCGGCATAGGCTTTAGGGAAGTACATGCTAATTAGAGCGAGCCTTATAAAGCCAGTTTTGCTGTACAAAACTTTTAGGAGGTCCCTGCCATGCTGGTGCTGAAGCGAAGATGGAGAAGCAAACCCGTTGGCACCAAAAAATTAAAACGCAATCTGATCATAATTGCTCTCATTGTGCTGCTATTCACCTTGCAAATGTTTATTTATATTGAAAAGAACTTAAAGCCTCCGCTGGCCAGTCTGGCCAAAATTCGGGTGAAACAGATCGCTACGCAATCCATCAATTCAGCCATTTCCGACAGGATTGCACAGAGCACCAATTTTGAAAAGCTGATTGATTGGCGGACAGACAATAACGGTAAAATTACCGGGTTTATGCTGAACTATTCCGAGCATATGAAAATAACTGCCGATACGATCAAAACCGTACAGAGTCAGCTTACCAATCTGCAGGCTTTTCCAGAGCATATCCCTTTAGGTCAAGCACTAAACAGTCCGATTCTAGCTTCGTTCGGCCCCAATATTCCTATAAAATTTGTGCCTGCTGGTGCCGTTAAGGTCGATTTAAGCACACGCTATCAAAATGCAGGCATTAACATGCTGCTCGTAGAGGTGTACCTTCGCATTATCGCCGAGGTGACCATTATTATCCCGATGGACACCGTACCGGAAGTGGTGGAAACTGAGGTGCCGATTTCGTATGCACTTGTAGTGGGTGATGTACCGACTTATTATTTTGACGGCAAAGGGAACCAGGTGAACAGCTCTCAGGCTCCGGCGCTGCCCTCGGGCTTATCGCTTCCCAAGCTGCCATTGGTCCCTTCCAAGGAATCCGCTCCCCATGAGGCAGGGGAAGCTGGCAGCGTAGTCAAGCCATGATGAATTACATGTGCTCATTTCTTTTTACGAATTCGTTCCTCGCGCTCCCATTTACGTAGATGGGGGTAGGGATCGAATGACCAATCCGTCAAGCCGTTATCGCGGTAAAGTCCATAATGTAAATGCGAAGGAAATTTACCGGATGTACCCTGCTTGCCATACCCTGAGCTGCCTACCCAACCTATAATCTGACCAGCCTTGACGATATCTCCTTCCTTGACCTCTTTGTTGAAGCCTGATAAATGTGCATAGTAATGATACACATTATTTAAATCGCGGATGCCAACTCTCCAGCCCCCGTATACATTCCAGCCCATAACCTCGACAATCCCATAAGCAGCACTGCGCACTGGAACTCCATAGCCCGCAAATAGGTCGGTACCTTCATGGATGCGATAACCGCCCCAGCCACGGCTGGCTCCCCAAGTACTGCGGTATGAATAGTCGGCGTTCAGCGGCATGACAAAGGTGTGTTCGTGCAAATCAAGCGTTTCGAATTCTGCATACAGCCTTGCAAACTGCTCGATGCGCTCCACACTACGTGTATTTTGATAATACTCCCACAATCCAATTCGCAGGTCCTCGTCGCCAGAGCCTTGCTTTAACAAATAGTTGGCTATGGCATACAGCCTGTCCAGCTCGTTCAAGCGGTCTGCTTTTCCATCACCAGAGCCATCCTTGCCGATTCCGTCAAACAAAGCAATACTGGATTCATTGGTGTCCGAGTGATCAGGATTCATCATGCCGCACCACTGCAGCTCTGTAAAGGTGAGAGCGATCAGTCCGTCGCTATTCGGGCGTTTACGTGTGAGTTGAATGGTACGCTCATATTGGTCTATACCTGCGAATATGTACCAGGGTATTCCGGTTACGGTACTGATTTTATCGAATAAATCTTTTCTTTCGGCGAATACAGCGCTAAGGCTCTTGGGCTCTGCGGCAGGCTGAGAGGGTGGAATTGCTGCTGCATATATCGGAAAAGACGTCCCTAGCAGTATGCTTCCGCACATGAATACTTTAAGGAACCCACGTATCCCGATTGCTTTCATGATGTTTTCCTCCATATCCGGACATGATGGCTGTGTACGTCCGCTCAAATTGGTGTTAGTAGGTTATGTTGGAAGTGCTGCTTTTATCCGCGCATACAAACTTGAGGTACAGATTCTCAGCACAGCTTATTTTTGGTAGAATCAAGGTTAAGAGCAGAACTTACCTTGATCGTTGGGTAGGGGACCTGGTACTGAAGAAAGAGGGATGCAGGATGGGATTTGAACACCGTGAAGAGCACATAGATGAAGATATGCTGCTCATTCAGGCCAATATTGACGATATGAATCCGGAGATTTGTCCTTATGTTACCGATCGTTTATTTGATGCAGGAGCAAATGATGTGTACTGGATACCGATTATTATGAAAAAAGGCCGACCCGGTATGATGTTGAATGTGCTTATAGATGAACGGAAGCTGCAATCGATAGAAGAAGTGATTTTTAGTGAAACAACAACGATTGGTCTTCGTTATTTGCGGGCATCCTGCCATAGGCTGGGACGGGCATTTGAGCAGGTTTCCACACCGTGGGGCATGATAAATGTTAAAATCGGCTATCACCGCGGCGAAATGGTTCAATTTGCCCCGGAATTCAAAGAATGTGAGCAGGCTGCGCTCGCACATGGCATCCCTTTGAAACAGGTTTATGAAGAGGTAAAACGGCAGTTTCTACATAGAGGCAGGCGAGAAAACGAGGGGTTAACTGTACAAAGTGAGGAATAGGATAGGTATGGAAAAGAACTAAAAGGAAAAAGGACACCTGAGGAAAAGTTTCTTCCTTTTGGTGTCCTTTTTGTCTAAGCTGTCTGGTTTATTGCTTGAGGTCTGGAGGAATATCCGTACACTCACCATGAATGGAAGGATCATGTTTATGATTCTGATGATCGTGATCGGAATCAAGATCATTATGGGAATGAGTATGTGAGTGATCATGGGAATGGCTATGAGGCTGCTCAATCATACGAAAGCGTCCTTGATCCTGGTTACGCAAGTGACTGTGCTCCTGCTCATGACTGTGATCATGGGAATGCTCATGTCCATGACTATGCCCGTGATCGTGGGAATGGTCATGTCCGTGACTATGCTCGTGATCATGGGAATGATCGTGTCCATGACTGTGCCCGTGGTCGTGACTATGCTCATGACCATGGTCCTTATGATGCTGCTCGTGTTCATGCAAGTGTCCATGTTTTTGGATTTCTTGATGCGGGACTTGGTATTTAGGAATAAAAGGGTCGGTTTTTCCAATCACGACACGAAGCACGTTCGGTTGGTTCGGCAAGTCTCGGGTACCAGCACCATATCCGATGGTTTCAACAATCATCGAAGGAAAACCTTTGGAGAATTCATCCACTATGCCAGCAATGATGCCGGCACCTGTTGGTGTTGTCATTTCCATGCTGTAAGCGGTTGGAGCGATAGGAAGCCCACGCATCATTTCCAAGGTTGCAGGTGCCGGAACCGGATAGATCCCGTGGTCGCAATTAACCGTTCCTGAGCCCAGAGGTACTGGAGAGGACCATATTTTCTCGACCTCTAACGAATCCAAGGCAAGTGCAACACCGATCACATCCACGATAGAATCGATGGCGCCGACCTCATGAAAATGAACGGTTTCAATCGGGATATTATGGATTTTGGCTTCGGCAATAGCAATTTTCTCAAATATAGCTGAGCTTAAAGCGACAACACGATCGTTAAAGCCGCAGCTGTTAATGATTTTTACAATTTCCGAATAATGCCGATGGTAGGTCGGCGGTGAATGGGGATCGAGGATAACGTCCATTTTTAACGCTGAAATTCCTTTTTTATTAACACGCTTCCACTCCAGAGAAAAAGGCTCGATCTGAATCTTGCTCAATTCCTCCTCGATATAATGACGATCAGCACCCGCATCGACGAGGGCTGCCAGGCTCATATCTCCACTGATCCCTGAAAAGCAGTCAAAAAATGCTATTTTCATCGTTAATCCCTCTTTGTCGTATTTTTATGTATTAATGCCGCATTATAACCGGCACCAAAGCCGTTATCAATATTGACTACGGATACGCCTGGTGCGCAGGAATTAAGCATAGCCAGAAGTGCAGCCACGCCATGAAAGCTGGCACCGTAGCCTACACTCGTAGGAACGGCAATAACGGGCTTGGAAACGAGACCGCCAAGAACACTGACCAGAGCGCCTTCCATACCTGCTGCAACGACGATGGCATTGGCTCCGCGAATAACGTCAAGCTTACGGAATAGTCTATGTATACCGGCAACACCTACATCATACACCCGCTCCACGCGGCAGCCCATATTTTCAGCTGTCAAAGCAGCTTCCTCGGCAACGAAGAGATCGGAGGTTCCAGCGCATACGACTGCAATATAACCTTCGGTCTTGGGCATACGCGCAGCCTGATCCTTATACCATGTCAGTACACGAGCATCCTCGTGATAGGTAATCCCGGGAATCGCCTGCTGCACAAAATCCGCCTTTTCCTTGCTTACACGTGTTGCCAGCACGCGGTCCAAATGGTCCATCATCTTAAGAAAGATCGCCGTGACTTGCTCAGCCGATTTATTTTCCCCGTAAATAACCTCAGGAAAGCCGGTCCTGCGTTCCCTATCGATATCCAGCTGTGCATAGCCAAGATCCTCGATACGATCGCTTGCCTGACTTTGTTTACTCATGAATTCCTCGAGATGCTTTTGCGCTTCTGCAACGTCCAAATCTCCGGAACGAACGTGTTTAAGTATGGATTCCAGATTTATCATATAAAGCCTATGCCTCCAAAGTGACAGTTGAGCTCTGCCCGTTAATTGTTGTCCTTATCCAGTTTAACACAAATAAAAGCGAATGTGGATTGTTAGCTCTTTCGTGATATAATAGCTTCATAAGCTTGGAATATGCCACGGAAAGCAGGGACGACACAATGTCTACACCAGTTGAACGTAAGCCCGATTGGTTAAAAATTAAACTGACTACAGGTGAGAATTTTAAAGAATTAAAAAATATGATGCGCGACAAAACACTACATACGGTTTGTGAAGAAGCCAAATGTCCGAATATTCATGAGTGCTGGGCGAATCGCACGGCCACTTTTATGATACTTGGTGATATTTGCACACGCGCATGCCGTTTTTGTGCTGTTAATTCAGGTTTGCCGACTGAGCTTGATCTTCAAGAGCCGGAGCGTGTGGCCGAGGCATCAGAGCAAATGGGGCTTAAACACGTTGTAGTTACTTCTGTAGCGAGAGATGATCTGGCTGACGGAGGTTCTTCGATATTTGCTGCTACCATTAGAGCGATTCGTAAACGGCTGCCGATGTGTGGTGTCGAAGTGCTGATTCCCGATTTTTTGGGTAATGAGGAATCGCTTCGGACCGTGCTGGCCGCCAAACCGGATATTTTGAACCATAATATCGAAACTGTGGAGCGTCTATCCGATAAAGTACGATCCAAGGCCAAATACAGCCGTACCTTGGAGCTGCTTGCAAGGTCGAAGAAAATTGCACCGGAAATCCCGACGAAGGCCAGTATCATGCTTGGACTTGGAGAAGAATGGTCCGAGATTCTTCAAACTATGGACGACTTGCGCGCAGTAGGCTGCAATATCATGACAATTGGTCAATATTTACAGCCATCCGTCAAACATTTAAAGGTAAAAAAATATTATACACCGGAGCAATTTGCAGAGTTGAAAATCGAAGGCATGAAGCGCGGCTTCAGCCATGTCGAATCCGGACCCTTGGTGCGCAGCTCGTATCATGCGCATGAACAAGTTAAATCGGCGCAGCAAATATAGGTTTGCCTACGGCAAAACTTTAAGAGAATGCTTACGAAGTCAGGTTTGCCTACGGCAAAACTTTAAGAGAAATGCTTACGAAGTCAGTTTTGCCTACGGCAAAACTTTAAGGAGGGGAAAACCAAATGATTTTTATCGCCAACAAAACCTACGAGGTGGTCGTTGACCACAAAAATGGCTGGAAGCCAGATGCCTTTAAGGAGCGATTCAGTGAAGTCCTGGAGCGCTATGACTATATTGTTGGGGATTGGGGCTACAATCAACTGCGTATGCGCGGTTTTTTTAAGGACAGCCATCCGAAAGCTACCAAGGAATCGATGATTGCTACGTTTCAGGATTATTTGAATGAATATTGTAATTTCGGCTGCGCGTATTTCATTATTGAAAAGGTACCTTCCAAGCATCAGCCTAACCAGCAGCCAACAGATGATGTTGAATCGGAAGAACGGGAAATCGGTGTGGCTGCTGGTCTTGAACAATCAGAGGTTCTGGCGCAGGACCAGCAGGAGGATTCCTTACCCCCTCAGGCACCTGCTCCTCGCCAGCAGCGCCAGCATCATCAGCGAAAATCTTATTCCAATAAGCATCAGAACCACCAATCGAATCATCCAAAACCATCATGAAAAAAGGCCAGCCTTTATAAAGAAACGGGTTCCCTTTTGAGGTGCAAATAAAATTTTGACACTTGTTTTGGTAAGAAAATGAATAACAAATAACCAAAAGGACAGCGTTTTATGGGCTGTCCTTTTGGTTTTACAATCAAATATTATTTTGTTTATCCAATTAATTTATGGCATTCAACTTGGAATTCATGAGGTTTATCTAAGAATAGATTAACATGATCAACCATTTGTCGCTTTCCAAACAGACGGATAACAGTAATCTTACTTTTCAAACGAATAAGTACATTGGGTTCTATAACAAGGGGCGTAATTGATGTTTTCAAATCTTTTTTAGCTAATTTCTCAAACTTAATCATAGAGACAGACTCAATATTATCTATATCAATATACGATAACATTTGAATGCCATACTGAATTCTTATCTCTTGTTTTGAAACTAAGATTGGATTTAAACACATAGCTCTGTAATCAGAAATTAATAAGATAATGACATATATATTTCCTAATGAAAGAATCCATGCAACGGTATGTGACCATTGCATAAGAAGAATATGAACACACGCACCTTCAATTAATAGTATCTTAGATAATATCAATATTGTTATAAGCCAGCTTGAATTTGTATGATAACTAAATGAAGTAGAAGCAGTTCGTAAATACGGCTTTTTTCTCCAAGAGAATAAAGCGTAGTAAATGACAGATGCATCATGAACAAGTAAAGATGTTATTTTGGAATTGCTGAATGTTGCTTCAAGACTTTTCCGTAGCGTTTCTATCGGGTGGGAACCAACTGTAATATTGCGTCTAAAATTAATTATGATTTGATAGATTTTATAAATCTCATAACAAAGGAACATAAGTTCCATTGGTATGAGAGTATATTTTACAACTTCAAGTGTTCCTTGACCTGTACTGGGTATAATCAATACTAAAGCGATATAGCCTAAAAGAGCGAAGGGAAGAATCGCTATGATTTTTTTGTTTAAGTTTCGATAAATAAGAAAGTAAAGTAATAAAGGTATTACAACAACAAAATCTATCGAAATACCAATGGTCAGGAGTTGATCATTCTCTTTAAACAGTACAGAATTAACAATAACAAGGTCAAATAGGATTATAAATAAGCTTACACCAATGAAATAACTCACGTTATTTTTATAAAGTTTGAACATGGTTTAAACACTCCTTTCAATAGATATCTAAATCTAATATAGAGCAAAATGATAATTTTTCCAAATTTATTGCAACTCGTCTGTATTTATCCAAATGGATTCAAATGACTTTGAAGCCAGAGTCCTTGTTTCATGACGTTCAAAAAATTCTAAACAACGCCTATATAGCCATTTCAATTTTGTATAGTAAGTTTTAGAACCGATTTGTAAAATTTCACATGTTCGCTTTACGGGTGTTCGGTTAAGAAGAGCTAACGCCAAAGAATGTAATACGTCATTACGTTGTTGATGATAACCAAAAGATTGTTTTCGTTTTGGAAGTACATTCGTAATCTTTTGAATCTATGTTGGTGCAATTATCCCGATGAAACTCATATTCTGGTTCAATATCTTGAATTCTTCCAATCGTTTCTAATCTCGCTATCTCCTCACAAGCAGACCAGTTGGACATTGTGTTTATTAAACAATACCAAGTCATATACCCTTGGTCGGGATGATGCGGGTCTAGATTACAGTTAATTCTACTCACCCCATTCCTGGGGCTTGATAATTTATATCGTGAAGGTTTGCTCCTTATATCATCGAACTTCTTTTGTGGTAATCCATACCACTTACAGTATGGATCTGTTCAAGCATTAAGTTGTACTTCAAATGACTTGCCTCTCCAATTCAACTTAACAGGTTGAAACAATAGAAAACGGTATTTCTTTGCGAACTGATTTGGTGAAAGTAGGAGGTAATCTGCTGTTCTTTCTTGGAGTTCATCATCAGAAATCGGTACTTCAATTTGAACAAGATTGTCATCAATCTTTGCAAGACGTTTAAATTTGCTCACTTTCCGTCACCTCAGATGCCTTTTCAGGAAACAACTGTTACATTATTCGAGTTTTACGGCGTTTCCCATTAATCCATAAGTTAAAATCGGGGTCTTTCAGAATATTGCTCAAGAATCTATCTACAACTTCATTTTCGCTGAATCCTGTATATTCTGCATAGTATTTAACGATTGCTTTTGTTCGATCAGAGACTTGCCAAGCGACTTTGCTCCCAAGCTTTTGAATAGGTTTGATAAATTCCATAGCCGTTACCTCCAATTGGCTTATATTAATATTACAACAATTTTGGCAATAAAACTGACACTGAAATTGACATGAGTTTTTCAGTGTCAAAAGCTTTATTGATTGTCTTAACATCATGCCAAAATAGAATCCAAAATGCGAGGAAATCTAATGAAAATCTTTATAAATAAGGATAAAAGAGACATTCAAACTATGGTCAGTTTGAATGTCTCTTTTATCGTCAATCAAGGGCATTGCACCCCAAAGGGGAACCCGTTATAAAGGGTTGGCCTTTTGCTTTGTGTGAATTGTGATTCATTTCACGAATTTGTCATTGCCAATCGAGCGCGACCTTCACGACGAGCTTCCTCACCGGGAGAGAATCCTGCACTGATATGCAGGCCATATGGACGTCCTGCGGCGCCAGAATGGTAAAGAAGCCCTCGGACAGCTCGAAAAAGCTGCCGTTCCCGTTGTATAAGGCATAGTCCAGCTTCTCGTCATAGGCTTGGGACACTTCCATGCGATCGATCGGTGATACACCCATAAGCTCAGTTCCGCTGGTTACATACTGGACATCGATGTAACGGAGATGTGCTTCCCATACTCCCGCATCGAGCGGTCTGCTGTCATATTCCTGTACAAGCACAAACATCTGCTCACCCTCAAGCGTATACTTACCCGGCTTCAGAACCGCAGCCTCCTCACTTTGAAGAAATTCCAGCGCCTTGGTTATTCCCGGATTCAACCCGTAGTAGCTTGCTGCGCGGCTCATTTTATCGAATATCATCGTATCTTTCCCCTCTGTTCATCTTTAAATAGAAATACTCTCGGTCTCGCCTGTCGGCTGATCGCCAAGCGCCGCTTTGATCGTGCTCAGATCCTTACCCAAATACTCGATAAATGTGGTGATATCCGAGCTTTGAATGATCAGGTTCAACCCACGTTTGGCCCATTCGATTTGGCGCTCCGTTCCGATCCAGTAATGAATACCTGCTCCAATTCCACGGCTTCGTGCCTTGTCGATAATCTCTTCGACCGCCTTCAGGAAAACAGGATTGTCATATTGCTCCGGCACATTCAGATTGCAGGACAGGTCATGAGGACCGATCAGAACCGCATCGATATCCGGTACCTGAAGAATGTCGTCCAGAGCCTCCATGGCGGGCTTGCTCTCAATATTAATGATCAACAGGTTATGCTTGTTGTAATCCTGAATATATCGTTCCAGTTCCCCATCGCAGGCTTCGGTTCCATTGAGGATGTTTTCCAGCTTTTGCCCACGCAGCGGACGGTATTTGACAGCGCCGCGCAAGGCTTGGACCTGTTCTACCGTTTCCACATAAGGAACAATAACGCCGTTGGCACCTCCATCCAGCACCATCGTCGCAGCGTAGGGATCAGGAGAGGGAATGCGTACGATCGGAGCAAGACCGAGCGCTTTATAAGCCTGGCACATCCATGACAGCTCATGCCGGTCGATACTGATATGCTCGGTATCGATAAATACAAAATCCATACCCAGACTGCCAATGTGCCCCGGTAGCTTGGGGGAACTCGAGGTAATCAGGGTACCGTATACCCGTGTTCCACGGGACAGAGCCTCTTGCAGTTCCACAGCGTTCATAAAAGTAAACCTCCTTCGGAAGATAGCTTGATTGTAGGTTCGTGTTCTTGTGGCGTCAATCGTCCAGTTTTCCAGACTGTTTCAGATTTCGCCCTCTGCTGCAAGGGCGATAATCGAAACAAGGTGGATTTTTGAAACAGTCGGAACAGGGTAGAAAAATGAAACTTTTGGGCATGGATTGGATGTATCAGAGCGGTGCAGACGGCTGTTAGTATAAAAGCACAGCCGCACCACAACAAGGACAAAGGAGGAAAGACAAGTGGCGGGAAAAGCATTATCAGAGACGGTTAAGGTTAACAAGTCAGGCAGAAAAACAGTTTCGGCTCTGATTATGGATCGGCTGAAGCTGATCGGGCAAGGCAAGTATTTATATGCAATGCTGCTGCTGCCGGCCGTATATTTTATCGTTTTCAAGTACGGCTCGATGTTTGGTTTATTGATTGCTTTTGAAAACTATAATTTCGTCAAGGGGGTGTTTGGAAGCGAGTGGGTCGGACTGCTGCATTTTCGCGATTTTATGTCGGATCCATACTTTTGGAAGCTGGTACGCAATACGGTGCTGCTGAATGTATGGATGATGGTCTTTTATTTCCCGACTCCGATTCTACTGGCACTGCTGTTGAATGAGGCAAGAATCGGACTGTTCAAGAAGTTTGCCCAGACCGTCAGCTACCTGCCGCATTTTCTGTCCACAGTGGTCGTGTGCGGGATGGTGATCAACTTTCTATCCAACGAAGGGATGATCAATCGTCTTATCGGGCTTGTTGGTCTGGAGCCGTATTCATTCCTGATGGATGCCAACTGGTTCCGTAGCATCTATATTGGCTCTGAAATATGGCAAGGTATTGGCTGGGGCTCGATTATATATCTGGCTGCGTTAACTGCCGTGGACCCTCAGCTTTATGAAGCGGCCACTATGGACGGAGCCAGCCGTATACAGCAAATCCGCCATATTACGCTGCCTGGAATTGCTTCCGTCATTACTGTCATGTTCCTGCTTAATCTCGGCAACGTAATGTCGATTGGATATGAGAAAATATTGCTACTGTACACAGGTCCGACCTATGAAACCGCGGATGTGATCTCGACTTATGTGTACAGAAGAGGGCTGCTAGGCAATGATTTTAGCTATGCAACGGCGGTTGAGCTGTTCCAATCGGTGATAGCGCTGTGCTTCGTCGTGCTGGCCAACCGGTTTGCCCGAAAGGTGAGTGAAACAAGCTTATGGTAAATACAAATTCGGCGCATGGCGGGAAAGCGGGATTGTCACCCTTCAGGAAGAGTGGTCTCAAGCAGCTTTCGGCAGGCTCACTGCTGTTCGATTGCGTCATCTATGCGCTGCTGCTGGCCATGATTCTGGTTTTTCTCTACCCGATCTATTACATGGCAGTCGTATCGGTCAGCAACGGGATGAATGTGATCAGGGGAGAGGTGAAATGGTTTCCGATCGGCTTCAATCTGGAAGCCTACAAAATGATTCTTTCCGACAAATCGATTATTCGTTCCTACGGCAATACCCTGCTGTATACGTCGGTTGGAACGCTGATCAATGTCGCAGCGACGGCTCTATGCGCCTACCCGCTATCGCGCAGCAAGCTCTATGGAAGAGGCCTGTTCACACTATTGATCATCATCACGATGCTATTTCACGGTGGGATGATTCCATCGTATCTGGTTGTGAACACCTTGAATATGACCAACAGCATTTGGGCGATCGTGATTCCCCCGGCGATCAACGTATGGTATATGATCATCATGAGAACCTTTTTTCAAAATATCCCCAATGAGATTCATGAATCCGCTTTTATAGACGGGGCAAATGATTTACTGGTGTTTGTACGGATTGTGCTACCATTATCCATGCCGGTGATTGCGACCATGACGATGTTTTATGCGGTGTGGCATTGGAACAGCTTTTTCCCGGCGATGATCTATTTGTTTGACAGTGAGCTGTATCCGGTACAGATTATTATGCGCAGCATGCTGATTGATGGCAGTGTGGGCAACAATGATCCGGCCCGTGATTTGACGACCATCCAGACGAATATGAAATATGCGGTCATCATCGTTACCATTCTTCCAATTATAATGGTATATCCGTTTATACAAAAATATTTTGTGCAAGGGGCGATGGTCGGGTCGCTCAAAGGATAGCAGCAGACAGCTGCTGGCGGTTTCACAGAAGGTTTTGACCATTAATCAGGAGGGGTTCTTATGCAATCCAATAAGCTTCAATCCAAAAAGAAAATCATGTTGATGTCCTGCCTTTGTATCACGCTATTAGGGGCGGCGGCTTGCTCATCCAATCAGGGCGGCAAACAGGCAAACGGCAATACGCCGGCCGGAACAGGTGGGGAAAAGGCTGGCGGCAAGCTGCTGGCGGAGCCGATCACGTTCAAGGTAATGACTGTGGATTCCTCACCACAAATCGTCAAGGATGCGCCAGTGTTCAAGCATATATTCGATAAAACGAATGTCAAAATCGAGCTGGAGCCAGTGCCAAGTGCCAATTATGACCAGAAAGCCCAGACGCTGATCGCCACCAATAACCTGCCTGACATCACCCGTATTCCTAACGGGAAGCCGTACTTTAACGAAGCGGCCAAAAACGGGATGTTTCTGCCGATTTCGGATTACCTGGATTATGCTCCCAACATCAAACGGCTGATGAAGGAAAATAAGGAGATTGGCAAAGGCGAGGTCAACGGCAAGCTCTACGGGTTCCCACTGCTCGGCCAATGGAAGCTGCAGTTGGCGCAGGCTCCGATGATTCGGATGGATCTCTTGAAGGAGCAAAATCTGGAGGTTCCCAAAACCTTCGACGATCTATACAAGGTGCTTAAAAAATTAAAAGAGGCGTACCCGGATAAAATTCCTTTTACGAATCGTGAGGGTGCAGCGAATCTGCTGACCTCAATGGGTTTTGGCATGGGCTCGGGCTTCAAAATTTATTATGATCCGAATGTCGAAGGCGGAAAATATGTATATGGACCGTCCCGCCCAGAGTTTAAGGCACCGCTCGAATATCTCAATAAGCTGTACAAGGAAAAGCTGCTGGATCCGGATTACGCCGTCAATACCGTTGACAATATGAAGGAAAAGCTCAGCTCGGGAAGAGCCTTGTTCTATTATGACAATAACAGCTTTGGCGATCAGTTCAATGCATCATTGAAGCCAGTTAGTCCGAAGGCGCAATTCGAGCTGCTTCTGCCGCTCAAAAATGATTTAGGTCAAACCCGAAATATTATGTACAAAAAGGATTGGCTGCACCACTTTACAATTAATGCCAAAATTAAAAATCCACAGGCAGCGGTGAAATTCCTCGATTGGATGTATAGCGATGAAGGCACTTTGATTACCAATTACGGTATCGAGGGTGAGCACTTCAAGCTGGAGGGCGGCAAGCCGGTC
Source organism: Paenibacillus sp. FSL H7-0331 (assembly GCF_001956045.1). The sequence continues at coordinate 35,108 of NZ_MRTH01000026.1, read as the reverse complement.
ATTATGGACAGTATTATGAAGCAATTTGCCAATGCCAAGGACCCTTTCCGCAACATGCAAAATGCGCTCGGAATTGGCTTCCAAACGTTTACCTTAAATGTTGATGAGCATCCGATGGCGACCATGTCATCACCTGATCTTGTCAGATGGAGCGAGATGATTACGACGAAAAATGGCTATGTATCCGAGGTTGCCCCACCACCATTTACCGATTCCGAAATTGACAAGCTGAAAACGATTCTCTCCAAGGTGGATACAATCGTTAATCAGGAGATTGACAAGTTCGTGATGGGAGCACGCCCAATGAGCGAATTCGACAGCTTCGCACAGAAGCTGAAGGACAGCGGTGCGAGCGAGATCGAGAAAATCTACAATGAGGCCAATGATCGTTATAAAAAGAGCAATCCATAGCAATAAAAGGCACCCAATTATATAAATCCAATAGGAAAAGCAGGGGATATAAATGAAAGCGGTTATTGAATTATCCGCAGCTCGCGTTGTTGCTTCCTCGGCAGCCCGCGGAGCTGAAGCCAAAGCGATACAGGTACTGATTGAGGAGGTCGCGAAGCGAACAGGAGTGTCCTGGACACAGCTGGACAGCTTGCCGTCCGAGCCTCAGCAGCAACAGCAGCCGCTGATTATCGCGGGCACAGCAGCAGCTCTGGATAGCCTTATCCTGCATAGGAGTGAGCTGGAGGCGGATATCGGCAGTCTACAGCCTGAAGGCTTCATTGTACATGTCGCAGCACAAGCTGGAACGACGATCGTGTATATCATCGGCAAGGACGCCCGTGGGGTTCTGTACGGCGTAGGGAGGTTTCTGCGTAAAGCCGTGATGAGCGAGCAATCGATTGGCATGAGCGTCCAGACGCACATGGTGAGCTCCCCAAGCTTTCCGATCCGCGGCCACCAGCTTGGCTATCGCCCGAAGACGAACGCTTATGACGCTTGGAGCGTCGAACAGTATGAACAGTATATTCGTGAGCTGGCGTTGTTCGGAGCGAACAGTATTGAAATTTTACCGCCGCGCACCGATGATGATGCGACAGGTCCGTTGATGAAGGTAGACCCGCTCCAGATGATGATTCAGCTGTCAGCGATTATTGATTCCTATGGCCTGAATGTGTGGATCTGGTATCCCAATATGGCTGAGGATTATTCAGATCCCGAGGTTCGCAGAGGGGAGTTGGCGGAGCGGGAGGAGATCTTCAGCAAGCTTTCGCGGATCGATGCTGTGATGATTCCCGGCAGTGATCCGGGCGGAATGCATCCGGTTCCGCTGTTCGAATGGTCTGGGGAACTATCGGAGCTGCTGCAGCGCTACCATCCGCAGGCGCGCATATGGCTATCTCCGCAGGTGATGAAATATGAGCCAAGACCTTGGCTTGAGGCCTTTTATGAGCAGGTAAATCAAGAGCCTGAATGGCTTGGCGGCGTTGTGTACGGACCGCATATCGATGAGCTGCTGCCCGTATACCGGGAACGGATCCCACAGAAATACCAGATTCGCCGTTATGAGGATATTACGCATAATTACCACTGCCAGTACCCGGTCGCGGATTGGGATTTGGCACTGGCGATGACAGCGGCCCGAGAATCGTATAACCCGCGCCCCTTGGCAGAGAAGCATATCCATAACCAGTTTGCTGCATACGCCGATGGCAACATATCGTACTCGGAAGGGATTAACGATGATGTGAACAAATTTGTGTGGAGCGACCAGGACTGGAATCCGGACACACCTGTGATTGAAACACTTCGCGACTTTGCCCGTCTGTTCATTGGCAACGAGGTTGCCGAGGGCGTGGCTCAGGGACTGCTCGCTTTGGAGCAGAATTGGGTCGGACCGCTCATTATCAATGACCAGGTGGAAGTGACCTTACAGCAGTGGATGCAGATGGAGCAGGAGGGAGGGCCACAGGTACTGAACCAGTACCGCTTTCAAATGGGCTTGATCCGCGCCTATTATGATGCCTACGTTAAGCGGCGGCTCATTTATGAAACGGAGCTGGAGCATAAGGCCAAGGATCTGCTGCGCGACGCTGGCAGACTGGGCAGTTTGAATGCCGTGGAGCAAGCCGAGCGGGTTCTTGAGCAGGCCAATACGGCTCCGGTTGCTCAAGGCTACAAGCAGCGCTGCTGCGAGCTCGCTGATGAGCTGTTCGCCAATATCGGCTCCCAGCTTACTGTTGAACGTCATTATGCAATTGCGGTTGATCGGGGAGCATTCATGGATACGATCGATGCCCCGCTGAATGATGCCAATTGGCTGCGTACACAGTTCAGGCTGGTACGTGGGCTGGCTGATGAGCAGGCAAGGCTGCTTCATATCCGTCAGGCCTTGAGTCGGACGAATCCGGGTCCCGGCGGCAGCTACGACAATTTGGGATCTTACCGCAGTGCAGGTCGGGTAGATCCGGGTATGGGCGGTTATGAGGACCCCGGATATTTGCACTCACCACGGGTTGCGCCATCGATTTATTTGCTGAGGATGAACGAAGAGAAAAAGCGCGCGTTGGGCGGCGTACCGCTTGCCTGGGCACAGCATGTGAATGCGCTGGCGGATACCCCTATTCATGCCACCTATCAGCATCTGGACCCGGATTCCGCCTATACCGTCAAAGTCGCCTATGTGGGTGATACGGTAGACGCCGAGCTGTCCCGGGATTGCTGGGTACGTTTGACGGTCAACGACCGTTATGTTATTCAGGAGGATATTCATGTCCGGGAAGGCATGGTGACGATTCATGAGTCATCCATCCCGCAGGAGGCGTTAGCCGACGGACAAATTAAATTGACGTTCCAGCGCGTGAGAGGGTTCAAGCGTTTGAACGTTGCCGAAATCTGGATCATTCGTCAGCCGGCTCAGCTTTAAGCATTTACATTCGTACTTGGGATGCATTAGTATAAGCTTGACGGATATGAATCATCATGAATGGCTGCTTGGCAGCGGGAGAGGAAGATACGAATGCGATGGATGACTAGACGTATGCCCAGATTAAACCGATTATTTTTTCGCATTCTGTTGTATTTTCTCTCCTTGCTGCTCCCGATTATTATTATTGGAGCAGTTTTTTATATCAATGTCAGTAACCGCTTACAGGATGAATTTACTCAAAAGGTGCAAATGAATTTACAGTCCTCGGCCAATACGATCGAAATTTATATGCGTACCATTCAGGAAACCAGCATTAACTTCTTTTATGAAAAAAGGCCGCTGCTGCTGCCTTACGATGAATACAATTTGCAGGAAAGAGTACGCATTGCCGAAATCCCGGACACACTTTCCAAAATCGCCGGTAACCTTAGTGCCCTGAGTGTTAATCTGTTTTTGTTCGCGGACAATCAGAAGGTGTACACCGCAGCAGGTCTGGATGATTTTGATTATTATTTTGATAAGGGGTATTCCTTTCAGCAGTACAATAAGCAATTCTGGAAGCAAAAGCTGCTCACAGAGAAATCGATTGAGATTCTTCAGGTTTCCGAGGTGAAGCTCAATAATGGTGTACATACAAGCGTAATTCCGCTCGTTTTTATGAATACGGTCAACGGTCATAAAGCGATTCTGGTCACGACGCTTTCGGTCGATATGCTGCAGAGGACGATTCTGAACCATGCTGTCACGCCTTCAACCTCGTTTATCCTGAGCGACCATAACGGCAATGTCATTCTAAGCAGTGACAAAAGCATGCAGGACTCCGGTATGCTTAGCGAGCTCAACGGTTATTTCGGCTCCGGCAACGCCAAGTATGGTGAATTCAAGCTGGGCAGCACGCATTATATTGTCAATTATATCAAGTCTGAAAGCTACGGCTGGAACTATTACGCGATCACCCCGGTATCCGATTTTAAGGAGCAGATCAACTATTTTGTAACTTTAATTGTGACGATCTGTCTCGTTCTTGTTGTGGTGGGCATTTTGTTTTCCTTCATTTTCACCTTTAACCTGTACAACCCGATTCAACGCATCCGTGATATTTTAATGAGCAAAAGTGAGCTCGCAGAAGAACCGACAGGCAGAGCGGGGACGGCCAACGAGTTTGAGCAGATCGGCAGAGGCATTCATCAATTGATCGAATATAACCACAAATTCAAAAATGAGCTTGAGCTCAAGTCCACGGAATACCTGGATCAATCGCTGCTGAATTATGTACAGGGCAGTACAGCAATCAATGAGAAGGAGCTCCATAAAATGCTGGCTGAGCAGGTTCAATTCATTCATCCGGCATACATGTGCTGTTACATCCAATTCGGACTGAAGCCGGCTTTTTATGATGATATTCAGGATACGGAACGGCTGATTATTTTGGATAAGCTTAAGAAGATCGTATGGGGGCTGATCCAGCCGCATGTGAACGCCTATATTTTGGAGGAGCGGGAGTGTCTGTACACTTGTGCCATCAATGTGCGGGACATGGAGGACAGTCTGCAGCAGGTCAAGGACGGGCTGAAGCAGCTGCTGGATACGTTTCGTTATGACTCGCAGTATTGCTATATTCATATTGGCATAGGAACCGTCCATACCGGGATGCAGGGGCTGGTCAAATCTTATACGGATGCGGTGCATGCCTTGGAAGCAGCGGACCCGCAGAAGGATTTTCAAATGATCGATGCGCAGCAGCTGCCGCCTGCGGTTACGCAGTATGCGTACTCCTTTATTGATGAGAACATGATCATCAACTGCCTGAAGACGCGGAATCTTGAAAGCCTGACGAACAAAATCGATGACCTTCTTCACAAGAACAGATTGAACGTTTCACATGCCGCTGTATCTTCACTTTTATCGGCTATTTACTATACCGGATGCCGCTTTCTGGGGGAAAACGGTTTGAATGCACACGATTTGATTACGGAGCAGGAGCACGCGGCACTGGATAAAAAGTCTGACCTTTATTTGGGAGTTGAAGAAAAGAAACGGCTGCTGCTTCATTTTTTTGAAAACGTAATTGAGTATACCGAGGATCAGGAGCAGGGAAAATCCAGTTCGCTCGCTGCAATGATCAAGCACTATATTGAGGACAATTATCATCATGATTTATATTTGGAGAAAATAGCTAATGAAATGGGGGTTTCCACGAAATATATTTCGCGGGCTTTCCATGAGAAAACAGGCGTTCATCTCTCGACATACATTAGTCAATTCCGCATGACCAAAGCCAAGGAGTTGCTGCTGTCAACGAATTGGACGATCAGCGACATCTCGCAAAAGGTTGGCATTTATAGCAGAACGACCTTTATTCGCCTGTTCAAAAAGCATGAGGGCATAACCCCGCACCATTATCGGACACTTCACAAAAAATAGCGGAGTTATGAGTTGTTGTAACCAGTTTATTGAACTGATTCGTAGCCAATGAACGCTTCACGGACACGGCTCCAAAAGGGGAATGGACGAAAACGCGCGAACTTAACCTTTTTGCCTGCCGCTACCATGCTTCTGATCGATAAAATATCATTACGCTGGGTATACACATGATCGAGTGAAAGTAGTATGTTTTGGCTCGCCCGAGGGTAAATATCGCAGTGATGATGCTTAGGCAAAATAATGGCAGACCCCAGAGTACGATACACACGGTTGTTGATCGACGCGATCTCGGCAATCTGAATAGCATCCAGAGAAGGGTGGACAATAGCCCCGCCCAAGCTTTTATTATACGCCGTGCTGCCTGCTGGGGTCGAAATACAGATACCGTCGCCACGGAAGGTTTCCAACGGTTCGTCATTGATATGCAGCTGAGCGGTCAGCGTAGCGTCAATGCCCTTCAACGTGAATTCATTCAGCGCCAGCTGCGTTTCGATTCCGAGAGGAGTCGTAATCTGAATTTCTACCAACGGATATTTGACGATACGAAGATCGTTTTGCTCCGCACTTTCGCCAATCAGCTCGGCTAATAATTCGACTTCATCCGGCTTCCAATCCGCAAAAAAACCAAGCCTGCCGGTATGAATACCTACAAATGCGGTCGTTTCCAATTGATCCTTATATTGATGAAAAGCGTGGAGAAGGGTACCGTCGCCTCCGATAGAGAGCACCAGATCAGGATTCTCCTCTTCATGAACAAGGTCGTATTTCTCGACCAGCTGATGGAACGTCTGCATGAGGCGGAACGATATATCATCACCGCGATGTATAACATTATATTTCAAATCATTTCCTCCTAAGGGCTTTCCGAATGGAAAGCCAACATCGTAAGCATACCCTAAGGGCTTTCCGAATGGAAAGCCATCATCGTAAGCATTTCCTAAGGGCTTTCCGAATGGAAAGCCCACATCGTAAGCATGTCCTACATATTCTATGGGCTTGTCCAAGGGACAAGCCTTTTACAGCTGGGCTCGTGAGCAATATTCATTAATGAGCTGTGCTGTGGCCTCAGGGATATCGCGGAATTCAACAGCAAACCGATAGGAGTCATGGGCATAATTGGATACCCTGACGATTTCACCGTGCAGTACATAGGAATGTGGATCATCAGGTAGTTCAAAGCTAAGCTCAAGAAACAAAGGATAAAATATTCGCGTATTGGTTACAAAAGAAAGTCCAACTGCGGAGATATCGTGAATAAATCCGGAAAAGGCTTCGCCTTGATAGGAAGCGGTTTTGCGTACTCCGATCACTCTACAGGTCAGAGGAGTGCGGGCATCAAGCTGAATTCGGTTAGCTCTGCGATTCTGAAAGGTACGGAATTCATGAGGGACGGATAAGGTTAGTGAGCATACAGCTTGGCTTACGGATTGGTGGAGCAGTTCAACAAAAGCGTAATACAAAATACCTCGTTCACGGAACGAGATTTCGATAAAACCAATATCCTGCAGCTGTTCTAGCGGGTTCCAGGTATGAAACTCTATAGTGGTGACCATCTGCTCAGCATTGACTTGTTGCAAAGTGAAATTGTCCTCATAGCAGAAGGGCAGGCCTTCCTTGGTCTTACCTACGATAATAAGACTTATGCTCATCTTGGGGACAACGATTTCCAGCGCTAAAGCTTGATCCCAATTCATTCAATCACCATTAATCAGTTATTTGTGAAACGATAATTCCATCATAATCAATATTGACGGATAACACAATGGCGGCAAGCGACGAAAGTACAAACGCCCCTCAGATCAGCAGCTAAATGCCGATTGAAGGGCGAAGCGGGTGAAGATGAAGGAGTTGCGTCAGGCTAATTAAGTCGTTGTGACCAATGGCAGTTCAAAGGAGCTGACAAAGCTTGGGCTGATCGGCCTGATCCTTATGGTGTAGTGGGTCAGATGCTGCAGATGGGAAGCAATGACAGCCTTAAACTGGACAACACGGTTATCGAGCTCCCGACTCGGCTCCATCTGAATCACAACGGGATACCAATCCTCGCCGCGCTGCTCATAGTAAACAATTTCAACGACCGTATCCTTATACCAAATGGGTCCGAACGAGAGGGTTGCAGTCACTTCCTTCAATCCCTGTTTCTTGTCATTGGAGGCTTTGGCAGCGAATTCGGCAGATTGTCCATTGACATCATCACGAATTTCAATAAATCGGACATGGTGCCAATTGGAAATGATAAACCTTTTATAATCCGCGACTTTGGTGACCAGATCATAGTCATTATCCAAAAATTGCAATGTTCTCTTTAGAGAAGGCATGTAAGCTTTGTTGGTATAATCCATCACCATGCGGTCGGTATTGTATACAGGAGCAAGGGACTGAATGGATTGCTTCATCCGGTCTACCCATTGCGTAGGCAGCTTGCCTTCATTGTAGTAGAGAGGAACAATTTCCTGCTCAAGCTGACGGTAGATGGATTCGGTGTTCTCAAGCTCCTGAGTATGCCAATCCGCCTCATTATTACCTTCGATGCTCCAGCCATTGGTGCCGTTATAGCCTTCTTCCCACCAACCATCCAGAATACTGAAGTTGATGACACCGTTCATGGCTGCTTTCTGACCGCTGGTGCCGCTTGCTTCGTAAGGACGGCGCGGATTGTTGAGCCAAACATCTACACCTTGAACCAGATGACGGGCCATATTCATATCGTAATTTTCAAGCAAAATAATTTTGCCGCGAAAACGATTCATTTGGGACACGCGATAAATGTCGCGAATCATGTCCTGGCCAGGCTGATCAGCAGGGTGGGCTTTACCTGCAAACAGAAATTGCACCGGACGTTCGGGATCATTGACCAGCCTGTCCAAACGATCCAAATCGCTAAATATAAGATTGGCCCGCTTGTATGTGGCAAACCGGCGTGCGAAGCCGATAGTTAGCGCTCGTGCAGATAGATAGCTATGTACACCTTCAATGATCTCGGCAGGTTGGCCGTTTCTAGTAAACTGTTCACGGAGATTGCTGCGGGCAAACCGGATCATACGCTCCTTGAGCGCCACATGAGTCTCCCACAAGGACTCGGCAGGAATTAGCTCCAATGACTTCCAGAGGTTGCCGCTCGTTTGATCCTCCAGCCATCTTCCAGGCAGAAACCGGCTGTACAGCTCCTTCAGCTCTGGAGCGAGCCAGGTCGGCATGTGGACACCATTGGTAATATGATGGATCGGTACCTCCTGAACGCCAATGTTGTTGTGAAACGATCGGAACATATCCCGTGATACTTCACCGTGCAGCTTACTAACACCATTGCGCAATGCGGCTGTATTCAGAGCCAGGTGTGTCATGTTGAACAGCTGCTTGGCTTCGTCCATGCCGAGCTGCAGGAATTCATGCCTGTGGGCGTTCCAACGATTCAACAAGCTGCTGCAATAATATTCAACCATACTTTGGGTGAACGCATCGTGGCCAGCAGGAACAGGTGTATGCGTTGTGAAAATGGAGCTGGAGCGAATAACCTCCAGAGCAATATGGAAGGGAACGCCATTTTCGAGCTGCTCGCGGATTCTTTCAAAAGCCTGAAAGGCCGCGTGGCCCTCATTAATATGATAAACCGCTGTTGGCAGCTCAAGCGCCCGAAGTGCCTTAACACCACCCATACCGAGCAGCAGCTCCTGCGCAATGCGAATATCCTGGTCGCCGCCATACAGCTGAGCAGTTAATTCACGATCCCAGGGACTGTTGCCTTCCACATCAGAATCGAGTAAATACACGGAATTGCGTCCAATCCGGGCTTGCCAGATTCGAAGATGGACCGTACGATCAGCAATAGAAATGGTGATAACGAGCTGTTCTCCATTGTTATTGGATACGGGAAGGATGGGCAGATGGTTAAAATCATAGACGATCTGTTCAGCCTGCTGCTGGCCATTCTGATTGATTTTTTGCATAAAGTAACCGCGTTTATATAGAAGTCCAACGCCGACTAACGGAATACCCAGATCACTTGCCGATTTACAATGGTCTCCAGCCAATATGCCAAGACCACCGGAGTAAATCTGCAAGGATTCATGAAAACCGAACTCGGCGGAAAAGTAAGCGATACGGTGCTGGAGATGCTCGGGGTAGCTTTTTTGAAACCAGGTGGTATCACTGAGGTAAGCATCCCACTGCTGACAAACGCGCTCATATTGCTCAAGAAAAGGACCGTCCTTACTTAAAGCGCTCCAAACCTCGGAATCGGTTTCCAACAGCAGGCGTACGGGATTATGCAGAGTCTGTTCCCATCGCTTGGGATCAATAAGGGAAAATAGGGCCTTGGCCTCATCGTTCCAGCTAAACCACAAATTATAAGCAAGCTCGCTTAAACGCTCGATTTCCAGCGGCAACCCGATAGTTGAATAAGGATTCTTGGTATTCATCGTTTAGCCTACCTTCCCGAAATTTTAATTTTATTGGTCATTTTAACCACTTCATACATTGTTTAACCGCAAGATGCAAAGCATAAAACATGAGCAGGCCCAAAAGCACACCTATACACGCTGCTGTTATCCATGTTAGCACAGAACTGGGCTTGGTTGGTAATGAGGTCGATAAACTCATCACAGGCAGCGAGAGGGCCGTGGCTCCACGGTACGACTGCATGGGCTCCCATAACAGAATTACGGCAGTGGCGGCCAATAGCCCATGTATAAGTCTTGCCATAACGAATGGAAAATAGCGCAGATTCGTGTGATGCAGAATCGAGATGATTTGCGCATGCACAGATAGTCCTGCCCAAGAAAGGATAAACGCGGCGATAGCCGCTTTGTGCATTAAACTGATCGGTGCGGGAGCACTACCGGCTGCCTTGGCTCCAAGTGTGACCTCGAATATACCTCCAGCTACCGCTTCGGAAAGTGCGGTTGGCACACCAAATAATTGAAGCACAACATCAATCCCCTTATATACAATCGGCATCACCTGTATGGAGGTCATAATTTCTATGACGACAGCAAAAAACACCACGAGACCACCAATCACCATCACCAACTGTAGAGATGATTGAACAGCCTGCCTCAGCATCTCGCCAAGACTCCTTCCATCAAGCAATCTCGCCCGATGCATCGCTTTAAAGGCGCGGGTTAAGAGGCGAGTCGATGTATGGCTGGCAGTTTGAGGTGCTGGTTCCGTTACCTTCTTGGAAGCTGAACCTCCGTGAAACCTCATCATGAAGCCAACGAGGATAGCAGTACCGTAATGAGCGGTTGCCAAAATAACGGCAAGGCTCACATCATGGAAAAATCCGACGGAAACGGCTCCGATCAGGAAGATGGGATCAGAGGTGGTTGTGAATGCCACAAGCCGTTCCCCCTCTTCACGATTAACCAACCGTTGTTCCCATAGCTGTGAGGTGAGCTTGGCAGCGACCGGATAACCGGCGGCGAAGCCCATAGCCATCACAAAACCGCCTGTCCCAGGAATACGAAACACGGGACGCATGATCGGGTCCAGCAGCATTCCAAAGAAATGGACGATGCCCAGGCCAAGCATCATTTCGGAAACTACAAGAAAAGGAAATAATGCTGGAAACAAAATATCCCACCATATCGATAAACCTTTCAGAGAGGCGTGAAGAGCTTGTGCTGGAAAGAAGAGCATGGAGACCAATAAGCCAACTGCCATTAAGCCAATCCCGTAAGTGAACGCGAAATTGTTAACCTTCATTTAATAACCCTCCCGCTTATGAGGCTGCATCTCTTATCCATATGTAGCCCAATAGGTAGACATGCCTGTAATATGGGGACAAACTATCATAAAAAAAATACAACAGTCAGCTAAATTGCTGAATTTTCAAAAAAAATATGGTACAATTGTACTACTATGAGATTGGGAGCTGATTCTCATGATGAGCATTATCGCTGGAATTCTCGTATGTGCGTTTACTTTTGTAATCAAGGAAACCTTAATGGCTTCCAACGAAGAGGATTTGGAAAGCTAGCCTACTTATGCAGCGGTTCCTTCTTAGGTAACGGATGCTAATTGCCTGGGCATTAGCATCTTTTTTTGTTTGTATATAATGACACCAAATAGATAGGTGAGAAGCGCTATGTCTGAACAACAGGATTCACAACAATCCATGACCCCATATCAAGCCATCGGAGGAGAGGCGACCATTCGCCGTCTTGTGGAAGCCTTTTATCCGTTGGTACAGGCGAATCCTTTAATTGGGCCTTTGTTTCCTGCCCATATTGAACCGGTTATGGAAAAACAGATTTTGTTTTTGACACAATTTTTCGGGGGGCCGCCGCTGTATTCGGATCAATACGGTCATCCTATGATGCGTGCCCGGCACCTGCCTTTTGAAATCACGCCGCAGCGGGCTGAGGCCTGGCTTGGCTGTATGAAGCAGGCGATGGAACAAACGGGAATAAAACCGGAGTTACAGAAATTTATGCTGGAGAGGCTGAACGGGCCTGCCCACCATTTTATAAATACGAATGCATAAAAGGAAGTGTGTTTATGGTTGAACCTTTATTTCAGGTCAAGGTGGATTGTGCTTATTGTGAGAACTCCTTCCAGACATCAAGAGTAAGGCCGAGTTTTAAAAAGGCGACCAAAACGGATACCGATTTTTGTATTCATTACAAAGATACGAATCCCGACTATTACGTCGTCAGGGTTTGTCCTTTTTGCGGTTACGCCAGTACGGAGAATTCGATCACGAAATTTACTGCCGAGCAGCGTCAGGCTGTAGAGGAGCGAATTGTCCATAATTGGGCTTACAAGGACTATGGTACGGAGCGCAGCTGGGAGGATGCAATGTATACGTACAAGCTGGCCTTGGTATGTGCGCAGTTGCGTAATGAAAAGGGACGTGTAATTGCAGGATTGCTCCATCATATTGCCTGGCTGTACCGTTATAAAAACGATGAGCAGCAGGAGAAACGTTTTTTACAATTCGCGCTGGATGCCTACACGAGTGTACTGGAGACTGAAACTGGCGAGTTGAATAATGCCCGGCTTATGTATTTGATTGGAGAATTAAATCGTAGAATGAAGCATTATGGTGAAGCTGTCAAATGGTTTGGAAGAGTTATCAACGATAAACGGATTAATGATGCAGGTATGATCCGTGCATCCCGTGAGCAGTGGATTGTTACAAGAGAGGACATGCTGGCTGATAAGGTCGAGCTTGCCGAGCTTGGAAGTTTGGATTAATCGTAACCGCTGTAAACTATAATTTTATCAAAAAACGCTTTGTGCTCGGGTCTATTATGGAAACCCTGACACTAAGCGTTTTTTGTTGTGATGCCCATGATCGAGGGATGCAGTGTAAAGCGGTTTTTGCCGTCATGCTTGGAAGCATATAGTGCTTCATCGGCTTCGGAAATAATTCGCAGCAGATCTGCCTGCGGATTGAAAGAAACCGAAACCCCGATGGAAATCGTAACGCCTATTCCTTCCTGGCTGTGAGATTGATGTGCAGAGACAGCATGACACAGCTTATGGGCATAAGCGGACAGCTGAGCGTTATCGGTGATATGGCTTAAGACGATAAACTCCTCACCCCCATAACGGGCGGCGTAGTCATGCTCATGAATAATGGAGCTTAATAGCTGTCCAACCTCGCACAACAGGAGATCGCCCTGCAAATGCCCGTATGTATCATTAAAACGTTTGAAATTATCAATATCGATCATCATGATGGAAAGTGGTCGACGTCTGGCTGTATTTTGAGCGATATTCATAAAGCTGCGCAGATTGGGGAGCCCTGTTAATCTATCCTGATTGGCTTGAATCTCCAATCGGTGCTGAAGCACCCAAGTCCGATTATCATCGTTGTACATAGCGATCAACACAATAATCACGAGTGCGAACAGCAGAAGCGGCAGCAGCTGACTGAAATAGTCAACGATATGCGTATTCGTATATAGGTAGCCGCCAAACAGAAACCGGGTCAGACCGAGAATTCCGCAAATCTTGAGACCGTCCATAAAAGGAATTTCAGCATAAGCGGAAGCGCTCTCTTTTTTGTGAAACCATGAACTCACAAGGGCTGGAGCCAACAATTCCTGCAGGATTCGAAGAAAGCTGCTTTCTTCGAAAGGTTCACTCATGAGCAGGAAAATAGCTGGTGGCAGGGTAGAAAGCAATGCGATCATCCAACCAAAGCGAAGACCTGCCATAATAATCGGGATACAATACAGAACAGCCGCAAAAGGATCGCCAAAATGGGGTTGAAGCATAATAATAATGCAGGCCAACCCTGTTAACAATGGAGCGCTCCACAGCTCATAGCGCTCCATAAATAGACGATGCTTTAATTTTAAAGCGGCATAGCTTAAAGCAATCAGTACGCAAGCATCGGTAAAGGCGATAGGGTTCATGCTTATTTACACTCCTGAACAGAGCCGGCAATCGCTTTGAGGGGCTTGTCAGCGTTGATTTCTTAAAGGTTGGTTAGCAAGTAAATAGTCACGATCGGCTCCCACAATCATGAGCTTGTTCAGGCAGCAGGGGAGCACCAGAAGTTTTTTGACGCCGCTGATGAGTTCGGGAAGGTCTTTTCTTTTGAATGGCAGTAATACATTGGATTTACCACAAAGCGGACAGTCTTGAAAGTATACATCCTGCTGGATCAACTCATAAGGCCAAGTATTGAGAAAAGGAATCATGAATGAGGTTCCTGCTTCTTGCTGTCTGCTGCTTCTGAATCAGATGCTGGATCTGGTATTTGCTTGGCAAGCTCGGCCATCTTTTGCAATAAAATATGCTGTGGCATATGCATCAGGTGCTCCAACGGGATATTTAACTGTTTGGCAAGTTTTTGCGCCGTTTCGGCAGAGATCTGTAAAGGTTTCATGCTGCGGTCAACTCCTGTCAATAGATCTATAGTCATCATTTAAACATAACGTACGTAACAATTCAACCAAAATCTGGGGACGGACTATTTTGGCTACAGCCATAAATATGGTTTAATGGTAAAGATACTTCATTTATTAGGAAAGGTGCGATGCTCATATGTTGAAACCGTTACAGCAAACATGGGATTTGGAAACATTTTTCAGTGGAGGCAGCAGTTCAACGGCTTTCTTGGCTTTCTTGGAGGGAATGCGTACCGAGATTACCCAATTAGAGGCTCAGTTGGATGGATTAAAGTCCTTACCGACACCTGTGGATACAACAGCATTGCTGCCGATTCTGGACCTTCTGCAATCCATTGCCAAGAAATTGCGGGAGTCCGACTCTTTTGTAGCTTGCCTTGCTGCCGAGAATCAGGCGGATAAGGCTGCTATTGGCTTGGCCGATCGTGTGAAAACGTCGTATGCGACCTATGCTTCTGTCATGACGCGATTCGATCAGTATTTGGCAGAGATCAGCGAGGTGGATTGGGAAAGGCTGCTGTCGAGTCCAGAGCTTAAGGAAATCGTCTATCCGTTGACAGAACGCCGAGCACTTGCAGCAGAGAAGCTGCCTCCTGAGCAGGAAGCACTGATCAATGATCTGGCTATTGACGGTTATCATGGCTGGGGCGAAGCCTATAACACAACGGTAAGTAAATTTCGCATCAAGTTCGAAGAAAACGGGGATATTCTGGAGCTCTCTGCCGGTCAGGCGGCGAATAAAATGCATCATCCAGATCGTGTCGTACGTCAGCAGTTATTCGGTCTCTGGGAGAAGCAATGGGGCGAGCATGCCGACTATTGCGCCGATGCCCTGAATCATTTGGCTGGATTCCGATTGAAGCTGTATGAGCGCCGCGGCTGGGAAGGTATACATAAAGAACCTCTGTCCATCAACCGGATGTCCAAGAAGACACTGGATGCCATGTGGGGCGTGATTGATAAGAGCAAGGATGTGTTTGTCGAATATTTACAGCGCAAGGCGAAGCTGCTGGGTGTAGAGCGACTGAGCTGGTACGATGTAGAGGCTCCTGTTGGTCAAGGCAGCAAGCATTTCACTTATGACGAAGGTGCGCAGCTGATCGTGGATCAATTTCGACGCTTTAGCCCAAAGCTGGCTGACTTCTCGGCCCAGGCCTTTGACAAGGGATGGATCGAAGCCGAGGATCGGCCGGGCAAAAGACCGGGTGGATTCTGCACCTCCTTCCCGATTGCCGAGCAAACGCGGATTTTCATGACGTATGCGGGCACAGCTTCCAATGTATCCACTCTGGCGCATGAGCTGGGTCATGGCTATCATCAGCATGTGATGAATGATTTGCCGGCGCTGGCGCAGGATTATGCGATGAATGTGGCGGAGACGGCTTCAACGTTTGCTGAGTTGATTGTGTCTGATGCAGCTATGAAAAGCGCCGTTAACGCTGAAGAGCGTCTAACTCTACTTGAGGACAAAATTCAACGCTCGGTAGCCTTTTATATGAATATTCATGCGCGTTTTCTATTTGAAACGAAGTTTTATGAGGAACGCAGTAAGGGCTTGGTCAGCGTTGAGCGGCTTAATGAGCTTATGGTGGAAGCGCAAAAGCAGGGCTACAGGGATTCACTCGCGGAATATCATCCGCATTTTTGGGCGTCCAAGCTGCATTTTTATATTACCGAGGTGCCGTTTTATAACTTCCCATATACCTTTGGCTATATGTTTAGTGCAGGCATTTATGCGGAAGCGGTTCGTCAAGGGGCTGCCTTTGAGGATAAATATGTGGCATTGCTGCGTGATACCGGGAGAATGACCGTGGAGGAGCTTGCGGAGAAACACCTTGGCGTCGATCTGCGACAAGCAGATTTTTGGCAAAATGCAATGGATTTATCTGTTCAGGATGTGCGTGAATTTCTGAAGCTGACAGAATAAATACAAAAAGCCGGGGTGTCTGCACCATATTGTGCGTCACTCCGGCATTTATTGGAACGATCTATAGGCTAATTGCAAGTCAAGCCTGTAAAGGCTTAACCTTCTTGGTATGGATGCCACGGTCAGTAGATATGTAGGGTTTAAATGAGTAACAATCAGGCAGGCTACAGCTTGAAGAGCTGCATCGTTTGCTGTAATTTAGAGACCAGCTTGGTCATTTGCTCCGACTTGTCTACGATCTCTTGAACAGCAACAATTTGCTCGTTCATCGAGGCAGATACTTCCTCCGTTCCGGCAGCGGATTGCTGGGTAATGGCGGAAATGCTTTCCATTGTGCCGGATATGCGTTGTGCGCTGTCCAGCATCATCTGGCTGTCATCCGCAAAGGTGGCAATCTGCTCGGAAATAAAGGTGACACTGCTAACGATGTCGGCAAATATTTTTTCGGTTTCCGTGATCAGTTGAGTTTGTTTGTTAACAATTTCCTCATTTTGTGCAATGTGCGTGAGTGCTTGGTGGATGCCGCCCTCGATCGATTTGACGAGATGGAATACTTCTTTGGTGGACGTAGTGGATTCTTCGGCGAGCTTACGAACCTCCTGTGCAACGACAGCAAACCCTTTGCCATGCTCACCCGCACGAGCTGCTTCGATGGATGCATTCAAGGACAACAGGTTGGTTTGCTCGGCAATTTCGGAAATAGTCCGTGTAATCTGGGAAATTCCATTAGCTTGTTCGGCCAGCTGGTCGATCGTTCTTGACACATTCGCGGTAGCTTCAACGTTGCGTTTCATGCCTGCGCTTTGCGTTTCAACGGCCTGCAGACCATTCTGGACCAAGGCTAACATATGCCCGGACCTTGAATTCATTTCGTGGGTGGAAGCGGTAAAGGTAGTTACCTTATTTTCAATTTCTTTGGTGGATACGGAAATATCAGATATTTCTTCGGATATTTGGTTGGCACCGGAAGCCAGTTCATTGGAAGAAACAGCAACTTGCTCAAGGATATTTTTCAAGTTTTCATTTTTGAAAAAAATATCTCGGCTGGAATCGAATACATGCTTCGACATACTACCGGTATCCTGTAAAATTTCGCGAAGTCGTTCCATCATTTTATTAAAAGCAGTTCCAAGCTCACCGAGCGCATCATCGGACTGTACTTCTACCTTTTGGGAGAAATCGCCTTTGGAGATGCTGAGTGCGACGCGTGAGATGTTGTTAATCGGTTCTGTAAGCGTTCTCTCAAACCAGTTGATAAAAGGAAAGCTTAGCCCGATCATTACAATTAAGAAGATAACACCCATAATTAAGCTTTTTTGTGATTCCAAGCTAATGATCAGAAGTGCAATGGAGTAAACAGCCACCAGCAGGTAGCAGCCGAACTGAAGTTTCTTTTTAAACGATAAGCCCTGTAACCAATTCATTAGCATATCTCCTTCAGATGTTAATATCTTACTTACGAGCAAATTATATCATCCAAAAGTAACAGGGTCTATACTTCAAATCAATTCCAGCGTAAAAAACAGAGGTAACTGTCGAAAATAGTTCTTTTGTCGTATTTGAAGGTTGCCAAATTGTGATAATAATCGATATAGTAACGTAAAGCAAGTAAATGCTAAGTGAAGAGGAGACGATGAAATGATTGCCTATGAAGGAATACATCATGTTAGCCTTGTTATCCGTGATTTGGAGCGCTCGAAAGCTTTTTATACAGAGGTTCTCGGTCTGAAGGAGCTGGAACGGCCGCCGTTTGATTTTGAGGGGGCATGGTTTGCGGTTGCAGATGGCGGGCAGCAGCTGCACCTGATTGTTCATCAAGGACAAACGCTGCGGGATGGGAAAATAGACTCAAGAGATGGGCATTTGGCCTTGCGTGTCAGCAGCTATGAGGGCACAAGAAAGTGGTTGGAGGAGAAGGGGATTCCCTGTGATGCTCGCCCTCATGCCAAAGCAGGGTTCCCGCAGATCTATATATTGGATCCGGATTGCAATATTATCGAGCTAAATGCCGATGTTTATGACGGGTAAGGGAGATTGGGTAGGAGTCAAGAGGGGGATATTTGTCGGTTTTTGTTGTATGCTGACGACATGTGGGTAATAAATGTATAAATGTAAAATATTGTTGATTAATTCGTGAATCCTTCATATAATAGGACTGCAGCACCACGCTGACAACACCGATTAGGTAGGAGGATGTTAATGATTTTAGAAAATGTGACTTTGGCAAGGCAGATTGATATCGTGTTTCGGGAAATTAAGGAGGAGTTGGCTCTTCTCACTTCAGGAACGGTCTTTGTCCAAATTCGCAACAATGTTATTGGGAAATTTGGAGTTAGGGCGTTCCCTTTAGAGAGCAAGGGGAACCAAATGCAGAAGATGGAGCTGGGATTGTCGGAGGAGGAGCTTCAAACATTTCGGCATACCGCAATGGAATCGTTAAAGCTCAAACGCTGGACGCACGGTGAAATTTCGTTCGAATTTGCCATGCGCCAAAACAAGCTGTGCACGAGTGTTGCATTCGAGTCCAATTACAATATGTCCAACCTGATGGAAGAATTGAATCCGAACAAGAAAAAGGATTAAGCTAGCTCTTTAGATAGAAAGCTTGGCCACGATTTCGTATATATCATACAGCACTTTATTTATTTTTTATTCGTATTCCTTATTCGGGCTTTCTTAGAAATCGTTGAACCGCTGACAGCTGCTGTTGGTGGTTTTTTTTGACCGTATTTATGGTTAAATTCTTTTGTCGTTTCACCTAATGGAATTATAACTAAGTGTAATTAATATGAACATGACTAAAACCCTCTTTCCTTAGATTGAGGGTTTTTCCTTTGCATGGGGCATGAATCAATCGCTTGGAAAAGAACTTTGCTTATTTGAAAAAACTGCTAATAACCCCAATTAACCATAAAATTAAGGGTCCAATAATTATAAACCCAATTATTACTGCAATAAATTTAAGAGGAGTTGATATTCCTCTTTGCTCGTTAATTGTATCTAATTTTTGGTTTATTTTCTTAAGTTCAACAAGTATTTCTTTGTTCAATTCTTCCGACATTGCCTTTTAATCCCCCTTTTACAGCCTTGAACTCTTACTTCCACAGGTACGTATGCAGGTAGAATTAACTCGGATTCAACTTATGGAGCAAGTGGAACGAAAATGAAATTCGATTTTACAGGAACTAAATTAAATATTCGAACTTGGTTAGCCTCAGGAAACAGTTACAACTTAAAAATAGACAATATAGATAAAGGGAGTTTCAGTGGAAACAATACGGCAACCTATGGAGTAAGTTATGTCGACAGTTCCATGTATGATGGTAGGCACAGCGTAGAAATTACTACTACTAGCAGCACTCTTTACGTTGACACCATAGATATTAGTAGTACTGGACAAATACTTCCTTTCACAGGAATTACAGCATTGCCTTCAGTTCCATTGAATTTAGCTGCGCAAGCATTAGATGGAGGTATAGAACTGTCTTGGGGAACTGTAACAGGAGCAACTGGTTATAGCCTAAAGCGTTCCACGACAGCAGGTGGCCCTTATAGCACCGTTGCTAGTAATGTCTACGTGTCGCCATATTCTGACACCTCGGTTACAAATGGTACCACTTACTACTATGTGGTTACAGCCTTAAATGCATTTGGAGAAAGTGTTATCTCTAACGAAGCATCAGCCACTCCTATGGGATCAAAAAGAGTCATTCTAACAACGACCATGACTAATGGTGATACGTTTGAATACAACCTTAGTAAAACGGAATTAACCACTTTCCTTAACTGGTATGATACCAAAGCAGCAGTCGCAGGTCCGGTCAAGTATACATTTACGAATCAGCACTTGAAGGGTTCTTTCTTAGCTCGCAAAAACAGCCTAATCTTCGACAAGATTATAAAATTCAAATACGATGAGTATAGTGTTAGCGGCATCGGAACACCTACTGAAGTAGCAGAAGTGACTGCTGGAACTGCTTTAAGTATTACCTTAACAGACGGTAAGGTAGAGGAGTTTATCCTATCTGCGGCTGACTATAATGCTTTCGTTGCTTGGCATGATGCAAAATCCGCTGGTACGGGTCCAGCACGTTACACATTTGAAAACCCACTGAAAAAAGGGCCTTTCATAGCCAGGCACGAAGTCGTGATATTTGATAAGATTTCTTCCTATGATTCCGAAGATTTTAACTAATGTCTTAATTAGAATTGAAAGATCAATATAACGGATAGCCTTCTTCCTTCGGGATCGAAGGCTTTTTTTTAGTTTCCAATACTTTACAAAATAGTTACCGTTTTCAACCCTTAAATTACAATAAAAGGAAATATAAATTTAGACAATCTATGAAATACCTTGTAATCTATTATTTGTCTTATACATAATAAATTGGAAGATAAGGGAGAGATTTGTTTGAAGAAGTGTTTGTCCTTTTTGTTGTTTACAGTAATTTTTATTTTAATGGTTCCAATTTCTTCTGTTTTTGCGGCATCAGATTATTCTGGGGGGCTTCTATCCGGAAAAATTGGTTATTATGAAAGTTCTATTTCAGGTGCTCCGAATGATAATAATGAGTCGACTTTTCAGTCTTTCGGATCTTCACTGGCTTATTGGAAAGTAGACTTCCCTGGAACGGTTCAAGTTGATAAAATTAGGATTAAGACTTCTGGTGGCGCAGGAGGATACATTAAGTTGTACGATAGCTCATTAGCCCAGATTTATGGTAGTACGGTTGGGACACAAGATGGTTCATTAATCACGCTACCGAAAGCTGTAAAAGGGGTGAAAAGAATAACGGTTGAACAGAATAGTGGAGCGTTTACACTATTTGAAATTCAATTATATGGAACAACAGATTATCCGGAGATTCCAATAGGTGTAACAACAACCACAGGAAATTCGCAAGTCAATCTTAATTGGAATTCCGTTATGGGGGCAACTGGCTACAACATTAAACGCTCCATTACAGCAGGTGGTCCTTACTCCACAATTGCCAGCAGCGTTGCAGGATTATCCTATACCGATACAACCGTTACGAACGGCATAACCTACTATTACGTAGTTTCTGCAGTCAATGCGGCCGGCGAAAGCACCAACTCTACTCAAGTCTCTGCTACGCCACAAGCACCACTACCAGCGACACCAATCAACCTAACTGGACAAGCTGGTAACTCACAAGTCAGCTTGTCATGGAGCATCTCGGCAATGGCAACGGGATATAACATTAAAAGATCAACGACCAATGGTGGACCCTACACCACGATTTCAAGCAGCACTGCAACAGCTACATATTCGGACATTTCTGTAGTCAATGGAACTACTTACTATTATGTCGTGTCGGCAATAAATGCTGCTGGAGAGAGCGCAAATTCTAATCAAGTAGCAGTTACACCGCAAGCGCCATTGCCAGCAGCACCAACAACACCCATACTCACAGCTCAATCTGGCAATGCTCAAAATACGTTGACTTGGACAGCTTCCTCAGGGGCTACAAGCTATGATGTTAAACGCTCGACAACTCCAACTGGCCCGTACACAACAATAACGAGCAGCGTATATTCGAATGTATACTCGACCTATACTGACACTTCAGTAGTCAACGGTACAACCTACTATTATGTAGTGTCCGCTTCCAATGCAGGTGGATCGAGTGTCAATTCCAACGAAGTTTCATTAACACCACAAGCCCTTGAACCAACATTGAATATTGTGATTACGGAAGAAAAGGTGAAAGTTGGCCAAGAATTTACAGCCAATGTTGAACTGAAGAATGTGGCAAATATTTATGCAGAAGACTTTACGGTGAAGTACGATAATACAAAGTTTGATTATCTGGGATTCGAGTCGGTCACCGGCTATCAAGTCTACAATCAACCGACAGATCAAAACGGCACCCTTCGATTTATCATTGCGAGTCAAGGTGTGAACTATGGAATTACAGGCGAGAAGACATTTGTAAAGCTTAAGCTTCGGGCTAAGGCAGTAGGGGTTGGCAAAGTAGACGCACTCAAATGTCGAATTGCAGACATTGATCACGAATTTGACTTAGGAGACCCTTTATGCGGAGAGGATACAGTCACCGTCGAGAACCAGGACGTGAATAGAAGCGGAGAGTATACGCTTTTGGATTTAGCAATTGACGGATACTATTATGGTCAGCTCGCCTCAAACGCCAATCCAGCCATATATACGGCTGATCAAGCTGGCGACGAGTATGTAAACAATGATGACCTTATCTTTATTGTTAAGCAAATGCTGCTCAACACCAATTATGCACCTAATTTGTAGTTAACTTTTGAGACTAACAAAATATAAACCTACTCCATAACCTCAAGCTAAGCCCTCTTCCTTCGGGATCGAGGGCTTTTTCGCTATCCTAACTCTACAAAATCATTACCGTTTTCAAACCTATAATTACAATATATGGTTTTTAATGTTTAGACAATCCATGGAATATATTGTAATCTGTAATCTATCAATTGCTAGATACATAAAAAAATGGTATTTAAGGGAGGGATCTGTTTGAAGAGGTATATTTTAAGTTTATTTGCATTTGTATTGTTAACAATACTTGGGGCATCAAGCATATTTGCTCAAGGAAATAATTTTTATTTTAAATTAGAAATGTTGTCTGGCTATGATGTAAATGATACTCAGATATCTGAAGTGGAATTTTATTATGCAGGAGCTAAAATTGATAAAGCAAATTTGTCTATTGTAAGTAATTCAGTTATGGATACAGCTTTAATCTGGCAGCCTGATAAGTTGATTGATGGAACCACATTGGGATATCCTTCGGGAAGAGGGGCCGATTTTGCGGGCACCTATCCTAAATATGTTATCATCAAAAGTAAACAAGTTTTTGACTCGGTCAAAATATATAATGATAGCCAAGGATCATATGCTGCTAAAGATGTTGTGTTGTACAGTCTAACTTCTAATAGCGATCCATTGAGAAGTGATGTAAAGTGGGATCAATTTGCAACTTATACATTTGCATCGGGATTATCTAACCATTTGTTTAACTTAACAAATATCGCGCCAACTGTCCCGACAAACTTGGTAGCAACTTCGGGTAATAATCAGGCAGTTTTATCATGGAATTTGATAACAGGCACAACGGGATATAATATCTATAGGTCAAATACAATCAATGGAATGTATGCTAAAATTTCTGCTGGTGTGAATTCGAATTTTTATTTAGATTCTTCTATACTCAATGGCGTGGAGTATTATTATGTTGTTACTGCAATAAATTCAGCAAGTGAAAGTGGAGATTCCAATAAAGCTTATGCATTTCCTCAAACCCCTTCAGATCAATATACTGCGAATATTATCCCAGTTATGACAACCAATAATTCCTCAGGTGGTATAGCGACTGCTAGTGATGAGTATTCAGGATTACCTGCATGGAAAGCTTTTGATGGTAAAAAAGCATATTGGGACGGCACGAGCTATAGGGCATGGGGTACATACTCATCGTCAGGCTGGCTGGCTTACGAGTTTCCTACACCAAAAACTATTGTGAAATATGTACTGGATTTCGGTACTTATTCTAACCTTACATATGCTGGTGATGCACCAAAAAAATGGACGTTTGAAGGAACGAATGATAATTCTAATTGGACAATATTAGATTCACGTAGCAATATAACCCAATGGGTCACAGGAGATTCAAAGATATTTACATTTGATAACAGTACCGCTTATAAAAAATACAGAATTAATATCATTGAACACAATGGTTCAACAGGAAAGAACGTCAATTTAGATATTCACGAATTAGAGATGATGGAGGCCGTACCTTCAATACCCACAATAACAAATTTGATCGCTGCAGGAGGAGATACACAGGTATATCTATCTTGGTCTGCCGTAACCGGAGCAACTGGATACAATATCAAGCGTTCCACAACAGCTGGAGGACCATACACAACAGTTGCCAGCAACGTTTACGGCTCACCTTATACGGATGCAACAGTCACTACCGGTACAACCTACTATTATGTAGTTACAGCCGTCAATGATGGTGGAGAGAGTGGTAATTCAAACGAAGCCTCAGCAACTCCTATTGGCCCATCAAGTAGAGTTATTCTTACAACTACCATGACTAATGGAGATACTTTTGAATATAACATTAGCCAAACGGAGTTAACTGCTTTCCTCAATTGGTATGATACTAAAGCAACAGGCACAGGTCCGGCGAAATATACATTTACAAATCAGCACCTGAAAGGTTCTTTCTTAGCTCGTAAAAACAGTCTGATCTTCGATAAAATCTTAAAATTTAATTACGATGAGTACAGCATTAGCGGCAGTGGAACACCTACTGAAGTAGCTGAAATTACTGCAGGTACTGCTTTGAGCATTACTCTAACAGACGGCAAGGTAGAGGAGTTTATCCTGTCTGCAGCTGATTATAATGCTTTCGTTGCTTGGCATGATGCAAAATCCGGTGGTACGGGTCCAGCACGTTACACATTTGAGAATCCGTTGAAAAAAGGTCCTTTCTTAGCCCGGCATGAAGTCGTGATTTTTGATAAGATTTCTTCCTATGATTCCGAAGATTTTAACTAATACCTAAATTAGAATAGAATAAGAAATAAAGGAAAGGCTCTCTTCCCTCGGGATTGAGAGCTTCTTTCGTTTCTAAGACTTTACAAAACCATCACCTCTTATAAACTTTAATTACAATAAAAGGAAATATAAGTTTGGACAATCCATGGAATATATTATAATCTACTATTTGTCTTATACATAATAAATTGGAAGATAAGGGAGAGGTTTGTTTGAAGAAAATGTTGGTTTTATTTTTTGCTTTGATGATGGTGAGTATGGTTTCCATAATTTCTTCCGCATCTGCAGAAGATAAGTATTCAGAAAATCTTATTCCTGTAATGACTTCTGCTACAACACCATCTGGAAAAGTGACTTCAAGTAGCGCTTATTCAAGTACCCCCACGTGGAAAGGATTTGATGGAAACAAAAATTATTATGTTAATTCAGAAAAAGGTTATGAAGCATGGGGTGCACCTACAGCGACAGGTTGGCTTGCTTACGAGTTTCCCGCGCAGAAAACAATCTCTAAATATGTAATATCTTACGGGAAAACAGTAGCTAATGGCTATAATAATGGAATGAATCCTAAGGATTGGACATTTGAAGGTTCTAATAATGGGACTAACTGGGTTGTTTTAGATACCCAATCTAATATTACAAGCTGGACTGAAGACGAAGAGAAGAGCTTTGTTTTTGACAATAATACCCCTTACAAAATATACAGAATAAACATATCAGCAAATAACGGTTCACTGAATACTAATGTTAAAGTTACTGTCCATGAACTTGGTATGATGGAAAAATTGCAACCGAGCACTCCGGCTTTGACAGCAGTTGGAGGCGATGCAAAAATTGATCTTTCCTGGGCACCAACATCCGGAGCAACAGGCTATAACATCAAACGTTCTACAATATCCGGAGGACCGTACACAACAGTTGCAAGCAACGTTTACGGCTCGCCTTATATCGATACGACTGTTACAAACGGTATTACCTATTATTACATAGTGACAGGACTTAACGAGAGAGGAGAAAGTGGTTACTCAAATGAAGCATCTGCCACGCCAACTTCTAAAATCAAGGTTAATTTGATTGACGCTGGGGGAGATTCATTCATTGTTTTGAAACCAAATGGAACAGTCTGGACAGGGGGAAACAGTGCGATTACTCAAGTTAAAGGAACTGGAGGTATTGGATATCTAACGGATATAAAATCAGTTTCTGGAGGATTTTTGCAAAATGCCGTAGTGAAATCTGATGGAACTGTATGGGCATGGGGACAAAATCTTTTCGGTGAACTGGGAGACGGAACGACTATTACAAGAAATACACCCGTTCAGGTTGTAGGTCCTGGAGGGGTAGGTTACCTAGACGGAGTTGCCGCAATTGATTCGTCAGTATACTTTAACGCCGCTTTAAAGTCAGATGGGACTGTCTGGACATGGGGACAGAATTTGACCGGTCAGTTGGGTGCTGTATCTCCGAATCGTTATAATCCCATTCAAGTCCAAGGAGCAGGCGGTATAGGCTTTTTAACTGATGTAGTAGCGATAGCTGTTGGTTCCAAACATGTGCTAGCTTTAAAACAAGACGGAACGGTATGGTCTTGGGGGGATTATTGGGAGGGCCAACTCGGAGATGGTTCTCCAATTGGCAGTAACAACCAAGGGAAAAGCCGACCGGCACAGGTAAAAAATGTAGGTGGCATTGGCTATCTTACAGATGTAGTCGCAATTTCCGCCGGTGGTGATCATTCAATGGCGTTGAAAAGTGATGGTACTGTCTATGCCTGGGGAAATAATAGTTTCTATACCCTTGGAGATGGAACTATTATTAGAAGCTCGACGCCAGTTCAAGTAAAAGGTGTAAATGGAGTTGGAAATCTCTCAGATGTAGTTGGCATTGCAGCTAGTTCTAGCCATTCACTTATTGTGAAATCTGATGGTACTGTATGGTCATGGGGATATAACGCTAATGGTCAACTAGGTGCTGGATCAACGGTTTCGATGGCGATGTATCCTTTACAAGTTAAAGGAGCCTTGGGAGAGGGCTATCTGTCAGATATTATTATAGTCGCTGCAAGCAATAATAAAAATGTTGCTTTAAAATCCGATGGATCTGTCTATTGTTGGGGGGGGACGGCTGCTACTACTTGTGGACAACCTACTCCCATTAAAAACGTTCCAGTAAAAATACCGAATCTGGACCTGCTCTCACCGAGTGCTCCTTTTAACTTGGTTACTTCTGAAATTACGGCATCTAGCACAAGACTTTCATGGAACGCAAATCCCTCTGCAGAAGGTGTTGTAACTTATGAAATTTATAAAGGAGACGTTGTGATAGGCAGCACGGAATCAACTACTTTTGTTGTAGATAATTTAGAGCCTAACACGAACTATACATTCACTATTAAAGCAATAGATGCATCAGGTAATACATCGATTAAGAGCAATGTGGTAAATGTGAGCACTTTGTAATACTATTCTGCACAAGACATAGCAAAGCCCTCAATCCTTCGGGATTGAGGGCTTTTTCCATTTCCATGACTTTACAAAGCCATTACCGTTCACAAACCTAAAATTACAATAAAAGGGAATAAAAGTTTAGACATACCATGGAATATATTGTAATCTATCAAATGTTGGATACATAAAAATATGGAAATTAAGGGAGAGATTTGTTTGAGAAGAATTAAGTTATTGACTATGTTGGTTTTGATGGTGTTTATGGCACTTTCGATGGTGGTGCCAGCATTTGCGGCTGGAGATGTATGGGTTCAGAAAGCAGATATACCAACAGCAAGTGGACATTTATTAGGTTCTGGATTTGATGGGAAAGTATACGTAATGGGTGGGCAATTTGGTACAGCACCAGCTATTACATATTCAACTTTAACTTACATGTTTGACCCTGTTCTGAACACATGGGCTTCGAAAAAAAATATGCCTTACTCAGCTTCATATACCAATGCGCTGACAGTTAATGGGAAGATTTATGTAATAGGCGGACAATCAGGAGTTAACGAATTAGGATTTAGTAATCGTGTCCAAGTCTACGACCCCTCCACAGATAACTGGACGGTAAAGACAAATATGCCGACAGGAAGGCATTCACTTGGATTGGCAGAGGTTGGCGGGAAAATTTATGCTATCGGCGGTACAACTCAATATAGTACTACAGGAGGAATAAAGGTTGAAGTTTACGATACTTCAACTGACACTTGGACGACAAAAACGGATTTGTCGACAGCAAGATATCATTTTGGCACGGCGGTAGTTAATGGGAAAATATACCTTATCGGTGGTGCAAAGGGGCCATCAGCTAGTTCAACAAACGAAGTTATAGCTTATGACCCTGTCACAGATACTTACTCAACGAAAGCTAGCCTTCCAATCAATTCTTTAACATATCTTACTGCTTCTGCGACTGCAATGAATGGGAAAATTTATGTGGCTGGAGGAGCTTCAGGAACTTCCACACTATATGAATACGATCCTCTATTAGATACTTGGACTAATAAAGCAAATATGCCTGAGGTTAAAGGCTTTCAAGCAACTGTTAGTGTTAATGGTAAATTGTATGTAATAAGTGGATATAACGGGACTGGGAATACGTATAGCCCCACTGTATATGAATATACACCTTCATTAACAGTACCTGTGGCTCCAATAAACCTCGCAGCAACCGCTGGTAACGCTCAAGTAACACTAAATTGGACAACAGTTGACGGAGCAACAGGCTACAACATCAAGCGCTCCACAACGGCAGGTGGTCCTTACACCACAATAGCCAGCAACGTCTACGGTTCGCCGTACACGGACACCACAGTTACAAACGGAACTAAATACTACTACGTAGTCACAGCCTTGAACTCAAGCGGAGAGAGTGGGAATTCAAACGAGGCATCAGCTACGCCTCAAGGAACAGTAACACCACCTACAGGCAACAGGGCACTACTTGTTATCACCCTTGTTAGTGGCCTTGAAAAAGAATACGATCTATCAATAACCGAAGTAAACAGCTTCACAACCTGGTACGCTGCTCGCGCTGCTGGGACTGGACCTGAGGTCTACACGATCAATAAATCGTTCAACAAAGCCAGCTTTCTAACGCGTAAGGATAATATCGCATTTAATAAGATTGAGCTATACGAAGTTAATGAGTATACACCTGCTCCATAAAATACAGCAAAGCCCTCGCTCCTTCGAATTGAGGGCTTTTTTTGTTTTTCATGACATTACAGAATCATCACCGCTTTCAATCCTTTAATTACATTAAATGGGATTATAAGTTTAGACAATCCATGGAATATATTGTAATCTACTATTTGTCTTATACATAATAAATTGGAATATAAGGGAGAGATTTGTTTGAAGTATTTTTCAGTTCTAATTTTTGCAATAATTACATGTTTATTGGTTCCTGTTTCATCTGTTTTTGCTGCACCCATTCCAGGGAATATACTGATTGATTCCTACTATGGAATTATTGAAACACCAGATACCCCCTATTCGGTGACATATAGTAATTTAATTTCAGCTGGGAAAACTGATGTTGACGGCAACGATTCCACAACAAATAATATCAGCTCTACGTATTGGTATTACGTTAAAGTGAGTAACACACCGACCACAATAACCAGTATAAGATACTATGCTTCACAAGCTGTAACTTTAGCTTTTTATGATGGAACTAGTAATACAAGGTTATTTACATATACAATTGCTGCAAATGATCCTTCATATCATTCAATAAATGTACCAAACGTAAAAATTGTAGCCACTCATGTAAATACTTCAGGAACATTAAGAGAGTGGTATGTTTCGAATGTTGTTCAAATACCTTCCGTGCCTTTAGGGTTAAGTGCAGCACCAAGCAATGCACAAATCGACTTATCTTGGACAAATGTAACTGGAGCTACCGGCTACAACGTAAAACGTTCTACAACAGCAGGCGGTCCCTATACCACAGTTGCAAGTAATGTTGCGGGATCGCCATATACCGACACAACTGTTACCAACGGTACTACCTATTATTATGTAATTTCAGCCGTTAATAACGCAGGAGAAGGCGCCAGCTCAAACGAAGCTTCTGCAAAACCCACAGCACCTGTAGTTCCAGCACCCGATGCTCCTATAAATCTAATAGCAGTAGCTGGTAATGCCCAAGTCAACCTTACATGGCCTACAGTAACCGGAGCTACCGGCTACAATATCAAGCGTTCGACGACACCAAGCGGGCCTTATACCACAGTTGCCAATAACGTTTATGGTTCGCCCTACACCGACACTGCAGTCACCAACGGCATAACTTACTACTACGTAGTAACAGCTCTCGACGCGAGTGGTGAGAGTGGAAACTCAAACGAAGCTTCAGCTACTCCCATGGGAACAAGCAGAATAATACTTACTACAACAATGACGAATGGCGATACATTTGAATACAACCTCAGCCAAACGGAGTTAACCACGTTCCTTGCTTGGTTTGACGCCAAAGCAGCAGGTACAGGACCAGCAAAATATTCATTTACGAATCAACACCTGAAAGGCTCTTTCTTAGCTCGAAAAAACAGCCTGATCTTCGACAAGATTTTAAAATTCAATTACGATGAGTATAGTATTAGCGGCAGCGGAACACCTACTGAAGTAGCAGAAGTGACTGCTGGAACTGCTTTAAGTATTACCTTAACAGACGGCAAGGTAGAGGAGTTTATCCTCTCTGCAGCTGACTATAATGCTTTCGTTGCTTGGCATGATGCAAAATCCGCTGGTACGGGTCCAGCTCGTTACACATTTGAAAATCCGTTGAAAAAAGGTCCATTCTTAGCTAGGCATGAAGTCGTGATATTTGATAAGATTTCTTCCTATGATTCCGAAGATTTTAACTAATGTTTTAATTAGAATTGAATGAGAAATAAAGGAAAAGCTCTCTTCCTTCGGGACTGAGGCTTTTTTCGTTTCCATGACTTTACAAATTCATTACCGTTTACAAGCCTATAATTACAATAATTGGGATTATAAGTTTAGACAATCCATGGAATATCTTGTAATCTATCAAATGTTGAATTAATAAAAATTTGGTAGATAAGGGAGAGATTTTCTTGAAAAGCTTTTTATCTGTTTTTTTGCTCGCCGCAGTATTATTTTTGATTGTCCCATTTTCATCTGTTTTTGCCTATCCTGGTGGTTTGCTGGATGGAAAGCCAATGAATATAACCAATTTATCAAACACAACATCTGTTCCTACAACAATAGATAGCACAACAATGCTTCTTACAGATAACAATGAATCAACTTCAGTTACTGGAGGATTCGGCAGATACACATGGTACGAATTTCAAAGTGATCAAACAATCTCTTCTTACAAATATAAGGACGACAATAGCAGGTGTTCCTTAAGATTTTTTGATGCTAATGGTACACAAATTGGGACAACTTTTACTGCTACAGGAGATGGTGTACAACATAATATATCTACGGTCAAAACTGGAGTAAGAAAGGTTGTTTGCGTAAATTCAACGACGAACATTTTCAATGAATTTGATGTGTTCCCTGGTGTGGTTGGATCTAACCCACTGCCTCAAAATCCAAGTTTAGTAGCTGCTTCAGAAAATGCTAAAATCGTTCTTTCATGGCCCACTGTTAGTGGAGCCACTGGATATAACATCAAACGTTCCACAACTGCCGGTGGCCCTTACACAACGGTTGCCAGCAACGTTTACGCTTCTCCTTACACAGATACTACCGTTACTAACGGCACAACCTATTATTACGTGGTTACAGCCTTAAATGCAGGTGGAGAGAGCGGTAATTCAAATGAAGCTTCAGCTACACCACAAGGAACAGTAACGCCACCTACAGGCAACAGGGCCTTACTGGTTATTACCC
Source organism: Paenibacillus sp. FSL H7-0331 (assembly GCF_001956045.1). Next base: position 3,571 of record NZ_MRTH01000026.1, on the reverse strand, counting down.
TCGTCAGCGGTCTTGAAAAAGAATACGATCTATCCATGACCGAAGTAAACAGCTTCACAACCTGGTATGCTGCACGAGCAGCTGGGACTGGGGCAGAAGTCTATACGATCAATAAATCGTTCAACAAAGCGAGCTTCCTAACACGCAAGGATAATATCGCATTTAATAAGATCGAATTATATGAAGTTAATGAGTATACCCCGGCACCATAAGTATTACATCCCAAATATATGCACATTAAAGGAGCAATTATAGTGAAATCAATAATAACAAAATCACTAGTTTTGTTAAGCTTAGTTGGTACATCGTTACCATTCACAGTTGTAGGTGCTGAAGCGGCAATACAAACTGAATTAACTTTTCAAGTTCCCATGAATACATACTGCGGTCCAAATAACCCCATTGAGTTTTCTTTTGAATTTGTTAATACAAAGGATACCTCGGCTAATGTTACTTTGCACTTATATAAAAAGGATGGAACAGAATTTACATCAACCGGAACTTCGTATGATGGGATCGAATCTACAGTGACACCGGGTACCATCTCTACCCTTACTAAGAATGCAGCGGGATTGTATCATATTAATTATGGAAGCCAGCAGAGTTGTTCGGAACGAGTGTATTCAGGAAAATTAGTATCCGAATCTGGAACTTCTACTATTCTAGCGAGAGGTTGGGTAGATAGTAAGCATGGTACGGAGAGAGTCATTGTTAAAGATGACCTGGGTACATCTCGTCCGCCTGCTGACACAACTGCGCCCGCTGCCGTGATGAACCTGACTGCTGGAAGCCCGACTTTAACTTCTATCACTTTAAACTGGACTGCTCCAGGTAACGATGGAACGGTAGGAACGGCTACTTACTACGATATTCGTTACAGTACCTCGCCCATAACTGAAGCCAATTGGGCAATCGCAACACAAGTAAGTGGTGAGCCTGCTCCTGCTATTGCTGGTAACAATCAATCTATGGAGATCACAGGATTAAACCCAAATACAACTTATTATTTTGCAATTAAAACAAGTGATGAAATTCCTAATATTTCAGTCATATCGAATAGCCCTAATGCTAAAACATTAGCTCAGACTTATTCTGTTGACTTGACTGATGGATTGCCTTCCTCTGCATTCTCCAGCAGTACCAATTGGAGCACACAAGGTCCTGAAAAAGCATTTAATAATGTGTGGAATGCTGGTAATGATGTCAATGCATACTTTACAAGCTCAGGCCATCTTACTAATGAATGGATTAAGGTTGATTTTGGCAGCGAAAAGGCTATTGCGAAATTGCGTTATCAAGCAGCTATATTTGATAACTACCGTGTAGGAATGAAAAACTTTAAAGTACAAGCGTCATCAGATAACACATCATGGATAGATCAGTATACAGGAATAGCATTACCAAACTCATCGATTCAAGAGTTTGCCTGGACTCCTACAAATAGTTTCAAATATTGGAGAATATATTTAATAGACAATCATGGAAATGGAAATTATTTCGGTATTTCTGAAATGGAAATGATGGCAGCACAGTAAAATTGTAACCCACTAGCTATTGCTGGTGGGTATTTTCATCTGTATTCAATTACATTGAAGAAACGACCTAAAAAATACCTCTTGAAATGGGGATATACGTTCGCTTATCATGGATATAATAAGAATATATGTTCGTATAATTTGGAGGTGTTTGCTTTGGAAAAGGAAATCATAAAGCACATCGGCAAAACTATTGAGATCATTTACTTAGGTGCGGAAGGACTAATCACTCAGCGGCTTATCGAAGTCAGGTCCGTCAAATCAGGTAATGTGAATGCCTATTGCCTGCAAAGGAAAGCGCTGCGGGTATTCAGGATCTACAACATACTCGCGGTACAACCGGCAGCAGGGAGAGTGATAGCGTGACGACTGTACAAAAACCCACCGAAGAAGAACAGGAAATGATACTCAACTCGCTGCTGCTGCCCATGATGCTTACCATGATAGAGAAGAACGGCAAGGAATTCGAACTATCCACCAACATGTTGCGCAGGTATTACATTGCTGCAGCACAGATCCTAATGAATCGAATTCATGCCGAAATGGTCAAAAATAAAAATGAGCTCAGGTCCAGACAAATCAAGGTCTTCGAAGATAACCGCATGGATGATGACTTGCACTATAAATATATTTGCCGCGGCTATGAGTATCCGTTTTCTGTTATGCGCGATGTAGTGAGATCGAGGATCAGTATTATGATGGGTGAGTACGTGCAAGGATTGCTGATTAAAATGAAGGAGTGAGGGACATAGATCTATTATGAAATATAATAACCCACTCATAATTGAGTGGGTTTAAGTAAATTATTTGATTATACCGTAAACGAGCCTTGATAATAAAAATATACACTGCCTGTGAAACTGGAAGGATATATAATTGTGGTAGTGCTAGGATTCAGACTTTTCCCTGTCATATCGTATCCTTCACCATAAAAAAATGCTTGCCAGAGAAATTTGGAGCAATAGTTCGGATCCATTACACTTAATTTTGCAAATTCAATACCATATGATTTTGCATAAGAATAATTATATTTCGCCCAGGCTGCAGCGTTTTCTCCGGAAGCATTTTTGTATTTATAAACTTGAATTGTTTCACCTGCTCCATGCCTGTTCATATAGGTCTCTAAAGTATCACCAATTCCTCCATTGGCACCCGGCGTTACGTGATAAATAAGATAATCGGGACCTACTATCCCAACATGTCCTACAATTTGTGTTGAACCTCCAAAAGTTTTACTTGAGTAAAGAACGTCCCCCACATGCATTACAGGCGAGGCGCTGATACTGCTTGTGCCACTGATACTGAACTCAGGGTTGTTATTAGGGACGAAATTAGGGTAAATGGGCGCTTCATTTGTTGGTGCTGCCTGTGCTGACATGGGGACAATGAAAATAATTAATGCTAAAGCAATTACTAACAGTCGTGAAAATCTAGTTATCATCTCTACTATCATCTCTCCTTTATTTTGATATAATAGTAATATAATCCAAATATTAGTAAAAATCAACTAAAAAAGGGTGAAAAATGTGAAAAATGTAATAATTTGTATATTATCTATTATTCTAGTATTGTCCCTAAGCATTTACGGTTATATTGAATTTCAAGTTAATAGACTAGAAAAGGACCTGAAGAATTATCTCATTAATGAAAAACAGTATAAGGATTCCGATATCGTAAGCATTGAAGGGCACTATGGAAAAATGCCTAAATACGCGATAAATGTCGTATTTAAAGATGAACCCAATAATGTGTACATATATACAGATAGAGGTGTAGGGACATGGGTTCAAATAGGACCGAGTGCTACGGATTTAAATCAAGGTAAAATATATAAACATAAAGAAGTGAAATAAATAGAAATGATATCCAATAAAACTGAGGGACAGGTATGAAAGACTCTTGTCGGCCTAAAGAAAGCAGGATACGTCAGACTGTCTAACAATTACTCATAAATCTTTGTTGTTGGCATGGAAATGAATGGTCTTTGTCGAATCTCTATATAAAAGGAGATGAGCGTTTATGCCTTTTATCAAAGG